>CAXWPL010000001.1:0-165000 GCA_963666215.2 Acidobacteriota bacterium
AGCGCCGCGGCCACGCGCCCGCTCGTCGGCCGCCACTTGGATCGCATTCATGAGATTCAGCGGTCCATCGGCCGACACGGCCGTGGCCGGGCGCATCGCCCCGACGATGACAACCGGCTTGTCGCTGCGCACCGTCAAGTTGAGAAAGTACGCGGTCTCCTCGAGCGCGTCGGTGCCATGCGTAACCACAACGCCGTCGACCGTGTGGCCGTCAACGCCTTCCGTAAAGAGAACGTTGATCCGCTGCGCCAGCGCCAGCCAGTCGGAGGGCAACAGCGACGTGGAGCTCACGTTGCTGTACTGCTCGGCGCTGACGTTGGCGATCTCGTCGATATCTGGAACCACCGCGAGGAGCTCCTCCACGGGAATCGCTCCGGACCGGTAGCCCGAGAGCTGCCCGGGCCCCGCCGCCCGACCGGCAATGGTGCCGCAGTTGCAACCACGCGTACGTATCGGAGCGCCTCTTGCGGCACCGCGACTTGGGCCTGCGAGTTCGCGAAGGCGGGCACAACCGCCAAGCCCGCGACCAGCAACAACCCCGATGCTTGTCTGGCGCCGATTCCGCGTCGTCGGTGCTGGTTGGTTCGATTCATGTCGTTCCTCGCTCGTGTCGAGTCAATGCCATGGGGAGTAGAGCGCAAGGCGCCCGCGAGCCGCGCAAAACCCGACGCAGGCTACTACGCGTAGCTACCTGAACTCGCGCACACCGGTGTCGCTTCCCATGAGCACGAGGTCGGCACGGCGCTGCGCGAAGATGCCGCAAGTCACGACGCCCGGCATCGCTTCGATCTCGAGCTCGATCGTCAGCGGGTCGACAATGCGAAGCCCGTGTACGTCGAAGATGACGTTGCCGTACTCGGTAATGAGGCCTTGACGCAGCTTGGGATCGCCGCCGAGGTCACGGAGCTGGCGAGCCACCGACGCGTGGGCCATCGGGATCACTTCCACCGGTAGCGGGAAGCCGCCGAGCACGTCGACGCGCTTGCTGTCGTCGACGATGCAGATGAAGGTCTGCGCTGCGGTGGCGACGATCTTCTCGCCGGTCAGCGCCGCCCCGCCGCCCTTGGTGAGCGCCAGCCCAGGCTCGAACTCGTCGGCCCCCGTCCACATAGATCGCCAGCTGCGGAACGTCGTTGAGATCGAGAACCGCGAAGCCGCCATCGAGCAGCAGCGCTGTGGTCCTTTGCGAGCTCGACACCGCCGCGGGGAGCGATCGCCGGCCGCTGTCGACCTCCGCCGCGAGCAGCTCGATGAGGTGATTCACCGTCGAGCCGGTGCCAAAACCCACCACGGGCTCCTCGCCGAGATACTCGATTGCCGCTGCCGCAGCGGCACGTTTGGCTGTGTCACTACTCATCAGAAAGACCTCTGAAGAAACGCCTCAAGTTGCCGCTCCAGCTAGCGGCGTAACAACGATCTGCTGCAGACGGCGGATGCGATCTTCGGTGGGTGGATGCGTTGCGAGCAACCCGCGCGCCCGCTTCTCGAACTTCTTGATGGGCTGCACAACATAGAGGTGTGCCGTGGCTCGGTTAGCCGCCTCGAGCACCTCGTCGTCGGCGTCGAGCCGGCGTAGCGCCGAGATCATCGCCTCCGGGTTCCGCGTCAGCTCCACGGCGCCAGCGTCGGCAAGATACTCGCGCTGCCGGGACACCGCTAGTTGCAGCACCCGCGCCACCAGCGGAGCCAAGATCGACAGCACGATCGCCAGCACGAACAACACCAGAGCCATCCCGCCGCCGCCACCTTTCGAGTCGCGCCGGCCGCCGCCTGCGCCGCTCCAGGATCTGAAACGAAGCGTCCGCCAGAAGAAGTCGGTGACCAGCGCGACGATCCCCACAAGCGTCGCCAGCAGCATCATCAGCCGGATGTCGAAGTGGCGGACGTGCGACATCTCGTGCGCCATCACCGCCTGCAATTCGTCGCGCGACAGCTTCTGGCGTAGCCCCCAGGTAATGGCCACAGCCGCGTGCTCCGGATCGCGCCCGGTAGCGAACGCATTCATCGCCGTGTCGCGAATCAAATAGACCGGCGGCACGGGCACGCCGGCACCAATCGCGAGCTCCTCGACAACGTTGTAGAGCTGCGGGTCGTCGTTCTTGGCGATGCGCTCGGCGCCACTCATCCGAAGTATCGCTGGTCCTCCGCCGTAGTAGCTCCAAACCGCCACCACGCCCGCCACGCCCATGGCGAACAATCCCACCGGCGCCGCGGCCGCGGGTTCGCCGCCGACGAGCGCCGCGCTCAGAAGGCCAACCAGGACACCCGTGAAGGCGATGAAGCCGACCACCAAGAGCACGCTGTTGCGCTTGTTGCGCGCAATCAGATCGTGGTAGGTGGCGTCACTGTCGTGGGCCCATGATGCCATCCTACGCCACAAACGAAGAGCGCCGAACATGGTCGCAACGTCCGAGGGCGACGGCTAGAACTCGACTTTCGGAGCTGCGCGCTCGGCGTCGAGCTCAACTTCGAAGAACTCGCGACCGGCGAAGCCAAAGGTGCCGCCGACGAGGTTGTTCGGGAAGGTTTCGAGCCCCGTGTTGTACTGCCGCACGGTGTCGTTGTAGTGCTGGCGGGCGAAGGCAATCTTGTTTTCGGTCGACGAGAGCTCTTCCTGCAGCTGCGCGAAGTTGGTGTTGGCTTTGAGGTCGGGATAGGCCTCGGAGAGGGCAAACAGCTTGCCGAGCGCTCCCGTGATGAGGTTCTCAGCCCGCGCCTGATCGCCCACGCTGCTGGCGTCGATGCCCACCTGACGAGCCTGGATCACGGCCTCGAGGGTCTCGCGCTCGTGGCTGGCGTAGCCCTTGACGGTTTCGACGAGGTTCGGGATCAGGTCGTAACGGCGTTTGAGCTGGACGTCGATCCCCGCCCATGCATCTTCGCAGCGCACCTTGAGGCGAACGAGTCGGTTATAGATGCCGATCAACCAAACGCCCACGACAACAAGCAGTCCACCGAGCCCGAGCAATGCGGTCATCACGTCCTCTACGGGTAACCGATGCGGCGGTCTGCCAAAGCGGCGCACCGCTGCGACGCCCCACTCTTTTTCGGGGCGGCCGCGCCTAGGTTATCAGCGCCGTGACACTGCGTTGGCGCCACTCAGGCCGTAGGACCTTTGGCATATGCGCATAAACGATGCGTCGCACGCGCGGCGTTGGACGTATAATGTTCGGGCTTTTCGAGCGGTGGGTGAGCTGCCCGCCCAGCCCCCGGAAACGGTTGCCGATCGCGACAGGTTCTCGAAACGACCATCAAGGATCTCGACAAGGTTCCGCAGGTTTCGAACCGTCTTTCACCGATCTTCGGGGGCACCCCTATATGGTGGCCGCGCCCGAAGTCCCGAGCTGCGCGCTCCTGACCCCGACACGATCGGGCGGGAGAGTGGAGAGTCGAGGCATTGGGTAGCAACGGCAAGATCCAAGACATCGCCTGGCGTACCGGTGGTCCGCAGGGCAGTGGTATCGACACAGCTGCACTGATCTTCTCGCGCTCGTGCGGACTCGCTGGCCTGGAGCTATTCGGCCGCCGCGAGTACTACTCCAACATCATGGGGCGGCACAGCTACTACGACGTGCGCGCCTCCGACGCCGTTCAGACATCGCATCGTGACGTCGTCGACATGCTCACCACCTTCGAGGCCGAGACGCTGTTGCGTCATTACACAGCTGTCTGCCCGGGTGGGGCAATCGTGTACCCGAACACCGAGGCCGACGTTCCTCTGTCGATCGCGACCTTCCTGGACGAGCGCTTTACGGCCGACATCGCGGCCGAGCTCGAAAGCCAAGGCCTGCCGCCCACGACCGCCGGGGCCATCGAGTCGGCGCGGGCGCGCGGAGTGCTGTGCTACGAGATCAACTTCGATGAGATCATCAACGATCTCGCCGAAACGCTCGGCGTGCCGTACAAGATCGCCGCGAGAGCCCGCAACACGCTCGCCGTGGCGGTCTCGACGGCGATCCTCGAGTTCCGCCGCGACATCGTGAAGCAGGCGTTGGAGAAACAGTGGCCGGGCCGCCAAAAGATCATCGACATGAACGTCGAGGCGGTTGAGCAGGCCTACAACTACACGCGCGAGAAGCTCGACCTCTCGGGATTCATCTTCCGGCTCGACGCCAGCGAGAGCACCGACAAGCGCATCATGGTCAACGGCAACCAGGCGGTGGCGCTAGGCAAGCTGGCCGGCGGCTTGACGATGCAGAGCTACTACCCGATCAGCCCGGCCACCGACGAGAGCACGTACCTCGAGGCGCACGCCGAGTTCCCGACACGCGACGGCGGCGAGGGCTACGTTCTGGTCGTACAAACCGAGGACGAGATCTCGGCCATCACGATGGCGGCCGGGGCGGCGCTCACCGGCGCCCGCAGCTCCACCGCCACTTCCGGTCCCGGCTTCGCGCTCATGACCGAGGGCATCGGCTGGGCCGGGATCAACGAGGTGCCTCTGGTGGTCACGCTTTGGCAGCGTGGTGGCCCGTCGACTGGCATGCCGACGCGCAACGACCAAGGCGACCTCCTTTTTGCCTGCAACGCCGGTCACGGCGACTTCCCCAAGATCGTCATCTCCTCGGGCGACGTGATCGAGGCGTTCTACGACGCCGCACAAGCGTTCAACTACGCCGACCGCTACCAGACGGTTGTCGTCCACATCCTCGACAAGGCGCTCTCGAGCCAGTCGCGAACGATCCCGCCGTACGACCTCGACCAGGTCAAGATCGAGCGCGGCGAGATCGCCGAGCCACGCGGCCTGACCGATGGAAAACCCAACGGCGAAGGGGCCTTCCATCGCTTCGCGTTCACCGAGTCGGGGATCTCTCCACGGACGCTTCTCGGCCAGCCGGGCAACGCACACTGGATGACCGGTGGTGAGCACACCCCTCAGGGTCGTGTCACCGAAGACCCGATCATCCGCGAGAAGATGATGGAAAAGCGTGCCCGCAAGATGGAGCTGGCGGCCGCCGAGATTCCCGTCGACGAGAAGTTCAAGGTCTTCGGCGACCGCGAAGCTGACCTGACGATCCTCACCTGGGGGTCGAACAAGGGCGCCGTTCTCGAGGTGCTCGACAAGCTCGAGGCGCAAGACGCGTCCGCGCGGCTAGTGCAAGTTCGGCTGATGGTCCCGTTCCCCATGGAACTGGTCGCCGTTCTCGAAAGTGCCAAGCCCCTGGTGATCGTCGAGTCGAACTTCTCCGGACAGTTCGCTCAGCTCCTGAGGCAACAAACGGGGATCACGCCGGACCATCAAATCGTCAAGTACAACGGCCGACCGATCTCCGGCGAGGAGCTTCTCCGCGCGATCAACGAAATTCGCGAAGGCGGCGCCGACAGCCGCATCGTCCTCCGCAACCCCTACCAGTAGCCGACTGGGACCGAGCACAATGACGACCGCAACGGAAACTCCCAAACTCAAGGCCAAGGACTTCCAGGTTCCGCACCCCAACGACTGGTGTCCCGGCTGCGGCGACTTTGGCATCATCAATGCCATCCAGCAGACGTTCGCCAGGATGGGCCTCGACCCGTCGAGCGTCGTCATGGTGGGCGGCATCGGTTGCTCGGGGAAGGCGCCGTACTATGTCGGCTCCTACGGCGTCCATACGCTGCATGGCCGTCCGCTGCCCTTCGCGACCGGCATCAAGCTCGCCAACCCCGAGCTCACGGTGATCGCCGCCGGCGGCGACGGCGATGGCCTCGGCATCGGCGCCGGCCATTTCGTCAACGCGGGGCGGCGCAACGTCGACATGACGTACGTGCTGTTCAACAACGCTGTCTACGGCCTCACCAAGGGCCAGGCGGCGCCGACACTGCCGATGGGCCTGCAGACCAAGAGCCTCGCCGAGCCCAACATCCAGATGGAGATCAACCCGCTCATGCTGGCGTTCGCGTCGGGCTTCACATGGATCGGTCGCGGCTACAGCTACAACATCAAAGAGCTCGTGGGGTTGATGCAGCGAGCCATCGAACATCCAGGTCTGGCGTATCTGGATGTCTTGCAGCCCTGCCCGACGTACAACAACATCCACACCAAGGAGTGGTTCGCGGGCAAGGATCTCGAGGAAGTACGGCCACGCGTGCGGCCGCTGCCCGAAGATTACGACGGCATCATCGAGCAAGGCGCCAGCGAAGAAGACGTTTTCGCGAAGATGAATGACTTCATCGCGATGGCGCACGAGTGGGGGGACTACATCCCCACCGGGGTCTACCTCGAAAACCGTTCGGTCTCGAAGTTCGAGGACCGCATCAGCAACCGCATGCCGAGCTACGCGGATGCGTCGCCGGCGGGGCGTCCGATCGCAGACGCCGACGGGATCACGCGGACGGAGCTGGCGAGGATCTTCGAGGAGCTGGCGATTAACTAGTCGGGGGTGCGGGCGGTGCGGCGAGAGGCGCCGCGCTATCATCGCGAGCCAGAGGTCGCGTTCCCTGTCCGCTCGACGATTCCCGGAGGCCGCTGATGAAGCGCTTGTTCTGTTTGGTTCTGATGGTGTCTCTGCTCCCCGCTTGCAACACGGGATCACCCAGCAACGGCTCCAACGGGGTGTTCAGCGTCGCGCTCGGCGACGTGGTCTCGGAGCTGCGCAGCGTGATCCAAAGCGGCAAGGTCCGGTCGCTCGGCCCGTGGAAGCACACGTTCGAGGAGCTCACCAGTGGTACGTACTTGGTCGGCGTCGCGATCATCGGGGTGAAGGCGGATGGTACGCCCAGGAAGGCCGTCAACCAGATCCGGCTCAACGCGAACGGAAAGCGCAGCATCGGTCGTTACCAGGCCGACATCGGCGCCGCGGTCGCGTGCGTGAACGTGTCGATTCCGCCTGCCGGCAAGGACCTCAATGTGACCGTGGTGGCACTCGGCGGGCCCAATCTCCCGCCCGGTACTTTCTTCGGGCACGTGGCGACGGCTGCCAGTGTTACCGGCTTGGGAGTCACCCCGAACGATTGCAAGAACGTCCTCGGCGCCACACTTGCAACCGGTGTCGAGAGGATGTTGCGGTCCGAATAGCCGCGTCGGCAGCACCCATCGCGACACCCGCGGAGCGGAGGGTGACTCGACAAGCGCACGAGCACCACTGCGCACTCGATGCCGCGTGGCACGGTGGAGTCACCCGATCAACGCTCCGAGGACGACTCGAGCTCAATCGATTGAACGTCCAGCGATGCGGTGTGCGTGCCCTGAGCCCACGACTCCTCGTGGAACGGAAACAACACGCCGGAAACGTCGCGGAAATCGGAGTAGTCGGTGGCGAACTGCAGCTGCATCTCGCCGGCCGAGACGAGCGATTCGGTACGTACGATGCGATGCGTCTCGGGCTCGATCGAGATCCGTAGCGAGACGCCCGCGGGCGACACCAGGCCGACCACGATGCGCTCGGGCTCTCTCGAGAGAACCTCGACGGAGTCGCGAGCCCCCGCCAACAACCACGGCAAGTTGGCGCGCATCGCCTGTCCGATCATCGACGTCAGCATCGGTCCTTCGGCCGCGCGTAGGTCTTCCTCCGAAGAGCCGCGCCAACCCTCCCCTGCAACCAGCCGCCGGATCTCTGCGCGATCGGGGTAGCTGATGCGCACCTCGAGCGTATCGGCTCCAGACGACACCCTCACAACCGTCGCGTCCTCACCTCTGCTGGTGCGCATGGTCGCGTCATAGCGATACCCGGCAATAGCGCGCAGCCGCTGGACGCCTCCATACGCGCCGAGCACAGCGTCAACAACCTGGCCGGCCTCCTGCGCCCCCACGGACACACTCGAGGCGCTCGCTACGACAGCCGCGAGAACGATCCCCGCCCGTATCCGCACGCACACCTCCGACGTCAAGAAGTTCTGGGAGCACTGCCGCGATTCTAGCCCGCCCCCCGCGCTCCACCGAGCACTCGATCGAAACGTGCAATCGGACTCGCAACGGATCCGAGCCAGCTACTGCAGATACCCCAACGCTCGCAACTGCTCGAGAAGCTCGCTGCTCGGGGCCGGCCGCGCACCCGCGGGGTCGAGACGCGCAGCGGCGAGCCGATCGGTCCAATCGGCCAGCAGACGCGAAAGCGCGGTAACGCGTTCGTTGGCCGTACCCAGTTCGTCGAACAGATCGCGCAGCTCACGAGGGTCAGAAGCGAGGTTGTGCATGCGATAGCTCTCCGCGCGGCGATCGTGAACGAGCTTCCAGTCGTCCCATCGGATCGCTGCGAGGTTGCGACCATCGAGAGCCAACTCAGCCAGCAGGGCCCGCGCAGGGGGCGGCGCGCTTCCGTCGCCGGCTCCGAAGACCTCACTGAGGTCTTCGCCGTTACCGAAGTCGACCGCCACTTTCGCCAACGACAGCAGCGTGGAGCCAACGTCGACAAGGGAAGCCGGACGGGTCACATCCCCCCGCGCCGGTACCACTCCGGGACCCCACACCACGAGCGGGACGCGCAGCTCTTCCTCGAAGAGCGTGCGGCCGTGGCCGAAGCGATCGTGCTCGGCGAACTGCTCGCCGTGGTCGGAGGTGACGACAACGATCGTGTTGTCCAGGGCGCCGCGCGCGCGCAGCGCCTCCAGGAAGCGCGCCAACTCGCGGTCTGCGTACGCCAGCTCACCGCGGTAAAGAGTGCGCAGGTCGGCGATCGTGCGCTCGTCGGCACCTTCGCCGTCGAGTCCGCCGAGCACCTCGGGCGTTGCAGCGCCGGCGGGACGTTCGCCCGGCAGTAGCCACTCCGAAGGGTCGTATGGGGCATGCGGCTCTACCGTATGGACGTACATCAGGAACGGTCGCGACCGATCCAGGCGCGACAGAGCGCCGAGGGCGAGCTCGTGAACCTGTTCGGCCCGGGCGGGGTGCGAGGAGGCGATCTCGCCGGCATCCTGGTTGTCGTCATCGCCTTCAGGACGGGCGCGATCGTACACCTCGAATCCCTGATCGAAGCCCCAATGGGCGGCGATGTTGGGGTTCGACACCACAGCCGCAGTGGCGTATCCGGCGGCGCGAAAACGCTCGGCGAGAGTCCATGCCGCTTCCGGCAGTACGTCGTCGCGCCCCTGTACTCCGTGGACGCTCGAGTAGAGCCCCGTCAGCAATGAGGCCATGGCCGCGCGGGTCCAAGTGGCCGCGGTCCAGGTGGTTGTAAACCGCACACCTTCCGCCGCCATACGCCGGAGCTGAACAGTGGCCGGAGCATCCTCGGGTCGATCGAGGACGTCGTTGCGCAGAGCGTCGATGACGTACAGTAGCACATTCGGGGCGCGTACGGGGGCCACGATGTGCCAGCTCGCTGGATCGCCGCCTCCGGCGTCGGATTGCCCCTCGACCTCGATCGCCAGCTCGCGCCAGCGGATTCTCGGCCGCGGACCCATCTGTACCGACACCGACAGCAGGAGCTCGCGGCCCGCCCAGGCGCCCAGATCTACGCGCTCGCGCAGCTCGGCGGTCAACTCGCGGTCGAGCAGCTGCTGTGCCCCCCCGTTCTCGTCGTGCGCCCAGACCGCCAGCCGTGATCCGGCGTCGCGGCCGCGCAGGCGCGCCTCGAGGTCGAGTACGAGCGCAGCGGAGTCAGGTGGTAGCCGCAGGGCCACATCCACGCGAGACCGGGTGGATTCGGCCTCTGTGTCTTTGCTGGCTCCCGTCACAGCGAGCAAATCGAGCCGCCGGGGATCGTTTGACTGATCGAACCAGGGGCTCGAGCAGGCGGTCGCCACGAGAACCAGCAGCACCAGCACAAGACGAGCTCCGCTCGGCTCGGGCGTCGCTCTGTCACGGCTCACTGGATGTAGCCCAACGCGCGCAGGCGGCGGGTTTCCTCGGGCGTCAGCCGGATCTCAGCCGGCTGGCGAACGCTCTGCCGGCTGCGATCGAGCTCGGCCGCCCACTCGTCTGCAAGATCGCGAAATGTCGCCACGTCGTCAGGTCGATCGGCGCTGACGTCGAGGCGTTCGAGCGGGTCGTTGGTCAGATCGAAAAGACTGAAACCGCTGCCGTCGGTGACGAACTTGAGACCGTCGCGCACGAAAGCTCGCGCCGAGCCCAGCTGGCTCATGGCCAGTCGGGACTCGGACTCAGCGCCTTCCCATACACGGGCCAGATCAGAGCCCTGGTAGTGCGACGGCGGCTCGATGCCCGCGATACGCAGCAGAGTTGGGGCCACGTCGACGTTGCGCACGGTGCTTTCGATGCGCCGTGCGGCTGGCACGCCCGGCCCCGCCACGATCAACGGTGTGTGGATGAGCTCGTTGTACAGCGTGTGCGCGTGTGTTGCCACGGAACCGTGCTCGCCGAATTCCTCGCCATGATCCGAGACGACGGCGATGCCGGTCGACTCCATCATCCCCGAGGCCCGCAGTCGCTCGAACACATCCCCGAGAAACGCATCGAGGAACGCCAGCTCCGCGTCATACATGGCACGCAGGTGCTGCACGTCGCGCTCGCCAATCGACACGCTGCCGCCGTTGATCGCCATGATCTGGTCGCGTCGGATCTCGTCACCGAGCGGGCCGTCGTAGCCGTCGTCGAAGCGCTCCAGGTACTCGGGCACCGGCCGGTACGGCAGGTGGAGGTCGTAGAAGTGCAAGAGCAGGAACCACGGACGATCGCCGTTGGCGTCGAGCCATCCTCCGACTGCTTCGAGGTTACGTTCGGCACGCCGCTGGTTGCGGTGCGGTGTAAGCCTCTCGTAGGTATCGAAGCCTCGCCGATAGCTCTCTCCCTCGAGCTGGGTGAACCCTCCGGTGGCATACCCCGCGTCGCGCAGGATCTCCGCGAGAGTCGGGACCGTGTCGTCCAGCACATGTCCGTGCTCCCACACGCCGTGAACCGCCGGGTAGAGCGAGGTGAGAATCGAAGTCTGCGACGGCGCCGTGTAGGGCGCCTGTGCATAGTTCTGAGTGAAGAAAACTCCTCCGGCGGCGAGCGCGTCGAGGTTTGGCGTGGTGGGCCGGTCGTATCCGTAAACCCCAACGTGGTCGGCGCGCAGCGTGTCGATCGAGATCAACACCAGGTTCGGCCGCGGCACCGAAGAAGAGCCCTCCGGCCCCGGGCGAGCGCAAGCTGTCAGGGCCAAGTGCACCCCGAGGAGCACGGCGATCGCGGCCGTCGAGCTCCGCGCGGCGGGCGCGGCGAGCTTCAATGGATCCGACTGTGCGGGCGCTCGCATGCAGC
Source organism: Acidobacteriota bacterium (assembly GCA_963666215.2). GTDB lineage: Bacteria > Acidobacteriota > UBA890 > UBA890 > WLXD01. The sequence continues at coordinate 11,117 of CAXWPL010000001.1, forward strand.
GTATCGAGATGACCATCGCTCCACCTTGCTGCGGTTCGACGCCCGACCAGATTGGCGGCGCGTGCTGGGAAACTAGGAGCAGCGAACAGCAGAACCAGTCGTGAATCAACTCGCCCGGCGTCGAAGCCAGAACAGAGGCGAGAGCGCGCTCATGTGGGGCTGTCGGGCTGCGAGCGTCCTACCGGCCAGCGCGAGCCTTCGACCTCCGTCCCGGAGCAGAAAGTCGAACACTGAGAAACGAAGAAGCGAACGATGACTTGCAGATCAACCCGCCGATCGCCGCATCACACCGGTGGCGTCGCAAAACCGACGGCGCAAGGCGTGGGGCGAGCGGCGTCACTCGTAGCGGGGCCCGCACTTGTACGACGCATGTCGTCCCCCCGGCGACAGCTCGGCACCAGTCGGCCGAAGCGACGCCAAGCGTGGAGGCGCGCCCCGCCTAGAGGGATGCCGCTCGCCCCACGCCCGGCCCCCCCCCAATTGCGACCCCGTCGTGTCGCTCTCTCTACCTAGCGACCCCGCGAGGCCGCCACGTCAGGCTGCTGACGCAGCCACTGGTAAACCTGACCGAACCGGAGCCGGATCGCGGCGTTCTTCGCGGGTGTTTGCGGGCAGCAGTAGCTGAACTTGCTGAAGGGCACGCCAGGGGCCGACTCGGGCCCCATGGTCCAACGCCACGTCTCTTCGGCCATCGCCAAGTAGGCAGCCCGACGCGTGGGGGACGTGGAGAGCAGCGCGCCGTAGGCGTAGCCGTCGGTGAGAACCTGGTTGATGGCGTCGAGCACGCGGAACAGCGCCTGCTCGGCGGCGGGATCGGGTCGCTTCACGTGACGACGGGCAAACGCGTAACGACCGAGCGCTTCGCTGACGTAGCCGTTCTGCCAGGGCGCGGGGGGATGTCCCACCGTCCGTTGAACTAAGGCGACGGTGAAGTGGTTGGGGATTGTTACGCAGTACGGCGCTCCTGCTCAAGGGGAACGTCGACGGCGGTGTTGAGTGCGGCATCGAGCTTGGCGATGTCGCGGTAGCCACGAACCCTCCGGAACTTGCTCTCGGCCTCGATGAGTGCAGTAACCGCCCATCGAACGATCATGCTCCCGGAGCGCCACCGCTTTACGTTGCGGCTGACGTGTTTGATCGTCCCGTTCAGGTTCTCGATCGTATTCGTTGAACGTAACGTCCGAAGCAGCGGCCCCTGAACTCGGAGCCGAGTGACGGTGAGCGTCTCTTGCATTCCTTCTCTGAGCGAGGCCGCTGCACCGGGGTGATCGGTCTCCAGCTCCTTGACCACGGCGTCGAGCTGCTTGGTCGCTGCCGTGGCCGTCTCCGCCTTCCACGCCTTGCGGATCTTGGCTGCGAACCAGGGCCGGATATGCCCTGGCAGATGCTCCAATACATTCTTGATCTTGTGGACACGGCAGCGCTGGATCAGGGCCCACTCGCCGAACGTGTCGCGCACTGCTTTACGGAGGCCCTTGGAGCCATCGATTACCACCAACCGCGCCCGTTCGACGGGCATGCCGCGCTCGATCAACTGCCGCAGCAGCGACCGGCACACGTGGGAGCTCTCCGTGGTGCCCTCTACGACACCCAGCACATGCTTGACGCCGTCCGCGTCGATGCCCATGGCGATCACCAACAAGTGCTTGCCCATGTGCGTGCCGTCGATCACCAGCACCGGCAGGTCCACTTCATTGAGCGGTTGGGCCAGGTACTGCTGCACCTGCTTGGCTGTACGCGCTACGAACCGCCGCGACACACTCGAGCGACTCGTTCCCGACGAAGCTCGCCCGTCGTCGAGCCGCTCTAACGAGCGCTCGTACTTGCGCGTCGTGACGCCGCACAGGATCTGCTCTACGGCGCGCTCTTCGAGCGGATCTGTTGCCTTGAACCTCTCCCAGTGCGGCAGCGGCAGCTCTTGGCCATCGACGCTCCGAGCCCGCGGCTTGCGTACCTTGACCCGCCGGCCGCCCATCACCAGCGAGCCCTCGTCGTAGCCGTGTCGGTACGCCCGCCGCTGCTGTGACCGCGCGTAGCGCTCTCCGCAGAGCTCCGCCCGGTCTTCTTCCAGCAGCGAACCCAACACCCCGAAGCCCGCGTCCATGACCAGCGCTCGTAGATCCGATCGCGCCGCTACCACTGCCTCCAGGAGCGGGTTCTCTTGGCGCTCCGCTTTCCTACTTGTCTCTGTTCTGCGACTCTTGCTCATGACGGTGATCCTCCATGCCAGTGGATTGACCCCGACACACTATCGAGGTCGGATCACCGTCACCCTTTTTCAACGGAGCCTGTGACATCCCCTGGTAAACTTGCAGCTCCGTGTGCTGGATCTGGATCCCGACCTCTTGATCGTTTATCACGGTATCAACGACGTACATACGCGGCTCGTGTGGCCTCCTGCTGCCTACCGAGGCGACAACTCGGGACGGTTGCTGCGAGACGAGTCGCCGATTTTTATGCCGTCAGTCTGGGAGCACAGCACGTTGTTGCGGACGCTCATGGTCCGGTTCGCGCTCACACGCGCACACGGGTCACTGTCAAGGGTGCTGTCGCCGGAGCCAGACTCGTTTCGCGGCGCCGAGTTCGTCCGCCAGAAGGTCCGCGGCGAGTATCCGAGCGGAGTTTTTGAAGAGGTCGGCGCCTTCGAGATGCTCGAGACCAACGAGCCGACGTTCTTCGAGCGCAACGTCCGCAACATGGTCGCTGTCGCACAGAGCCGCGACATCGGCATCGTGCTCAGCTCGTTCGCGTACTCGCCGGACTTTCTTGCCGAGCCGTCGGTCTCATCGGAGGAGTACGCGAAGGCGTTTCGCGAAGGTAACGACGTGCTGACACGCGTCGCTGCCACCGACTCGGTGCCGTTCTTCGACTTCGCGGCGGTATTCCCGACAGGTCCCGAGTACTTTGCCGACGGGCGCCACGTCAACGCCGCTGGCGCGCTCCTCAAGGCGGAGCTCTTTGGCCGGTTCCTGGTCGACGGCGCCCTCGTTTCGTCCGCCCCACTCGTCCCGCAGCAGGTGGGCGACGACTTGCCTTCTAGCGGGCAGTGACCTCGGGACGCTGTTGGTGTAGGCCAGGATCGGGTAGCGCCGAGACTCGCGAAGTGAGCATGTGACGAATGCCTCATCCGACGGAGTGGAGCCGCGGCCAGGCGATTCTGGCGAACGCCACGGTGGCTCTGCTGGCATGCGTTCTGGTCGTCGTGGGAATGGAGATCGCGGCCGGCGTTTGGCTGCGCTTTGTCGCTAGCCGACAGGACTTCGTCCAGTTCGCGTCCGTGCGCCAGCTTCGGGCGCGCGGCTTTACCCCGCGATTCGTGGCTCATCGGTATCTGGGGCACTACCCGAATCCGGGGTTCGAAACGGAGCAGAATCGCCACAACTCGCTGGGCTACCGGGGCGACGAGATCGAGGTTCCCAAGCCCGACACCGAGTTCAGGATCGTCTGCCTGGGCGGCTCAACGACCTACACCTCTTCGGTCGGCAACTACCGGCACTCATACCCGGATCGTCTGCAGCGGTATCTGAGGCGTGAGGGCTTCACGAACGTGCGAGTGGTCAACGCGGGCGTCAACAGCTAGAGCAGCTGGGAAAGCTTGGTGAATCTCCAGCTGCGCGTGCTGGATCTCGATCCCGATCTGTTGATCGTCTACCACGGCGTCAACGACGTGGCTCCGCGTCTCGTATGGCCGCCCGCCGCCTACCGCGGCGACAATACCGGGCGCTGGCTGCCCAGCGAGTCGCCTGTCTTCATGCCGTCGATCTTCGAGCACAGCACGCTGCTGCGAGTGCTCATGATTCGATTCGGGATCACGCGCTCGCACGCGTCGCTGTCGCGCGTGTTGGCGCCAGAGCCTGAATCGTTTGTTGGCGACGACTTCGTCGACCAGAAGCTTCGTGGTGATTATCCGAGTGGGATCTTCAGCGAGGTCGACGCCGCCGAAATGCTCCAGACTAACTCGCCGGTCTTCTTCGAGCGCAACATCGGCAACATGGTCGCGGTGGCGAAGAGCCACAACATCGGCATCGTGCTCAGCTCGTTTGCAATCTCTCCGGACTTCCCGTCAAAGCCGCATGTCTCCTCGGACGAGTACGCGCGTGCCTACTTGGAGATCAACGCCATGCTCCGCCGCCTGGCATCTGCGACGAGCGTGCCGTTCTTCGATTTCGCCGCAGTTTTCCCTTCGGGCCCCGACCTGTTCACCGACGGGCTGCATGTCAACGACCAGGGCGCGCTCCTCAAGGCGGAGCTGTTCGGCCGCTTCCTGATCGCCAGCGCTCTCGTTCCGCTGGCTCCGGTCGGTCGGCGCGAGCGCACGCCGCGAGCTTCTAACGCGCGGTGACCTCGAAGCGCTCCTGGTGCAGGCTGTGATCGGGTAGCACCTGGACCGGCGAGTTGAGCATGTGACGGATGCCCTCGAGGACGGCGTGACTCTCGTTTTCGAGCGCACGGCCCACCGCCGGCGCGGCACGGACGATGACGTCGCGGCCGGCTAGCTCGCGCTGCAGTCGTCCAACCTCGCGGAGAATCTCGAGGCAGATCGTGTCGGTCGATTTTACGCGCCCTTCTCCCTGGCAATAGGGGCAGGGCTCGCACAACGTGCGTTCGAGACTCTGCTTTACGCGTTGCCGGGTGAGCTCAACAAGGCCGAACTCGGAGATCTGCAGTAGCTGAGTCTTGGCGCGGTCTTTCTCGAGCTCTGCTTCGAGCGCCTCGATGACTCTCTTGCGGTTCTCCGGCTCATCCATGTCGATGAAGTCGATGACGATAATGCCGCCGAGATCGCGAAGTCGGATCTGCCGAACGATCTCTTTCACGGCCTCGACGTTGGTGCTCGCGACCGTGTCTTCGAGGCGCTTCTTACCGACATACTTGCCGGTGTTGATATCGATCGCCACCAGCGCTTCGGTCTGGTTGATAACCAGATATGCGCCCGACTTCAGCCATACATGGGTCTCGAGCGCCTTCTCGATCTGGCTCGTGACCTTGTACTGGTCGAAGATCGGCGTGGTCGACTGATGCGCTTGAAGCTTGCTGGCCGCCAAAGGGTTGACCTGCTCGAGGAAGCGCCTGGCGCGCTCGAACTCCTCGTGATTGTCGATGATGACGCGGTCGTAGTCCTCCGTAAAGACGTCGCGCAGCAGCCGCAGCAGCACAGACAGGTCGCGGTGGATCAGGGCCGGCGCCTTAGCCGACTCGCTGCGCTCGCGAAGCGCCTCCCAGAGCTCGTGCAGGAACATCAGGTCGTCGCGGAAGTCTTGCTCGCCGCGCCCAACACCAGCGGTGCGGACGATGAAGCCGCCAACGCCTTTGGGTCGCACTCTCTGAATGATCTTGCGCAGGCGGTTGCGCTCTGTACGGTCCTCGATCTTGCGCGAGACGCCAACCTGGTCGACGGACGGCATGTAGACGAGGTAGCGCCCGGGCAAGGAGATGTTCGTTGTGATACGGGCGCCCTTTGTGCCGAGTGGAGCCTTCGAGATCTGCACCAAGATCTCGTCGCCACGCGACAGCAGCTTGTCGATCTTCTGGTTCTCTCTCGCACGTCGACTGCGTCGCCGCTGCGGCGCGGGGCCGTCGCCGTTCGACCCGTCCTCGAGCCAGGTGCTGTGGGCGTCGATGTCGGAGAGAACGTCGGAGACGTAGAGGAAGCCATCGCGTTCGAGTCCGATGTTGACGAACGCCGACTGCATTCCCGGCAGAACCCGGTTTACTCTCCCCTTGTAGATGTTGCCCGCTGTGCCACGGGCACTCTCTCGCTCGATGAAGATCTCTTGCAACTGCCCGTCTTCGAGCACGGCGACCCGCGTCTCGTTGTCGTCGCAGTTGGCGATAATTTCCTTGCGTGACATACGGTCTCCAAAAGGCGTCTTCTGCGCGCTGGGCGCAGCTCTCCTTTGTTTCCACAGGAGAGGGCGACGCTAGCGTCCGGACGGGCGGCGCTTGTCTCCGGGCCACGGACCGGGGGGCACCGAGTCGCGAGGGTCGACTCCGTGTACGTGCCCGCGTTATCGGCCCGGGCGCGGCGTGCCACGCCCGTCCTTGCTGGCTGCGGCCACCGCGGCAGGGCGGCCGTACTTGAAAAGGTAGTGAACAGAGCGATGTCTCTTGATAGCTTGGCTTTCGCCGCTTTTGAGACGGCGAGCGGGGCGCCCTGGACGGGTAGTCCGGACGTCGGAACCACCGCGTGCCCTACGTCTCGGCTTGGCTGCGATGCGTGGCGGCCAGCCTGTACTGGCAGATCGGCGGATCATGAAATGCGGCAAGTTCCCGATAGGAGCACCAGATTCCTCACCTATCTTATACAAGCCTTTCGATGGCGCGAGCCGCCACACCGGTCGGCGCCGTGGTGGCGCGGCGACGTACGTCTGCTGGCGGGGCGCCACGAGGCGCTGCGGGCCGATTGATGCGCCCGGGGCTCAGGCCCCGAATCTTCGACTGCGTATCGAGACCGCCACCCCGATAGCGATCGCCGTCGATAACGTCGACGAGCCGCCGTACGACAGCAACGGCAGTGGAATTCCAGTAATCGGCGCGTAGCCGATGACCATGGCGACGTTGATGACAAGGTGGAACGCCAATAGGCTCGCCACGCCGACCGCCGCGTAGGATCCAAACCGGTCGCGCGCCAGGCGTGCCGAGCTGAGCAGTCGGAGGAGCAGGCCTGCGTAGAGTGTCAGCACAATCGTGACGCCCAGGAAGCCGAGCTCCTCGCCGAGAAGCGCCATGATGAAGTCGTTGTGCTGCTCCGGCAGGAAGTTGAGCTGGCTTTGCGTGCCCCTGAAGAGCCCCTTGCCAATCATGCCGCCGGAACCGATGGCGATCTTGCTTTGTATGAGCTGATACCCGTTCCCGAGGGGGTCGTCCTCCGGCCGCAGAAAGCTGGTCAGGCGAGCCCGCTGGTAGTCGAGTAGCCCGAAAAACAGCAAGAAGGGCGAGACCGCCGCCGCGCCTGCCGCTAGGCCGACGAGCGGGCGCACCCGGATGCCCGCTACCCAGGTGATGCCAGCGAGCACCGGAAGGAACGCCATAGCCGTGCCGAGGTCTGGTTGCAGGATCGTGAGTAGAACCGGCACGCCCACCAGGGTCACCGGGATAACCATCTGCTGCAGACCGAACTGCCGCGGCTCGCGCTCGGCGAACAACCGAGCCAAAGCGAGGATGGTGGCCAGCTTGGCGAACTCGGAGGGCTGCAAAGTGAATCCTCCGAGCTGCAGCCAGCTACGAGCGTTCGAGATCGGCGGGGCGAAGAACGTAACGCCGGCGAGCAGCACCACGGAGGCGGTCCAGATCGCATACGCCCGGCTGGCAAGGAGTCGATAGTCGATTGCCCCGGCGATGATCGCGAGAAGCAGGCCGGTGCCTCCCCAGATCGCCTGCTTACGCGCGAGGTCGGAGCTCCCGCTGCCACTGGCGGAGGCCACGAGCAGCACTCCGAATGCGAGCAGCCCAGCCAATAGGGCGATTGACATGTAGTCGAAAACGCGAAAGCCGCGGCGGTCGATCACTGCTGCTGCCTCCGCTGTGCCGCCGTTGCACTCGGTCCCGCCGTCTCCACCTGGGCAGCCGGATCACCCGTCCCGACTGTTTCGAGATAGGGCGTCAGAGCCTCGAGCTCGAGCTGTGCGGGTGAGACGCCGAAATACTCGGCGAGGATCTGACCGCCGATCGGCGCGGCCTCCCGCCCGCCTGAGCCCCCGTGCTCGAGGTACACCGCGATCGCCACCTGCGGATTGTCCGCGGGCGCGACGCCAACAAACCAAGCGTGGTCGCGCAGGTGCTCTGGTGTGCTCTCGAAGGTTTCGCCGGCTCGCGAGGCGGCGGCTACCTGGGCAGTTCCGGTCTTTCCGCCGATCGACAGGTGCGCGTTGCCGGCGCGCCGCGACGTGCCTCGCGCCACCGACGCCGTCATCCCCTCCAGGAGCATCCGGCGCGTTTGCTCACTGAACTCCGCTGCCCGCGGGGTCACAGCAGGCGCGCGGCCCTGACCGCCGAACGAGGAGTCCTCGACGCCGAGCAGTAGGTGGGGCTGGATTCGAAACCCGGTGACGCCGGTCGCCGCCAGATGCGCCAGCTGCAGCGGGCTCACGGCCAGACGACCCTGGCCGATGGCCAGCGATACGGTCTCGCCGGGGTAGAACCGCAGGCCGCGGCTGGCGAGCCATTCATCACTCGGAACGATGCCTCCGTTCTCCTGCGGCAGATCGATCCCAGTGGCGGTGCCGAGTCCGAACGCTTGCGCCCAGCGGACGATCTTCTCGCGGCCCAGCTTCATGCCCAGCTCGTAGAAGAACGTGTTGCAGGATTGTGCGATCGCCTCGACGACGTTGACACTGCCGTGATGTCCCAAGCAGTTGTAGAAGCGCCCGTAGGCCTGCTTGCCGCCCGGACAGAAGAAAGTCGAGCTGCGACTGATGACGCCCTCCTCGAGGCCCGCCGTTGCCATCACGAGCTTGAAGATCGAGCCTGGAGGCAGCTCCGCCGCCAGCGCTCGGTTGAGCAGCGGCTTGGCGGGATCCTCGCTCAGCTCTGTCCATTGCTGTTGCGTGAAACGTGCTGCGAAGGAGTTGGGGTCGAAGGCGGGCGCGCTGACGAGCGCGAGCACGTCGCCGGTGTCGACCCCGAGGACCACGACAGCGCCGCGGCGCCCTTCCATGAGCTCCACGATGCGTCCCTGGAGCTGGCTGTCGAGGGTGAGCTGTACGTTGAGCCCGGGGTGGGGCGGCTCTTCCTCGAGGGTGACCATCTCACGCCCGATCGAGTTCACTACCGCCCGGCGCCAACCCGAGCTGCCGGCCAGCTCGTCGGTGTACATGCGCTCGAGGCCGCTCTGGCCGACGATGTCGCCCATCCGATAGTCACCTGCCCAGGCCTGCAGCTGATCGGACGTGATCTCGCCCACATAGCCAAGTAGATGGGCGGCGCTGGCACCGTCCGGGTAGTCGCGGCGCGGCAGAACCTGCACAACCACGCCTGGGTGCTCACGCCTGCGTGCCTCGATCCGAATTACTGTGCTTTGCGCTACGTCGTCGGCTATCACCACCGGCCGGAACCGGGGCCAATTGCGGTAGCGCTCTAGCCTTGCGGTGATCTCCTCTACGGGTTGCGCAAGAGCGCTCGCTAGCCATGTCAATTCGACGGCTAGGTCGTCGATGTCTTCGCGCACCACCGCGACGGCGTAGGCTGGCCGGTTTTCAGCGAGCACGACGCCATTGCGATCGAGTATCAAGCCGCGCGCCGGGGGCAGGCGAAACTGCTCGAGGCGGTTGGCGTCGGCCTGGGCCCGATACTGGGCGCTCTGGACGGCTTGCAACTGCCAGAATCCGAGAAGCAGCGAAGTAACGGCTACGACGACGCCCCACTCGAGTACCCACAAGCGGCGCTCGAGGCGTTCGCGATCCTGGGGTGTTTCGAGAGCCAACGGGTTGAGTCGGCGTCCGTCGCGCCTACCGGCCAGAGTCGCCCGCGTGCGAGCGCCTCTGTGCTTCGAACGCAAGAAGTCGCTAGCCATCAGGAAGCACAGCTTTCGATGCACGGTGCCGCAGGCGGGATAGCACCCCGCGTCACGGCGTCGCGGCGGGCAGTCATCGGTGCAGGCTCGGTAGTCGGCCCCGCCAACGCTGCCAGCGGGCCTGGAAGGCGTTCCACGCCACGAAGAAAAAGATCGCGAACAGGGCTGTGGCCACACCTCGGAGCAAGATAGCCGGTATCGTGACGTTCGTCGGGCGGCCGAGAAAAGCCGCCAGCAACGTGACGATAGTGCTCTCGACGACCGTTGCCGCGCCGATCAAGAGCCCCTCCGCGAGCACGTCGCGCACGATCAGTGCCGCGCCCAACGCTGCTACAGATCCAGTGACCGCGACCTTGGCGAACGCGTGCATCCCCAGCACGCCGCCCGACAACCCATCTTGCAGCAGCCCGGCGGCCCCGCCGATGAGCAACGCTCCGTGGAACTCGGACCGCAGCGCCAGATGGACAGCCGCGATCAGCAGCAGGTCGAACTGACCGAGGGGCGTCCATAGCGGCCCGAGCGTGGTTTGCACGGTGGCCACAGCTGCCAGCAGCAAGAGAGATCGCAGCGCGGCCACGGGAGATCAAGTGGTCGGGTCGAGGATCAAGACTTGTTCCACGCGTTGCACGTCCACCAGCGGAGTAACGACGATGTCGAGAAAGAGCGCCGACTCGTCGCGCGCCAGCGGCACGAGTGGTGTGCCCGGTATGGGCGGCCCGGCGGCGAACGATCTTACGCGGCCGAGCGGCAGGCCGGGAGGGTAGATGCCGTCTTCGCCAGAGGTGATGACTCCCTCTCCGACGGAAGGCGCCTGGTGCGTTTCGATGTAGCGCAGCTCGAGGTGTGGCCCGTTGAGTCCCGCGATGAGGCCGGTCGAACGAGAGTCGGCCAGCCGTGCCCCGACACCACTCAAAGGGTCGGTGATCAGCTGCACCATGCTGGTCAGCGAGCCGAGCTGAATCACACGGCCAATGAGCCCGCCGTCGGGGGACAGGACGACCGTGTCCAACATCACGCCGTCGAGACTGCCACGATCGATCGTGAGCGCTTCGTAACGATGGCCGAAGTCGCGCGCGATTACGCGCGCGCCGGTCGAGGACGTTCGTGTGGCCGCTCGCAGGCCGGCGAGCTCTCGCAGCCGCGGGGTCGCACGGGCCTCCTCTCGGAGGCGGGCGTTCTCGCGCTCGAGGACAGCCATCCGAGACCGCAGTCGGTCGCGATCTGCGATCGATGCGCGCATATCGCCGTAGCCTCGCACCGTGCCTGAGATTCTGCCCCACGCCGTGCCCAGCACGCGTTGGAGAGGCGACATCGCGCCGAAGACAACACCGCGCGCCGTCGACAGAGTACTCGCGCTGTTGACCTGCCACGACATCATCAGCAGGAGAAATATGAGCACGCCGAACAGCAGCGCCGCGTTACGAGCTCCCTGTCCTAGCGCTTGCACCTTCCGCTCCCCCGTCCGCTACGGCCGGCAGACTCGCCGCAGCAGATCGATGTCGTCGAGGACACGCCCGACACCCAGCACCACGGTCGACAGGGGATCTTCGGTGATCGTGACCGGTACCCCGGTCTCCTCGCGTAGTCGCACATCGAGGTTGCGGATGAGCGCTCCCCCTCCGGTGAGAACGATCCCCTTGTCGAGGAAGTCGGCCGACAACTCTGGCGGTGTTCGTTCCAGCGCCATGCGCACGGCTTCGACGATCATGCCGATCGGCTTGCTGAGCGCTTCACGCACTTCGCGGTCCGTGATGGTGATCGTCTTCGGGACCCCTTCAACGAGATCGCGCCCCTTGATGTCCATCGTCAGCTCTTCGTCGAGGGGGTAGGCCGAGCCGACCTGGATCTTGATTTGTTCGGAGGTGCGCTCGCCGATGAGCAAATTGTAGTTGCGCTTGATGTAGTTGATGATCGCCTCATCGAGCTCGTTGCCACCTACACGGATCGATCGCGAGTAGACGATTCCGGCCATCGAGATTACGGCGACGTCGGTGGTGCCGCCACCGATATCGACGATCAAGTTTCCGGACGGCTCTGTGATGGGCAGGCCGGCACCGATCGCCGCCGACATCGCTTCCTCTATGAGGTACACCTCCGACGCTTTGGCGCGGTAGGCGGTGTCGCGGACGGCTCGCTCCTCAACCTTGGTGATACCGCTCGGAACGCCGATCACGATCCTCGGTCGCACGAGAACCCGGCGGTTGTGTACCCGCTGGATGAAGTACGACAGCATCTGTTCGGTGACCTCGAAGTCCGCGATGACGCCGTCCTTGAGGGGTCGCACAGCCACGATGTGTCCCGGCGTGCGACCGAGCATCTCCTTCGCCTCGGTGCCGACCGCCACGACCTTGTTCGTGTTCTTATTGATCGCGACAATCGACGGTTCGCGTACCACTACCCCTCTGTTGGCCATGAACACGAGCGTGTTGGAGGTGCCGAGGTCGATCGCGATGTCGTTCGAGAAGAGCGACCAGAAGGAAAATCGGCTCATGTGATGTGCTCGAGCGCGAACCTCACCGTCGCCCGTGGCGGAGGTCGAAAGCCCGGGCGCTTCCGGGACAGGGCAACCGCGTCGGGCGCCGCACAAGTGGAGGTTTGCTGTAACGGGCTACGAGAAACTACGGCGATCAGTTGACGATTTGTCCACCGTTCACCGGCTAGGGGCACTGCTGCAGTCCGGTTATCGACGGTCATCAACAACACGGATCACTTGCGAGCGCCCGCCGCCGCTGGGTCTGAAGAGGCAACAATCGCCCGCAAGTCGCGATTCTAGCATGGGTTGCGGCGATCCGAGTCGCCGCTGCGATGCCTCTTGACCGCTCGTGGCCGGGTGGTGGGCGCTTGTCGCGGACGGTCCGCTGTCGATACGATGTGGGCCTTCTTCCTGGCCGGCGGCACGGGCGCTCCAAAAGGGGTGCGGCCGCCAGCCACCTTCCCGAATCCGCCGGAGGTTCGGTTCCTTGCTGCCTACCCTGCGCCGTAACGTACGTCGCCTGTCGTGGACGCTATGGCTGGTCATCGCCGCGTTCATCATCCTTTACATCCCCGACATGATTGGCGGCGGCGCCGCCAACGCGGTCGCGCGGGTCGATGGCGGCTCGATTACTTCGGAGGAGTTCCGTCGCGCCCTCAACGAGCGCATCGCGTTCTACCGAAACCTGAATCAGGGAGAGCTCTCGGACGAGATGCTGCGCCAATTGCAAATCGAGCGCACCGTTCTCGAGCAGCTCATCCAGCGTCGCCTGATCCTGGCAGCCGCCCGCGACCAGGGACTCAGCATTGCGCCGCAGGAAGTCCGCGATCGTGCGATGCAGTACCCCGTCTTTCGCGACGAGGACGGCCACTGGATTGGTGACGTGGAGTACCGCGAAATCCTGACGCGCAACGCCGTCGACGTTGCGACGTTCGAGCAGGGACTCATCGAGGACCTCTTGGTAGAGCGCCTCACCGCGTTGATTGCTGACGCGGTCGAGGTGGGCGACACGGAGCTCGAGCAGCTCTACCAGCGGCAGCAAGAGCGCGTCAGCTTCGAGTACATCCAGATTCGGCCGACGGCTTTCGAGATCGAGGTCGAGTCGGACGCCAACGCCGCGCGATTGCGCAGCCGCTTCGAGGCAGAGCCCGATGCCTACCGCGTGGCCGAGCAGCGACGAGTGAGCTTTTTGATCGCCGACACCGAGAAGCTTCGAGACGAGACGGTCATCGAGGAGGCCGAGGCACGCGCCAGGTACGAAGAGAACATCGTCGAGTACACGACGCCCGAGCAGATCAAGGCGCGTCAGATTCTCTTTCGCGTGTCCCCGGGCCTGGACGATGACGGCAAAGCAGAGGTGCAGCGCGCGGCGGAGGCCGCGCTGGCGAGGCTCGAGGCGGGGGCCGACTTTGGTGCTCTGGCAGAGGAGCTGTCCGACGACGCGTCGGGCAGCGCTGGCGGCGATTTGGGCTGGGTGAGTCGCGGCCGACAGGTCGAAGGTTTCGACGACGCCGCCTTCGCGCTCGAACCGGGCGAGTTGTCAGCGGTCTTCGAGACTCCCTTCGGCTACACGATCGCGCGTGTCGACGAGCAACGCGATGCGGAGGTTCGTCCGTTCGAGCTCGAGCGTGGCCGTATTGAGAACACCATGGCCTGGGAACGCGCCGAGGGGCGTGCAACCAGCGTGTCGGAGGACCTACGGCGAGAGGCGTTGGGTGGCGCCAGCCTCGAGGATCTCGCTGCCGCGCACGGCCTCGAAGTGCAGCAGAGCGACCTCTTTACCCAGCAGGCCGGATTCGGCGAGCTCACGTCGGCTGACTTCACGAGCCGGGTCTTCGCCCTTGGCGAGGGCAGGGTGTCGGAGCCACTGCGCGTGCGTGTCGGCTACGTGGTCTTCAGGGTCGATCAAACTCGTGCGCCTCACACGCCGGCCTTCGAGGAGGTCGAAGAAAGTGTGCGTGAGGATGTGATCGCGGACCTCGCCGCCGAGCGGGCCGCGGAGGTCGCGGCAGGCTACGCGCGCCGACTCACGGCAGGTGAGGAACTTGCCGTGTTGGCCGCTGAGGCTGCGACGACGGTCGAGAACGCCGAGTTGGCGACTCGAGACGGTTCGATTCCGGCGCTCGGACGTGCACCACAGCTGCTTCTCGGGGCGTTCGAGCGGGCGGCCGGCGAAGCGGGCGAGCCGGTCGAGGTCGACGGTCGCCACATTGTCTATCGGGTTACGGAGCACCAACAACCCGACTGGAGCCTGTTCTCGACGCAGAGCGATGCGCTTCGCGAAGAGAAGCTCAATGAGCGTCGCAACGAACTCTTCGAAGCCTACTTGGGGGAGCTGCGCACCCGCTACTCGGTGCGCGTGTACGACGAGGTGCTCGAGCTGGCTTCGCGCTAGCGCGTAGGGTCGACTCGCGCCTCGGCACAGCTGGCGTCGAGGCGCCCGGTCGTGCCGAGTTGGCGGCTGCCGGGCTTGCGGGCGTGTGACTAGCTTGCGCGTCCAGGTGCCGCTGCGCTTGCCACCGGCTCGCCCAGGCCCTCATGGTCGAGGAGCCATTCGTTGACACGCCGGCGGCTGAAGCGCCACTGTTTGGCCACCTTGGTGCAGGGGATCGAGCCGTCGCGCACCATCCGATAAACCGTGGAGCGGTGGACGCGTAGGTACTGCGCGACCTCATCCAGCGTCAGGATGTCGTGCCCGACCGGGCTTGTGCCGGGATCTGTAGCCTGGCTTCGGTCGGCGTGCTCAAATGACTTTTGGTGTGCTGCCATATGGATATCTATCTATTGTAGTGTTTGAACATTCTAGAGTAGGTAAAAATATAGCACTCTGTCTTATGGTCGGCAAAGAGAAACAATTCTGCGCGCGCGTTTGACCGAATCGCGATGTCTGCCTAAGATCCAGCAGCGAGACACCCTCCGCGCGGAAGGCAGCGCAGCGAAGCCCCTCGGAAAACCCAGCGAGCACGGCTCGTGGCCGAAATGAACGTTGAGCGCCTCGCCGACCATCTCGAGGGCTGGCTGCGCGAAGAGGTAGAATCGGCCGGCTGCGCCGGCGTAGTCTTCGGGCTCTCGGGAGGCATCGACTCCGCCACGGTGGCGGTGCTCGCTCGACGCGCCTTTCGCGACAATCACCTGGCGCTGATTCTTCCCGTGCATTCCGACCCTCGCGACGCCCAGGATGCTCGCCTGATCGTCGGGGAGTTCGGCCTACGCTCGCGCGAGATCGTGCTCGACGGCGTCTACGATCAGTTCCTGGCGGCTCTTGGCGTGGAGCCACCAGCGCCAGATGCGCAGCCCGACGTCGCGCTAGCCAACCTCAAGCCGCGGTTGCGTATGGCGACGCTCTACTACTGGGCTGCGAGGCTCGGCTTTCTGGTGGTAGGAACCGGTAATCGCTCCGAGCTGTCGCTAGGGTATTTCACCAAGCATGGTGATGGCGGCGTCGACCTGGTTCCCTTGGGGCACCTGGTGAAGGCAGACGTTCGCGAGCTGGCGATCCACCTCGGGATCCCCCAGTCGATCGTGGCCAAGCCGCCTTCGGCAGGTATCTGGCGTGGGCAAACCGACGAGCAGGAGCTCGGTTTTACCTACGACGCACTCGATGAGTACTTGTTGGCGGGGACCGGCGAGCCCGAGTTGGCCGCCAAGGTCGATGCTCTCCGGAGGCGCAACGCCCATAAGCTGCGGACGCCGAAGATGCCGCCGCCCACACCCGCTGCCTGAGCCGGTGTCGGGCCCGGTCGAAACGACGAATTCCGCTGCCCAGAGCTTGTCAGGACCTGGTGCGAACGTCGCCGCAGACGGAGGTCGTGGCGACGACACGCTTGTTGTCGACGCCAATGGCTATCTCGCGGACTGTTTCCGACTGGCGCGGCGGATCTGGGACGACGGCTATCGGCCCGACTTTCTGATCGCGCTGTGGCGTGGGGGGGCACCCCCGGGCATCGTGATCCACGAGTACTTTCGGTCGCAGGGACACGATCCTTACCACACCGCAATCCGCACACGCTCGCTGGAGAGCGTCCGTGGAGCCGGTGGCTTCGACATCAAGGGGCTCGAGCATGTTATCGACGCCGTCGATGCCGAGCATCGCCTGCTGATCGTCGACGACCTGTTCGACACCGGCAGAACGGTTCACGAAGTGATCGACTACCTTGACCGTCGAGCCCGCCGCAACATGCCGGAGATTCGCAGCGCCGCGGTCTACTTCCGGCCGGCCCGTCGCAGTTTCTTGGTCGGACCGCATTACTATCTTCACGCGGTCGACGCGAAGCCGATTTTTCCGCACCGCGTCTCGGAAATGAGCCAGCCGCGGCTACGAGTCGTCGATCCCCAGTTGCACCGGATCCTCTATGGCTCCGTGACGGAGGAAAACCGATGAGTCGAGGCGTGACTTCCCGTGGGCCGAGCGCGCGCAATGCGAGCCTGGCGTTGGCTTGTTTGATGGCGCTGGTCGCGATTGCGTGTGCCGTCAACCCGGTGACGGGACGGCGTGAGCTCTTGCTGCTCAGCGAATCCGACGAGATCGAGCTCGGCCGTCAGAACGACGAGCAGATTGTTGCCCAGCTGGGCCTGTACGACGACCCCGAGCTCGCAGAGTGGATCAACCAAATCGGCCAGCGAATGGCTGCGGCCAGCGAGCGGCCGCAACTGCCGTGGACTTTCCGGGTGCTCGATGATCCCACCGTCAACGCTTTTGCGCTCCCCGGAGGGTTCGTGTACATGACGCGCGGGATCCTCGCCTACATGACCAGCGAGGCCGAGGCCGTGGGTGTGCTTGGCCACGAGATCGGGCATGTGACCGCGCGTCACGGGGCGCAGCGCTACACCAGCGCGAGCTTGGCGCAGCTCGGGCTTGGCGTGGGCAGTGTGCTGTCGTCGGAGGTGCGGGCGCTGGGCGGCGCTTTGCAAACCGGACTCGGGCTGCTCTTCCTCAAGTTCGGCCGCGACGACGAGCGCCAGGCCGATGAGCTCGGAGTGCGATACGCGGTCAACGCCGGGTACGACGCCCGGTCGCTTGCAGGCTTCTTCCGTACCATCCAGCGGCTGGGCGATTCCGGCGGTGGGCGGGTGCCCAGTTGGCTTTCCACCCACCCCGATCCGGCCGATCGCGTGGAGAGCGTGCTGGCGCAAGCCGCACCGCTAGTTGCCGGGCGTAACGATCTGACCGTCGCACGAGACGAGCATCTGAGGCGGGTCGATGGAGTCGTCTTTGGCGCCAATCCACGTGAGGGCGTCGTTATCGAGGGCACTTTCAAGCATCCCGATCTCGGCTTTCAGCTCGAGTTTCCCAACGGCTGGCCGCTGAGCAACGGTAAGACAGCAGTCGTCGCTCAGTCTGGCGAGCGTGATGCGCTCCTGCAATTGACGCTCTCGAACCCGCAGTCGGGGCAGTCTCTGTCGCAGTACGCCCTCGCTGTGGTGGAGGCCCGCAACGGCACCTCCGTACGTGGTCGCGATCTCCGCGTTTCGTCGTTTCCGGCCTACGAGGTGGAGTACGAGGTCGAAACGCAGGGCGCCGGCCCACTCAGAGTGGTGGACCTGTTCGTGTCTTATGGCGGCAACACCTACGATCTGGCCGGTGCAGCGCGACGCGCGGCGTTCGCCGGATATGCGAACACGATCGCCCGTGCCCAGCGAAGCTTCCGATCGTTGCCGCAAGGTGAGCGCGACGCGCTCAAGCCGGATCGTCTTCAGGTGCTGAGCGCGCGTGGTAGCGGCCCGCTGACGGAAGCGTTGGCAGGTCGACCCCACGCCGTACCGATCGAGACTCTCGCGCTCATCAACGGGATCGGTGTCGAGGAGCTATTGCCGGCGGGCCTGTTCAAGAACGTGTTGCCAGGCTATCAGCGTTAAGGTAGCTGCCCTGGCACTCGGGCCGTCGTGTTACTCGGCCTCCGCAAGTCGCTGCTGTTCTTCGAACCAGGCAACCAGCCTGTCTTTCTTGAAGCGCCACTGACCGGCGACTTTGTTGCCGGGGAGCTTCCCCTCGCGCGCCATCCGATACACGGTCGACTTGTGTAGGCGGAGGTACTTAGCGACCTCCTCCAGTGTCATGATCGTCGGTCGCGTTTCGCGATCGGCCATTGAGATTCCTCCCCTGCCCAAGAATTCCTTCATCACAGGTGTTTCCAAGTCATCAGAATCGATACTTATAACGTCGGTAGACACTACGTCTTGCAGTTCAGACTGTCAAGGGTGTTGGGTGCGCAACTCTGCGCGCTAGTGTGTCCAGATGTCCTCTCTTCCGGACCTCGTTCTCCGCGGCCAGAGCCCTCGCTACCGGGACGATCGCGCCCGTGTCGTTGGCTGGCCGGATTCGGGGTCGCAAGAAGGCCCGATCCGCAAGCGGATCGGGCCCGACTCTCCGTCGTGTGCTCCCGCGAGCGGCGGGGCCAGAGTCTAGAGCGCCGCGTATCGACTAGAAATAGATGCGGTCCTCGCCGATGATCTCGGCGCCGTCGACCGTGCGGAAGACCACCCGTATCAAGCCCTCGTCGGCGTGCGGCTCCAGGTCGAACATCGAGTAGTGGATGGGTCCCAGAGACAGGGCGGGCGGCGCGTACTTCACAGTCTTGAATCCGATTTGCCGATGACGGAAGTCGCCCTTGTCGACGTTGAAGCGTCGCGAGAACAGCGTCGTGAACGGACGCTGCATCAGTGCCTGATTACGGCGGTCGTGCAGCCGCTCGCGCTCCATGATGTAGAGATCGACGGTCCCGGAGGCGGTTACAGGCCTTCCGAGCCAGTTCTCCAGGACGAAGAAGACATCAAGAGTACGCATGCCGTCGACGTAGGCCGACAATGTGCGGAACTTGTAGGCTTCGTCGCTCCACCAGGCGGCCGGAACGCCACGGGCCTCGGCGATCTGATCGAGCTCGGCTGTGGTCACCGAACCGCTCTCGCCGAAGGTTGCGCTCGAGTTGCCCTGGAGTTGCCCCATCGCCGAGTCCTGGTGAACGAGGTTGCCGTTCGACGACAGGAAGTCGAGCTGTACGCGCACCGCGACGGGTCGTGAGTTGGGATTGGTTACGGCCACGTTCCAGGCGTAGGGAACAGTGCCGCCAGCCGGGTCGCCCCAGTCGATGTCTGGAGTGGCGACGTGGATCGGTGGACCGGCGGCGATCGAAGCGCCGGCGCTGCCGGCCATTTGGACGGCGGAAGTCGCCGACGCGACCGGCAGAACGAAGGCCTCGGTCGGGAGTGAGCTAGCTGGTGCCGCGGACGCGACAACCAGACAGGCGAGGGTAACGACCCAACAGACGGAGAGTGCGCGGTGTTTGCTCATGGGGCGATCGTAGTCACCGTCGATGGCTCGCGTCACCCTCGTTCAAACGCAGCGTCAAGAACCGGTGGCCATGTATGGCCGCGGTCCATCGAGTGCTGGTGTAGGCGTCCACGGCGAGGTCAGGAGCGGCCCCATCATCGCGCTGGCGACGGTGGGTGTCGTTTGGGGTTCGGAGCTGCGCGCCGCGCCGCTAGAATCGATATCTGCTCGTCAAAGGCACCTCCCTCCGGACACTTCTTGGAGCCCGTATGTCCGCTGCCAGCACTGCTAGCGGGGCGCCGATCGGCCCGAAACGCGGGCTCAGACGACGTCGCCCGCAGGTGCGCTTGGCTGTGGCGCTGCCGTTCGTTACCGGCCTCCTGGCGCTGGGCGTGGGTTTGTACGCCTTTCAAGTGGGCCGCGCCGAGTTGATCGCACTGGTGCCGCCGCGCGAAGCCGCGCGGGCCGGATCCACGGCTGTGGCTTCGTGGTGGTGGCTCTTCAAGATGACCACGATCGGAGGCCTCATCGGGTTGGCGATCGCTGTCGCTTTCACTCGCCAGCTGCACACGCTCGCGCGGCGAACCGAGTTCCTGGCGCTGCGTAATTTCAGCTTTCCGGTGGAGCTCGAGACCGATGGCGAAGTGGCGCCGCTGGTAAATGCGATCAACGGCCTGCTGCACTCCGTCCGTGAGTACGCTCGTCATTCGGTTTCCGACGGCGCGGTTTCTTTGAGTCGCGACGGCCGAGTTTTGGCGATCAACCCGAGGGCCGCCGTAGCGCGGGGCGTCGACGCCGGGGCGGTCATTGGCGAGCCCTTTGCCAGGCTGCTACCTCCGGTGGCCGCCAACGAGGAGATTCGGCTCACGTTGACGCGCTCCCTCGAGAGCAGCGAGCCGTTCGATCTCGTCGGCATGACATGGGTGAACACTCGTGGCCAGAGCCTCGAGGTCGATCTGCAAGGGACGGTGTTGGCGGGCGACGAGTCGATCATCTCGCTGCTGCTGGTGTTCGACGCTGACCGGGACCTCGAGAACGTGCAGCGGCAGGTCTCTCGCGCCCACCGGCTGATGGTCATAGGCGGCTTCGCTGCCGAGTTGGCGCACGAGATCCGCAACCCGTTGAGCTCCGTCACAGGCCTCGTGGAGCTGCTTCACGATCGCCTCCCGTCCGACGATCCCGGACACCGGCATCTCGAAGTTCTCGGTCGCGCGGCCGGCCGCATCGACCGGCTGGTTGGCCAGCTCCTCGACCTGACGCCAACCGAGATCCACGATCTGCGTTCCGCCGATCTGACCGGCCTCGTCGCCGACGTCTGCGAGCTGGTTGGCTACGACGGCGAGTCGGTCGCGCTGGTCGAGAGCTACGTTGCCGAGCCTCTGCCGATACGGGTAGACCCCGATCGCCTGGCCCGGGCGATCGAGAACCTGGTGCGCAACGCGCGAGCGCATACACCGGTCGACGGCAGGGTGACGGTCTCAACCCGCTGCGTCGAGGCATCGGCCGTGGTTGAGGTGGCTAACACCGGGTCCTACATCGCCCCCGAGGAACATGAGCGCATTTTCCAGCCCTTCGTCTCGGGCCGCGCCGGCGGTACCGGGTTGGGGCTGGCCATCGCCCAGCAGATCGTGTTCGCGCACGGGGGCGAGTTGTCGGTACGCAGTGAGCGCGATAGCGGCACTGTCTTCACGATTCGTTTACCCATGGAGAAGGTCGACAGCGGAGCACCCTCCGCGGG
This sequence comes from Acidobacteriota bacterium, assembly GCA_963666215.2. Taxonomy (GTDB): domain Bacteria; phylum Acidobacteriota; class UBA890; order UBA890; family WLXD01. The sequence continues at coordinate 32,106 of CAXWPL010000001.1, forward strand.
AGCACAGCGCCATGCCGCGTAGCCGACTACTCATCGTCGACGACGATCCCGAAGTTCGTTACACGCTGCGCGAGGCCCTCGTGCCGCAGGGCTTCGACGTCGACGAGGCTGGCACCGCCTCCGAGGGTGTCGAGCGCGTTCGCGAGCAGGTGTATGACCTGGTTCTGCTCGACCAGCGGCTACCGGATGCCGAAGGTCTCAGCGTGGTCGGCGAGCTGCGGCTACTGCAGCCTCAGCTGCTCATCGTCATGATGACGGCACACGGCACTCGGAAGACGGCGATCCAGGCCGTGGATCGGGGCGCCTATGACTTCTTTCACAAGCCCATCAAGCTGGATGAGTTGCGCGTGGTGATCACCCGAGCCCTCGAGCGCCGAGCTCTGGGGCGAGAGGTGGGTCGCCTGCGCGCGCGCGTTCCTCGGAGGACACCTTCGGCAGCATCATCGGCCGCTCGGCGGCGATGCGCGAGGTCTTCGCGACGCTCGAGAAGGTGGTGAGCACCAACACCACCGTGCTTGTGCTAGGCGAGAGCGGCACAGGCAAAGAGCTCGTCGCTCAGGCGGTCCACGAGCGGAGCGGCCGTGCGCAAGAGCCGTTCGTCAAGCTCAACTGCGTCGCGATTCCACAAACCCTGTTGGAGAGCGAGTTATTCGGTCACGAGAAGGGGGCTTTCACGGGCGCTCATCAGCGCAGGATCGGCAAGTTCGAGCTCGCCGACCGCGGATCCATCCTGCTCGACGAGATCGGCGACATGAGTCTGGAGACGCAGGCCAAGATCTTGCGCGTGCTCCAGGAGCGCGAGTTCGAACGGGTTGGGGGCGTCGAGACCGTGGCGGTGGATGTGAGGGTGATCGCGGCGACGAACCGCGACCTCGTGCGTGAAGTCGAGCGCGGACGTTTCCGTGAAGACCTCTACTTCCGACTGAACGTAGTGACCGTTACGCTGCCCGCGCTGCGTCAGCGGCCCGAGGACATTCCGTTGCTGGCGCACCACTTCATGGCGGAGGCGGCGGAGTCGCAGGGCAAGCCTGTGGCGAAGATCTCGCCGGGCGCGATGGCGGCGCTCGCTGCCTACGACTGGCCCGGAAACGTGCGGCAACTGCGCCACGCTCTCGAACGCGCCGTCATCTGGGCGGAGGCGGATGAGATCCGCCGTAGCGATCTGCCTGGTGAGGTGGTGGCGGGCTCCCTGGTCACGCCGCGCAGCCTGGCGGCGCGCGATTCGGGCGATCTCCCGGCCCTGATGGTGCAAATCGAGCTCGATCTCGTCACCGACGCGCTCCGCCAGGCGGGCGGCGTGCAGGCAACCGCCGCACGACGCCTCGGCATCAGCGAACGTTCGATGTGGCACAAGGTCAAGAAGCACAACATCGACGTCGAGCGCCTCAAGGCGTAAGCCGCATCACCTCAGGTGACCAACGCTTGGCCGCGCTCGACCATGGCGGTTGCCCGGACCTCTCGCGCTGTGCGGCGCGCCGGCCGCGAGGGTCATCCGCGGCCACTCTTCCCACGGGTTGTGTTGCCATCACTACAAAATTTGTAGATCGACGTTCAAGTGCTTTGTTATCAACGATTTAATCGGACTCATGGTTGCCATTTCGAGGATGAGGCTGCACGGAACAGGGGACGGCGTCGCTGTGTCGGGATGTCCCGACTTGACCCGAGGGGGAGGTGAATGACTTTTCTCGATCTTTGTAAGTCATTCTGATCCAATCACTTACAGCCGATCTTGGTGTCGCCCAGACCTCGATCGAGCCGATCTGGCTGCGTCTGGCACGAGCGTTGCTCTTCTCTTCGGCCGTGACGGGCTTGCGTTCGTCACGCTGCCGTACCCACGGCGACCCGCCTCCCGCGGCAAGACAGAGAAGAAGGGGAGCAATCACCGTGCAGAAGCTCTATACCACCGAGACGCTCGCTGAGCTGTTGCAGGTCTCGCCTCGCACCATTCGGCGCGAGCGCAAAGAAGGCCGGCTACCGTTCGTGCGCGTTCGAGGACAGATCCGTTATCGCGAGAGCGATGTACGTGCCTATCTCGAGCGCAACGCCAGTATGTCGATGGACGAAGACGTCCTTGGTTCAGCGCTGAGTTGGCGCGAGGGTTGATCTCGAACGGCACGGCTCGCGCCGTATCGATCGCGACCTCTCCAGGGACGGACCGGTCGCAGCAACTCGAGCTCAGTCACGAGCGCACCGCGAAGCAGCAATAGGGAGGCACACCATGACGGGTCTTTACACCACAGAAAGTCTTGCCGACTACCTGCAGGTATCGCCGCACACGGTTCGGCGTGAGCGCGAGGCGGGACGGTTGCCCTTCATCCGTATCCGCGACCTCGTGAGGTATCGCCCCGAGGATGTCGAGGCGTACCTGTCACGTCAGTCACACGATCGCTACGTTGCACCGCTGAACGGTCACGGCAGGATCGCGGCTTTCGGCTAGAGCAGCTTCGTACGCAACCCGGGATCCTGCTGCCACCGCATGTGGCGAGCGCTCCTGGTCGAGTCTATGGAGACCCAATTGAGCCAGGCCAAAGGCTTCACTTTGATGGAGGTGGCCGTCATGCTCGCGGTGTTATCCGTTCTCGCCGGCCTTACGGTCGGAATGGTCGGCAACGTTGTCGAGGATGGGCAGGTGATTCGCGCCCGCGAAGAAGTCGGGCAGATCGGCCGCGCGGTGACCAGTTTCTATGCCGATACTGGTCAGTTCCCGCAAACTCTCGACGGCAGCCAGTCGACTTTGTCTGCGCAGCTGATCGGCTTGCTGGCCAGTAGCGCGGCGATGCCCGACGTTACCGACGGCACAGCGTTGTGGGTCCAAGCTCGCGCCGATCGGATGGACGCGCATCTTGCAGCCAACTACCGCGGCTACACGCCGCGCAGCGAGCTGCTGTCGCACGGCTGGAACGGGCCCTACTTGGCTCCCGAGCTCGGCGACGATCCCTGGGGGCGGGCCTATCTGATCAACGTGTTCTACCGCGACGCTCGCGATGCTCTCGTCGAGGCCGACGGTACGCCGCTCGGAGCGGTGTACGCGATCTCGGCCGGACCGAACGGAGTCATTGAGACGCCTTATTACCAGCGCCGCGACAGCGCCACTATCTTCGGTGACGACATCGGATTCCGACTCCAATGAGGACAACAACCAAGAACCCAATCGCCGGCTTTACGCTTGTTGAGGTCGCCATCATCCTGCTCGTGATCGCCATTCTGTCGGCGATCGTGACTCCGGTGCTCAGCAGCACCATCGCCGACGCCAGACTTTCGGCGGCGAAATCGGAGATGAGCACGATCGTGCGAGCCTTCCGCGAGCTGCTTGCGGACCTCGGCTGCCCGTTCGTGCCACGGCGCTCCACCACCGGCAACGTTTACCGCGACCGCGCCAAGGGTGTTGCCGCTGACATTCCACCCGTTGCGCCCCCTATGGGTGGGGACTTCGATCTGCGGCCCACCGCGCCGTTGGGGTGCGAGGCTAGCGCGGTGTGTGGTGGCGAGCCGGTCGCGATTCTCGTGACCTCAGGCGACATTCCCTCGGTAGGGCCAGAGGGCGACTGGAGTTGGGCCGATCCCGTCGATCGGGATGAGGTCGATTTTCTCGAGTACTACCTGGTGAGCAACACGCCGGGGGGTAAGGAAGAGCTCGCGTTTCCGACCGCGGCGGAGTGTGGCTCGCGTGAGTTCGGAGGCGCCCACAACTGGCGCGGCGCGTACACGACACCGGGCACGGGCGATCCTTGGGGGAACCGATACATGATCAATTCGCTCTTTCTGCCGGGCTTCGGTACCGACGACGTGGTGATCCTGTCGGCCGGGCCCGATCAGGAGATCGACACCGAGTTCGCCGAGGACGGTCTTGTTGCCGGCGGCGACGACCTGGTGCTGTTGATCGCGCCGGGACGCTAGAAGGCGACAGCTGTAGGAATTCTTCGCAAGAAGCGCCACGAGGGTGGCGCAGAGAGACAGGGATCCTGGGGAGGCAAAACGAATGCGACATCAACAACAACAACTACGCGGTACACGGCAGCAGGGCTTCACGCTCGTCGAAGTCACGATCATCGTGACGACGCTGGCGATTCTCTCGGCCATCATGCTGCCCCAGATGGGCGTCTACCTGCGCGAAGCGCGGTTCGCACGAGTGCGCGAGGACGTTGGCGCGATCGGCGTCGCCATCATGCAGCTTCTCAAGGACACTGGAGAGAGCGCGCTGTACAAGGAGCCCCAGGGCAACTGGCGCTCGCCTCAGCGAATCGGCTCCAACGATGGCGGCGAGCCCATCGGGCTGCTCGTAGGCGACGGTGACACACCCGACGGCAACGACTACAGCTGGCGCGCGTCCTTGGACGACCATGTGCCGGCCGCATCGACCGACTTCGGCAACGTATGGATTCCCAGCGGCTTGGTCGACACGTTCGCCAATCACTTGATCCACAACAACCCCGGAGGAGGCGACAACTGGAATGGCGTAGGGTCGCCTTGGGCGCGCTATCGCACGCCAGCCGAGATGACTTCCGGCGATCACAGCTCGGGCCAACCCAACGGGCTGCAGTTCGACCCGTCCGCTGGCGAGGGGTTCAACTCGGACTTCGCCTGGCGCGGTCCCTACCTCGACGCGGTTCGCCCCGATCCTTGGGGGAATCGCTATTCCGCCAACGTGCTCTGGTTCACGATTCCCCAGGGCGGCAACTCCTCGGGTTTCAACCGCCCGATCGTGGTCATCTCGGCCGGGCCCGACGAGGAGATCGACACCGACTTCTCTTCATCCGGCGGCTTCGTGGTCGGCGACGACGATATTGCGTACCCAGTGGCCTTCGGCTCATTGCGCTAGCCCAGCGATCCTCCCCTGCCAAGCGATCGTGATGCCGAGAGACGGACGATGATGAGATCGAGATCAGTAGACCGCCAACATAGCCTGCAAGGCGCGAGCGCCGCAGCTGCCGCCGGTGCCGTCGACCGGGAGCGTGGCTTCACGCTGGTCGAGGTGACGATCATCCTGACAGTGCTGACGGTGCTCGGTCTGACGCTTCTTCCCGGCATCGGTAACTACCTGCGCGAAGCCCGACTGGCTCGTGCCCGCGGTGATCTCAAGGCGATCTCGAGCGCTGTGCATGTTTTTCTGGCCGACACCGGCGAGCAGGCGTTCCGCTGCCGCGGCAACGGCAGCCGCGATTCCACCGGCTGGGGCTCGCACAACCCCTCGAGCCCAGATCCCGACCAGTTGGTGTGGACGCTGGTGAGCGATGGAGACCTGCCCGACGAGCCCAAGAGCGGCAGCGTTGACGGTGCCTGGCGCTGGCGCCGCACGGTCGATGGTCATCAGGTCGACACGATTTCCAACCACCTCGTTCAGAACACACCAGGCAACGATCCCGGGACCCATTACCGCACCGCCAAGCATCTCGACAACGCGCCGCCCGAGCAGTTCGCGTTCCAGCAAATGTCGGGCTTCAACGCGCGCTTCGCGTGGCGCGGACCCTACCTGTCGGGCCCAGTACGCTCCGACCCCTGGGGCAATCGTTATGCGATCAACGTGCGATTCCTCGACCCAGTCGCCGACAGCGTTGGCGGGCCAGAGAGCGGCTACACGGAGGATGTCTTCGTGCTCTCGGCAGGCCCAGACGAGGAAATTGATACTCTTTATGCTGCCGATGGCGTCGTACCTGGTGACGACGATCTGATTATGGTGATCTCTGGGGACAGCCGATGACTGAAGTCGAGGGTTCGGGTAGCCGGTGCCGCCGGTGTTGGCCGGCGCCATCGGGCTCGCACCGGAAGGCTCGCGGCGAAGCCGGCTTCACGCTGCTCGAGATCACGATCATTCTGGCCGTAGTCGCCATTCTCGGGCTCATCATGGCGCCCGCCGTGCTGAATTTGATGAATTCGTCGCGGGTTGCCCGCGCGCAAACCGACGTGCAAGCGATCGCCGATTCGGTTCGCGACTTTTACGTCGACAACGGGTTCTTCCCTCAGTACGCCGATGCCGCTCGCACCCGCCCGATTCGTTTGCTGGTTACGGCGGGAGCCGCTCCCGAATCCGCCTCGGCGACGATCGACGGCTGGCAGCTGACTGATCCTTCGCAGATCGATCGTGTTGGCAACCAGCTGGCCAACAACCGCCCTTCGTTCGGTGCCATCGGCTATCCGCTCAAGCGAGCCAATGGTGAATCGGGCTGGAACGGCCCGTATTTGCATGGCGAGATTGGCCCCGATCCGTGGGGCAACCGATACGTGATCAATGTCGAGTTCCTATCGGTGAATCTCGGCGGCTACGAGGTCAACGGTGTGCAGCCCAAGCGCGCCGTGTGGGTGTTGTCGGCCGGGCCCGACGGTGTGATCGACACGATCTATCCGACAGTGTCTGAACAGTCGATCGGGTTGGCCGCGGCGAGCCCATTGGACATCACCGCTCGCATTCAGTAGCTCAGCTCGCACCGCTCGCTGATCTCCCAGCGAGCGCGGCTGACGAGCTCCTCGTCCTCGACTTCTCGAGGAAGAGATCCACGACGACTAACGGAAGACCCATGTGCGCCGAGCGGGCCGGGGTCGTCGGTCGTCCGGTCATTTGCTCTCGACCGCAGGGGCCGCGTACGCACCATAGGAGTGTGACCCCGCGAAATCAGGCCCGCCGTTGTCGGTTGCTGTCGATCGTCCAGCGCCCAGGCAACGGCCCGGGTGTCAGCGGTGGCCACAGCGGATAGGAGGAATTGCGGTTACTCAGGACGCCCGGTAGGGTACCCGGATGGTTGACGTCGAGCCTTGCAGGTAGGGCTTGGCCCGGTTGAGATACGATTGAGCAGGCGGCGTTCGATGGCGAAAGACACGCTTTTTACGACCTATAGCTTGGCCCAGTACCTACAGGTCAGCACACGGACCGTGCAGCGAGAGGTCGAGCGCGGTCGCATGCCGTTCGTCCTCGTGAGCGGTCGCCGTAGATACCGTAAGGCCGACGTCGAGGCCTATCTGCAGAGCCGGCTGCAACGGTCGCGCTTCCGTCTTATCCAGGGCGGCAGAAGTAACTTCGGCTAGAGCGCCAGCGGAACCGGTCGTCCGCAAGCCCGTTGAGGGTGTTGCCTGCGGCGGCCAGGATCGGCCGCGTGGTCGCCAAACCTAGCAACGAGGCCGATAGCTGGACACACGGGGTCAACGCCTCCCGTCGGTAGTTGTCGCTGCGTCCCCAGCCGTGACATCGTCGCGCTCGATAACTCGCCCCCCATCTTCCCCCCGGCGGTCTCCGTGCCCAAGCAGCGGCTCGACACTCTCGACACCCTCGCGGAGCGCTTCGGCCTACCGTGGCGGACGATCGTTCGCGAGGTATTGCGTACGCGCCTGCCGTACGTAAGCGTCGCTGGGAGCTGGCGGTTCCGCGAGCGCGATGTGGAGGTCTGGCTACAGCGCGTCGGCGACCTTCCTCGTCTCGAGCTGCTCACGGGAGGTAGAACAGCGAGGGCACCGGGTGAACGCTCCCGTCGCCATGGCGCAGACCAGGAAGCTCGTGGTCGGCACGACTAGAGACCTGCCGCGGCGCCAATCGAGGTCCTGTCCTGGATTCTGTGGCCAAGCGCGGACAAACGTGGCCAGCGCCGCTTGAGAGACGGTAGGAACGCGTCTAGGCTCTCCCCTCGTTTGGATGAGCTTCACTAAAGAGCTGGGAAGAGGCGACGACTCTTGAGCGAGAGTCTTCGAGTTGAGACGGTCGCGAGCTTGACTGAGCGGGTCGGTATGAGCCGCGAAACCATCGTTCGCGAGGTCCGCGAGGGGAGTCTGCCGTACGTCAACGTCGGTGGCCATTGGCGATTCCGCGATTGCGACGTGGCCTACTGGAAGCGCAATCAGCGGCGAGCCGGTTTTCGCGTCATCGCAGGCGCCGCCGAAACCGCCTAGGTGTGTTTTCTAAGTAGGTTGTTCACATCGGGGCTCACTTCTGAGATCAATGGGGTTGTTCAAAAGACTCCACGACCTCAGAAGGAGCGCCCGATGCAGCTGCATGGTAACGCCCGCACGACGCCGTATATACGCCGAGAGATGGTCCGCCGAGTCCGGGAGCGGGCGGAGCCCGTGACGGAAACGGCGGCGGCGCTCGGCGTGTCGGCTCGAACGGTTTACAAGTGGCTGGATAGATACGAGCGAGAAGGTGAGGCCGGGCTGCTCGATCGATCAAGCCGGCCGACGTGCTGTCCGCACGCAACAAGCGCTGGAGTTGTGAGGCAGATCGACAAGCTACGTCGGCGGCGACTGACGGCCTGGCAGATCAGCCGAAGGTTGGCTGTGCCGCGCTCGACCGTCTCGGCGTGGCTGAAGCGGCTCGGACTCGCCAAGCTTGATGCGCTCGAGCCCAAGCCCGAGATCGTTCGCTACGAGTACGAGCACCCCGGTGACCTACTGCACCTGGATACGAAGAAACTGGCCCGTATCCGGCGACCTGGACACCGCATCCACGGCGACCGCTCCAAGCGGGCCTACGGCGTCGGCTGGGAGAACGCCCACGTCGCTATCGACGATCACTCTCGGGTGGCGTACGTCGAAGTGCTGCCCGCCGAAGACCAACACACCTGCACAGCGTTCCTGCAGCGAGCCGTCGAGCACTTCGCTTCGATGGGAGTAGCGGTGCGCCGAGTGATGACAGACAACGGGCCTGGCTACGTCTCGAAGCGCTTCAATCGCCTATGCCATCAACTCGAGATCCGGCACATTTACACCCGGCCCTACACCCCCAGAACCAACGGCAAAGCCGAACGCTTCATCCGCACACTCAAGGAGCAGTGGGCCTACGGCACCTGCTACCAGACCTCAGCTCGACGTACTCGAGCTCTACGGCCCTGGCTCAACCACTACAATCGTCACCGTCCCCACGCCGGCATCGGGGAGTTCGATCGCACCCTCACTCTCGACCCGGGTCAGATCGATGCCTACGTCAATAAGGGCCTGATCCTGATGCGCGGTGGCGAGTACTCCAAAGCCGTGGGCGTGTTCCAAGCGGCGATCGCGAGGGACCCGAATCATGCCCTGGCACACTACAACCTCGGTCTCGCCTACGAAGAGAGCGAGCATTTTGACCAGGCGATCGATGTCTACGCCATGTTCATGCGTCTCGGTGGTGCCGAGCACGGGGAGCTGGCTACATACGTTGGCCGCCGTATCGAATGGCTCGAAACACTGCCCGGTAGCCGCTACGGTGGCTCGCAACGCTGAGGCCCAACCGGCGGCCAAGCGATGCGATGCTGTTGGCTTGTGCTTGGCGATCGCCCTTGTCGTGATGGCGCCGGGAGCCGCGAGCGCACAGGCTCGCCCGTGCGTGTATCACGACACAGACGGCCGCATCGTGATCACCGATCGACTCTCAGATCCCCGCTGCGCCCACCTGCGCCCGCGCCCCGCAGCGGCATCTCGAGCTACGCCAAGACGGATCTCGCTGGCGACGGCCGAGCTGGTTGATCTCACACACCGCACCGCGCTCGAGTTCGGCGTGGACCACCGGCTCATCGAATCGGTCGTCGAGATGGAATCTGCCTACAACCCACGGGCGGTCTCGCGAACCGGCGCCATGGGGCTCATGCAGTTGATGCCCGACCTGGCGCGGCAGTACGGCGTGCGGAACGCGTTCGATGCGCGTGAGAATCTTCGCGCCGGCATTCTGCACATGAGAGCGCTGCTGCGAAAGTATGAGTCGGATGTTCGGCTCACGCTCGCGGCCTACAACGCCGGGGAGGGGAGCGTGAAGCGATACGGTGGAGTGTCCCCGTTCCGCGAGACGCTCGACTACGTTGCTCGAGTGCTGGCGCGATATCGTCAGCGAGTCAGAGCCGAGACGTAGCAACGGCTTCCTCGGAAGACTCGGGACATCGCTAGAAGACTTGAGACATCAGTGCGCGAGGCCGCCGACGTGTTTCCGGCAGGCGAGAGTGCGAGGATGCAGCCAACTCTTCTCGAGACTCGGAGGCTGCAGTGGGTGGGTTTCTCGCCGAGCGCCGGCGCCATTCGGAGCTGATGGACGCACCGGACATCGCTGCCAGTGAACACCGACGCGCCCTCGCCGGATTGGAGCGCATCAACCGGCTCTCCGCTGCCGTCCGACCGATTTGGAACCAGATCGCCCCCCTCATCGTGCGCACTGGCGGCGCTCTCCGAGTTCTCGACGTTGCGTGCGGAGGCGGTGAAGTCGCCGTCGGGCTGCAGAAACGCGCCCTCCGCGCCGGGCTCGACATCGAGGTTTTCGGTCTGGATATCAGCTCGTTGGCGGTCCAGGTCGCTCGCGAGAGGGCGTCGGCCGAAGGACTGGTGATGCGGTTTGCCGTTGGCGACGCTGTTGCCACACCGATCGACATCCACGAGCACTACGATGTCGTGATGAGCAGCCTGTTCCTGCACCACCTCGACGAACACGACGCCCTCCGCCTGCTGCGCCATTCGGCGGCCGCGGCAACGCGTCGCGTGCTCGTCGTCGACCTGCGCCGCTCTCTGCGGGGCTACGTCCTGGCCGTGCTCGGCACGCGCGCTCTGAGCCGCTCGCCGGTTGTGCACTACGATGGCCCCGCCTCGGTACGCGCCGCATTCCATATCGAAGAAGCATGCCGGCTGGCCGAGCGTGCCGGCCTGCAGAACGTGCGAGCGGAGGCTCGTTGGCCGTTCCGATTTCTTCTCTCGGCGGATCCTGCATGAACTCCTTCGCTGTCACGGAAGATCGCCGCGAGCTCGGGTGCGGCGTATTCGACGTCGTTGTGGTTGGCGCCGGACCGGCGGGCTCGATGGCGGCGCTGGAATGCGCTCGCGCAGGCATGTCGGTGCTCCTGGTTGATCGCAGTCGGCATCCCCGAGCCAAGGTATGCGGCTGCTGTCTCACTCCCGGCTCGCTCGACGCCCTTACGGCCGCGCTCGGATGCGCCGAAGTGGATGCATTGGGTGGCCTACCGCTGCGTCGCGTGCGGCTCGCGGCTTGGGGCCGGCGGCTCGAACTGCCGCTGGCGCGGGCCATGGTGTTGTCGCGCGCGCGTCTCGACAGCGTGCTGCTCGAGCGAGCCCGAGACGCCGGGGCACGGATTCTGTTCCCTGCCACGGCGAGCCCCGGTGCAGTGACCGCCGAATGGCGCGAGGTTCGCCTGCGTCACGAGGGTTCATCGATGCGGGTTCGCGGCCGTGTTGTCCTGGCTGCCGACGGGCTGAGCGGAGGCTTTCTGCGCGCCTGCCGAAAGCAGGCACTCGCGCAGGTTGGCGGTGCGTCGCAGGCCGTTGCGAAGGGTGAATCCGCCGCCGAACGTCCGGCGTTGGGACACGTCGGCGCCGCCTTGATACTGCCTTCTACGCAGGCAAATCCTGATTACGCTCCCGGCGTTGTCTACATGGCCGCGGGCTCGGGGGGATACGTGGGCGTAGTTCGCCTCGAGGACGGTCGCCTCAACATCGCCGCTTCGCTATCGAGCGACGCTCTGCGCCCCGAGGCCCAAGTCGGGGAGCGGAGGCGGCCGAAACTCGAAGGCGTGGTGGCGGGAATTCTCGCCGCGGCGGGGTTGCCGCCGATTGGCTTCGACCGCGTTGGAGCCCATGCCGACGGCCGCGCCAATTCCCGGCCGGCCGCGGTCGTCGAATCGATGACCGCCGAGCAGCCGTCGACCGACGAGGCGGGACCACCGCTGCGACACTGGATGGCGACCCCAAGGTTGCGGACACGCCCAGGGCACCTGATGGCGCCGCGCGTGCTGGCCATTGGCGACGCTGCCGGATTCTGGGAGCCATTCACCGGCGAGGGAATCGCGTGGGCGCTCAACTCAGGCCGCGAAGCGGCGGCCGCCGTTCCGGGGCTGATTCCACAGTGGCGAGCTGGCGAGGTCGAGGCCTGGGAGCAGGGGTTCAGGGCCCGGTTGCGGCGACGTCAGCGACACAGTCAGCGTGTCGCGGCTCTGGCTGGTCGACCACGGCTCGCCGCTGCAGCCATGACACTGTTGAGTGCGTGGCCACACTCGCTCCATTGGTTGTTGCCCGGTCAGCAACTGACTGGACGTCGTGCATCGGGAAGCGCGCGGTCCGAGCGGGTGAACGCATGAGCTTGCACGTTGTCGGAATCGGGACGGCGGTTCCCGAACATACGATCGCGCAATCCGACGCCGCCAGCGTCAGCCGTGCCCTGCTTCCCCCCAATGCATCCCCGCGACACGGGTCACTGCTCGAAGCCTTGTATCGCCGCTCGGGCGTCGAGCGTCGGGGGTCGGTTCTGCTGGCCGAGACCGATGGAGACTGCGGGGCAAGGGCAGAGACCACGACCGACTCGGGCGCACAGGGCTTCTACAAGCCGGCGACCTCCGAAACGGACGGTGGTCCGGGGACGGCGTCGCGGATGGCGCACTATGAGCGGTCGGCGATTGCTCTTCTCGACACGGCCGCTCGACGAGCGATCCTCGAGGCGGGCGTCGATGCGGCTGCCTTCACTCACCTGATTACCGTTTCCTGCACCGGATTCTACGCGCCCGGTCTGGACGCGGGCCTCATCAACCGGCTCTCGCTGCCGCGCGATGTTGCCCGCGCGCACATCGGGTTCATGGGTTGTCACGGCCTGTTCAACGCCATCGGCGTGGCGAAGTCGATCGTCGAGGCGGAGCCCTCTGCGACGGTTCTTGTGGCCGCGGTGGAGCTCTGCAGCCTTCACTTCAGCTACGGCTGGGAGTCGGAGAAGATCGTCGCGAACTCACTCTTCGCCGACGGCGCGGCGGCTTTGATTTGCACCGCCGCGGGCTCGGAGCTGCCGCAGTCGACACCGTTGCTGGCGTTCGACGCCACGGCCTCCTACCTGCTGCCCGATTCCGAGGATGCCATGACGTGGAGGATCGGTGATCACGGCTTCGAGATGACTCTCGCCGCCAGCGTGCCCGGGCTGGTTGCGCGTCACGTGGGCCCATGGCTCGATGCTTGGCTCGGGGAGGAAGGACTGTGCCGCGACCAGGTTCGTACGTGGGCGGTTCATCCGGGGGGACCGCGCATTCTCACCGCGTTCGAGCGCTCGGCGTCTCTGCGCAACGGGGCGCTGGCGGTTTCGCGCCTGGTGTTGTCGCGCTGCGGCAACATGTCGTCGGTGACGGTGGCGTTCATCCTCGAGGAGCTGTCACGCTCAGGTGCCGAGTCGCCGGGTGTCGCCGTTGGGTTCGGTCCGGGAATGGTGGCCGAGGGGCTGCTCTTCAGAACGCTCGATGGAGGCAAACACGAGGACCGACGGCAGGCGCCTTCGCCGGGCGAGTCGGACGGCCCTCGTACGGGCCCGACATTGATCCCCGGCTAGCAGCCAACACCCTCGGTCGAAGAAGGGAGTGCTCGTGAACCTACGAAGTCCACGTTGGCGCACGCCGACGCTGTTCGCCGTGGGGGTCTGCCTCATCGGGGCGCTGCCGCCGTCGGAACGCTCGCCGTGTCAGGCGCCTCAACTTGAGCTGCGCATCGATTACGACCGGTCGTTCATCGTGGCGAGCACTGGCAAAGCCGGCCTTCTCGGGTTTCTGGGCCACAAGCACGGTGTTTTGGCAACCAGCTGGGAGGCCGAGTTGCGCTACAACACAGAAGCCGTCGAGGGCTCCACGATCCGGGTCGGCGTGGACGTGGCTGCTTTGGTGATCGATACCGACGTGGCGAGACGGCGTGCCCGGCTAGGCGCCGGGCCCACCGACGAAGAGCGCGCCGAGTTGCAGCCGAAGATGCTCGACAATGAGCACCTTGCGGCCGAGACTCATGCTGCCATCGAGTTCGCCAGCAGCTCGGTCGAGCGTCGAGGCGAGAGCGAGCTGCGGGTGGTCGGGACCTTCACGCTGATGGGGGTGAGCCGCGACGTTGAGGTCGACATCACCGCCTGGAGCACGGCCGGCTACCAGATCTTCTCGGGCGAGTTCGAGATCGGACAGCGCGACTACGGTCTCGAGCCGGAGTCAGTCGGTGGCGTGGTCAAGGTTGCCAACGACGTGACGATCCGTTTCCAGATCTGGACGCTGCCTGCTGAGACGGTACGGCGGTAACGCAGGCTCTCGTATTGACGGCCTGCTACAGCGAAACCCGACGCAGTCGTAGCGCGTTGCCCACCACGGTGAGTGACGACAGCGCCATCGCGACCTCCGCGATCACCGGGTGCAGCAGGCCTGCAATCGCCAGCGGAATGGCGACGAGGTTGTAGAAGAACGCCCAAAACAGGTTCTGTCGGATTACGCGGAAGGTCGCCCGCGCCAGCTTTATGGCAGCGGCAACACCGGCGAGCTCGCCGTGTACCAGCGTGACGTCGGCCGCCTGTATGGCGATGTCGGTGCCCGTACCTATGGCAACGCCGACGTCGGCCTGGGTGAGGGCCGGAGCGTCGTTGATCCCGTCGCCCACCATCACCACTCGCTTGCCGGTCGCCTGTAGCTGGCGAATCGCCTCGAGCTTGTCGGCGGGCAGCAGCTGGGCTCGAACCTCCGTTATACCCACGCTGGACGCGATCGCCTCGGCGGTGCGCCGGTTGTCGCCGGTCAGCATCGTCGTCGTCAGCCCGGCATCGTGCAGCGCTTGGATGGCGCTTCGAGCGCCCGGCTTGACAGGGTCGGCGATACCCAGCACGCCAAGAGCTCGGCCGGCGCGCGCAACCACCACCGTGGTCATGGCGGCGCGCTCGAGCTCGTCGATCCCGATGTCGAGAGCCGCGAGATCGACGCGGCGTTCGCGCAGCCAGGCGGCACTCCCGACCACGACATGGATCCCGTCGACCATGCCGTGGGCGCCCCGCCCGACCACCGCCTCGAATTGCTCGACAGGGGGCGGCGCGATCGATCGCGTTGCGGCGGCTTCACGAATCGCGCTCGCCAAAGGGTGCTCGGAGGCCTGCTCAACGCCCACGGCGGCTCGCAACAGCTCGGCCTCATCAACGCCTGCCGCCGTGCGCAGCTCCACAACCTCCGGGCGGCCGAGTGTGACGGTGCCGGTCTTGTCGAGCAGGACGACGTCGGCCTCCACCAGAGCCTGCAGCGCGGCGCCCGACCGGAACAGCACGCCCGCGCGCGCGCCTCGTCCGCTTCCCACCGTCAGCGCCGTCGGAGTGGCGAGTCCCAGCGCACAGGGGCAGGCGATGACGAGCACCGCGACGGCGGCGAAAACGGCAAGAGAAACGCTGCCGAGGTCGGCGTTGACCCAAGGCAGAACGGCGGCGGCGCGGCGCGCCAGGGATGCCATGAAGTCGGGCAGTAGGAGCCACGCGACAAGTGTGGCGGTCGCGGTGATCAAGCTAGCGGGAACGAACACGCCGGTCACGCGATCTGCCAGCTGCTGGATGGGCACCTTGGTGGTTTGGCACTCCTCGACCATGCGCACGATCTGCGCCAGGAACGTGTCGGCCCCGATGCGCGTTGCTTCAATGACGAGGCGCCCGTGTTGGTTGACCGTGGCGCCAATCACCTCGGCTCCGGGCTCCTTCGCAACGGGGATCGACTCACCCGTGGCCATCGACTCGTCGGCCGTGCTGTTGCCCTCGACCACGCGGCCGTCCACCGGAATCTTCTCCCCCGGTCTCACGAGCACGAGCGTGCCGACCTCGATGAGCTCGATCGCCACGCGCTGCTCGACATCGTCGACGAGGATCGAGGCCTCCTTCGCGCCGAGCTCGAGGAGGCCTCGAATCGCGCTCGCCGCGCGGCCTTTGGCGCGGGTCTCCAGATATCGGCCAGTCAGGTGGAACGCCATGATCATTGCTGCGACGCCGGCGAAGCTCGTCATTGGAGTCAGGAGCGACGCGACTCCGCTGCCGTAGGCGGCCAGGGTGCCGAGTGCGATCAGCAGATCCATGTTGGCGTTGCCGCGATGCAGGCCGCTGAGCCCTCGGAACCCCGCTCGGAAGGTTTCGGCCCCAACCACGAAGAGCACCGGGAACGCGAGCACGACCATGAGGAGCTTGTGCAGAACGGGGCTCGGCCAGGGAGCCCCGAAGCCCCAGCTTCCGGCCATGATGAGCATGATCGGGAGCGTGAACAGCCAAGCGAAGAACACACGCCCCTGCGCTTCGCGCACCCGCGCACGTTCGTTGCCGCTGGTCGCAACGCGCGGGTCGCGCGGCGTGGTGATGGCCTCGATCGTGTAGCCGGCGCCGGCGACGGCCTTCGACAGCGCCGCCTCGTCGGCCAGAGCGGGATCGAACGCCACGCGGGCGCGTTCCGTGGTGACGTTGACCGCGGCCTCGGTCACGCCCGGGAGCGCCCGCAGCGCCCGCTCGACGTTGCCGGCGCAGGCGCCACAGTGCATGCCGCTAACGGTGAGCGTGCGGGTGGCGAGCGCCGCGTCAGTGGGAGCGATTGCGCTGCGTGTCGAGGTTGATTCTGTTGTCGGTGTCATCGGTGACTCCGGTCGACGATCGAGATCACTTCGTCAATCCGCTGGTCGCGGATGGCTTCGTTGCCGCTCTGCACCGCCTCGACCACGCAGTGGCGCAGGTGTCGATGCAGAATCGACTGGCCGACGCGTTGCAGTGCGCGCTCGGCCGAGCGCACCTGCGTGAGGATATCGATGCAATAGCGCTCGGCCTCGATCATCCGCTGAAGACCACGCACCTGTCCTTCGATGCGTCGCAGACGCTTGATCTCGTCGTCGTGTGGTACGCCGTGGCTTGGCGTGGTGGAGCCCGCGTTGGTTGCCTCGGCCGTCGAATCGTCGCGATCGCTCATGTGTCCAATACTATAGGGGGGTAGGGTATAATCAAGATTCTGGTGCAACCGTAGACGCCAGCAAGGGGTACCCTTCGTGGCATTCTTTGACGCCCGCGCTCGTGTTCCGCTACGCGCGGTCTCCTCGATTCTCCCGAGCCATCTGCCGTGCGAAGAACGTCGCTAGGAATCTGCCTGATCGCGCTCTGCACGCTCATGGTGGAGCTTCTGCTGACTCGCGTATTCGACGTGGTCCTGTATCCCAACCTCGGGTACATGATCATCACCGCCGCGATGTTCTCGCTCGGCCTCGCCGGTATCTACACGACGCTGAAGCCGCCCCCAGCCGACGGGGTCGGGCAACGGCTCAGCCGTCTCGCGTTCTGGTTCGGACTGTCGCTACTGGTCATCCGGCCGGCGCTCAACGCGATTCCCTTCGAGTACACCGCGATCGCCTCGAACCCCGTCCGACAGCTGCTCTATTTCGCCGCGATCTATCTGGTGATCACCGTACCGTTTTTCCTGGCTGGCCTCATCTTTTGCCATGCGTTCACCAGCTACGCGACCTCGATCCAGTCGCTGTACGCGTGGGACCTCACCGGCGCCGCAGTCGGCTGCGTGGTGCTGGTGCCGGCTTTGCCCTACCTCGGACCTGGCGGGCTCCTGTTTGTGGCTACGGCGATCGCCATGGCCGCGGCATGGCTGTTCCATCCGGGCGGGCGCTGGCGCACGGTGTTGCTGGCGACGGTTGCCGCTGTCAGCTTCTTGCCGCCGCTCGCCGTGATGCCCGGTTACCTGGAATTCGTCGAGCACAAGAGTGATCGTGGCCTTCGGGACGCGCGCCGTGATGGCCGGTCCGAGCTCACCCATTGGGATCCGATCTCGAAAGTCGAAGTGATCGATCTGGGAGTCTCGAAGAACATCGTCTACGACGGTGGCAGTCAGAGCAGCTTCATCTACCCGTTTTCGGGAGATTTCGGACGGCTGCGCACGGTGCTCGATCGCGCGATTCGCGCGAATGCCGAGGCCATTGTTCTGCGCCATTTTTGGCAGCGAAGCGTGTTCCTTTCTCACTATCTCAAGCGCGACTCCGACCAGCGTGTGCTGGTGATTGGCAGCGCCGCTGGGCAGGAGGTGAAGGCCGCACTGACGTACGGTGCCGGCCACGTCGACGGTGTCGAGATGGTCGGGGTGGTGGTCGACCTCGGCAAGACGACGTACGCGCGCTACAACGGCAACGTGCTGAACGAACCGCGAGCCAATGTGGTCCGTGGCGAGGGCAGGAGCTTTCTTCGAGCTTCGGCCGCCGCGGGGGCGCGCTACGACATCATCCAGATCTGGAGCAACCACGCGTCCTCGAGCGTTGCTGCCGGCGTCGGAGCGCTCGATCCCGCATACCTGCTCACCGCCGACTCGTTCGTCGAGTACTTCAATGGGCTGAGCGACGACGGCATCCTGCAGGTCAATCACCACACCTACCCACGGATCATCGCCACGGCCGCGCTTGCGTGGAAGTGGCTGGAACGCGAGGACTTCCAACGTCACGTCGTGGTCACGTCGAGAGCCGTCGATCGCGACGATTCGCTGCCAACGGTCTTGATCAAGATGACGCCGTGGACGGCCCGCGAGCTTCAGGACGTGCGCTACTTCCTGTCGATGCGACCCGGGTACGACCCGAAGTTCAAGATCGACGAGAATCCGAGGCGAAACGAGGAGAGCTTCCTTTCGGCGGAGTTCTACTCAGGCGAGCTCAGCGATGAATTACTGGAGCAGGTGCCCTACAGAATCACGCCGACGACCGACGATCGCCCGTACTTCAAGTTTCTACGTCGAGACATGAGCCGGGTGCGCGCCAACGCATCGCTGTTCGTCTGGCCCGAGACATCTCGCCGTCTCAACATGCAGCTCGCGCAGGGCGGCGGAGTGCCTATGGACGTGATCCATTTGCTCGTCAGCGCGTTCGTGTCGGTGCTGTTCGGGATCGTCTTCGTGCTGGTGCCACTGTTGTTCTCGTCGGTCGGACGCGGCCGCTGGCGGGGAAAGTACACTTCGCTGACGTACTTCTCGTGTCTTGGCGCCGGCTTCATCATTATCGAGCTGGTGTTGATTCAAAAGTTGCTGCGCTTCGTTGGCTATCCGCTCTACACCTACTCGCTGGTGCTATTCACGTTGCTGCTTGCTGCGGGAATCGGCAGCATGGCCTCCGCCAAGTTGCGCGTGAGTCCCGGTAGCCGCTGGTGGTGGCCGTTCGCGGGTGTGCTCGGATACGGGGTGTTCTTGCTTGCCACCCACATGACGATCCTCGATCGTTTTCTGGGGTTGCCGACGGTGCCGCGGATGGCGATTGCGGCCGCCTACATTTTCCCTCTCGGCTTCTTCTTGGGGATGCCTTTCCCGCTCGGCATCCTGGCTGTAGAGCGCGTGGCCCGCGGGGCGGTTGCCTGGGCGTGGGGCATGAACGGGCTGTTCACCGTGGTCGGTGGACTCGCCAGCGTGCTGCTCTCGGTTTACCTCGGCTTCAACGCGGCGCTGGTGGTTGCGTTGGCGATGTACGCGGTGGCGATGGGCTGCATGGTCCGCATGCGCGCGGTGGCGGGTCGAGCGGCTCTACCGCGTCTACAGGACAAGGCGAGCGCGAATTCCTGAGGCGGGCGGCGCATGCCGTCGCCGCGTCAGTCGCTGGCCGTAGCCTCCGCTTCGATTTTCTCGAAGAGGCCGAAGATTTCGGCTTCCTGCTCGTCGGTCAGGTAGTGATCGGCGACCAAGAAGAGGATCTGGTCCTCCTTGAGCAGGTGCTCGAGGACCAGATGGACGATGTAGAGGCCGTACCCCTTCAGCATCTGAGCAGCGAAGTAGCTTTGGTCGCTGCCAGCATCGCTGCTACGGGCATGTTCGCGGCACTCGTTCAGAGCCTCGCGAAACTTGCCGTGCATGATCTGAAGGTCTTCGTGATCGGCGATTCGACCGTCGAGATTGAGGTTCTCGTCCACCAGGAAGCGCGACAGCAGCGGGAAGAGCGCCTGCTCTTCTTTGCGATGATGCAGCGCCATCTCATGGTCGATATACGAGGCGACGTGCTCGATGCGGTCGAGCACGTCGATCGCCGGGCCTTGATCACCCAGCGTGTGGAGCGCGGCCGTCAGCTGTTGCAGCTGATCTTCGATCTGCCGATGCTCGTGCTTGAGCACGTCGGTCGGGCGTAGCTTGCGGGGTTGCTCGGTGGGCTGCATGCCGTACAAGACTTCTGCGCTGAGAAAACTGACGACCGGCATCATCTCAACGCTCTCGTGCGCTCAGAGTCGCGAGTGGCCGCTGCTGGTCAACAATACCTGAAAGGATTGTCCAGTATAGGTAGCCGCAGGATCGGGCGCAAACGCTTGTCTGCTCCCGGTTTGGCCGTATCCGGCCCCTTCTGCCAGATGGCTCAACGATGCTGACGACACCGGCACGAGAGTCCGACGCCCCCGCTTGCGTTGCCTCGTACGGCGGCGGTAGCGTGACGGCGGACATGCCGGAGCCCCTGCGGGCGAAGCCGTGACGACGGGCCCCCGCCGAGGCGTTGGCGGCGCCGGCTCTCGAGCCCGGGCGACGCTGTCCGCGCGAGCACACGCGAGACGAAATGACGGAAGGCGAACAGAACATGCCACTGTGGCGCGTCGAAGAGGCTGCCGAATACCTCGGTATTCGCCCCAAGACGCTCTACGAATGGGTTCGAACGGGGCGGGTGCCCCATCGCAAGTTGGGTTTCAACGTGCGTTTCGATCGCAGTGAGCTCGAACGCTGGGTGGCTCAGCAGGCAGACGGAGGCCAGCCGAAACGAGCGGCAGGAGGGCGCCCGAGCGCTGGAGGAGGGTCGCCGGGTGCCCGTCGGAGCACGGCCGGGGGTCGTTCCGCGTCGGCCGCCGAGTCGAGGAGCGACGCAGCAGAGCCCCTGGTGCCGGATGCCGGTGGTGCAGCGCGAGTTGCAGAGCTTTTTGCCGCGCTCGACGAGGCCGCACGGCGGCTGCGCTCGCTCGACAAGGAGCTCGGCAGCCATCTCGGTTTTCGCCAGCGAAAAGAGATGCTCGCCACGGTAGCACGGCTCGAGAAGCTCATCACCAGCGGCGCATGACGGTGACTGGCGACGTTCGCTCGCGTCGTACGCGTTGGCGCCCACTCCGTACAGGTTGCCGGCCGCGCCGTGCGTGTTGCCGCGCTCTGCGCACGTGTTGCCGTCGGCCTCGTAGAGGCGTTTCGCGAGATGGCCGCCGCAATGGGCGGTGATGGCGCGGCGGTGCTCCCGGTATTCGTCTGCGGTCAGAGCTGTGCGGCTCAGTTGCTGCAACTGAAGCTCGGACGCGTACCGCTGGCCGCGGTTGCGGTGCTAGCGGAGTACCAACGTGCTCGCGATCCGGCCTCCGGTCGGTTCGACGTGTTGCCACTTGCCGATGGCCGGCTACCCGGTTTGCTGTTGAGCGGTTTGACGGTGACCGATCTGCAGCGTCTCGACGAGGTCGAGCGCGAGGGTACGCGCTGTAATCGCCGCGAGGTGACTGTGCTTCGTCTCAGCGACGGCGAGCGCGTGCCGGCACATGCCTATCTGGCGGCAACGCCGTCGACTCGCCAGCAGAGCGACTGATCTCACTCGGTCCCGGTGGGCCCTCCTCGGGGCGCAGGCGCGGGCGCCGGCTCGGGTAGAGTCTGCAGTGCCAGCTCACCGGTTTCTGGTAGCCAGTGGAGCCGCAAGTTGGCGACGAGATCGCGACCGATCGTTGCTCGCGGCGCCGCCAGGCCGCCGCGAGCTGCTCCTTCCAGGTCGGCGCGGCGCCAGTCGACATCGAACCGCAGTCCAGCCAGAAAGGTGGGGAGGGATTCCTGCTCGGCACCATCTTGGTCGGCGGACTCGAGCTCGAGATCGAGGTCGATGTCCAGGCTGGACGGCCGGGCCAGGTCGAGTAGCGCCGCCACCGGGCGCCCGGCGATGCGCGGCAACAGGAACATCTGTACCGCTAGTTCGTTGGCCGCGATCCAAGGTCGTGCGCGATACAGCGACGTCTCGGACGGAAGCGATCTCACCGACTCGGTCGCCCCGGGCCCGGATTGCGCCTCCGGGGAGAGCACGAGTGTCATTGTGCGCACGTCGAGGCTCCAACGCACCCTCAGCATGTGGTCGGCGGCCAGGATTCCATCGATGTCAGCGAGGTCCGTGGCCGTCGCAACGTCCGAGTTTCTGAACTCTGCATCATTCTCCAACCGAAAAGGCTCGCCGATCACGAACGGCGCGTCGTTCAGCGAGGTTGCGCCCAGGCTCAGGTTCGGTATCCGGCCGACAATGAGATCGATATCGAGAGGGGCTTCGAGTTGTGCGCGGCGAGCGTCGGCGGTGCTGCGTTCGGAGCTGTCCTCCGAGAGCAATCGAGTGAGCGCGATGTTGGCGGCTTGCGCGATCTCCGGGCGAAGGACCGAACGCGCCGCGTCCAGCTGCACCGCGAGACGAACCTCGATGCCGCCGATGCGCGCCTGCAGCGTTGGCAATCTGGACGCGCCGGTGCGGAGATCGATTCGTGTCGAGGCTCCGGTCCATCGCGCCATCGGAGCCGCGGAGCGATCGTTCGCGGCCGCGTTGACCGCACCCAGCGCGGTGACCGCGGAGTTGGCCAGCGCACGACTCGTGCGGCGTGGCTCGAGCCGCGCCCAGGTCTCCAGGTGCACGCGTGCAGCGGGCGCGTCGCCGCGCTGCAGGTCCATAGCGGCCAACAGCGCACTCGCCGCCGGCGCGGTCGACGGGCGGCTTGCCGCGTCGGAGGCGAGGGACTGCGCGACCGACCAGTGTCGTTGTGCCGCCTTAGCCATCGCCAGGCC
Organism: Acidobacteriota bacterium; assembly: GCA_963666215.2. Lineage (GTDB taxonomy): Bacteria > Acidobacteriota > UBA890 > UBA890 > WLXD01. Next base: position 54,566 of record CAXWPL010000001.1, read on the forward strand.
CAGCAGGCCGAGGCCGGCGCCGGCGTCCGCGGCGCGTCGAAAGTGAGCTTCGGCTTCCATCAGCTCGCCACTGCGCCACAGCGCTAGCCCCAGAAGTCCCTCGTTTGCGGCGCTCGGCACGTTGCGCGCAAGCGGCTCGGCGTAGCGGAGCGCGTCCCGAACGCGATCCTCATCGAGCGCCTTGAGCGTGACGAAAGCCGACGGCAAAACACCATTCACGGTGCCAACGTGGCTCGCCGACGAGCAGCCAAGCGTTGCGAGCACGAGCCCCATAACCATACCGTATGGTGCCCTAGATCCGGCCACGTCTCTTCTGCTCATGCGTCTCTGAATGGTATAGTTGCTCCTGTTGCGAAGGGAGGCGTATTGAAGATCGACAACTACATCTCACGTTGGCAAGAGTTTCACCAGTGGTCGGTGAGTAATCGGCCGGACATCGTGACCTCCGTGGAAGATCTCGGCGACGAGTTGCGTGAATCGATCAGCGAGTATCGACAGGCGACTGACCCGAATCGGCGGCAAGACCGCATGGAGTTGATCAAACAGCACTACGACCGTGTGGTCCAGTGGCACATGCGCGAGATCCTTTCCAAGCTGGACGGCGAGTAGCCAGCCTGGCCCCAAAAGGCTAATCGAAGTTCACGCGGGTCCGACTAGTTGTGTTTTCTAAGTAGGTTGTTCACATCGGGGCTCACTTCTGAGATCAATGGGGTTGTTCAAAAGACTCCACGACCTCAGAAGGAGCGCCCGATGCAGCTGCATGGTAACGCCCGCACGACGCCGTATATACGCCGAGAGATGGTCCGCCGAGTCCGGGAGCGGGCGGAGCCCGTGACGGAAACGGCGGCGGCGCTCGGCGTGTCGGCTCGAACGGTTTACAAGTGGCTGGATAGATACGAGCGAGAAGGTGAGGCCGGGCTGCTCGATCGATCAAGCCGGCCGACGTGCTGTCCGCACGCAACAAGCGCTGGAGTTGTGAGGCAGATCGACAAGCTACGTCGGCGGCGACTGACGGCCTGGCAGATCAGCCGAAGGTTGGCTGTGCCGCGCTCGACCGTCTCGGCGTGGCTGAAGCGGCTCGGACTCGCCAAGCTTGATGCGCTCGAGCCCAAGCCCGAGATCGTTCGCTACGAGTACGAGCACCCCGGTGACCTACTGCACCTGGATACGAAGAAACTGGCCCGTATCCGCCGACCTGGACACCGCATCCACGGCGACCGCTCCAAGCGGGCCTACGGCGTCGGCTGGGAGAACGCCCACGTCGCTATCGACGATCACTCTCGGGTGGCGTACGTCGAAGTGCTGCCCGCCGAAGACCAACACACCTGCACAGCGTTCCTGCAGCGAGCCGTCGAGCACTTCGCTTCGATGGGAGTAGCGGTGCGCCGAGTGATGACAGACAACGGGCCTGGCTACGTCTCGAAGCGCTTCAATCGCCTATGCCATCAACTCGAGATCCGGCACATTTACACCCGGCCCTACACCCCCAGAACCAACGGCAAAGCCGAACGCTTCATCCGCACACTCAAGGAGCAGTGGGCCTACGGCACCTGCTACCAGACCTCAGCTCGACGTACTCGAGCTCTACGGCCCTGGCTCAACCACTACAATCGTCACCGTCCCCACGCCGGCATCGGCATGACACCGCCGATCGCTCGGCTCTCAGGGGTGAGTTCGTGAACAACCTACCTAGAACTCACAACTAGGCGGGCCCGTTTCGTGTTTGGCGACCCCTTCGGCGTCGCGGTCGTCGCACAACGCACCGTGTCGCGACTGCGGAGCATCGGGTCGGCGATACAATGCGCGGCGCGATGAGCGACTCCACCGAGCTGTCCCGCGACATTCTGCAGAAGGTCTGCCTCCAGGCCTACCCTCGCGATCAAGTCCTGGAGCCTGTGCTCGCCGACTTCGTCGACGTCGCCAAGCAGATCACGGGAAGCGACTACGGAAGCATCTTCGTGATGGAGCGGGAGGAGAAGGAGGTGCGGCTCGTCGCCCACCGCGAGGAGGGCGAGTTGCTCGCCGACTTGCCCAACCTTCTCGAGCTCGATACGGAGTCGCCCGGCATTATCACGTGGGTCTATCTGAACAATCAGACCTACATGAGCAACGACGTCAGCCAGGATCCGTACTACTTCCCGGCGTTCAAGGATGTTCAGGCCGATCTCGTGGTGCCGATCCGCCTCCAGGGCGAGGCGATTGGCGTTCTCTCGGTGGAGTCGCGCGAGCTAGACCACTATTCCGATGAGCACCGAGACCGGCTAGAAGAGTTCGCCGAGGCGATCTCGCTGGTCATCGCACGGCTGTGGCTGTCGCGCTACTCGCAGCGTCGCGGTTACAACGTCGAGATCGTCGGTGTCTCCGAGCCAATTCGACGCATCGAGGCGCTGGTCAAGCGAGTGGCTCCAACTCGAGAGCCGGTGCTGCTCACAGGCGAGAGCGGGGTGGGTAAGGAGCTGCTGGCCCACGCGATCCATTACTTCTCGCCGCGGCGCGACCGCGACATGATGATTGTGAATTGCGGGGCTTTTGCCGACGAGCTGCTCGCCTCCGAGCTGTTTGGCCACGTCAAGGGGTCGTTCACGGGCGCCCACCGCGACAGATCGGGGCAGATGGAGCTGGCCGACGGAGGCACGTTGTTTCTCGACGAGGTCGAGTCGATGACGCCGCGGCTGCAGGTCATGTTGCTGCGTGCGCTCGAGTACGGCGAGGTGCAAAAGGTAGGCGAGGACAGACGCTCGCGGCGTGTTGATGTCCGCATCATCGCGGCCAGCAATCAGGATCTGCGTGAGCTGGTGGCAGAGGGCACCTTCCGTGAAGATCTCTACTATCGCTTCGACGTCTTCGGCATTCGAGTGCCAGCGCTGCGCGAGCGGCGCGAGGACATTCCGCTTCTCGCTCGACACTTTCTGGTCAAGTTCATCGAGGAGAACGGTGGAGGGCCCACGGACTACACCCGTGAGGCAGGGGCAGCAATGAAGATGTATGGCTGGCCGGGCAACGTGCGCGAGTTGCGCAACGCGGTGCGGCGTGCCGCCGTGCTCGCCGAAGGCGTCGAGTTCGGCATCGATGATCTTCCGCCGGGCATCGCATCGTCGATCAACGACAGCTCGATGGCCGCCGCCACCTACGCGGAAGACACGCCGATCGACGACGCGGTCCTACGGCTCGATCTCGTGGTGGCGGGACACCTTCGCCGCGTGCTCGAGCATGTCGACGGCAACAAGAGCCGCGCTGCCGAGGTGCTCGGCATCCCGCGCACGTCGCTCTATCACAAGCTGCGGAAGTACGGCATCGATGTTCCGGAGGCCGCGGCCTAGGATCCCTCGGCTGCCGTCGTCGTCATGCGGTCGTCGACGTTATACGGTCGTCCCCATGCGGTCGTCGCGCGCACCTTACTGCGGCATTGTGGCCTGTCGAGTCCACTGGAGCCCGGTGCGACCGCGGGTCGCCGGTTACTGCGAGCCTGTTGGCAGCTCTTTCCATGCTTCGAAAGATGGGCGCAATCGTGCTCGGCGGCGCCTTTCTCGCCACCCTTGACTGATACTCGCGGTCGCTCGTCGTCTGCCGTGGGGTGGATTCCTGGCAATTGGCACGCAGCTTGCTCTGTGTATCTGACGTACGACGGAGACGGAACGGTCGGGCATCGACCGGGCTGGCTTCTAGCCGGGATGAATGTCGGACGGAAGGGGAAACAGGGGACCCTCGCTCTGACCCGGTGAAGAGGCTGGCCCGGCCGGTGCCTGATTTGCGTGTGCGCCCGTCGCCGCGCCGATCGGCTCTAGCGCCCAATAATGACCCGATCGCGACATGGGGGCTCGCCACCGCGCCACACCGCGCGGTCTCCAATGCCGTCCGAGTTTGCGGACGACGATCAGAATTCGATCGACACCATGCCGCCCACGCGGCGGAGTGCGAAAAGCCGATCGAGGAAGCCACCGTCCGTTTGCGTCAGGGCGCGGAACTCGCGGAAATCGAGCCGGATAGCCATATGATCGCTCACGTAGTAGCGCACGCCGAACCCCAGCGCCAACAGCGGCCCGCGCTCGACCTCGTCTCCGAGCTCGATCCCGAAAATTTCGAGCTCTTCCTGAACCGCGGCTTGAAGGTCGATCTCGGCGTGATAGAAGCCGCCACCGATCGCGAGGTAGGGTGCCATCTTCGCCGAGCGCGCACCCGATTGCAGAATCACGCTGAGTAGCCCGTGATACACACGGCCGCTGGGGCCGAAGGTGGCAGCGCCCTCGAGCTCCAAACCGAGCGCGGCTGTCGTGGGCCGGAAGTAGGCCAGCGTCGCACCCACCTGGCCCGAGGAAGAACCGACGAGCTGGGCCGCGCCGAAGAGGTTGAGCTGGAAGCCGCCGACGCGATCGAGCGTGGGTCGGTTGCCGTCCGTCAGCACCTGCTGAGCTCGACTGGCTGATGGTGCCAGGTCAAGCGATTCCCTGATGGCGATAGGCCGGATTCTGAACACCACGGGCGCCACAGGCACGCCCGCCGCTGCGGTCGTGTCGCCGCGTCGCGTCGCGTCGCCGATATCGCCGATCGCAACCAGCGAGGGCAGGCGGAATCCGCCAACGGCCCCAACGATTCGAGCGAGGCCGGAAGGATTCTCGGGTGCTGCGTCGCGCACGGCGGACGCGGCAATCGGCTCGTTGCCCTCCCACTCGCCAACATCTTGGGCCCACGCTGGCGTGGCCACGCTCGCACCGGCGATGACCGTCAGCGCGACCGCGACCAGCGGCACGAGTCTGCCCACGCTGTGGCCTGAGCGAGTCATCAAAAGAGCACCGCGCTTCCGGTGGGAAAGTCAGCCGTGCGGTTGATCAGTGTGATGATCTCTCCGCCCCGCAGGCCAGCGGGCAGGAAACCCTCCAGAACGATGAGCTGCGAGCGCGTGGCGACATCCTCGAAGCGTCCTTCCAGCGAAACGGTGATGCGCGTTCCGGAGAGGTCGAGCGGGAAGATCAGGCTGGAACCCTCGGGGGGGTTGATCAGGAAATCTTCGCCTGGAGCCTGGGGAGCCGGATCGACACCGCTGAAGGAGTTGATCGTGTCGGGCATTTCGGGATCTTCGAAACGTCCTAGCGTCAGGGTTTCGCCGGCCGTGTCGATGAACAACTCATAGGTCAGTTGCTGCGTCGGGGCGGGCAAGGACAGCGACGGATCGCCTGCGGAGTCCACGAACCAGAAGCCAGAGCTCTCGTTGCTATCGGGACCGTTCGTGGGTGTAAAGATGCGTACGCTGCCGTTGCCGCTAGCGATTTCGCCAGGGAAGGGCACCGAGAGCGGGGCGACATTGTTGACGAATGCTCCCGAGAGAATCTGAAAAGAGGAGGGACCCTCCACCTGTCGCCCAATGGGCTCGAACGTAACGAGCACTCCCAGTGCGTCGCCGGCATTGAAGGTGGTGGCCTCGAATTGTTGGAACGGCTGCCCGTCGAGGTCCACGATCTGCCCGGCGGCGTCGACGTTGAACGGGCCGAGAGGCTCGGTGCGATTGCGCTCGAATACCGCCCACGCGTGGTAGGTGCCCTCGTTTACTGTCAGCGGCACGAGCCCCGTAACGCGCAGCAGCACGCCGCGCACCTCGCCGGTGGCTCGCACCAACGGACTGAACTCAGTGGGTGTGCCGCCGCAGGCCATTGCAGAAAAGAGCAAGGCCGCGGCCGCGATGGTTGCTATGAGCGAGCGTTTCATCCGTCCGCGTCCAGGGCGTCCAGGCGATAGCGAGGAGAGTAGTTTTTCGACGTCAAGCGTTGTTTGTGGCAGCGTGACGCTCGAGTTCTTCGAGCATCAGCCAGTACAGCGCCTCGTGGTCCGACTGTCCCTGCTCCAGCCCCTTGCTCCAAGCCTTCAGGACACGCTCGTGGGAGACGCCGTAGTCGGCGAGCCAGCGGCGTGCGTCGTACCAGGTTGGCAGCCACGTGAACCCCTCTCGGAGCGCGTCCGCGCCGCCTGCGATCGTCTCTAGTGCGTTGCGACTGGTCATGAGGTGGACGCTCGCCTGAAAAGGCGAGCCCGCCTTCACAACGCCGTCGATGTCGAATACGAAATGCCCTGGCTGCGGCTGCCACTGCAGTCCGGCACCACGCAGCCTGCTGGCAAGTTGGATCTCGGACTCGGTGAAGCGCATTGTCGATCCCTCCCGCGCCGCGTGATTGTAGCAGCAGCGAGGGCCGTGACTCTGCTCCGTCTGTTACCGCATCGGCGTCATAGGTCGATCGCGCCTCATACCGAGCACGAGGTGCTATGGCTACGGGGCTCCTGCCAGCCGGGCTCGATAGGCATCGCCGTTGTAGGCGTCGGGGTTGACGCAATTCGGCGCCGGGTTCCCAGCGAGCATTGCCAGTGCGTTGGCGGCCGCTTTGGTGGCCATGAGGTTGCGGGTGCCGCGCGTTGCGCTGCCCAGGTGGGGGAGTATGACAGCGTTGTCGAGCTCGGCGAGGCCGGGGGCCATTCCCGGCTCCTTTTCGTACACGTCGAGCCCGGCACCAGCGATCTGGCGATTGCGCAGCGCCACTACGAGGGCTGCCTCGTCGACAATCGGGCCGCGCGCCGCGTTGAGCAGGAACGACGTCGGCTTCATCAGCCCGAGCTCGCGCTCGCCGACCAGGTGCCGCGTCTCCTCGGAGAGCACCGTGTGGACCGTTACGAAATCGCTCGTCGTCAGGAGTGTGTCGAGGTCGGCCCATTCCACGAGATCCGACGCCGCGATCGCCTCGCGGGCGTACGGGTCGTAGGCGAGCACGCGCATGTCGAAGCCCAACGATCGCTTGGCCACCGCCTCGCCAATGCGGCCGTAGCCCAGAATTCCCAGAACCTTCTGCTGGTTGTCGCAACCCGGCCCGACGTCTTCGCCGAGCAGCAAGTTGGGTCCCCAAACCTTGTAGTGGCCGCCGCGCATGAAAGCGTCGCCAGGCACGATGTTGCGCGCCGCCGAAAGCAGAAGAGCCCATGTCAGGTCGGCTGTTGTGTCGGTGAGAACGCCTGGTGTGTTGCTGATGGGCACTCCGAGCTCGGTCGCAACCGGCACATCCACGTTGTCGAAGCCAACTGCGTAGTTGGCTACCCCACGGAGGTAAGGATTGGCGCTCATGACCTCGCGGTTGATCGGCTCGGTCAGCAGGCTGAGCAGAACGTCGGCCCACTGCGCCCCCTCGATGACCTCTTCTCGCGACGGCTTGGCATCTTCCGGGCCCTCCCAAACTCTGACCTCGGCGCCGCCGTCGCGGAGCAGTTGCAGCCCAGCGTCGCGTATGCGCCGCGTAACGAATACCTTCCCCGACATACTCTCGACTCCTCGTAAGACGGCGCTGTGCGGCTGAAAGACGAAGGGCGCGCGCTGTGAAGATCCACCTTGATCCAGTGACTCGCGCGTGCGAGCTAGAAGAATGGGCCGCCAGCGCTAATGAAGCTCGCGAAGCCGTCGGCGTCGTGCACGGCCTCACCGATTCGCGAAACACCTTCCATGAGCGTGTCCATATCGGTCGCCACGCTCAGGCGCATGTAGTGTTCGCCTTCGCTGCCGATACGGCAGAACGACGGGCGATCCATCATCGCCACGCGATAGCGGTACAGGGCGAACATCTGTAGCAGCGTCGACGGGCTCGAGCGCCGTCGGACGTGTTCGGGCAGCGACGCCAGCGCTTCCATCGCCCCCAGTCGCTCGCATGCCTCGGCGACGTTGGGGAACACGTAGAAGGCGCCGTGCGGCGTCACGCACGAAACCCCCTCGATGTTGTTGAGCCCGGCGACGACCGCGGTCCGGCGCTCGTCGAACGCGGCCACCATGCGCGCCACTACCGGGACGGTATCGGGATTTTCGATCGCCTCGCGGGCGCCCTCTTGAATGAACGGGGGAACGCACGAGATGAGGTTGATGTTGAAGTTCTTGAAGACCTCCGCCTCCTCGACCGTCGGCAGCACGGTGTATCCCATGCGCCAGCCGGTCATGGCGTAGCTCTTGGAGTGCCCGGAGGCAATCAGCGTCCGGCTCTCCATGCCAGGCCGTCTTGCGACACTGCTGTGTTCCAATCCGTCGAAAAGGATGTGCTCGTAGATTTCGTCGGAGTAAACGCGCACGTTCTCGGGAGCTCGATCACGGATCACTTCGGCGACGCGATCGGTTTCGTCTGACGGAACGACGCCGCCCGTGGGATTCGACGGCGAGTTCAGGATGATCACCTTCGTGCGCTCGGTGATCAGCGCCGCGAGATCTTCCGCACGAAGCGCGAAACCCGCGCTCTCGCGCAGGCGCAACGGCACCGGCTGTGCCCCGACGAAAGTCACCCACGACTCGTACACTGGGAACCCTGGGCTCGGGTAGATCACCTCGTCGTCGCGATCGACGTAGGCCAACATCGTGTAGCCAATCGAGGGCTTGCCGCCCGGATGCACGACCACGCGGCGCCAGTCGATGTCGAGCCCGCGGCTCTCGCTCACCTGTGTGGCGATCGCGCGGCGCAGCGGCTCGATGCCGGCGGGGTGACAATAGTGCCCGTTGCCCGAGCGGATATGGGCGATGGCAGTTTCGGAGACATGGGTGGGCGCGTCGAAGTCGGGCTCGCCGAGGTTCAGCCGCACGAGGTCTGGGCCGTCCACCGCCAGGACTTTGGCGATGTGGTCGGCCAGCTTGAACGCGTTCTCGGTGCCGAGGCGCTGAAGCCTACTCGCAAAGAGGTTGATCGCGCTCTCTCCTTGATGCTCGCTGTGACGGCTTTCAGCGATCTTCCAGCGAGCGACCGCATAGACTAACATCGGCCCCGCCGGTGGCACAAAACGGGCCCTGGACATGTTCCTGAATCGCCCCATGGTCGTGCTCGCTGGTCGCTGTGGCGCCGCGACGATGCCGACTTCGGGCGGCTCGGGGGGGGGGGGGTTCTCATTCTCATGGGCTTCCGGTGGCTACGCCCACGCCGTGCCGGAATACCAGCGAGCCACCGAAGAAGGCGCCGAGTAGCAGGACCGTGGCGCCGAACGCTGTCAGCAGCCAGTAGAGCTGCGCTCGGCGGGCCGGCGGCGCCCCTCCAGCGGCACCTCTCCAGGCGGCGCAGCAGCCGAAAACCAGCGCGGTCGCAATTCCGAGATTTCGGTGCAGCACGACCATGGCGGCGGCGGCCGCTTCGAGGGGTTGTTCGGTGGCGACTGACGCGGCCGAGTAGCCCGATAGAACAGACAGCGCTGCTGCGGTCGCGCCGAAGTAAAGCGTCCACGTGGCGACGACACGCAGCTCGGGCTCCTCGCCGATGCTGGCCAGCAGATCGCAGGTGACCGAGGTGATCAACAGGGCAACGGCGAAGTCGACGACGAGGGTGTGCGGAGCCATGGTCGGGATTCTATGGTTCGGATCCCATCGATGCTCGTGGTGGCTCCCACTCCGCGCGCTGCGGTTCACGATGGAGACGGCTCGATCTGCTACGCTGCCGCGCCATGCGCGTCGGCTGGTTGATCGTTCTGATCATCGCGGCGTTTCCGCTCATCGTGGCCGGAAACGCGATCTACGTCTTATTTGTACGCGATCGCGATAGCCGCAGCACGTCACCGGCGAGCCGCCGATGAGCTGGCTGAGCGCCAACGCACTACCTCTGCTCGTGCTCGGCGGCTACATGTGTGTGGTCATGGTCCACGGCTGGCACGGCCATCGCAGCACCAAGGGCCTCACCGACTACACCATCGGCGGGCGCGCGATGGGGGGCGGCACGCTGGCGCTTTCTTTCTACGCCACCTACTTTTCGACCAACAGCTTTGTGGGGTTCGCTGGCAAATCGTTCGATGTCGGGTTCGCTTGGCTGGGCATGGGATTGATCTTGCTCGCCTTCGCGGTGGTCTCGTGGCACGTCGTCGCGCCTCGCCTGCGCGCCGACAGCGAGCGACATGACGCGCTTACGGTCGCCGACTACCTCGCCTGCCACTACCGTTCCGACACCGTTCGTTGGGTCGCGGCCGTTGTCGTGTTGTTCTCGTCGCTGATCTACATGACTGCGATCTTCAAGGGTGCCGGGAACACGATTGAGGCTTTCCTGGGGCTGCAGTATGAGATCGCCATCCTGCTCGTCCTGATCATCGTCGTTCTCTACACTGCCTTCGGAGGTTTCATCTCCGTCGTCCAGACGGACGCTTTCCAGGGCGGACTCATGCTTGTGAGCGGTGTCTACATGCTCTACGCCGTCCTGCGCGCCGGGGGCGGCCTGACGTCGTTGCTGGAGCGTGTGGGTTCGACGCCCGGAACAGCGCCGGACGGTCGCGCCTTGGGGGAGGCGTTACTGGCCAGCAGCGGCACGATGACCTGGCCTGTTCTTCTCGGCGTGGCCTGTGCCGGTGGGGCCAAGTTCCTCGTTGAGCCGCGTCAACTGATGCGCTTCTTCGCCTTGCGCGACGATGCTGCGCTGCGCCGGGCCATGATCCTGGCGCCGGCGGCGATTGGCCTCTCGTACCTCTGTTTGCTGCCCCTCGGCGTGCTCGCGCGCGGCCTACTCGCGCCGGGCGTCGTAACCGATACCGACCGCGTGATCCCCGCTCTGCTCACCGACCCCAGCGTCGTTGCGCCGCTTGCCGGGGCGATCATCTTGACCACGCTGATCGCGGCGGCCATGTCGTCGCTCGATTCCGTCCTGCTGGTTGTGGCCGCGACTTTCCAGCGCGACGTCGTCGAAGTGGCTCGCGGTCGTGTACCCGACGCTACCGCTCTGCGGCACTCGCGTTGGTACGTCGTGATCTTCGCGGTGGTGACGGCCGTCGTCGCCCTCAATCCTCCGGGCGATATTCTCTCGCTGACGATCTTCTCGGGAAGCCTGTACGCCGCCTGCTTCGGGCCACCGCTCTTTGGCGCCCTCTACCGTGCCGGGCCGACGGCAACAGGAGCGCTAGCGGCCATGATTACCGGTGTGATCGCCGTTCCGGTTTGGGCCAACTTCGCGCGCCGCGGGATCTTGGCCGACGTGCACGAGATCTTCCCGGCGGTCGCTATCGCGACCACCGTCTACTTCCTTGCGCCCCGGGCAGGGGAGGCACGAGGCTCTGTGCCATCCCGCTAGAGTCCCCGGGACTGATCCAACTGAGCTTTCGCTACTCGATTCCGAGCTTGGCCACGGCGTCGGTCGGATCGGCGACCTTGAAGATGCAGAGCGCCTTGGAGTTACCCGAGACTGCAGTGGCGTAGGCGTACTCGACGTTGATTCCCGCTTCCGCCAGATTGACGGCAACCTTGCCCAAGGCGCCGGGCTCGTCGGCGACGTGGACGCCCAGCACGTCGACGGTAGAAAACGGGAGATCGGCCGACCGCAAGGCTTCTTCGCCACCCTCGACGTCCGACACGATCATCCTCACCACGCCGTACTCGCTTCCCTCCGACGTGGCCATCGCCCGTAGATCAATGCCATGGTTCTCGAGCGCGTTGCATAGCGTAGCGAGACGACCGGGGACATTCTCGAGAAAAACGCTGATCTGGCGCATGACGGGCATCGGTGGCAACGACTCCTTGGCTTACTCGGTTTGTTGATGGGTGTTGGCTGAGTCGGTCGCCGCCTCTGAGCGGCGATCGGCGACTTCGACGAAAACTCCCGCGGCCGCGACCGTACCGACGTGGTGCGTGTTGCCGCCGACCTCCACCGTGATCGGACCGTCGTGCGTGCCTTTCGCAGTCACCGCGATCGGCGCGTCGGGCTTGATGCCCACATCGTGGTAGAACCGCAGCAATTCGGCATCGCGGTCGCGAACACGCCGCACAATGCCGTGTTGGCCTGCGGCCAGCTCGACAAGAGTCGGCAGCTGCTCCTCCTGCATGCGGCCGTCGCGTCCCGGAATCGGTGCTCCATGCGGGTCGGTGCGCGGACGCTTCAACAGCTGGTCGAGTGCTTCGATAAAGCGGGCGCTCACGGCATGCTCGAGGCGCTCCGCCTCCTCGTGCACCTCGTCCCACGGGTACCCGAGAGCCTCGCTGAGAAAGCGCTCGATGAGGCGGTGGCGCCGAATCATGCGACGTGCCAGCCGCTCGCCGTCGTCGGTTAGCCGCGCACCACGATACGGCTCGTAGGTGATGAGGCCGAGCGTGTCGAGGCGTCGCATCATGTTGCTTACCGACGAAGGCCGGATTCCGAGGCGATCGGCGAGCGCCGATGTCTGAACCGCCTTGTCGTCGTCGGCAAGCTTGAAGATTGCTTTGATGTAGTCCTCGATCGACTGTGTCGACATCGGGCTGCTCTGCTATCCCGGGGGCGATGTGAAACTCCACCTGCCAGCGGCTTCGGCGAGCTCCGGTTCGTCGATGAGCGTCAGCCTACCATCGCGAAGGATTTCCTGTCCCGCCACCATGACGTGGCGAATCGCGCCGCGCGCGGCCATGGCGTTGACGATGTTGTGCAGCAGGGCCTCCGGATCCATATCGTGGTGCGGCAGTAGGGATAGATCGTTGGTGTCGACCACGACACAATCGGCCCAATAGCCTGGCGCCAGCCGCCCGACCTTCAGGCCGAGGACCTCGCCACCGTTCGAGGTGCCCATTTCGAGACAGTAGTTGGCGGTTTCGGCGCGATCAGCGGCGGCGGGGGTGACGACGTTCATGCGCAGCTTGTCGACTCGCTGCAGCCACTCGGCGAAGCGCATTTCCTGCCAGATGTTCACCTGGTGGTTGGCGCATGGGCCGTCGCAGCCCAGCGCCACCGTGACTCCGGCAGCGATCATGGCGTCGATGTCGGTAATCCCGTCGCCGAGTGCCATGTTGCTGATCGGGTTGTAGGCGAGCTTGGCGCCCGCCTGGCCGAGCATCGCGATTTCTTCGCCGTCGAGCCACACGCCGTGCACCACGCACAAGCGCTCGGAGACGACGCCGAGCTTCTCGAGCACGCGACCGGGGGTCGTTCCGTAGTGCTGGCGCGCGAAGTCGACGTCGTGCGCTTCTTCCGCGATGTGGATCTGGAACGGTCGGTCGAGCTCGGCCGCTAGCTGAGCCGCCGCCGCGATGCCTTCCGCGGTGGCGCCGTGCAATGAGTGGGGGGCGATCGAGACCGTTACTGCCTGGTCGCTGCTGTACGTATCGCGAAGCTCACGAGTCGCTTCGATTGCGACGTCGGCGGGCTCGTAGAAGCGGCGTTGCCCGGCCTTGGCCGCGCGATCGTACAGGCAACGCAGCAAGTGGGTCCGTAACCCGACACGACGCGCAGCGGCGACCACGAGCCTCGAGTTCGTGTTGCCGCCCTCGGCGCAGCTCCCGGATACGGGATCTCGTGGTTCGTTGTGTACGTAGAAGAACTCGCCGACGGTGGTGACGCCGTTCTTCACCATCTCGGCGAAAGCCAGCGTCGAGCCCAGCTCGAGCTCTTCGGCGGTGATGTTCAGCGATAATGGGTAGAGGTAGTTGTCGACCCAGTCGCGAAAGTCGCTGGCGGCGTCGGAGCGGCCGCGCAACAGCACCTGGAACGCGTGACTGTGGGCGTTCACCGCTCCCGGCACCAGCGCCCCCTCGTAGCGGATCTTCTCGGTTGCCGCGGGGCAGGACGGATCGTTTCGCGGACCCGCCCTGGCGATGCGACCGGCCTCGTCGACCCACAGCGCGCAGTCGCGTCGCAGCTTGCCGTCGATCAGGATGAGGTCGGCCGTGATCTCTCGTAGCCGCCGAGCGGCGTTGTGGTCGGGCTGCGGCCTGCTGCCGGTCAATCGGATGGCCCGGTGAACAGGCGGGGCTCGCCGATGGTCTCCTCGAGCCAGCTCGCCGTGCCGTCCACGATTCGCTCGCCGATCTGTTTCACGGTCACCGTGTTGGTCGAGCCAGGTCCGCCCACCGGGAAGCCGGCCGTGATGACCACCAGGTCGTCCTCTTCCAGAAGGCCTGCGTCCATCGCGGTCCGCTCGGCTTCGGCCAGCATCGCTTCGTGTGTGGGGACCTCGTGCCCCTGCAACGGCAGCACACCCCAGGTGAGCGTCAAGCGTCCGACGCTGATGGGGTGAGTGCTGATCGCCAGGATGCGTTGCGTTGGCCGGAAAGAGGCGATCTTGATGGCGGTGCTCCCGGTTCGCGTGGGAATGAGCAGCGCGTCGGCGTTGAGGTGGCGTGCTACGAAGCAGGCGGCCGCCGCAACGGAGTCGGGGACCGATTGGCGCCTCTCCGGGGGCAGCGTGTGCGGTGCGGCGTTCTGCATCATGTCGCGCTCGGTCGCCACACAAATGCGATGCATGATCCGCACCGTGGCCACCGGGTAGCTCCCCACGGCAGTTTCCTCCGAGAGCATCACGGCGTCGGTGCCGTCGTAGAGCGCATTGGCGACATCCGTGGTCTCGGCGCGCGTCGGCCGCTGCGCCGACACCATCGAGCGCAGCATCTGCGTGGCCGTGATCACCGGCTTGCCGGCGGCGTTGGCCAGTCGGATGATCCGTTTTTGCACCTGCGGGATCATCTCGAGTGGCATCGCGACGGCGAGGTCGCCGCGCGCCACCAGCAACCCGTCGGACTCCTCGAGAATTGCCTCGAGCTGTTCCACGGCCTCCGGACGCTCGATCTTGGCGATCAGCGGCACGGAACCGCCACAGGCCAGGATCGCGTCACGCGCGGCGCGGATGTCCTCGCGGCTGCGCACGAACGACAGCGCGATGAAATCAACACCGATCTCGAGACCGATCTCGAGGGCAGCGCGGTCCTCATCGGTCAGACCGGGGAAGTCGAGTGGGCGCATCGGAAGCGTCAGCCCCTTACGGCTCGAAAGAGGGCCCCCGGCGATGACTTCGCAGGTAATGAGCTCGGGGTCGGAATGGCGGACTTCCAGCTCGGCATCGCCGTCGCCAAGGACGATCCGGTCTCCCGGCCTGACCTGACTGGCGAGCTCGAGGTAATCGACCGACGCCTCGAGCGCGTTGCCGACCCTGTCACCCATATGTATTCGGAACGTCGATCCGGTGCGCAGTTCCACGGGCTCGCCGTCCGGCGAGGCGATCTCACCAACCCGGAGCTTGGGCCCTGGCAGGTCCTGGAGAATGCCGATGGGGCGCCCGTGCTCCTGGCTGATCTGGCGCAGCAGCTCCACCCGTTCCCGGTGCCAGGCCGGGCTTCCGTGCGAGAAATTCAGACGTGCGACGTCCATGCCGGCGGTTACGAGACTCTCGAGGCTCTCGCGCGACTCCGTGGCCGGGCCGATCGTGCACACGATCTTCGTGCGGCGTGAACTGCGAATGCTTGGCTTCAATCCATGATCTCCGGGGCCGGGCCTAGCCCGTCGTGCGGCGCGGGGTCTTCTTCGATCCAGGGAAACTCGTAGGGCTCGAACATGTCGATCAGCTGCACCTTCACTCGCCGTGGGTAGTCGGGTGGCACGGCGAACCACACCCCCGCCATGTCGGGCCGCCCCGCCTGCACCTGCACCAGGCGCACCGTTCCTTGGAAGAAGTCTGCTCCTTCACGGGTGCCGAGCAGGGCGCTCAGCACGTCCCCGCCGAGCGTCTCTCCCCAGAGCCGCGCAATCTCGCGCATGACCGTTTTGAGGGCGAGCACAGTCTCCGGCAGCACTCGACAGGGACAGAATACGAGCCCATGTCCGCCGATCTCGAACGGCCTCGTAAGCGCTTCGATGCGATCTGCAGTCCGACGGCTTATTCGCTCCACGAAGTTGCCTCGGTAGCGGCGACCCGACGAGCCGGCGTGCTCGCGAGCCCGAGAAGTGTGCCGAGCTCGCGCGGATCGCTGATGGTGAAATCAGGAGTGTCCATGGGTGTTGCTGGCGCCATGCGGCTGAACTCGCCGCGGCGCAGCCAGACCGTTTTCATGCCGAGATGGTTGCCGCTGCGGATCTCACCCACCAACCGGTCGCCGACGCACACGCACCGTTCCGCTTCCAGGTCGTGCCCTTGCATCAGATCGACGAACGCGGCGTCCTTGTCCTCGCCTTCGAGCGAGGAGACAAAGCGCATCTCGTCGAATCGCGAGCCAATATCGAGCTGCGCGATCTTGGCTCGCTGCGTTGCCGGATCGCCGGCGGTGACAAGAAACAGCCGGCACCTGCCTTCGAGTGTGTCGAGCAGCTGTGCGACGCCGGGAAGCGTGCGAATGGCCGGGACCTCGACAGTGAGGAAGGTCCGACGCCCGATCTCCGCCAGACGATCGACGTCCATATCGGATGCGCCGAAGTGCACGGCGGCGTTGCGAAAGTAGTCGAGTCCGCGTCCGGCCTGCGCCTGGCGGAGAAGGAACTGTTCGACCTCTGCGATTGCTCCGGGCATTCCGGCGTCGAGCAGTCGGCGGGCGGTAACCCGAAGCGCCGGATCAACGAGCACGCCCGAGGTATCGATGAGCGTGTCGTCGAGATCGAAGAAGATCGCGTCGATGCGCTCGAGATCGAGTGTCATCGAGTATTCGCCTCGTGACGGGCAGCTCGGCGAGGGGAGGCCGCGCGTGCCGGCGCGCCAACCCGAACGATCACCAGATCGATGGGTCGAATCCGCAGGGTCAATAGAGTCCATAGGATGCGGTCTGAGATGCGACACAGCAAACACATGTTCGCTTGCCCGCGCCTCGCCTAGGCTCGCTGCTCTCCGCTCGCGACTCGAGAGGCGGTAGCTGCGGCCGGTGGGGCCTGCCGCCCGACCTGACGACCTTCGGGGAGCCGCTGAGGGCACCCGAGAGAAGCCGCGAGTGGCCCTAGTATCCTTCGGGGGCCTCACCGCCGACGACAACCAGGCCGAAAGCGAGAGGGGCTTCACCGGATTGCGGGAGATCGACTCGCAGCACCCACAGGTCATCGACCCGCCCTAACGCTGGCAGCTCAGTGGCGCTCACGTCGCTCGCCGGCCATAGCCCCCACACGAATGCGTGCGTGTTCAGCTCCAGTGCGGCGTCGAGGCCGTCGTCCTGGCTGATGGGCTCCGCGATGGTTGAATCGTCCAGCGGCACGAGGGCGGCGAAGTCGCGAAAGAACGTCATGCCCGCGTGCGCCCCGTCGAGTGACTGTTGCAGATAGCGGACGCCGTACAGCCCGGGCGGCACGCTCTGGCCGCGGTAGTCGTCGTGCTCACGATGGACCTGCATGACGCCGAGCAGCGAGCCGATCTCGATCATCGGATAGCGCAGAAAGCCGCGCGCCGACTCCCCGGTAGAGGGCGGCAGTTGGCTAATCAGCCTCACGGTCAGAACATCTTCGTCGCCGTCGACCAGCGTCAGGGCGTCGCCGTCGAGCACCGCGGCGATGGCGTCGGGCAGCGCTTCGAGCGCCGCGGCATCGGCGCGCAGCGAAAAGTTCTCGGCGAGTGGCCTGACTGGAAGAGAGGCCACGCTGGGCGTACGGAGAGCGCACCATCTTCCCGTAGCACATCTCCGGTCGGTTGATGTCGTAGCTGTAGCGCGCCGCGCCCGTCACCTTTACGGAGCCGTCGATCCGCTGGATACGGGTCCCGATCAGGCGGCGTTCCTCGGGCCAAGACCACTGCCGTGGTTCGCCGGCTTCCTGGGCCCATGTGCGGGCTCGTTCGGTGATTGTTGCCGCGGCACCGGTCGGTTCGACCTTGCCGGCGTAGCGATCGCTACGTGGCACCGTGCCCGTCCCCTCGTTCGCTCGGCTCATGTCCGCGCCCCGCGCATCTTCGCAGCAACCGCGTCGGTAGCCTGGAAGATCTTTGCATAGGTCCCGCAGCGGCAGATGTTGCCGTCGAGAGCCTTCTGAATTTGCTCGTGTGGCGGGCTCGAGTTGTTCTGCAGGAGCGTGGTAACCGCGATCACCATCCCGGGCGTACAGAAGCCGCACATGGTGGCGTCGTGCTCTATGAAGGCCTCTTGAACCGAGCTCAAGCTCTCCGGCGTGCCAAGGCCTTCGATGGTCGTGATTGCCGCTCCCTGCGCTTCGACGGCGAGCACTGAGCAGCCGTAGATCATCTCGCCGTCGAGCAGCATCGAGCAGGCACCACACGTGGCGCGATCACAAACACGCTTGTTGCCGGTCAAATCGACATACTCGTTGTCCGGCGTCTTTCCCTGGCGCAGCGCGTCGAGCAGCGTTTCGCGCGGCTCGACGTTCATCTCGATGGTCTCACCGTTGACGTTGAGCGTGACAGGGACCGCTCCAGGACCATCGACGCGCCCGAGGTTGGGGTCGACGGTTTGCTCGGCTGCCAACGCTTGTGACGCCAGGAGCGTGGTTCCGATGCCACCGGCCCCGACACCCTTGATGAACGATCGCCGAGAGACCTCTGGGCGAGGCTCGGCGCCCGGTTTGCGTTTACTCATTCAGTAGCTCCGAACGGGCCGAGTTACTGGCCCTGCGAGGGCGTGACGGCGTTCACCGTCAACAAATTCCATGCCGGCGGCCACAGACCTACACCATCAGGCCAACACCTGACAAGTGTGCGGGAGTACTTTCGTTCGCCGAGAGGCGTTCCGAGCGCCCCGAATCCCTCAGCCCGGCCTTACAGCAAACCCAGCCCTGCTACGCGTGAGCCGGAAGCAAACGGATGCTGGCGCCCGGCGCATTGCGCTCGAAAGTCGAGATCAGGTGCCGATGGCAGGTGAAGGCCAAGATCTGATGGCCGTCGGCGGCGTAGTCGGCCAGGAGTCGCGTGGTGGATCGTGCGCGGTCGTCGTCGAAGTTCACCAGGATGTCGTCGGCGACGAGTGGCAGGGCCACTGCACGTGCGCCGTACACCTTGGCGAGTGCCAGCCGCAGGGCCAGGTAGAGCTGCTCGCGGGTGCCACGCGAAAGATCGGCCGGACACAGTCTTTCACCGCTCACGGCGCGCTCGATCTCGAGCCGGTCTTCTCCCAAGGGTGCGATCACGCGCAAGTAGCGGCGGTCGGTCATGGTCTCCAGATAGTCGCTGGCGAACCGCAACACTTCCGGTTGGCGCTCCGATTCGTAGGTGTTCTTCGCCTGCTCGTACAACGACACGGCGAGGGCCCGCACCGCCCACTCTTCGACCTGGCTGGTTAGCGTCGAACGTCGCGCTTCTCGCCGCTGGAGATGAGTCGTCAACTCTGCGTCGTTTTCGAGGCCGCGAATTTGCTCGCGCAACGCCCCGAGACTCTCGTTCACCGCGTCGCGGTCGGCTCGAGCCGAATCGAGCTCTCCCTTGGCGGCACCAACCGCTCGTTCGCGGCTGTCGGGATCGGTAGCCTCGAGGCGCGCACGCAGCGCCTCGGCCCCGTCGTCGCCGGCGAGCGCGCGCAAGGCCGCGATCGCCTGAGAGTGCTCGTCG
This sequence comes from Acidobacteriota bacterium, assembly GCA_963666215.2. Taxonomy (GTDB): domain Bacteria; phylum Acidobacteriota; class UBA890; order UBA890; family WLXD01. The sequence continues at coordinate 73,730 of CAXWPL010000001.1, forward strand.
AGTCCTTTGCGGATGCGCTCGCGGTAGTCCTCGGCGCTGTCGAACTCCGCATGCAAGGCTTCGATGGTGCTCAGCAGCGGGTCGACCATCTTGAGGGGGTTGTAGGTGAGCTCCAGGTGCGACCTGCCGAGATCGTTGAGCAGGGTGAGCACGTTCATGCACGATTGCTGCAGCTCGGCGAGCGCCGCGTTGACCGAGTCTTCCGCGGCGTCGGCTCTGCCATCTTTGGCCTGCAGGGCGCATACGCGCGCCAGCAGATCGAGTGCCCCGCCGAAGGTCAGGTCGTGGGGCAGCGCCTCGGCCGCGAGCCAGCGCTGCCAGTCGGCCTCGAGGCGCTCCTCGTGGATCTTCGCGTCTTCGTGGCGCTGCCAGTGCTCGGCCTCGCGCTGCGAAGCGACCTGTCGCTCGGTGCGGCCTCGCACCAGGCCACGGAAGTGCAGCCAGGTGATGACGGCTCCAATCACCAAGCCGACGACCGAGACACTCGCGGTGCTCGCGAGACGAGCCTGCTCGGGCACCAGCACCGCGCTCAATACGACCCCGGCGCCGATGAGCATCCAGGAGGCGAGCATGCTGCCGCGAGAGATCTGCTCGGCGTTCTGGACCATGGCGGCGTAGATCGAGTGTGACTCCTCGGCACGCTCGCGGCTACCGTCGATCTCGACGGTCGCGCGGGCCCGAGCATCGGCCTGCGCGCGAATCTCGTCACGAGCCGTGACGTCGGTGCGGATGCGGCGCGCGCGTTCCAGCGACCAGCCCTCGCCGAAGCCCTCGAGCTCACCGAATAGCCCCTTCCGCAGAGCGCGGGCGTGTTCGCGTCGGGCAACCGCCGTGGCGTGCAGTTCGCCCAGTCGCTCGCCGCTCGCCGCCAATCCACGGATGCGGTTCGATTCGGACAGCAGCCGTCGTTGGGCGCTCGACATCAGCTCGCCAGCCAGGGTGCGCCCATCCGGGGCCACCGCCGACCCGTCGGTTGCGAGGGCTGTCGCCACTGCTGTCGACGAGGCCGTCGGGGCAGGGGCCTGCGCGGTGGCTCTTGCTGGCAACGAAGCCGGTGTGACCGTGGCGGTGGCGACCGCTGTGCGAGAGCTTCGCCCGGCTTCGGCGAGCGCGGTGGCCGGGATGCCGAGCGTCTCCAGTCCGGTTTCCGCTCGAAGGAGCACGCTGTAGTGACTCCAGGCGCGTCGGTCGCGACGGGCTTCGTCGTATCGGGCGCGTCTCTGCTCGAGACGCTGGTCGTGCTGTTCGAGCCGACGCTCCAGCGCCAGGCGGCGACGATGAAGCTCGGCGTGCTCCTCCGGCCGCTGCGAGAGCATCTCGATGCTCTCTCCGTCGGCCTCGATCTCGTTCAATAGGCGGCAGACCGGCTGACGCTTGCCCCTGGGGCGATAGATCGCGGCCATCTCGGCGCGCAACTTGGCGTGGAAAGCCACTGGATTGACCGTGCCACCGCTCATGCCGGCGCTGTATATATGGCCCGCGACATCTTCGGCCTGCAGCGTGTCGAGCGCCTGCAGCTCGTCGAGGCCGAAGGCGAACACGTGCTCGTACAAGGTCTCTGTTGTGCCGTGCAGCAGGCTGTCGAGCTTCGTCGCCGGCAGCTCCTTGCCGTCGGCCGCTACTACGCTCACGTCTCCTCGCGAGGTCACGCCCTCTCGGCGCTCGACGCGATAATGCGCGCCCTCGTTACTGAGCTCGATGTAGCCGCCGTGAGTACCGCCTCGGAGCGGCTCATAGCGACACGCGTGGCCGCGGCGCTTGAAACCGAACAGCAGCGCCCTGATGAACGCCATGAGGGTGGACTTGCCGCCCTCGTTCGGGGCCGCCAGGACGTTCAGCCCAGGACTCAGATTGTCGAGCGTCAGGTCGCGCCAAATGCCGAAGCCGTCGACGTGGATTCGCTTGAAGATCATTGCTCGGGCACCTCGGCGAGCGGCGCCCGCTCGTCGTGCGCTGAGTTGCCGGGGCCAGCTTCGGCGGTCGCCGGTTTCAGATCGAGGGCGTGGTGCGTTGGCTCGGCGGTCGAGTGGAGCTCGTGCGGGGCCAACCGCTCGACCACCAGTGCTTGGGAGCGGCTGATCAAGTGATCCCAGTCCAGCGAGCTCCAAGGGTCTTCGCCGAGTGCACGATGGAGTCGCGCGTGGTCGAGGAGCTCGCCGAGCTCGGCGCCAACCGAACGCACCAGGGAAGCCCGTGGGGGAGTCTCCGGCGATTCAGCCCCGCCGCTGTCCGTGGTTGCCGTTGCCGCGGCCGCCGCGGATCGGGCCGTTCCCATGCCTCCTGACGGAGCCCGACCGCGCAGTGTCTCGCCCAGCCGCAGCATATCGCCGAGATAATCCTGCTGCTCGAGCATGTGCTTGATGTCGGGCACCGGCGATGTCGCCAGCTCGAGGCGCTCGAGCCACACGGGGCTGCCCTCCGACGGTTGCCCTTGCTGAGCCCGCAATGTTTCGCAGAGCTGGTCGATCGCCCCCGGTCGTGACAGCTCCGCATGCAGTGGGCCGTAGCCTTCGAGACGCCACCGAATGAGGTGGATCCGGTTCGGGTTCAGCCCCCTCAGCGCCCCCGCGATCTCGGCGAACGAGCCCTGTAGCTCGTCGATCGATTCGACATCGTCGATTGCCGTCGGTATGCGATGCCAGCGAGCGACGTCGGTCCAGACCGGCGTCAGTTCAACGGTGCCGGCCTCCGAAACCGAAACCAAGGTGGCGCCACGGGCGCCAGTTTCCTTTGTGTGCAGCGCCTGCGGGTTGCCGGGATAGTGAATCGTGGGCCTGGCCGCACGGATGGTTTCTCGTGCGTGGACATGCCCCAGCGCCCAATAATCGAACCCGCTTTTCTCGAGCTGTGCGACGGTGCACGGCGAGTACGGTCCACCCCCGGGCTCGTGGCCGATATTTGCGTGCAACACAGCGATATTGAACGGGCCAACCGGAGCATCGGGGAACTCGGCCGCGAGGTTGCGGTGCACTGCCGAGGCCGGGTAAGAAACGCCATAGACGTGCGCTACAACCTTGCCGTCATGGCGCACGATGTGGCGCTCGACGCGCTCGCCGAACAGGTGTGTCGACTCGGGCAGGTTGATGCTGGAGCGAAAGCTGCCGAGCGGGTCGTGGTTGCCTCCGGCAATGAACGACGGGATGTCGGCAGTGTGGAGGCGCACGAGCTGGTCGCGCAGTTGCGACTGGGCGTAGAGATTGCGCTCGGTGCCGTCGAACAGGTCGCCTGCAACGAAAACGGCGGCTACGCAGCGATCGATCGCAACGTCGATGATGCGCTCGAACGCCGCTGCGGGGGCGTTGCGAAGGCGCTCGCGGATGGCGTCCGGCACGGGTCCCAGGCCGCGTACAGGCGCACCAAGGTGGACGTCGGCACAGTGCAGGAAGCTGAAGGCCGGCATGATTCCACCCCGTCGTCTCGTAGAAACGGACGCACCCCAAAACCCGGCGTCCGCCCCCAGGCGCCGGTGTCGTTGCTTTCGATCACTCGACTGAAAGCGGCGAGCGTGCTCTGGGAACTCGCCCGCAACGTCGCCGACATAATAGTCTGAGACGGCCATTCGTACATCTGGTGCGGGCATCCTTGAACTGGGTGGCCCAGAGATCACGCGGCTCAGCGTCGCCAGTAGGAGCGTCGATGGAACACGCCAGCCACTGTCCGCTCGACTGTCCCGATGCCTGCAGCCTTCGGGTAGAGGTCGTCGACGACCGCGTCGTTGCTGTCGATGGCACGGAGATCAACCCGCTTACCGAGGGCTACATCTGCGGCAAGGTGCGACGGCTTCCGGAGCACCTCTACGGCGAGGATCGCCTGCTCTACCCGGCAGTTCGCAGATCGGGTGCTCCCAAAGGCGACGCGAGTCGGGACGCGTTCGAACGCGTCAGTTGGGACGAGGCTCTGGATCGGATCGCGCGATCGCTGGTTGCCGTCGCCGACGAGCACGGTTCTGAGTCGATCCTGCCCTTCTACTATGGCGGTTCCAACGGACTCCTGACGCAAGACACGTCCGATGTGCGCTTCTTCCGTCGGCTGGGCGCATCGAATCTGGCGCGCACGGTCTGCGCCGTGCCCTCCGGCCTGGCGGCCGGCGGCCTGTACGGCAAAATGCCGGGTGTTGCCTTCGCTGACTACCCGGACGCCGAGCTGATTATCGTGTGGGGCTGCAACCCGGGCGCCACGGGTATCCATGCTCTGCCCTGGTTGCGTCGCGCGCAGGACGTGGGCGCAAAGGTGGTCGTTGTCGATCCGCGACGGAATCGTTTGGCGCGCACCGCCAACATCCACATCGCACCATGGCCGGGAACCGATTTGCCGGTGGCCCTGTCGATGATCGATTGGCTATTCCGCAACGAGCGCGCCGATTTGGAGTTTCTCGCGGCTCATGCCACGGGTGTAGTCGAGCTCAGGGAACGTGCGGCCCGCTGGCCGACCGAACGTGCCGCCGACGTTGCCGGCCTGCGGCCAGAACAGATCGAGAACCTAGCGCGTCTGTACGCCGACGCTCAGCCCGCAATCATCCGCTGCGGCTGGGGGCTCGAACGCAATCGCAACGGCTGCTCGGCAGTGGCCTCGGTGCTCGCGTTGCCGGCGGTGGCAGGGAAGTTCGGCGTACGCGGCGGCGGCTACACCATGAGCAACTCTCGAGCTTTCGACCTCCGAGCGGAGAAAGCGGCGGCGGAACCGCCGACCGCGGCGCGCACGATCAACATGAATCGCCTCGGTCAGGTGCTGCTCGAGGAGAGCTCGCCGCGTGTCAACGCGCTGTTCGTCTACAACTGCAACCCCGTTGCCACAATGCCCGACCAGCAGCGCGTCATCGCCGGCCTGCAGCGCGAGGATCTGTTCACGGTCGTCTTCGACCAGGTGCACACCGACACCGCGCGATACGCCGACATACTGTTGCCCGCAACCTGCTTTGTGGAGCACTCGGAGCTCAGCAGTGGATACGGTGCAATGGTCCTTCAGCACAGCGGACCCGTTGCTACGGCTGCCGGGGAGGCAAGGTCGAACACCGACGTTTTCCACGAGCTCTGCCAACGAATGGGGCTGGCACGAGAGGGGGACCCGGGGACCGCCGCGGAGATGGTTGAGGCCATCCTTTCGAGTAACGGCGGTGCTGCGAGCAACGGGCTCGCGGGCAAGCTCGACCGCGATCTCATCGCCTACCCGACGTCGGGCTATGCGCCCATTCAGTTCAAGGACGTCGTGCCGCTCACGGACGACGAGAAGGTGCATCTCGTTCCCGCCGATCTCGACGCCGCGGCGGCCAACGGGCTCTACGGGTATCGGGACGATCCGGGTACCGAGGAGTACCCGCTGGCGCTGATCTCTCCAGCTACGCGGCACACGGTCAGCTCAACATTCGGCCAGCTGCGCAAGCGTCAGGTGCCGCTGCAAATCAATCCGGTCGACGCCCTTGCCCGGTCGCTCGAGGATGGCGACGTGGTGCGCGTCTTCAACGACCTCGGCGAGATGCGCTGCTATGTCGACGTCACCGAGAACGTGCGGCCGGGCGTTGTGATGCATCCGAAGGGAATGTGGAGTCACAACACGCTCACAGGGACGTCGTCGAACTCGCTGACGCCGAGCAGCTACACCGACATCGGAGACGGGGCCTGCTTCAACGATGCACGGGTCCAGGTGGAGCGGGGGTAGCAGACCCGGGCGATCTGAGCGTCCGCACGGGCGATCACGTGGCCGTGCGGGGGCTCCGGCGGAGCGTCTATAGTACGGGGGCACCCGCACGGGTAGCGGCGCGACCGGGAGAGCGCTGAGAAGCAGCTTCGCTCCGGATGTTCTGCATGGGATCGTTGAACGATGCCCACCCTCGAGAGTCCCGCTATCCGCGCCGTCCTGCTGGTTGCCCTTTTTGCCGTGGCTTCGGCGCCGATGGTGCGTACCGACGCGGGGCCCGCAATACGAGCGAGCGCTGTTGCCGCAATCGCTGTTTTGCCGCCGATCGCTCTGCGTCTGACCGAGCCGGCTGGCGTAAAGCGGTCGTCCGATCCGGTCACCATGGGTGTCCCTTTGCCCTTTCTGGACGGCACCAAGCGCGTCGACGACCTGCGGTTGTTCAACAGCCAGGGTGACCGCGTTGATGCTCAGCTGACGGTGCTGTCGCGCTGGGGAGGCGCTCTGAACAAGAAGGCGCGGGCGATCAAGTGGGTTCAGGTTGATTTCCAGGCCGACGTCGCTGCACGGAAGACGCTGAATCTCGAGCTCCGGGCGCGGGCAGGCGCTTCCAAGCAGGGCGGACGGGATCTACTGAGACGCGCCGGCGCGGCTGTTCTGGCTAACACGGGTGCACTGAGCTTCCGCGTGGGCGCGAGTGGGTTTCGTCTGCTGGAGAATGTTCAGCTCGACGTCGACGGCAATGGCGAGCCCGAGACCCTGAGGGTGGCCTCGGGACATACGGGTGGCGTGGAGATCGAGCGCCTCGACGGCACGGTTTTCCGTTCGAGTGCCGACGGGTCTGTGAAGGTGACGATCGAGCAGAACGGGCCGCTGCACGGGGTGATTCGAGTCGACGGTCGGCACACGTCGAATACCGACAATGGTCGGCAGCTATCGAACGGGCGGATGCCGCTGCCCTATCTGGAGTTCACGGCACGGATTCACGTCTATCGCGGCAAGTCCTGGGTGCGCGTCTTCTACAGCGTGAGGAACCCCGAGCGGTTCCTGACCACCGAGCACAACCAGGGTGGCTCGCGCCTCTAGCACGAGTTCGAGCGATTGAGTCTGGTGCTTCCGGTGATGACCGGCGGCGCGACGACGAGGTTCACGCTCGGCGGAGAGACTCCCGCCGGAGTCGAGTATCCGAACAAGGGCGGAGCCGCGACGGGCAACAGGCTGTATTCGGGGCCGTTGCCGGCGGCGGCCAGCGTTGGCGTGTTTCAGGACAGCAGCGGCGGCCCGAAATGGGGCGAGAGCAACGACGGCGACCGCGGCGTGAGCTTCCGCGGCTTTCGCGTAGACGGTGCGCCGGGTCGCGGGCTGCAAGCGAGTGGCTGGGCGGATCTGAGCACGACTGCCTGGGGCGTAGCGTTCGGGATGCGGCACTTCTGGCAGAACTTCCCCAAGGGTCTCCGGGTCGCCGGCGACGGAACGGTGTCGATCGACCTGTGGCCTGCCGGCTCGCGACAACCGCACCGGCTCGAAGGCGGGCGTCAGAAGACTCACGAGATTCTGTTCGATTTCCATCGCGGAGCGCATCAAGGTCAGTCTCCTTCTTTCGCGGCGTTCGCAGAGCCACTGCACGGAACCGTTGAACCGGAGTGGGTCGCGGAGACCCTGGCCCTGGGGCCGATCGCGGCGGCGCAATCGGGAGACTCCTCGACGAAGCGGCTCACCGAGATCGGCGATCGCGTGGTCAACGGACCCCGCGGCAAGGACCTCTGGGGCGAGCGTCTAGCGGACGACATCTATGGCTGGCGCGACTGGGGCGACAGCTATCGCGCCGGCAACAAGGACGATCGTCACTTCGGCAACAACGAGTTCGACTTCGGCTGGTCACTACTGGTCCAGTACCTGCGGCAGGCCAAGCCCGACCGTGCCTTCCTCGACGCCGCGGAGTCGATACTGCGTCATCTCGTCGATATCGACATCTACCACTCCGGCAAGGATGCCGGCGTTTACTCCCACGGCGTCCGCCAGCACGACAACAGCGACACCGACCACTCGAATGAGCCCCTGCCGAGCCACTATTGGGTGCGCGGGTTGCTCGCCTGGTATGTGCTCACCGGCGACCGCGCGATGCTGGATGCCGCCGAGGAGACCGCCCTTTGGCTCGACGCGATGATCGCGGGCAATGGCGAGCTCGACTTCAACAGCCAAACGCGGTCGCAGGCCTGGCCAGCGCTGGCTCTCACGGAACTCTGGGAGGTCACTGGCAAGGCCAAGTACTTGACGCTGGCCAAGAAGCTCCTCAAAGCCGAGATCATCAGCGAGCAGAACCTGTCTGGGGCGCGCTACCCGTGCGCCGCGCTCGACTGGGAAGGGGACCGTGGCGAGCGTGACAAGGGGAACGCCGCGCCAGGGGATGTCACAGGCTCCGTTGAAAAAGGGTGACGGTGATCCGACCTCGATAGTGTGTCGGGGTCAATCCACTGGCATGGAGGATCACCGTCATGAGCAAGAGTCGCAGAACAGAGACAAGTAGGAAAGCGGAGCGCCAAGAGAACCCGCTCCTGGAGGCAGTGGTAGCGGCGCGATCGGATCTACGAGCGCTGGTCATGGACGCGGGCTTCGGGGTGTTGGGTTCGCTGCTGGAAGAAGACCGGGCGGAGCTCTGCGGAGAGCGCTACGCGCGGTCACAGCAGCGGCGGGCGTACCGACACGGCTACGACGAGGGCTCGCTGGTGATGGGCGGCCGGCGGGTCAAGGTACGCAAGCCGCGGGCTCGGAGCGTCGATGGCCAAGAGCTGCCGCTGCCGCACTGGGAGAGGTTCAAGGCAACAGATCCGCTCGAAGAGCGCGCCGTAGAGCAGATCCTGTGCGGCGTCACGACGCGCAAGTACGAGCGCTCGTTAGAGCGGCTCGACGACGGGCGAGCTTCGTCGGGAACGAGTCGCTCGAGTGTGTCGCGGCGGTTCGTAGCGCGTACAGCCAAGCAGGTGCAGCAGTACCTGGCCCAACCGCTCAATGAAGTGGACCTGCCGGTGCTGGTGATCGACGGCACGCACATGGGCAAGCACTTGTTGGTGATCGCCATGGGCATCGACGCGGACGGCGTCAAGCATGTGCTGGGTGCCGTAGAGGGCACCACGGAGAGCTCCCACGTGTGCCGGTCGCTGCTGCGGCAGTTGATCGAGCGCGGCATGCCCGTCGAACGGGCGCGGTTGGTGGTAATCGATGGCTCCAAGGGCCTCCGTAAAGCAGTGCGCGACACGTTCGGCGAGTGGGCCCTGATCCAGCGCTGCCGTGTCCACAAGATCAAGAATGTATTGGAGCATCTGCCAGGGCATATCCGGCCCTGGTTCGCAGCCAAGATCCGCAAGGCGTGGAAGGCGGAGACGGCCACGGCAGCGACCAAGCAGCTCGACGCCGTGGCCAAAGAGCTGGAGACCGATCACCCCGGTGCAGCGGCCTCGCTCAGAGAAGGAATGCAAGAGACGCTCACCGTCACTCGGCTCCGAGTTCAGGGGCCGCTGCTTCGGACGTTACGTTCAACGAATACGATCGAGAACCTGAACGGGACGATCAAACACGTCAGCCGCAACGTAAAGCGGTGGCGCTCCGGGAGCATGATCGTTCGATGGGCGGTTACTGCACTCATCGAGGCCGAGAGCAAGTTCCGGAGGGTTCGTGGCTACCGCGACATCGCCAAGCTCGATGCCGTACTCAACACCGCCGTCGACGTTCCCCTTGAGCAGGAGCGCCGTACTGCGTAACAATCCCCAACCACTTCACCGTCGCCTTAGTTCAACGGACGGTGGGACATCCCCGTTTACCAGGCTTTCCCAGCTACTCCAGCTGCCCGCACCGGCGTTGACCACTCGAACGTTGGGGAAGCCCTCGTCGCGCAGATAGCGCTGCAGCCGATCCGGGTAGGAGTCGCGGAAGTCGGCCACAGCGAAGGTGTAGGTAGTAGAGCCGCCCAGGCAGACGATCCTGAACTCGCCCTCCGGCTTGGGCATGTCGATCTCGTCGCCTCGATAGCCGAGCGAGTTGTGCCGGTTCTCACCACTTACGTAGTTTGGAGTTGGATAGTGCCCTAGATACCTGTGAGCGATGAACCGCGAATCAAGACCACGCGCTCGGAGCTGGCGCAAGGACGCGAATCGTGAGAAGTCCTGCTCGCTGGCGAGGCTCCGCAGCCAAACGCGGGCTGCGATCTCCATTCCCACGCAAATCAGAGCGCACGCCAGCAGCACCAGGAACGCGTTTGCCAGGATCGCCTGGACACGGTTCACAGCCGGGTTGTCGCTCATCGGTTAGCCCTCGGAGTGGCGGCCACTGACCCGGTGAGTCGCGCTACCAGCGATGGGCCGCCGGCGCGGCGGTTGCGTGCGCCGCGACCATTCCTCGCAGCAACTTCGACCTTATACCTGGCTGCACGCCGCCGCGACTTCATTGGCCTCGCCAGGGAGCAGGGTCCGTACCTCGATCACCACCCGATCATCGACAATGCGGGTGAGCACGGCTGGCTGTTGGGCTCGCAAGCGCGCCGCCAGGCTGTCGGCTGAAAGATCGCCGCTCAGGGCCACCCCGAAAGACGGGAGCCCAACCTCCGGCGCCGCTCCCCCGCCCGCCTGGCTTTGCGTGGCAACGACCTCGGCACCCAGATCGGGGCACGCCGTCCCTATCCGCTTCGCCAGCGCGCACGCACGCTCGTGCACCTGATCGGCGGTCGCCATCAGCATTGCGACAGCGGGAATTCCTTCGTACCTGCCAGCGACGTACTCGAGAAGAGTCGCCTCGAGTGCCAGCAGTGACGCGCGGTCGAGCCGCATGGCTCGGAAAAGCGGGTTCCGCCGCACCTGTGCAACCAGGTGGCGCTTACCAGCAACGAAACCCGCCTGAGGGCCGCCGAGAAGCTTGTCGCCCGAGAACGTGACGAGGTCCAGCCCCTCGGCGAGCCTGCTTCCCACCGTGGGCTCGTCGATCCCGAAGTCAGCAAGATCCACGAGACTGCCGCTGCCAAGGTCCTCGACCACGGGAATGTCGTGCTCGGCGCCGAGAGCCACGAGCTCTGCGACATCGGCCTCTTCGGTAAAACCCACGAGCCGGTAGTTGGAAGGATGCACCGCCAGCAGCATGCCGGTTTCAGGGCCGATCGCGGCGCGGAAATCGTCGACGCGCGTACGATTCGTGGTGCCGACCTCACGCAGTCGGCAGCCTCCTTTGGCCATGACATCTGGAATGCGGAAAGAGCCACCGATCTCCACCAACTGACCACGCGAGACGATGACCTCCCTACCCTCGGCCAACGTGTTCAGCACCAGAAGCACAGCGGCAGCGTTGTTGTTCACGGCGACGGCGGCCGATCCCGGCAGCAACTGCTCCAGAGGCCGGCTGAGCACCACGTCGCGATCGCCTCGGCGACCGCTTTCGAGATCGAGCTCGAGATTCAAGTAGCCACGCGCCAGGCTCGACACCCGCTCGGCGGCGGCGGCGCACCACGGAGAGCGACCCAGGTTGGTATGAACAACGATCCCCGTGGCGTTGATGACGCGCTGCAGATGCGGCGCCAACAGGCGCTCGGCAACGTCGATGACACCGGCGGCGTGACTCGCCAGATCCGCCAGATCCGTGCAATGCGCCTGATGCGCGAGGGCCGCCGGTGTCTCGCCCTCCGCGATGGCCGCACGCAGCCGATCGAGGTACGCGTTGACGGCGCCGCGCAGGAAGTCTCTACCGACCTGCCGTCGCGTCGACCAGTCGATCAGCGGCGGCGCGTCGAGCAGAGCGTCCACCGACGGCAACCTTCGGTACAGCGCCGCCAGATTGCTCGCGTTCATCGAGGGAGCGCAGGGTTGGCCGCCGAGGTCCCTTGCCGGGCCGGGCCACCGTCACTACGATGGAGCAGCCTTTCCACGAGCAGATTTGAATGACGATGGCCAACGCCGACAAAATGCGTGACGCTGCCCTGCTCGACGGGCTGGACGAGGAGACGGCACGACTGCTGTTTCCCGAGCGCTTTTCTCGCGAAATCGTCGTGACCTTCGTCTACCCGGCACCGACGGCCAAGGAATCGGCCGGCTTCGCTGAAATGACGCGACACGCTCGCACAGAACAGGTGCGCGATCCTGAGCGTCCCGGGCGACCACTGGTCGAGCGAGCCTCGTTCGACCTGGCTGCCGTCGAGAGCATGCATGCGCTCTACTCCTTCCTGGAGGAAAACGCCGAACCGGACGAGGTCGAGATCCGGGTCGGGAATCGAAGTCTGCCGCTGGTGCGCGAGCTGTGGCTGCCGCTCCTTTGGCTGCTGCGGTCGTAGCGCCCGTGCCGGCCGTCGCGCCGAGCACCTGAAAGGATACAGGCGCGCGCCAGTCTCACCGACCGGGGCTGCCGACGATCGTTTTTGGACAGCGATGTCGCCGCACGCCACCGGCCGCCGCCTCCGCCTGGCCCGATCGATGTCGACGGTTTGACACCCTCAGAGGGCTGGGATAGAAACCTCGTGACAATCGGCTAGCAGGCCGGTTGGAGCCGCATCCCGCCCCATCATCGCATCCTCGTTCACGGTGCGAGGTGGCCCGAGTCGAACAACACCGCAAGCAGAGTACGCGGTAACTACGCGCCCAAGACACACTTATGGTCGTCTATCTCCCGATAGCCATCTTCTTTTTGATCGCCATCGTTTTCGCCGCGCTGCCGCTGGTTATCGGGCCGCTGATCCGGCCGACGCCGATTCCCACCGAGGGCAAGTTGGCTGCCTACGAGTGCGGTGTGGAGCCGTCGCGCGACGCGCGCCAGCGTTTCTCGGTTCGGTTCTATATTGTCGCCATGCTCTTCCTGATTTTCGACGTGGAAACTGTCTTCTTGTTCCCCTGGGCCGTGCAATTCCGCAGCCTCGCGCTCTTCGGCTTCATCGAGATGCTGATCTTCCTCGCCATCCTCATCGTCGGCTACGTCTACGCCTGGAAACGCGGGGCACTCGAATGGGTCTAGTCGAACACTCGCTTCCCGACAACGTTCTGACGACTTCGGTCGACGGCATCATCAACTGGGCGCGCAAATCGGCCATCTGGCCTCTGACCTTCGGGCTCGCCTGCTGCGCCATCGAGATGATCGTCACAACGTGCTCGCGCTTCGACATGGCGCGATACGGTGCCGAGGTCTTCCGGGCGACCCCCAGACAAGCCGACCTGATGATCGTTGCGGGCACCGTAACGCTGAAGATGGCGCCGGTCATCAAACGACTGTACGACCAGATGCCGGACCCGAAATGGGTGATCTCGATGGGTTCCTGCGCCACCTGTGGCGGCCCCTATCCGACCTACAGCGTGCTTCAGGGAGTCGACCGCATCGTCCCTGTCGACGTCTACGTGCCAGGCTGCCCGCCGCGGCCCGAGGCACTTCTCTACGGCCTGCTGCGTCTGCAAGACAAGATCGACGAAATGCGGGTGCTGCGGAAATAATCGGGTCGCAACAAGCATCAGGCCGGTTGCCCGGCGAAAGCACACATGAGCGAAGAAACACCACAGAACGGCGACCATTCGCCTGAGCGCCCAGACGAGGGCGAAGGCGCCGAGATCGCAGCTCACGCTTCTCCGGAGCCGGAGAGCGCCGCGACGCCTGAAGCCTCTGCAGCGCCCACCGAGCAAACGGCGCCTGAGCCTACGGCTGAAGAGAAGCCAGAACCGGTCGCTGTGGAAGCCGCTCCAGCGGCCGACGGTGCGCCTGCGACCGGTAGCGCGCCTGCGGCCGACGCTGCGCCCAAGCCGGCTCCCCCGAAGCCAAAGCCCGAGCCGGAACCCGAGCCGGAGCCCGAGCCCAGCCCGATCGTTGTTGCGCTTACCGGAGCGTTCCCCAGCGCCGTACAGGTCGAAGGCGAAGACCAGGAGGCCGTCCCGATCGTTCGAACGGACGCCGACAATCTGGTTGAGGTCATGACCTGGCTGCGCGACGACCCCGAGCAACGCTTCGACTACCTTGCCAATCTCACGGCGATCGACTGGACCGAGCGCGAGCCGCGGTTCGACATGGTCTACAACCTCTACTCGATCAGCCACCGCCACCGTCTCACGGTGAAGTGCGGCTGTGCCGACGGCGAGGGTGTACCAACGATGTGCGACGTCTGGCGAGGCGCCGACTGGATCGAGCGCGAGACCTACGATCTTTACGGCATCGAGTTCCTCGGACATCCCGACCTGCGGCGCATCTTCCTTTCGGACGACTGGGAGGGCTTCCCGCTGCGCAAGGACTACCCGCTCGAAGGTCCCAACCTCGAACTGCTGACGCGTCAGCAGGCGGCGTTCCGCGGCGGGCGCTTCGACCGCATCCGTGGTGAGCACGAGATCAACGAGCAGGAACGCCAAATGGCCGGCCCGGGCATTGTCGGCGCCCTCTGGACGCCAACGCCACCGACGATGGAAGAGGTGGAAAGCGATGACACGGAGTCGGCAACCGACACGACTGGGGACTGACTCCAAGCAATTCCTGGGACAGCAAGCAAGACGCTCACGCACACGATCTAGAGAACTAGCGCGAACGGATTAGCGCGAACCGGAACCGCAGGGCAAACAAGCCGAACATGCTGGAAACCAAAGAGTTCGAGCTCAACATGGGCCCGCAGCACCCGTCGACGCACGGCGTGCTGCGCCTGGTGTTGTATCTGGATGGCGAGACCATCACCGACTGCGAGACGGTGATCGGCTACCTGCATCGGGGCACCGAGAAGCTCTGCGAAACACGCAACTACTACCAGAACGTTCCGTTCACCGACCGCACCGACTATCTCGCAGCGCCGAATAACAACCTCGGCTACGTCGAAGCCGTCGAATCGCTGGGCGGCTACGAGGTACCGGAACGCGCCCTCTTTGCCCGCACGGCGATTGTCGAGCTGTCGCGCATCGCCAGTCACCTTTTCTGGCTGGCTACCCATGCGCTCGACATCGGTGCGCAGACGATGTTGTTCTGGTGCACCCGCGAGCGTGAGGTCATTCTCGATTTCTTCGAAGCGGCCCTCGGCGACCGGCTGACCACATCGGCGTTCCGGCCCGGCGGCTTGCGGCGTGAGCTGCCTGCCGGCTGGGTAGAGGCGGTACGCGACTTCTGCAGCTCCTTCCCGGCGCGCATCGACGAGTACGAGACGCTGCTGACGGAGAATCGCATCTGGCTCGGGCGCACCGTCGGCGTTGGCGTGATCAGCGGCCCCGACGCGATTGCCTTTGGCCTGTCCGGACCGATGATTCGCGGCTCCGGCGTCCCCTACGACATCCGCAAGGACCTTCCCTACGCCGCCTACGACCAGGTGGACTTCGACATCGCGGTTTTCGAGGACGGCGACACGTACGCCCGCTACCTCGTGCGCATGGAAGAGATGCGGCAGTCGGTGCACATCATCCAGCAGTGCCTCGACAAGATGCCCGCTGAGGGCAAGATCGTTGGCAAGGTGCCGAAGAGCATGCGCATCCCGGCAGGTCGCGAGGTCTACCACGTCATTGAGTCGCCGCGCGGCGAGATGGGCTACTACATGATCGCCAGCGGTGGCGACACTCCCTACAAATGCAAGATCCGATCGCCCTCCTTCTGCAATCTGCAATGCATCCGTGAGTTGTCGCGCGGCCACCTGATTGCCGACGTGGTTACCCTCATCGGGACCATCGACATCGTCCTCGGAGACGTTGATCGATGAGCGATTTCACGATCATCAATGTCCTCATCCCGGCCGCCCAGATCGGGGTCATTCTGGGAATCCTCGGGCTGGCCATTGGCTATATCGTTCTCGCCGAGCGCAAGATCCTCGCCTTCATGCAGAGCCGCCTCGGCCCGATGCGCGTGGGACCACATGGGCTCCTGCAGCCGATCGCCGACACGATCAAGCTCCTCTTCAAGGAGGACATCATCCCTGGTGGTGTCGACCGGTTCATCTTCAGGATCTCGCCCATCATCGTCGTGGTGGCCGCGTTCACCACACTGACGCTCGTACCCTGGGCTCGCGGGACGACTCTTTTCGGATATCAGATCCCAGGTGCGATCGCCGATGTGAACGTCGGGATTCTGCTGATCCTGGGCATCGGCGGTCTGACGACCTACGGCGTCATCCTGGCGGGCTGGTCGAGCAACTCGAAGTACCCACTGCTGGGCGCGCTTCGTGCCGCAGCGCAGATGGTGTCGTACGAGATCGCGCTCACGTTCGCGGTGCTCTCCGGGCTGATGGTGGCCGGAACGTTATCGATGGTGGGCATCGTCGAGGCCCAGCGCGACATGGGCGTTTGGTTCGTCTTCCTGCAGCCGGTTGCCTGGGGCATCTTCACCATCTCGATGGTCGCCGAAACCAACCGGCCACCGTTCGACATGCCGGAGGCCGAGTCGGAGCTTGTAGGCGGCTTCTTCACCGAGTACTCCGGGATGCGCTGGTCGCTGTTCTTCCTCGGTGAGTACACGGCGATGATCGTGATGTCGGCCGTCAACATCACGATCTTCTGGGGCGGCTGGATGCGACCGTTCCCAAACGTCGAAGCGCTGGCCTTCCTCGATATCGTGCCGCCGGTTGCCTGGTTCCTGTTCAAGCTCACAAGCTGGATCTTCTTCTACATCTGGATCCGGGGCACGTTCCCGCGTTACCGCTACGACCAGCTGATGAATCTCGGCTGGAAGTCGCTGATCCCGCTCTCGATCGCCAACCTACTCATCACGGGACTCGTGATGATTCTCCTGAGCTAGCTCTCCCTGATCTCCAAAGTCTCGCAACCATGCCCGCACCGAAAAAAGGTCTCCTGACCCGGTTCCTCCTGCTCGAGCTACTCAAAGGCATGTGGCTCACGCTGCGCTACACCTTCCGGCCGAAGGTGACTGTGCAGTACCCACTCGAGCGCGAGGCGGTTCATCCGAACTACCGCGGCATCCTGCGGGTAGACGAGTCGCTCTGCATCGCCTGCTACCTGTGCGAGAAGATCTGCCCGGACAACTGCATCCACCTCGACGGTGAGCGTGGCTACGGCAAGGGCAAGGGCGGCAAGTACGCGACCTACTTCTATATTGACCACGCACGCTGCCTCTTCTGTGGGCTATGCGAAGAGGTCTGCCCCGTCGACTCGATCTACCACAGCAACGAGTTCGAGGCCGCGGTCTACAACCGCGCCGATTCGATCCACGACCTGAAGATCCTGCACTCCGGTCACAACATCGTTCACTACGAGCGCTGAGTTAAGCCGTTGGAAAGCCTCGCCTTCTACATCCTCGCCGGAATCATCCTGGTCAGCGCCGTGCTGATGGTGACGAGCCGCAACATGGTGCACTCCATCGTCTACATGGTGATCTCGTTCATCGCCGTCGGAGCCCTCTTCTTCCAGTTGCAGGCCGAGTTCGTTGGCGCGGTTCAGATTCTTGTGTACGCCGGCGGAATCGTCGTGCTGTTCCTCTTCGTGATCATGCTGGTGAACGTCGGCGAGGTCATGCAGCTGGACTACCTGCATACCCAATGGCTGCCGGCGACGCTGCTGATGCTCGTGGTTGTGGCGGAAGTCGGCTTCCTCGTTTGGGGCAACGGTGGAGCGCTTCAGGCCTCGCCGGCCGAGGCCGGCGCCGTTGTTCGAGCGCTCGGCGGCAACACCGAGACCGTCGGCATGACGCTCTATACCGACTACCTACTGCCGTTCGAGATCGCTTCGGTGCTGTTGCTGGTTGCGATGGTCGGGGCGATCTACCTGGCCAAGAAGGAAGCCTGAGGCGATGGGAACTCTGGGGCTAGAACACTACCTGCTGCTCTCGGCACTGCTGTTCGGCATCGGTGTCATCGGCGTGCTCGTGCGCCGCAACGTCATCATGGTGCTGATGTGCCTCGAGCTAATCTTCAACGCCGCCAACATCAACCTGGTGGCGGTGTCGCGCTTCCGTCCCGATCTCGCCGGACAGATCTTCACGATCTTCACGATTACGGTGGCTGCCGCCGAGGCAGCGATCGGGCTTGGCCTGGTGATCGCGCTCTATCGCCACGTACAGACCGTCAACGTGGACGAAATCCACGTCCTCCGCGGATAGGAACCCAACGTGATCGATCTCTTCTGGCTGATCCCGCTGGTGCCGCTCGTTGGCGTTGTTATCAACGGGCTCTTCGCCAAGCGTTTCATCGGCTCCGAGAACTTCACCGGCTGGCTCGCCAGCGGACTGATGCTGATTGCGTTCTTCATCGGAGCCGGCGCCTTCCTCGGGCTTGCCGAGCTGCCGCCAGAGCAACGGCACATCGAGATCGAGCTGTACGACTGGATCCCCGCCGGGCTGGCTCACATGAACACGGCTGACGCGGGCGTCGAGTCGGCGCGCTTCACGATCCCGTTCGGGTTCCAGCTCGACCCGTTGTCGGCCTTGATGGTGCTCATCATAACGGGCGTCGGCTTCCTGATTCACGTGTACGCCATAGGCTACATGAAGCACGATCCGCCCGACCCGGGGTTCTATCGCTTCTTCACCTACCTGAACCTCTTCGCCTCCTTCATGCTCATCCTCGTGTTGGGCAATTCCTACGCCATGATGTTCATTGGCTGGGAAGGCGTGGGGCTCTGCTCCTATCTGCTGATCGGCTACTACTACACCAAGAAGTCCGCCGGCGACGCCGGCAAGAAGGCGTTCGTGGCCAACCGCGTCGGCGACGCGGCCTTCCTGCTGGCGATGTTCGCGACCTTCTTCACCTTCGGCACGCTCGACTACGACGGCGTGTTCGCGGGCGCCGCCCAGCATTACGAAGTCGGCGCTCCGCTGATCACGATGATCACGCTGCTGTGGTTCATCGGGGCCACGGGAAAGAGCGCTCAGATCCCGCTATTCGTCTGGCTCCCCGACGCGATGGAGGGTCCGACCCCTGTGTCGGCGCTGATCCACGCGGCGACGATGGTGACCGCCGGCGTCTACATGGTGGTGCGCTCGAACGTCCTCTACTCGCTGTCGCCCTTCACGATGACCGTCGTAGCCGTCATCGGAGCCGCTACGGCATTGATGGCCGCCACCATCGCGATGGTGCAAAACGACATCAAGCGCGTGCTCGCCTACTCGACGATCAGCCAGCTCGGCTACATGTTCCTGGCCTGCGGCGTGGGCGCCTACGCCGTTGGCGTGTTCCACCTGATGACGCACGCGTTCTTCAAGGCTCTGCTGTTCATGGCCGCTGGCTCGGTGATGCACGCGCTGCATGGCGAGCTCGACATGTGGAAGATGGGCAACGTCCGCAAGTACATGCCGATCACCCACAGGACCTTCATGGTGGGCACGTTGGCGATCGCGGGCGTGCCCGGACTCGCCGGTTTCTTCTCCAAGGACGAGATCCTCTGGTACGCCTGGTCGGGCCCGAACGGGCACCCGCTTCTATGGGCGGTGGGAACACTGGTGGCAGGACTGACCGCCTTCTACATGATGCGCATGTTCCTCGTGACCTTCTACGGCGAGTCGCGCATGGACCCGCACGTGGAGTCGCACGCGCACGAGAATCCGCCGATGATGACCTATCCGCTGATCGTGCTGGCGATCCTGTCGGTGCTCGGAGGCTACGTCGGCATTCCGGCCAACCTACGTATCGGTCCTCTGGCAACGCTACACAACAACTTCGATCTCATGACCTGGCTGGAGCCGGTTGCCGGCGGGCACGCTGGGGCGGGCGGTGGCGATCAGGCCGAGGCGGACACCGAGGAGCATGCGGCGATCGAGTCGGTGCCCCTGGATGACGTTGGGTTCGCACGGGTTGCCGAAGTCATCCCTGCCGAGGTCGCACTCGCGCCTGTGCTGCAAGACGAGGAGCACGCCGAAGACCATACGGCGCTCGAGTGGACGTTGATGCTCATCTCGGTGGCAGTCGCGCTGGCAGGCATGGGGCTGGCCTACGTCATCTACATCGGCAACCCGAAGATGGCGACCACGTTGCAGCAACGCTTTTCTGGCCTTCACAGGCTGCTGTTCAACAAGTACAAGGTCGACGAGCTCTACGACGCCCTGTTCATCAACCGCGCCAAGGACCTCGGCGTCGGGCTCTGGGCCTTCGATGACGGCGTCGTGGATGGAGTGGTAAATGGCGCCGCCAGCTCAACGATGCAGGCCGCCGACGCCAGCACCGAGTTCGATGAACGCGTCGTCGACGGCGCGGTCAACGGCGTTGGCTACACCCTGTGGTCGGGCTCCGGCGGCTTGCGTGCGCTACAGACCGGCTTCGTACAGAACTACGCGTTGATCATCGTGATCGGCATGGTTGCGCTCCTGAGCGCGTACTTCTTCGGTTTCTAGGAAGAGCCCACGGATTTCTGGAAAGAGCCAACACCAACTTCCACCGCGATCTAGACGAACATTCTGCGAGATCTATCTGTGATGAGTAACGAGGAGCGCTAGGCGATGTCAGGAACCCTTCTACAGCTGGTCGTCTTCCTGCCGGCACTGGGAGCGATCGCGATCGCGCTCTTACTCAGCAAGGAACGCGAAAACGAAATCAGGTGGGTCGCGCACATCGTCGTCTTCGTAGACATGGTGCTGTCGCTGTTTCTGCTGCGCGGCTTCGACTTCACGAGCGCCGAGCTGCAGCACGTCACCCGCGCCTCCTGGATCCCGACGATCGGCGTCGAGTACTTCATGGGAATCGACGGCATCTCGCTCCTTCTGATCATCCTGACCACTGTGCTGGGTGCGATCGCCTTCATGTCCTCGTGGACCTACATCACCACGCGGATCAAGGAGTACTACGTGTTCCTGCTGCTGCTGCAGACGGGAATGCTGGGCGTCTTCGTGTCGTTCGACTTCTTCCTGTTCTACATCTTCTGGGAAGTGATGCTCGTGCCGATGTACTTCCTCATCGGCATCTGGGGCGGCAAGAACCGCATGTACGCCGCCATCAAGTTCTTCCTGTACACGCTCTTCGGGTCGGTCCTGATGTTGCTGGCGATCCTGGCGCTGTACTTCCACATGCACGCCGTCACCGGTACCTGGACACTGAACATCCTCGAGTACTACCAGCTCGATGTGCCGGCGAACCTGCAGTGGTGGGTGTTCCTCGGCTTCTTCTTCGGGTTCGCGATCAAGGTGCCGATGTGGCCGTTCCACACCTGGCTCCCCGACGCGCACGTCCAGGCGCCTACCGCGGCCTCCGTAATCCTGGCGGCCGTGCTGCTGAAGATGGGTGCCTACGGCTTCATCCGGCTGTCGCTGCCGGTGCTTCCGGACGCCTCGATCGACTTCGCGCCGTTGATCGCGGTGCTGTCGATCATCGCGATCATCTACGGCGCGCTCGTGGCCATGATGCAGAAGGACTGGAAGAGCCTCGTCGCGTACTCGTCGGTGTCGCACATGGGGTTCATCACACTCGGCATCTTCGCGCTGAACCCGGTAGGGCTGCAGGGCGGACTGATCCAGATGCTCAGCCACGGTATCTCGACCGGCGGACTGTTCCTCGTGGTCGGGCTGATCTACGAGCGCACGCACACCCGTGAGATTGCTGCCTTCTCGGGCCTCGGTAAGGTCATGCCGGTGTACGCGACGCTGTTCGCGATCATCATGCTGTCGTCAATGGGGCTGCCGGGGCTCAATGGGTTTATCGGTGAGTTCCTGATTCTGGTTGGCGCCTTCGAGGCCAACCCGGTGTGGGCCTACTGGGCGGTCTGGGGCGTGGTTCTAGCGGCGGCCTATTTGTTGTGGCTCTTCCAGCGGGTGATGTTGGGTGAGGTCAAGGACGACAAGATCGCGGGTCTCAAGGACCTCAACCTGCGCGAGACGATGACGCTGGCGCCGCTATGCGTCCTGGCGATTTGGATGGGGCTTTATCCGAAGCCGATTCTCGAGACGCTCGAGCCGCCGGTGAACGCAATCATCGAGCGCGTACAGCCTGGCTACTTCGCAGAGAGCGGGATCTCCACGCCGCGCTTGCCGAGCGTCGCCGGCTTGAGCCGTACCGCGGAGCCTGGCGTCGACGCCGACCTCCTGGTGGCCGACGAGCTCACGGAACAACGTTCGAACACCGACACGGCTAACGACCCGGTACCGCTAACGACCTCGGAGCAGAACGAGCCCACCGCTGACGCAGATCCCTCGACGGGCGGAGACCACTAGTTCGATGGACTCGATGCCGTTTTCAAGCTCCGATCTGGTGGCGCTCAGCCCCGAGATCATCCTCACCATCGGTGCGATGGTCGTTCTCCTGTGGGGTTCGTTCGACAGCGCGCGCCAGAAACCCGGCAACTTCGCGTACATCTCCCTCGCCAGTGTGCTCAGCGCTGCAGCGGCACTCTGGCTCTGGGTGTCACCGCTCGCGGCCTCCGGTGTTACGACCGCGTTCTCCAACCAGCTCGCGGTTGACGGCTTCGGCACCTTCTTCTCGGCGATTTTTCTGCTGACCGCCGCGCTGGCGATCCTCGCGTCGACGCGCTTTCTCGACGACGCCAAGGCGCACCATCCCGAGTACTACTTCCTGATGCTGACGGCGCTGATCGGCATGCTGATCATGGCGCGTGGTGCCGATCTGATCTCCCTCTTCGTCGGCCTCGAGCTCCAGGCTCTCTCGGTGTACGTGATGGTCGGCTACCTCAAGGGCGATCGTCGCTCCGCAGAGGGCGGCCTCAAATATTTCATCCTCGGCGGCCTTTCGTCGGGCATATTCATCTACGCGTTGTCGCTCCTCTACGCCGTTACCGGGGTCACGGCGCTCGACGCCCTTGCCGCAACGCTCGGCGACGGAGCACTGGCCGCCAACCCGATCCTGATGATCGCACTGCTCCTGTTGCTGGTGGCGCTGGCCTTCAAGGTGGCAGCGGTGCCCTTCCACCTCTGGGCACCCGACGCCTACAGCGGCGCGCCGACACCCGTGGCTCTGTTCATCTCGGTCGCGTCCAAGGGCGCCGCTTTCGCGATGATGCTTCGTATTCTGTATTCCGGGCTGGGACCACTAGCACCTTCCTGGGCGGCGGTCCTCGCGGTGATCTCGGCCATCACCATGACGTTCGGCAACGTCGCCGCGCTGAGCCAAACCAACATCAAGCGGATGCTCGCCTACTCCAGCATCGCGCACGCCGGCTACGCGCTCATCGGCGTGGTCGCTGGCGGCGAAACGGGCCTCGCCGCGACGCTCTTCTATCTGTTCGCCTACACGTTCATGAACGTTGGCGCTTGGGGCACCATCATGCTCCTGCGGCGCGACGGGCTGGCCGGCGACCAGATCGACGACTTCGCCGGACTCGGGCAGCGCTCGTACTGGGCGGCGGGGGCAATGCTGTTGTTCTTGCTCTCGCTCGGCGGCATCCCGCCAACGATCGGCTTCCTCGGCAAGTGGTACCTTTTCGGCGCCGCCATCGGCGCCGGCTGGGTCTGGCTAGCGCTCATCGGCGCTCTCAATGCGGCGGCCTCGCTCTACTACTACCTGCGCATCGTGGTTGCCATGCTCATCCGTGAGCCCGAAGACAACGTGACGCTGGTCAACTCGACACCTCTGAATCTGACCCTCGCAATCAGCGCAGTCATGACAGTCCTCGGACTCCTCTGGGCCACACCGTTCCTCGAGTGGGCGCAACGGGCTACGCTGTCGTTCTGAAGCTACAAGGCACGCCTGCCTGTCGTAGCGGTGGCCTGACCCTCGGCGAGGAACCACCGGATGGGTGGCCGAGGTAACGACGGATGTCCGGTAAAAACGCGCTCGACGCGGTCGTGCAGGCTCTGCTAGCCGCTCTCATCGTGACCGCAGTCGATGTTCACTTCGTTCAGTGGACGAGCTACGCCATCGCGCCGAGCTTGCTGCTGTTTGGCTGGGTAGCCAACGGTCTGACGCTCACGGCAGTCGTTACGCCCGTGGCCCTGTGCGGCGCGCTGGTAGCCGGCCGTGTTACCGGATTTACTACGGCGCGTGACAACGCTCGCCACTTAGCACTGACCACTTCTTCGCTTTTCGCGCTGGCCTTCTACAACCTGGTGCGTCTGAAAGCATGGGTGCCGCCCGTGCTCGGTCGAGCGACTTTTGCCGTGGCCGTTGTGGTTGGCGCCGCGGCGGCCATTCTGGGGGATGTCACAGGCTCCGTTGAAAAAGGGTGACGGTGATCCGACCTCGATAGTGTGTCGGGGTCAATCCACTGGCATGGAGGATCACCGTCATGAGCAAGAGTCGCAGAACAGAGACAAGTAGGAAAGCGGAGCGCCAAGAGAACCCGCTCCTGGAGGCAGTGGTAGCGGCGCGATCGGATCTACGAGCGCTGGTCATGGACGCGGGCTTCGGGGTGTTGGGTTCGCTGCTGGAAGAAGACCGGGCGGAGCTCTGCGGAGAGCGCTACGCGCGGTCACAGCAGCGGCGGGCGTACCGACACGGCTACGACGAGGGCTCGCTGGTGATGGGCGGCCGGCGGGTCAAGGTACGCAAGCCGCGGGCTCGGAGCGTCGATGGCCAAGAGCTGCCGCTGCCGCACTGGGAGAGGTTCAAGGCAACAGATCCGCTCGAAGAGCGCGCCGTAGAGCAGATCCTGTGCGGCGTCACGACGCGCAAGTACGAGCGCTCGTTAGAGCAGCTCGACGACGGGCGAGCTTCGTCGGGAACGAGTCGCTCGAGTGTGTCGCGGCGGTTCGTAGCGCGTACAGCCAAGCAGGTGCAGCAGTACCTGGCCCAACCGCTCAATGAAGTGGACCTGCCGGTGCTGGTGATCGACGGCACGCACATGGGCAAGCACTTGTTGGTGGATCGCCATGGGCATCGACGCGGACGGCGTCAAGCATGTGCTGGGTGTCGTAGAGGGCACCACGGAGAGCTCCCACGTGTGCCGGTCGCTGCTGCGGCAGTTGATCGAGCGCGGCATGCCCGTCGAACGGGCGCGGTTGGTGGTAATCGATGGCTCCAAGGGCCTCCGTAAAGCAGTGCGCGACACGTTCGGCGAGTGGGCCCTGATCCAGCGCTTGTCCACAAGATCAAGAATGTATTGGAGCATCTGCCAGGGCATATCCGGCCCTGGTTCGCAGCCAAGATTGGAAGGCGGAGACGCCACGCAGCGACCAAGGCCGACGCCGTGGTCAAGGAGCTGGAGACCGATCACCCCTGCAGCGGCCTCGCTCAGAGAAGGAATGCAAGAGAACCGTCACTGGCTCCGTCAGGGGCCGCTGCTTCGGAACGTTCAACGAATACGATCGAGAACCTGAACGGGACGATCAAACACGTCAGCCGCAACGTAAAGCGGTGGCGCTCCGGGAGCATGATGTTCGATGGGCGGGTCGAGGCCGAGAGCAAGTTCCGGAGGGTTCGTGGCTACCGCGACATCGCCAAGCTCGATGCCGCACTCAACACCGCCGTGTTCCCCTTGAGCAGGAGCGGTCCGGTGGGACATCCCCCCATTCTGCTGGCGCCGAAGCTGGCTCGTCGGGTGAAGGTCGCGATCGTGCCAATCGGACTCTGGGTGGCCATGAGTGGGTCCGTTCTTGCCTGGCTGGTCGCCTCACAGGGACGCAGCCAGGGCAGGGCAACGCTGAACCTCATGGCTGATCAGGGACTGGCGATCGGATTCCCTCCCCGCGTGGCCGCTCTGCTGTGCGTCGGCATCCTGCTGAATGCTGGCGCGCTCGGTTGGCTGCTGCGCAGCCCCGAGCTCCGAACCGGCAAAGTGTTGGCCGCCGTCGCGTCGACGTTGGCGATCAATTCGACCCTGTCGCTTGCGACCTTCGGCATCGCCCCCGGTACGGTGTCACCCGCGTTCGAACTGGCCGACCTCAGGTCGGCGTCGAAGACGACCGGAACCAACGTCATACTGATCGTGCTCGACACTGTGGGCGCCCGACACCTGCCAGCCTACGGGTACGATCGGCCGACCACTCCCAGGCTCGCGGCACTTGCCGCCAAGTCGACCCTATACGAGCACGCCTACGCAAACGCCACATCGTCGCTACCCTCACACGCCAGCATGCTGACCGGCTTGCTTCCACACCAGCACGGCGCTCGGAACTCGGTCACCCGAATGACCCCGAACGCCGCCGCGCCCGAGCTGTCGTCGCTTTCAATTCGGCCCGTGCCCCTCGACGATCGGCACACAACGCTCGCCGAGCGCCTGAGGCAGGCGGGCCACCATACTTCGCTCATCGCGGCTAATTACGGTTACTTTGCATGGCCGTTCGGCCTTACTCAGGGCTTCGAATACGTCGATAATCGGCCAAGAAACCTGGCCCCGGTCGAGTTGGTCAGCGCCCCGCTGCTGCGCCAATTGACACCCTCCCGCCTCATCTCGCTTTACGAACGGGCCGCACTGTCGGTGTTCGACGCCGAGCAGATCGTGGCCCACACGCTCGACTGGCTCGACGATCCTCGGCGACCGGCGGCACCTTTCTTCCTGCTTGCGAACTTCATGGACGCCCACGAGATCCAGGTGGTCGATCGCGAGGACGG
The DNA here is from genome assembly GCA_963666215.2 of Acidobacteriota bacterium. Lineage (GTDB taxonomy): Bacteria > Acidobacteriota > UBA890 > UBA890 > WLXD01. The sequence continues at coordinate 99,705 of CAXWPL010000001.1, forward strand.
ACCTCTATCTGACCTCGGCGCCGCGATTGGCGCGCGACCACCGCTCTCGAGTCGCGATCAGTACGACGTAACGATCCGCTACCTCGATGCACATCTGGGCCAGTTTCTCGACGAGCTCGCAGCGCGCGACCTGTTTGAGGACAGCTTGATTATCGTGACCTCCGACCACGGCGAGCGCTTTTCGGCCGATGGAAGCAACGCCCACAGCATCGAAGTGTGGGAGTCACTCGTGCATGTGCCGCTGATTGTGAAGCGCCCGGGCCAACAACGAGGCTCGCGCGATGCGCGTCCCGTGCAGCTGGCGGGAATCTACGCAACCATTCTCGCGGAGCTCGGCATCGACCAGCCTGACGGAGCTCACGCCGACTCTTGGTCCTCCGCGAGCGCCCCGATCATCCTCGAAGCCTATTTCGCAGCACTGGGCGGCAGCGAAGTCACTCTCGGCGAGGTGGCTTCGCAACGACCAACTTCCTGGGCGATTGTTGACGGGCGCTGGAAGCTCATCAAGTTCGGCGACGGGCGCGCCCTGCTGTTCGACGTCTGGGCCGACCCCGACGAGACCGACAACCAGATCACGCGGCAGCCCGATGTCGCCGCTCGACTCGCGGACGCTCTCGGCGACGTCGTAACCGAAGAGGTCGTCACGGCGCATCTCGACGTCGTTGAAGTCCAGCCGCTCGACAGCGAGACGCTGAGGCGTCTGCGCTCTCTCGGCTACGTGCAGTAGGCGACTCGCTGCCAGCAGGAACGCGGTGTGCCTAGCGAAGCAGCTCTTCGCGAAGATAACGCTCGAGGCGATCGGCATAGGTCGTGTTCGTGCTGGCGCTCGGGTGATTATCGTACGGCGCGTGCGAGGCCCCGGGCAGTGTCGTATCGACAGCTATGTCGACCGTCCGAGCTCCGATTTGGCGGGCGTAGCTCAGCATCGCGTGCGTGCGCGGGTGATCAGAGAGCCCGGCGAGCACGAGCTCAGAACCGTGCCCTAGGGCAAGCTCGGCGAAGCGGCCGAGAATCGCCCTCGTAACACCGTCACCATCCACCGAACGTGTCTCGACGCGGTTATAGAGCTCGTCGATGAAATTCGACAAGGCGGATTGGCGGTAGAACGGCAAGCCACGGTAATGAAGGGGAACGACCTCACGGCGCAACTCACCTTCGACCAGCCTGGCACGGGGAATCGCAATCAACCCCATGCTGTGTCCAATGCCTTGTGCCGCGCGCGTGGCGACGTGTTGCGTCGCGCGTGGAACCAGTTGTACGCGATCAGCACCACCCAAGGTGCTGGTCGCTGTGTTAATGCCGCCTCGTACTGGATCAGCGCGTGCAGGGTGCCGTAGCCACCGACCCCGAAGTTGACAAGATCGAGCTCAGGGAAGCGTTCCTGCAGCTTCCACGGGAACGTCTCGTCGTCCTCGAGCAGCCAGCCGTAGGTGAACGAACCACCGAAGATCCAGACCGCGGCGCGGCCGCTGGTGGAAGGGTCGGGAGCTTCCGAAGCACCGGTTGACGGTCGTGTGATGCGCAACCCGTCGAGCGCGTTGCTGGTGTGGAAGACCTTGCCCCATCGCATCTCGATACGGTGGCGGCCTGGGCGGTAGACGTAGCCGAGATCGGGATCGCTGAGATACAAGCTTCCGCCAGGCTCGACCGAGGCGACCCCTACCTCGGAGCGCCCCCACGGCCGATAGCCGGCGAGGCGAACCAGCACCTCTCCCGCGAGCACGGCCAGCAGCACCGAGGCAGTCAGCAACGTGAGGCTCCGCCACCGTTCGCGCACTTGATCGGGTCCCTGACGTGGCACGAGAATCAGCTCCGTCGGGCATGCTGTAGCCGGCATCGTAGCGAGCACGGACCGGAGCGGAGCGCCAATGCAACCATCGATTGACACATGAAAGAGGAATCACCCCTTGAAGCGACGCGCGAGTTGGCCAAGAACAGCCATCTGGGAATCATGTTCCCGGTTGCCATCGGACTCGGATTTTTCGTAGGTTACCAGGCGGATCGATGGCTGGGGACATCACCCTGGCTGGCACTCGCGGGCTTCTTTCTGGGCATGATCGCCGCGATCCGCAGCCTGCTGCAGGCGGTCACGCGTGAGGAGGGGTCGCAGGCAGATCGCGTCATCGGCCCGGAACCCGACGACGACCGGCAGGGGCGATCACACTGAGCAACGAGGCTCATCCAGACGCCTCCCAAGAGGCAGTTGAGCGCCTGTTACGCAACACTCGGCTTGCGCTGGGCGGGCTCGCCCTCGGCCTCGCGGCGTGGTCGCGATCGTGGCAGCAGACCCTCGGGCTCCTCGCCACAGGCGGCGTTCTGCTGTTGCATTTGCGCTCTCTGATCGCGATTACCAATAGTTTGCTGGATAGCCATAGAACGGCACCTAGCCCCCTCCAGATGGCGTTCCTCGTAGGTCGCTTCGCGTTGCTGGGCATGGTGCTCTGTGTTATCGTGCTGCTGCCTGGGGTTGGGGTTGTACCCATCGTCCTGGGCCTCTCAACCCTCGTTCTCGCCATTCTTCTGGAAGCGATCCTGCAGGTCGTGAGCGACCCGCACGGACAGCGCTAGCGCTCTCCTCTCCTGTCCGTGTCGCTGCGAGCGCCGCCGACACGACCGGGCAACCCGCGACGGCCATGGAACACGAGACCTCTGCGCTTTACGACTGGCTACACTCGGCGCTCGATGGTGCATTCGGCGCAGGTGTGATCTCTGATCAGGCGGTGATGGCCTTCTTCATCGTGGTGTTGTCGGCGATTGCTTTCCCGTTGCTCGCGCGTCGCTTCTCACTCGACAAGCCAGGCCCGTTCCAACAGCTGCTCGAAATCGGCGTGGACTCGATCCACACCATGACCGATGCGTTCATCGGAGAGAATGGCCGGCGCTACGTGAAGGTGATGGGTCCGATCGCCTTCTTCATCCTGGCCTCGAACCTTCTCGCCTTCTTCCCCGGCTTTCAGCCGCCAACCGCCGACCTCAACACCACGGCCGCGCTCGGGCTGATCACGTTTCTGCTCTACAACTTCGTGGGCATTCGAGCCCAGGGGGTCCGCTATCTCAAGCAGTTCACCGGCGACTCGATACTGATGATGCCGCTGATGCTGCCCATCGAGATCCTCAGTCACATGTCGAGGCCGCTGTCACTGTCGATCCGGCTGTTCGGGAACATTTTCGCCGAGCACACCCTCGCCGGCGTGTTCTTCTTCCTGTTGCCGATCGGGCTGCCGGTGATCTTCGCGCCGCTCGGCGTATTCGTCGCGTTCATGCAGACGTTTGTCTTCGTGATGCTTTCCATGATTTACATCGCTGGAGCGCTCGAGCACGGCCACTAGGCCGGAATCGCCGATCGCCCGACACCCGAAAGAAACACTTGCTGAAAGGAGCACCCCCGATGAGCAACAGAGTCGCCCTGGTTGCGGCCGCCGTACTGGTCGTGGTTGTCACACCCGGCCTGGCCTTGGCGCAGGACGGTTCCGTCTTCGACGTCAGCCAGGCGATCGCGATCTCTACAGGCTTCGGTATGGCCATAGCGGCTGCCGGATGTGGTCTGGCCCAGAGCCGTGCGATCGCTGCTGCGCTCGAAGGCATCGCCCGCAACCCGAGCGCCGCTGGCGCGATCCGCGGTGCGATGATCTTCGGTCTCGTCTTGATCGAGTCGCTGGCGATCTACGCACTGCTCGTCGCCATCCTCCTGATCTTCCTCTTCAACCGCGGCGCCTAGGAGGGACCCGAGTATCGGGGCGCTCCTAAACTCGGTGGGGGCTGGGGCCAAGTCTCGATCCACAGGATCGAGACTTGGCGGCGAGGAGGGACCCGAGTATCGGGACGCTCCGCCAGCCGCGTCAGGAGAGACCCGAACGTCGCAGACCACTCGCCTACGCCGACGAAGAGTGAACCGCCGTCACGGCCCGCTGAGAGCGTGGCCGCGGCGGTGTTTTGTCGTCACTCCTTGAGATAGTAGGAAAGGCTCTCGAGCTCGACTTTGAGGTCGACATGCCGGCAATTGACGCCTTCGGGCACAAACGGGCGGACCGGCGCAAAGTTCAAGATGGCGCGTACTCCGGCCCGGGCCAGCCGATCGATCACCTGTTGGGCGGCCTCGGCAGGGACGGCCACGATGGCGATCTCCACACCACGCGCTTCGATCGTGCTTTCCAGCAGGTCGGCATTGTGAATCGGCACACCGCGCTTCGTACCGCCGCCAACTTTCTCGGGTGCAACGTCGAACAAGGCGACGATCTCGAAACCGCCCTGATTGAATCCAGCGTAGTCGGCCAGCGCGTTGCCGAGGTTCCCGGCCCCGACGATGACCACCGCACTGGCGTGATCGAGCCCGAGGATCTCCTCGACCACTTCTCGAAGATTGGCTACTTGATAACCAACCCCGCGCACTCCAAAGCCGCCAAAGCAGGCCAGGTCCTTGCGTACTTGAGAGGGTTTCAGGTGGCAGCGGGCGGCCATCTCGCGGCTCGACACCGTGGGAATTCCCTGTTCCTGAAACTCCGTGAGCACACGCAGATAGAGCGACAGTCGGCGTGTCGTCGGTTCGGATGCGCGTCGACTCATCGAGAGTGTGTCCACCAGACCATGTCGCTATCTCCACGGCAGGCCACTACGGCGTGCTCGGGCTGCAGATAGAATAGGCACGCTAATCGGTTGTTGTCGAAACCCGAGTCGGACATGCAAGAGCACGACTACCGCATCGACTACGACCACCCGGACGTCGAGGGTCTGATGCAACAGATCCGAAAGCGCGTCGAGAGGCGGCGCACGTCGTCGACCTCAGCCGGCGTCGCGGCCGCACCAGTTCGAGCCATTCGTGAACGGCTCGAACTTACGGACGACCACGCCTTCGAGGTGCAGCGCGCGCTCGACCTGGCTGGCGATTGGAACGTCTCGCCCGAAGACCTACGCACCTCTCACGCCGGCATCCTGGGCCGCATTATTTCGGCCTGCCGGCGGCTCGCTCGGCCTGCTCTCAAGCTCGCCGTCAACGCGGACCTGCCGCTCTACAAGCAGTTCAAGATCAATCTGGGGGTGGCGGGTGCCCTCGACGAGCTGCGAGCCGACAACGACGCGCTGCGTCAGCGTTTGGCCGAGCTCTCGAGCCAGGTCGAAGACCTCACCGGAGGCAGCCACACCGACGGCAGCCTGGCGATCGCCAGCCCCGATCGAGACCCGTCGGCTGCTGCCGGCGGAGCGGAGGTTGCGGCGAAGTCGAGCTCGGTGGCCGGACAGCTCGCCAAGCCGGCGCCGTAAGAGGCTGCCAGAGTGCGCCTCGCAGTTGTTGTCCAACGCTACGGACTCGAAATCTCGGGGGGAGCCGAGCTGCACGCGCGCCTGGTAGCCGAGCGGTTGTCGTCACGGCATGCCGTGACGATCCTGACGACCTGCGCGCGCGACTATGTGACCTGGGCCAACGAGTATTCACCGGGAGTCAGTTCGGTGAACGGCTTGCCCGTCTACCGCTTTCCCGTACGGCGGCCACGCGATCCCGAGAAGTTCGGCCGACTACAGCAGCGCGTCTTTGATCACCCGCACGGCGACGCGGAGGCCCGGGCCTGGCTCGATGCCCAGGGTCCCTATGCGCCGCGGATGATCGGCTGGATCCGGGCGCATCGCGAGCACTACAACTTCTTCATCTGTTTTTCGTACCGCTACTGGACAACAGCCGAAGCGATGCGAGCCGTCCCCGGGCAGGCGATCCTCGTACCGACCGCCGAGCGCGACCCGGCGATCGCAGTGCCTCTGTACCGAGCCGGGTTCCGGGACGCCCGCGCAATCGTCTACAACTCGCACGAGGAGCGTGCGATGATCGCCGTGCAGGCGCACAACGAGGACGTACCCGGCGATGTCGTGGGGGTGGGAATCGTCGACCCACCAGCTTCGCACTCGCCGCCTGGAGTGGAGGCGAGCACTCACGGGAACGCCCCGAGCTCAGCAGCAACGTCAAGATTCCGAGCCCGGCGGCAAATCGAAGCCCCGTTCATCCTCTACATCGGCCGCATCGACGAAAACAAAGGCTGTGCACAGCTCTTCCGTTTCTACGAGGCCGCCCACGACCGTCTGGTTGCCTCCGGCCAGGTGCCGCCGCACCTTGTGCTGGCCGGCAGCGCTATCATGCCGATTCCCGATCACCCGTCGATTCACCACCTCGGCCGTGTCGACGAGGAGGAGAAATATGACGCCCTGGCGGCAGCGGACGCGCTCGTAATGCCCTCTTTCTTCGAGAGCCTGTCGATGGTGCTCCTCGAAGCCTGGGCGCTCGGCCGTCCTGTGCTGGTTAACGGCCACTGCGATGTGCTCGAGGGCCAGGTGAGACGCAGCAACGGTGGCCTGTACTACCGCGACGCAGACCAGTTCTCGGAATGCCTGCAACTTCTTTCAACGGACCAACGACTGCGCAAGCGCCTGGGCGAAGGCGGTCGCGACTACTACATGTCGAACTACACCTGGCCTGTGATCGAGCAGAAGTACGAGCGGCTTCTCGGCAAACTAGCTGTGAGTTCTAGGTAGGTTGTTCACGAACTCACCCCTGAGAGCCGAGCGATCGGCGGTGTCATGCCGATGCCGGCGTGGGGACGGTGACGATTGTAGTGGTTGAGCCAGGGCCGTAGAGCTCGAGTACGTCGAGCTGAGGTCTGGTAGCAGGTGCCGTAGGCCCACTGCTCCTTGAGTGTGCGGATGAAGCGTTCGGCTTTGCCGTTGGTTCTGGGGGTGTAGGGCCGGGTGTAAATGTGCCGGATCTCGAGTTGATGGCATAGGCGATTGAAGCGCTTCGAGACGTAGCCAGGCCCGTTGTCTGTCATCACTCGGCGCACCGCTACTCCCATCGAAGCGAAGTGCTCGACGGCTCGCTGCAGGAACGCTGTGCAGGTGTGTTGGTCTTCGGCGGGCAGCACTTCGACGTACGCCACCCGAGAGTGATCGTCGATAGCGACGTGGGCGTTCTCCCAGCCGACGCCGTAGGCCCGCTTGGAGCGGTCGCCGTGGATGCGGTGTCCAGGTCGGCGGATACGGGCCAGTTTCTTCGTATCCAGGTGCAGTAGGTCACCGGGGTGCTCGTACTCGTAGCGAACGATCTCGGGCTTGGGCTCGAGCGCATCAAGCTTGGCGAGTCCGAGCCGCTTCAGCCACGCCGAGACGGTCGAGCGCGGCACAGCCAACCTTCGGCTGATCTGCCAGGCCGTCAGTCGCCGCCGACGTAGCTTGTCGATCTGCCTCACAACTCCAGCGCTTGTTGCGTGCGGACAGCACGTCGGCCGGCTTGATCGATCGAGCAGCCCGGCCTCACCTTCTCGCTCGTATCTATCCAGCCACTTGTAAACCGTTCGAGCCGACACGCCGAGCGCCGCCGCCGTTTCCGTCACGGGCTCCGCCCGCTCCCGGACTCGGCGGACCATCTCTCGGCGTATATACGGCATCGTGCGGGCGTTACCATGCAGCTGCATCGGGCGCTCCTTCTGAGGTCGTGGAGTCTTTTGAACAACCCCATTGATCTCAGAAGTGAGCCCCGATGTGAACAACCTACTTAGAAAACACAACTAGCGGCCGGTGACGACCGTCGCTTGCCACGACGAATCTGACGGATCAACTTCGATGCAACGACCCATCCATCAGCTCTCGGTGTCGGCAGGGTACGGCGACGCCATTGGCAACGAAGCGCTGCAGCTTCGCCGGGCCCTGCGCGACGCCGGGCACCCGTCGGATATCTTCGTGGAGCTGGTCGACCCGCGCATGGCTGGCGTTGTGCGTCCGTATCAAGAGTATCGCGAGGTCAGCTCGCCCGACAATGTCGTGCTGCTGCACTACTCACTCGGCTCGCGTGTTTCGGAGCTCGCTCGCGAGATCCCCGACCACCTGGCGTTGATCTACCACAACGTCACACCCGCGAAGTGGTTCGCTCCCTACAACCTCGGCCTGGCGCGTAATTGCCTCCGCGGCAGGGTTGAGCTGGCGGGCCTGGCAGCCCGTACCGAGCTCGCGATGGGCGACTCCGAGTACAACCGACTGGAGCTCGCCGAGCTCGGCTTTCGTCGCACGGGAGTTCTGCCGCTCCTCCTCGACCTGTCCGCACTCGACGGCGAGCCCGACTCGGTGGTCATGCGACGCTTCGATGACGACCGCCCAACGTGGTTGTTTGTAGGACGCGTCGTCCCCAACAAGCGGTTCGAGGACATCCTCCGGACCTTCGCCTATTTCCAGCGCTACATCGACCATACCGCGCGTTTGGTTATCGTCGGCGAGTACCGCACGTTCGCGCCCTACTACGACGCGCTGCAGCACCTCGTGGGGCGCCTCGGCCTTGACGAGGTGCATTTTGTCGGGCACGTCACGCCTGCGGAGCTCAACTCCTACTATCGTTTGGCTGACGCCTTCGTGTGCATGTCGGAGCATGAAGGCTTCTGTGTGCCGCTTTTCGAGGCGATCCACCGCGACCTGCCCGTCGTCGCGTTCGCCGCCGCCGCCATCCCCTACTCCACCGGCGAAGGCGTGCTGCTGGTCTCCGACAAGAACCCGGCCTACGTGGCGGAGTTGGTTGGTTACGTGCTGTCGGACGATGGACTACGCAGGCGCCTGATCGCCCGCCAGCGCGCGGCCCTCGAGCTCGTCGACCGTGACCTGGTAATCGAATCGCTGATGCGGCAACTGGGCGAGGCGGGGCTGGTTTGAGGGCTGGGGGCGCGCAGCCGTGAGCACGGCTCACGGGTCCGCGGCGCCTGAGGCCGATTCGTCACCTTCAAGCGCCGGATCGAGGTCTCGAGGGCGAGCCCGCGCCCGGCCTCGGGTGGACCAGTTGCTGCCTGCCGCCCATGCCGGCGACGCCACCGGTGGCGCCGCTCTGCATCTGGCGTCGGCCCTCGAGGAGGCCGGTTACGAGGCGGGCCTGTACGCGCTCACCGTGGACTCCGGGATGAGAGATCGAGTTCGCCCGTTTGCCGATTTTGCACCACCGAGCGCGGACGACACCACGTTGCTCCATTTCGCTTTGCCCTCGCGGCTCTCGCGCGTCCTCACCGAGTGCGCCGGGCGGCGGATCGTCGTGTATCACAACCTGACGCCGCCGGAGCTGCTCCTGCCGCATAGCCCGGAGGTTGCTCGGCTCGCGGCAATCGGCCGCAGCGAGCTCGAAGAGCTAGCCAGCAGCGGCACCGTCGATCTGGCGATCGGAGTCTCTGAGTTCAACACCGCCGACCTGCGACGCGTTGGTTTCCGCACCACAGCAACCCTGCCGCTGCCGATGGACATGAGCGGCTACGACCAGTCGCCCGACCTGCTGCGAGCGGCCGAGCTTGCCCGAGGTCCAGCTCCTTTCATCACGGTCGGCAGGATTGCACCCAACAAGCGCCTCGAGGATTTCCTGCGGACCGCGGCGTACTATCTGCGCTACATCGAGCCCAACGCACACTTCCTGGTTGTTGGGGGCAGCAGAGGCATGGAAGGTTATCTCGACGCGCTTCTGGCGCTGGGTGAACGACTGGGCCTCGACGATCGGGTGCGCTTCCTGGGTCGCGTCGAGCACCGTGAGCTCATCGCCGTCTATCGTGCCGCGGCAGCCTACCTTTGCACGAGCGTGCATGAAGGCTTCTGCGCGCCGCTCCTGGAGGCAATGCACTTCGGCGTGCCGATCTTGGCGCGGAATGCCGCCGCGGTGCCCGAGACTCTGGGCGGCGCCGGCATCACGTTCGACGGGGCTCAGAGCGACGTGGCCAGCTCGGGCGACCCCGCCTCGATCGCCGAAACACTGCACGCCCTCGCCACCGACGATCAGCTGCGCGCCCACCTGCAGGCCCGCGGTCGGCAGCGCGTCGCCCGCTTCGCACCGCAACAGGTCGCCAGCGAATGGCTCGAGGGGCTCGGCCTCGGGCGACTTGGCGCAGGATCGGGTCTCGGAGCCTCTGCGGAATGAAGCTCACCCTCGTTGTGCAGCGCTACGGACTCGACGTTGTCGGAGGCGCCGAGCGGCTGTGTCGAGGCGTCGCCGAAGGACTCTCTTCAGCCCACGATGTCGAGGTGCTGACCACCTGCGCGCGCTCCTACATCACCTGGGCCAACCACTACGAACCCGGCGTGGAAAGCGTCAACGGTGTGCGTGTGCGGCGATTCCCGACGCAGCGCGAGCGAGACATCATCAGCTTCAACAAGCTATCGGAGCGACTCTTTGCTCCTCCGGAGGCCGGCCGGGCGAAACGAACTCCTGAACAAGAAGAAGACTGGATCGAGCAGCAGGGTCCGTACAGCCCCGCTCTTGTCGAGCATCTCGGCAATCTCGAGTCCATGGGGAAAGCGCCGCCCCACGACCATCTTCTGTTCTTCACCTACCTCTACCATCCAACCGTACACGGCCTGCGGGTTGCCCCCGAGCGCTCGATTCTCGTTCCGGCCGCACACGACGAAGCCCCGATCTACATCGACGCCTACGAATCGGTTTTCCGCACGCCGCGCGGCCTGGTATTCAACACTCGGGCCGAAGAGCGCCTGGTTCGGCAGCGGTTTCCCGGCTTGACCTCGGCAACCACGGTAGCGGGCGTGGGCATCGATGGGCTCGACCGACTGAACGCTGCCGCCCTCGATACGGCGGCGGCGGCATCAACCGACCCCACGACGGCGCCAGCCGCGCAGTTTCTTCTCTACGCCGGCCGCATCGAGCCAGGCAAGGGCGTCGTGGAGCTCCTCGAGTACCTGGCGCGCTTTCGCGACCACTCGCGTCTGCAACCCATCCTGTGGCTCATGGGCGAGCAGACGATGGACCTTCCCAACGATGACTGGATCGTCCCGCTCGGCTTCGTCAGCGAACAAGAAAAGGCAGAACGCCTCGCACAGGCCACGCTGCTCGTTTTCCCCTCGGCTCTTGAAAGCTTCGGCATCGTCCCGCTCGAAGCCATGGCCGCACGAACCCCCGTGCTCGTCAATGCAGCCAGCGAAGCCGCCGTTGAGCACTGTACGAGCGCCAATGCCGGGCTCTACTATCGAGACTACGACGAGTTCGCCGCTGCTCTCACGCTGCTGCTCAGCGACCCCCAGCTCCGCAACTCGCTGGCAGACAACGGCTCCCGCTACGTCGAGCAGAACTTCGCCTGGCCCGCCGTAGCAGCCCGCTACGAGCGCTTCCTCACCACGCTCACCTAGCCGCAGCCCTCAGACGCGGATGACGTCCTGGACCTAGGAGGCGTGGCAGTGCGTCAGCTGCAAGGCACGACGACGCAGGCGGCCTTGTCGGCCGTCAAGGAGGAGTAACGCCGCAGATGATGCGCTGACGCGCCTCCTAGCCTAGGTGTGTTTTCTAAGTAGGTTGTTCACATCGGGGCTCACTTCTGAGATCAATGGGGTTGTTCAAAAGACTCCACGACCTCAGAAGGAGCGCCCGATGCAGCTGCATGGTAACGCCCGCACGACGCCGTATATACGCCGAGAGATGGTCCGCCGAGTCCGGGAGCGGGCGGAGCCCGTGACGGAAACGGCGGCGGCGCTCGGCGTGTCGGCTCGAACGGTTTACAAGTGGCTGGATAGATACGAGCGAGAAGGTGAGGCCGGGCTGCTCGATCGATCAAGCCGGCCGACGTGCTGTCCGCACGCAACAAGCGCTGGAGTTGTGAGGCAGATCGACAAGCTACGTCGGCGGCGACTGACGGCCTGGCAGATCAGCCGAAGGTTGGCTGTGCCGCGCTCGACCGTCTCGGCGTGGCTGAAGCGGCTCGGACTCGCCAAGCTTGATGCGCTCGAGCCCAAGCCCGAGATCGTTCGCTACGAGTACGAGCACCCCGGTGACCTACTGCACCTGGATACGAAGAAACTGGCCCGTATCCGGCGACCTGGACACCGCATCCACGGCGACCGCTCCAAGCGGGCCTACGGCGTCGGCTGGGAGAACGCCCACGTCGCTATCGACGATCACTCTCGGGTGGCGTACGTCGAAGTGCTGCCCGCCGAAGACCAACACACCTGCACAGCGTTCCTGCAGCGAGCCGTCGAGCACTTCGCTTCGATGGGAGTAGCGGTGCGCCGAGTGATGACAGACAACGGGCCTGGCTACGTCTCGAAGCGCTTCAATCGCCTATGCCATCAACTCGAGATCCGGCACATTTACACCCGGCCCTACACCCCCAGAACCAACGGCAAAGCCGAACGCTTCATCCGCACACTCAAGGAGCAGTGGGCCTACGGCACCTGCTACCAGACCTCAGCTCGACGTACTCGAGCTCTACGGCCCTGGCTCAACCACTACAATCGTCACCGTCCCCACGCCGGCATCGGCATGACACCGCCGATCGCTCGGCTCTCAGGGGTGAGTTCGTGAACAACCTACCTAGAACTCACAACTAGCCGGCCTCTTTGGCTCGGCGTATCCGTTCCTTGACTCGATCGATCGCCTCGGTGGTCTTCGTCCCTGGAGCGATTGCCGCAGAGTCCTCGAAAGCTCTCAGGGCGTCCTCGAAGCTCTGCTGGCGCTCGTAGACGAACCCGACGTCATACAAGCATTCGCCGCGTGTCTGAGTGCCGCCAGCCAAGTACCTGAGCGCGTTGTTGAACGACTCGATGGCCTTGCCATCGCTGCCCGACGCCATGTGCGCCTTGCCGAGGTTGTAATGAACCGTGCCGTCGGTGCTACGCGCGGAGGCAACCTGACTGAGTGCACGCACTGCGTCTTCGTAGCGCTTGGCGCTCAAGTAGGCCCGACCGAGCATGCCGCGGAACTGCATGTTCTGAGCGTCTTGTCGGACGGCCTCTTCGAGGTAGCGAATCGAGCCCGTCCAATCGCGCGCATCCATCGCGAAGCGGCCCAGGTAGAAGAGCGCTGTCTTGTTGTTGCGGTCGAGCATGAGCGTCTTTTCGAAGCTGGTCTTAGCGTTGGCGTCCTGTCCCGCCTCCGCGTAGGCGCGCGCCAGCTTCTGCCACGCGTCGCCATCGTTGCCACTGGCGTCGGTGGTGGTCTTCAGGTGCTCAATCGCGCGGCGCCAGTCCTCTTTGAGGTAGTAGGCCTGGCCAAGAGTCTTGGCGATGGCCACGCGCTGGTTCGACGGCGCGTACTTCGAGGCCTCATTCTCGGCCGCGATCGCCCGGTCATAGTCGCCGGAATTTGCCCTGCCGAGATACACCTGCGCCAGATTGTGGTTCACCTGGAAGCGCTCGCCGTCGTCAGTGACGAGCTCTTTGGCGGTCTGCAGCTCCGAGATCGCCTCGTCGAACTGACGGCGACCGCCGAGGCAAACGCCAAGCGCCAAGTGCAGCCAGCCCCAGCGCTCGTAGGCTTCTGCACCGTGGGTGAAGGCAGCTCGTGACTGAGTTACGCAGGTCGCGTAGTCCTTCTTGTTCATCGCCGCGGACGCGGCTCTCCAAGCAGCGTCGGCGGCTTCCGCGTCCTGTGCGTACGAAAGGGCCGGTGTTGCCAGTGCCAGAAGGAGAGCGGAGACGGTCGCAAATCGGAACGTCGGGCTGTTTCTCATGGTCTCAATGTCCCTGCCTGGTCGGAGCCAGCTCGAGCCGACGACCGATCGGAGAGTTAGGGGGAGCCGGAGATCCCGCCTCCTGGGTTGACTCCTATTGTAGCCGGGTTGGGTGGTGCGGCGCCAAGGCGCCGCATCCACCGAACCTAGGCAGTGCGCGATGCACGAGAACGAGCGGCGACCACACTCGCAAACGGAGTGAGGGCGCCATCGGGCAACGTTAGCCCGCCAGCTCGAACTGCACCGTAACCGTCAGAAGCACCTCGACGGGCCGGCCGTTGTAGAAGGTCGGCGTGTATTTCCACTGCTCTACCGCCGACTTCGCGGCGTCGTCCAACCCCAGCCCAAGCCCGCGCAGCACGTTCACGTCGACCACGTTGCCTTGACGGTCGATCGTTGCCTCGAGGATGACGACGCCCGTCAGGCGCGCGCGACGGGCAAGCTCGGGATAGCTCGGGTTCACTCGTTGGATCAGCGTCGGAGCCTCGATCTCGCCACCGACGTGCATCGGGCCCTGATCGATAACCGGCGGCCCGCCGGACGGTCCGGCGAATACGAACTCGGTGTCTGCGGTCTCGATCTCCGTCTCCACGTACTCGACATCTGCCTCGACGATCGGCTCGGGATCGTCAGGCGTGGGGTCGGGAATCGGGACGCGCACGGTCCTCTTCTTGATGACCTTCTTCTTCGGCTGTTCCTTCGGCGGCTCCGGCGGCTTGTAGCGCTTGATGACGACCGCCTCGCGCTGCTCGGCCTCCATGGCGGAGCTCGCCATCTGCGGAAACACGGTCACGAACAGCCCGAAATGCAAGAGAAACGCCGCGATCCAGGCGACCTTGAAGGGCTTGTCGTCCTGGGTGTAGATATCGCCCGCGTAGGCCAGCGAATCCAGACTGCCGTGCTCGGTCTTTTTTTCTTCAGCCATGGGTTACGCCCCCCTCAGAGTATGTTGCCCCATTGGCTCTTCTCGGCCTGGGTCGGAATCGAGATGTTCTTCACCTCGGCCAGTTTGAGCTCGTCAAAAGCGTCGACCATGCAGCGATAGGGCGCGTCCGGGCTCGGATCGATAATCACGAACTTGTTCGGATTGCGCGCCAGCTTCGGCTCGATATAGATGGCGATATCGGAAAGCGCCATATCGGTCTGGTCGACCACGAACTGACACCCCGACCCGGCCGGCAAGATGTTGATGTGGATCGCCTCTTCCGGGTTCTGATCCGGAGGCGCGTTGTCGTTCTTCGGCAGCTGGAACTCGAGTCCCCGCGTTACCGAAAAGACAGACGTCACCATGAAGAAGACGATCAGCAGGAAGGCGATGTCCGCCATCGAAGCTGTTGGGATCTCCGTCTCGCGCTTGTCCCTCTTCATCTTCATCAGCCGACCTCCTCTTGCATCGTCAGCATCGCCACATTGCGAACGTTGGCCTGCCGCAGCTGCTCCATCACATGGTCGACGAACTCGTAACGCGTGGCTCCGTCGGCCTTGATCAGGAAGAACTGCATCGGGTTCTTCTCGACGACGAACGCGGCCGAAGGCAGAACGTCAGCGACGTTCATCACACGGCTCTGCTCCTCGCCGTTCGAGAAGTGAACGACGCCGCTTTCCTCGATGGCGATAATCGCGGCGTCCTTCGGAACCTCGACACGCTCGAGGCTCGTCGGTAAACCGACGCGCGTACGGTCAACGGTGATGTTCGTGGTGACCATGAAGAAAACGATCAACAAGAACGCGATATCGGCCATCGACGCCGTCGGCACGTACGATTCGGCTCGCTTCGGTTTTTTGAACTTCATTGCCTCACCTGCTGCTGCGGCACGCCTGCGGGAAGCCTATTGAGAGTGAATGGACCCTAGAGCCTAGCTTGCGTCTACGTCGCCCATCTCGGAATACGTCTCGAGGAGAACGTTCGCGGACGTCTCCATCTCGAGCACGAACTTACCAACCTGGGTCGTGAAGTAGTTGAACGCCGCGAGCACCGGGATGGCGATGGCCAGGCCGGCGGCGGTCGTGATCAGCGCCTCCGAGATGCCCTTGGCAACCAGGCCAGGGTTCGACAGACCGGCGCGCGCCAGAGCGTCGAACGAATTGATCATGCCGGTGACCGTCCCCAGGAAGCCGAGCAGCGGGGCGATGTTGGCAACCGAGGCCAGCACACCGAGGCCACGCTCGAGTCGCGCCAGCTCGTGCGCCGACGCCGCTTCGATCGTGCGCTCGATCTCCTCTTGCGGCCGACCAAACTTGATCAGGCCAGCCTTCATGATGTTGGCGATCGGCCCCTGATACTCCTCGCAGACCGTCGTCGCTTCCTTGACGTTGCGGCGCTTCAGCAACGCGGTGCGAACGCGATCGAGGAACTCCTGCGTGTTGATCTTCGCGCACCACAACGCGTAGGCCCTCTCCAGAATGAAGACCAGCCCAAGAAGCGACAGAAGAAGCAGCGCGTGCATAACCGGGCCGCCCTGTCGGTAAAGGGTGAAGAGGGTTCCGCTGGTAAAGCTCACGTCAGGATTCCTCCCGTTTGACCCCTACCGCGCCAGGCGCCGCAGTGGGTCGGATTCGAGGCTGCGTCGCAATCTCGAGGGGAACTTGGATAGCCCCGAAGACGAGGTTTTGTGACCGTGGAAATCGAATGCCGCCAGGGCTTGCCGGCGGCAGGCCCGCAGTTTCTAGCACGTCGCGGAAAACGCTGTCAACAGGCGGCGCTTGCGGGGGCCGGACCAAGAGTGTGCTCATTATAGGTTCGCTCCCCCAACCCGGTCAATGGAGCGCACCCAAAGCTATTGCGCGAAATAGCCCGGCCGCGAGCGCAGCTTCAGATTGCCAGCCTCAGATTCGGCGGCGGCACGCACTTCGATCTCGCGCCAGGCACCATCGCCGCCCACCGCCAGCGGTTCGTAGGTAAGCCGGTACTGCGCCCGCAGGTCGTCGGTAATCGAGGCAAACGTACGGTCCGCGTCGTCTCGCGGGTGCATGTAAATGAAGCGGCCACCAGTGGAATCGGCGAGCTTGCGCATCACCCAGCGTTCGAAGTGGAAACGCGGCGATAGATCGACTCCGATCAGGTAGAGGGCGATGTCGGCGCGCTGCGCGGCTTGGATCGTCTCTGCCAGGTCGTGCTCGGACCGCGAGTCGTGACCGTCGGTGAGGACAACCAACGCTCGGCGTCCCTCGTGCCCCTCGAACTGCTCCGCGGCCGCAGCGATCGCGTCGTAGAGCCGTGTATAGCTGCCGCTCGAGATCAGCTCGAGCGAGTCGGAGAGCCGGCTTACGTCGTTGGTGAACTCCTGGAGCACAGAGGCGTGGTCGGCAAACGACATGACAAACGCCTTGTCTTGAGGCTGCTCCAGCAACCCGTCGATGAAGGCGCCTGCAGACTCGAGCGCGAACTCCATTCTCTCGACCATGCTGCCGCTGCAGTCAACCAAGAACCCGATCGCCACGGGTAGGCTCGCCACCTGCTCCACGGCCACAATCGACTGCGGAACACCATCCTCCAACAGCTCGAAGTCATCACGCGAAAGCGCCAGCTCGCCACCGTCTCCCTCCACCCGGACGTAGGTCTCGACCCGCTCCACGCGGCTGCGGTAGGCGGGCACAGCGGAGACGTCGGGGGGCAGGCCCACGACGATCGTGTGTTCGGCAACACGACCATCGGTGGCGTAGGCGCGGGCAGTGATGCGGTGCCGTTCCGTACCGCCCACAACCCAGATGAGCTCGTAGGGCGCCACTGCGTCGGAAAAAACAGGCTTACCGTCGATCACGAAGTCAACCGACGCAACGTCGGCGGCGGATCCGGCGGAAATCTCCGCGCTGATGGTCGTGCGCCCTGCGATCACATCGCCCGCCCGCGGCGACACGAGCCTGACCTCGAGCTCGCGATCTTCGCCGGGCGACGCTGACTGACCTTCTGAGGCTTCGACAAGCGGCGAGGCGGCCAGAGCCAGGGCGGCCGTCAGGGCGATCGACAGCCCGGCGTAGCCGGCATTCCAGCGGTGCCCGCCTTCGAGGCCGGCCGCGTGAAGTAGCTTCTCTGCTCCGCAGCTGACCAAGCGCCATCGACCTCCCTTCAACGCCACCTGAATGGCAGCGCGGCCCTATCCTACAGCGCCTCGCGCACGAAGTGGCTAGGAGCTAGGAGGACTTCAGCTGTCTCTGGCCGACGGCCTTCAGGATGCGGTCGGCCTCTTTCTTCCGGCCCTGTTGTCGATACACCTGGGCGAGGACATTTCGAGGCTCGTTGAAATCCGACTTCAACGCCACGGCGCGCTGCAACACCGCGACGCAGCGATCGAGATCGCCCGACCGCAGGAACGCCAGACCCATGTGGTAGTAGAGAAAGGGGTTCCGCGGCTGCAGCTCCGCGGCGCGCTCGTACAGCTCGATCGCGCTCTCCAGATCACCGGCACGCAGCCTGAGGTTCGCGAGGTTGTGATAGGGAGCCGCCATCGAGGCCTTGGTGTCGATCGCGGCCGTGTACTGCTCCTCGGCTTGGTCGAGGCGGCCGAGCCGCGTGTAGGCCACTCCCAGGTTGTTGAGCGCCCTCGTGAAGTTCGGTCGCACCCAAGCCGCTAGCTCGAAGTTCTCGCTGACCAACGCCCACGGAATCTCGACACCATCCGTCTGGGCGGTATGGAGAACCTCGTAGCCCAAGTTGTTGTGGAAATGGGCCAACGCCTCCACATCGGAAATAAGGTTGAAGGTCCGAAAATCCGACAGGTCGCCATCGAAGTCGACCATGGACCAACCGCGCTCGGTCCGCACCGTGGCGGCGATATGACCGGAGTCGACGATGACATCCTGCTCGCGGCGCAAGTCGTTGATGCGGTCGGACGCGTCGACGTAGTAGGCCGTGAGGCCAATTCCTCGAGCCAGGCCAATGTACAGCGACGTCAGCGACAAGCAGTTGCCGTGGCCGCGCGCGACGGTGTCGATCGCGACGGTCGTCGATACCGGCTCGTATTCGAGGCCGAAACCCTTCTCGTCGGTGATAGCTCGTCGCAGAAACTGCGCCCTGTCGTACTCTGACGTCGCGAAAACGGTCAGGTCGTGAGCCCTCTGCAGCAGCTCCGGCGTGACCTGGTACGGAGCCTCGAAATCGCGCTTCTCGCCCGCCGGAATCCGCGTCAGAACATCGGCCCGCAGCTCGTGCGGCGAATAGGTCAGCTTGCGCGCGGGCGGCCCGCAGGCCACGCCGACGAAAAGGAGAGCGCAGGCGAAAACCCTGCGCCGTCGATCCGGGCTCGGGCTCATGGGCTGGACTCGGGGAAGAGAAAGAGCGACAAGGGCTGCGCCTCGCCTTTCACCATAATCACCAGTTATAGCCACTGCCGCGGTATGCACGCGGTGTTGTGGACCGGTTGATCCGCTGGAGCCAGCGGTGCTATTGGCTCTATAATGCCTCTACTGGACCTCGCGCAGCGCGCCCAGCACCTGCTCGACCACCGCCGCCTCCTGGCTTCCCTCAGGGGCTTTGGTGAGATAGGCCTCGAAGGACTCGATCGCCTTGGCCATGTTCCCGGTGTTGATGTAGGCGTAGCCCTTCTGCTGGTACGCCGGTAGGTACTCCGGATCGATGGTCAGAGCCTGCTCGTAGTAATCGATCGCTTCCGCGGCGCGGCCTGTGTCGAAATAGATCTCGCCGATGTTGTAGAAGACCGCCGGGTCGTCCGGCGTCGATTCGGTGGCTTTCTGGAAGTGCGGCAGCGCCAGGGCGACTTCGCCCTTTTCGATGAGCGTCTCCCCCAGGTTGATGAGAGCTTGCGGTTCCGCGGGGTCCTGAGCAAGCACCAGCTCGTACGAACGCACGGCTTCGTCGAGCTGACCCATGCGGCGGAAGGCGGTACCAATGCTGATTTGGATCTGGTAGACCGACGGATTCTCTCCGGCGAACTCCTGCCACTTGGCCAGAGCTCCGGCATAGTCATCAGCTGCGAACAGGGCATTGCCCTCGATGAAGGCCGCGGCGTTGGTGCTGTCGCCGCCAATTGAGCCCATATCACCGGTGGACGGCTCGAGCGTGACATTCATATCGGGCATCCTGCCGAGCGTGCGCGTAGAGACGCCCCGCTCCTGCGTGGTGTAGCCGTCCATCTCGAACGTGAAGGCCCAGGTCGAGCTGTTGAACCCGAGAAGCGACCAGCGCCCGCTTTCGCTGGTGGTTGTCTCCAGCGTGCTTGGAGTCATTTCCGGGTTGTATGCACTGACCTTGACGCCAACGATCGGAGTTCCCGACGGATCGGTTACTTTGCCCTGCATCCGGCCGTTGCCGAGCTGAGCGTGCGCAGGCGAGACGAAAACGGCGGTCGTTATGGCGAAGGTCACTGCCGCGACCGCCACTATCCCAAGCAGCGTCCTGGCCGAGCTACCACTCGAGTCAAACCTCATCTGCACCCCCTTTTTCGGAGACCGTCCGCGCCGGAAAGGACCCCGTCCTGTGTCACTGTCTGGAAGGAACGACGGCTCAACTCGGTTCGTTCAATATGGCCGCTATCTTGAAGGGTACGTAGTGGACCATCTCGGCGCCAGCGACGAGGTCCTTCACTCGGATTTCGATTCGGTAGGTCCCCCCGGCGCGAAGCTTGGAAACTTGGCCGAGCGGAATCTGCTGTCCCACGGCGTGGATGCCAAGAGTCTGGGTCGGAAGTCGCGCCAAGCTCTCCTCGCCCTCTTCGCCTTCGAGAATCCGGTACTGAATCTCGAGCTTGGGTCGGCCAGGCACAGCTGGGTCGGGGCTCCAGCCCATCGCGATGAAGACCAGCTCGACGGTATCCTTGCGATCGAACACCCGGTCGACATCGTCGGCCAGCAGGATGTTCCCGAGGCGCACGCCCTTGTACACGGCGCGTGTGCTCATGGCCTCGGCCTGCTGACGATGCGGCGGCACGGCCAGAAGCGCGCTCGTCAGTTTGAGGCCTGGAGCTGTGTAGTCCGGGATATCGATCACCTCATCCGAGGTGGCGGCCATCTCGCTGCTTTCGTCCAGAACGCCCCACGCCATCCGGTAGGTGCCCGGAGTCAAGGTCACGCCGAACGAGCGCGTCGCGGTTTCTGCATCGTCACCGTCCTCCTGCCCCACGGTGAACGGAATATCGAACTGGAAGACGGTCTCTTCGTTACCGGGCTCTCCCTGTAGGAGCGCGCCGAAGACCTTGAGCTGAGCCTGAGCGCCAGTGGCCGTCTCGGCGAAGGAGAGCCCTTCCTTGCCGAGCTCGAACGAAAAGGCGGTGAAGGTGCCGTCGGGGGCAACGAACGTCTGCACTCGTTGCTGCAGCGCGAAGTCGCTGCGCATCGTGCCGCCCTGGACCATCTGCATCCAGATCCGAACCTCTGGAGCAACGGCCGGGACGCCCCCAGGCGCGCCCATCATCGGCCGGATGCCAGCCGCGGTCGTCACAGCACCACCCGCTCCGCCGCCACCGCGGAGCATCATCTGCAGCTCACCCTGAATGCTCTCGTTGAAACGCTCGGCGGTCAGGTCCACCCGCGACCGTCGCGAGTAGGAGCTGCGCCCAACGGGAGAAAACCGAACCTGGCCCGCGATCGGCTCGTGCTCGTATGTCCAAATGATGTCCGGACGACCGCCGCCACCAGGAGGAGCGCCGGCACCACCACCGCCACCACCGCCGGCACTATCGCCGCGTGCGCCGGTGTTGCCGCCCACCCGCCGAGTCTCCTGCTCGTTTGGCAAGCCGTAGACGATCAGCACCTTGCCCCGATCGGTAGCATAGCCTGGCATGCCCTGCTCGCGAGCCATGCGCATCGCCCGACCCGCCCTCCGCATGAAGATCATGCGGACCTCGTTCTCCTCGGTCCCCGGCGTCGGATCTCGTGTTCCCCAAAATGCTGCGATGAACTCCTCGCGGGGGGCGTCGGAGAGCAGTTCCTTCCACTCCTTCTTCTCGGCGTCGGTCATGATGACTTCTGTAAGCTCATGCCAGTCCTCGAGCTTCTCGGGGACGATGTCCTGTTCGCCTGGGGCCTGAGTGCCGCCTGGACGCTGCCCGCCCGGCCGCTGCAGCTCGATCAGGCCTGCAGCGAAACCCGTAGAAGGAACCAGCACGGCGACCGACAGGGCCGCGATGAGTGTGCACACGAGAGCTGTACGTATTCGCATGGGGCGACCTCCGAGCTTCCGGCGTTGTCCAAGATTGGCGGACACCGACCCGGCAATGCTCATTAGATAAGCTACGAGTGCGAAAGCGACATGGGCCGCGTTCTGCTGAGAGCCCCCGAGCTGCTGTTGGGCGGGAGGAGCTAGCGAACGCCTGGCCGGTTGAGAATCAGAGCTAAGTATAGTGATGAACCTGACCACGTTCCACCGACCTGGGGATCGGCGCGGGGTGATCCACTCCGGCAACGTCTTGGCAGCCTCCACGCCAGCGCTGCGGAACACCCAGGTTTCGTTGGTGAGGAACCGCCCTGTGCATACGCGAGAGGTTGTGGCCTTAGGACGATCCGTCATCTGGCCGCAACGCCCAGCGGCGCTGCGGCTCCGCCGGCCGTAGACCTTCCATCGCAGTGCGCGAACGCAGACTGCGGTCACACTTAGCATGCGACGCCGCAGCGAGATCGCCGCCCTACACGCATGCGATCAACTTCTTCCGCGCAGAACGCACAGCAACGGCGCCAGCGGCGACAAGCACCTACCAGAGACCATGGGCGCAGGTGCCGGGTGGATCGACTTCGACGGCGATGGACGGCTAGACCTGTATCTCGTCGACAGCGGCCGATTGCCGGCGACTGGATCCGCCGACTCCGAAGGTGCGGCGCAAGCAGCTCTTCGCAGCGCGAGGGATGCGGACCACCGAGAGGCTGGGGACGACGGCCGTAACCTGCTCTACCGAGGAGTCGGCGAGGGCGTGTTCACGAGCTCGGCGCGTGCCTCACCAGAAGAACATAGCCGCCTCGGGATCAGCTGGCCGCTCCGGTGGCTCGAACGTCTCTTCGATCTCGCCCGTGGCGACCTTCATGACGTGCGCAGCACAGGCCCCCGTCCCTGCTGGCCTCCACTGCCCCTGAGGTCCTTTCGGCATGGGAGCCTCTCCCTTGGTGGTGTGAATGTATGCTCAGTGTATATCACCAGAAGAACATCGACAGAGCGAGGAAGCGTCAACCTGAAATTAAACTGAGACACTACCGGGGATGGGTGCGGCAGGCAGCCACGGCTGCGGCCAGGTTTCAGGGCCCTGTGGCCCTTGACGATCGTCATCGCCGCAACGCCCACGCCGCCAGCCTCGCAGTCGCAGATCAACTTCATCGACGCCAGCGAGATCGCCGGCATCGCCTTCAAGCACAGCAACGGCGCCAGCGGCGACAAGCACCTACCAGAGACCATGGGCGCAGGTGCCGGGTGGATCGACTTCGACGGCGATGGACGGCTAGACCTGTATCTCGCGACGGCGGCCGACGACGACGACGGCTACGGCATGGGTGTCACGGCTGCCGACTACGACAACGACGGGTGGCTCGACCTCTACGTCACGAACTTCGGGCCCAATGTGCTCCTGCGCAACAACGGCGACGGCAGTTTCAGTCGTGTCGAGAACGCAGCCACCGGCGACAATCGGTGGTCGGCGAGCGCCGTGTGGAGCGACCTCGACGCCGACGGCTGGCTCGACCTCTACGTGACGAACTACATCGCATACGACATCGCCAACGCGCGGTACTGTGAGGAGCCGCTTCGCGATACACGCTCCTACTGCCACATCGACCTCTTCGACGGAGTCGCTGACCAACTGTTTCACAACAACGGAGATAGCGACTTCGAAGATGTGTCAGCCGCGGCTGGCGTGGTGAACGCGGCCGAGGGCAAGGGGTTGGGTGTTGTCACCGGCGATCTCAACGACGACGGCCGCATTGACATGTACGTGGCCAACGACACGGCGCAGAACTTCCTCTACGTCCACACGGCCGTGGCGAGACCCCGGAATCAAGCGGGTGGCGAAAGCGACCCTGACGGATCGCACGCTCTCGGTTTCGAAGACATCGGACTCTTCTCGGGAACCGGCTACAGCGAGGACGGCAAAGCGCAGGCGGGAATGGGCACCAACGCGGCCGACCTCGATGGCGACGGCAGTCTGGGGATTCTGGTGACGAACTTCGCGTTCGAACCGAACAATCTGTTTCGCCGTATCGCGCCGGGCGCCTACGTTGACGACACCTACGCCCTCGGGCTCGGCGAGGCCTCCTTGCCGACGCTCGGGTTTGGCATCACCGCGGCTGATTTCGACGGTGACGGTGACACCGACGTGGCGGTCGCCAATGGCCACATCCTCGACAACGTCGCGGAGCTCAAGGACAACGCGACCTATGCGCAGAGCAATCATCTGTTCACGAACCAGCTCACAGATCTGCGCCGCGCGGCACTGCGGGAGGGCCAAACGATCGCGCCCGCGGCGTTGTCTCGCGGATTTTCAACCGCCAGCGCGGCATGGCGACCGACGCGCGAGCTGCTCGTTGAAACGGGAGCCGATGCCGGCCCCGGCTTCGCGCTGTCGGAAGTCTCGCGCGGCCTGGCCGCTGGAGATGCCGATGGCGACGGCGACCCCGACCTCGTCGTCACGAACTCGGCGGGCCGTGCGCGCTACCTACGCAACGACTCGACCTCGGCGCAGCCGCCGAACCAGCGCGCGGTGCTGCGGCTGCGTGGCCGTGGCAGCAGTCGCGATGCGCTCGGCGCGGTGGTGATCGTCACACCGCTCGGAGGCGACCCCGATAGCGACGGCGCCGCAGGCTTCGGCCAGCGACGCGACGTCCGCAGTGCCTCGTCCTACTGCTCGCAAGATTCGATGGATCTGTACATCGGTCTGGGCAAATCCCGCCGGGCGCGCGTTGAGATCCGTTGGCTCGATGGAAGGGTCGAGACGATCAACGCGATCAACGCTGGGCAACTGACGCTCATTGTCGAAGGCCGCGGCGCCATCGCGACAGCCGCGCTGCGCCCGTCCTCTTGACGCGCATGGAACGACTCTGGCGGCGCCACGTGGTCGCGTTCGGTGCGCGTCGCCGCCACGTCGGGCACGCGGCTTGGCGCGCCCAGACCCTCCATCTGATGCTGCTGCTACCCGTCATCTCGGCCACCGTGCCGCCGACACCTCGACCCGCACAACAAGCACTCCAGCTGATTGACGTTACGGAGCAAGCAGGTGTCGACTTTGTCCACGAGCACGGCGGCACTGGTGAGCGCTACATGGTCGAGACGATGGGCTCGGGTGTGGCTGTCGTCGACCTCGACGTCGACGGGCGCCTCGACCTCTACTTCGTGCAAAGCGCGGCGACGCCGTCGGCGCCGGCGGCGCGCTCGCTGCACAACACGTTGTACCGCCAGCACGGCGACGCCACCGTCCGCAACACCCCCGCAACCCCGACGTTCGCTGACGTCACCGCACTGGCCCGGGCCGGCAGTGAGAGTTATGGCCTCGGCGTGGCTGCGGCCGACTACGACGACGACGGTTTCGCCGATCTGTATGTCACCAACTTCGGGGCCAACGAGCTGCTGCGCAACAACGGTGACGGCACCTTCGATGGTGTTGACGCTGGCGTGGACGACGACCTCTGGAGCACCTCCGCCGCCTGGGCCGATGTCGACGGCGACGGCGATCTCGATCTCTACGTCGCGAACTATGTCTCGTTCGACTGGGACCAGCACAAGTTCTGCGGCAATCCGCGCCGCAACCTGCGAGCCTACTGTCACCCCGATGTCTACGACGCCCTCCCCGATCGCCTCTACCGCAACGAAGGCAACGGCTCGTTCGCCGAGATCGGTGCCAGCGCCGGAGTCGTCAACTTGCGCGACGGCAAGGGCCTCGGGGTGGTCTTCGGCGACTACGACAACGACGGCGACGCCGATGCATACGTGGCCAACGACTCGACCCGCAACTTCCTCTACACCAACGACGGTACCGGCTCGTTCTCCGACGACGGCCTTCTTGCCGGGGTCGGATACAGCGAAGATGGCCGTGCCGAGGCTGGCATGGGAACCGATTGGGGCGACTATGACGGCGACGGGCGCCTCGACATCGTGGTCACCAATCTCGACCTCGAGACCAACACGCTCTACCGCAACCTCGGCGATGGCGCCTTTTCCGATCTCACCTTCGCCACTGGAATGGGCGAGCCGAGCCTTCTGTCGGTGGGCTTCGGCACAAACTGGCTCGACGTCGACAACGACGCCGACCTCGATCTTTTCGTCGCCAACGGGCACATCATCGACAACATCGAGGACTTCCGCGAAAACGTCACCTACGCCCAGCGCAACCACCTGTACTTGAACGGCGGCGACGCGCCCGGTCTCTTCGAGGAGGCGTCGACGCGGCTCGGACCCGGTCTCGAGCTGCGCAAGGTGTCGCGCGGCTCGGCGGTCGGCGATCTCGACAACGACGGCGATGTTGACGTGGTCGTCGCCAACAACAAGCAGCGCCCCGACATCTTGCGCAACGACGGTGGCTCAGCCGCCGGCAGCTGGATCTCGTTGAAGCTGGTAGGACGTGCGAGTGTCCGCACGGCCGCTGGAGCGCGCGTCACGCTGACCTGCTCCGACGCCGACGGTGCCCAGGGGCCGACGCTGGTCCGCGAGGTGCGGGCCGGCTCCTCCTACCTTTCGACGAGCGACTCACGCCTGCATATTGGCGTCGGAACGGCGACTTCGTGCTCAGCGCGGATTCGCTGGCCCGCGCCAGGACGGCCCATGGAAACGGAGGCGCTGGGCGACCTCACGCCCGGGACCTTCTACGTGATCCACGAAGGCCGCGGCGTGGTAGCGCTGTCGACGCTGACGGCTCGCTGAGGTTGAGCCTGCCCGCTACTGGCTAGCCTCGCTCCCTATCCTGCTCGCCATATCGTCGAGTATACGCTTGATGTCGGGTTGATTCGGCTCGAGTCCAAGCGATTGCCGCAGCAGCTCCTGTGCCTTCTCCAAGCGCCCCTCGGCAAAGTACTCCGCCGCCAGCAGGTTGAGGATCTCGGTGTTGTCGGCATCGCCAAGGCGCGCACGCTCGTAGTAGCGGATCGCCTCGAAGTGCTCACCGAGTCGCGCGTTGGCGTCGGCAAGGGTCGCCAGCAGCTTGGGATCGTTCGGGCTCCGCATCACCATCGGTGACAGCAACGAGCTGATCTCCTCGAACCGGCCGGCGTCGGTGAGCAGCTCAACCTGAAGATCAAGCGCGTCAACGAAGTCGGGCTGGCGCTCGAGCACACTCTCGAGCTCGGCGATTGCCGCGTCGGTCTCACCGATCGTGCGGAATTGCCGCGCCCGCACAAGACGAATTCCCGGATCGGTTGGCGGCGGATGCTGCCCGGCGTGCACGAACGGCATTTCGGCGCCCTCCGCGGGGATAACAACCACCCGCAGTTCAACCGCGCCGTCGTCGACCATCTCGAGATCGGCGCGCAGCACGTACTCACCCGCAGGCACATCGGCCAGCCCGACCTCAGTGCGATGGTTCACGACCCCGAAACGATCCTGCTCGGCGAGGTCCACCCGTATGATGCGCTCGACCACTGTGGCCCCAGAGCTATCCAGCAACTGATACGAAGCGAGCAGTTGGTCGGAGGCTCCGCGCGGCGCGTAGATCTGCCTGAAGATGTGAACTACGCCGCCACTGGCAAACGGCCCGTCGAGCGCGGGCAGCATGGCGTTGGCGCCCACCTGGAACGGAAAGTGGGTGTCGAACGGGTCGTAGCTGGGAAT
This sequence comes from Acidobacteriota bacterium, assembly GCA_963666215.2. Lineage (GTDB taxonomy): Bacteria > Acidobacteriota > UBA890 > UBA890 > WLXD01. Next base: position 126,834 of record CAXWPL010000001.1, read on the forward strand.
GAGCTGTGACTCCAACGCCAGAATCGGCTGGCTCGCGCGTGGTGTAGCGGGGAACGGCTCAGGGATCTCGACGTCGAACTCGAGTCGCCCGAACTCGCGCGTGACGTTGTTCTCCACAATGAGCGCGAAATCGTAGCGCCCCGGCACCACCGGCAGCCGCTCCATGTAATGCACGTTGCCTGTTCGCAGCCGACGCGCGCTGTCGGCGTCGAGATCGGCTTCCATCTGGCGCCCCTCCGGGTCGACGAGGGCGCGCAGATTGGAATCGGTGAGTGAAGTGCTGATCTCGAATGTTACGTAGTACTTATCCTCGAAGCGGTTGAGATTCAGCCGGTCACCCGGACTGCGCACAATGTAGTGAAGGAATGGAACACCGCTCGGATCCAGGAGCGGCGTTACGAGTGCCTTCAAGGGCAACGTCTCGAAACGCACGTTCGATTCGGTGAAACCTGCGAGCACCCGGTAGGCATAGGCCGCCGTCGGCATGATGCGATTGGGCAGGTCGAAGATCTGCGTCAACATCATCTCGGAGCGTAGCGGCGACATGCCCATCTGCGCCGCGCCGCCGCCCGGAATCAAGCTAATGGCGGCCGTTGCGAGCTGTGGGTCGACCTCGCGCAGCGTGTCGATCTGTGCCCCCAGATTGCCAAACCCCGTCATAGGAGTGCCGCCTCGGCCGCCGAAACCTTGAGACGCGAGCCGCTGTGCTTGGCCCAGGCCGGACGGATTGAGCAACCTCTCGGGACCGTCGCTCAATGGACTGTAGAGCCGATACTCGCCAACCCCACGATCCTTGAAGAACAAAAGATAGAAAAACGGCGGAACGCCAAGCTTCGGATCCACACCGTAGAACCAAACTTCAACGGGCTGAGCCAACGATGTGTTGGGCAGCCGCGTGATATCGCGCGGCTCGCCGAGCAGGATCCACATCTTGCCCTTGTCGGTACGCCAGCCGGGGCGCGGCGTGTCGCGGCCGAAGTTGTGCGTGGCGTAGTCAAACCGCTCGTAGTGCAGGTCGCGATACTCGTTCTGAGCGGTGCCTGGTGTCGGATCGCGGTGGCGCCAGTACTCCTCGACGAATGTCTTGCGCTTCTCGTCGGTATCGAGTCGCAGGAAAACGTCGCGCTCCTCCTCGGTGATGATCCAGCGCACCTCCTCCTCGATCCACTTGCGATAGTTGTCGGGGAGATCCTTGGGATCGTGCTTGGGAAAATCTTCGAGGTTGAGCTCCTGCGACGCGGCCCCGACCGTGGTCGCGGCCAAGAGCTCGCCACCCAGTCGAAACTCCGTCGGCCCCGGCGACGCGATAGCGACGACCAGCAAGCCAAAAAGGGCGAGGACGCCGAGCGCTGGCACAGTGCGTCGCCCGCAGCGCGCCTGCACGGGCCGCGAGGTATTAGATGACCTGAGGGCGAACATGACCACTACCTTCCTGTCGCTCGGGGAGTCTCGACGGCCGTCCGTCGACGCAAGCAGCGGGACCGAACGAACGCCGGCCCGGGCGCGCTTTGGTCGCCGTGTTGGGGTCGCGACGCCTGCGGCCCGGAGCTGCGATTGCCGCTGACGAATCAGCTGGCAATTATACGCCGCGGCCGTCGACCAAGGCCTCGACCCGCCGCGCGTTGTGATCCCACGTACGTTCTTCTAGGACGCGAGCCCGACCCCTTTGGCCGACTCGCTGGCGCAACGATTCGTCGTTCACGAGCCGCCGCACGGCGTCGGTGAGCGCCTCCTCGTCGTCGGGCGGGAAGGTCAGCGCGTCAACGTCAGGCTCGACAACGTCGAGGATGTTCGCCGAGTGCGGCGCCACAACCGCGGTGCCGGCCGCAAGATACTCGAGCAGCTTGAGCGGGCAGGCGTAGAACGTCGTCTTGGGGCTGACGGTGATATCCATCGCACCCAGGTACGGTGGGATCTCGGCATGGTCGACACGACCCGTGAACACAACCCGCGCCGGTCCGCACATCTCGGCAGCAGCCGCGCGGAGCTCCGGCAAAGCGGGACCGTCTCCGACCACCAACAGCACGACCGGCGGCCGGGCACCGTCTCGCTCGCGGGCGATCTTGTCAACTGCTCGCAACAGGCCGTCGACCCCGTGCCAGGCGCGGATGAAGCCGACGAAGCCGACAACGACCGCGTCGGGCTCGATACCCCATTGCGCCCGGATAGCCTCACCGGCAGGGGGCTCGGCGTACAGCTCAGTGTGAATTGCGTTCGGAATGACCTCCACCGGAGTCTCCACGCCCTGCTCCAGTAGGTAATCGCGCAGCGGACTCGACACCACCAGCAGACGGTCCGCCGCGTCGAAGCAGGCGCGTTCCCACGCCTTGGCCAGGCGTTCGAAGTGCAGCCCGCGGAGCTCGTCGCCGGATCGCTCCAGCGCCAGCGGCGCGTTCACCTCGAGCAGCAAAGGCACTCCCACCGCTCGAGCCGCTGCCACAGAAGAGCGCGTGTACACGGCATGTCGCGCGTAGACAACGTCGGGTCGCGTGGCGAGAGCTCGCCGCCGCCCGCGCATTGCATCGAGATGGCCGTACACAACCTCGCCGAGCTCGACAAGCGCCCCCGGCGCCATCGACAGCAGCGAGCTCAGCCGCGTGCGGCCGCTCACGGCGCCGGGGTCGACGATCGAATCGCCCCCTGGAGCGTGGACGTCGACAGCGTGACCGCGCGCGCGGAACGCGTCGATCATCGCCCGGATGTGCACTCCTTCCCCGCCGTCGCCAAGCGATCGGTGCATATAGAGGATGCGCATCAGCTTTGTCCCTCGTGCCCCAGCAGGCTAGATCCAACCGCGGCGCGCGCGCCAGTTCCAGAACGCATGGCGCAACGGATATGAACGGCTAAGAGAACGGCGCACCGCCCATTCGCCACCCGGCACGGCCGGCAGGCGCGGCAGGCACATCGGGTCCTCGAAGCTCGCCCCGGCGAGCAGCGCAAACGACGCTTCGTACGTCTGTGCAGCGGCGTCGCGTACGCGCGCGTCGTGACGGCCATCGGGATAACTGAGCACGCGCGGACGCACACCCGTGTTCTTCTCGATTGCGGCGCTCGAGTCGTCCATCTCGCGCGCCAGCGTGTTGTCGTCGAGACGCGTCATGTCGTGGTGCGACAGTCCGTGGGAGCCGAGCTCCAGATAGCCATCGCAGCCCAGGGCAGCCGCCTCTTGCCAGTTCAGAAAACGGTGCGTGTCGGGCGCCCGGCCGTCGGGCAGCTCGCCCCCGAGCGCGGCCGCGAGCTCTTGGAGCATCGGCACGCGCTCCTCGGTTGGCGCCGCCAAATAAAGGTCTTTGAAGCGATCGCGGAGAATTTTACGCTCAGCAAGGTGGGTCAGGAGGAACAACTGGTCCCGCCAGTCGACCTCATCGAGGCCCGAGCGCTCAATGAGCCAGTCCAGCGTCAAGTACCAGGGCCAACGATGCGCGCCGATGTAGTCGACCGCCAGGAACAGCACGCTAGGGACGCGATGACGCCGCAAGATCTCGGCCGCCAGCTCGCTCAGCTTGTAGCCGTCGTCGAGCGTGACCAGCACCGCGTCGCGCGGCGAGGAGATCTTGCCGGCAACAACCTGCAGGTACTCATCGAGGCTCAGCGGTCGACAGTGTGTAGCCAGGTAGCGGATCTGGTCCTCGAACTCAGCGGCCGTAGGCTGGGCGTAGAAGAAGAGCGCGTTGTCGGGCCGGCTCGGGAGCACCGTGTGAAAGGTCAGCACCTTGGGCTGTCGCTTGCCGGACATCGTCGCGCTCACGCCTCGAGGTTGGGCACGCACGACAGTAGCGGACATGGGGCCGAGTCGCGCGCGCGCCGAAAGGTATACCCGCTGGCGCAACAGAAGCGCACCCCCTTTCTGCCAGCCGAACACCAGAACAGGATCTGGCTCGGCTCCGAGGCCGTCTCACGGACGGCGCTTCCCGCCAGCTCATCGACGAAGCACAGAGCGCGAGGGAAACAGGGCGGTATGACCACCGCTTCGCGGTGCGCGAGATGAACTGGCAGCTCGACGTGCTGCGCGGGCGGAGTGTGCTGCAAGCCGTGAAGAGCCCCGAGCTGGTCGCCGCATGGAGCGAGGCCGCTGCCGCCGACCCGAAATCGACATGGTTTCAGGAGCCGACATTCGTCCGCGCCTGGTTCGCCGCCTACCATCGCAGCTTCGAGCCCATCCTCGCGCTCGCCCGGCGCAACGCCGACAACCGCGTTGTCGGGCTGCTGGCCGCTGGGCTGTCGAGCGGCGGCGACAGGCTGGTGCACGCTGGCGCCAACCACGCCTGGTATCACGGCTGGATCGCGGCGCCTGAGGTCGAGGGGGACTTCCCGGCGGCAGCGACGACCGAGATCCTGCGCACCACCGGCGTTCGCACCTGGCGTTGGAACTACCTTCCCCCGCGAGCTCCCGCCGACTGGGCCGAGGGCGCCGCCGGAGGTGCGATCATCGGGGAAGAACGCTCGCCGATCTGGGAGCTGAACACACAAGACGCGATCGACCGCCATCTGCAAAGCCGCAGCCTGCGCAACTACATCAACCGTTATCGTCGCCGCGGCGAGCTGGCGCTCCGACGCGCGGCGACGACAACCGAGGCCCATCGCTGGCTCGACCTGCTCGCCCCTTGGTGCGACCTACGGCACGGGGCCGTCCACGCCGACCTACCGTTCCGCGACGATCCCTACAAGCTGCCTTTCCACCAAGAACTGATCGCGCGTGGCGCGGCGGGCATGCAAAGCGATCCTTCGGTGCTGACCTCGGCGTTATTGCTCGACCACCGCGTGCTCGCGGTACATCTCGGAGCCTTCGACGGGACCCGCCTCTACCTCGGCTTGCACGGATACGACCCGACCGAGGGAAAACAATCTCCGGGTACCATCCTGCTGATCGAACTGGCACAGCAGGTTGCCGCGCTGGGCGGCACAGAGATCGATATGACGCCCGGCGGTGAACCGTGGAAGGAGCGCTGGGCGACCCGAAGCGAGCCGGTCGCGCGCGTGGAACTGCACGCAACGGCTGCGCGCAGGGCGGTTGCACGTGCTCACCGCGGTCTACGGGAACAGGCCAAGCACGTCTTGAGCAGCGTTGGAGTCGCGCCGAAGCGCAGGATCGCTGCGGGCGGTCTAGAAGAGCCAGATTCGAAGTCGCGGCCTCGATCCCCCGAGCGGCACGCATTGTTCGAGATCGAGATCGAGAACACGATCGCGCAGCAGCCGAGTCCGGAGCCGCTGCCGACGGCCATCCTGGAGGGTGAGCGGGCTCGCGAACACCACGCCACGCGACAACCGGAAACGGTCGCGAACAACCCGAGTGACGAGAATGCCCCGAGGGCAGACTGGCTGTCATCGCTCATCGACTTCGCGACAACTCGACCACGCGGCGAGATGTCGAGCCTTCTCGGAAACGCGCTCACCCGCCTCGACAAGGGTTGGCTGCCGCTCTGCTCAACGAACAGGTCAGGCTTGCTGGCGACCATGGCCTGGCTACAGCCGGCGGAGATGAGCGCTCAGCTCAACCCCGATGTCGGCCTTGCGGAAGCGGCCCCGAGCATCGCAGATCCGAGTTCGATTCGTCTGACCCGCGGCCCGATCGCAAAGAAGAAGGCGTTTGCGGGCGGCGCAGCGCCCTGGATTGAAGTGCCGAGCGAGGTGGCGATGTTGTTGATCGCCCGGCAGTCAGGATCGGCCGCTGAGGGGAGTCGGACAGATCGGGAAGACCAGGAAGATCAGGTAAGGGACCCCGACCCGGCACGGCTGCTGCTCGCGGCGGCGGAACGCTCGGGCCGCTCACGACTCTGGATCGTGGCCGACCGCGACACGCGTCTCGGAGAATGGCTCGACAACCACGGCGCCCGGATCGACCTCGCCGAGCTCGTGAATCACCACGTGGAGGCTGCGTGAGCCCGCCCGCTACGAACTGGGAGCTCGAGAGGCTGGAAGGCGACGGCGCCCGTCGGCTGCTGTCACACGCCCGGCACCTCGAAGCCTGGCAAAGACTGGCTGAGCGTGATTCCAAGTCCACCTGGTATCAGGAGCCGACGTTCGTCAACACCTGGTACGCGGCCTACGCGAAGAGCCACACGCCGCTGCTGCTGCTAGGGCGCAGGAGGGGATCCCCCAACGATACGGAGGAAAGCAGTCTGCTCGGAGTGTTGCCTCTGGCCATCGGCGCCGACGGCACCATCGTTCACGCTGGCGCACATCAGTGTGAGTACCACGGGTGGATCGCCGACTCGGCCATCGAAGGCGATTTCCCTCGTCGATGCATCGCCGAGGTGATGCGTCACGACCGACCGCAGCGTTGGCGCTGGCGCTACCTGCCGCCCGGCTCGCCAACCGACTGGATCGAGGAGCTCGAGCACCACCCGGAGGCACACGGTGTTGCTGCCGCGCACTGGGACACGGTCGACGTGCCGCTGCTCGACGTCACCAACACCGACTTCATTGCCGCAAGGAGACGCAAGCGGCTCGGCAGCTACACCCGTAAGTTGACGGCCGCCGGCCTGCGTTTCAAGCGCGTCGATTGCGTAGATCGCGCAATCCGGGTGGTCGACGAGATGGCCGCCTGGTGTGACCTGCGCCAAGGAGCGGCGAACGGCGACATGCCCTTCGCCGACGACATCGCCAAGCTGCCTCTGCACCAGGCATTGGCGGCAAACACTTCCCAGGCACACGTATCGGCGTTGTGGCTCGGCAAGCAGCTACTCGCAGCTCACGTCGGCAGCTACGACGGTCGTGAGCTAACGATGGGCGTACAGGGCTACGACCCCGCCTACGGGCGCTACTCGCCGGGCAAGATCCTGGTGTTCGCAATGGCTGACGACCTGCGCGAGATCGGCGGACGCGCGATCGACCTGACACCTGGTGGCGATCCCTGGAAGGAAGCGTTCGCGACCGAACATCGGAGCATCTCGCAGCTCGAGCTCGTACGCAGAAAAACAGATGTGCTCCGTGATCGCACGACGGCCGCGCTTGAAGGTGGCGCGCGGCGAGTCCTCGCGAGAGCGGGAGCCGACACCGCCACGCTGCGCGGACGCACCATCGAGGTACGGCGACGCCTGACAGTGCTTGCAGGAGGTGGCGAGTCGGGAGCCGATGCCGGCGGCGTGGCTCATCTCATCGAGCTTCCGCTCGCCGCGATCGGAAGCAGGACCAGCTCCCCCGCACATGACACCGACGACGGCGCGCTCGACGCCGTGCTTCGACATGCCGCTGACATGCCGAAGGAGCGGCGCCCGAGGTTCCTCGCCGAGGTCCAGCGTCGACTGAGCGCCGGCTGGCAGCCGCTGGTCGCGAAGCAAGCGCCGAACCACCTTCACACCGATGATCTCGAGGGCGAGGACGACACGACCAGACGGAATCCAGCGTGCGTCGACCAGGGCAGCCTCGGCAACAGCGGTCTGCAACGCCTGGCCTGGCAGCCGCCGCTCAACACACGAATCGATATCGCCCACCTCGACAGCCCGATTGTGGTGCGAGGCCAGGCCTCCGCGTCCGCGATGCTGGTCCCCGAGGACGTGCTTTTCATCGAGCTCGCGTACGTGTCGGACGAACTTGCCACAGGGCTGACCGAGCTCGCTGGCGGGTCGATCAAGCTCGATGAGCAGGTCGACGCTCTGGCCGCGGTTGGCGGAGAAGGCAGACGCGCCGCACATCTCACGTTTGACGACTGGCTCGTCGAGCTCGTCGAGCAGTCGCGGCGGCTGCCCCCAACGCCGGCAACCAGGCTCTGGCTCGCCGTCCGTAGTTCGGCCACCGAGGCCGTCAGCTCGCTGCGCGCTCGCGGCCGCGCCGTAGACTGGCCCGCGGAGGCCAAGGCCGAGCGAGCTCGAGCCGCCAGCTGACCGTCAGCGGCGCGCCGCCATGACCGGGGTACGTGAGTCACCGTGAGTCATCGCGTCATCGGATCCCGATACTCGCCGAACGTCCGCCGCAGCCGGTGCGCCACCTCCCCGAGTGTCGCCTGCACTCGCACCGCGTCGAGAATGACTTCAACAAGGTTCGTATCGCCCGCGGCGGCTCTGTCGAGGCGATCCAGCCCGCGCTCAACTGCATCGGTGTCGCGATCGCGCCGCAGCCGCTCGAGCTCTTCGGCCTTACGCTCGTCGAGACCCTCGGGGATCTGCTGCAGGGCGATACCTTCGCCCGGGGTGCCATCCTCACTGTTGCCACTCTTCGGCTCTTCGCGAAAGCGGTTGACCCCCACGATGGTGCGCGCGCCCGACTCCACGTCGAGTTGATGTGCGTAGGCGGCTTCCTCGATTTGCTTCTGCACCCACCCAGCGTCGATGGCCTCAACCATGCCGCCGAGCTCATCGATACGCTCGATCAGCTCAACCGCCTCAGCCTCGAGGTCGTTGGTGAGCTGCTCGATGGCGTAGGAACCGCCGAGGGGGTCGGCGGTATCGCCGGCGCCGTGTTCGAACGCCAGCAACTGCTGCGTGCGCAGCGCAGTCCGGGCCGAGTCTTCGGTGGGCAACGAGAGCGCCTCCTCCATACCGTTGGTATGCAGCGATTGGGCGCCGCCGAGAACGGCCGCGAGCGCCTGCACCGAGACTCGAACAACGTTGTTGATGGGCTGCTGGGCGGTTAGCGTGGAGCCCGCCGTTTGAGCATGGAAACGCAGCCGCAGGGAGCGCGGATCGCGCGCTTCGAAACGCTCGCGCATGATGCGCGCCCAGAGGCGGCGCGCGGCGCGGAACTTGCCAACCTCCTCGAGCAGGTGGTTGTGGGCGTTGAAGAAGAAGGACAGCCGTGGCGCGAAAGTGTCGACGTCGAGGCCGGCGCGGAGCCCTGCGTCTACATAGGCGATGCCGTTGGCAAGCGTAAAAGCGATCTCCTGCGCCGCGGTCGAGCCCGCTTCGCGGATGTGGTACCCGGATATCGAGATGCTGTTCCAATGTGGTGCCCGGCGCGCACAGAAAGCGAACACGTCGGTGACCAGTCGCATCGACGCGGCCGGTGGATAGATGTACGTACCGCGGGCGATGTACTCCTTGAGAATGTCGTTCTGCACGGTTCCGCGCAGAGAATCGAACGACAGCCCACGACGTTGCGCCACCGCGCAGTACAGCGCCAGCAGAGTTGCGGCGGTAGCGTTGATGGTCATGGAGGTCGTGACCTGCGACAGGTCGATGTCGCGCAACAACACCTCGATGTCGGCCACCGAGTCGATCGCCACCCCCACACGGCCCACCTCGCCGCGAGCCATTTCGTCGTCGGAGTCGTAGCCGATCTGCGTGGGCAAGTCGAACGCGACCGACAGACCCGTTTGACCGTGGTCCAGCAAGTAATGGAAGCGCTGATTGGTCTCCTCGGCGGTGGCGAAACCGGCGTACTGCCGCATTGTCCAGAGCCGTCCGCGATACATGGAGCCGTAGGCGCCGCGGGTAAAGGGATGCTCGCCCGGGCTGCCGATCGACTCCTCCGAGTCGGACGGCCGATCGCTGGCCGAGTAGAGCGGCGCCAACCGGCGCTCTCCGGAGGCGCGTCCGGGTGCCACACGGAGGCTCTCCGAGGGCGCCTGCTCAGCCTCGCCTGATTCCCCCGCGGCGCCGCCGCCACCCGTCGCGCTCGACGTTTCAGCCCTGCTCATGGCGGCCGAGATTACCACGCTGCCGCGCCGCTGCTCGGAGTCCGCGGATGACCGCTGTTGGCCACAGGGAGACGCGAGGCAGCGTCTGAGAGAACGGCCATTTTCGGGTTGCTCAACGCATTCCGCGACCCGTACGCTCGATTCGGGGAGACCCCCCTCTGCCTCCGGCCGCGCACTGACGCGCATCGCAGCATCGCCAGTCTGACCCAAGAGAGCCCGCCTGACCTCGGAGCGGCGGGCGAGTTTTGAGAGAGCTCGGGCCCCGACCCGAGCCCTCGGGGACCGAACGTGGGCAACTTCTTGGTCGTCCTTGGCGATTGCAACCCGGGCCAGAGCGACCGCGAGCGGCCGCAAGCGCAGGCGCACTTCGAGGCTGGGCTGCACGTCGCGGCCGAATGGCTCGATCAGCGTCCGCGAAGCGCGCATGTGGCCGACGACGTATGCGTCGCTACGTTCGCACGGCACAACGGCAGCGGTGGTCGGCTCGCGGTCGATCCGGATCCGCGCAGCGGCGGCTGGCTACTGATGGCGGGCTCCTGGGTGCACCGCGACGGCTTCGGCGAGGGAGACGAGCACAGGCTGCTCGAGCATCTGCAATCGCTAGGTCGCGCCGACCCGCCAGACGCGCCCGATCCGACAAGCAGCACGCGCGAGATCGCGCCTGAGGTCCACCACGGGGTACGTGAGCTGGCGCGCGGCTTCGACGGACAGTTCGTGCTTCTCGCGGGCGGCGTCTGCGGTACGCGCCTGCTGATCGTCACCGATCTTTTCGGCAGCTATCGCTGCCACCAACGGCACGACCTGCCTGGTGTGTTTGCCACCTCCGGCTCATCGTTTCTCCTGGCCTCGCTGGCCGCCACTGATATCGATCCGGTGGGCACGCAGGAACTGCTGTACAGCGGAGCAATCAACGAGACCCGCACGCTCCACCGACAGGTTTCAAAGCTCGACGGCGCTCACATCACCACCTTCGGGCGCCGCCTGCGGCCGCGTAGCCAACGCTACTGGAGCTATGGCGAGCTGCAGCCGGAAACGATGGGGCGCGGCGAGTCTGTCGAACGTTTCGCGGCAGCCCTCCGAGGCGCGTCGAAGTCGATCGTCACGAACTTCCCACGACCAGTCTGCGACCTCACGGGTGGATACGACTCGCGCGCCGTCTTGGCCGGCCTCCGCAGCGCGAACGCGCAGCCCGCCACCACAGTCTGTGGCGCCGACTCCGACATCGACGTCGCGCTGTCACGCAGGATCGCCGAACAGCTCTCGCTGCCGCACCGGTGTATCGCACGCGCCGACTCCACACGCCTGAGCGATCTGAGCGCGGCTCTCCCGTACACCGACGGTGAGTACGACAGTCTGGAGTATGCCAGCATTCTGCGCGTACACCACGAGCTCGCCCAGACCCACGACGCCAGCATCAACGGCTCTTTTGGCGAGGTCGCGCGAGGCTATCGCTTCGATCTCCTGGCGCCGCGTCTCGGCGCCAGGCAGCCTCTCGACGCTCGTCGAGTGGCGCGACGCCAGTTCGCGGCGACACCGCACACGGCGGAGCTGTTCGCTGCCGGGGAGCGGCTCGATCTCGCGGAACACACAGCCGAAATCGTGGAACGATGTGTCGGCGACTACGGTGGCGCACCCAATACTTTCCAGCTTCACATCGCCTACCTCGAAATCCGCATGCGAGGCTGGCAAGGCCGCATCGCATCGAGCACCAACCGCGTCTGGCCGCTGTTTTCTCCGCTGATGTTCCGACCCGTAATCGAGGCCGCTCTCGAGACCCGCAGCGTCGATCGACGACGCAGCTTGCTGGTGCGTCGAATGCTGGCGGATTTCCATCCACTGCTGGCGGCGTTGCCGGTGACCGAGGGTTATCCCGCAGCCCCGATGACGCGACGCAACGCGCATCGGTTCTGGCCGCTCCTGAACGTCGCCGCAGGAGCATTGGGACGTCGCTTGCCCTTCGGAGGAGCCCTTGTGCGACGTCTCGCCGATCGTGGCGCAAACGCCGCCGGCCTCGCCGCGGCGGCACAGCGGGCTGCGCAGAGGCGACAAGGTCTGATGACGGAGCGCGACTCGAGCCCGATGACCCAGCTGGTAGCAGATCCGACCTCGGCGCTGAGCTCGATGCTGGACGCCGAAGGCTACGCCGCCTTCATGCAAGCCGCCGCGCGGCCCGAGTTCGGCTACGACGCGCAGTGGCGCAGGCTTGTCACAATTGAGCACACCTTCGCCGAGCTCGCCGTGGCAACAGCGGTCGCGCGCCGGGTTTACGAGGCCAAGGTCGGTTCGCCGATCGAAACAACGGTGCGCCACATCGCCTAGCTGGTGGCTAGCCGCCGCATCTTCCCGCCAAACAGACGGTGTGGGTGCAGCAGCTCAACACCCGTCCGCGCGCGGCCTGCTAGCCTCCTCGCATGTCCGATCGACTCACTCATCTCGACAGCAGCGGCAGGGCCCGCATGGTGGACGTCGGCGCCAAGCCGGCGACTCGGCGCCAGGCTACCGCCTCCGGCCTGCTGCGGATGTCGGCGGCAACGCTGGCGAAGGTGACGGGCGGCGAAGTGCCCAAGGGGAACGTCGTCGAGGTGGCGCGCATCGCCGGAATTCAGGCAGCCAAGCGCACCGCCGAGCTCGTTCCCCTCTGCCATCCGCTGCCGCTGGCTCACGTGGACGTTCAGGTCGAACCCGAAGCTGACGGGCTGCGCGTGAGCGCGACGGCCGCCACCGTGGGGCCGACCGGAGTTGAAATGGAGGCGCTCACGGCGGCTTCGGTGGCTCTGTTGACGCTCTACGACATGTGCAAATCGATCGACAAGAGCATGGTAATCGACAGCCTCAGGCTCGAAGCCAAGAGCGGCGGCCGCAGCGGCGACTGGACCCGGACAACCTCCTAGCTCGCAGCCAGGCCCCCCGACTGGCCCGACCTTCATCAACGGTCTGCCAGCGGCGACCTGGCAAGCACCCGACGCGCGGCCATCTACGGCCACCAGCGCGGTACGTGAACGCCCGTGCGCACTCCTGGGAAAACTTTTTTTCAGTCGACCGGACGACCCACTGACCCGTCCGCTGCGGCGCGCGGCCAACCACGGACACGCTCGTCCGGGGCGAATCGGCGACGGCAGGAGGCGGGAGCCCGTGCCGGTCGATCGGCACCCGACACCGCAGTGACGATGGAGAAGCCGCGTTCAACGAGCCCCGCCCGCAACTCATCGCGGCCCGGATGGCGATCGTAGAGCAACACTCGTGCGGTGCGGTCGTGGTCCACACGTCCCCCGGCTATGTCGGCACCCAAGAAAACCTTCGATCGCGGAGGACGGCTCGGTGCGTCTGAGTCCCTCCGACTCCCGACCACGCTATGGGAAGTCATTTACACACTGCAATCCAAAAAACTTCCCTGACCGAGGAAACCGCGGAAGCCAGATGCCAGGAGTTGCGTTTGATGCGCTTGAGTGACTTGTGAAGACCAATGATGGGAAAATCAGTTCCTGAAATCGGCGAGTAGACGATCGGTGTGAACGCCACTCGGCGAAGCCGCCGACCGCCCGTCAACAGGCGCTGAGCAACTCACGAACGGTGGCCGGCCAGCGATGTTCGGCGGCGACCGAGGCGGCGGCCGTCCCCATCGTCGTAGCCCCCTCCGTGTCGCTCAGAACACCGAGCGCGGCGGCGAGCGCGGCGGGGTTCGGCTCCACCACGAAACCAGTGTGACCATCTTCGACCAGCTCCGCCGGACCGCCCGAATCGGTGCAGGTCAACACAGCCTTGCTCGACGAGAACGCCTCGAGCGTGACCAGGCCGTAGTCCTCTGCGCGGGCCCCGTTATAGACAGCGCTACAACGAGCCAGCTCATCGAGAAGGCCGCCCTCTCCAACTCGCCCGAGGAATTCAACCCGATCGCCGATCCCCAGCTCGCCGGCCAGCTTGGCGAGCGCGTGCTCCTCCGGGCCGCAGCCCGCGACCCTGACCCGCAAGTCGGGGAGCTTGGCCGCGGCTCGGATCAACAGGTCTATGCGCTTGAGCGGGGTGAGACGTGCCACCGCCAGCACGGTGCCGTCGTAGCGGTCGCAACGGTAGGGTCGAGGCGGAGCCGGGGGATACAACACGCGCGCCTCAACTCCGCCCCAACGGCGCAAGCGATCGGCAATCGTTTGGGACTGCGCGAAAACCGGCAGCCGATGTAGCGCTCGCGTGTCGATCGCCGTTAGCAAGCGTCGCCGCGCCCCTTCTACCAAACGGCCGCGCGCGCCAAGCGTGGCCCGGAAATCCGGCCACAGGTCGTAGTACTCCCGCATCCGGTGATTGAGCCAGACGACGTGCCGAGGATGGCGAACCATGTACGACGGAAAGCGCAGGCTGATGACGCGATCCACAGGCGCTCCGTCACCGGTAACTTCGACGTCGGTCCAGCGGGTGGCCAGATAGGCCGATAGCTGGCGTCCGAAACGATTCTGGGGCGTAGTCCAGACTTCGGCCTCGTGCCCGGCGGCGCGCAGCGCGTGCCGGAGAGCGCCTGCAATGACACGATGGCCGCCCTCGACGAAGGGAACGTCAGAGGTCACGACCAGGACGCGCGAGGTGGGGTTCTGCGGCTCACTCACACGTTTGGCGCCTCGATCGACTGAGCGAGAGGCCCACCGAACCGGGCGTTCCCGGATCGCATTCTACCGGCCAGGAGCGTCCTGAGAAGCCCTGCTTGTTGCAAAAAAGTCACAAGCGCGTCCCGTAAGTTGATGCAGGAATGCCACCAAGCGGCCGGCGGCGAGACCCCATGAGTTAGTGTAAGTTACTGAGTCTAAATATGTTGATGGCTTTTCTTCAGGTCCGGCACAGCCTTTGCTTGCAGTAGCTACGAACCCGGCCGGAACCACTCTATGACGTTGACTCAGAAGACAATACGCCGCGACATCTCTTCTGCGGGCATCGGTTTGCACTCCGGGGAGCGCGTTGAGATGCGCTTGGTGCCAGCAGCGGCCAACAGCGGCATCCGCTTCCGGCGTGTCGACCTCGGTGGAGAAGAGATTCCGGTCGCTCGCGAATACCTCGACCAGACCTCGTACGCCACACGCTTGCGCAACGGTTCAACCGTCGTCAGCACGGTTGAGCACGTGCTGGCCGCTGCCAGCGGCCTCGGCATCGACAACCTGATCATCGAGCTCAACGGCGAGGAAGTGCCCATCATGGACGGCTCCGCCGGGCCGTTTGTGTACCTGATGCACGAAGCCGGCGTCCGACGGCAGCAGGCGCCACGGCGCTACATCAAGATCACAGAGCCGTTGCGAGTGGAAGAGCCGAACAAGTTCATGGCGATCTATCCGGCAGAGCGGCTGAAAATCTCGTACACGATCGACTTCGATCACCCCATGATCGGAGTCCAGCGCGAAACCTACGTCGTCACGCAGAGCGCCTTCACCCGAGAACTGGCGCCCGCTCGAACGTTCGGCTTTCTGCGCGAGGTCGAGTACATGAGGTCGCAGGGCCTGGCCCTCGGCGGCTCGATCGACAACGCCATCGTCGTGGGCGACAACTCGATTCTGAACCCGCAACTGCGCTTCCCCGACGAGTTCGTGCGCCACAAGATCCTCGATGCGATCGGCGATCTCACTCTGCTCGGCGCGCCTCTGCTCGGCCACGTCGTGGGCTATCGAGCAGGGCACAGGATGCACGCCGCCCTCGTCGAGGAGATCCTGTCGCAACCGCAGGCCTGGCGCCTTGTCACCTGGGACGACATCGTCTACGAGATGGCGGTTCAGCGGCCCACGGCGGCTCTCGCTACCGCCTGAGCGACCACCAAGGACCAAGGGATCGGCTCACGCAGTGAGTCTCGGCCGCTCGCGTCCCTTCGAGCTGACGTCGGACGGCGCGCGGTGACTCGTGAGGCCCCGTATTCGCCGCTTCGCCTGCTACCATGGCGCCACGCGCCACGCTTGATCCCAGCGCGCGCCCGCAGTACACCCATCGGCCGTTTGCTCCCATGACCTCCCTGTCTCGCGACGACGCCCGTCGCCGCCAATTGCATCGCCGCTTGATCGTCGTCGGCCTCGCGACGGTGGCCGCGGCATTCATCGGCGTTGAGATCATGGTGCAGCGATCGGCGGCCCTGCCGCTGGTCGTGTCGAACATCTTGCTTCTGCACGCGATCACTGTGGTGAACATCCTCCTGGTGCTCGTGCTGCTGTTCGTCCTCGGACGCAACCTGGTCAAGCTCTACGTCGACCGGCGGCACGGCAAGCTCGGATCGAAGTTCCAAACCAAGCTGATGGTCACCTACGTCGGGCTCGCGATGGTACCCACGGTGACGCTGTTCATCGTCGGCAGTGACTTCATCGACATGAGTGTCGATCGATGGTTCTCGCGTGACGTCACCGAGATCAACAGCCAGGCACGGGAGCTCGTGCAGCAGGCCTACGCTCTACAGGAGGGGCAGCTGCTGGACCTGGCGCGAGGAATCGCGGGCGACATCACGGATGAACGCCTCGTGACAACCAGCGCCTGGGCGCTTCTTGACCGCAACCTCAAGCGCCTGGTGGACGGTGAACGCTTCACCGTCGACGCAGCGGTTTTCTACAGCGAGACCGAGCGGCCACGCTCGACCATCGTTCCGCCCAATAGCCTGCTGGCCGAGAACGAAGCCGAGCTCGAGCTCCCGGCCACTCAAATCCTGCTCGCGAAGTCCGGACAGGCATTCCCGCTGCGAGTCGAGCTACCGGACGGCACGGTGCTCATTCAGGCCTGTGTGCCTGTCTTCGCGCCAACCGGCCAAGCTGTGGACGGCGTTCTGGTGCTGAGCCGGCTGGTGGATCCTGCACTCACGCAGAGGGCCGGAGCCATCCAGCAGCTCTACGCCGACTACGCCCAGGGCGCAATGGAGCGCGGCCCTATCGGTAACGCATACCAGCTCACCTTTCTGCTGCTGAGCCTGCTGATCATCTTCGGTGCGGTGTGGATCGGCCTCTACCTGGCGCGCGGTGTCACCGTGCCGATCCAGCGTCTTTCCGAGGCGACTCGCGCCGTGGCGGCCGGCGACCTGGAACATCGAGTCGAGGCGACAACGAATGACGAGCTCGGCATGTTGATCGACTCGTTCAACGGAATGACCGAAGACCTGCTCTTCGGCCAGACGAAACTCGAGCAGTCGCGATGTGACCTCGAGAAGACGGTGGCGGAGCTCGACGAGCGCCGCAGCTACATGGAGTCTGTGCTGGCAAATATCGCGGCCGGTGTCGTCTCGATGAACGCCGCCGGGGCGATCACGACTTTCAACCGCGCCGCCGGGGAGATGCTCGGCAAGGAAGCCAGCGAGGCGGTCGGGCGGTCGCACGAAGAGGTGCTTTCGGGAGAAAACTTCGCCGAGCTGCGCACACTCATGCGCCACGCCGGCCCGCGCGTCGCCGGGCTCGACGAGGAGCTCTCGGTCGAAGTCGGGGGGCAACGGTTGACGATCGCCGCGCACTGCTCGAGCCTGCGTGACAGCGGCGGTGCCTATCAAGGAACGGTGGTCGTACTCGAGGATCTCACCGGCATGATCCGCGCGCAGAAAGCCGCTGCCTGGCGCGAGGTCGCAAGGCGCATCGCACACGAGATCCGTAACCCGCTGACGCCGATCCAGCTTTCGGCCCAACGCATCGCGCGACGCTACCGCAAGGCGGCCGGCGCCGAGGCCGAGCACGCCGTAATTGAGGAAGGTACACGAACGATCCTGCAGGAAGTCGACAGCCTCAAGGGTCTGGTGGAAGAGTTCAGTCGCTTCGCGCGCATGCCGTCGGCGAAGCCTGTCGAGGCTGATCTCCACGGAATCGTCGCCGACAGCTTGCTCCCATACCCGGAGCTCTACCCCGAGATCGAGATCGTTCGCGAGCTTGCGGCGAGCCTGCCGCGACTTCACGTCGACCCGGAACAGATGCGGCGTGCCTTCACCAACCTCTACGACAACGCCGCCAAGGCGATGGAGGGCCGCGGCCGGCTCTCCGTTCGTACGGCGTACGACAACGATCTCGAGGTCGTCCGGATCGAGGTGGCCGATAACGGTCCGGGCATCGCGCCCGAAGACAAGGACCGGCTGTTCGTCCCCTACTTCTCGCGCAAGCGCGACGGCACGGGGCTTGGCTTGGCGATCGTGCGACAGATCATCGCCGACCACCGCGGCTATGTCCGTGTGGTCGACAATGTGCCGCGCGGCGCCACGTTCGTCATCGAGCTGCCCGTGAACCGAGCCTACTGAGCGAGACTGACCGACGGTGGCAGCCAGCATCCTGGTCGTTGACGACGAGCCCAACGTACGCGCCTCGCTCTCCGCCGCCCTGAGTGACGAGGGCTACGCCGTTCAGGTTGCGGGCAGCGGTGAGCTGGCCTTCGCCATGCTCCAGCGTCAGAGCTACGATCTGGTGCTGCTCGACGTCTGGCTGCCGGGGATGGATGGGCTCGAGGTCCTCGAGCAACTCCAGCATCTGTACCCCGGAAAAGCGACCGTGATGATCTCCGGGCACGCGAATATCGAGACTGCCGTGCGCGCCACGAAGCTGGGGGCGTACGACTTCATCGAGAAGCCCGTTTCGCTCGAGCGCCTGCTGTTGGTGGTGGGCAACGCGCTCCGCCAGCACTCGCTGGTACAGGAGAACACGCGCCTGCGCGCGGAGCTCAGCGAGCAGGTGGAAATCATCGGCGAAAGCGAGGGGATCATCGCGCTGCGACAACAGGTGGATCGCGCGGCGCCGAGCAACGGCCGCGTGCTCATCTTTGGCGAGAACGGCACCGGCAAGGAGTTGGTCGCGCGCCGTATTCATGCGCTGTCGCGGCGGTCCCAGGCGCAGTTCGTCGAGGTCAACTGTGCCGCGATTCCCGAGGAATTGATCGAGAGCGAGCTGTTCGGTCATGTGAAGGGGTCATTCACCGGGGCCGTCGGCGACAAGGCCGGCAAGTTCGAGCTCGCCGACGGCGGGACGCTGTTCCTCGACGAGATCGGCGACATGAGTCTCAACACGCAGGCCAAGGTCCTGCGAGTGCTCGAGGAACAGCGTTTCGAGCGCGTGGGGTCGAACGATACCCGCGAGGTCGATGTACGAGTCATTGCCGCCACCAACAAGGATCTTCGGCAAGAGATCGAAGCTGACCGCTTCCGCGAGGACCTCTACTACCGCCTCAACGTCATTCCGTTTTCGGTGCCGCCGCTGCGACACCGGGCTACCGACATCCTGCTGCTCGCCGACCGTTTCCTTCGGCTTTTCTCGGCGGAGTACGGACAGCAAACGAAGATCCTGGCACCCGAAGCCGTCGCACTGTTGACGGAGCACTCGTGGCCGGGGAACGTCCGTGAGCTGCGCAACGTCTGTGAGCGCCTCGTCATCATGGCGCCGAACGAAACGATTGGGCCCGATGAGATCGCACCCACGATCGGCGCCGAGCGCTCACCGGAGCCAGTCGATGTCGACGGCCTGTCGCTCAGGGAGGCGCGCGAGCTGTTCGAGCAGCGGCTGATTCTCGCTAAGCTGCGTGAGTACGGCGGCAGTGTGCGCAAGGCGGCCGAGGCGCTCGATGTGGAACGCAGCAACCTCTACCGCAAGCTCAAGGCGTACGGAATTGACGCTGGCGAGCTATCCGCCGGGACCGAGGGCTAGACCATGGATCGCGTTCTCGAGAACGCGATCCACGGGCAACTGCGGCAGTTGTAGATGGTGCGCTGCCGCGGCCGTCACCGAAGCGGATGGAACGAGTCCGACGAGCTCGGTTTCGAGCACCTCGGTATTGAGCTCGGCCGCCGCAGCGCGGACGGCGTCGACCGCCACATGCAGCGGCGTCGTCTCGGGATCCTCGATATTCATCGAAACCTGTACGAGCGAGCGGGAGCTCAACGCCACGCCCATGGCCTTCACACCCGCTAGACCGCCCGACGACGCGCGCACGCGGCGCGCCACCGCGCGGGCCACGGTCAGATCGCCGCTGGCCAGGACGACATTGTAGGCAATCAACGCCTGTCGGGCACCGATGGCCGTCGCGCCGGCCGTAGGATGGGGAGTCGTTGGACCGTAGTCAGGCCGCCACGCTGGATCGCGCATGCGCTCCTCGAGGCCCTCGAACTGGCCCCTCCGCACGCTGCTCAGGTCGACCCGCCCGGGCTCGGTGGCAGCGGCTCGGTACAGGTATACGGGCAAGCCGATGCGCTCGCCGACCCTGGCCCCCAATCGCCGTGCGACGTCGATGGCGTCCTCGATCGTCGAGCCATGGCGCGGCAACGGGACGAACGGACATACGTCCACCGCGCCGATCCGCGGGTGCACTCCTCGATGCTGACGCAGATCGACATGCGCCACGGCGACGCTGTAGAGCCCCGTAAGCGCGTCCAGCAAAGCGTGCGGCGGACCGACCAACGTGTAGACGGTCCGGTTGTGGTCCACATCGGGATGGACGTGCAGCAGCGTCACGCCAGGAGATGTCGCGAGCGCGTCAGCCAGCAGACGCAGTACACCACCGCGTCGACCCTCACTCACGTTGGGAACACACTCGATGAGACGCGACAAGACGCCAGCTCCTGGTGCAGATGAGGACTCCGACCGGAAGCCCGACGGAGGCATGGCAAGGCTCCGCCAGGACTCCCTGCCGAGCAACGTTAGTTGACCGCAGCCACAGAATCGACACAGCCACCTCGACCGCCCACCCAGGCACACGGCTCGCTGGCGAGCGCAAACTTGCACAACAATGCACAGCTCTGCGTTGACCGACAGTGCACTGAGTTGCTACCATCTCCCGGGGCGAATTGGACGCAGCATTATTGTTGTTGGGGGGCCGTAATTCATCTGGAGTGCGGCTGGGTGAAGTGTCCGAAGTGTAATCACGTTACATTCGACCACCTCGCGTGCTGCCCGCGTTGCCAAGCCAGCTTTCAACTGGCACGTCGGCTAACGCAGCGTCGCGACCCACGTCGACGCATCGTGATTCCCGGCGAGCGCACGCTCGAAGCTCAGCGCACCGGCCAACCGCCACTTCTCGACCCGAGCGAGGCGAACGAGCTGACTGCGGCCGACGCCGCCGTTGACTGCGCCGCGCCAGCACGCGAGCCGCTGGCGCCGAGCTCCGCCGATACCGGCCGGAGCGCCCCGAAGGTTGACGATCCGGCCGAGGCCGAGATCTACACCGAGGTCCGCGCCAAGGCCAATGTTTCGGTCCACTCCGAAGCACTCGCCGAGGCCAATTCCGTGACCCAAGCGGAAGCGCTCGCCGAGGCCAATGTCGACGCCCAAGCCGAAGCGCTCGCCGAGGACACGCCAGAAAGCGCGGCCGCCGAGGCCCAAGCCGTCGACGCCAGGCGACTCAAAGAGCTCATGATTCGCTCCAGCCGCGCGCGGCGCCGCCGCACCGTGACGTCAACACGAACGGTGGATCCCCCCCCTACCCGATTGGTACGCGCCGGACGCCGGCGTCGCGCCCGAGACGCCTCGCCGCGATGCCGCCACTGAACGGACACCGACACCGAGGAGGGCCTGAACGTGGCACCTGACCGAACGAACCTCCGCCCGACCGAGACTCCGACACCCCTGCACGCCCACCCGAGCTACGGCGCGGCCAACGGAACCAAGGGCGGCCCAGCAGGCGGCGAGACCAACGCCGACTGGCGCGAGCAGCTCCGCGACCGCGTCAAGGAGATCCGCGCGCGCCGCCTCGCCGACGCGAACGATAGTGGCGACCTCGATGAGGCCGCCAGATGGCGTCGACGCGCAGACGCTTTGGCGAGCGAGCTCAAGGGCAGTCCAATGGCGGAGCTTGAAGCGCCGATTGCCGCGTCCGGCACTCTGCCAACAGATCCCGTGGTCGTAGTAGCGAATCCGAGCGACCCTCCTCGAGCCGATCAGGTGCCCATGGCCGCTCCTCCGGAGCTGGAGGCGCCGACGCCCGAGTCCGAAATCATCGATCTGGTCGACGCACTGATCGACGGCGGTATGGAGGACGGGTTCAGCGACCGGTCGCCAGATTCAGTCGATGCACTCGGCCCGGTGCCGAACGCGATGGCCCACATCCACCAGCCCGACGCGGAACCTATCCGAGCCGAGGCTGATGGAGTCGAGCCCGTCAGCGACGCCCACGGCCTGCAGTCTACGCCGCAGCCCCCGGCTGAGGTAGACGTGGACGGCTCGGAGCGCCCGAACACTCACGAGAACCTGGGCGACCTCGACCTGGGAGACCTCCGCGAAGCAGGGAGCATCATCGGCATCGGTAGCGACGCGGCGGCGACCACCCGAGGCTCGAGTACTCTCCTACGTCCGCTCGATCTGATGGCAGACGAGCGGACGCCGCGGATCGGAACGTCGCCTATCGAGATGGCTTCCCCAGACGTCCACCGGTCGGAGTTGGCCGCGTCGCTCGACGACACGCCTCTGCTGGACATTTCGACACCTCTCGCAGACCCGGTACCCTTCAGGGAGGAGGCGCCTCCCGAGATCGAGGACCTGCGCTCGCTCGACGACGTGCTCGAGCCTCTACCTACCTTGTTCGACACCAGCACCGACCGCGTGACTCGGCGCAACGAAGACACGGGTAGCGACACCGAGACAGCGACGCACGCGACCGACCCGTTGGTGTACGACGTCGATGGCAGTCTCGACACCGATCTGGAGACCAGCCCCGACCTCAACGAGGCGGCGATCGTCGACGAAGCTGCCGTGCTTGAGGCCGAGCCCCCCGACCCCGAGGGAACCGCCTCCACGGCAGCTGACCAGGCGGCTCCGGCGAACGACCCGATGACGCACAAGGGCGACGCGAGCTGGGGCGACGCTGATACGGGCTTCGGCGGCAATATCGCCGACCTCCCCGCCTGGGCACGCCCGCACGCGACGCCCCGCACGCGGCTCGACACAGGCCTCAGCTCACTCCCCTATCAGGAACGTCCCGTTACGCGGCCTCCGGAGTCGAGCACGGACGACGGCTCGCGCGGCCCGTTGCTCCCGACCGCTCGAACGGCTGCAGCGGTCAGCGCGGAGAAGACGAGCGAGCGCGGTCCGCTCGACGGGTTGGAACAGGGAGAACCGGTTGACCTCGCCCAGCCGAGCTCGACTCAAACAGTGCCGCTTCCAACAACGACAGCGAGCAATCCAGCGATCGAAGAGACCCCGTTGCCAGCCAGCCACCGCCCGGCTGCGCTCGAGGCCACCGCTTCGCCGGAAGCCGACAACGTGGCCTTCGACGCTTTCGACGCCGTCATGGCACCAGCCGTGGCGGGAACCCTCCTCGACCCGGCGAGCGATCTCGGGGACCACAGCTTCCGAGCAATCGAAGAGCTGGCGCGCGAGACTGTGGCCGCACAGCCGGCTGAGCTCGTGGAGATGGCCGAGCTCGACACGTCGGCGGCACAACAGCCGGAAACGACCTCCGCCGGCCTGGAAACATCGCTGCAGCCAACCCCGGAGGAAACCGCGCCAAGCACTGGCAGCGCCCCCGCCGAATCACCGGGTTCGGCGATAGACGATCGCCTTGGTGAGCTGGCGGAGTACTCACCAGATGCGGAGGACACTCACCTGATTGGCGAATTCGTTGGGCGGACCCGCATGCCGCGCGCAACGAAGCCTGCGCCCTCCACCGACGACGGTCATTCCAGATCTTTGTCGGCAGCCCAGCAACTGCTCGAAGAAGCCGGCCGATCCTTCGGCGTGGGTGACGAAATCGAGCCGTCGATGTACCTGTCGGACGCGGCGCCAGCCGAGCCCACCGCGCAACCCCTTTCTGCGCCCAGGACGCCGACCGAGTCCTCCACGCCTCCTCCGGCTACGGAGGAGCTTGTCTCGCGCCAGTCCGTCGATCTCCCGAGTGTTCCGGAAGATCGCGGTGAACGTGAAAGGCCGTCGGTAACGCCGTCGCCGCCCGACGCGATCATGGGCCTCGACGACCCGGAGGGCTACGAATCGGCCCCCTGGGGACTCGGCGACCCGACAGACTCCGACGCCGAGCGCGTCGGCGACCCGCACGGCGACCTCCTGGATCCGTCGGCGCCTGTCAGCGATCGAGTGTTCTCGGTGCTCTGCGACTCGCTGGTACTTGCCGCGATAGGCCTCCTCCTCATGTTCGCGGCCGCGAACGCCGCAGGAACCGGTGCTGGCCAGGTGGTGGCCAACGCGCCGGTGCCGTTCGCCGTCGCCTGGGTACTGTTCGGCTTGGTCTACGGAGTGATGTTCGTGGGGACCACGGGACAGACTCTGGGCAAGATGGCCATGAACGTTCGGGTGATCGGCAGCGACCGGTTCCGGGTCGGCTACGGCCAGGCGGCGATTCGCGCTCTGGGGTACACGGCCGCCGCATTGCCGTTGGGCCTCGGACTACTGCCGGCGCTACGGGACCCGCAGCATCGCGGTCTCCACGACCGCCTGAGCGGCACGCGCGTCGTCAAGGCCTAGCGGCCTAGCGCTACCTCCGGCGCCCCGTGGGGCGTGGCCAGACCCAGTAGCGGCTGCAGAATGGCACGACGCATCTTTCGTGCCGCTTGCCAGCGGGGAGCGCGAGTTGCCAGCCACGCGCCGTGCCAAGCGGGTGAGCCCGAACGAGCCTCGAACTCTTCGGGGCCGGTTCGCGCTCTAGTGGCGAAAGTGTCGCGCGCCGGTGTGGACCAGGGCGAGGCCCAATCGGTCGGCAGCCGCGATAACCTCCGGGTCGCGCTTCGACCCACCTGGCTGCACGACTGCGCTCACCCCTGCCTCGGCGAGCGACTCGACGCCGTCGGCGAAGGGGAAGAAAGCATCGGAAGCCGCAGCGGCGCCGCCGAGCTCATGTCCGGCCTCTCGCGCCTTCCAGACGGCGAACCGACACGAGTCGACGCGGCTCATCTGGCCGGCGCCCACGCCCAAGAGCTGCCCGTCGCGGCCAACGACGATGGCGTTGGAACGCACCGCGGGCACGACCGACCACAGGAAACGAAGGTCGGCGTCTTCTTGCGGCGTCGGCCTGCGGACGCTGACACACTCCCAGCGCTCTCGACCTTCACCTCCGGCCCCGCAGGCGACTCCGGCTCCGGGATCGCGCTCTTGTACGAGCAGGCCTCCCACAACGCCACGCAGCTCGAGATCGTCGGCGCTGGTCATCGACAATGGCGCGGCTGGCTCGGGAACACGTAACAGCCGCAACGCGGCTTTGGCGCGAAGCACCTCGAGAGCCTCGGAACTGAAGTCCGGGGCAACAACGACCTCGATGAAGGTACTGGCGATTTCGTGTGCGGTTTCTTCATTGACGACTTCGTTGAGGGCAACGATGCCTCCGAACGCGGAGGTCGGATCGGTGGCACGCGCTTTGACGTAGGCGGCAGCCAGGGTGGGCGCCGTGCCGGCACCGCACGGGTTCATGTGCTTGATGACGGCGGCGCCTGGCTGCGGCAACCATCTGGCCAACATCCACGCCGCGTCCGCGTCGAGGATGTTGTTGTACGACAGCTCCTTGCCGTTGAGTTGTTCCGCGGCGGCGATGCCCGCGGCGGTGTCGGCGGGCACATAGAACGCCGCGCGCTGATGGGGATTCTCGCCGTAGCGCAGGACCTGCCGCCGCTCGAAGCTGAACTGCAGCCGCTCAGGCAGCGCATCGCGTTCGGGCGTGGCCGTGGTCGCCACGGCGGCGGTGGCAGAGGCGACGGCGCCTGAGGACGCACCGAGATACTGCGAAATCGCGGCGTCGTAGGCGGCCGTGTGGGCGATCGCCTTGGCAGCCAATCGCCGCCGTTCGCCATGCGACGACTCGTTAGCATCACCTCCATCGCCGTCGATCATGGCCAGGGCCGCCGGGTAGTCGGCCGGATCGACAAGAACGATCACGCCGGGGAAGTTCTTGGCCGCTGCGCGCAGAAGCGCGACCCCACCGATGTCGATCTGCTCGAGAGCGTCGGCGAAGCTGTGCTCCGGGTCGGCGATGGTGGCTGCGAACGGGTACAGGTTCACGACCACGACGTCGATCGGCGCCACCGACGCAGTCTCGAGCTCCTGCATCTGCTCGCCGACCTCCCGGCGCGCCAGAATCCCGCCGAAGATCTTCGGATGAAGCGTCTTCACGCGGCCGCCCAACATTTCCGCCTGGCCCGTGACTTCACCGACTTCGGTCACCGACACACCCGCATCTCGCAGTTGACGCGCCGTGCCACCGGTTGACAGAAGGGTCAAGCCGCGATCATGCAACGCGGCCGCGAATTCATCTACGCCCGACTTGTCGTAGACAGACAGCAATGCGGTACGTGCTTTCATCATCTCGTTCCCGTTGGGTCCAGCCCGAAAGCGCGCACTCTATCGTGAAATTCCCAGGTGCTTTTGCCTCGAGGTCGTCCACCCGAAATCGAGCAGGCAACAGGTTCGCCAACGCCGGCCCGAAACCACCGGAACGCGTCAGCCATGCCTGGCGAAGCGCGCGGAAAACAACGCTACTCGCAGCCTCTGCCCACGCTAGTTCCACTCAATCGCCCGCACTACGTCCGCGCCCAGTTCAGCCTGCAGGCTCTCCAGCAGCTTGTCTTGTAGCTCCTCGAGCACGGGTCTCCAGGCCTCGTCGACCAGCGCCATACGGAGCCTGCCGCGCTCGAGTGCGATCGGCCGCGCGCTGTCGGCAACCCCCTCGCCCGCCGCCGAGCGCCATGCACCGTCGAGCAACCGGGCGCGAGCATGGGGGTCTTCGACCCAGGTGGCGATGGCGCCGACCAGCCCCGCTCCGACCCTGTGAAAGCTCATGGGAGAATCAACATCGCGTCACCGTAGGAGTAGAAACGATAACCAGACTGAATGGCCAGCTGGTACGCCTGTCGCAGCTGCTCAACACCCATCAGGGCGCCGACCATGAGCAACGGGGTGGAGCGCGGCAGGTGGAAGTTGGTGATCATGGCATCGACGACGCGGAAGCGGAAGCCGGGACGGATGAACAGATGGGCCGACGCCGGCCCGGCGAGCGGGCCCGTGCCGTCGCCGCTGACCACGGCGCTGTGCTCGAGAGCTCGAACCACGGTCGTGCCGACCGCTACGATGCGCCCCCCCGACTGCCGTGTCTCGTGAATCGCGGCCACCGTCGACTCGGGAATTTCGTACTCTTCCGGATCCATGCGGTGATCGTCGACGAACTCCTCCGTGACGGGTCGAAACGTTCCGGGCCCCACGTGAAGCGTCAGGCTCACGACCGCGATATCGCGCACTGCGAGGCTTTCGAGCACGCGCTCGCTGACGTGAAGCCCGGCGGTCGGCGCAGCGACCGCTCCTTCCGTTCGAGCGTAGACCGTCTGATAGCGCTCACGATCGAGCTCGCGGCGCGCTGCGGTCGCCTCGGGCGAAATGTAGGGAGGCAGCGGCATGTCGGCCACCTGGTCGAGGAACGCCCTCACATCGAGTCCGCCGCGGAAGCGCAACTGACGCACGCCGCCCGCCTCCTCGGAAATCACCTCGACCGTCTCGCGGTTCGCCGCCGGGCTACCGGTCTCCATTCGCGCCGCGCCGGGAGTGAGGCCAGACTCGAGGTCGATGTGCTCGCCCGTGCGAACCCGGCGGGCTGGACGTACGAGCGCGCGCCAAATCGCCGCCTGTCCATCGACGGGCCCGAGCAGGAGCAACTCGAGCTCGCCACCGGTCGCTCGCCACGCCCGCAGGCGTGCCGGCACCACGCGCGCGTCGTTGACAACAACGAGGTCGCCGGGCTGCAACAGGGCCGGCAAGTCGCGAAAAAGATACTTGCGGGCGTCCATATCGACGCTGGCGGATGGCCTCACCCCGGAGTCGCTCGACCCACCGGCGTTGCCGGCGGAACTCCGTCCGGCGGCGCAGTCGGAGGCGAAGCCCGCCGCGCCTCCGGATCCTCCGGATCCACGATGCGCAACTAGCAGGCGGCTCTGGTCGCGCTCGGCGAGCGGCGCCTGCGCGATAGCCTCACGCGGTAGCTCGTAGTCGAAATCGCTGAGGCGCACGGAGCCTACCAGAACTGCGTTTGCCCGTTCCCGGACTTCCCTCGAGCTCGTGGCAGCGGCAGCCCGAAATGATCGTAGGCGCGGGCGGTCGCGACTCGCCCCCTGGCAGTCCGCGCCAAGAACCCTAGCTGGATCAGGAATGGCTCGAAGATGTCCTCGATCGCTGCTTTGTCCTCTCCGACCGCCGCCGCGATGGTGTTGAGCCCTACCGGGCCGCCGCCGAAATCGTTGATGATCGCCAGCAGAACTCGCCGATCGATCTCGTCGAAACCCAACTTGTCGACCTCCAGCCGAGCCAGTGCGTTCTGTGCGAGCACGCGATCGATGCGGCCCTCCGACTCCACCTCGACATAGTCGCGTACTCGTCTCAAGAGCCTGTTCGCCACTCGTGGCGTGCCTCGCGACCGCCCGGCGATCTCGGCTGCACCTTCTTCGGTTATCGGCACGTCGAGCAGCTCCGCGGAGTTCTTGACGATCTGCGCCAGCTCCTCGGCGGAATAGAAGTCGAGCCTCGAGACTATTCCAAAGCGTCCGCGCAACGGCGAGGTGAGAAGCGACGGGCGAGTTGTCGAGCCGACGAGCGTGAATGGCGACAGGGGCAACTTGACCGAGCGTGCGCTCGGCCCCTCGCCGATCACGATGTCGAGCTGAAAATCCTCCATTGCGGGATAAAGAACCTCCTCGATCGCCGCCGACATCCGATGAATCTCATCGATGAACAGCAGCGACCGCTCCTCCACATTGGTCACGATCGCCGCGAGGTCGCCCACCTTCTCGATAACCGGGCCCGACGTGCCCTTGAGCTCCACACCCATCTCGTGCGCGATGATGTTGGCGAGCGTCGTCTTGCCGAGTCCCGGCGGGCCGAACAGCAGCACGTGATCGAGCGGCTCGCGCCGCTTCTTGGCCGCCGCAATGAACACCTTGAGGTTGTCGACCACCTTGCGCTGGCCAACATAACGGTCGAACGTGCGCGGACGCAGCGTGACGTCGAAGCGATCGTCGTCGGCAGCGGTGTTGCCCGGACCCACCAGTCTTTCGTTCATCGCGCCCGGTTCGAGTTGTTTGTTGGAGTTGGCATAGCCGATGCAACTATCTTGAAAGGGCCTTCAGAGTCTGCCGCAGCAGCGCCTCGAAACTCTCCGCCGCGTCCTCATCGACCGAGGCCAGCGCCGATTCTGCGTCGCGCTGTTTGTAGCCCAGATTCAGAAGCGCCGACAGTACGTCGTCGCGCGCCGGCGACCCCGCCGACACAGCGTTTCCCGCGGCAATCCCCATCTCCGCGACCTTCTCGCGCAGCTCGAGTATCATGCGCTCCGCGGTCTTACGACCGACCCCCGGGATGCCGGTAAGCTTCACGACGTCGCTGCCCGCAATGGCGCCCATCAGAACGTTCGGCTCCATACCCGAAAGAATTGTGATCGCCAATTTAGGGCCAATGCCGGAGACGCTGATGAGCGCCTCGAAAAGGCCCTGCTCGGCCGCGCTGCGGAAGCCGTAGAGCTCGAGTGCGACGTCGCGCACGTGGGTGTGTACCCGTAGCGATACCTCCTCGCCCGGTTGCCCCAGCTCGTAGAAAGTGGAGAGCGGAATCTGGACGAGGTAGCCCACACCACCGACCTCGACGACAATTCCCGAGGGTTCCTTACGGCTCAGACGCCCACGTAGCGAGCCAATCATCGCCTGCGTGCCGGGACGTTCACGAGCGCACGGCCCGCAGCCGCTCCACCCGTCGCCGCAAGGGCTCGGAATGCGCGTGTGCCAGAGCGATGGCGAGTGCGTCCGCCGCATCCTGAGCCGGCGCTTTGGGCAGCGCGAGAAGCATCTTCACCATCGCTACGACCTGACCCTTGTCTGCCTGTCCGTAGCCCACGACGGCCTTCTTGACGGCCCGCGCACCATACTCGAAAACTTCGCAGCGTTCGGCCAATGCCACCATGAGGGCGCCGCGTGCCTGCCCGAGTACCAGAGCCGATCGCGCGTTCTTGGCCGTGAAAATCTCCTCGATCGCTGCATCCTGCGGCTGATAGAAATCCACGATCTCGGTGAGCCGTCGGTGCAGTTCGACGAGCCGCCGAGCGAGAGCATGACCCTTGGTCGGTCGGATAACACCGTAGTCGAGCGCGGAAATACGATTGCCCTCGAGCTC
The DNA here is from genome assembly GCA_963666215.2 of Acidobacteriota bacterium. Taxonomy (GTDB): domain Bacteria; phylum Acidobacteriota; class UBA890; order UBA890; family WLXD01. The sequence goes on from CAXWPL010000001.1 coordinate 156,444, forward strand.
GATCACGGCGAAACCGGTGGCCACGGAGCCGGGATCAACACCCAGAATCCGGGTTTTCGGCACGCAGCTAACCGCTCTCTAGCCGGCCTCAGCCAGCTGCTCGATGACCTCCGGGTCGATATCGGCGTTCGCCCACACGTTCTGCACGTCGTCGTTGTCGTCAAGCTTTTCCATGAGCCTGAGACATCGCTCGGCGTCACGACCGCGGAGGTCCATCGGCGTCTGCGGCACCATCACCAGCTCCGCACTCAGAGACTCGACTCCCCCCGCCTTCAGCGCTGTCTGCACCGCGTGAAACGTGTCCGGGGCGGTCAGCACCTCATAGCCGCCATCCTGGGTGCTGACATCGACGGCTCCAGCCCCGAGAGCGATCATCAGCAGTCCCTCCTCGTCGACGCTATCGGCATCGATCAAGAACGCGCCCACCTGCTTGAACATCCAGCCGACACTGTTCTGCTCGCCCAAATTGCCGCCGGCCTTCTCGAAGATCTTGCGGACCTCGGCAACGGTCCGGTTGCGATTGTCGGTTGTAGCATCGACCAGAATCGCGACACCGCCGGGCCCGAAGCCCTCGTACGTGATCTCTTCGTACGCTAGGCCCGCAATCTCGCCGGTGCCGCGCTTGATGGCGCGCTCGATGTTGGCGCCCGGCATATTCTCGCGCTTGGCCGAATCGATGGCCGTGGCCAGTCGAGCGTTGCTGTCGGCGTAGCCACCACCCATCCGCGCGGCAACCGTGATCTCTTTCACCAGCCGCGAGAAGATCTTGCCGCGCGAGGCATCGTTCGCCCCCTTCTTGCGCTTGATCTTCGACCACTTCGAGTGTCCTGACATGCGCTACTCGCCGTCTCTGCCCCGTTTTCGAAGCTGAATTCGCATGATGCTACCACGCGTCGCCATCGCACCCCGCGTCACGTGGGCCGCGCTCGTGTTCGCGCTCGAGAGGCTCGGTGAGCTCCCGCTGACAGCCCCGTCTTCGCTCGTGTGAGTAGACTTGCGGAGTCCAGACTCGAAGACGTTCTCGGATAGTCGGCGTTGCCGACGCGCTGCTCGAGATCGGCCTCCGTCTCCATCCGACCTAGCGACCCATGTGCCCTGATCACCGCTTACACACAGCCCTTCTTGTTGCCCTTGGCGCAGCAGCAACCGCGTGCGCACCGCAAGAGAGCGTCGACCTGGCCGGCATGCTGGAGCTCACGCGCCCCGTCGTGTCGACCGACAGGCTGGTGCCAGCGCCGCCGTGGGAGGGCGGCGAGCGGACGGCGAGCTTGCTGGGACCCAATTGGCGACGCGGCGGTACTCCGGACGGAGAGGAACCGGTAGAAGGGGGCGGAAGCGAGGACGAAGGGCCGTATCGAATCCGCGGCATGCTTGCCGAGTTTTCCTTCGACACCGTCTTGGACGGAGACCACACGCTCGAGCTCGAGATCCGCCCGCAACAAGGCGAGCGCGTAGAGCGACAGCGGCTGGTGGTGGAGCTCAACGGGCAGGAGATCGGGGAGCGTCGCCTCAGACCACGCTGGGAAATCGAAGAGGTCGTTCTTCCCGGTCATCTGCTGCGGGCCGGCCGGAACCTCGCGGCGTTGCGCTTCGCCTATGCCGAGCCTGCCAGCCAGGCCGGTGCCGATTCGCCGCCGATCGCGGCACGCGTACGGTCGTTGCGCGTGGTATCGCCACAGCAGCGTCCGGGATGGTTACAGCGGCCAGAGGATGTGGCGTCGACAGCCGGCTCGAACGGGGGTGCCCTCGAGATGCCCGCCGACAGCTTCGTCGATCTGGCGCTTCGCGTGCCTCCCCAGGCTCGCTTCGCCGTAGAGCTGACGGCAACCCGCAACCGGGGAACGTTGATGGACTCGTCGGATCTGCAGGCCAACGTGGAGCTTGTCGCACAGGGCAGCACCGAAACGCACCGACTCGCGACAGTTGCAGTTCCTGCCGGCCAACGCGTTCGACTCGATACAGATCTGGCCTCGTGGGGCGGACAGCTGGTCAGGCTCCGCCTCACGAGCTGGGGGGCAGCCAACGGCACGGTGCGCTGGGATCGTCCGCGCGTCGTCCATCGCGGTGCAATCGAGGAGCGCGGGGCGCCCATCCAGCTGGCGCCCGCCGCCAGCCAGTCCCGCGGCCAGCTGGGGCGACCGCATGTGCTATTGATCCTGCTCGACGCAGCGCGTGCCGACGCCTTCTCCGTGTATGGAGCCCCAACCAGCACGCCGGCTACAGAGCGGCTGGCCCGAACTGGCACGGTGTTCGAACGGGCGCTCGCACCCACGGCGTGGACAGGAGCAAGCGTGCCGTCACTACTGACCGGCTTGCTTCCCGGCACCCACGGTGTGCAAGCGTGGAACACTCCTCTGGCTCAGGAAATCCCGTCTATCGCCGAGTTGCTGAGCGACGCGGGGTATCGCACGGCGCTTTTCAGCCACCACCTGATCTACCGTGGCAACCGCTCGCTGCGTCGAGGATTCGAGGATATCGAGCTCGTCTCGCACCACGAGCGTCAGCTGCTGCCCGACCTGGGCGAGCTTTTCGGAGGAGATCGGCCGACCTTCGCGTTTGTGCACCTGTTGGTGCCACACGCGCCCTACGAGCCTCCGGTGCAGTTCCGCGGCCAAGCAGCGGCCGCCGATACGCACCTTACCGACGCCGACATCACACCGCAGGCACTCGGCCAGCTGCGCGCTTCACAACTGACCCCGTCGGACGAGTACCTGGCGTTCCTCCGCGCTCGCTACGCCGAGATGGTGGCCTGGGCCGACTCCGAAATCGCCCAGCTACTCGACGGCCTCGATGCGGCCGGTGTCTTCAACGATTCGCTGGTCATCCTGACCTCCGACCACGGCGAGGGTCTCTTCGAGCACGGCCACGTTCTGCACACGCGCTTCCTGTACGACGAGGGGATCCGCGTGCCCCTGGTCATCAAATGGCCGGCATCCGTCACTGGCTTCGCGCCGAGCGTCCAGCAGACCGTAGGCTTGATCGACATTGCGCCCACGCTGGTCGATGGCCTGATGCTCGACAGCGGATCGGCGCTCTTCCAAGGCCAGAGTCTCCTGCAGGCTGCAGATGTGGGGCCTGCCCCAGAGACCGTATCGACAGCTGAAAACCGAGCCAACCCGGACAGGGCTGCCACGCGACCAGCCTTCGCCGTCACTCGCCGGGCCGAGCGCGACGGGCAAGCCGCTCGGCCGCTCCTCGCCTATGAGGAAGGCGGCCTGAAGCTGATCTACGACGTCGAGGCCAATCGCATCGAGCTCTTCCGAATCGCGGCAGATCCCGGCGAGCTGCACAATCTCGCGTACTCAGAGCCCGTGGAGGCGCAGTGGCTGCTACAACGAGCCCTGAGCCAGTGGCACTACAACCGCGCCCTCGGCGGCGACTCCGAAGCTCTGGAGCTCGATGCGGACACGCTGCGCGACCTCCGCGCGCTCGGCTACCTGCAGTAGCCCGGATCGTCTACGGTCGGGTTGACGTGAGGATCGTTCCGTGACAGAAGAAGGATCGCTGTCGCGGGGATGATGGCCCGTCGCGGCCGACTGGACGCCCAGTAGCGTCGTGGTGAACCTGAGGACAGGAGGGTAACAACTTGAAACCGTGCACGAGATTTCTTGTCGCAATCTTCGCATTCGCGTTGCTGGCGGGCTACGCGCTGCCTGCTGAGGCGCAGGGGGATGTCACAGGCTCCGTTGAAAAAGGGTGACGGTGATCCGACCTCGATAGTGTGTCGGGGTCAATCCACTGGCATGGAGGATCACCGTCATGAGCAAGAGTCGCAGAACAGAGACAAGTAGGAAAGCGGAGCGCCAAGAGAACCCGCTCCTGAAGGCAGTGGTAGCGGCGCGATCGGATCTACGAGCGCTGGTCATGGACGCGGGCTTCGGGGTGTTGGGTTCGCTGCTGGAAGAAGACCGGGCGGAGCTCTGCGGAGAGCGCTACGCGCGGTCACAGCAGCGGCGGGCGTACCGACACGGCTACGACGAGGGCTCGCTGGTGATGGGCGGCCGGCGGGTCAAGGTACGCAAGCCGCGGGCTCGGAGCGTCGATGGCCAAGAGCTGCCGCTGCCGCACTGGGAGAGGTTCAAGGCAACAGATCCGCTCGAAGAGCGCGCCGTAGAGCAGATCCTGTGCGGCGTCACGACGCGCAAGTACGAGCGCTCGTTAGAGCGGCTCGACGACGGGCGAGCTTCGTCGGGAACGAGTCGCTCGAGTGTGTCGCGGCGGTTCGTAGCGCGTACAGCCAAGCAGGTGCAGCAGTACCTGGCCCAACCGCTCAATGAAGTGGACCTGCCGGTGCTGGTGATCGACGGCACGCACATGGGCAAGCACTTGTTGGTGGATCGCCATGGGCATCGACGCGGACGGCGTCAAGCATGTGCTGGGTGTCGTAGAGGGCACCACGGAGAGCTCCCACGTGTGCCGGTCGCTGCTGCGGCAGTTGATCGAGCGCGGCATGCCCGTCGAACGGGCGCGGTTGGTGGTAATCGATGGCTCCAAGGGCCTCCGTAAAGCAGTGCGCGACACGTTCGGCGAGTGGGCCCTGATCCAGCGCTGCCGTGTCCACAAGATCAAGAATGTATTGGAGCATCTGCCAGGGCATATCCGGCCCTGGTTCGCAGCCAAGATCCGCAAGGCGTGGAAGGCGGAGACGGCCACGGCAGCGACCAAGCAGCTCGACGCCGTGGTCAAGGAGCTGGAGACCGATCACCCCGGTGCAGCGGCCTCGCTCAGAGAAGGAATGCAAGAGACGCTCACCGTCACTCGGCTCCGAGTTCAGGGGCCGCTGCTTCGGACGTTACGTTCAACGAATACGATCGAGAACCTGAACGGGACGATCAAACACGTCAGCCGCAACGTAAAGCGGTGGCGCTCCGGGAGCATGATCGTTCGATGGGTGGTTACTGCACTCATCGAGGCCGAGAGCAAGTTCCGGAGGGTTCGTGGCTACCGCGACATCGCCAAGCTCGATGCCGCACTCAACACCGCCGTCGACGTTCCCCTTGAGCAGGAGCGCCGTACTGCGTAACAATCCCGATCACATCACCGTCGCCTTAGTTCAACGGACGGTGGGTCATCCCCGAACCCTGCAGCGGGACAAACCACTGGGAGCAGTGCGTCGACTGCCGCTCGGCTCTGGAGGACAGCGAAAAGCCCCGGGGCTCTCGCGAGTCCCGGGGCCTTTCTAAATGACGTTTCCCGGCGACGACCTACTCTCCCACACAGTTGCCCATGCAGTACCATCGGCGCTGGGGAGCTTAACTGCCGTGTTCGGAATGGGAACGGGTGTTTCCTCCCCGCTGCAGCCACCGAGAAACACTCGGATGACAAGTCGAATAGTCAGGGTGCCTTGCGTGCTCTCTTCGTGCGATGGTCCGCACGATAATTGCCATCTACCGAACTCCTGATCTGCCGGAACTTTGTGCAAACCATGCACAACTGTTGACAAGCAGATCAGTTGCCGGATTCGTCTCGCTAGCCGACTCGACCGATCACGATGTTCGGTGATCAACGAGCGCGTCTGTGCGTGGCGAATAAGATTGGCCAAGCCTCACGGGCGATTAGTACTGCTCGGCTGAATGCATTACTGCACTTACACCTGCAGCCTATCTAACTGCTAGTCTCGCAGAGCCCTTCAGGGGGATTAACTCCCCGGGAGACCTAATCTTAGGGGGGGCTTCCCGCTTAGATGCCTTCAGCGGTTATCCCTTCCAGAGATCGCTACCCAGCGGTGCTCCTGGCGGAACAACTGGTACACGAGAGCTCCAGTCACCCCGGTCCTCTCGTACTAGGGGTGAATTCCTTCAAGTCTCCTGCGCCCACGGCGGATAAGGACCGAACTGTCTCACGACGTTCTAAACCCAGCTCACGTACCGCTTTAATCGGCGAACAGCCGAACCCTTGGGACCTGCTTCAGCCCCAGGATGCGATGAGCCGACATCGAGGTGCCAAACCTCCCCGTCGATGTGAACTCTTGGGGGAGATAAGCCTGTTATCCCCGGCGTACCTTTTATTCGTTGAGCGACGGCCCTTCCATGCGGAACCGCCGGATCACTAAGCCCTGCTTTCGCACCTGCTCGACCTGTATGTCTCGCAGTCAAGCTCCCTTCTGCCTTTACACTCTTCGGCTGATTTCCAAACAGCCTGAGGGAACCTTTGGGCGCCTCCGTTACTCTTTGGGAGGCAACCGCCCCAGTTAAACTACCCACCAAGCACTGTCCCCGATCCGGATAACGGACCTGGGTTAGAGTTTCGATATGATGAGGGTGGTATCTCACGGGTGGCTCCACCGAGACTAGCGTCCCAGCTTCAAAGCCTCCCACCTATTCTGCACACAACACACCCAAACCCAGTACTAAGCTGTAGTAAAGGTGCCGGGGTCTTTCTGTCCAGCCGCGGGTAACCGGCATCTTGACCGGTGCTTCAGTTTCGCCGAGTCACTGGCCGAGACAGTGCCCAGATCGTTGCGCCATTCGTGCGGGTCGGAACTTACCCGACAAGGAATTTCGCTACCTTAGGACCGTTATAGTTACGGCCGCCGTTTACCGGGGCTTCAGTTCTGAGCTTCGCCGCTCCGAAGATTGGCTAACACGTCCCTTTAACCTTCCGGCACCGGGCAGGCGTCAGTCCCTATACGTCGACTTCGACTTTGCAGAGACCTGTGTTTTTAGTAAACAGTCGCCTGGGCCTAGTCACTGCGGCCCCCTTCGGCTCGAGCCGCGAGGGCTTTCACCGAGAGAGGCGCTCCTTATCCCTAAGTTACGGAGCTAATTTGCCGAGTTCCTTAGCCAGTGTTATCTCGTGCGCCTTGGGATTCTCTCCCCGTCTACCTGTGTCGGTTTGCGGTACGGTCACCTGTTCGACTCCCTTAGAGGTTTTTCTTGGCAGCGTGGAATCACCAACTTTGTGGCCCGAAGGCCTCGACATCACGCCTCACCGTTTGGAGTAGGGGTCCGGATTTGCCTGGACCCCCCGGCTACACGCTTGCAACCCGCACTTCCAATCGCGGGCTTGGCTATCCTCCTGCGTCACCCCATCGGTCAAACGCCTTACAGGCGGGGCCGGAATGTTAACCGGCTTCCCATCGCCTACGACCTTCGTCCTCGGCTAAGGGGCCGCCTAACCCTGAGCGGACTGACCTTCCTCAGGAAACCTTAGACTTACGGCGAGAGGGGTTCTCACCCTCTTTATCGCTACTCGTGCTAGCAGTCTCACTTCCGCACCGTCCACCAGTCCTTACGGTCTGACTTCAGCCAGTACGGAACGCTCCCCTACCGCCGCCGTAAACCGGAATCTACGACGACCCGCAGCGTCGGTGACAAGCTTGAGCCCCGTTACATTTTCGGCACCGATTCACTCGACTGGTGAGCTGTTACGCTTTCTTTAAAGGATGGCTGCTTCTAAGCCAACCTCCCAGCTGTCTGAGCGCCTCGACATCCTTTTCCACTTAGCTTGTACTTGGGGACCTTAGCTGGCGGTCTGGGCTGTTTCCCTCTCGACTATGGAGCTTATCCCCCACAGTCTGACTCCCAGAGTAAGTTGCACGGCATTCGGAGTTTAGTTGGGTTCGGTAAGCTTTTAGGCCCCCTATCCCATCCAGTGCTCTACCTCCGTGGACCATCCTCTGAGGCTAGCCCTAAAGCTATTTCGGGGAGAACGAGCTATCCCCGGGTTTGATTGGCCTTTCACCCCTACCCCAAGGTCATCCGAGCCGTTTTCAACCGACACCGGTTCGGGCCTCCACGTGGCTTTACCCACGCTTCACCCTGCCCAAGGGTAGATCACCCGGCTTCGCGTATACCCCACGCAACTAAATCGCCCTGTTCGGACTCGCTTTCGCTACGGCTCGCCTAAAAGCTTAACCTCGCTACGCAGGGTAACTAACTAGCCCATTATGCAAAAGGTACGCGGTCGGACGGGCCGAAGCCATCGTCCTTCCACTGTTTGTAGACACACGGTTTCAGGTTCTATTTCACTCCCCTCAACGGGGTTCTTTTCACCTTTCCCTCACGGTACTGGTACGCTATCGGTCACCAGGAAGTACTTAGCCTTACGAGATGGTCCTCGCGAATTCCCACGGAATTTCACGTGTTCCGCAGTACTCGGGGTGATGTCAGAAGAGGCATGTGACCTTTCGTGTACGGGACTGTCACCCTCTATGGTCAGGCGTTCCAGCCTGTTCCCCTAGGTCCATGCTTTGTAACTCTTCCTCCGGGCCGTAACCCGAAACGACAAACCCCACGACCCCAACGCCACAACGCTTACGGGCTTGACATGACGCTGGTTTAGGCTGATCCGCGTTCGCTCGCCGCTACTAGCGGAGTCGTTATTACTTTCCCTTCCTGCAGGTACTGAGATGTTTCACTTCCCTGCGTTCGCCTCCCAAGGCCTATGTGTTCAGCCAAGGGATGACACGGCATTATCCGTGCCGGGTTGCCCCATTCGGAAATCCCCGGGTCAAAGCCTGCTTGCGGCTCACCGAGGCTTATCGCAGCTAGCCACGTCCTTCATCGCCTCCTGGTACCAAGGCATCCACCGTGCGCCCTTTCCAGCTTGGCCAAAG
>CAXWPL010000001.1:167500-774370 GCA_963666215.2 Acidobacteriota bacterium
CGTCGGCCAGGTCTCCGCCGCCCGGAGGCGGCCTACGCACGACTCCCCTTACGGGTGCCGCCGGAGTGAGCGTACGGGAACCGCAAGCTCAAGAGACAGAAGCGCGATTCTAGCACTTCGCCCCCAGCGCGCAAGCCCCCTTCGCGCGCTGCGCAAATCAGATCGGGGCCGTAGGCTGCGACGCCAAAGTGTCTCACGACTCAACGAGGGTCAAAACGGGCAAGGGGGAGGCTGTGAGGGCGCTAGGGTGCCTCCACCCGCACCCGCGCGAAGCGGCGCTTGCCCACCTTGAGCACCCGCTCGACGCCGTCGTTCGACACTCCCATCTGGGTGTCGGTAACGCGTTCAGCGTCGATCGAGACGGCGCCCTGCTCCACGAGACGGCGTGCCTCGCCGTTCGAAGCGGCGAATCCGCAGTCTCGAATCAGCTGAACGATCCACAGCGGAGCGGCGGAAACGAACGCGTGCGCCTCCATCTCCGACGGCAGGCCGCCGGCCGCGAAGACCTGCTCGAACTCCGCCTCTGCAACCCCGGCCGCCGCCGCCCCATGAAAGCCGCCCACAATCTCTCGTGCCAGCCGCTGCTTGGCGTGCTTGGGATGGAGGCTTCCGGTGTCGACGTCGTCCCGGAGCTTCGCGCGCTCAGCGCTCGGCAAGTCGGTGCAAAGCTCGAAGTAGGTCCACATCGCATCGTCCGAAATCGACAGTACCTTGCCGTACATCTGGTCGGCCGGGTCGTCGATAGCGATGTAGTTACCGAGCGATTTACTCATCTTCTCGACCCCGTCGGTACCAACCAGCAGCGGCATGGTGATCACTACCTGCGCCTCGAGGCCATACTCGCGCATGATGTCGCGGCCAACGAGCAGGTTGAACGTCTGGTCGGTGCCGCCCATCTCCACATCGGCGCGCAGCGCCACGGAATCGTACGCCTGCGCCAGCGGATAGAGAAACTCGTGCAGGAAGATCGGCTGCTGATTGGCATACCGCGTTCTGAAGTCGTCACGTTCCATCATCCGCGCCACCGTGTACCTGCCGGCCAGCTTCACGAAGCCAACCGATCCGAGCTCGCCAAGCCAGCTGGAGTTGAACTCGGTGCGCGAACGCTCCGGGTCCAGGATGCGGAACGCCTGTTCCTTGTAGGTGGCGGCGTTTTCGCGGATCTGCTCGGGAGACAACTGCGGACGGGTTTTTGAGCGCCCGGAGGGATCGCCAATCATGCCTGTAAAGTCGCCGACGACGAACACGACCTCGTGTCCGAGGTCCTGAAACTGCTTCATCTTGCGCATCACGACTGTGTGCCCGAGGTGAATATCGGGCGTCGACGGGTCAAATCCCACCTTGACCACGAGGCCGCGACCCTCGCTCCGGCTGCGCTCCAACTTGGTCGCGAGCTCCTCCTCGCTAACGAGATCAATGACTCCCGAGCGCAGCAGATCAAGCTGCTCGGCAACGGGCGCGAAGGCGAACGACATGGGACGGACCTCGAGGATTTTGCGAGACGGCAGAACGGAACGGCCGTGCGGCGCTACGACTAGAAACCGGTACGACGGAAAAACGGGAATCTCGCGATTAGCAGATACGTGTGCGACGACCCTCGACGCGCACTCTGCCCTCGGCGAACAAGCGTACCGCCTCGGGGTAGATGCGGTGTTCTTGCTCGAGTACGCGCGCCGACAGGCTCTCCTCGATGTCGTCGGCCTCCACCGGCACGGCCGCCTGCAACACAATCGGGCCGGCGTCCATCTCCTCAACCACGACGTGCACCGTACATCCAGCAACACGTACGCCTTGCTCGAGCGCCTGCCGCGTGGCGTGCAGCCCTGGGAAGGCCGGGAGCAACGAGGGGTGCACGTTGAGCACGCGGCCGCGATAGGCCTCGACGAACCTGGCGCTGAGTAGTCGCATGAAGCCGGCCAGGCAAACGAGGTCGGCCCGATGGCGCTGCAGAACCTCGATCAGCTCGCCCTCGAACGCGTCGCGGCTCTTGCCACGGTGATCGACGACGGCCGTCTCGATCCCGAGGCCACGCGCGTGCTGGAGACCGTCCGCCTCGGGCTCGTTGGAGATCACCACGGCAACTTCGGCGGGAAACTCCTCGGACGCGCAAGCGTCACCTAACGCCTTCATGTTGGAGCCACGGCCGGAGATCAGGATGCCGAGACGGATGGGCGGCGTACGCTGCCCCGGGCCCTCAGTCGACAAGTTGCATCCCTTCGCCCTCAACGACCTCGCCGATCTCGATCACTCGCTCGCCCGACGCACGGAGCGCCGCGGAGACGTGGTCAACACGATCGGCATGAACGGCGATGATCATGCCCAAGCCCATGTTGAAGGTCTCCCACATGTCGTCGATGGGGACGCCGCCCATCTGTTGCAGTACCTGGAACACCGACGGGACCTCCCATGCCCCGGTGCGCACGAGAGCGCCGCAGCCTCGCGGCAGAATGCGCGGCAGATTGCCGGGGATGCCACCGCCGGTGACGTGGGCCACGCCCGCAGCATCGTCGCGCCGGAGCACGGGCAGCAGCGCGCGCACGTATTCGCGATGTGTCCTCAGCAGCTCGTCGGCAACGGTGTGGCCCCAATCGGGCACGTGGCTGTCGATCGCCAGGCCTTGGCGCTCGAACAGGATCTTGCGAACAAGTGTGTAGCCGTTCGTGTGCAGCCCGTTCGAGGGCAGCCCGAGAAGCGCATCGCCGGGACGGATCGCTGCACCGGTAAGAGGCACCGCATCGTGATCGCGCTCGCCAGAGCGGCGCGCTACGACCGAACCGACGATGAATCCGGCCAGATCGTACTCGCCCGCGGCATACATGTCGGGCATCTCCGCGGTCTCGCCACCGATCAGCGCTGCACCCACGTCGCGGCAGCCACGCGCCAGGCCCACGAGAACCTGCTCGACGATGCTCTCGTCCATCTGCCCCAGTGCCAAATAGTCGAGAAAAAAGAGCGGGACGGCACCCTGGGTGAGGATATCGTCGGCGCAATGCGCCACCAGGTCGTAGCCCACGGTGTCGTGGACGCCAGCCATCACCGCTACCTTCAACTTGGTCCCGACCCCATCGGCCGAGGCCACGAGCAGCGGGCCCGGCGCCGCAGCGCCCGAGCCCGACGAGTCGGCAGTGGCGGGTAGGCGGAAGCAACCACCGAAGGCCCCCACATCGCCAACGACCGCGTCGGTGAACGTGCTTCGAACCAGGTCGCTGATGCGGTGCTTGGCGCGTTCGGCCGCGGCACGGTCGACACCAGCGTCGTGGTAGGTGATCGCCGAGTCGTCCGTCAAGCGGGTGGGGCGCGGCTCGCGTTCCTCAGCCAATCTCGGGCTCGCTTTTTGGGTTGAGGCTCTGCGGCCGACCGACCGCGATGTTGCCCAATGGTGTCGGCCGAGGTCGTGCCGGTCCGCGGCCGGTGGGAACGAAGAGCGCCAGCTGTGCCTCGAGATCGTCGTTCAGCGTTGTCGGGTACTCCGCGGTGAAGCAGGCGTTGCAGTAGACATCGTCGTGGGCCCCGACGGCTCGCCGGAGCCCGTCGAGGCTGAGATAGGCGAGCGAGTCGGCGCCAGTGCGCTCGCGGACCTCGTCGAGCGAGTGGTTGGCGGCGATCAGGTCCTCGCGACGCGGCGTGTCGATGCCGTAGAAACAGGGCGACACGTACGGTGGCGACGACACCCGTAGGTGCACCTCGCGCGCCCCTACGCTGCGCATCATCTCGACAATCTTGCCGCTCGTCGTCCCGCGCACAATCGAGTCGTCAACGAGCACGACACGGCGGCCTTCGATCAGTGCCCGAACCGGGTTGAGCTTCACCTTCACGCCGAAGTGTCGAATCGACCGTCGCGGCTCGATGAACGTCCGCCCCACGTAGTGGTTGCGGATCAGGGCGGCCTCGAAACGGATGCCGCACGCCTCGGCAAAGCCCAGAGCGGCGTAAAGCCCCCCATCAGGCACGGGGACAACGATATCGGCCTCCACAGGAGCCTCGAGCGCCAGCTCCGTTCCCATCGCGGTACGAGCCTGCTGCACGCTGACCCCGTAAAGCTGACTGTCGGGCCGGGCGAAATACACATGCTCAAAGATGCACTGCGTCGGCTGCTCAGGCGCCTCTCGAACCCACGGCTGCAGCGAGGCGAACCCCGGGGCGATCTTTCCAGGTCCGGCCGCGACGGCGTCTTCGATCTCCGGACTCACAGCGACATCCTCGTCGAACACAACGACCTCACCCGGCGCGACATCACGTACATGAGTGGCGCCAATGAGATCGAAGGCGCACGTTTCGGAGCTCAGCACCCAGCCGCCGTCCAGCTTTCCGATCGACAACGGCCGAAACCCGTTCGGGTCGCGTGCCCCGACGAGCTGCGATGGCGTCAACGCGACAATTGTGTAGGCGCCACGGAGCTTGCCCAAAGCGTCGATCATCGCTTCGGGCACCGCGCTCTCGAGGCTGCGCGCGAACAGGTGCAGCACGACTTCGGTGTCGCTTGTCGACGAGAAAATCGCGCCGCCCTCCTCGAGGGCGCGGCGAAGCGACGGAGCGTTGACCAGATTGCCGTTGTGCGCCAGCGCGATCACGCCGCGACGGCTCTCGATGCGGATCGGCTGGGCGTTGCGAAGCTTGCTTTCGCCCGCCGTTGAATAGCGCACATGCCCGATCGCAGCGCGCCCAGGGAGTCGATCGATGCATGCCTCGTCGAAGATATCGGCAACATGGCCCATGCCGCGCTCAACGAACATCGCACCGCGATCCACGGCCGCGATCCCGGCGCTTTCCTGACCGCGATGCTGCAGTGCGTACAGGCCCAAGTAGGAGAGGCGCGCCGCCTCGCGATGGCCGGTAATGCCGAACACACCACAGCAGTGCTGCAGGCTACTGCTACTCATTTGCCCTCCATCGCCGCGGCCAGCGAGCTGGCCCAAGCCCGGTAGAGATCGTTGCACGAGTGGTCGAGCAGGCCTGATCCGCCGCCACGGATCGTCAGACGCGGGGCCAGGGGCCCGCACGCAGGAGAAGCCGCGCTGCGCGTGTTGGAGCGATCCGAGCCATCCGAACCAGGCTCCGCCGGGCCGGGCCCGGTCGAGCTCTCCAACTCGAGCGCGTCGACCCCGGTTACGTGACCGATCCGCACGGCCGGGACCTCGAGCTCAGCAGCGAGGCGCTCGAGCTCGGCTTGCTGTTCGCGAGCAACGCTCGCAACCACCCGAGTCGGCCGCTCGCCAAACAGGAGCGCCGCGATCTCCACGTGGTTAGCGTGCGCGTTGACGCCTGGCAGTTCAAGGTCGGCGCCCAGCAGCGAGAGGCCGATGTCATCGATCCCTTCAAGAACTCCCGAGGCCTGCTGGGCGTCAGTTCGCTCGGCATCGGCGCCGTGGAAACAGCACTCGGCAAGCGCTACCGCCAGGCCACCGTCGGCACAATCGTGGGCGCTGTGCAGCAGTCCGTCGGCCGCGGCGGCGACCAGCAGCCGCTGCAGACGGGCCTCCAGGCCGAGGTCCAGACCGGGCACCGCCCCCGGCCGGCTCTCATGAAACAAGCGAACGTAGGCCGACCCTCCGAGGCCGGCGTCGTCAATCTCCTCCCCTGCCACAGCAGACTCGCTCGACGACCCGTCGAACGCGCCGAGAAGCCAGACGGAGTCTCCTGGGCGCTGAAACCCCGACGGCACCGACATGGCGCCATCGGCCAGAAGTCCCAGGGCACCGATCACGGGTGTAGGGAGAATCGGGAGCTCCACGGTTTCATTGTAGAAAGAAACATTACCCCCGGTCACTGGTACTCCGAGCTCACGACAAGCCTCGCTCATGCCTGCCACGGCGGCTGCGAACTGCCCCATGCGGTCGGGCTCTTCGGGCGAGCCGAAATTGAGGCAATTCGTGATTGCGAGGGGCTGGGCGCCGGTGCACGCGACGTTGCGGCAGGCCTCGGCTACGGCAAGCGCGGCGCCGCGGCGGGGATCGAGACCGGCAAACCACGGGTTGCCATCGAGCGAAAGTGCCACTGCCCTCGGTGTGCGCTCGAGGCGCACCACGGCAGCGTCACCACCCGGACGCTGGATGGTGTTGAAACGAACCGTCTGGTCGTATTGCTGAAAGATCCAGCGTTTCGACGACAGCGTCGGGTCAGCGACTAGAGCCAGCAGAACGTCGACGGCAGCGATCGGCTCGTCAAGCGAACCACCAGCATCCGTGCCGCCCTGCGAGTCAGCGGCCACGGGAGCCGTGAATAGATCGCTCGCGCGGAGCTCCGGATGCTCGGCAGGCGGCGAAAACGGCCTGTCGTAGCACGGCCCCTCCTCGGCAAGCGATTGCGCTGGGACGTTGGCTACGAGCTCGCCACCTTCGAGAACCCGTACATTGCCGTCGTCCGTGACGCTTCCAACCACCACGGCGTCGAGCTCCCACTTGTCGAACACGCCGAGCACCTGTTCGAGGCGGTCGGGCTCGCACACCAGCATCATGCGCTCCTGTGACTCCGAGAGCATGACCTCGTAGGCGCTCATATCGGCCTCGCGGCGAGGCACCTTGGCGATGTCGATCTCCATGCCGGTGCCAGAGTTCGACGCCATCTCGCTGGTGGCACAGGTGAGGCCAGCACCGCCCATGTCCTGCATGCCCACGAGGAGCCCGCGTTCGCAGATCTCCAGGCATGCTTCCATGAGCAGCTTCTCGGTGAACGGATCACCCACCTGCACCGCTGGGCGCTTCTCGGTTGCCTCGGCGTCGAACGTGGCGGAGGCCAACAAACTCACGCCGTAGATGCCGTCGCGGCCGGTCTTGGCGCCGACGTAGATCACCGGATTTCCCACACCGTCGGCGCGCGCTTTGACGATGTCGTTTGCCGCGACCACACCGAAGCACATGACGTTGACCAGCGGGTTGTGGTCGTAACTCGAGTCGAAGTAGACCTCGCCACCCACTGTCGGGACGCCCATACAGTTGCCATAGCCGGCGATCCCGCCGACGACGCCCTCCAGGAGGAAGCGATTCTTCGCGGTCTGCAGCAGTCCGAAGCGCAGCGAATTCAGCAACGCCAGCGGCCGGGCTCCCATCGTGAAGATGTCCCGCAGAATGCCTCCGACGCCCGTGGCAGCGCCCTGGTAGGGCTCGATGTACGACGGATGGTTGTGACTCTCGACTTTGAACACACCGGCGAGACCGTTACCCAAGTCGACCGCACCGGCGTTCTCTCCAGGCCCCAATAGAACCGCCGGCCCGTCGGTGGGCAGCGTGCGCAGGTGCACCTTGCTGCTCTTGTACGAACAGTGCTCCGACCACATCACCGAGTACATGCCGAGCTCGGTAGCGTTAGGCGATCGCCCGAGGATGTGGCAAATGCGGGCGAATTCCTCGGCGGTCATGCCGTGCTCGACGGCGCTCGTCTCGTCGGCCACAGCTCCGCCGGCGATTGGCGTTGCTTGCGCTGTGTCAGAGAGAGGCGCGGTTAAGGCTTCGACGACGTTGGAGCCCGTGTTAGACATCGAGCGCGACCTCCGGCTCACCCTGGAGGACCTGCTGGGTCTGCTGGGCAAGCGACGCCTGTCCCGTGCCGGCCGCTGACGCGAGCGGTTGCTCGTCGGAGATCGACCGCCGAGCGACGATCGCCTCGCGCAGCGAATTGAAGATGTACCGGCCGTCGTCTGAGCCCAACGCGGGCTCCATGCAACGCTCCGGGTGCGGCATGAGTCCCATCACCCGGCCGCTCTCATCGCTGACCGCGGCAATGTCGTTGACCGATCCGTTGGGATTGAATCTCGATGCACGCTCACCACGCGGCCCGCAGAAGCGCATCGCGATCTGCCCGTTCTTCTCTAGGCGCTGGGCGGTAAGCTCGTCCACATAGAAACAGCCTTCGTAGTGCGCCATGTTGAGCCGCAGCACCTGGCCTTCGGCACAGGCTCGGGTGTAGGGCAGATCGTTGCGCTCGACCCTCATGAGCAGATCCTGACACCGGAACTTGAGCCCGGCGTTGGGCATCAACGCACCGGGTAGCAACCCGGCCTCCACGAGCACCTGGAAGCCGTTGCAGATCCCGAGCACCATGCCCCCGTCAGCGACGTAGCGCTCCATGGCCCCCATCACAGGCGAGAAGCGAGCCAACGCGCCGGCGCGCAGATGATCACCGTACGAGAATCCACCGGCGATGATCAGCGCCTCGTAGCGGCTCAGATCGGTGTCGCGATGCCAAACGGTGCCGGCCTCGAGCCCGACGAGACGCGCCGCGTGCACGGCATCCTGCTCGCAGTTACTGCCCGGGTAGTAGACGACGCCGACGCTCATGCCGCGTCGCCTCCCGTACCGACGGAAGAGTCGAGGAGCTGGGTGTCGAATGTCTCGATCACCGGGTTGGCGAGTAGCTCTTCGGCCATTGCGCGCAGCAATCGCTCAGCCTCCGCCCGGTCTTCAGTGGCGAGCTCGATGTCGAAGACCTTCCCCTGCCGCACATCGTCAACCTGCTCGTAGCCCAGATTGCCGAGCGCTTTCGCGATCGTCAGTCCCTGCGGGTCGAGCACCTGTGCCTTGAGCCGCACCAGCACACGCCCTTTCACCACCCACCTCGCATTTGATATGCCCCTGGTTGCCGTTGCCAGGCGCTAACGGCCAATGCCCTTGTCGGCAGCTCGCCACCCACGGATCGTGATCCGTCGCCAAGTCCGCTCCTGCCCGAGCTGGTTCTGTGCTCGTCAACCACCATCTCGCACCCCGAGAACGCGTTCGAAAATGTGATCGACGTTGGCCAGCGAGGCCTCCAGATCGAACACCTCGGCAAGCTCGCGATCGTCCACGACCTCGCCGAGCTCCTCGTCGGCGGCCAGGACGTCGCGGAAGGCCTCGCCACTCTCCCAACACCGCATAGCGGAGCGCTGCACGATTGCGTACGCCTGCGTGCGGATCACGCCGCGCGCGATCAAACGCTCCAACAAACGACTCGAGAACACGAGCCCATTGGTGAGTTCGAGATTGCGCTGCATGTTCTGCGGATACACGCGCATTCCCTCCACCACGCCCGCGAGTCGATGGGTCATGAAATCGACCAACAAGCACGCATCCGCGAGCGCTACACGCTCGGCCGACGAATGCGAGATATCGCGCTCATGCCACAGCGCGATGTTTTCGAAGCCTGTTCCCGCGTAGGCGCGCACCAAGCGAGCGAGCCCCACGAGGTTCTCGCACTTGATCGGATTGCGCTTGTGGGGCATCACCGACGAGCCCTTCTGACCAGCCCCGAAAGGCTCCTCGACTTCTCGGATTTCAGTTCGTTGCAAGCCTCGGATCTCGGTTGCCACGCGCTCGATGGCCGCGGCGGCCAGAGCCAAGACCGATAGGAGCTCAGCGTGGCGGTCGCGTGGCACGACCTGAGTCGAAACCGGCTCGATCTGCAGGTCCAGAGTGCGGCAGGCGAGCTCTTCGACGCGAGGATCGACGGTGTTGTACGTGCCTACGGCGCCGGAGAACTGACCGAAGCTCACCATCTTGCGAGCCCGCTCGAGACGCTCGCGGCAGCGCCGGAACTCCTCGTACCAGCCGAGTACCTTGAGGCCGAAGGTAATCGGCTCGGCATGGATGCCGTGGCTGCGCCCAACCATCGGCAAGCTCTTGTGCTCCTGGGCCAGGGCTCGCAGCACCTCCAACAACCGATCCCACCCTACGAGGATCAGATCTATCGACCGCCGACAGCGCAGCGCCAGCGATGTATCGAGCACGTCCGACGACGTCAGTCCAAGGTGGAGGTAGCGCGCAGCGTCGCCCACCTGCTCTTCGATCGCCTCGAGAAAAGCGATGACGTCGTGGCCTGTACGGCGCTCGATCTCGAGCACACGCTGCGCGTCGGGTGGCGCGGCTTGGCGAAGGGTCACGATCGCTTCGGCCGGTACTGTACCGAGCGTCGCCATGGCTTCGGCAGCCGCGAGCTCCACCTCGAGCCACGAGGCGTAAATCGCCGACTCGTCCCAAAGGCGAGCCATCTCCGATCGCGTGTAGCGGGAGATCATCGAGCTCTCGTCGCGGCGACTCGTAGCGCCGTGTGACGGTGAACGAAAAGCGGACTGGGCGTGGTGACTCGCGGCAGAGAACGATGCGAGTCGGGGGCGTCGACCCCCCCTGACGTCGCCATTCTAGGACCACCCGCCGCCGGGCGCGAATCGGTTACTGGAAACCGGCCTGTTGAGACGTCGGGCGGGCCGCCCGAGGCGCCTGGGGAACCGGTAGAGCTTGGCCGTATCGACCCGGGCACAGGGTCTCAGGCCGGCCGCCGACAGCCGCGGCAGGCGGGGCGACAGCCGCCGATCAAGCCATCGAGCGCCCGCCGAGATTCGCAGAATCAGCCGGGAGACCTCATCGGCTGCGCCCGCGATACGTCGTGGAGCTCGGGCGCCGCGTCGAAGCCCAGCGACTCGAGACGACCGCTGAGATCCGAGGTGATGTCGGTGTCGGCGTCACGCCCACACAACACGCCTACCGACAACGCCGCCGGGTCGAAGAGCTCGCGACCCAGTGCCTGCACCTGCTCGAGGCTGACGGCGTCGATCTCGGAAAGGATCTCCTGTAACCCGATTGACCGGCCGAACGAGATCTGCTGGCGCGCCAGATTCGACATGCGGCTGGAGCTATTCTCGAGGCCGAGCATCATGCTGCCCTTGACGTGATCTTTCACACGCGTCAACTCTTCGCTCTCGATCGGCCGATCGCACAGCGCTTCGAGCTCGGAGGCGACCAATTCGAGCACCTTGCCCACCGCGTCGCGCCCGGTCGCCGCCGAAATCCACACGTAGCCGGCGTCCGCGTAAACGCCAATGCTGGAATAGACGTTGTAGGCGAGCCCATGCTCCTCACGGATCACCTGGAACAAACGCGACGACACGCTGCCGCCGAGCAGCGTGTCGAGAAGGTGAAGGGCGTATCGGTCGGTGCCATTCGCCGAACGCCCGGGGCCTGCGACGTAGAGGTGCGCCTGTTCGAGATCATGGCGCGTGAGCAGCATGCAGTGGCGACTGGCAACCGGCGCCTCAGTCTTCTCAGGTGGCGGTGAGGCCTCGCGTCCTCCAAGAAGCCGATCCGCGAGGACCGTGAGCGCCTCGTGGTCGACGTTGCCGGCGGCGGCCACGATCAGCTCAGAAGGACTAACGCTCTCGAGGTAGGCGCGCAGCTGTTCGGGGCGCAGAGCGGTAACGGTCTCGCGCGTCCCCAGGATGGGTCGGCCTAGCCCATGTCGAGGCCAGAATCGCGCGGCGAAACGCTCGTAGAGAACCTCCTCTGGAGAGTCGTCAACGCCGGCGATCTCCTCCAGAATCACTCCACGCTCGATCTCCATATCGTTGCTTGCGAGGCGAGGATCGCCCACGAGATCGGCAAGAAGCTCGAACGCGCGTTGCAGGTTCTCGTCGAGGACCGTGGCGTAGTAGCAGGCGTGCTCCTTGGCGGTGAACGCATCCAGTTGCCCGCCCATGGCGTCGATCTCCAGCGCGATGTCGCGCGCCGAACGCGAGACCGTGCCCTTGAACAACATGTGCTCGAGGAAATGCGCAGTGCCGCCGAGCTCGGCCGCCTCGTCGCGCGACCCGCGGGTAATCCACAGGCCAAGAGAAACCGAACGCACCGCGGGCATGCGCTCGCTGACCACGGTGACACCGTTATCGAGCACAGTTGCACGGCCCACACGGGCGAATGTCTCGGTCATGCCGGTGGGCGCTCTGACGTTAGCAATGCTCGGTGACTCACCACCGCCGCGTGTACAGCTGGTTGCGCTAGGCTTTCCCGAGTAACCACAGCATGATCGCCTTCTGCGCGTGCAGCCTGTTCTCCGCTTGATCGAGCACCACCGAAATGTCGGAGTCGAGCACCTCGTCGGTAACCTCCTCGTTACGGTGTGCCGGCAAGCAATGCATGAAGCGTGCGCCGGCGTTGGCCTGCGACATGAGCTTGGTGTCCACCTGGAAGCCCTCGAATCGCGCCAGCTTCTCGGCCCCACCTTCCTGGCCCATCGAGACCCACGTGTCGGTGTAGACGGCGTCGGCACGGGACACCGCAACCATGGGATCGGTGCCGACTTCTATCGTGGTGCCGGCAGCGGAGGCCATCTCCTGGGCGCGCGCCACAATCCCGGCGTCGGCGGGGTGCTCGGCGGGCGTGGCGACCGCGACGTTCACTCCGAACAGCGGCCCGGCGAGCATCAGCGAGTGCGTCATGTTGTTGCCGTCGCCCACGTAGGCGAGCTTGAATCCACCGAGATCGCCGAACTGCTCGCGCAGCGTGAGGTAGTCGGCCATGACCTGGCACGGGTGCAGCAGGTCCGAGAGTCCGTTGATCACCGGCACGGTGGCATTCGCCGCCAGCTGCTTGATGTCGTCGTGAGCGAAGACCCGCGCCATCATGATGTCGAGGTAGCGGGAAAGCACGCGCGCGGAGTCGGGAATGGTCTCGCCACGCCCGAGCTGCAAATCGCTCGACGACAAGAACAACCCCGTGCCGCCCAGTTGGCTGATGCCGACCTCGAACGAAACGCGCGTCCGAGTGGACGGCTTCTGGAAAATCATGCCGAGCGTGAGACCGGCACAGGCATCGCGGAACGATTCCGGCCGTTGCTTGACGTCGGAGGCCAGTCCCAGCAGCCAGGCCAAGTGGTCGGCGTCGTGATCGGCGACGGAAATGAAGTGGTCGAGCATCGTTCGGTCTCCTGCGGCTGGCTACGTCAGCCTTGACGGGTTTGCTTGGCGGCTTCGAATAATCTCGAAGAGTGTTGGCCGGGGACGGTCCCCGTTGCCGGATAGCTGAGCTTCAACGTTCGGGCTTCGTCTCGAGAGCCCGAGAGTCGTCGGAATGCACTCGGGTGCCAGCATCGCCGACCATGGCCTCGCTGAGGCAGCTTGCCGAGGTGATCAGAACCTCGCTGCGGGTTCGCTCGGCGAAGTCGGCGGCGGCCGAGATCTTCGGGCCCATGCTGCCGGGCGGGAATTCACCCGCTGCCACGCGCGCACGCGCCTCTGAAACACCCAGGTGCTGCATGCGGCGCTGACGTTTCGTCCCGAAGTCGGAGTAAACCGCGTCGACAGCCGTCAGCGAAATCAGCAAACCAGCGCCCACTGCTTCGCCCACGAGCGCGGCCGTGTGGTCCTTGTCAACAACGCCGTCGACGGCGCGCCACGCTGGCGCGTGGAAACTGCCGCTATCTCCTGACATGCCCGTGTGAACTTCGGAATCGGCGCTCGTTCGCAGCGGTACCCGCCGCCGAACACCGGCGAGCACACCGCTCGGCAGCTCGAGCCCTTCGCCCGAGCGCACCAACGGAATGCCGCCACCGCCACCGGCGATCACAACCGCGCCAATCTCGACGAGCTGTCGAACGAGGTCGGCGTTGAGCAATCGAAGCGGGCGCGGCGACGGCACGACTCTTCGCCAGCCCCGTCCAGCATCGGAGATCATCTTCCAACCCCAGTCCTGCTGCAGCGTCGCCGCCTGCTCTTTTGAATAGAAGGGGCCGATCGGCTTGGTTGGCGCCCTGAGCCCGCTGTCATCGGCGTCGACTTCCACGAGGCTCAACACCGCGGCCACCGACCGTTCGGCACCCCGGCCAGCAAGCGCGTTGCGGACCCCGAGCTCGATGAGGAAGCCCATGCTTCCCTGTGTAGCCCCGACGTGCCCGGCCAGGGACATCGGCTCGACCTCCGTGGCCGAGTAGCGGTCGCGCAGCAAAGCAGCGCCGACCTGCGGGCCGTTGCCGTGCACCAGCACTAGCTTGGTCTCGGTGCCCAGCGCATCAAAAACCCTCTCGACGGCTTCACGGGCAAGCTGCGCTTGGAACAACTCCGACTCGTTGCCGCGCGGACTGAGCGCGTTGCCGCCGAACGCCACGACCACCGGGCCGCCAGCCGCGGCGGCCACGCACCCGCCCACGCTCGGATGCAGAGCGCCTGCGTCACGCACGCCGATGCTTCAGCTGTCCGGGCTCTCAGCCGGCCGACTCGACGAACTTCGCCAGCGGCTCGGACAGCGTCGGGCTGCCGATCTCCTGCAATTCGTAGGTAACGCGCAGCGCCGGCACGTCGATGTTCACAAGAGCGCGAAGGTCGATCGGCGTTGCGATGACCACGAGGTCGCACGGGGTAGCGTTGATCGTCGCCTCGAGATCGCGGATCTGCTCGTCGCCGTATCCCATCGCCGGGATCACCACCTCGGTCTGCGGGTACTGCTCGAAGGTTTCCGCGATGCTTCCGACGGCGTAGGGATGAGGATCCACGAGCTCCGCGGCCCCGTGCTTCATCGCCGCCATGACCCCGGCACCGTACTCCATCTCCCCATGAGTGAGCGTCGGTCCGTCCTCGATGACGAGCACCCGCTTACCCGAAATCTGCTCGGCTCCCTCGACAAACAGCGGCGAAGCACCGTCGACGACTGTCGCACCTGGATTGACCTCGCGAATGTTGTAGCGAACCTCGTCGATGCCTTCTGGGGCCGCGGTATCGATCTTGTTGATCACCACCACGTCGGCGCGACGCAGGTTGGCCTCACCGGGGTGGTGGGTCATTTCATGGCCTGGCCGGTGAGGATCGACGACGACGATCTCGAGGTCCGACTTCACCAGTGGAAAGTCGTTGTTGCCGCCGTCCCAAACGATGATATCGGCCTCTTTCTCGGCCTCGGCGACGATCGCTCCGTAGTCGACACCGGCGTAAACAACAACGCCTCGGCGAATGTGGGGCTCGTACTCCTCGCGTTCCTCGATGGTGCACTCGTGGGTGTTCAAGTCCTCGAGGGTCGCAAAGCGCTGAACCCTCTGCTTGACCAGATCGCCGTACGGCATCGGATGGCGAATCGCCACCACCCGCCTTACCCATCCCCTGCAAGATCTCCACGACACGCCGTGTCGTCTGGCTCTTGCCGCAGCCGGTGCGGACGGCGCAAACCGACACGACGGGCACCTGCGACCCAACCATGCCGTGCTTGGCGCCGAGCATCCGATAGTCGGCGCCAGCGGCGATGACACGCGAGCCCAGATGCATTACGTCCTCGTGGGAGACGTCGCTGTAGGCGAAGACAGCCTGGTCGACATCGTGATCCTCAATCAACTGCTCGAGGTCGTCCTCGGCGTAGATCGGGATACCGTCGGGGTACAGATCGCCGCACAACTCGGCAGGATACGTGCGGCCGTCGATGTCGGGAATCTGCGTAGCGGTGAACGCGACGACTTCGTAGCGCTCATTGTCGCGGAAGTAGACGTTGAAGTTGTGAAAATCGCGACCGGCAGCACCCAGAATCAATACGCGTGAGCGTTCCATAGAGAAAGAGTCCCCTTGAGCGATGAAGTGACGGAGTCCGGACCGCGTCGTCAGGGGAACACGGAACCCGCCGCGTTCGGGACACATGCGGCAGAAGGCACGGGAACGCGTCGCGTACCACGTTAGCACCGGCCGAGAAATGGGGTCAAACGAGCCCTCCGATCGCTGAGATCGTCTCGGCATATGTCTCGATGGCCTATTCGAGACGGTGTACGAGCCCACCGGGCCAGACAGCATAGCGTCCCAGGCAATCAGCCGCACCACGCCGGAACCACGCACGCGCCTGAGCGTCGACGAGCAACCCGGCGACGCCGGCAATCGGCTCGAGCTGACGCGCTGCGCCGCCAGGGCCAACCACGAGGGAGATTCGCACGGCGACACCGCGACCCAAGATTGTCGTGCTCGGCGTCGAGGTGAGCGGAGGTATCGGGAAATGGCGCAGCGCCGCGTCCAGCGCCGGCGGTGAGGCAGAGGTCAGCACGCCCGCAGCTCCGGCGCCGTTACCGTTCAGCAGCTCGACCGCCGCTGCGGTCGGGACCAGTCGCGCATCATCGCCAATCAGGCGCTCGATCTCCAGAAGAGTGGCGCCGCAAAGGGCCCGGGCTTGCGCGCCGTCAGCGTCGTAAGCGCCGGCTTCGTAGGCAACAAACGTCTCCGCCAGCAACATTGCCAGCAACACAGACATCGTGGCGGTGGCGGCCACAACCGTCAGTAGGGCGGCTCCCGAGTGCGTGCAATCACGGGCAGTGTCAGCCACCGATGCGAACCGATCTCCGTACGACGCGTAGTGTCTTCAGCGACCCTGCGGACGTCTCCGACGTGCCCGGTAGGCCGAGCGTCATGGAGATCTCCAAGTCCAGCAGACGGGCTGGAACGTCGCCGCTGACCTGTAGAACCTGCATCGACCAGCTCGAAAACCCGTCCGCGAGCGGCTGCCACGGGCCCGCGCCGTTCCGACGACGCAGGCTGAGTGTCGCCAGCGGGCCCACGCTCACGCCTTCAACGACCGCGTATTCCCGCAGCACCAGCGGCTGCAGCGCCCGCGGCACTCCCCATGCGTCGATCGAGCTTTGCTCGTCACCCCAGGTAATGAGCAGCCTCGACAGGCCGTCGATCGCTACGACTCGTCCCGCCGGAGCCGGGCTCGCGACCGGGTGACCCGGTTGTCCGAGAGCCGCCACCATGCCGACGACGACGACCTGCGGCAAGGGACGAGCGGTGAAGAGGTTCGCGCCGGCCAGCGCAACCTCGAGCGTCGGGCCGTCTGGGACCAGCAGTCGCAGCGACTGTCCGCCCGCGGCTACAACCGGGACCCGAGTGCCCTCGAACGTGATCGAGGCACTCCCCTCCAATCCGTCACCAGCTCGCTCCACGTCGGCAACGACGGCAGCGAGCGTCGCACGAGCGAGCGAGGTAGCAGCCAGCCGCCTCTCCAACGTCGCAGCGGCCGAGCCGCCGCCCACGACGAGAGGCAGAATCGCCGCCGCGAGCAGCCCGGTGCACGCCGTCGCCACCAGCAACTCGAGCAGGCTCGTCCCGTGCACGCGCTCGTCGGCACACGCCACTGACGCCACCGCGCCGCCCGTTTCAGATTCGCCCACCTCAGCGCGCCACCAAGAGCACCGCGTGAGCAGCCGTGGCGCCCGGCCCAGTCGGCTCGGAAATACCCGAGGCACGTGGTCCGCACGCAGCCTCAACACGGAACCAGAGGAGCACACCCTGCTGCACGAGCTCGACCCGCCGCCAGCAACGCGGGGCTCGGCAGTCGAGTTCCTCCGTCGGCGAGACTGCGGCCACGTCGTCGACTGTGGCGAGGGCGCCGTCAGGGCCAGCTGCCCCGATCGGCTGCCAACCAACAGGATAGACAAGCGCGGGATGCGCGGCAGCGGCGGCGCTCTGCGCGCCTTCGAGAGCGCAGGCGGCATCCTCAGCGCGCGCAACGCGCTCCACGGTGGCGGTCAACACCGAGCCGATCGCGATCAGTCCCACACTGAGCAGCGCCAGGGCGACAACCACCTCGAGCAGGGAGAAGCCGCCGCGTTCGAGGTGCGGTGACGCCAACCTCCATCGGGCCATCGCCCGTTGCAACGAGGCGCTCGGACCCGTTCGGGTCGGAGGTCGAGACGATGGGCGGTGGCGGCGAGGCCAAG
The DNA here is from genome assembly GCA_963666215.2 of Acidobacteriota bacterium. Lineage (GTDB taxonomy): Bacteria > Acidobacteriota > UBA890 > UBA890 > WLXD01. The sequence goes on from CAXWPL010000001.1 coordinate 184,916, forward strand.
TTCGATCGGCAACGGGATTGCGCATGACAATCCCTTTAGATGGTCACCGCCCGTCGCTTTCCTGGGCGCTGGGATGGCGTCGGAGAATCAATCATCAAACCGAGCGCAAACACCGCCGCGTCGATGCTCCTGCTCCAGGCCGTGCTAGTAGCCGTAGGCCCACATCGAGACTTCGACCCGTCCCGTCGCTCGATTGAACTCGACCTCGAAGGTGTCGCCGATCGAGTTGCTCAGGTACACCGCGTCGGTGGCGGCGGTGCTGTCGCCGAGCGTACCGTCGGGATGGAAGAACAACTCGGCGCCGGGAACGTCGATGGGCCCGCCAGAAGGTCCGCCGCTGAACGTAACCCCGAAGGGCAACCCTCGCGGGACAGCGTCGAGCAGCGTCCCGGTGGCGGCGTCGCCCTCGAATAGGCTGAAGGTCCCCGCGCCCACGTTGAACGCGATCGAGAATTCATCGCTCTGGCTGACGGCGCGCATGCGTTGCAGCTGTATGGTCGTGGCGATCTCTTGTGCGGCTGAGCGCGTGCGATAGCGATCGAGCCACGACTGCATGGCTGGCAGGCCGATCACTACGAGAATTCCGATGACCGCCATGGTCACGATCAACTCGATCAAGGAAAAGCCGCGCTGGCCGCCGCCAAGCGTGGAGCTCCACTTCGTCCGGGCGCGAAGCACGCTCATGGTACCGCCTCCTATGGATCATCCACCCACGCTGTGGAGGCGCGGCATACGACGTCACCGGTCGTATCTGCCTCCCAGCCTCATACTCGAGGCGAGTGTAGGCAGCGGCATGCAACGCTCCGCAGGCAAAAGCAACCCTCGGCAACACCTTGCCGGACAAGGGCAGAAGCCCGCGGTCGAGGCGGGCTAGCCCCGGACGAGTCGGGCAGATCGTGGAAGGTCCCGGCCGATTACGGAGACGCGCACCCAGCGAGGGCCTGCCAAGGACAGCGCGAACTCGCGACCGTCGTATCGAGGCAAGCGACGGCCAGGCGAGGCCAAGAGGTCAGCCGTTGAGATGCCCCGACGCCGGTTCGCGTCGCGTCGCTGGACTCAAACGACGGGGGCGAATGTGGCGACGTACCAGCGCAGAATCTCGGGACCGTAGGCGTCGACGATGACGGCGCCCATTGCCAGGAAGGTCCCGAAGGGCAGCGCGTACTCCCAACCGCGGCGACTGAGCTTGATCACCAGCACGCCAATCAGGCTACCGGCCAGCGAGCCAATGAAGATCGTCGTGAGCGCACCCTTCCAGCCAAGGAAGGCACCGATAAGCAACATCATCTTGATGTCACCCATCCCCATCCCCTCGCGTCCTCGCATCTTGAGGTAGAGGTACGCGACAGCGTAGAGCACTCCCCCTCCAAGTAACGCGCCCAGGATCGACTCGAGTGGCACTCGCCGCGGATCGGCGAACGAAAGGGCCAGCCCCAGGAGGGTACCCGGGAGCGTGATGATGTTGGGCAGGATTCGGTGGTCAATGTCGATGAGCGACAAGACCAGCATCGTGTAGCCAAAGAGCGTGCTTGACGCCGCGCTCCATCCGGGCCCCCAGCGCCACAGAGCGAAACCGAGGATCAACCCACCGGCGAGCTCAACGAGCGGATAGCGCACGGATATGGCTATGCCGCAGTCGCGGCACTTGCCGCGCAGCGCGAGCCAGGAAAACAGCGGCAGATTGCGGTACCAGGGGATCGGCGCCTTGCAGCTCGGGCACGCGGACCGCGGCACGATGTTGGCACCCAGCGGAACACGATGAATCACCACGTTGAGGAAAGAGCCGAACAGCAGGCCGAACAGGAAGCCTGTGCCCACGAGTACGAGGCCCGGGCTCAACGGTCGGCCCTGCTCTGCGAATCACGCGGATCGGCAACGCGACCGGTTACCGGATCGTACGAATAGCGGGCGCCGGCGGGCGTCACCGGCAGGCCCGAGATGTAGCCGGTCTGCAGAAGATTCTCGAGCGCTCCAGGGGGTCTTCCCCGGTCGGTCCGATACTGAGCGATCGCCGCCTCGAGGGCCCCCATGTCGATCTCGATCTTGAGATCGTAGGTGTGCTGCCAGGCGATGTCGACAACACGCTCGTCTCCGTCGGCCGTAGCCGCGTCATGGATCTCGAGCCACATCGACAAAGCTCTCGTCTTGTCGCCGGCGTACTCGTTCATGCCGGCCAAGATGCGACGCAGCGTCGCGGGGGAGCCGGGAACCGCGAGAGCGAGCTCAAAGTACTCCGAGGCCCGCGCGAAGTCCTCGAGGTCGAGCCAGCAGTAGTAGCCGGCCTCCATCGGCAGCAGCCATTCACCCGGGTTCTTCGCGGCACCCTTGTCGAGCAGGTCGAGCGCCAACTCGGGGTCGGACATGTCGGTCGCCATCACCAGAGCGCCGGTCAGGTAGGCGTCGAGGAAAAGCGGATCAAGATCGGTGATGACGTTGAAGATGCGCCAGATATAGCGTCGGCCCTCAGCGCTTCGATGGTGCCCGTAGTACTGCAGGCTCCACAGGTAAATCCCGTCGGCCAGAACCGTCTGAAAGCCGAGGCTGGTGGCCTGCATGTACTGCCCGCTCGGCAAGAACAGGAGCGAATCTTCAATCGGCCAACGCCCGCGGCGGAAGTCAATTGAGCGCTGCGGCAGCACCCACCCGCCAACACAGAGCACCAACAGCGCCCAGAGGCCGATCGTGCGAACCACCTCACCGGGCCGAGCGGCGCTCATACGAGATCACGACGGCGAAACAGAATGGCTGCCAGCGTCAGCATGCCCGCCGTATAGGCGGCGGCATAGGCGGTGGCGTCGAGCACGTAACCGGGCGCCAGTGGCAGCTCGTAGACAACGCGGCTGCGAACGTTGAACGTCTCGAGGTCGGGAATCCCGTAGTAGAGAACCGTCACGAGTACCCGAGTCAGTGGCGAGGGCACGCGCGCGGCGAAGTCCGCGAACCCCCACGATAGGTGGCCCACCACGTAGGTCGCCAACGTGAAGACCGCGGCCAGGATGGGGGTCGTGAAGCTGGAGAACACGAGCGCCACAGCGGTGACGATCGACAGCTCCAGGTAGGTGAGCACGATCGCCGGCAGCAGGTGCGTCGGCGCCACGCCGCCCTTCGACCACACCATGCCGAGATAGAACACGGACATCAGGCCAAGCACCACGCCCAACGTCATCATCAAGCCGATGTACTTGCCGAACAGGAATTGCCAGCGCGCGACGGGCTTGGCCAATACGGCGTAGATCGTGCGCTTCTCGACCTCCTTGTGGACCAGGGTGATGCCAATGAAGACCGCGATCAGCATCCCGAAGACGGCAAGCGCCGCGAGGCCGACGTCGGTGACAATCTTGAGCTCGCTCCCCACGGTCAACCACGACAGCACGGTGGACGAGGCCATCAGCAGAACCGCGAACATCACGAACAGGACGAGGATCCGGTCGCGGACAGCTTCCCTGAAGGTGTGTACCGCGATGGCAGACAGTCGATCGATCATGCGGTCGACTCCTCAGCAAGCTCGCCAGAGTCGCTCGCGCGCACCGCATCAACGAAGTATTCCTCCAGCGTCAGCCTGTGGGGTGTTACGAGGACAACGCGACCACCGCTCCCCTTGACCGCGTCGAGCCAGTTCCCGAGGCCCTCCTCAGATTCGAAACGGTAGTACGAGCGCTGGCCCTGTCGAGCGTGCAGCGGAAACTCCTGTAATGCCGCCTGATCGGCGTCCTCGCACGCCGCCTCCCAATAGCGCACCTTCTCCTCGAGGAGCTCGTCCACGGAGCTCTCGCGCACGATACGCCCGCCGAACAGGAGCCCCACTCGATCGCAAAGCGCCTCCGCATCGCCCAGGATGTGGCTGGAAAAGAAGATCGTCGTGCCGTGGTTCTTGAGGTCGACGATGATGTCCTTGATGTCGCGACGGCCGATCGGATCGAGCCCGCTCATCGGCTCATCGAGTATGACGAGCTCGGGCTCGTTGATCAGCGCCTGGGCGAGACCGATGCGCTGCAGCATGCCCTTGGAGTACTGCCTGATGGGGTTGTCGGCGCTGGCGGTCATGCCGACGGTCTCGAGCAGCCTTGCCGTGCGCTTGCGACGCTCCGCAGCTTCGATTCCGAACAGGCGGCCGAAATAGTCGACGAGCTCGCGACCTGTCAGATGCGGGTAGAAGTAGGGTTGCTCGGGCAAATAGCCCACGAGCTGCCGGGCTTCTGGCCTTGCTCCTCCAACCCCAAACAGCTCGATGTCGCCCTCATCGGGCGTGAGCAGCCCGAGAAGACACTTTATCGAGGTGGTCTTGCCCGCCCCGTTCGGGCCGAGAAACCCATAGACTTCGCCGCGCTCGACGGTGAGCGTGACGTCATGCAGAACACGTCGCTTGCGCAGCCAAAAGCCGTGCGGCAGTGACTTGGCTACGTGGCGAAAACGAACGATCGCCATCGAGAACCACCCCTACGCGCTGGCGTTTCGGAGAGGCGCACAAGCGCCCTATCGCGCGCAACAAGTCCACCCACTCGTCGGCACCGAAACGCGACTCATTTTCGAACACTAGCCTATCAAAACCCACCGCAGATTGCGGTCGGAAGACACTGCTGCGGCCGATCTCCGGCAAAAAGAAAGCCGGGCTCCCGAGAAACGGGAGCCCGGCTTCTGTCCAGCGCCTAGCTATGCCAGGTGCTTACTGACCCGTCGGAGCCTGCGTGAACTGCCCGTTCGTCAGGATGAGATCGGAGGTGTACGGATCGTTGATCCACGGCGACGGCGGCGCGGGGCCCGTGGCACCGTCGGAACCGTTCGACGTCAGCGTGTACGTGACTCCACCGGCGTACGTCCAGGCGGTACCCCAGCCGTCGGCGGCCGGCGTGACCTGCATGTAGGTCGGCTGCAAGTTCGCCAGGGCCGTCGGATACGTGCCGAGATCGACTCGGTAAGTCCCGTTGGCCGTGGCGATGTTGCGCATGTCAGCCATCGTGCGACGCTGACGGCCACGGTCGATGGCGTCCAACAGCTGCGGCACCGCAATCGTCGCGATGATGCCGATGATCGCGACAACGATCAGCAGCTCGATGAGAGAGAAACCGCCTTCTTGGCGCTTGAGGTTCATCTGGATCCTCCCGTGGGGCGCTGCCCCGTTGTTGTCGCCCGACCGAATCCAGCCGGGAACGCATTATCAATCATTCTTGCCCCCAAAAAGAGCAAGCAACATGCCAACCATTGCATAAACTCGACATAGGATGGAAGAAATTATTTATACACATTATTAATCACTTCGAGATATGCATGTAAAGTGTTTGTTCTCAACGACTTAGATACGATAGAGCCTTTTCTTTCGATCGCCTCACACGCGCGGGCAACGCTCATGCGTCGAGGTACTCCGGAGGTGGCGCCTGACGAGTTGACGTTTTCTGTCAGTTCCGAGTGACAAGAACCGTCATTTGTCACTCGTTGTCCCCGCCGCGTGCTCCCACCGCGGCTCCGACCGGGAGGGCTGGGGCTCCAGCTTCTTGAGGTAATAGCGAAACGACCGGAAGGAAATCCCGAGAAGCTCAGCTGCGCGGGTCTGCACGCCGTCTGCGCGCTCCAGCGCTTGCAACATCAGATCGCGGCGCACATCCTCGAGATGCGCATCGAGATCCAGCCCGTGAGCGGGCATCGAAAACGCGGCTGCCGCTCGACGAGCGCTGGCGGCATCGGCGGCGACCGGAGACTCGGCGGCGGCCAGCCGCACGAACGCCGGTAGATCCTCGAGCTCGATCGTCGCACCGCGAGCCATCGTCACCGCGTGACGGACCGCGTTCTCGAGCTCTCGCACGTTGCCCGGCCAATCGTAGGCGCACATGTAGCGCGTGGCTTCAGCCGAGAAAGAAGTCGCGCGGTCACCAGCTTCGGGACGCAAATCAGCCAGGAAATGTTCAATGAGCAGGACTAGGTCGGTCGGTCGCTCGCTCAGAGGCGGGAGATCGATCTGAATGACGTTCAGGCGGTAGTACAGGTCCTCGCGGAAGGTGCCGCCAGCGATCTCGGTGCGCAGCTCCTTGTTTGTGGAAGCAAGCACACGAACGTCGATCGCGCTCTCGACCGTGGATCCCACCCGACGGACCCGGCGATCCTCGAGAACTCGCAGCAGCTTCGGCTGCATTTCGAGAGGCATATCGCCGATCTCGTCGAGCAGAATCGTGCCGCCTTCCGCCGCCTCGAACAGGCCTTGTTTGTGGCGGTCCGCTCCGGTGAAGGAGCCCTTGACGTGCCCGAACAGCTCGCTTTCCAACAACTGGGCCGGCAGCGCCGCGCAGTTGATCGTCACGAACGGGGCAGCCGCACGATCGCCGTTGTAGTGAACGGCGCGCGCGACGAGCTCCTTGCCGGTGCCGCTCTGCCCGGTAATCAATACCGTCGAAGTCGAGCTCTTGACGCGGTGAATCAGGTCGAAAACTCGCTGCATCGCGCGCGAGGCACCCACAATGTTGTCAAAGCGATGTCGATCGGCGAGCTCGTCTTTCAGAAAGAGGTTCTCGCGCTGCAGCGCCCGACGCTCGACAGCGCGTCTGACTCGCAATTTCAGCTCGTGAAGATCGAACGGCTTGGTAATGTAGTCGTGGGCGCCGAGCCTTAGCGCCTCGATCGCCGAGTCGGCGGTAGCGTGCGCCGTGACCAGAATCACGTCGACATCGGGCACCTGCATGCGCAGCTGCCGCAGGAGCTCAATGCCCCCCATCCCTGGCATGCGTATGTCGGAGATGACAACATCGAAGGGCTGCTCGGCGACCGCCGCCAGCGCCGCTTCGCCGCTAGCAGCCGTCTGAACCTCATACCCCTCGCCACGGAGGGCTATCGCGAGCATGTCGCGCATGCTCCGCTCGTCGTCAACAACCAAGACTTGCTTCAACTCGACCCCCATGGCCTGGGCGTAATCGCGCGCCGCGGCTGAAGCGGACACTGACAATATACGGAGACGGTCACGCCACCGGCCAATGCCGGATTTCCTGCCAACCGAGCTCGCCAACGAGGGGGCTTCACGCAGCGTCCAGCATTGCCGGCGACACGCCCACCGATGTCTCAGAGAGCGGCGCCTCGGCATCGGTTGCTGTGACTACCCGAGCGGCGCCATCCGCAGGGCCGAACAGCATGGCGAAGTGAGTGCCTCGCCCTGGGCGAGAGCGCACCTCGATTCGCGCGCCGTGCTGTTCCAGTATCCGATAGACAATCGACTAGACAATCGACAGCCCGAGCCCCGTGCCCGCGGCGGAGCCAGAGACGAAGGGACGGAACAGGCGGTCGATCTCGCCAACGTCCATGCCGCACCCGGTGTCTTCGAACTCGACCCGGGCGCCCTGCGGCTGGCGCACCACTCGTAGGCTCAGCCGACCTCCATCCGGCATGGTCTGGATGGCGTTTCGCGCCAGGTTCCAGAAGACCTGCTTGATCCGATCGGCGTCTGCGAGGACGAACACCGGCTCGATGTCGGCGTCGTCTGGGACCTCGAGCACCAGGCGATGATCGGGTAGCAGCTCCGCGGAGTTCTGCAGCAGGGCTACCGTTTCGCGGGCCAGGCGAACGATGTCCACATCGACAGGGTCCAGTCGTTTTGGCCGGGCATAGTCAAGAAACTCGTCGATGATGGTGGAAAGGCGCTCTGACTCCCGCGTCACGATATCCATCAATTCGTGCGCCGGGGCGGTATCGAGCGGAATCTCACCTCGGCGTAGCATCTGCAGCGAGCCCGAGATCGACGCCAATGGGTTGCGTATCTCGTGCGCCAGCGACCCCGCCATCCGCCCGAGCAAACCCATCCGCTCGTGCAGCCACAGCAGCCGTTCCATGCGCTTGACCTCGGTCAGGTCCTGAAACATGAAAATCAACCCGCCGTTCATCGGGCTCCCCTGCTCACCCTCGACTTCAGTCGAATCGCGGCGTGGCCGATCGATCTCGCTGGCGCGCGTCACACTCATGCCCACTACGCGATGCGCCTCACCCTCGGGCTCGATTCGATGCTCGGCGCGGATGACTTGGTTGTCGTCATCGAGGCACCCATGCAAATCAAGGAGAAACTGCCTGTCGGAACGGAACGCCTCCCACGCCGGCCGACCGACGAGCTCAGACTCGGCCAGCCCTGTAATGCGTTCTGCCGCGCGATTGGTGGCAACCACGAGCCCGTCTCGGTTGGTGGCGATCAGGCCGCTGCTCATCCCCGCGAGCAGCTGATGGTTGAGTGCTTCCAGCGCCTCAACGGCATACCGCTCCTGATCCAGCTGGCGATGTGCGGAGCGCAGGTGTTCTGCGACTCCAGAGGACACCCAGGCGAGCAGCGCCGTACCAACGAGCAATCCGAAAACACGAAGCGTGACCTCGGCCCCGCTCACAACCGGCGACGGAGCACCGATCTCGAACTCCCACGCAGGGAGGCGCCCCGATGCGATGAAGTGCGCCATCAGCCCGTAGGCCGCCGTAGACAGCGCGGCAATCGCAACAGCCTGCGGCCGCGTGGCAAGCGCGCCGGCGCCCCAGGCAATCAGCAGATACAGCAGCACGAACTGCGATCGAACCCCACCCATGTAGTACACCCAGAGGGTCGCTAGCAGAACGTCGATGGAAAGCTGGAATGCGATCCACCCCGACCCCACCGGTCGGCCACCGTACGCCAGCGCGTAGAGCAGACCGGAGGCGTAGATCAGCGCGATCAGGGAAAGCAGGGGAGCTAGCGAGAACTCGGTCCCGACGAGCAGCTGAAAGTACAGAACCGGCGCCAGAAACGCGGTGGCGACGGTGCTGCGAACCAACAGCAATAGCCGCTGGCTCGAGTGGCCAGCCAGCGGACCGCCACTGGCGGCCATCCCTGTCCCACCCATCGCGCGTGCTGCAGCTGGAGCGTCTTGCATTGGCAGGCCCCTTCCTTCCCCCCACACGTGGGGGGGGGGGAACGAGCCACGAGCCGCGCTCAGGTCGCGGCTCGCGTTGTCGTCCTGCCTCCCACTGGGATTCTATCGTCCCTGGCTCGCGACGCGTCCGGGCCGACCCGTCAGGTCGGCCGCGCTTGCACACGTCGGCGCTGCGTAGCGGACGAAATGGCTGGCGGTCGGAGTCACGCCCCAGCGACCCCGACCGCCCTTTTCTCCGACGAGCCTCGTCTCGAGGCGTTCAGATCTTGTTGATCAGGTCGAACATTGGTAGGTACATCGAGACCACGATGCCGCCAATCACCAAGCCGAGGAACACGATCATCACCGGCTCCAGCAGAGACATCAAACCCTCGACCGCGGTATCGACCTCTTCTTCGTAGAAGTCGGCGATCTTGCTGAGCATGGTGCCCAGCGCGCCCGTCTCCTCGCCTACCGCGATCATCTGCGTGACCATTGGCGGGAAGGCACCCGAGCTCTCGAGCGGCTCCGCCAGCGACTTGCCTTGCTCGATGCTGTCGCGCGTTGTGAGAACAGCGTCCTTGACGATGCGGTTGCCGGCAGTGTTGGCGGTGATCGTCAAGCTCTCGAGGATCGGCACGCCCGACGACACCAATGTAGAGAGGGTGCGGCAGAATCGAGCCACGGCGATACGCCGCATGATCATGCCGATGACCGGCGTCTTGAGAATCAGCGAGTCGATCAGCAACTCTCCGCTGTCGGTCTTGTAGTACTGCTTGAGCGAGTAGATGGTGCCCATGATGCCGGCAACCACGAACGGGAAGTAGGCGGCGATGAAGTTCGACGCCATGATGACGATGCGCGTTGGCAGCGGCAGCTGAGCGCCCAAGCCGGAGAACAAGGCCGCGAAGGTCGGAATGACCTTCCACAGAATAACCAGGACAACCAAAACGGCCACGCTGACGATGACGATGGGGTACATCGAGGCAGCTTTCACCGCCGACTTGAGCTTGACCGCCTTCTCGATATAGGTGGCCAGCCGCCGCAGGATGATGTCGAGAATACCGCCGGCCTCGCCTGCGGCCACCATGTTGCAATAGAGATCGGTGAACACCTGCGGGTGCTGGCGCAGCGCGTCCGCAAGGTTGGCGCCGCCCTCCATCTCGCCGCGAACCTGATCCAGAATCCGGCCAAAGCCCTCGTCGTCAGCCTGCTTCGAAAGGATGTCGAGACACTGCACCAGCGGCAACCCGGCGTCGATCATCACGGAGAACTGCCGAGTGAAAACCGAAACCGCCTGATGGCTGACTTTCGACTTCTTCTTGAACAGCGAGAAGCCACTCTTGACCGGCTGCACCTTGGTAACTCGGATGCGCTTGCGACGCAGCTGCTGCGACACCGCATCGGCTGAGTCTGCCGTGATGGTGCCCCCTGTCGACTGACCGTTCCGACCGATCCCAGACCACTCGAAATTCGCCATTATCTACCGCGATTGCGCGACGGACGCATGCGCGCCGGCGCGTTTCCCCCGGGTCCGCCAGGCGGACGGGGTTCTCGCTGAAGCGTCTCAGAAAGGTCGCGCGGGTCGCTGCTCGCAGCGAGGGCCACCTCGGGGCTGATCTTGCGCTCCACAACCAATCGCGCCAGATCTTGGTTGAACGTCTTCATGCCGTGCCCAGCCTGTCCGGACTGCATCGACGACATGATCTGGTGGATCTTGCCCTCGCGGACCAAGTTACGAATGGCTGCGTTGGGAATGAGAACCTCCTGTACGAGGACCCGTCCCCTGCCCGAGATGTGCGGCAGCAGCGTCTGAGAGATCGCTCCTTGGAGAGTGAACGACAATTGCGTGCGGATCTGCGATTGCTGCTCAGGCGGAAAGATGTCGATGATGCGGTTGATCGTCTGGATTGCCGAGTTGGTATGCAGCGTGCCAAACGTCAAGTGGCCGGTCTCGGCGAGCTTCAGCGCCAGACTGGTGCTCTCGAGGTCGCGCAGCTCACCAATGAGCACGCAATCGGGATCCTCGCGTAACGCCGAGCGCATGGCCGCCGCGAAGGAGTGTGTATCGGCGTTGAGCTCGCGCTGGTTGACGATGCAGTTCTTGTGATCGTGCAAGTACTCGATCGGATCCTCGATCGTGATGATGTGGTGTTTCTTGGTCTCGTTCACCAGGTCGATCATGGCGGCGAGGGTGGTGCTCTTGCCGCTGCCGGTGGGACCGGTAACCAGCACCAGGCCGCGCGGCAGGTTGCAAAGGTCCTTGAAGCCTTGTGGCAGCCCGAGCTCATCGAACGACGGGATCCGCCACGGAATCACGCGCAGCGCGCCTGCCACCGAACCCCGCTGCATGAAGACGTTGGCTCGGAAGCGGGCCAGGTCCTTGACGCCGAACGAGAAGTCGATCTCGAGCTTGTCCTCCATCGCGGCGCGCTGCTCGTCGCTCATCACCGCGTAGAGAAGCCCCTGCGCGGTCTTCGGGTCGAGCGGCGCGTAGGGCATCGGACTCAAGCTTCCGTCGATCCGTACCTGGGGCGGCACTCCCGCCGTGATGTGAAGGTCGCTTGCACCCAGCTCGACCATCTGCCGGAGAAGCTCGGAGAGATCGGGCACTGACCCACCGTGAGAGATCTGCGCGTTCGGATCCCAGGTGACCGCACGTGCCGCTCCACTCATGGACATCCGCGTCCTCTCCTGGCCGTATCTCGGGGTGGCATGTCACGCATACCATTCGATGTCAAAACGTCATATACCGATCTCGACCACATCTACGAAGATTATTCGTATGCTTTTCATCGCTAAACAATAGTATTAACCACTATTAGATAATTTTGATCACACTGGATCGAATCGTATGTGTGCGGGTGCACCGCCGCCGTCACCACGATGAGACGGGCGCCAACGGGTCGTTTCCGGCCGGCGGCTCGATTGCCCCGACGCGGCTACCCGCAGCCGAGAGTCCATCGAAGGATGTGGCGCGGCGTAGAGGTGGTGCGGGCGCTGGACAGCCGCGGGTGAGGGTGAAGCGACTTCCTAGGCGCGAGCGACCCGAATTTCGCCGTTACGGCGCTCGACGTACCAGTCGGCCGTGCGCGCCAGCCCGTCGCGGAACGACATCCGCGGCTCGTAGCCGATGAGCTCGGTGGCGCGATCGATTGCCGCCATCGAGTGCTGCACATCACCTGCTCGTCGGGCCGTGAATTCGGGCTCGATGTGGGTTCCCAGGTAATCGTTGAGCGCGGCAACGAGATCGAGAAGGGTAGCGCTCTCTCCGACCCCGATGTTGATGGCCTGCCCGGCCGCGTCATCCGTTGCCGCCCCGAGATCATCAACGTTGGCAGCGAGCAGGTTCGCGGCCACAACGTTGTCGATATACGTGAAGTCGCGCGACTGCGTGCCGTCGCCGAAAATCAGCGGCGACCGCCCGTCGAGCATGCACGCGACGAACTTGGGGATCACCGCGGCGTAGTCGGAAGCCGGATCTTGACGCGGCCCGAAGACGTTGAAGTAGCGAAGCGCCACCGTCTTGATGCCGTACTCACGGTGCCAAATTGCCAGGAGCTCTTCGCCCGCGAGCTTGCTGAGCGCATAGGGAGAAAGCGGCGTAGGCGTCATGGTCTCGATCTTCGGCAACGTGGGGGTGTCGCCGTAGACCGACGACGAACCCGCCATCACGAGCCGCTTTACGCCCGCCTCACGACAAGCCTCGAGCAGGCGCGACGTCCCCTCGATGTTGACTCGGAGAGTCGCGGCCGGGTCAAGAAAAGAGCGCGGCACGGAAGCAATGGCCGCCTGATGGAAGACGGCATGGACACCATCGAGCGCGCTACGGTAGGCATGCGAGTCGAGAATGCTCGTTTGCAGCAGCTCGAGGTTGGTGGCTTCGCCGATGCCCCACGCCGTGCCCGACTTACTTCTTGCGAAGCCCAGCTCATCGGCGACGTCACTCAGGTTGTGCACATAGCCGCTGAAAAGATCGTCGACGACAACAACCCGATGGCCGCGCTGCAGCAACGCCGACACGATGTGCGAGCCAATGAACCCTGCGCCACCAGTTACCAGATACTTCACAGTGTCGTCTCCCGGAGAACCTCTTCGACCGAGGTAACCCCCTGCCAAATCTTCACGAGGCCGCTCTCGCGCAAGGTGATCATCCCTTCCGCGCGAGCCTGTACCTTGAGCTCGGCGTTGTTAGCACCGTTGAGGATCAACTCGCTCATTCGACCGCTCAGCTGCATCACCTCGAACAGCGCGACGCGGCCCTTGTAGCCGGTCTCGTTGCATTTGTCGCAGCCCATCGGGTGGTACACCGTCACCGCCATCGCTTCCTCGGCGGCAAAGCCTACCTCCATCAAGGCTTCCGGATCGCAAGGCGCCACCTCGCGGCACTGCGAGCACAGCCGTCTCACCAGGCGCTGAGCAACAATCAGCTGCACCGATGACGCCACCAGAAAGCGCTCGACGCCCATGTCGATCATGCGGTTGATCGTGCTCGGTGCGTCGTTCGTATGCAGCGTCGACAGCACTAGGTGTGAGTTCTAGGTAGGTTGTTCACGAACTCACCCCTGAGAGCCGAGCGATCGGCGGTGTCATGCCGATGCCGGCGTGGGGGCGGTGACGATTGTAGTGGTTGAGCCAGGGCCGTAGAGCTCGAGTACGTCGAGCTGAGGTCTGGTAGCAGGTGCCGTAGGCCCACTGCTCCTTGAGTGTGCGGATGAAGCGTTCGGCTTTGCCGTTGGTTCTGGGGGTGTAGGGCCGGGTGTAAATGTGCCGGATCTCGAGTTGATGGCATAGGCGATTGAAGCGCTTCGAGACGTAGCCAGGCCCGTTGTCTGTCATCACTCGGCGCACCGCTACTCCCATCGAAGCGAAGTGCTCGACGGCTCGCTGCAGGAACGCTGTGCAGGTGTGTTGGTCTTCGGCGGGCAGCACTTCGACGTACGCCACCCGAGAGTGATCGTCGATAGCGACGTGGGCGTTCTCCCAGCCGACGCCGTAGGCCCGCTTGGAGCGGTCGCCGTGGATGCGGTGTCCAGGTCGCCGGATACGGGCCAGTTTCTTCGTATCCAGGTGCAGTAGGTCACCGGGGTGCTCGTACTCGTAGCGAACGATCTCGGGCTTGGGCTCGAGCGCATCAAGCTTGGCGAGTCCGAGCCGCTTCAGCCACGCCGAGACGGTCGAGCGCGGCACAGCCAACCTTCGGCTGATCTGCCAGGCCGTCAGTCGCCGCCGACGTAGCTTGTCGATCTGCCTCACAACTCCAGCGCTTGTTGCGTGCGGACAGCACGTCGGCCGGCTTGATCGATCGAGCAGCCCGGCCTCACCTTCTCGCTCGTATCTATCCAGCCACTTGTAAACCGTTCGAGCCGACACGCCGAGCGCCGCCGCCGTTTCCGTCACGGGCTCCGCCCGCTCCCGGACTCGGCGGACCATCTCTCGGCGTATATACGGCATCGTGCGGGCGTTACCATGCAGCTGCATCGGGCGCTCCTTCTGAGGTCGTGGAGTCTTTTGAACAACCCCATTGATCTCAGAAGTGAGCCCCGATGTGAACAACCTACTTAGAAAACACAACTAGGTGGCCCGTCAGCGCGGCCTTGATGGCGATATTCGCGGTCTCGGCGTCGCGGATCTCACCCACCAGGATGATGTTCGGATCCTGCCGCAGGAATGCGCGCAGCGCCGCCGCAAAGTTGAGTCCCACCTGCTCGTTGATCTGCACCTGGTTGATGCCGACCAGGTTGAATTCCACCGGGTCCTCGGCGGTCATGATGTTGGTACCGATCTTGTTGATGTTCGAGAGCGCCGAGTAGAGCGTGTTCGTCTTTCCCGAACCGGTCGGTCCGGTAACCAACACGATGCCGAACGGAAGCTCGATCGCCGCTCTGAAGGCATCGAGTGACGATTTCTCGAATCCCAGGTCGGCGAGATTGAGCTTCAGGCCCTCGGGGTCGAGAAGACGCATGACGATCTTCTCCCCCCAGATCGTCGGCACGGTCGAGACGCGTAAGTCGAGCTCGCGCGTACGGTCGTCCAGCTTCACACGAATCTTGATGCGACCATCCTGTGGCCTACGCCGCTCGGAAATGTCGAGCTCACTCATGATCTTGATGCGAGACGCGATTGCCCCCTGCATGGACTTCGGCGGTCTCATCACCTCGTACAGCACGCCGTCGATGCGGTAGCGGACGCGCTGAATTTTCTCGTACGGCTCGATGTGGATATCCGAGGCGTCGCGCCGCAGCGCGTCGGTGAGCAACAAGTTGACGAGCTTGATGACCGGCGCATCACCACCTGCTTGCGACAGCGACTCGAGGTCGATGTCCTCCTCTTCGACGATGTGGAGCTCACCGGGCCCGCGAATTTCGGCCTCGATGTCCTCCATCATCTGGCGCATCTTGGCTTCTTGCTCGTCGCCGTAGCACCGCCCCATCGCCTCGGTAATCGCGCGCTCCGAGGCCACCAGAGGTTCGACCCGTCGGCCAGTGGCGAACTCGATGTCGTCGATGGCCACCACGTCGGTGGGATCGACCATAGCCAGACTGACCGACTGAGAGTCGGCGGCGAGCGGCATGACCAGATAGCGCCGCGCCATGTCCTGGGGCACCAGGATCAGGATCTCGGGAGGTATCTTCGCGGCCTCTACATTCGCTGCTGGCACGCCGAAGTGTGTCGACAGGAGCCCGATAAGGTCTTGTTCGCTGATCAGCTCGAGAACAACAAGGAGGTGTCCTAGCCGCTCGCCCGTCTCCTGCTGCATTTGCAGGGCACGCTCGAGATCCTGTTCGGAGACGAGTCCGCTCTCGATGACGATGCGCCCGAGACGCGCGCTCGAGTGTCGCCGAACCGGATTGTTCCCCGAGCCGGAAGTGGTCGCAGTTCGCTCGCTGGAAGCCACGTCTCGCCTATTCTCATATCCCGACGTTCCGCCGACCGACTATCGGAGGCGCAACACGCCGAGAATCCCCTCGCCCCTGTTGGACGGACACAAGGGGCCAGAAGCCGCCGACACACCGCGCGAACGGACGCCGCCTGACCTCTAGCCGCTCAATCGAGATCAGCTTACCGAGACAGCCCTACACCACAAAGCACTAATTTCTTCTTCAAAGCGTGCAAATACATCGCCCTACATAGCATAGCGTCTTCGTGCCTATACACAACTGCTTGTGGCCATGCCCGACAGCCCTGGCCCACAAGTGGACCGAGGACGCAGAAAAATGGGCCGCGAGCGCCCCGCGCTCACGGCCCATGCAGAGACCTGAAATTCGATCGTGCTGGTCGCTAGCCGCGCAACGCTGCCGCCAAGTCGGCCAGATAGTTGTCCACCCCCGCGGCAAGCTCGTAGGCGGCTTGTGGATCGCCACTACCGCGTAACGCAGCCAACACCTGCTGATCGCGATCAAGAACCAGCTGGCGCGCCGAGGCGACCCCGGCCGCCTTGCGCTGAGCGCTCGGCCGTCCGACAGGCGCTGAGCTCTTCTTCCGCCGTCCGTTCACGGGTTTGGCCTTCGGAGCAACAGCGGCAGCTGCCTTGCGGCGACGACCAGCCGGCGACTTCTTCTTGGCGCCGGCCTTCCTTTTCAGAGGCAGCATGTAAATGGCGTTGAACGACCTCTTCTGCATACCACGCGTGCTGCGATCGGCGGCGCCGGCGGCGGCCATGAACTCATCTAGCATCGCGTCTTTCTTGCGCTTGTATAGCGCTTCAACCGCCGCAGCGGCTTTTTGACTCTTGGGCATTCCGGACTCCAAACTGGTGCTTGAAACAAGAAAATGGTCGAGTGCATGCTAATTGATTAACCGACCGTTGCCAACGGCGCGGCGGACGCTCCACATGTTGATCGCGGCGTGTAAACTCGCCGCACGCGTCCAAAGAAAGCTCGGCGGGCATGAATGATCGGCCCCGGAATCGCCGTGCACAATCGTGAAGCGGTACCGAAGCCGCTGACTATGAGCCCGAGCCAGCGAGGAACAGCCATTCGCTGTAGCGAACGCGCTTACGGTATATGCGCACGCTGTCCTGCTGCGAATAGGAGCCCACTCCTATGATGCCGTTGGACGCTCCTGGACCGGTTGTCGAACCGGAGCCCGTGAAACCCTGACCGCCGAGACCGCGCGATTGGCCGAAGCCAGTGGAGCGGCCCGACGTACTACCGGCGTTCTCGAACATATTGGGCCGTCCAGTCTGTGTCGCGGCTCCTGAGCCTCCAAAACCGGTCGCGGACCCTCCGATGCCAATTCCGACCCCGTCGACTGCTTCGGCGAAATTCCCGAGCAGCAGATCAATCGTTCCGTCGACAAGATCTTGGTTACGGAACACCCGCCACTGGCCGTCGGCAACCATCGGATCGGGATACAGCTGCCGGATGCAATTGGCTTCGATGAGCTCATCCAGTTGCTCCGGTGCATCGCCTCCGGATTCCGCCTGAAAGCACTGTAGCGCTCGCACGTACTGCTGGCCTCTCCAGATCAACTCCTGTTCCTTCGCGCGCCGGTCAACTGCGACGATCGAAGTCACCACCAGCCCGAGGGCAACGTTGACCACTGCCACCGCGATCATGAGCCCGACCAGGGTGTAGCCGTCGGCACGACAGACCGCGTCGTCTACATGGCGCAGATGCCATCGCCTCACCGTGATTGAAAGATCACCATTCGGCATACGGAACCCCGTTGAGCCCTTCGCCCTCGGCACCCGACCAGAGCTCCCAGATGCCGGCCGGCTGTCCCTGATCAACCATCATCCACGGCGCGAACTCAACCTGCCAGGTGTCGGAAGCCTTCGTAATCGGGTCCACCGGGATGCTACGCAGATAGCCCTCTTCAACAAGGGCCTCGAGCGCCGGTGGATAGAGCCCCTTGTCGGTGACGTACTCCTCTAGTGAGCTTCGCATCCGCTGAAGATCCTCCAGCAGAACGGCTTCGCGCGCCCGCAGTGTGGCGTCCTGATACGCAGGCAAAGCGTAGACAACGAGGATTCCGATTATCGCCATCACGACGATGAGCTCGAGCAACGAGAAGCCGTGCTGCCGGCTACTCCAACACCCGTCGACGCAGCGGTCGTCAGTCATCTTCGACCTCCGTCCAGTCGAGCACCGCAGTCAGAAACCCGTGGTCACGGGATTCGATGCGTTGATAGAGCGAATCGAGGTCTCGCCAGGAGGCAACGCAAGAGATCAGCTGCTCGGCTGGCAGCTCCTCGCTCAAAACCATGTCCAACAGGTAGGCGACGTTCCGCTGCGCAGTAAAACGAATGTCCCGCGGATCAACGTCGACATCGGGTGTATAGCCGCAGGCAATGAGGCTGAGTTGCTTTCGATAGAAATATGCCGGGTCGAGCGGATTGTAGTCAGGCCGCGGTTGACGCCGTCCAGGGAAGCCCAGCACACAGACGGTTCCTCCAGGCCGCGCCAACTCGAGAGCGGCGCGCCAATCGGCCCAAAGCTCGCTCGTCGTGACAACTATGTCGACGCCCGTGCCGCGTGTGGCGCGGTCGAGATCCGACCTCCACGCCGGCTTCGAGGCCGCAGCACCGCGCGCGTTGAGACGCCCGCCGACCGCAGGCTCGTCTGCCTCGCTGAACGACGGCTTTTCGTAAGCCCCCGCGGCGCCGAACTCGAGCGCACGCTGGCGATTCTCAGGTTGGTTGCTGAAGCCGAAGACGCGCGCGCCGAATCGACTCGCCACAGCCACCGTCGCCAACCCGAGCGTACCGAGTCCGAGAACAGCGACATACTGACCCGGCTTGAGATCTCCACGCAGCAGCGCGCTGTGACCCTGGTGAAACAGATAGGTCGTCGAGGCTCGAACGAGTTGATCCTCGGTATAGCCCTCCATCACCTCGGGCAGCTTGAATAGAATCTCATCCTCGTCGCAGACGAAGTGGCTGCGATGCGACTGCAACGTCAAGATCAGATCGCCTGGCGCCAGTGCCGTGACCCACTCGCCCGTGGCAACAACGCGTGCGAGGTTGCAGTAACCGACCACTCGCGAGTGTGTGCGGTCGGGGCGCAGCGGCCGGAGACCCTCGTAGGCGGCAAGCTCGGTGCCGGGCGAGATCGCGGTGTACAACGTCTGTGCGGCAATCTCCCGGAACCCGAGTCCTTCGAGCACCAGCGTCTCGCGCCGGACCTCTAGTCTTCGAGGCTCGACCACGTGTACAACGCGTGCATCTACGCTCCTCACGCTGTTGAATCCGCGTTACCAGTCACGATAGTTCGTCCCGTCAATCGCTTTGGCCAGGCTCTTGGAGTACACGTCGAAGACGTTGCCTCCACACCACAACCGGTCGGCCGGAGGCTCGCCGTAGCAGCGCAGACCCCAGTCATCTTTCCCGGTCAGCGGGTCTATCGGCATACGGCGCAACAAGATCAGTTTCAACGGCTGTCCGTCGGGGCCGACGATCGGCTCCGACGGTGCATCGCCGGCGGCGTCGGTGCCGCCAGGGCCCACGGCGCCGAACCCGGAAGCGCGGCCAAAGCCGCTCTGGGCGCTCTGCCCGCTCTGGCCCAGCGATCCGGTACCGCCTCTCGAAGCTGAGCTCGCTTGCCGCATCTGAGCCAACCGATCGGCAAACCTACTCGAAAGTTGCCCGCCGCCAGCCGCGTTCGCTCCACCAAAGCCGCCGGGAGTCGAGCGCACGTCCGCGCCGCCGCCCCTCGCGCCAGGGCCCCCCAGCCCGAAGCCGCGACCACTCGGGCCACCCGGAGAGAGGCCCGTGCCCGCGCTTCCGACGCCGGCCAAACCGCCACCACCCTGTTCTTCATCCTCGGCCAGTTGCTGCTGCAAGCCTCCCGTGAGTCCAGCCCCGGTCGACGAGTAGACATCTGACACCTGCGGCGCCACAGGCGGCATCTGGGCGACTAGCGCGACACCTTCCACCAGGACCTCGAGTGACGGAGGATACCCGTGCATCTGTTCGTCGACCTCGATAAGGCCGGCCTGCGCGGCATCGTGATAGCGATCGATCGCGTCGCGCAAGATCCGTAAGTTCTGGCGGAGCCTGTACTCCTCTGAGCGCTTCACGCTCCAGCGCGCCAGGGGCAATGCCGCGGACGCCAACAGCCCGACGATGGCGACGACAATCACCATCTCGATAAGAGTGAACCCTCGACTGGCCGCGGAATCGCGCCGGCGGAGGGAACCGCGCGACACGCTGCGCCGGCACCGCATCATGGCGTCCCCGACACGCGCACCCTGGAGGGGGACGGCGACACCGGAATCGGCCGGCCCTCGGAATTGCGCAGCACCGACGACGCGAAGCGAATGTCGCTTTCTCCCGCGGCGATCGCCTCGAAGGTGAGCGTGGCGAGCGTGCCACTCGCAAGCACTCCGCCACCGTCCCCCACGCGGCCGATGCCAATCGCCACACTCCCCTGCTGTCCGCCGACGGCCTGGAAGCTGGTTCGAGCTCCATCGCTACTGAGCACGGAGCCTTCCGTTGCCTCGATAAAGCGCAACGCTACGGCGTTGTAGCTAATTCGCAGTCCGGCATTGTTGATCTCGGCCGATCCGGAGAGATTGATCTGCACGCTGAACCGCTGGCCAACGGTGGCGGTCAGGATCGCCGGCGTGATCGAGATATCGACCGGGTCGACCGGGTCGACGCCACCTGCCCGGTCGCCCTGGTTGTTCTGGCCACGGCCGCGGCTGGAGCCCCGACCGCCACCAGTCGAGCCGCCGCCGACATTAGCCTCGGTGCCTACATAGACCGTTTCGAGATCCTCGGCCCTGATGTCCGCCATGCGAATGATGTGCGGCGTGATCGCCAACACGATGTCGTTCTGGCTTACCTGCTTCTCGGTCGACGTGAAGATGTTTCGCAACAACGGAATGCTTGACAACACCGGAATACCGCGAAGCACCGTGCGCTCGTCGTCCCTCAGCAGCCCGGCGAGCAGGTTGGTCTCACCTTCGAGCAACCGCAGAGTCGTCTGCAGGCTTCGAGTCGAGAATATCGGCAACTGCTGCGGTCCGGTCTCACCGATTACCGACGAGACCTCGATCTCGAGCTGTAGGGTCACCTGATTGTTGTGATGCACTCTTGGCGTGGCACTGATCCGAATACCAACGTCGCGGTATTCGGTGGTCGAGATCGGAATCACATCGCCGCCCGAAGTGTTCTGCGGGTTGAACGTGGTCGACACCACGGGACGTTGTTCGCCAACGAGCATCGACGACAGCTGGCCGTCGGAAGCCCGCAGTTGCGGGTTGGCGATGAGCTTGAAGTCGGTGTTCTCGCGCAGGAACTGATACCGCAGTGACGGCACGGTGATGAACACGTCCTGTTGCGTGATGTTGCCGAGATCCTTCAGGGCAAGCCCGACATCGGTCTGGCTCACCGAAGCGACCGTAGCAAAGCTCGACAGCGACAGCCCATACTGATCGAGCAGCGCGCGGTTGACTTCGAAGATCTCGACGTCCAAGAGTACCTCGCCGCGCGCTTTGTCGATCGAGCCGATGATGCGCTCGGCGAGCTCGACAACCTCCGGCGTGTCTCGAATAGTGACCACGTTGAGCTCGGGGTCCTCAGCGACCAGCCGCGCCTGCAAGATCGTCCGTAGCGTGTTGGCCACCACCTCCGCCTGCGCGTTCGACAGGTAGAATGTCCGCATCACCTGCGTTGTGTACTGTCGGCGTTTGTTTTGGTTGTCGGGCGCGATCAGAATCGTGTTCGACGACATGACCCGGTAGAAGTGGCCATACGTCAAGGTGATAATCGCGAGGGCCTGCTCGAAGGGGGTGTTTTCCAGGAAAAAGGAAGTCTCCTCGTTGTCAACATCAGGATCGAACAGCACATTGATACCGGCGAGCCGACCCATCGCGCGGTAGATCTCCTTGAGAGTCGCGCGCCGGTAATCGAATGTCATCGCACCGGTAGTTCGCGGCTCCAGCATCGGAGTAGGCGACGCGGCCGTGCGTGCGCTCTCGACCGCGTCCTCCAGAGAGGTGCGGCGTGAGCGTCGGTCGCGTTCTACATCTTCGAGCTCTTCACTGACGTTGCGCAGATCGATCGCCGCGGCCTCATTGGTGGGGTCGAGCCGTACCGAGAGCTCGAGCTCGAGTTGGGCGCGCTTCAGATCGCCCACACGATGCTGCTTGAGCCCCTCCTGCCGATGGAACAACGCCGCGTTCGTGCGCGCCATCACGAGCTTGGATCGGGCCTCTTGATTGTCGGGGTTCTCGTTGAGCACTTCCTGGTATTGGGCGATCGCGGCATCCCAATCACCTTGCCGACTGAGAGCGTCACCGCGACGTAGCATCTTGCCGGATGCACAACCGCTCATCGCGATCGCGGCGGCAAGCAGCAGCGTCGCCGAGAGGATCGAAGGCTGTTTCTGACTCATTGGCTTTTTCTCTTCTTGTTGGCCTTCTCGGTATTCCCTCGAGTACGAGCCTCGTCGAACGTATTGCCGGTCTGTTCTTTTTCTTCCTTGCGCAGCGAGAGGCGCGTTCGTAGCCCGCCAGCCTCGAGCACAGCGTGGATCATGCCCACTTCGGTCACGCGATAGCCGTCGGGCAACAGATCGCCGGCGGTTACCACGTGGACCTGCGTCTCATCCACCAACGTCGCGTAGAACAAGCCATCGGTGCGCACCACTCCGACCAGCGTGTGCGGCATCACCGGGCTGGGCGCACTGTCGCCGCGACGGCGGTCGTCGCGAGCACGGGATTCGCGCTCGGCTTCGGCCGCGCGTTGCCGCTGCGCCTGGGCAATGACCGTGGCGCCAAAAGCGAACAGATTGCGGTTCGACGCGAGTACTTCACTGGCCCCCGCCAACGTGTCGAGCCGATCGAGATCGAGATCGAAGATGCCGGCCTCGACGGGAATCGTCGGCAGCTCCGCCAGCTCGTCGCGCAATCGTTGTGCGGTGGCCAGCGCACTCGCCGCGTCAACCGGGTTATCGCCTCCGCCGTCGCCGAGCGCGGCCGGGGTTGAGCCGTTGACGGTGCTGGGGCCGGCGAGCTCGTCGTTGACCTCGGCGCTGGTGTCGATGACGACCGGATCTTCTGGTAGCTCACCGGCGCGAGCGTAAGCCGGGTCGATGAAAGCGGTCAGGCTGAGCTGCAGCTGCAAGATACCAGCGGCCTGCCCCTGAGGCGGGGTCGACAAGGCGACACGTTCGACAAGCATGAAGCTCGGGCCGGTGAGCAGATCGTGCAGCACTCGTCGGATGGACGAGTACGAGCCTCGTACCGGCGCGTCGATCTGCAGCTGCACCAGCGCCAACTCGTTCGCCGGCTGCGGCTGATAGCCAATCCGGTCGTTCTCGAGCCCGGCCGCGTCGATCGCCGAACGCAACGTCGAGACGACGTCGGCCGTGGTGCCTGAAGCGCGACCCACCCGGTCGCGCAACTGCTCCAACTCCGCCTCCGCACCCAGAATTCGACCGTACGAAAGCCGCGCACGCTGCAGCGCCGGATCTACCGTCGCTCGCGCTCGCTGCACGTCCTGCGCTGCCGCTGACGTCACCGAAGCGGCCGCCCAACGCGGCCGCGTCCAGCCGAAATAACCAACGACATTGGCCGCGACAAGCGCCACCACGAGAACAATCGGTAGGCGGATCGCGCGCCAGGCGCCCCCGAGCCGAAGGTCGAAGCTCACCGCGAGCCCCCCGATCCACCGCCCGCCGTGTTTTGACTCAACAAGTAGCGCGCGCCAAGGGTCATGCGGTATAGCCCGTCCGGGCCACGTTCCTCTCGCGTCGGGTAGATCTCCGTGAAGGCGGGCTCGGCTTCCAAAGAAAGTAGTAGATCCTGCAGACGCGCTGGATCGTCAGCGGCCGCCACCATCGACACGCGCACGTCGCCACCTCCCTCGACCGCCGGCTGTACTAGCTCGAGCCGCACGCGATCGGGCAGCAGGCCCTCGAGGTCGTTGAAGATGTCGTCCCAAGGAATGGCTCGCCAGGAAATAACCGCGTTGCCGATTTCCACTGCGGCCGCCGCGGCGCGCCCTCGGCTCACGTCAGCCACTTGTTTGAGGTCCTCGACCTCGGCCTGCCAAGCATCCACCTCGGTAGACCTGATGGTCATCGCCCTGCCGTCTGTTGGCTGAGACGGCCACGAGAGCCAAGCCACAAGCAGGCCGTGCATCAACGTCACAGCGGCCGCGGTTGCCGCGACACCGCGCAGCCAGCGCCGTACGCGTCGCACGTTCTCGACCGGCGCGGTGGCGAGATTCACCGGCAAGTGCTTCATCGGTCGTTGCTCCCCGAGCCTGTGTGCCCGGGGCGGCTCTGCAGCAGCCGCAAGCTCATATTCGTCGTCATCCGCGAAGGGCCCCCAGCAGAGCGTCGGTGTGGTCGAACCTCCGAGCAGACCAACCAAGTCCATCGCAACACTCGATGGCCGCGGCACTCCAATCGTCGCTGCCGCACACCCACACGTCGTCCACACTCATCTCGAGCCGCTCAGCGATGAACCGCTGCAAGGAAGGCAACTCCTGTCCAAGCCGAGCTGCCGGCACGCGAGCCCTCCAGGAACGATGAAAGCGCGGCACATCGTCCGCCTCCACCATGCAGGCGAGGGAGCCGTCGGCGTCACAGAGAATGAGTCGTCTTGTCGAAGAGCCTGCCGATTCCCTCGGCAGCCCATTCATACCGTCGCGGCCACCTCCTGATCGGGCGCCGCTCGAGGCGTGCGACACCGCCGCCGAGGCTGCCAGCGTCCATGGAACGACGCGCCCGACGGTCCAGCCAACCTCACCCAACAGGCCTTCGTACTCGTCGATAAGCGCCGCTTGTGAGCCAATCGAAAGCAGCCAGTCGGTTGGCGCCGGATCTGCGATTGCAGCGCCGTCGGTGGCCGCGTCGGCAAGAGGCTGGCCAGACAACACGGCCCAATCCACCCGGGCATCACCCTCGTCCAGCGGCAACAGATCGCGAAGCACCCATCGCGCCATCACCTCGCCCTCGCGATGGTTCGGCACCCCACCCTCGAGCGGCGCAGACGCCACCTTGGCCGTGGCGTCGGAGAGAACGAGCGCGACGAGCTCCGGATGCTTGGCAAATCCGCGGTCGCGCGCGGTCGCCACCATCTGCCGGAACGCCGGTAGAACAACAGCGCGATCGGCGATGTTGGGGCTCTTGAGCCCTGGTCGCAAGGCTCCTTCAGGGAGCTCCACGTCGGCGATGTGCGTCACCTTCAACGTGCCGTTCCCCTGCGCCACGACCAGGCGCAACCGATCGGCTCCCACAGCCACCGCAACGCGCTCGCGTCGCCCGAACCAACTCATCGGAGAAGTCTCCCTCTACTGATCACAGGCGCCCGGCTAGTCAACAAACGTCACCTTGTTGATCTCACGCAGCGTTGTCACCCCAGCGCGGACCTTGTCGAGCGCCGAGTCGCGCAGGAACGTCATCCCCTCGAGCGCCGCTTGCCTCTTGATCTCGGAGGCCGGCCGCGACTCGAGGATCATCTCGCGCACGGCGTCCGACAAATCAAGAAGCTCGGCAATGACGGTGCGCCCGTGGAACCCGGTGCCACGGCAATCGCCGCAGCCGGTGCCCTCGAACAGAACCACCCCCTCCAAGTCTTCTGGACCCAACCCGGATTCCTCGAGCAGCTCCGGAGTCGGTTTCACCTCGACCCGACAGCGCGGGCAAATTCTTCGAACCAACCGTTGCGCTAGGACGCAGTTGAGCGCTGAGACGAACTGGTAGGCCTCGACCTGCATGTTGAGCAAACGACCGATGACATCGACAACGTTGTTAGCGTGCACCGTGGTGAAGACAAGGTGCCCCGTCAGCGCCGATTGGACGGCGATATTGGCCGTCTCGGGGTCGCGGATCTCGCCGACCATGATGATGTCGGGATCGTGTCGCAGCACCGACCTCAGCCCGCGAGCAAAGGTGAGGCCCTTCTTTTCGTTGACAGGAATCTGTGTGATTCCTGGCAGCTGATACTCCACGGGATCCTCGATCGTGATGATCTTCTCTTCCTCGCTGCGAATCTCCGACAGGCAGGCGTAGAGCGTGGTTGTTTTGCCTGAGCCGGTCGGACCGGTAACCAGGAACATGCCGTAGGGCTCGCGGCTGTACTTGCGGGCATTGCGCAGCTGACTCTCTGTAAACCCCAAGCTGTCGAGCCGGAGCTCCGTGAATTCCTCCGACAGGTACCCCTTGTCGAGAATACGAATCACCGCATCCTCACCGTGGATCGACGGCATGATCGAAACGCGGAAGTCGACCCGCCGGCCCTGCAGGTTGAGCTTGAAGCGACCGTCCTGTGGGACCCGCTTCTCGGCGATGTCGAGATCGCTCATCACCTTGATGCGCGAGATGATCGCGTCGTGATGGCGGAGCTCGATCGGGTCGAGTGCCTGATACAGAACGCCGTCGACGCGGTACTTGATCCACACCGAGTGATCGCGCGTCTCGATATGAATATCTGAGGCACGACGCTGCAACGCATTCAGCAGTGCCGAGTCGACGAGCCTGATAATCGGGTGACTCGCGTCGGTCGCGAGGCTGGCGAGCGTCAGACCCTCATCGTCCTCGGCATCGGCTTGCGTGCGCGCATCGGGCTCGAAGCGCTGCGTTACGGAGGCCAGAATACGCTCGCCTGCTCCCGCCCGTCTCAGCGCCCGCTCGACCGCGTTGGGAGCCGCCGCATTGACTTGAATAGGCGCGTCGAGCAGTCCCTCCAGCGCGTCGACGGCGCCCATATCCGCAGGGTCGGCAAGCGCCACCACGAGGGTCGCCGACTCGTCGTCACGGCGCGAAAGAGGAATGAAGGTGTGTCGAACCATGAGCTCGATCGGTACTTGATCGAGGAGCGCGCTGTCGAGGATCACGTCGTCGAGATCGACGAAGGGGACGCCGAGCTCGAGCGCGCGGCGACGGGCAAGAGCGTCGAGCGCGGAGCCGCCACGAACCGAAGTGCCTCCGGAGAGCAACTCGCCCGACTCAACCGCATTGTCGACTCCGCTCGCGCTCATCCCACCACCTGTACGATTCGGAACAAGGGCAAGTACAACGACAGCAGGATACTCGCCACGATCAACCCCATGATGACCAGCATTGCGGGCTGGATCAGGCCGACCATGGTCGTGACCTGGCGCTGCAGCACCTCGTCGTAGGTCTTGGCCACGTGCTCGAGCATCGTTTCGAGCGAGCCGCTCGATTCACCTACCTGAACCATCTCGAGGCCGAGCGGCTCGAGCAGGCCTTGTGTCTCGAAGGCGAGATGCAAGCTCGAGCCTTCGGTGACGCGCTCGGCCACGTTCTGAATGCGACGACGATAGGCTCGGTTCGCGGTTCCCTCGGCGGTAACCCGCAGGGCGCGCACCAGCGGGGCACCGCCGCGGAGCAGGGTCGACAGCGTGCGCGCCGTCTCGAGCCCCAGATAACGCAGGCGAAGGTGGCCGAGCCCGGGGACCCGGAGCTTGGCCGCGTCGAGGATGTCACGACCCGCGTCGGTTCGAGCCCAGCGACTGAAGAGCGTGCCACCTCCCACGGCTGCTGCGAGCAGCAGCAGCCCGTACGCGCTCAAGAAGTGAGAAAAGCCCACCAGCATCCGAGTCGTCAACGGCAGCTCGGCATCCGAGGCAGAGTAGAAATTTGCGAATCGCGGGATCACGAAGATGATCAGGATCATGACGACGATCGCCGAGATGACCAGCAGCACGAGCGGATAGATCATCGCGGCGGTTACCTGCAGGCTCAAGGCCCGCGAGCGCTCCAGGTGTTCGGTGTACCGCCGGATCGGTGTAACCACATCGCCGCTGGCCTCTCCGACCTCGAGCGATGTCACGAACAACTCGGGCAACCCGACACGCTCGATCTCTGGACGGAAGGCTCCGGAGAGGCTTTCCCCGGTTGCCACCCCGGCGCGCACCCGGTCGAGCATGCTGCCGACCACGCTGCCTGAGCGGCGCGTCCTCAGGATGTCGATGCAGCGGAGCAACGGTAGGCCTGCGCCAATCAGCGCGGCGAGCTCTTGGTTGAGAAGCAACAGGTCAGATGTCGCCACGCGAGCGCGGCGCTCGAACCAGCCCCGCTGTTCTTGCGCTCCGGAATGGCTATCTCTCCCGCCGCGCGGCTTGGTCAGCGCGTGCCAAATACGCCGCCCGAGCGCAAAGCTGCCGGAGGCATGCTCTTCGACCTCGAAAACCTGAAGGCCCTCGTTCTCGAGAAGCTCGCGCGCCGCATTCGGCGATGCCGCCGACACCAACCGCGCGGCCAGCGCGCCCTGCGTCGTTCCGACGCGACAGCGAAAATCGCCCATTGCAGTCGGCGCGCCCGCTAGCGCTGTGCCGTGGCGGCAGGATCGCCGTCCGCCGCGGGCAACAACCGGAGCGCCACAACCAAAGAAGTCACCTGCTCGCCAATGTCCGGGAAGCCGATCACGAAGATCTTGCCAGCTTCCAGTCGCAGACTCCCGCCCTGTGACTGACCGGCACCGATGAGCGTCACATCGTTCAGCGAGCCGTCGGAAGCAACGCTGAAGCGCAACACGTAGCCGGGCGCGAGCTCGGCCTCAATCGGTTCCGACAGCTCGGTCAAGGCACCAGCCTCGCCCTGCCAGCGACCGAGGAGGGCGTAGTCGACGAACGGCAATGTGCCGCGCAGGCGAGCGCGGACGTCGGCAATGGCAGAGCCGCCACCGGCTCCAAGGAAAGTCTCCCCAACGAGGGCGTCAGCCGGCGCAGATCCCGTGTAGCCGCGCAGCAGCCTGACGTCCAGACGACGGCTTGCCAACGATGGCGGACTGTCGGCTAGGTCGCCGCGCCGTTCGATGGGCGCCGATTCGGCCACTATGCGGACATCGGACGGCGAACGGTCACCGTCCAGACCAACCGACCCGCCGGCTCCGGCGGCGTCATCGGCGCGACGTTCTGCCTCCGGTAAAAGCAACACCAACTGATCGGGATCGTTGTCCTCCGACGTGAGCAACGGCTCAACCTCGCCCCGCTCGGCGGCTTCGGACGCGCTGGGACCCGTGCCGCCCGTCGCTGCGCGACTGTCAGGCTGGGCGCCCGCGGCGAGCGATGAGCCGCTCGGCACTGCCGGCGTGGTGGGGTCGTCAAGCAAACCCGAGAGCACGAGCCCGGCGCCGATGAGCACTACAGCCAGCGCCCCGGCGGCAAACGCGTATCGAGTGTGCGTGAAGACCGGCGTGCGTCCGCGGCCGAACGGCCACCAGGTGGCGCGATCGTCAACCGGCGGCTGCAGCTCCCTGGCCAAACGCTGCCAAGCTCGACGGCTGTCGAGCTCAGCGGTCGACCGCCCCGCAAGGTTGCGAAAGACATCTTCCGGGCCCGAATCGCCGTTCTGGTCGCTGTGAAATCCGTTGGGACCTTCGCTCATGACTCCTCCTGGATCTTTCATACGGAGCCGACGCTGCGAACGTCCAACGCCGTTCCACTGACGACCCGTCGGGGCGAGCGCGCTACCCGTCGATTCGAACGCCACTCGGCTCGATGGGCGTACAGCCGACGGCCCGCCGTGCAAACGAAGTAGGAACCTGCAGAGTCGGGTAACCTCGTGCGAGAAGGATTCCGCGCTCAGGAGAAGAAACCATGACAGCCGAACGCGCCGCAGGCACCACCGGAGCTGCCGGCGCGGATGGCGGCGAGTTGGCCGACGCGACCCTCGGAGCCAACCCGTCGCCCGAACGATCACGGATGAGGTTGCTAGGGAGCCGCAGGGGTGTGGGATTAGCGGCGGTCGCGGCGCTTCTGCTGCTCTTGACCGCACCGAGCTGCCTGGGAGCGATCGGCCACTGGCTCGTGGTGTCGGACGAGCTGGCGCCCGCTGAGGCGATTTTTGTTCACGCCGGCCGAGTGCCGTTTCGTGCCATCGAGGCGGCGCGCATCTACAACGACGGCTTCGCCCCGGAAGTCTGGCTGGCGGACATCGCGCCAACGATGGAATCGGCGGCGCTGGCTCGACTGGGTATCGAGCGCCACGAGTCCTGGTTCTACAACAAAAAGGTTCTCGAGGCGATGGGGGTGCCCTCGGAGGCGATCCGTCGGCTCGACCAGCCGGTGCTCAACACCTACGACGAGATTCAGTCGGTTGTCGGCGAGTTGCAACGCTTGGGCGCCCGCCGGGTCATTCTCGTGACCTCGATGCAACACACGCGGCGAGTACGGGCGGTCTGGCGAGCCCTGGCCGACGATCAGGTGTCGGCCATCGTCCGCCCCACGCGACGCGACTCCTTCGACCCCGACGGATGGTGGCGCAACACCACCGATATCAAAGCGGTCTTCGTGGAGCTTGTTGGCCTGGTCAACGTAGGGTTGGGGTTCCCCTTGCGCCCTGAGCAGTAAAGTGGCCCCGGCCCGGCGCATCGAAATCCGTCTCAGGACGCGGTGGAGTCCTCCAGCAATTCTTTCGGAGGCCCGAGATTGGCTTCGGGAAGGATTTCTGCAAAGAGATCTCGCACCATCTGATGGTCGGCGCTGGTTGACAGGGCGCGAAGCCTGTCCAGCGCCGAGGCCACGTGGTGCGGCGGCAATGGCGGGATCCTGCCGATGAAGATCTTGGGATGACGAGTCTTCGCCAGTTCCTCGGCGTCGTGACCGATCTCCTCGAAGAGCTTCTCCCCCGGTCTGATACCGCTGAACTCGAGGGCGATATCCACGTGCGGCACGAAGCCGTGCAGCGAAATCATGCGCTCGGCCAGGTCGACGATGCGCACAGGCTCACCCATGTCGAGAACGAAGATCTCGCCACCCTCGCCCATCGCCGCCGCCTCGAGAACCAGGTGGACGGCCTCCGTCACGGTCATGAAGTAACGCCGCATCTCCGGGTGCGTGACCGTCACTGGCCCACCGGCGTCGATCTGTTCGGCGAAGATCGGCAACACCGACCCGGCCGACTCCAAGACGTTGCCGAAGCGCACGGCGACATATCGGGTATCGAAGCGCGAGTCCAAATCCTGTATCGCCAGCTCGGCGAGACGCTTGGTCGCGCCCATGACCGAGGTCGGGAAAACTGCCTTGTCCGTGGAGATCAACACAAACGTCTCGACACCGGAACAACCCGCCCGCTCGGCGAGCGTGTGGGTGGCGAGGACGTTGTTGCGTACGGCCTCAGCGGCGTTCGACTCCATGAGCGGCACGTGCTTGTGGGCCGCCGCGTGGACGATAATCTCGGGCCGAAGCTCCCGGAAAAGGTACTCAACGCGGTGGGGGTCGCCAATATCGCCGACGATTGCCGAGATATCGGTGTCAGTGGAGCGAGCCTGAAGCTCGCGATCAATCTCGAAGAGAGCGTTCTCGGCGCGTTCGACGAGCGCCAGGCTATGGGGTCGAAAATGGACGATCTGACGCGCCAGCTCGGCGCCAATCGAGCCCCCGGCACCGGTCACCAGCACGCGCTTGCCGCTCAGGAAGTGGTCGAGACGGTCGCGATCGAGACGCAGCGGCTCACGTTGGAGCAGCTGCTCTGGATCGACCTGACGGAAGCGGCTGATCTCCAGATTTCCCTGCAGAAGCTCGTAAAGGCCGGGGACCTTTCGCACTCGCAATCCTAGCTGGCCGGCGAGCTCTCCGACCCGTCGAACCACCGCCGATTGCGGCTCGGCGATCGTAATCACGAGCTCCTGGATCTCGTGCTCTCGCACCAGTCGCGGCAGCTCGTGCGTCGTGCCGAGAACCCTCACTCCATTGATGACCATGCCGCCCTTGAGCGGATCGTCGTCGACAAAGCCAATGATCTGAACGGCCACGTCGCCGCGGTTCTGGATCTCGCGGGCAGCCAGGATCCCGGCACGGCCCGCGCCCACCAGCAGCACACGCCTGAGCTGTTGGTGCGAATCCTGCCGCCGCCGTTCTGTGCTCTCGAACAACATCCGCCGCGCCACCCGCACGCCCAGGAGGCCGAGAAACGCCAACGCGGCATTGATGAAGATCACCGAAAGCGGCACGCGCCAGGCCTGGAAAGTCGGCGGCAGTAAGACGCGCAGGATCAACAGCGGCACCGCCGTAAACAGCATCGCACGGCCGAACGCGGGTAGATCCCGTAGACCCGTGTAACGCCAGACGAAAGTCTGCGCACCAGCGACGACCAGTCCGGCGAACTCGAGGGCCAGCACGATCGGGAGCTGCGTCACCATGGAGCGAAAGTTATTCGCCGGGACCGCGAAATCGAAACGCAGCTGGTAGGCAAACCAAAATGAGGCGGCCAGCACCGAGAAGTCGGTCAGGAGCAGAGCCCACCGGCGTGGAGAGCGCATGTTCAACCGCGGCGCGGTGCTGAGCAGCGAAGGGGATGGGCTCATGACCTATCGAATCCGGGAAACTAGCTGGCGGTCCGACACTCTTGCTTCGCCTCCTACCACGGGATTGCTGGTCGTCTAGATCGCCGATTATAGTGGACGCTTGGCCGTTCCTGGACGCCTGAGCACAGCCCCAGCCAACGTGAGCGGCCAACTGCGGACCCTCGAGCGCACGTCGGCGAGGCGGGTTCGAGCGAGGCTGGCACGTTACGACGATCTAGCCGCGGCAGCATTCGCCAATCGCGGTGATGACCCGTTCGAGATCGTCATCAGTCATGGCTGAGCCACTCGGGAGGCACAGACCCTCGTCGAATATCTGTTCGGCGACCTCGCCGCCGCGAACCGAACAGGCCGCAAACACGGGCTGCAGGTGCATGGGCTTCCACACTGGCCGTGCCTCGATCGCGCGGGCGGCCAAGTGCAAGCGAACCTCCTCGCGAGAAGCGCCGAAGCGCCGAGGATCGATCGAAACGCAGGTCAGCCAGCGTGTGCAGCGCCCGTAGTCCGCTTCTGGCATGAACTCGAGGCCCGGCAGATCGCCCAATTCGCCCACGTAGCGCTCGAAGATGCGGCGCCGTGCCTCGACTCGACCCGCAAGCACGCGCAGCTGACCACGGCCTAGCGCAGCCAACAGGTTGCTCATGCGATAGTTGTAGCCGATCTTCGAATGCTGATAATGCGGCGCCTCGTCGCGAGCCTGTGTCGACAAGAACCGCGCCTGCTCGATGAGCTCCACGTCGTCCGACACCAACATACCGCCGCCCGAGGTGGTGATGATCTTGTTGCCGTTGAATGAGAACACACCGGCCCTCCCGAAGCTGCCGGCGGGCGAACCGCGATACGTGCCACCCAGCGCCTCGGCCGCATCCTCGATCAGCGGCACCTGGAAGCGATCGCAAGTCCGCGAGATGGCATCGTAGTCGGCGCACTGTCCGAAGAGGTCGGTAACCACCACTGCCCGTGGCAGCTGGCCTGTGGCAGCCGAGGCTGCGAGCTCCTCCTCGAGCAGCGCCGGACTCATATTCCAGGACGAGCGCTCGGCGTCGACGAAAACCGGTTCGGCACCGAGGTACACAATCGGCGAGGCGCTTGCAACGAAGGTGAACGTGGAGCAAAGCACGCGGTCGCCGGGCTCGACGCCGACGAGGCGCAGCGCCAGATGAAGAGCCGCCGTGCCGGAGCTCAGCGCCACCGCGGCCTCGACGCCCACCAGCTCGCAGACTTCGCGCTCGAACGCATCGACCTGCGGCCCGAGCGGGGTGATCCAGTTCGACTCGAAGGCTTCGGTCAACAGATTCAACTCACCGCCGTCCATGTGTGGCGGCGACAAGTAGATCTGTTTCGGCGCGGTCATCGAGTGAGCGTAACGCGTGTGCCGGTGTTCACCGCGCCGCTCCAACGTTGTCGTTGGAGGGCTGCGTCCCGAACTTCCGTAAATACTCGGGGTAGCGCTCGGCGATCCCCTTTCGGAGGGTCTTTCGAGCGAGGGCGACGTGGCTGCGTACCGTCGAAAGGCTGCAACCGAGAATCTCGGCGACCTCTCGGGCATCGATTCCCTCGATAATGCGGAGGGCGAAGGCCGCCCGCTGTTGAGGAGGCAACCCGTCAGCCAGATCGTCCCACACCGCTTGGACCTCGGCGCTTCGCGCCGGCAGACTCACGTCGGATGATTCGCTCGGCGCGGGCACGGCCTCCAGCGTCACAGCCGCGGGCCCGGCGTTCTCGTCGGATGCGTCGCGCAGCGGCACGCGCCGCCGCGCCTCGGTTCTGCCTGAGCGCCAGCGATCGATGGCCTTGTTGGTGGCGATGCGTGTAAGCCAGGTGTCGACAGCGAAATCGGTGCGATAGGTCGAAGCGCTCTTCCATAGCGCCAGGAAGGTCTCCTGCAGCACCTCCTCGGCGGTCGCCGCGTTGCCGACAATCTGGTAAGCAACGAGATAAACATGGCGATGCTTGCTCTCGAAGAGCACCTGGAAAGCAGCCTCGTCGCCTTGGGCGACGGCGGCCAGCAGCGCGGCGTCGGCGACGCGCGTCGGGCTCGGCTCGGCTTCAGCTTGGCCGAGCGCCAACTCCTGAGGCTGCTCTGGCTGTTGCCTCCGCTCAGGTCGCTCTGGCTCGCAGACCGACGAGCCGCGGCCCACAAGCCCACCCTCGCGCTCTCCCATGTGACGCTAACGTTCCGCGGCGTGAGCTAGCGAGGGCACCTGGATGACTTCCGTCTTGCGTCCGAAGATCATCTTGCCCGCGCTCGTCTGCAACACCGACTTTACCTGCAGCTCGATCGTGTCGCCGCGGTCGTCGCGGGCATCGTCGACCACGACCATCGTGCCGTCGTCGAGGTCCCCCACCCCCTGTCCAGCCTCCTTGCCCTCCTTGCCCTCCTTGACGATATAGACCGACATGCGCTCTCCCGGCAGGTAGGCCGGTTTGAGAGCCTGCGCCAGCTCGTTGACGTTCAGGGTTTCGACACCGCGCACGCGTGCCACCTTCTGCAGGTTGAAGTCGTTGGTGACGACCTTCGCGTCCAGCTCCTTGGCGAGCTGCACCAACTTCAGGTCCACCTCCGGGATTTCCGGGAAGTCGGTCTCGGAAACCTGCAACGTCAACCCAGGCATCTTCTGCAAGCGCTGGAGAATGTCGAGGCCGCGGCGCCCGCGGTTGCGCTTGAACGCGTCGGTTGAATCGGCGACCTGTTGCAGCTCGCCAATGACGAAGTGAGGCACAACCAGAACACCGTCAATGAATCCCGCTTCGGCCACCTCCGCGATGCGGCCGTCGATGATCACGCTGGTGTCGAGCAGCTTGTACCAGCGTGACTCGCCACGGTCGCCGAACCAGCTCTTGATCGCGCCCGCGGTGATCCACTCGCCCTTCTTGGCGCCAACGATCACTCCCAGGTAGCCGAAGATGAGCAAAGCGATGATCTGCAGGACCGTCCGGCCGCCGTCAGAGATCTGAATCAGTCGCGCCAGCAAGCCGAGTCCGAGCGCGAACAGCAACCCCAACGCACCACCCAGGAGCCCGCCGACGAGGACATTCGACGGCAGGCTGCGCAACTTGACCTCCACGGCAATCGTCGCCGCCGACAAAGCCAGCCCGATCACCAGCCCATTGTTGGGCCCGATCTCCCAGGGCTCGGCGAAGTAGCCGCGCGCGCCGCAAAGCACCACGAATAGTGCGCGAACCAGCATCGTGCCCATGGAAAGACGGATGCTCCTGATGGAGTTGGGGGAATCGGCATGCGCGCTCGCTCGTGAGACTTACTCGTGGGGCGCGCACGGAGAGATTATAGACGCCTACGGCGCTCCGTCTCCGAGCACACGAAAGGCCGGAGAGCACACGCTCCCCGGCCTCCCAACGTGCGGGCTCGACGGCTCAGTTCACTTTGACGGCAATCTTCTTGGGCTGGGCGGCCTCGACCTTCGGCAAGACGATCTCCAGCACGCCGTTCCTGAAGTTGGCATCAATCGCATCCTGATCGACGAGGTTCGGAAGGCCGAACATGCGGTGGAAGCTGCCGTAGCGGCTCTCCAGGCGGCGGTAGTGTCCCGCGTTCTCCTCGTTCTCGAGCTTCTTCTCGCCCTTCAGGCTCAGCCGGTTGTTCTCGACGGTGATCTCCACCTCTTCCTCCGACAGTCCGGGAAGCTCGGCGCGGATCCGGATCTCAGTGTCGTTCTCGACGACATCCATCGGTGGCGCCCAGGTCGACGCGCTCTGGTTATCGGATCCCTCCGACTGATCTCGACCGGCGAGAGCGCCGCCGAGCACGCGATCGAGCTGGCCGGCGAGGTTGGCAAAGCCTGTGAGGTCATGAAACGGGTCGTAGCGACGGACGAGCATGTTAGCTCCCTCCTCTTGATGTGGTGACAGTGCGCTTGCCAGCCGACCCGAGATCAAGCCGTGTCTATGTGGTAGACCCGTGCCGTACCGGCGATTTCTTGAACTGATATCTCAGGATAATAAAATCTTAGTCTCTTACTGTCAAGTCTTATCAGCACAGATGCGGAGATCTTGACGCGGGCGTGAGTCGAGGCGAAGTGGAGATCCGAAAGCCGCACGAACCGTTTTGTACCCGCCGCTCGTCACGAAGCCGGGGTGGCGAGCGACGAGCTCGCGACTCGCTACGGATGTGCCAGAGACTCGAGATACGCGGCGACAGATTCACGCCAAGGGGGCAACGGCCGCAATCCGAGCTCACCAGCGCGCTCCGAGCCGAGCGCCGTGTAGGCGGCGCGCGGCGCCGCCGCGCCGTATTCAGCCGCCGTCGTCGGGCGCACAAGGGAGAGCACGCCGGCGGCTCTGAAGGCCTGCCGAGCCAGCCGATACCAGGAGCACTCGCCGTCGCCGGCGACGTGGAAGAGCCCCGTGGCGCCGCACCCGAGCAGGTACCAAATGCCGGCCGCCAGATCGGTGGCACTCGTAGGGCTGACAACCTGGTCGTTCACCACGAGAGTGGGCTCGCCACGCAAAGCGCGCGCGTACATACGCTCGACGAACGATCGGTTGCCGTGTCCCGTGTGCGGTCGACCGAAGACGCAGGAAGTCCGGATCACCATATGTACGGGCGACGCCGCCAGCACCAAGTGTTCGCCAGCCAGCTTCGACGCGCCGTATACGTTCAGCGGCTCAGCCCGGTGGCTCTCGAGAAAGGGCCGTCGGCGCGGGCCGCTGAATACATAGTCGGTCGACAGGTGCACCAGACGCGATCCGACCGCTCTGCAGCCTCGCGCCAGGTTGCCGGCGGCAATCGAGTTGACGCCGAACGCCTCCTCCGGCTCGGTCTCGCAACGGTCTACGGGCTGGAAGACCGTGCAGTTGATCACGGCGTGCGGTCGCAAACGCTGCAGCGCCTCGTTGACCGCAACGGCGTCACGGATGTCGAGATCGTCGCGGCCCCAGGCGAGCACCGTCGCCGGATCGCGCCCGGCAGCCGCGGTGGTCTCTACGAGGGCGTGGCCCGCCTGGCCAAGGGCACCAAGAATCAGGACCGCGGGGCGCTCCGCCGGGACTCTCCTTCCCACTTCTGAGTCGGCCACTCCGACCTCAGTAGCGGAACGAATAGCCGCCGCCGAGAAAAACCTGCCGCAGGTTGTCGCGCAGCAAGTCGTCCCAGCCGCCGGTCACGAAGAAGCGCCCGAACACAAGGTACTGAGCTCTCAGCTTGACGTGCGGGTCGGGATCGCGCCCGAGGTCCCATGCCTCGGCCGACAGGCGCAAGCGATTATCCGGCCCGAAGTAATCGATCCCGAAGCCCGCCTCGCTCTCTACAACGCCGCCTCGGAACTGCCAGTTGTTAACGCGCTGAGCCAAAACCGCACTGAAAGTGAAGCCCTCCTCGCGAACGAGCTGGCGCTGGATGGTGCGATCGAGGACGAGGCCGAAATCGTCCAGGGTCTCCGTGACGGTGTTGATTTCGGTGAAGCCACCGATGTTGTCGTCCACCAGGTGAAAGATCGCGGCACGGTCCGATGCCTCTCCGAGCTCCACCCGCAGGCCGAAATAGTTCCGCGTCGAGTCGCTACGTTCGTAGAACTCCGAACGCAAGTTGAAGCTGAAGCGTGCCTGACCGACGCGGCGAAAGAAGATGTCGCCGGCGGCCAGCGTGTCGTCGATGCTCTCGAGCGCATCGTTGAGCTTCCGGACCGTGTTGGGCTCGTTGACGATCTGCGCGAAGCTGCCCTCGCCGCGACTCATCTTGGAGAGGATCTCCTCGAGATCGGTGGCCGAGCGGTTCAGCGTTTGGGTCACCTCACGCAATCCGTTCGCGGTTTCGCCGATGTTGCCATCGTTGGCGTCGATCAGAGTGCTCACGTCGGCCGCCAGCTGGCGGAATTCGGCAACCATATCGGGAAGCGAATCAACCAGTTGCGTCGACAGCGTGTCGAGATTCGCCACCACGCCGTCGAGTCCAGCGAAGCTGTTGGCGAGAATCGGCCGGTTTTGAATGAGCATGTCACGCAACTCGCCGGTGAGCCCCTGGACGTTGACCAGGATGTCGCGCAAAGTCGCCTCGCCTTCCGCGGTTCCGAGCACACGGCTCAACGCGTCGGTCGTGCTCTTGAGGTCAGCGGCGATGCCGCCAACCACGGTAACGAGCTGGTCGACGGAAGCGGGCGCGCCGCCTTTGATACGGTCGTTGTCCCCGACGACTCGGCTGGTCGGCGAGCCCGGCCGAATCTCCAGGATTCGGTCACCCAACATGCCGGTGGAGCCGACCACCGCGAGCGCATCCTCGTAAACTCGCACGTCGCGGCGGATCCGCAGCGTCACTTCCGCGAAACCATCTGCGGTGAGGCCGACGCTTTCGACGCGCCCGACGTTCACACCGGCGAGCTGTACAGGATCATCTACGCGCAGACCGGCGACGTTGGAGAACCGCACGCTCACGGTGTACGTCTGGTCGAGATCGAGCCGGCCGAGGTTCTCGATTCGAATGACGAAGAACGCGAGCGCGGCGACACCAACGAGGACGAGGATGCCGACGCGGGCTTCGGTATTCACGGAGAACCCTCCAGGCTGCGGGTCGGGCATCTCGCGAGCGAGACGCGAGTGTTCCGTAGCATAGCGGCTGCGGCGAGCGGACTACAGTCCAGTGATCGGACCCTCGGCGCTGCCGTGAATGAACTGCTGTATCACGGGGTTGTCGCTCTGCTGAATCTCCTCGGGCGTGCCGATCGCCTCGATCCTACCCTTGTAGAGCATGGCGATGCGGTCGGCGATCTTGTAGGCCGACACCATGTCATGCGTGATCGTCAGCGACGTCACGCTCATGCGCTCGCGCAGCCCGATGATCAAATCGTTGATCTGGTCGGCGAGAATAGGGTCGAGCCCGGTGGTCGGCTCGTCGTACAGCATCACGTCGGGGCCCAACGCGATCGCCCGAGCCAACCCGACACGTTTCTTCATACCGCCGGAGAGCTCCGACGGGGCCTTCTTCTCCGCGCCCTCGAGTCCTACCCAGCGCAGAACCTCGGAGACGCGATCGGCGATGCGCTCGGCATCCCACTTCGTGTGCTGTCGCAGGGCGAAGGCAACGTTCTCCCCGACGCTCATCGAGTCGAACAGCGCGGCGTACTGAAAAAGCATTCCCATCCGGCGGCGGAGCATCACAAGATCGCTCGCCGTCTGCGCCGACACATGCCGCCCGTCCACGAGAACCTCGCCCGAGTCCGGCTCCAAGAGCCCAATCACGAGCTTGAGGAGGACGCTCTTGCCGGCGCCGCTGGTGCCGATGATCACGAGCGACTCGCCGCGCTCGACGGTCAGGTCGATCTCGCCGAGAACCTGCAAGTCACCGAAGCGCTTGGATAGCGCGCGCAACTCGATGAACCGCTCGTCGGCGGCACACGTGGCTGCCCCGTCGGCGTCGAGGGGAGTCGCTGCAGTCGGCATCACAGATTCCACAGACTGAGCAGCAGCTTCGTAAGGAAGAAGTCGGACACCAGAATCGCCATGCTGCTCGTGACCATCGCTCCGGTTGTGGCCCGGCCTACGCCCTGAGCCCCACCCGATGTTCGAAAGCCGCGCGCGCAGCTGAACAGAGCGATCATGATCCCGAACAGCGAAGCCTTCAGCAGCCCGCCAGCGACGTCCTGAATGTCGAGGAAGTCAAAGCTCGAGTTCCAATAGGCGGTCGGCGCCGCGCCGAGCATGCGCACCGCGACCGCGTAACCACCGAAGATACCCATCAGATCGCCGATCACCACGAGTATCGGCAACATCAAAGCGGCGGCGAGCACGCGCGGCACCACCAGATACCTC
Organism: Acidobacteriota bacterium; assembly: GCA_963666215.2. GTDB lineage: Bacteria > Acidobacteriota > UBA890 > UBA890 > WLXD01. Next base: position 224,743 of record CAXWPL010000001.1, read on the forward strand.
ACGGGATCGACAGCCATCGTCTTAAGCGCGTCAACCTGTTCCGTGACCATCATGGTGCCGATCTCCGCAGCCATTGCGGACCCGGCGCGCCCGGCAACCATGAGCGAGGCCATCACCGGCACGAGCTCGCGCGTCATGCCGCGGGCTACGGCGAATCCCACCAGGCCGGTGGCGCCAAACTTCGCGAAGCCCTCCCAGGTTTGCAATGCGAAGACCGCGCCGGAAAACCCAGCGGTTACGAGCACGACCGGGAGCGATCGATTGCCGATCTCGAACATCTGCGCGAACCAGCTGCGTACGTAGTACGGGCCGCTCACGAGACCGGCGATGGTCGAACCGAACAAGAGAGCGGTCTCGCCAGCGTCGGAAGCGAGTCGCACGGCCCATTGGCCGACGGCTGTCAGTAGGCGGGTCATTGGATTTGTTCCGTCGCCGACCGCTCGGCTGTCGGGCGGTCGAACGCCGCCGGCGTTGCCTCGTTCAACGGCCGACGATATTGCAGGACTTGCCCGGCTTCCAGGGCTGGCGAGAATACACGGGGCACGCGGCCTCCCAGGCTACTGAGCACTTCGTGCGGGTTGCGGTTGGCCCGGCGCGCGATCTCCTCGACAACGACGGCGCCCGGCACAACGCCGCCTTCCGGCTGCGATCCGCTATGCAACCACACCGTATCGCCGCGCCTGGAGTTGTGCACGTCGGCAGCAGAACGGGAGCACGGGGCAACGAGCCCGACCTCGGCGCCTTGCCAAATCGCTGGAGCTCGGAGCCCCGTCAGGTATCGGCGCGCTCGGGCAGTCCGAGCTCGTAATCCTGAAATGCGTCAGGCGCATTCAGCAGGTCTGCAACTTCGTCATGGTTCTCGACGATGATCTCGATCGGCCGGTTCGTTTGCTTTTGGAACCGACGATCGATCACCGGCGTTGGGGAGATACCGAGCAACGGGAAAATCGAGCGCTCGAACGCGGCCTGAGGATCTGCGCAGATGTCCTCATAGCAAACGACAGCGCCATGCTCGCTCAGAACTGGCAGCTTCATCCACTCTTCGTTGATGGCTCTCACTGCGGCGAAGTACGACCGGATCTTCACGTTGGAGAGCCGGATCGTCCGATCTGTTTCCACGTAAGTCCGACCGGCGCTCCATCCAGTCTCCCCGGTCACGCCGCACATTGCATGCGAAATCAACTGGCGGGACATCGACCGTCGATAAAGAACGACGAACTTGGCGGTTGGAAAGGCTCCGTGGAGATCGGCCACCGTAACCCCTCCGATCTCGAAATGCTCATACTGGAGCTTGACGGCGCAGATGCGGCTGTCGATGGCCTGCAAGCACTGGCTGAGATAGGAAAGGCACAGATCCTTCGAGGAGAATACCGGAGGGTCGTACGACGTACGCAACAAGTGCGGCCCCCTCCTGTGTCGCCGAACCCAGCGCCCAAGACTCTTCCTGGCCACCAGCCAGAAGGGGCCGAAGTACATCTTGGAGACGTGCCTCGAGACATTCCCGAGGACCTCGAAGTCGAACGCTGCACCCGGAATCGACTCCAGGAGCCCCAGGAAATGCTTGCTGCCAGATCGCGGCGTAAAGAGAAGAAAGACGGGCTGTCTGTCTTCCAGACTGGACACCTTCGCAGCCGCGATTCTGCGCTCGACAAAACCCCACGCGAAACGTGACTTGAGCTCGGCGATCTTGGGCATGTCGTCCAATCAGGTGCCGTAGGGCAGTGAGGGAAATGGGGGACGCGGGCTACAGCGAACCCTCCGCCAGCGCTATATCAGGCGCCAGCGCGGTCGCACTCGATGGCGCGCCGTCGGGCAGGGCTCGCGGGGCGTTCAGGAATACGCGCGGCACGCGACCTCCCAGCCTACTGAGCACTTCGTGCGGAATACTATCGGCTCGGCGCGCGATCTCTTCCACCGCGAAGGAGGGCTCGGCCAAGCCCTCCGCCTGTGGCCCGCCGAACAACCACACCGTATCGCCGACCGTGGCGTCCGGCACGTCGGTCACATCGACGATCGTGGCGTCCATGCTGATGCGCCCGACGATCGGCACTCTGCAACCTCTCAGAAGCACCTCGGCCGGCCGAGAATGGCGCCCGTGAGGGCTTGGATGACTCAGCGCTCGCGGTAGGCCGTCATGGTAGCCGAGCGGGAGCACGCCGAGCCGAGTCCTCCGTTCAGGGCGAAAGCTCATGCCGTAACCGACGGCGGTACCAGCCTCCGCCCAGCGGAGAGCCGCCACGCGCGTGCGGAGACTCATCACTCGGCGTAGTCGGAGCGGCGAAGGCTCACACGCGAGCGTGGCGCCGTACAGCGCCAGGCCGGGGCGAACGCCCGTGAATCCCTCGGGCCCGGAGTCGCGCCAGGTGACCGGGTGGTGAGCGACGCCGGCGCTGTTGGCCAGGTGAGCCCATGGAAGGCTGAGACCGGCTTCCCCAAGTCCGAGGAGAATGCGCCGGAAGCTGGCCGCCTGTTCGGCAACGAAGTCGTGTTCGGCACTGCCAGCCAACGCGCCCGCGGTAGCGAGATTGGAGAACAGCCCGCCGAGTCGAATCTCGGGGCTACTCATCAGATCGCTGGCGAGCGCGACGACCGGCTCGATGTCGGGGCCAACACCAAGACGTCGCATCCCGGTGTCGACTTTGATTTGCACATCAACAACCCGAGCGTTGCCTCCCTTGCGCACCGCGGAACGCAGCCGTCCTGCTGCTGCGGCGTCAGATACGGCGGCGATCAGTCGGTGCTCGACAACCAGGCGATACGGATCGCGCTCCCCGCCGTTGGCGAGCGTAGTCATCACCAGGACCGGAGCGTCAATACCTGAAGCTCGCAGCTCGGCGCCCTCGCTCGCCGTGGCAACACAAAAGCCGCTTGGGCGAGACTTACCGCACATTTGCAGCGCGCGAGCCACCTGCGCGGCGCCATGACCGTAGGCGTCGGCTTTGACGACCGCCCATACGTCGGTCGGCGCCACGTACTTCGCCACTTGGCGATAGTTAGCGACACAGGCCCCGAGATCGATCTCGGCAACGGTCGGCCGACAGTCGCTTACGCCCACAGCAACGCTCCTACGGCCGGCGCCGGGACGAGGAATCACCGACGCCCGCGCCGCAGCGATCCCATCGGTGGCCTGCCCATGCCGTTGAGGGCGAGAGCACGGTTCTAGAACTCAGACTCGGGTGCTTGCGACGGCTCTGCGAAAAGGGTGAACGACTTGAGGAACACCAGCGGCACCATGCCGATCGGCCCGTTTCGTTGCTTCGAGATGATCAGCTCCGCGCGCCCCTCGAGGTCGGGGTCGTCCCTGTCGTAGACCTCGGGACGAAAGATAAACGCCACCACGTCGGCATCCTGCTCGAGGTTGCCCGACTCCCGCAGATCGGACAGCTGCGGCCGATGCCCTGCGCGTGATTCAGGGGCGCGTGATAGCTGCGACAGCGCCAAAACCGGAACCTCGAGCTCCTTGGCAAGCGCCTTGAGGCCGCGCGAGATCTCACCGATCTCGAGGTTGCGGTTGTCGGCGCGGCCCGAGGCGCGGACCAGCTGCAGATAGTCGACCACGATCAGATCGAGCCCGTGCTCGGCCTTGAGCCGACGCGCCTTGGCACGCATCTCGAGCACGGTGATCGCGGCGCTGTCGTCGATGAAGATGCGGGCGCGCGAAAGCTCCTCGAGCGCCGAACCCAACCCGTCCATGTCGGACTTCGAGAGAAACCCGGTCGCGAGCTTGTGGGCGTCGACCTTGGCCACTGCTGTCACCAAGCGCCGGATCACCTGCTGCACCGACATCTCGAGCGAAAAGAAGCCGACACAGCGCGGCGGCTCGCCGGCTGCGGCGCGCTTGGGGTCGAGCGCGACGCTCTGGGCGATGTTGAGCGCGAGCGAAGTCTTCCCCATGGAAGGGCGCGCCGCGAGGATGACGAGGTCGCCGGGTTGCAGTCCCGCTGTCATCGAGTCCAAACGCGAGTATCCCGTGGGGAGGCCGGTGACAAAGTCGCCCCGCTTCTGCAGCTCCTCGATCTGGCGCATCGTGTCGAACGCGAGATCGCGCACCGACACGAAGCCGCGCCGCACCTTGCCCTCGCTGATCTCGAAGATCGAGTGCTCGGCCAGGTCGAGGAGCTCGTCGGTGTCCTTGCCGCCCTCCATCGCCTCGCTGATGATCGAGCTGGCGGAAATGATGAGCTGGCGGCGTGCCGATTTGTCCTTGACGATGCGCGCGTAGTGCTCAACGTTGGCGGTGCGAGGCAGCCCGTCGATGAGCTCGGCTATGTAGGCGGAGCCCCCAGCGCGCGCGAACGTGTCGCGGCGCTCGAGCTCTTCGCGCAAGGTAATCGGATCGATCGCGTCGGCGCGCTCCGACAGCGACGACATCCCCTCGAAGATGAACCGGTGCGCGTCGTCGAAGAAGTCGCCGGCAACGATCTGCTGCGCCGCGACGTTGAACGCCTCGTTGTCGAGCAGTACGGCGCCGAGCACAGAGCGCTCGGCATCGCGACTGCTCGGTAGCGATCCTGTATCGCCGACGCGCATCCTGTTCCCTCGAGCGCCGCTGCGCGAACCTGCCCTGTTCGCGCCGGTGCCTTGACTGGCGGTTACAAGCGGACCGGAGCCTAGGAGCCCTCCTCCTCGGCGACGACGTTGACCTTCACGGTGCCAATCACACCGTGCGAGAGCGCGATCGGCACGGTGTGCTCGCCCACTTCTTTGATCGGTTGCTCCAGATGGATGTGGCCGCGGTCCACGTCGAAGCCACGCTCGTCGAGCGCATCGCCGATGTCGACCACGCTCACCGAACCGTACAGCGAGGACTCCTCGCCTTCGATCACCTTGCGCGACATCGTCAGAACGACCACCGACAGACGCTCGGCCACAGCCTCGGCAGCGGCACGTTGCTCCGCGGCGGCAGCGCGCAGCTTGCCCATCTGCTGCTCAACCGTCGCGATGTTGGCCTTGGTCGCGGGCACCGCCAGATTCTTGGGCAGGAGGTAGTTGCGCCCGTAGCCGTTGGCCACCTCGACGAGATCCCCTGGCTGCCCAAGGTGCGTTACCGCTTGTTTGAGGATCAGCTTCATGTTCACGGCCTAGCTGCTCCCCACGTACGGAAGCAAGGCGATCGTCCGGGCGCGCTTGATCGCCTGTCGCAGCATCCGTTGGTGTTTGGCCGAGGCCCCACTCGTGCGACGCGGGATCATCTTGCCGCGATCGTCGACGTATCGGCGCAACAGGTCGACGTCTTTGTAGTCGACGTAGGTGGCCTTGTCGCGTGTTAGACGATCAACCCGGCGCCGGCGCCTGAATCCGCCTCCGCCCCTCTTTACTCGTTGCTGCATCGTCAGTCCTCCTCCGACTCGGCCGGTTCAGCCGAGCCCGCGTCATCTTCAGCCGGCGCGCCGTCTGACGCCATGTCACCGCTTTCCGGAGCTCCGGACTCGTCCGTGGCCTTTTCCGTAGCGCCCTCGGAGCCTTCATCAGTAGCCCCTTCGGCGACCGTAGGCTCACCCGATGGAGCGTCGACTTCTTCCGACTCCGCGGGCGCATCGCTCTCCGAACCATCGGTCGCATCGGCAGACGGCTCATCCGCCTCCGCCGGCGCAGCGTCGGTTTCGACGGGAGCCGGAGCGACCTGCGGATCCTCCTCGGTCGAAGTGGGCTCGACGGCGTCGTCGGTCTCGGTTTCTTCCTTCGAGACCGTGGCTCCGAACACCTCTCCGGCAGCCAGCGCCGCGGCCTTGGCTATGGCGCGCTCGCCTGCGGCCGCAACCTGGGCAGCCGCCAGCGCCTTGTCCTCATCCGAGATCTCCAACTCGGCCAGCTGCTTGCGAACCACCACCTCCTGAGCGCCTGTCAGCCTGACGACGATCTCGCGGAGGATCGACTCGCGATAGCGGGTGTGAGCGCGAAACTCGTTGGGGAGAGTTGGCGGCCCCTCGAGCTGGAAGAGGACGTAGATACCATCCTCGAACCTCTGGATGCGATACGCCAGGCGGCGACGTCCCCACTTGTCGACCCGCAGGATATCTCCGCCGGACGACTCGATCTGGGTACGGAGCCCACCGATGATGGCGTCGACTCCGTCGTCATCCTCGTTGGGCGAGATGATGACAACAATTTCGTACAGGCTGGCCATGATTCTCCCCTCGGCCTATGGCCCCACCTCGAAGATGGGGCGAGGAGCAGTGCCGTCCTCGTCCTGCCGTGAGCCAATGCTCCGGCGGGCTGCGTCGAGGGCGGACGGTGAAAAAACGTTAGAAGCGTATCTCGAGCTGGTTGGCGCCTCGACAGCTACACCAGAATCGGCGCGATAACCAACGAAACGACGGACATTAACTTTATCAGAATGTTCATCGACGGCCCCGACGTGTCCTTGAAGGGATCGCCGACAGTATCTCCAACCACAGCCGCCTTGTGCGCATCGGAACCCTTGCCACCGTGGTGGCCCTCTTCGATGTACTTCTTGGCGTTGTCCCAGGCGCCGCCGCCGTTGGACATCATCAGGGCGAGCAGCACGCCAACCACGGTAGCCCCGGCGAGCATGCCTCCCAGCGCGGCCGGGCCGAGGCCGAAGCCAACAACAACCGGGGCGATGACGGCGAGGACGCCCGGAGCCACCATCTCCCTCAGCGCAGCCTTCGTTGCGATCTCGACGCAGCGGCCCGGATCGGGCTTGCCGGTGCCTTCCATGATGCCCGGGATCTCGCGGAACTGACGCCGGATCTCCTCCACCAACTCGCCCGCAGCGCGACCAACGGCGGTCAAAGTCAGGCCGGCGGCGAAGAAGGGCACCGTGCCGCCGATGAGCATCCCGATCACCACCAGCGGGTCGGTGAGAATGATTATCAGTCCGCCGGAGTCGCCGGCCTTGCCCATCGCGTCGCCCACCGCTTGGGTGTAAGCGGCGAACAGCGCGAGGGCCGTCAGAGCCGCCGAGCCGATCGCGAATCCTTTGCCGATCGCCGCAGTCGTGTTGCCGATAGAGTCGAGACCGTCGGTGACTTTGCGGACTTCCGGTCCCAGGCCGCCCATCTCCGAGATACCGCCAGCGTTATCGGCAATCGGGCCGTAGGCATCGACGCTCATGGTGATGCCAACCGTGGCCAGCATGCCGACCGCGGCAATGCCGATTCCGTAGAGGCCGGCCTGTGAGTTGGCGAAGTAGATCGCTGCGCAGATCGCGAGCACCGGCAGGGCCGTCGACTCGAAGCCAACGGCGAGGCCGTGAATGATGTTGGTGGCTGAGCCTGTTTCGGAAGCTTCGGCGATGCGCTTCACCGGGGCGGCCGAAGTGTAGTACTCGGTGATCCACGCGATCACGAGCCCAACCAACGTGCCCCAGAAGATCGCCCACCACACCCCATTATCGATCGGAATCGAGCGGATGTAGATACCGGCCGCGCCCACAAAGAGCACCGCGGCGAGCATCGGTGCCAGTCGCAGCGCACGCGCGGCATCGAAGCGCTTGAGTACCACCATCGAGCCGATCCCGGCTATCGAGGCGATGAGCCCGAAGAAGGCGAGCAGCAAAGGCAAGCTCATCAGCCACGACTTGATCTGCACCGGATCGGCAACAGGGTCGGCCCCCAGAACGCTCAAGCGGTCGTCCAAGAGTGTCGCGGCGATGGCAACGGTGGCAATCATGGAGCCCACATACGACTCGAAGATGTCGGCGCCCATTCCAGCAACGTCGCCAACGTTGTCACCGACGTTGTCGGCGATAACGCCCGGGTTGCGCGGATCGTCCTCGGGAATTCCCGCCTCGACCTTACCCACCAGGTCGGCCCCGACGTCCGCTGCCTTGGTGTAGATACCACCGCCCACACGGCCGAAGAGCGCGATCGAGGACGCGCCCATCGCGAACCCGTTGATCACCGCGGCCGTTTCCGGCGTGCCGTAGTAGATGTACCACGCCCCGACGCCCACCAGCCCCAGGCTGGCAACCGATAGCCCCATCACCGAGCCGCCGAGAAACGCGACCATCAGCGCACCGCTCTGGCCCTCGTCGCGCGCCGCAACCGCGGTGCGAACGTTGGCTGAGGTGGCCGCCGTCATCCCCGCGAAGCCCGCGGCCATCGACGCGGCCGCACCGGTGACGAACGCGACCGCGGTCATGGGTGCAATGAAGGCCGCCAGAAGGCCGCCGACGACGACGATGAAGATGACGAGCAAGCTGTACTCGGCACGCAGGAAAACCATCGCTCCTTGATGGATCTGCGAGGCCAGGTCGGCCAGCTTGTCGTCGCCAATCGGGCGACGCTTGATCGACATCAGAATCCCGATGGCGATGACGAGACCGACGGCACCGAGCGCGGGAACAAGTGCGAGGGGGATATTCATGGAGGGTCTCCTGTGCGGCAGCGAGCCTCAGGGCTCGATGGCCGGATCCTTCTGATTGAAGCTGTTCATGGCCGTGCCGAAACCGCGGCGCAAGATCATGCGCACCGCGGCCGTGGCGCGATCGATCATTCGATCGCGGAGCTCCATTTCGTCGTCGTTGAACTTGGCCAGGACGTAGTCGGCCGCGTTTCCCAGGTCGTGGGTGCCGCGCACGCCCAACCGCAGCCGCGCGATCTTTTGCGTGCCCAGCTCGGCGATCAGCGACTCTAGTCCGCGATGCCCACCCGTTCCACCCGATCGGCGCAACCGTAGTGCACCCAGCGGCAGGTCAATGTCGTCGTAGGTCACCACTACGTCTCGAGGCTCGATCTGTAGTGAGCTGCAGGCTTGCGCCACCCCCAGTCCACTGCTGTTCATGTAGGTCCGTGAACGCACGAGCCACAGGTTATCGGCACCGAGCCGAAGCTTTTCCAGCTCGACCCATTCTTTGGTTCGGCGCTCGACAACCTTGCCCTTGGCCACAAGGTTGTCGAGCAGCAACCATCCGGCGTTGTGCCGCGTTTCGGCGTACTCGGCCCCAGGGTTGCCAAGTCCAACCAAGACTCGCACCATGCCTCCGCGAGCGTCGTGGCGAACCGCCTAGGAGCCGGGTTCGCCTTCCTCTCCGTCCTCCTCGCCAATAAGCTCGGGCTCCTCGCTCAGACCCAGCAGATCGTCCTCGAGCGTCTCGGTCTCGATCTCCTCCTCGACACGCGGCGCGGCGATGATGAGCAACGTCTGATCGGCCTCGTCGAGCACCTCGACCCCTTGCGGCACCTGGAGGTCCCTCACATGCGCCACAGCGCCAATATCGAGCTCCGTGACGTCGATCCGGAGAGTGTCGGGAATGTCGTTGGGCAGGCAGCGCACGTGCACTCGCCGCATGATCAGGTCCAGGGTCCCTTTCTCGATCTTCACCCCATGGGCTTCGCCGACAACCTCCACCGGGACGTCCACATCGATCGGGTCCAGGAGCGAGATGCGCAGGAAGTCCGCGTGCAGGATCCGATGCGACACCGGATCGATCTGAAAATCGGATATCAGAGCCGTCTGCATGCGTTCATCGTCGGGAAGTTGCAGCGTCAGGATCGAGTTTTGCCCACCATCCGATTGGAGAATCGCGATCACCGCCTTGGGGTCGACCGTGATCGGCCGCGCATCGCGACCGCCACCGTACAGCACGGCGGGAAGCTTGCCCGCGACCCGGAGACGCCTGGCCACGTTCGTGGAACCAGGCTCGCGAAGCTCCACATCTACTCTGGTTGATCTGTTCATTGGTGATACCTCGCTATCGATCTCGCATCGGTACGGCGGCCCCGAGAGGGGGGACGAGCGTTTCGTGCAACGCCAGGGGCGTCAAATGAATAGCCGCGAGATGCTCGTTTCTTCGTGGATGTTGCGGATGGCGGCGCCGAAAAGCTCGGCGACCGAAAGAACCTCGAAGCGCTCGCAGGCAGCGGCTTCGGGAGAAAGCGGAATCGTATCGGTAACGAAGACGCGCTCGAACGGACTCGCCTCGATGTTCTTGACGGCGTCGCGCGACAGCACGGCGTGCGTGGCAAACGCGTAGACCTTCGTAGCGCCAGCCTCGAGGACGGCCCTGGCGCCCTTCGTGAGAGTCCCGGCAGTGTCGATCATGTCGTCATAGAAGCAGCAGACGGCGCCGGCAACGTCACCCACGACCGTCATGTCGGCGACTTGATTCGGCCGCGGTCGACGCTTGTCGATGACCGCAAGGCTCGCCTCGAGCCGCTTGGCGATTGCTCGCGCACGCTCCACGCCGCCAGCATCGGGGGACACCAGCATGAGATCGCCCTCCAGCCCCTCGATGCACTTCAGCGCGATCGGAGCGGCGAATAGATGATCGAACGGGATGTTGAAGAATCCCTGGATCTGTCCGGCGTGGAGATCCATCGACAACACCCGGTCGGCACCGGCAACCGTGAGCAAGTCAGCCACGAGCTTCGCCGAGATCGGTACCCGCGGGCTGTCCTTCTTGTCTTGCCGGGCATAACCGAAGTACGGGATGACCGCGGTGATCTGTTTCGCCGACGCGCGCTTGGCGGCGTCGATCATGATCAGCAGCTCCATGAGGCTGTCGTTGACCGGTCGGCACGTCGATTGGATCATGAAGACGTCGACACCACGGATGTTCTCGCCGATCTGACAATTCACCTCGCCGTCGGCGAAATGCGTGACCTCGATGTCGCCCAGAGGCGCCCCGATCGCCACCGCGATGGCGCGAGCGAGATCAGGGTTGGCGTTGCCCGTAAAGAGCTTGATCTGTTCGAGGTCGCTGGGCATGGCTGACGGCCGTCGCTACTGGCAGAGGTCGCGGGCTACTTGCCTGGGATCGCCGGATCGAGCTCGAAGGCTGGGGCGGCAGGATTCGAACCTGCGAATGCCGGATCCAAAGACCGGTGCCTTGCCTGACTTGGCGACGCCCCAAGGTTTCCACGAGGCGCAGTTACCTCGCGCTGAACAAACTGGCGGGACGAACGAAAGGTACGAACGCCCAAACGGGCACTGCATTATACGCGCGTCCCGCTCGACCCGGCAAACAAGCATCGAACGCCCGACACAGGCCGTCACCTTGGTCGGCAAATCAGCTGCGGCAGCTCGCACATCAGCGTAGCAGACCACCCTCACGCGCTAGCTCCTCGAGCGCCATCGTCACCGTCTCGCCCATGTCGGGCACGGCGAAGTCTGCCGGTCCGAATCGCGGATTGAGCTCCGCTTCGCCGATCAGTCGCAGATCGAGTCCGAATCGATCTTCGACATCGAGATGAATCCGGCTGGGGACGGCGCCACCGGAACCCACCGGTCCGGGAACCCACGACTCGACGGCTGCGATCACTCGCCCACCCGTATTCGTGTGCTCGATCGTTTCGAAGCGCAGCGTCACCGGGTGCAGCCAGGCCAGCGTGCGGCCCTCACCACGCAGCAGCTCAACGCGCACACGGCGCCGGTCGGCGTCCCAGACCACGGTGGCCGGTTCGGCCTCCGAATCGACGCCGCAACCGAGGAAGAGCGCCACGGTGTCGGCTGCCAGAAGGGGCACTCCAAGGGCGCGGCCGAAGCGCTCGTCGCCGCCCGGTCCGTTGACGGCCCCCCTATACAAGACGTCGGCCTGGTCGGCGAACCAAACACCGATCTCCACGGCGCTGGCCACCAGTAGGGCCTCGACCTGGCCGACCGGAGAGTAGCCGCGTATGTCGATGCGACTGGGTGACTCGACCCAGACCGAGACATCGAAGCTGCGACGGCCAATGCCTCGCGACGCACGCACGGTGTAGTTGGCGACCAAACCGCGGACCCCCGCGCAATCGGCGCGGGCGGCGAGGAGAAACGAGGCGGGGTCGGCCTGTGCACGAGCCGCGACCTGAGGATGGGTTGCCACCCAGCCACCACGGGCGCAACCGGAAGCCAACAGAGCCAGGCTCAGAAAGATACTCAGGGGAACCTTCCGAACCAGGGCCACTGGTGGCGCCGTGCTCCTCGCAGCGCCCCGGCGCCGCCCGATTGTCCCTATAATTGGCGCCTGCACCGATTCCACCGCTCCTCTGAGTACCTCAACACCGGACAAGGGTAAGGATGACCGACCGGGATAGTGCGAAGGCGCTCGTCGGCTCGCTGATGTCGCGACCGTTGGCTGAGGTCGACCCCGAGATCGCGGCGATTGTCCGCCTCGAGACCGAGAAGCAGGCCGGCAAGCTGGTTATGATCGCCAGCGAGAACTATAGCTCCGAAGCAGTGCTGGCCACCTGTGCCTCTGTGCTGTCGAACAAATACGCCGAAGGCTATCCGGGCAAGCGCTACTACGGTGGCTGCGAGTTCGTCGACCAGTCGGAGACTCTCGCCATCGAGCGCGCCAAGGAGCTTTTCGGGGCCGAGCACGCCAACGTTCAGCCACATTCGGGCACCCAGGCGAACATGAGCGTGTACTTCGCGGCGCTCGAGCCCGGTGACACTCTGCTCGGCATGGTGTTGCCTCACGGTGGGCACCTGTCGCACGGCCACCGCCTTTCATTTTCGGGGCGGCTCTACAACGTCGTCACCTACGGCGTGAATCGCGAGACCGAGCTGCTCGACTACGACGAGATGGCCGCCGCCGCCCACGAGCACCGCCCCAAGATGATCGTAGTGGGAACGTCGGCCTACCCGCGCGCAATCGATTACGCCCGCGTTCGCGAGATCGCCGACGAGGTGGGCGCCCTCGTGCTCGCGGACATTGCCCACCCGGCCGGCCTCGTGGCCGCGGGCGAGCACCCGAACCCTTGCCCCAGCGCCCATTTCGTGAGCTCGACAACGCACAAGACGCTGCGTGGTCCGCGCGGCGGGCTGGTGCTTTGCACCGAGGAGCACGCGCAGTCGCTCGATCGGCAGGTCTTCCCGGGCATCCAGGGTGGTCCATTCGAGCACCTGATCGCCGCCAAGGCGGTTTGCTTCGCCGAAGCCCTTACCGACGGCTTCAAAGTCTATGCTCGCCAGGTGATCGCCAACGCGCATGCTCTGGGTGAGGGGCTCACCGACGCCGGTCTGCGACTCTGTTCCGGCGGCACCGACGTTCACCTCGTGCTCGTCGACGTCGGCCAGCAAGACATGACCGGCAAGGAGGCGGAGGCGTGGCTCGAGGAGGCCGGAATCGTGGTCAACAAGAACACCATCCCGTTCGACACCAACTCGCCGTTCGTGACCTCGGGTCTGCGGATCGGAACGCCGGCGGTCACGACCCGCGGCCTGAACGAGGATCACCTTCGCCAAATCGGTGGCTGGATCGGCCAGGTGCTCGAGTCCCGCGGCGACGCTCAGGTGGCGGCCACGATTCGCCAGGAGGTCAGCGCTCTCTGCGACGCCTTCCCCATCTACGACTGGCGCCTCACCGACTAGCTGTGTTTTCTAAGTAGGTTGTTCACATCGGGGCTCACTTCTGAGATCAATGGGGTTGTTCAAAAGACTCCACGACCTCAGAAGGAGCGCCCGATGCAGCTGCATGGTAACGCCCGCACGATGCCGTATATACGCCGAGAGATGGTCCGCCGAGTCCGGGAGCGGGCGGAGCCCGTGACGGAAACGGCGGCGGCGCTCGGCGTGTCGGCTCGAACGGTTTACAAGTGGCTGGATAGATACGAGCGAGAAGGTGAGGCCGGGCTGCTCGATCGATCAAGCCGGCCGACGTGCTGTCCGCACGCAACAAGCGCTGGAGTTGTGAGGCAGATCGACAAGCTACGTCGGCGGCGACTGACGGCCTGGCAGATCAGCCGAAGGTTGGCTGTGCCGCGCTCGACCGTCTCGGCGTGGCTGAAGCGGCTCGGACTCGCCAAGCTTGATGCGCTCGAGCCCAAGCCCGAGATCGTTCGCTACGAGTACGAGCACCCCGGTGACCTACTGCACCTGGATACGAAGAAACTGGCCCGTATCCGGCGACCTGGACACCGCATCCACGGCGACCGCTCCAAGCGGGCCTACGGCGTCGGCTGGGAGAACGCCCACGTCGCTATCGACGATCACTCTCGGGTGGCGTACGTCGAAGTGCTGCCCGCCGAAGACCAACACACCTGCACAGCGTTCCTGCAGCGAGCCGTCGAGCACTTCGCTTCGATGGGAGTAGCGGTGCGCCGAGTGATGACAGACAACGGGCCTGGCTACGTCTCGAAGCGCTTCAATCGCCTATGCCATCAACTCGAGATCCGGCACATTTACACCCGGCCCTACACCCCCAGAACCAACGGCAAAGCCGAACGCTTCATCCGCACACTCAAGGAGCAGTGGGCCTACGGCACCTGCTACCAGACCTCAGCTCGACGTACTCGAGCTCTACGGCCCTGGCTCAACCACTACAATCGTCACCGTCCCCACGCCGGCATCGGCATGACACCGCCGATCGCTCGGCTCTCAGGGGTGAGTTCGTGAACAACCTACCTAGAACTCACAACTAGCGCGCGCGCCTGACCGGGTAGCGAATCGGCGCTACACTGGCTGCCTGCTCAAGGGGTGGAGGAGTGAGTCGGCCGATGCCGCTGCCATGGCGCGCTAGCGCGCGCCAACGCGACGGTGATCGTCGAATTCATGAAACACTGGAGCGTTCGAGACCTTCAGGACATTCGAACCAAAAGGGGCCCGCATGAAGATTTTCCTCGACACGGCCAACATCGAAGAGATTCGTGAAGCGGCCGACACTGGCGTGCTCAACGGCGTCACCACGAACCCATCGCTCGTGGCCAAAGAGGCGCGGCCATTCGAGGACATCATCGCGGAGATCTGCGACATCGTCGACGGTCCGGTGAGCGCCGAAGTGGTCTCGACACACTACGAGGGCATGCTTGCCGAGGCGCGGGCACTGGCGCCGATTCACGAAAACGTCGTCGTCAAGATCCCGCTTATCCGCGAAGGCATCAAAGCGGTTGGAACGCTCTCCCAGGAGGGAATCCGCACGAACGTCACGCTGTGTTTCTCGCCGCTGCAGGCGCTGCTCGCCGCCAAAGCGGGAGCTTCGATGATCTCGCCCTTCGTCGGTCGGCTCGACGACATCAGCCACGACGGCACGGAGCTGGTCGAGCAGATTGTCGCGATTTATCAGAACTACGGCTTCGCCACGGAAGTACTGGTGGCCTCAGCTCGGCACCCGCGGCACCTCGTGGAAACAGCGTTGATGGGGGCCGACATCGCTACGATGCCGTTCAAGTTGTTCAACGCGATGTTCAACCACCCACTTACTGACAAGGGGCTCGCGGCCTTCCTTGCCGACTGGGACAAGGCGCGCGACTCGGTCGCCGCGGCGCCGGTTTCCGGCTAGGCCGGGACCAGGCGAGCTCAGGCGACCGCACGGCCACGCGCATGTCCGACCCAACTGGAACAACCGAAGAGGCTCGGGGCAACGCCGATCCGCACGCCGAGCTCGAGAGGCGCAAGGCGGAGGCTAGCGCCGGTGGCGGTGAAGCGCGTGTGCGGCGTCAGCACGACGCCGGCAAGCTCACCGCTCGCGAGCGCCTCGACTACCTGCTCGATCCGGACACGTTCCAGGAGCTCGACCGCCACGTTCGCCACCGGTGCCGCGATTTCGGCATGGCCGACAAGCAGATCGAGGGCGACGGCGTCATCTCCGGCCACGGCCGCATAGACGGCCGGATCGTCTATGTGTTCGCGCAGGATTTCACGGTCTTCGGCGGCAGCGTTTCGGAGGCGAACGCGGCCAAGATCTGCAAGATCATGGACCTGGCGATGAAGGTGGGCGCTCCGGTCATCGGCCTCAACGACTCCGGCGGCGCGCGCATCCAGGAGGGCGTCGCTTCACTCGCGGGTTATGCCGACATCTTTCTGCGCAACACGCTCGCTTCCGGCGTAGTGCCGCAGATCTCGGCAATCATGGGCCCCTGCGCCGGCGGGGCGGTCTACTCTCCGGCGATCACCGACTTCGTTGTCATGGTTGAGAACACCTCCTACATGTTCCTCACCGGCCCCGAGGTCATCAAGACGGTGATGCACGAGGAGGTCACGGCGCAGGAGCTCGGCGGCGCCGCGGTGCACAACTCACGCAGCGGTGTGGCGCACTTCGCCGCCACGGATGACCGAGAAGCGCTAGCGACGATCCGTGAGCTGATCTCCTTCCTGCCCAGCAACAACCGGGAAGATCCACCGCGCCGAGACCCCACCGACGATCCCCGTCGCGCCGACGCCGAGATCGACGCGATCGTCCCCGACGACCCCAATCGGCCGTACAACATCGTCGACCTCATCGGTCACGTGGTCGACCACGGCGAATTCCTGCAGGTGCATCGCACTTTCGCGCCGAACATCGTGGTTGGACTAGCCCGTCTTCACGGTATGCCGGTTGGCATCGTAGCCAACCAGCCCGATCATCTGGCCGGCACGCTCGACATCGATGCCTCGGTAAAAGCGGCTCGTTTCGTCCGCTTCTGCGACGCGTTCAACATCCCGCTCGTCGTTTTCGAAGACGTCCCGGGCTTCCTGCCGGGCACCGTGCAGGAATTCGGCGGCATCATCAAACACGGCGCCAAGCTACTCTATGCCTTCGCCGAGGCTACGGTCCCGAAGCTCAACGTGATCACCCGCAAGGCCTACGGCGGGGCGTATTGTGTCATGGCGTCGAAGCACCTCCGCACCGATGCCAACTTCGCCTACCCAACCGCCGAGATCGCGGTGATGGGCCCCGAGGGCGCGATCAACGTGCTCTATCGCCGCGACCTGGCCGAGGCCGACGACGCTGCAGCCGACACACTGCGAAGTCAGAAAGTCCAGGAGTTCCGCGACAAGTTCGCCAACCCGTACGTAGCCGCCGAGCGCGGCTGGGTGGACGAGGTCATCCGGCCCCGCGACACACGCCGAAAGCTCATCCAGGCGCTGCTCGCGCTGGAGACCAAGGTCGACACCAACCCGCCGAAGAAGCACGGCAACATCCCGCTCTAGAACGTATTCTGAAAGATCCTGCGGTGAGCCTGAGCCCGCATCGGCATCGATCTTTCTCGAGGACTCCACACGCTCCGCAGGGATAACCGCATGCGTTCGATCCGCCGCATTCTGATCGCCAATCGCGGTGAGATCGCCGTTCGGGTGATCCGCGCCTGCCGCGACCTCGGCCTGGAGTCGGTGGCGGTCTACTCCGATGCCGACCGCGAAGCGCTGCACGTGCGCTACGCCACGAGCGCCCATCGGCTGGGCCCGGCGCCGGCGACGGAGTCGTACCTCGACGTCGAACGTGTTCTTCGAGCGGCCCGCGACAGCGGCGCCGACGCCGTTCACCCGGGCTACGGCTTTCTTGCCGAGAACGCCGCCTTCGCCCGAGACTGTGCCGCGGCGGGGCTGACATTCATCGGCCCGAGTCCCGAGGTGATGTCGACCGTTGGTGACAAGAACGAAGCGCGCCGAATCGCCGAGCGTGCTGGCGTCCCCACGGTCCCCGGCAGTCCCGGCCCCGTCGAGAGCGCCGCTGAAGCGGCCGAGTGGGCCGACAAGCTCGGCTTTCCCGTCATGCTCAAGGCCATCGCCGGCGGCGGCGGCAAGGGAATGCGGCGCATCATGACAGCCGATGAGCTCGAATCGGCTTTCCGACTCGCCTCGAGTGAGGCGACATCGGCGTTCGGCGATGGTCGCCTTTATCTGGAAAAGCTGATCGAGGCCCCTCGCCACGTAGAGATCCAGATTCTCGCCGACGAGCACGGCAACCGTGTCCATCTGGGAGAGCGCGAATGCAGCCTGCAACGGCGCCACCAGAAGGTCCTCGAGGAGGCCCCCTCCCCCATCGTCGACGATGAGCTGCGGGCGCAAATGGGCTCCGCCGCGCTGGCGATAGCCCAGGAGGCCGGCTACACCAGCGCCGGCACCGTGGAGTTTCTGCTTGCCGACGGCGACGGCCACAGCGGCAGCAAGAGCTTTTATTTCATCGAAGTGAACGCGCGCCTGCAGGTCGAGCACGCGGTCACCGAAGCGCTCACCGGCATTGATCTGGTCGCCGCTCAGATCGCCATCGCCGAGGGACGAGAGTTGCCCTTCCGGCAAGAGGACATCACTCGGCGCGGCCACGCGATCGAATGCCGCATCTACGCCGAAGACCCGAGCAACAACTTTGCGCCGGCTCCAGGTCGCATCCACGGGCTGCGCATCCCCGGCGGCCCGGGCATACGCGACGACTCCAGCCTGTATGAAGGCTACGAGGTCCCGGTTCACTACGACCCGCTGATCTCCAAGCTCGTCGCCTGGGGACACGATCGACCGAGCGCCATCGCTCGCATGCGGCGCGCGCTCGAGGAATACAAAGTCGTCGGCATCGCGACAACAATCCCGCTGTTTCAGCGGGTTCTGAGCGACCCGGATTTCGTGGCCGGACGGTTCGACACCGGCTATCTCGACCAGCTGCTGGCCACCGACCGCGAAGCCGTCGATCTGCCGAGGGAAGAAGAGATTGCCGACGTCGCGCGTCTGGCAGCGGCGCTCCGGACCTTTCTGGCCAGCGAACAGCGCGCGTTCGCTCCGCGCCTGGGAGGCAGCGCTTCCATGTCGGCATGGAAGCATGCCGGACGACTCGCGGCCCTCGGCGGGCTCGCAAAATGCTGATCGACGTTACCCTTTCGACCGACGATCGGCCGACCCGGTACCTTATTGAGCGGCGTGGCGATCGACTGCACGCGTTTCGAGTCGCGGAAGATAGCAAGATCTCCGACGAGATCGAGCTTGATTTCAGCATGCCCGAAGCGAACCTCTACTCGCTTCTCGTCCAGGAGCACTCGTACGAGGTCTACGTAAGCGAGGCATCCGGCGAAGAGGACGAGCTCGAGGTTCATGTGCTCAGCCGAATTCTCCGCCTTCGGGCTGTAGACGCTCGACGACCGCGTGCCAGGCTAGAGGCAGCCGACGTCAGCGGTGCGGCTCGCATCTTGGCTCCGATTCCCGGACGCGTGGTCAAGCTGCTGCAACAGCCCGGAGCGGCGGTGCGGCGCGGCGACGGGATCATCGTGCTCGAGGCCATGAAGATGGAAAACGAGCTCAAATCACCGCGCGACGGGGTGGTCGCCACGATCGAGGTCGAAGAGGGTCAGGGGGTCGAGGGCGGCAGCCTGCTGGCGATCATCGAGTGAGCGATTCGGGCGCCAACAAAACCCCCCGCAGCGACGCCGACCGGCGGACTGCGGCCGGCGCGAATGAAGGATTTCGGGCACGGTCCCGAGAACGCCCACGCCGGCGCTGGAGCTGGTTGGCAGCGGTACCGTTCATCGCCTTTCTGGCGGCGTGGGCCGTGCTCGAGAGCCGATTCGCCGCCGAGCCCCTGCGCCGGCTCGTCGAGAACCGTGCCGCGGAACTGCTCGGCGGCGGCAGGGTAGAGATCGGCAAGCTCGACTTCGACCTCCTGCCGCTGCGAATTGAGCTCACAGACCTGCGGGTCTGGTGGACCCTGTCGATAGACGGTGCCCCTCGTGGAGACACCGGCGCCGTAGTGCCCGGGCAGAGCGAGACCACTCCAACGCTCCGTGCCGACCGATTGGCCGCTCGGATCGCAGCGTCGAGCTTGCTACGGCAACGCATCGAGTTCCTCGCGATCGAGCTCGATCGACCCCACATCCATCTCGACAGCGATGATGGCCGCACCGCCAGAGCGACCGATCCTGACGATCTCGGCGACCTTGTGAGCGTGCTCGACTCCGAGGTCGGACCACCCGATGCGTCTCCTGGTTTCGAGGTCGTCGTCCAGCAGGTGGTGGTCACCGACGGGACCGTCGAGATCAACCATCGGCCAGCTCGCCTCCAGGGCGAGCTTGGCGGCATCGAGCTGCGCATCGCGTCCCTCGAAGCGGCGTCGGGAGCCGCCGGGGCCTCCAGAGCCTCCGGACCAGCCGCAGGGGCAAAGCGAGGCAGCCTGAGCGTCGCTCGCGGCAGCCTTCTGCTCGGCGACCCGGACACACCGACTGCCAAGCTCGTATCGGTGCGTTTTGAAACCGAGATTGTGCGCCGCGATCGCAGTGGCGGCTTCGACGTAGAGTCGATGCTGCTGGAAATCGGATCGAGCCGACTCGAGGGCAGCGGCTCAGCGGCCGACGTGGCCAACGGCGAGCTCGCGGTGCGTGGCGAGATTGACCTCGCCGAGCTGTTTCGTCACTGGTCGCCACCGTGGCCGGGGAGTCACTCCGGGTTGGCCTCGATTGACGGCCGCGTGGAGCTCAGCGACGGGCTACCGCGCTTCGAGGGTCGGCTCACGACCGCCCGCGCCGTCGTCGCCGACCTGCCGCTCCTCGACGTCGCAACGGAAGTCGAGCTGGCACCCCACACGATCGCCCTGCGCGAACTGACCGCGCGACTCCTTGGTGGCTCGTTGCGGGGCTCGCTGGAAGTCCAGCTCGAGCGTGATCGGCCGGCCGCCCTGAGCGTCGACTATGAGCTCGCCGAGGTCGACGCGGCACGCCTTTCGCGCTGGCAACCGCTGCAGGGCTGGCGTTTCGCCGGCGCGCTCGCAGCCGTTGGTCAAGCGTCGTGGTCGACTCCCTGGAGGCAAACTCTCACCGGCAACGGCACCATAACCGTCGGAGCGCTCGAGGCTCATCCGACGACCAACGACTTCGTCGCCACGGGCTCGGAGGCGGCCGTCGCGGTCGACGCTTCCACCGATCGCTCGACTTTCGGGCGCCAGCACCCGACTCCAGCGCTGCCGTTGCCAGCGCACGCCGCGGCCAGCTACCGCATGCGAGCCGGAGCAGTCCTGATCGACAGCGCCGAGCTCCAGTTGCCAGGATCACGGCTGTGCGCCAGCGGTCGTGTCGGCGGAGATCGTCAACTACTGCTGGCCCTCGACATCGAAACCTCCGACCTCCGCAGCCTCGACGAGCTCGTGGCGCAAATCCGTACGCCGTCGTCACCGCCCTCCAACTCGCTGGTCCCGGCAGTCTCGACAGATTCAACCCAGGCGACCCCGCCTGCGGGCGCATCCGCCTCTGTTGGGCGGATCCCAACGGGCGGCCAGCTAGCGAGCATCGGCCCGCGGGCCCAACGGCTGGGGCTGCGCGGCGTCGGTCGAGCCGAGCTTCGCGTGACGGGCACCACGGCGGCACCACAGATCGCCGGCTCGGTCATGGCGCAGTCGCTGTCGATCCGGCAGACAGTGGTAGGTACCCTCGAAGCCCGTCTGAGAACCGAGCAGAACCACCTCAGGCTGAGCGATCTACGCCTGCGTCAGGCATCGGGTGAGGTGACGGGCGTCGGGGCGTTCCGCCTCGGTGGCAGCACCGGCGACGCATCTGCGTCGCCCGAGGAACTGGGCAACGACGACTTCGAGCTGCGTCTGAACGCGGTGCGCTATCCACTGCGCACGCGAATCAGCGTCGGCGACGAGCGTCGCGATGTCGCCGGAGCGTTCGACGGCTCGGTGGAGGTGCGCGGAAGCTATTCCCGTAGCCGCGAAACGCCCAACGATATCCGGCGAGACTCGACCGCTGGGTCGTGGACCGCTCTCTTCAACCTCACCGCCTCCGACTTCCGCGTAGACGGCAGCACGCTCGGACTCGCTGCGGCGGAAGGAACCGCCGCTCCGGGCATCTGGAACATCCGCGCCCTCCAACTCAACGGCCCGATCGCGAAGGGCAGGGGCAGGCTGACCATCAGTCCCGGCCTGGTGGACCTGGAGACAAACTTCGAGCACGTCGACCTTGCCCCGGCCCTTGCGTTGGGCTTGCCGAGCAGCGAAATTGCGGCACGCGGCAGCATTGGCGGCACGGTGCGTCTCGCCGGCGCTCCGCACGCGCTCTCAGGGATGGCGCGCCTTCATGCCGACGATCTCGTGCTCGGCGGTGTTGCGCTCGGTGCGCTACAGCTCGGCGCCACGGCCGGATCCGGCCTCTTCTCGCTGCGCGCCGTCGGCAGCGCACCTCCCACGAGCTCGAGCTCGATCGCCTCGCCGGCCTTGCCGCCGCGCGCCACGACGGTGACGGCGATCCCGAACTTGCCAGCGGCCCCCGACAGCGCGTGGACGGCGGCCGCCATTGTGGCGACGGTGAGCTCGGCTGCGGAACCGTCAGCCGCGTCTGAGCTCGTCGGCTGGCCCACAACCGTGCACGCGCGCATCAATGGCGACGTGGCACGCGCCCTGCTCGCCGAGGCCGGCTACAGCCTGCCCGCTCAGGTCCGAATGACGGGAGCGGCTCTGCTGCGTGGCAAGGGCCAACTGGGCGGCCAGGCCACTCTGAGTGATTGGACCGGTAACCTGGAGGTCGAGGGCCTGCGATTCGACCGCCCCCCAGATCTGCTGTTCAGCGCCCCGCACCTTGAAGTCACGCTGGCCGACGACCGCTTGCAGGCTACGGCGCAGATCGTCTCGGACGCCGGCGATCTCGAGTTCGGCGCGGGACTGCAGCTTGCCGATCGATCGCTCGAAGGGCACTTGAGCGGCAATGTTGACCTTGCCGCGCTCGCCAGCTTGACGCCCGGCGTCGACGCTGCCGGCAGCGTCGACGCACACCTGACGCTCGGCGGCACGCTGGATGCTCCGCGCGGCGACGGCGAGCTGACCATCAGCGGCTTGACGCTGGGCTCAGAGGGCATGCCGTACAACCTCGAGGAGGGCGCCGCCACGATCAGCATGGCTGGCGACATGCTGCTCCTCGAGGTGATGGAGGCGTCGGTCTCGGGCGGCCGGCTGACCGGCTCTGGGAGCCTGGCGTTGCGTACCTTGCTTGCAGCGGCGCGAGGTGAAGCTGCGGGAGTCACCGAGGATTCGGTGGCCGATCCAAGGGCTGCGGGCCATATCGATCTCCTCCTCGAGGCGCTGCCGCTCACACCTCTGTTGGCACGCTGGCCAGCCGCCGCACGCCTCATCGACGACGGCGAGGTGACCGCCAGCGCGACGCTCGAGGGCAGCGGTCTCGACTGGCGCGCCTATCGCGGTGGAATCGATGTCACGCAACTGCGACTGCGCATTGGCGAGTACAGACTCGGCCTCGATTCAACCGCGAGTGCGCGGCTGGCGGCTGGCGTCGTTCATTTCGACCCACCTGCGGTGCTCACGGGAGCCGGCACCCACCTGACGCTCGCCGGGCGCCTGGTCCTGTTCAACGAGCCCGGCGAGCGCCGTGGCAGGATCGAGGGGAACGACGAGCGGAGCACGGAGCTGGTGGCTACAGGCGTGATCGGACTCGATCCGTTGAACGCACTGAGTCCGACCTGGGGGATCGGCGGCCGAGCCACCACCGACCTACGTATCGTCCGCGGCGGAGGTGCCGGCGATTCCTTTGCACTGCTCGGTAAGGTGCACATCGCCGACGGCGTAGTCAGTCCGCCACCTCTGCGGCAGCCGATCACCCGCATCGCCGCTGACCTCACGTTCAACGGCCGTGAGATCACGATAACGGACCTTACCGGCGAAACCGGCGGCGGCTCCGTCGCCAGTAGCGGACGCGTTGTGCTGCCGCCCAACGAGCGCGTCGCGTTTTCTTTCACCACCCGCTTCCGCGAGGCGCTCCTACGGCTCGAACGAGACGTGCGAATCGTGGCAAGTGCCGATCTGCAGCACGACGGTACGAGCGAACGGTCGCGGTTGTCGGGGCAGATCACGCTGCATGAGGGCACGTATCGCCGCGATCTCGAGGCCGACGACGCGATCCTCGAGATTCTCGAGGCACCCGAAACCGAGTCCGACCCCCTACTCGCGACCGTCGATCTCGACCTCCAGGTTGACGGCGCCGGCGACTTGATCATCGAGAACAACCTGGCTGAGGTCGAAGTCTCGGCCGACCTCGACGTCCGAGGCACGCTCGACGAGCCGGTCATTCTCGGGCGCTCGGTCCTTCTTGAAGGTGACCTCCTTTGGAACGGCAACACCTTCGAGATTGATCGCGGCACCGTCGAAATGAACAACCCGTTCGTCACCGAGCCCGTCTTCGAGATTCGCGCCCGCACGACGGTGCGCAGCTATTCGGTCGACCTGACCTTCTCTGGGTCGTTCCAGCACGGGGTCAAGTTCTCGTATACCTCTACGCCGCCGTTGTCGGACCTCGATCTCGTTAACCTACTGGCGTTTGGTGAAGAGCCTGGAAGTGCGGCACTCCGAGAGCGTTACGAGGCCGCCGTCGGGCTGCAGGCAACGAGATACCTCACCGACCAGTATCTGGCGCAGGTCGAAGAGGGTGCCCAGCGGATTTTCGGAGTCGATCGGTTCCGCCTGGCGCCTACGCTGGTTGGTTCGCGTACCGACCCGTCTGCACGGCTGACGATTGGCAAGCGCATCGCGCGCGACCTGTACGTTACCTATTCGCGCCTGATCAACAGCGGCGAGGATCAGCTCCTGTTGGTCGAGTACCAGCTCTCGCCAACCGTGCGTATCACCGGGATCCGCGACGAAGATGGGTCCCTAGTTGTGTTTTCTAAGTAGGTTGTTCACATCGGGGCTCACTTCTGAGATCAATGGGGTTGTTCAAAAGACTCCACGACCTCAGAAGGAGCGCCCGATGCAGCTGCATGGTAACGCCCGCACGAGCCGTATATACGCCGAGAGATGGTCCGCCGAGTCCGGGAGCGGGCGGAGCCCGTGACGGAAACGGCGGCGGCGCTCGGCGTGTCGGCTCGAACGGTTTACAAGTGGCTGGATAGATACGAGCGAGAAGGTGAGGCCGGAAGCTGCTCGATCGATCAAGCCGGCCGACGTGCTGTCCGCACGCAACAAGCGCTGGAGTTGTGAGGCAGATCGACAAGCTACGTCGGCGGCGACTGACGGCCTGGCAGATCAGCCGAAGGTTGGCTGTGCCGCGCTCGACCGTCTCGGCGTGGCTGAAGCGGCTCGGACTCGCCAAGCTTGATGCGCTCGAGCCCAAGCCCGAGATCGTTCGCTACGAGTACGAGCACCCCGGTGACCTACTGCACCTGGATACGAAGAAACTGGCCCGTATCCGGCGACCTGGACACCGCATCCACGGCGACCGCTCCAAGCGGGGTGCGGCGTCGGCTGGGCGAACGCCCACGTCGCTATCGACGATCACTCTCGGGTGGCGTACGTCGAAGTGCTGCCCGCCGAAGACCAACACACCTGCACAGCGTTCCTGCAGCGAGCCGTCGAGCACTTCGCTTCGATGGGAGTAGCGGTGCGCCGAGTGATGACAGACAACGGGCCTGGCTACGTCTCGAAGCGCTTGAATCGCCTATGCCATCAACTCGAGATCCGGCACATTTACACCCGGCCCTACATCCCCACAGTAAACCAACGGCCACAAGCCGAACGCTTCATCCGCACACTCAAGGAGCACGGGCCTACGGCACCTGCTACCAGACCTCAGCTCGACGTACTCGAGCTCTACGGCCCTGGCTCAACCACTACAATCGTCACCGCTCCCCACGCCGGCATCGGCATGACACCGCCGATCGCTCGGCTCTCAGGGGTGAGTTCGTGAACAACCTACCTAGAACTCACACCTAGGCATCGATTTCCAGGTGCGCAAGCGCATTCGATAGATGCTCGGAGCCGCAGCAGTCGCAATCTGGGCGCTGGTCTCGGCCACCGTCAGCGGACCGCCGCCGGCTGCGACCGCGGCCAGGGCTCCTTGGACGCCCACAGCGGCCTCGACCACGGGCGCCGCCGCGCGGCAGCTGCCGTCAGAACGAGTGGCCGCGATTTCCGTGGATGCGCCGAGCGCGGGGCTCGAGCGTTCCGCCGTCGAGGCCATCGTTCAAGTCGTTGGCGCGCCATACAGCATCGACGCCATCCGCGACTCGCTGCAGAACCTGCTGGCACTGCCCGACATCGCCGACGCACAGGTCATCCGATCCGACCACCCGCGGGGCCTCCACCTGACCTTTGTCGTGTCGCCACAACCGCGGTTGCGACAAGTTCATCTGACTGGCGACGTCCCCGTGTCGAAGTCGCAGCTACGGCGCTCGCTTTCGATCGCTCCCGGCGACCCTCTTACCGAGGAACGGATCTGGGCCGAAGCCGAGCGACTCCAGCAGGCTCTCGCCGATCGCGGGTACTCACTGGCGTCGGTAGAGCCTCGTGTGCTGATCGCTGGCGACCCGACGCTCGGCACCCTCGCTCTGGCGGTGAGCCCAGGCACGCTCACGCGGCTCGGGGATTTTCAGATACAGGTCCAGATCCAGGACGACATCCGGGGCGAGATCCAAGGCGAGACCGGGGGGCTCGACCAGGGAGAGCTCCGAACCACGCTCGGGATCGACTTCCGGGCCGGCCAACCCTATCGCCCGGACGAGCTCGACCTCGGAATCGAGCGGCTGCAACGCTTCCTCATCGAGAAGCACTACTTCTTTGCACGCGTCGCCGTGCTCGAGCAGGCAATCGACCTGCAGGCGAACATCATGGACCTGGTGATTGGAGTTGAGGCCGGGCCAGTCGTCGACTTCGAGGTCACCGGACTCGACCAGCCGGAGGACGAGCTGCATGAGGTGCTCGCCGTTTTCGAGTTCGGCACTGTTGACGACTGGGCGCTCAAAGACTCCCGCCACGCCCTCGTCCGCAATCTGCAGCAACAAGGCTACTGGAAGCCGCTCGTCTCCTACAGCCGCGAGCGCGACGAGCAGGGTCGCAACGTCCGAGTACGACTCCGCGTGCTACGCGGACGGCAAAGCAAGTTGCAGAAGATCGAGTTCGTCGGCGGCGGGTCCATTCCGGAATCCGTTCTGCGTGCCGCGATACGGAGTCGAGAGAGCGGTTTCCTGAGCTCAGCGCGCTTCGTGAGCGAGTGGTGGAGTGAGGACCAACGCGCCATCGAAGCACTGTACCGCCGCAACGGCTACCTCGAGGCGCAGGTGGTCGACTCGGCGGTGATCAACGATCCAGAGCTTGGCGGGTTGCTCGCAAGGGTGGAGATCCGCGAAGGAGATCGTACGGTCGTCGCTAACGCAAAGATCGGGGTGGAGTCGATCTGGACGACAGCAGGAGTCGACACCGAGCGGCTGATCCAGGAGCTGCAGCTGCGACCGGGCGAGCCCTTCAACCCCCGCTGGGTACGACGTGACGCCGACCGGCTTCGCTCGCTGCTGGCCAACACCGGCTACAGGCACGCGTCCGTAACGGGCGTGTACGAGCTCACTGAGCCCGGAGCCGTGATCACGTACGCCGTCCAGCCGGGCGAGCGCAGCCGTGTCGGCCGCGTGCTCGTGGCGGGAAATTCGACAACCAAAGCGGACGTGATCCGTCGAGCCCTGACCTTCGTTCCCGGGTCTCCATACTCCCTCGCCGACATCCTCGAGAGTCAGAGTCGGCTCTACCGACTGGGAATCTTCGACCGCGTCGACGTGCGCTCGGTGACGCCAGAGCACGCCTCCAGCGACCCGACGCTACTGGTAGCGGTGCGCGAGGCGCCTCGCATGTTCGTGGGCTACGGCGGCGGCATCGACAGCGAGGAGGGCGCACGAGCTCGCCTGTCTCTGGGACACGACAACCTCTTCGGACGTGACCTGCAGGCATCCGTGAGCACACGCCTGTCGTTGCGCGAGCAACGCGTGCAAGGACTCCTGGTGGAGCCCTACCTGTTCGGCCACCGCCTCGAGTCGACGTTGAGCGCGTACTTCGAAAGCGACGTCGAACAGTCGTTCGACGTCGAGAGGCTCGGTGTTTCGTTCCAGATCCTCAAGCGCCACACCCCCACGCTCACCAGCAATCTGCGGTACACATATCGGCGCGTGAAGACGCTCAACGTCGACATCGATCCGGCACTGCTCAAACCTGAGGACCGCTCGACCACGGTCGGTGCCCTGGGCTACACGTTCATTCGCGATACCCGCCCCGACCCCATCGACCCGCGCGAGGGCATGTACCACACAGCCGATGTGGAAATCGCGACGGGCGCACTGGGCTCTGCGACCAACTTCGCGCGACTCTTCGGGCGCTCGTTCTTCTACCAGGAGCTCGGCGGAGGAGTTGTTCTCGCCATCGCGCTGCGCGCCGGCCTCGAACTGCCGTTCGGCAACGACGACTCGGTGCCGCTAGCGGAGCGCTTCTTTGCAGGCGGCTCTGTGACACTCCGCGGCTTCGGCCTCGACGAGGCAGGGCCACTCGACGTCAACGGCCGGGCGGTGGGCGGAGAGGTGCTGCTGATCGGCAACGTCGAGCTGCGAGTACCCCTCCGAGACAAGATCGGCGGCGTTCTGTTCGCCGATTTCGGCAATGTTTTTTCCGACCTCAACGGTGTCACACTCGGCGAGATCCGCGAGACGCTCGGCTTCGGCCTGCGCTACCACACGCCGGTCGGGCCGGCGCGAATCGACGTCGGAAGGCTAATCGACCGGCGCGCCGGTGAACGGTCGTTCCGACTCTTCGTGTCGATTGGACATACTTTCTGATGCGGCGAGCGACACATCGACTGGCGTGCGGTTGGATCACAACGCTGGTCTTTGTCCTCGCAATCGCAGCGCTGTCGTTCTTCGCGACATCGCGGACGGCAACGGCGAGCGCTGCGACCTGGCCCGCGACCGGGCAGGCAAACGTGATCGATGGCGTCGCCGCCGTGATCAACGGCGAGGTCATCAGCCGCGGTGAGGTGGCTCGCGAGACCATGCTGTTACACAACGCCAGGCTCGCTCCATTGGTCCCGGGCTGTGGCCGAGTCGACCTCCCTGAGTCTCGGTCAACGATCCTCTCGGATCTTGACTCCGACGACACCTCGGCCGTGCTGACCTGCCTGATCGACGGCCGGCTCGTCCTGCAGGAAGTGACGCGGCTACCGGTGCCAGCGGGGCTAGCGGAAGTCGTGGAGGCCGACTACGAGATGCTCGCCTCCTCCTTCGTGTCTCGCGAGGAGTTCGATGTGACCGCCGCGCGAGCCCAACTTTCACCAACCGACGTCCGCCACCGCCTCAGCCTGCGAGCACGCGTGGAGGCCTATGTGGACGCCCGATTCCGGGCGAGCGTGGAGATCACGCGCGAGCGGGCCCAGCGGCACTACGCCGACGTGGTCCTTCCAGAGTTGCGCCAGCGCGGCCTCGAGGAGCCACCGTTCGACCAGGCACTGGCGTCGGTAATCGACATCCTACGGGAGGCCGAAGTGAACCAACGGGTAGAATCGTGGCTCGCCGAGCTCCGGGAGCGCGCCACGATTCGGCTCGCCCGCTAGGCCGCGTTCCGCGGGTTCGACGAACCCGGCAACCCGGTGATTGTTCTCCAGCCCGGAGCTCAACGCGCATGGCTCGTCAGGCCCAGTCAGATCGCAGCGCCGATACCGCCCGCAAGCTTGCGCCCGGAATCATCGGCTTCGACTCGCTGATCGGGAACGACTCGGTCATCGCCGGGCTTCGGCGCGCCTTGGGGCGTGCCACCCTGCCCCAAGCCATGGCCTTCAGCGGCCCGGCCGGCGTGGGCAAGGCCACCTGTGCTGCGCTGATAGCGCAAGCGATCAATTGCCGCGGATCTAGCGGAACCAGCGGAAGCAGCGCAGAGGCCCCCTCGGACGCCTGTGGGCACTGCGTACCGTGCGCCAAGATCGCCCGCGGACTTCATCCCGACGTGACTTGGGTGGCGCCCGAGCCGCGAGCCATCTCGGTTGCGCAGGTGCGCTCGATCGTTGAGCAGGTAGCATACGCGCCGTACGAGGGACGCCGGCGAGTGGTGATCTTCGACGACGCCCACACGATGAACATCGCGGCGCAAAACGCCCTGCTGAAAACGCTCGAGGAGCCGCCGCCCTCGTCGAACTTGATCCTCGTAACCGCGGCCTATGGCAGCCTGCTGCCGACCGTACGCTCACGTTGCCAGGAGCTGCGCTTCTCTCCGCTGTCGCACGACGACGTATGCGGCTATCTCGCAGGCCTCGGCGTCGAGCCGCGAGAAGCGCGCCTGCGCTCGCGACTCGTGCCGGGAAGTCTCGGGGCCGCGCTGAGCGTCGATCTCGAAGAATACGAGCACCAGCTCGAGGTTGTGGTGAGCGCACTGCGCTTCGCGCTGGCCGGCGGCGCCGGTGTTGTGACCGCTGGCGAGGCGCTCGCCGATGCCGGTAACGGCGAAACCGCCACTCAGCGCGCGGCCAGTATTCTGCGGGTCTGCCGCGACGTCCTGCGCGACCTGTGGCTTCTCGCCAGTGGTGCAAACGAACAGTTGTTGCTCAATCCCGAGCGCGCCGACGATTGGCGCGATTGGGCGGCGGGTCTTGACGGCGACCGACTGACACGGGCGCTGACCGCGCTCGACGCGGGCATCGCCGGCTTCCTTTCGGGCATCCAACCCAACATTCGACTCGCGATCGAGCAGACCCTGGCCGACGTGGGTGGCGCACTCGGCTACCCGTCAGCTCCTGGATCTTCCGACCTCCGTGCTGGAGCTGGCGCCCGCGGCGCAAGCTAACGCGAGCCACCCGGTTGATCCTCTCATGACACCTCCCTCCAACCCCCTGGTCGGTTGCACGATGGGAGACCCCGCGGGCATCGGCCCGGAGGTGCTCCTGCGTGGGGTTGAGCAGCTGCTGCTCGAGGATCGCGACGAACGTTTGCTCGGCGGCCCCTTGCTGGGCCGCCCATCACCGGAGCTCCATGCCACGCTGGCGGCGGCCCAGGAGGGCGAACCGCCGGCGCCACCTGGAATCCTGCTCGTCGGCGACGCCACGGTCCTCTGCCAACGCGCAGCGGAGCTCGATGTGTCCCTCACCATCCGGCCGGTGCCCGATGCCGCCACGGCGCGCGCTGCCCACGAGGCAGGAGAGCCGGGCCCTTGGGTGATTGATTGCACCGACGCCAGTGGTGTCGGGCTCGGGCGGCCCTCGCCAGCTAGCGGCCGCGCGTCCCTGGAGTGCCTCGCGGTTGCCGCCGCCCTCGCCGAGACCGGTCAAATCGACGCTCTGGCCACTGCCCCGCTGAGCAAGGAGCTCGTCGCGCTGCATCAACCACGCTTCCTCGGTCACACCGAGTATCTCGCCGAGCGTGCGTCGCTCGCCCTCGCGAGGACCACCACGCGCTACTCTGGCGACACCTCACAATCAACACCCGCGATATCAGTCGAGCAGATCGAGCCGATCATGCTGTTCGCGGGCCCCCGGCCCCACGTCGCCCTCCTGAGCACCCACCTACCGCTCGTCACCGCCCTGGCGCGCATCCGACGTCCAACTGTCGTCAGGATGCTCGCGAGGCTCAGCGAGCTCTGGAGCGGTGCTTTCGGCGATCGGCCACGTATCGCTCTCGCCGCACTCAACCCCCACGCCGGGGAAGGTGGACGGCTCGGCGGTGAGGAGGCCGATGTGCTCGCGCCCGCGGTTGTGGATGCACGCGTCGTGGGTGTGGATGCGGTCGGCCCTTACGCCGCCGACAGCGTTTTTCTGCGCCCCGATGTCGACGTCATTCTGGCGCTGTACCACGACCAGGGAACGATTATCGCCAAGCGATCCGCAGTGCCAACCACCAACGTCACGCTAGGGCTCCCCTATCCGCGGACCTCACCCGATCACGGGACAGCCTTCGATCTCGCGGTTCGCGGCGGCGCTGACGCGCGGCCGATGCTGCAATCGCTGAAGATGGCCGCCGAGCTTGCGCATCGACAACCAGGCCGCTAGCGCATTTCGCGGCATTCGGCGTGCGCGTTGGACAAGGTCAACGCGCTCACGCAACTCGATCACCGAGTCGTGTGCACGATGACGACCGGCTAACGGCGTCGATGCAATTCCTGTTCGACCTCGCGCTCGACCGCCTCTTTGCGCAGCTGATCGCGCTTGTCGTACAACTTCAGGCCGCGCCCGACGCCAATCTCCACCTTGGCCCGACCGTTGGTGAAGTAGATGCGTAGCGGCACCATCGTCAGCCCCTTCTCGACGATGCGACCGAGCAGGCGGTCGATCTCGAAGCGGTGCAACAACAGCTTCCGCGGCCGCTCAGGCTCGTGTTGATTGAGCTTGCCGGCCGGAGGGTACGGCCCGATGTGGAGATTGTGGAGAATCAGCTCACCTCCACTGACCGCCGCGTAGGCATCCTTGAGATTGGCCGTGCCGAGTCGCAGCGCCTTGACCTCGGTGCCGAGCAGCACGATTCCCGCCTCATACGTTGCGAGGATCTCGTAGTTCTTGTGCGCGCGCCGGTTGACCGTCACTACGCGATCGCCGCCGATGTTCACACGTGCCCCCGGAGCCATGCTTGAGGTCGGCTGCTCGGCCGCTGGCCGCGATCATCACGGCGCTCGCGTGCCGCCCAGCGTTATTACAGACGAACGATATGTGAGTCGTCGCGGCCGCGTGCGACGTTCCGTGTGTCGACGAGCAACGGCGCCGCGTCGATGATGACGGGCCAGTCGAAGGCCGAGTGATCCGTGCCAGCGACAACACAGTCATAGTCGCCGCACACGCCGGGCACACCCGAGATCGACCGCAGCGGCGGCTCGAAGCCGTGAGGCCGACCCAGCTCGGGCACCCACGGATCGGCGTAGTCGACCGTGGCGCCCTTCGAGGCCAGCAAGCGCAAGATATCGACGGACGGCGACTCGCGGGTATCGTCAACATCGCGTTTGTAGGCAACACCGAGCATCAACACGCGCGATCCCTTGACGCTCTTGGTGCGCTCGTTCAGGGCGTCCACCACTTTCCCGACCACGTACTCCGGCATGCCCGAGTTGATCTCGGCCGCAATCTCGATCAAGCGCGCCTGGTAGTTGAGCGTGCGGACCTTCCACGTGAGGTAGTGGGGGTCGACCGGGATGCAGTGCCCACCCAGACCCGGGCCGGGGTAGAAGGGCATGAAGCCGAAGGGCTTCGTGGCGGCGGCGTCGATGACCTCCCAGGTGTCGATCCCCAGCCGATCACACATCATCGCCATCTCGTTGACCAAAGCGATGTTGACGGCTCTGAACGTGTTCTCGAGCAGCTTGACGAGCTCCGCGGCACGCGGCGAGGAAACCGGGTAGACCTCATCGATAATGGTTCCGTAGAGACGCTTGGCGATGTTCGCGCAGGCCGGCGTCATGGCGCCGATGATCTTCGGCGTGTTCTTGAGCGTGTACGTCTCGTTTCCTGGGTCGATCCGCTCGGGCGAGAAAGCGAGATGAAAATCCACGCCAACTTCGCCGCCCTCGGCGGCGAGCCGCGGCAGCATGATCTCTTCGGTCGTACCGGGATAGGTCGTGCTCTCGAGAACGGTGAGCAGCCCGGGATGCATTCGTCGGCCGACCTCGTCTGCGACCGCGACCACGTATGAGACGTCAGGATCTTTGGTCTTGCCCAGTGGAGTGGGCACGCAAATGTGCACCGTGTCGGCGTCGGCCAGAACATCGGCATCGACGGTTGCCCGTAGGCGTCCGGCGCTGGTCTGAGCGGCAACGGATTCCGACGAGATATCGGAAATGTACGAGCGCCCAGCATTGAGCTCGTCGACCCGCCCACGCGTCACATCCAGGCCGGTAACGCGGAACCCGGCCTCGGCGAACGCCACCGCGAGCGGCAGCCCGACGTAGCCAAGGCCGACCACGCAGACGTGCGCACTCCGATCGTCGATCTTCGTGGACAGCTCGCTCATTCGAAATCCCCAGGGCCTCGCGCGCAGCAGCACGCCTCGGGCGACAGTATAGGTAGTGTCTCTTCGGCGGAGCAAGCAGAACCGTCCGCGCCGCAGAAGGTCCGACCAACGGTCGCTTTCGACGTCCTGAACGCCGCGGCTCCTTGCCGCGGCAGCTTCCGACTTCCGGTCCCAAAGCCTCGAGTGCTTCACGGACGCACCCATCAACACATGCTCACCGCTTATCTCGGGCTCGGCTCCGACCTCGGGCGTCGCCCTGCACAACTGGCCGGCGGCATCGGCTGTCTCGCGCAGCTGGGATTGCGGGTCGCTCGCTGCTCGTCGCTCTACCTCACCGAGCCTCACGGCAATCCAGCCCTGCCCTGGTTCGTCAACGCGGTGGTCGAGATCCTCGACCCGCCTCCGCCCGCCCAGTTGCTGCTGGATTGTCTCGAGGCCGAACAACGCTGCGGACGTCTCAGGCATGCGCAAGGCCGCGAACCCGAAACGGCGTCGGCGCCACTGGCACGCACGCTGGACATCGACGTCTTGCTGTACGACGACCTCGTTCTGAACACCGCCGAACTGTCGATTCCGCATCCGGAGCTGCATCTGCGGCGCTTCGTCCTGCAGCCGTTGGCAGAGCTCGCCCCGCAAGCGCTACATCCGAGCCGGCAAGAGACCGTCGCCGAGCTGCTGGCCCGTGCGCCGAGCCACCTGGGAGTCTGGTTGCTCGCACCGCCGCTCGAGTTGGCCGGTCGCTAGGCAGATCCTGTCGCCGACTCCCGCCGCGCGCTGGCAGCGCTAGTTACTGAGCCGGCGCCGGTCTGGGTGGTATCGTGTGCCGCTGCCCGGCGGCCAGAAATCGAATCGACAGACGGAGCGACGGCGCTTCGACCGCGGCGAACCCGACAGCCAAGCACCCCAGATCGTCCCACCATGGCCTGTTAGCGCATGCGAAAGAAGTACATCGCCCTCGAGGGACCCATTGGCGTCGGCAAAACGAGCCTCGTTAACCTCATGGTGGAGCGCCTCGGTGCGGCCAAGATCCTCGAGGATGTAACCAATCCCTTTCTCGAGGCTTTCTACGAGGAAGAGCCCGGCGCGGCCTTCCAAGCGCAGCTGTTCTACCTTCTTGCGCGTTACCGCACCCTCTCGGAAGCGGTCCAGACAGACCTCTTCTCCCGTTTCACCGTCGCCGACTTCACGTTCTACAAGGACCGAATCTTCGCTCACCTGACACTCGACGACAGCGAGCTTCTGCTCTACGAGAAGCTCTGGGCCGTTCTCGAGCCGCAGGTGCCGAAGCCCGACCTGGTGGTGTACCTACAGGGGTCCACGGCGGTACTCGCGGAGCGGGTGGCAAAGCGCGATCGCGCGGAGGAGCGGAATCTCTCGCTCGACTACCTCGAGGAGGTCCATCAGGCCTTCTCGCACTTCTTCCTGCAGTATGACGACACGCCTCTGCTGGTGATCAACACTACGGACATCGATTTCGTCGCCGACCCGGTGGATTTCGACGACCTGATTGCGCAGATCGAGTCGATGGACGCCGGACGTCAGGTCTACGTACCGCGCCGGAGCCGCTAGCGCGCCACCTACAGTGGCGCCGTTCGAGGCCACACTCGCGTGGTACGCTCGGCCGCGCTTTCCGGTTGGTCAGCCGTACAGTCAGTGTCCGCCTTCGACGCGCTCCCGCGCCGCGCCTCCGATTTGAGCATGCGCAAGCTCCGTACCCGCACTCCACTCGGAGGCCTCTTCTCCGCACTGATTGCGGCCATCCTGGTGACATCGACCAGCGAGGCGGCACAGCAGAGCGCGCAGGATTCAGACTCGAGCCGCCCAACGATTGGGGCCCACGCAGTCGACAACGGCCCGGGGATCGATGGCGTGTTGGACGAGCCGGAATGGGCCGACGCCGAGGTGGCCGGCGACTTCACCCAGCGCGAGCCGGACCCGGGCGAGCCAGCCAGCGAGTCGACCGAGTTTCGCGTCATCTACACGCGCTCCACGCTCTACATCGGAGTGATCGCCTACGACCGCAGACCCGACCAGCTGATTGCCGACGAGATGCAGCGCGACAGCATGCTCGAAAACGACGACTCGGTGAGCATCCTGCTCGACACCTTCCACGATCACCGCAACGGCTTCCTTTTCGAGACCAACGCCAACGGTGCTCGCTCTGACGCCCTCGTCGAGGCGGAAGGCAGCCAGCCGAATCGCCAGTGGGACGGCGTCTGGCGCGTTCGCTCCACCCGCACCACCGAGGGCTGGATCGCCGAGATCGCGATCCCCTTCTCGACGCTGCGCTTCAGCGCTGGGAACGACACCTGGGGCTTCAACATGCGACGTCTCGTGCGGCGCCGCTCGGAGGAAACTTTCTGGTCGCCGATTGGTCTCGAGGCGAACGGGACCCGGGTCTCGCTCGCTGGACATATCACCGGCCTGAACAACCTGCAGCCGGGATTGAACCTGCGCGTCAAGCCGTTCGCGCTTGGCAGTAGCGGTCGCTCGTTCGAGGCTGGGGCGGAAGATCCCGGCGACGACCTGACGGGCGGTGCGGACATGAGATGGGGCGTGACGCAGGGCTTGACTCTCGACATGACCTACAACACCGACTTCGCGCAGGTCGAGGTTGACGAGCAACGCGTCAACCTGACGCGCTTCTCGCTGTTCTTTCCCGAGAAGCGTGAGTTCTTCCTCGAGAACGCCGGGATCTTCGAGTTCGGACCGCCGGCCGGACGCTCGGACTTCCGACCACCGTTCTTCAAGGCCTTCTTCTCTCGCCGTATCGGGCTCGAAAACGACGAGCGTGTGCCAATCGACTACGGCGCACGTCTCACCGGCCGCGTCGGAGGCTGGAACATTGGCCTACTCGATGTGCAGACGGAGACGACGCCGCTCGACGAGGGCGAGATCGTGCCCTCGGCCAACTGGGGCGTCGTGCGCATCAAGCGGAACCTCGGCGAGCGCTCATCGATTGGTGCCATCTTCACGAATCGGCAGAGCGATGCCGGCGACTGGAACCGCGCCGCAGGCGTCGATTTCGACGTCAACCCGTCGGCGCGAGTCAATCTCAATGGCTTCTTCATCGCCAGCCAGGATCCGGGCCAGAAGCTTACCGATCTTTCCGACAACTGGGCTGCCGGCGCCGGGTTCGTCTGGAGAGGAAGCACCTGGCGGGCCAACGCCGAGTACCAGGAGATCCGCGAGAATTTCAACCCGGAGATGGGGTTCCTGCTGCGCGAAGGGGTCCGCCGCTACAACAGCAACGTCGACTTCGAGCCCCGCCCGCAGAACAATCTCGGACTACGCAGTCTGTCGTTCAACCTGCGCTCCGAGATCGTCACCGACACCGAGGGCACCCTGGAGACGGTCGACACAACGGTGCGGTTGCTGGGCTTGCAGTTTCGGTCGGGCGATCGACTCACCTTCTTCGGTTCGTACAACTACGAGTTCCTCGAAGAGCCGTTCGAGATCCAGGACGACCT
This sequence comes from Acidobacteriota bacterium, assembly GCA_963666215.2. Taxonomy (GTDB): domain Bacteria; phylum Acidobacteriota; class UBA890; order UBA890; family WLXD01. Next base: position 261,501 of record CAXWPL010000001.1, read on the forward strand.
CTTCATCCCACAGGGTGAGTACGAGTCCTTCGACGTTGGCGTGTTCGTGACCACCGACGGAGGCCGACCGGTTTCGTTCTTTGGCTTCTGGACGTTGGGCGACTTCTACACCGGCAAGCGAACCACCGGCAGCAGCAGGGTGACGACGCGAATCAACAAGCACCTGAACATGGCGACGTCGTGGAACCACAACAACGTCGATCTGCCGCAGGGGTCCTTCGTAACCAACGTCCTCCAGCAGCGGGTCAACTTGGCACTCACGCCTGACCTGTTCTTCAACACGTTCGCCCAGATCAACGACGCGGACGATCTGTTCGCGATCAACGCCCGCCTCAACTGGATCTACAAGCCGGGCGCGGATCTGTTCCTGGTCTACAACCAGCAGTGGGACACCAGCGGCGACGCGTTCCCGGCAATTAACAGGGCGGTGATTGTGAAGTTCACCTACCTGTTGATTCTGTAGGGAAAGCCCGCGGGAAGAGCCACGATCGTGCGGCCATGCTCGGCCCTGGCCGCTGCGACGGCGAGATCGACGTCGGCGCCTGCTACAGGTCGCGCGGAGCCGGATCGCGGCTGATGCCGTAGCGCTTGATCATTTCGTTGAGCGTCGTGGGCTTCACTTCGAGAAGGATGGCCGCATCCTTCTGCACCCAACCGCTCTGATCGAGGGCGCGCACGATAAGCGTCTTCTGAAACTCCTGCACCATGTCTTTGAGCGCGGCCTCGCCGAGCACCGGGAACGGCAGCCGGTTGGACGGCGATAGCCCGGGGTCGATGTAGTCGCGAATCAGCTGCCCGGCGATGATTCCATCGTGGGGAGCCAAAACGACCGAGCGCTCAATAGCGTTCTCGAGCTCGCGCACGTTGCCTGGCCACTGGTACTGCTGCAGGACCTCCAGGGCGTCGGCGCCGAGCTCCATTTCGCCGCGACCGTTCTCTTCGGCGTACTTGTCCAGAAAGTGGTGAGCCAGAAGCGCAATGTCGTCGTTGCGCTCGCGTAGCGGTGGCAAGTTGATGCTGATGACGTTGAGCCGGTAGTAGAGATCCTCGCGGAAGGTCCCCTCGCGGACGTTGTGGCGCAGGTCTTCGTTCGTTGCCGCGATGATGCGCACGTCGACCTTGATCGTGTCGACGGCTCCTACACGCATGAACTCGCGCTCCTGCATCACGCGCAGCAACTTCGCCTGCACATCGAGCGGCACGGTACCAATCTCGTCGAAGAAGATCGTCCCCCGATCGGCCTTCTCGAAGAGCCCCTTCTTGTTGGCGATCGCCCCGGTAAACGCTCCCTTGACGTGGCCGAACAGGTTGCTCTCGAGCAGCTCCGACGGCATCGAGCCCGAGTTGACCACAACGAAATCGCGAGCGTCGCGTGGGCTGCTGGCGTGTATGGCCTTGGCAACGAGCTCCTTGCCGGTGCCGCTTTCGCCCTGGATCAAGATCGTCGAACGCGATGGCGCCGCCTGTCCGATGAGAGCGTAGACCGCCTGCATTTTACGATTCTTGCCGACGATGTTCTCGAAGCGATACTTGTCACGCAGTGCCAGCCGTAGCGCCACCACCTCGTGCTGCAGGCGCCGGTGCTCGATGGCGTTGCGGACAACGAGCAGAACCTCGTCGTTCTTGAAGGGCTTGGTGATGTACTCGTGCGCGCCCTTCTTCATGGCCTCGACGGCCGACTCCACCGAGGCGAACGCGGTGACCATGATGACCGGCAGGGTGTCGTCGAGCTGCTTCAGCGCCTGGGTCGTTTCGATGCCGTCGATCCCCGGCATCATCAGGTCGACGATGGCGCAGTCGTACGCTGTGACTCGGGCCTTCTCGAGCCCTTCCTCGCCCGAAGCCGCGATGTCAACGACGAAGCCATCCTCGTGCAGGAAATCCGAGAGGATCTCCTGCATGATCGGCTCGTCATCAACGACGAGAATGTGCTCCTCGGCCACTCGCCTCCCCTATGTCCGTGCGGCCCGTACGCGTGGCGGACTGCATCGTATCGAACCGACAGCGCGGGAAACCCGCTAGCTGGCGCGCGCCGCTTCGGTGTCGATCAACTCGCTCGTGGGCAGCTCGATGACGAAGCGCGTTCCCACGCCCGGCTCGCTGTGGACGTTAATGCTGCCGCGATGCTCTTGAACGATCCCGTAGCTCACCGAGAGCCCTAGCCCGGTTCCCTTTCCCACCCCTTTTGTGGTGAAGAACGGGTCGTAGACCTTGTGAACGTGCTCGGCGTCGATACCGCTACCGTTATCGATCACCTCGAGCACCGCGTCGCCGTCGCGCTGGGCTGTGACGATTCTCACCTCGCCGCCCTGAGGCATGGCATCGCGGGCGTTGAGCACGAGGTTCATCAGCACCTGTTGCAGCTTGATGGGGTCGCCGATCACCGGGCGCATGTCGCTGGCAAGCTCGGTATCCACCCGTACGCGGCGCTCTTTGAGCTGGATCTCCGCCAGCGCCAAGGTGTCGAGAACCACGGTGTTCAGATCGATCGGACGCTGCTGCCCGCTCTCCTGACGCGAAAAATTGAGCAGGTTGTTGACGATCTGTGACGCCCTGAAGGTCTGCTTCTCGATTTTCTCGAGGATGGCACGACGAGGATCCGTTTCGGGCATCTTGCGCTGCAACATCTGCACGTAGGACGAAATCCCCGTAAGAGGTGTGTTGACCTCGTGCGCCACTCCAGCGGCGAGCAGGCCAACCGATGTCAGCTTCTCGGCCTGCTGTAACCGCGACTCGAGCTGGGTCCGCTCCGTGACGTCGTCGACGATGATCACCGTGCCCGTGTCGCCTGACTCACCCAGCAGGGGTGCCAGCGACAATGTCACCACCTTGTCCTCGCCGCGCCGAGTCCTCAACGAGATTCGATAGGCCGACGTGATGGGCTCCAGTCCCTGATCAACCTCGGCACGCGCTGCATTCAAGACGGCGAGGAAACCGCTCGGGAAGAGCTCCTCGACCTGACGGCCCATCACCTCCTTGGGAGGCTGCCCGTAGATCTCGGCAAGCGAGCGGTTCCAGGAGAGCACGGAGCCATCGCTGTCGAGCACCATCACACCGGCGGTGATGCTCTCGACGATGTTCTCGTTGTAGGTCTTCAAGCGCTCGAGCTCGACCGCCTTGTTCTCGGACTCGCGATACAAGAGCGCGTTATCGATCGCCAGCGCGGCATGCGCCACCAAGGGCTGCAGAACGTTGAGGTCTTCGGTGGAGAGGTAGTCGCCAGAGAGACGGCGGCCCAACGCCAGCACGCCAATGATGTCGCCCTTCACCTCGAGCGGCAGGAAATAGGCAAGATCCTCAGACTCGAGTATCTCGAGATCCTGCGGGTATTCGTCGAGAAGTCCGCGCAGATCATCGACGTAGACGAACTCGCGGCGCGACAGCGCGCCACAGACAAACTGCGAGAACGTTGACGACAGCGGTTGGCCGCTGCGGAGCTCTCCGCCGGCGGCGACGATCCGCAGCGTGTCGCTCTCGTGGACGCGTAGAAGCACCGCCACTTGGCCAACACCGAGGGTGTCGCGCACGCGCTTGACGAGCAGCTCGACAACGCTGCCCAGGTCATTCTCGGCGTTGAGCTCCCGCGCGAAGTCGGTAAGCGTGCGCCGCGCGCGGTAGCGCTCGCGGTAGTAGAACCGATCTACGAGATTCTGCACCCGGTCTCGCAGCGGCGCAAAGAGGATGGCTACCAGGAGTGTGGCCACGAGCGAGCCTACGCGGCGGACATCCGCATCGAGCCCTCCGAATGTGCGTGACAAGCCCCATTCGGAGGCCAGATAGATCGCCAGCACGCCCAGAATGCTCAGCGCGTGGATCAGCCCGCGCTTCAGGATGATCTCCACGTCCCATAGGCGGAAGCCAACGGCAGCGTAGGCGAACGACAGTGGCACCAGGATGAGTGGCAGAACCGTGAGTGCCGTTACCGACCAGGTCTCGAGCCCCATCAGCTTCAAAGGCATGTAGAAGGCCACCAATGGCATGAGGCCGAGCCCGGTGCCACCCACCAGCCACTTGAGTCGCTTGCGCTCGTCCGGCGCGGTGGCCTGAGTGTACGAGTGCGCCAGCGCCAGAATCGCGAGAACCACCGCCAGTCCCATATAAACCAGCCCAACCAGCGAAGTGAGCTGGAACACACGGTCTTGGCCGGCGAGCGACAGCGCCCGGAACGGCCAGCTACCGCGCGCCAACCCGATCTGGACGAACGTGAGTGGCACGGCGGGGCCGAACGCCGCCAGCAGCAGTAGGTTGTGGTATTCGCGATAGACCGGCTTGAGGCGCGGGAACGTCAGCGAGAAGTAGAGAAACAGCCCCGGCACCAGATTCCGGGCGAGTTGGTCACCCCAGAAGATGGAGTTGAACCATGGATCGCTCAGGCGCGATGTGGGCGACAGCGCCAGCAAACAGAACAGCGCCGCGGCGAGGAAAAACAGGCGGAGGCTGCCGACATCCGGCTGCCGCAACAGCGCGAACACACCCACCACGAGAAAGCCCAAACCGACGAAGCTCAGATACAAGTACAAGTCGTTCTCGGGTGCGACGCCCCTGAGACTGACGAAGGCATGCACCTGCTCGCCACCACGGTCGAGCACGTACTCCAGACGTTCTCCGACCTCGCGGCCGAACAGCACGATGTCGACAAAGACCGGAGTGTCGGGCCTGGCGCCGTCGACACTGACGAGCCCGTCACCGGTTCGAACCCCGGCGCTGGCTCCAGCGCCTCCGACATCGACGCGCGCTGCCGTCAGCCGGGAGCCACGCAGCTCCCAGTCGATGCCATCCTCGGGCTCTTCCCAGCTGAGTCGGTTGACAACGCTCATCACGCCCAGGAAGAGCAGAGTTCCGGCAACGCCAATCAAAATGGCGGTCTGCAGCGAGTCCAGCCTCAGGCGGTTCGGACTCGTCGAGTTGGGGCCGTGGTTTGTCACAGTCTAGGCATCAGCTGGATCGGACGATCCGAGTCGTTCGGCCGAGGGAGGCATCAATCCACTGTCCTCGCAATCTTCGTACCAACTCGCCGTCTTCGTCGCGCTGCGGCAATAACGGTCGCTCGGGCCAAGCGGGGGCATCTGCGTGACTCGGGCAGTCCCGAGTGACGGAAAATGTCATTCCGAGATCCAATATCTTGGCTTGAAGATCCATGTCATTGGATGAGAGGTGAAAAGGCCTCAAACAAAAAACGGCGAGGGATTGCCGCCCTCGCCCGCCGTGATCTGGTTATTGCTCGTCGCATCAGGCCGCCCCACGGCCACAGATACGACGATCGCTTCCGACCCGCCCGACCCTAGAACCTCACCGCCAGTCCGCCCGCCACGCCGCGTGTGAGGCCGGCGAGATCGGATAGCGATACGTTGAAGAGGCCGTCGTAGGCGGGCCCCATCAGGTTGTGAACTCGCAACATCGCCGACCACTCGCTGTCGAGCGCCCGGAACGGTAGCGGCTGACGCAGCATGACGTCTAGCCGGCTGTACTCGTCGCGCAACTCGCCATCGTCCACGATGGGCATGCCCTGCTTCCAGTTGTAGCTCGCCTCGAGGCGCGTCTGGAGGCGGCCGAGCACGGCCGCGAACATTGCCTGAACCTCGTGGGTCTGGCGGAAAGCAACGTCGGTAGCGCTCTCGTCGTCGAAGAGCCCACGCTCCTCAGCGACGTCAACCGGATACTCGCCTCCCCTACGGCTACCGTAGGCGTAGCTAACCGCCCCCGAAACCAGGTCGGTCAGACTCCCAGCCAGCGCCAGCTCGAAGCCCTTGATCGAGGCGTCGCCAACGTTGAACAGAAGGTAGTCGGCGCTATCACCGTCAACTCCGCCGCCCGACAAATAGACGCCTACGAGCTCGTTGGTGACGTCGTCGTAGTAGGCGTTGACCCGCAGATCCGCCGCGCCGATTTGCCGCGCCAACCCCAGCTTGTAGCGCAGCGTTCTCTCCGGTTTGATCGAGGCCATGTCGCCGACTCGGAGGTTGGTCCGCGACAGCAGGGACGCGGTTTCGAATCCACCCTCCTCGGTGAGATCCAGGCCCTCGGCCTCGTAGGAGATGCCGGTGAATACGTGCGTGTCGTCGTTGAGCCGGTAGTCGGCCTCGAGCCTCGGCGAAATGAGCGTCGAGTCGGCAAGGTAGTTGTTGTGCTCGTAGCGCACGGCAGCCGATACCAGCAATGTGTCGGTCGCCTGCCATTCGTCTCGCAGCGACAGGCTGCCAATCCAGCTGTCGTGCTCCTCGGCGTCCTCAACCGGCAGCCGCTCGGGAATGAGGAGACCGCTGCCGATGTAGCCGAACCCGAGCTGTAGACGGTGGCCGAGACCCGTGTCGTGGGTTATCGAGCTGTCAGCCCAAATCGCACCACCCTCGCCGACGCTGGCTCGCAGGTTCCAGCCCTCGGCGCCGGACCCGCCGAGAGCGAGCGACGTCACACCGACGGTCTCACTACCGTCAGCTACAGGCGTGAAGCTCCACAAACGGAACTCTCCGAGCGCTGCATCGTCGGACGGCGCCAAGCTCCAACCGCTCCGGGAGCCGACTCCAACAGGGCCTCCAGCCGGCGAGCCGTCGGCGAGCACCATGTCGGTTTGCCGCAGCACATCGCGAGCTCGTGACCGCAGCGCCCAACCGAGCTGGAGGGGCGCGTTCACGCTGGCCAAGTCGCGATCGGTGTCTTCGTCGAGCTGCAGGCTGAGCGTTTCGGGTGACGGAATGTTGATGCCGGCGAGAACTTTGCCGGTGAACCCCAGGCTACCCACCAGCAGCGAGTACACACCCTGTGGCAACCCGGGAACGGAGAATTCGCCACGAGCGTCCGTAACGACGATCGCCGACGGGCGTTCGGATCCGAGCGCGATCACCGCTACAAAGGCGCCCAGCAGCGGCATTCCACGAGCATCGCGGACGGCGCCAAGAAGCGCTCCACTCAGGCTCTGCAGCTGCGGCTCTGGCTCGGGCGGCGGTATCGGCGCTGCGCCGATCGCCGCCGACGGAGTCGCGAATGAAGCCACGACAAAGGCCAGTGCGATCGCCGCTGTCGGGCGGGCACCTACGGTACGCGAAGTTGGCATAGGGCTTCCGTCAGGGGGGTCCACGGAATCCGAATCTATCATCGGGCCGCGAACACGGTCAACCGAGCTGCCCCTTCGCTCGGGAGCAGGCTGCCGCTTGGCGGAGAGCATCCTCCAGCATTCACTCAGTCGAGTCAACCATGGCCCCCAGCAGGCCGCGCAGCGCGGAGGCCGCATATTGAAGGACGGCCTTCCGGGCAGGTGGCGAGCGGTCATCGGACCGACTAGCGTGGGCGACATGAAACGCTCGCTGCTCTGCCTGATCGACGCTAACAACTACATGCATCGCGCGTTCCACGCGCTACCACCACTCTCGACGTCGGGTGGTCTGCCAACCAACGCGGTTCTCGGCTTCGCCACCATGCTGCGCAAGCTGCTCGATGAGAGGCAGCCCGACTATTGTGCGGCGATCTTCGACGCTCCCGGCCCGAACGTGCGCCACCAGGAATACTCGCGCTACAAGAGCAGCCGACCGCCGACCGCGGAGGAGCTCAAGGTCCAGTTCCCCTACATCAAGAGGGTGTGTGAAGCCTTCCGCATCCCGATGCTCGAGGCGCCGGGCTTCGAAGCCGACGATCTCATCGCAACGTTGGCTCGCCTTGCAGAGGGGCGCGGCCTCGATTCACTCATCGTGTCGGGCGACAAGGACCTTCTTCAGGTCGTCAGCCTGCACACAGTGCAGCTGAGTGAGGGACGGGCAGGCGAGCGCATCTACGACCCCGCGGCGGTCGAAGAGAAGTACGGAGTGCCGCCGCAGCTCATCCCGGACCTGTTCGGGCTCATGGGCGACAGCGTCGACGACATCCCGGGTGTGCCGGGCATCGGCCCCAAGCGGGCCCGAGAGCTGCTGCAGACCTACGGTTCCATGGAAGGCGCCATCGAGCATGCCGGCGAGCTGTCGCGGTACAAGTACGGTCGCGACCTCGCCGAGCACGCGGATCAGGCTGTGCTTTCGAAGCAGCTCGCGACCATCCGCGAGGTCGATGACGTACCACTGGACCTCGACGCCCTGCGGACGCGTGACCCCGACAGGGGTGCCTGCCGCGAGCTGTTCATGGAGCTCGAGTTTCGCCGCCTGCTCGACAGCTACGCCGAGGCGCCAACGCACTCCGATGTGGAATACCGGACCATCGCCAACCGCAGTGAGCTTCGCGACGTGGTCGCGCAGATTCGTGAGGCCGGTCGTTTCGCGCTCCACCTGCAACCCGATTCGCATGATCCGGCGTCGGCGCGCATCGTCGGCATTGGCCTGGCCTGGAAAGCCGGCGAGGCCTGCTACGTTCCCCTTGGACACTCAGGACTTACGGCGACCAACGCCACCGAGCCAGGCGTCGCGCTCAGCGAGCTCGAAGAGGTTTGTGCAGACGAACGCATCGAGCTCGTCGGTCACGATCTGAAATACGCCTCTCGTCTGCTCGCTTGCCACGAGCTCGGCCTCGCGCCGCGCGTCGACGTGATGCTCGCCTCCTACGTCCTGCACCCGACGCGCGCGAGCCACGCGCTGGACGCACTCGCCGCCGATTTCTTGCAGCTGCAGATGGTGGCGCTGAAGGACATCCTTCCGGACCGCCGCTCGGGCTTCAATGATGTGCCCGTGCCCGAGGCCACGCGCTACGTCGGCGAGAGGGTGGAAAGCGCCTTCCGGCTGGCCGCCCAGTTCGAAGTCGACCTTGCCACCCAAGCCCGTCTGTCGGCGCTGTTCTACGACCTCGAGATGCCGCTGCTTCAGGTGCTTCTGAGGATGGAGCTCCGCGGGGTTGGGCTCGACGTCCCCTACCTGCAACAGATGAGCCAGCGTTTCTCAGTCAACCTGGGAAAGCTCGAAGCCGCCATCTACGACGACGCCGACGGCCCCTTCAACCTCAACTCACCGAAGCAGCTAGCCGAGGTCCTCTTCGACCGACTCGGTCTGCCCTCGGGCGGCAAAACCGCCAAGTCGGGAAGTCGGTCCACCCGCGCCGAAGTCTTGGAAACACTGGCGGCAGAACATGCGGTCGTGCGCAATATCCTCGAATACCGCGAGCTATCGAAGCTCAAGAGCACCTACCTCGAGGCCTTGCCGGCTCGTGTGTCGCCACGGACTGGGAGGGTTCACGCTTCCTTCGATCAAGCCGTCGCCGCCACAGGACGCCTGTCGAGCAGCAACCCGAACCTGCAGAACATTCCTACACGATCGGCGACCGGTCGACAGATCCGTCGGGCTTTCGTGCCGGCGGCGGGGCACATGCTAATGGCGGCCGATTACTCGCAGATCGAGCTGCGGATCATGGCGAGTCTGGCAAAAGACCCCACCCTCACCGCGGCCTTCGTCGAAGGAAGAGACATCCACAGGGCGACGGCCGCAGAGATCTTCGGCGTCGAGCTGGAGGACGTGACCTACGAGCAGCGCGATCGAGCCAAGGTCATCAACTTCGGCGTCCTCTACGGCATGGGACCACAGCGGCTGGCACGCGAGTTCGGCATCTCGGTCGCGGAGGCGCGCGCTTTCATCGAACGTTACCTCGGTGCCTTCGAGGGGGTCGGTAAGTTCATCGCGCGCACGATCGCCGAGGCCAAAGATCGCGGATACGTCACAACGCTGCTGGGCCGCGTCCGACATCTTCCAGAGCTTCAGAGCAGCCGCCCGATGCTGCGCTCGTTCGGCGAGCGCATCGCGGTCAATACTCCCGTTCAGGGCACCGCAGCCGACCTCATCAAGCTGGCGATGGTGAACATCGATCGACGCCTGATCTCCGAGAAGATGGATGCCGGGATGACCATCCAGGTGCACGACGAGCTGGTTCTCGAAGTGCCGCACCACGAGATCGACCAGGTGACCGAGATCGTCCGCACGGAGATGGAGGGCGCCATTCAACTCGACGTGCCACTCGTGGTCGAGATCGGCATGGGGCCCAACTGGATGGAGGCGAAAGGCCAGCCGTAGACTGCGCGCCTCGGCCGGCTACCGACCGACTGGTGCGCGGCGCTTGTGGTAGTTAGTACATTGACATGCCCATATTCGAGTATCAGTGTCGCAAGTGCGGGCACCGTTTCGAGCGTCTGCAAAAGAGTTCCACGCAGCGCGTCCGCACCTGTCCAGAGTGCAAGGCGCGACGCGTCGAACGCATGACCAGCGCCCCCGCCATCCGTTTCAAGGGATCCGGCTTCTACATCACCGACTACACCGACAAGGGCAAGGAGCCGAAGAAGGCGGAAGCCTCCGGTGGCGGCGAGAAGTCGAAGAAGGACAGCGGCACTTCGAAAGGGAGTGGCGACTCGAGTAGCTCTTCGAAGTCCGCTCCGGAGAACAAATCAGGCTCGGGCGCTTCCAGCGGCGCCGGCAAGTCGGGACCGTCCAAGTCGAAGTAGGCGACACCGATTGCCTTAGCGAGCCAGGTACTCTTCCAGTTCGGGGCCGATGTCGGCGCGTCGACGCGCGTGCTCGATCGTGGCCTTGACGAAACCGAGCTTGCTACCGCAGTCGAAACGCAGCCCCTCGAACTCGACGACGTGGCACGGCAGGTCACCGAGCGCGGCTTTCATGGCATCGGTGATTTGAATCTCGCCGCCAACTCCGGGCGTGGTGAGCGCGAGTCGATCGAAGATCTCGACGGGAAGCACGTAGCGCCCCACCACAGCGAGATTCGAAGGCGCCTCTTCCGGCTTCGGCTTCTCCACCATGTCGTCTACCCGGTAGACGTTGCCGGCCACGCGTTCGCCGCTGATTACACCATATCGATCGACCTGGTCGCGTGGCACGCGTTCGACCGCGATAACGATGCCTCCGTACTGTTCCTGGACGCGCCGCAACTGCTCCATGACGGGATCGTCGGCAATGATGAAGTCGTCGGGGAACATGACTCCGAAGGCCTCTCCAGCAGATGCACCGACAGCGTCTCGCGCAAGCAGAATCGCATGGCCAACGCCCAGCGGCTCGGGCTGCTCGACCTCGCTCACGCTCGCCATCTCGTTGGTCGCCTCGACTAACGCCAACAGATCAGCCTTGCCACGGTCAGCGAGACGGCGCTCGAGCTCAGGATGCGGCCGAAAATGCCGCGAGACTGATTCCTTGCCCGGTGACGAGACCAACACGATTCGCTCCGCGCCGGCCGCTACCGCTTCTTCGACCGCAAACTGGATCAGTGGTCGATCTACGAGCGTCATCAACTCCTTCGGCTGTACCTTGGTGGCGGGCAGAAAACGGGTGCCGAGGCCGGCGACGGGCATCACGACAGTGCGAAAGCTCATGGCCCGGATCGTATCGCAGCGCCTCGAGCAGCAGCGGCCCCCGGGTGATCATGGATCCGGTGTCGCGCAGGTATTCTTCCAACGTCAGTCTTGATCCATCTGGCCAAGCCAACATCCGCCCCACCTACAGGCGACTCAGCATGCTCGACTTCAAAACCATACGAGAACGCACCGACGAGGTCCGGTCGATGCTGGTCAACAGGAACTCGGACGTCGACCTCGACGGCTTCCTGTCGGCCGACGCGCGCCGTCGCGAACAACTTGCCGAGCTCGAAGGGCTGCAGGCGGAGCGCAATACCAAGAGCAAACGCATCGGCAGTGCGCAACGCAGCGGCGAGGAGGTATCGGAGCTGATCGCCTCGATGGGCGCGCTCTCGAAAAGAATCAAAGAGCTCAAGGCGCAGCAAAGGGAGGTCGACGAAGAAATCGCGGCCCTGCTGCTGGCCTTCCCGAACCTGCCGCACGACAGCGCGCCGATCGGCGACGACGAGAGCTGCAACCGCGAGGAACGCCGCTGGGGTGAGCCTGCGAAGCTCGATTTCGAGCCCCGCGATCACGTCGAGATCGCCGAGAACCTCGGCATTCTCGACTTGCCGCGCGCCGCCAAGATTTCCGGCGCCCGTTTCTCGGCGCAGTTCGGCATCGGCGCCCGCATCGAGCGAGCGCTGGCGGCCTACATGATCGACGTCCACACCGCCAACGGTTATCTAGAAGTCTCGACGCCGCTCCTTGTGTCGCCCGGGGCGATGCAGGGCACCGGGCAGTTACCGAAGTTCGCAGACGACTCCTTCTACATCGAAAAGGACGACCTGTATCTCATCCCGACTTCGGAGGTGCCTCTAGTCAATCTGCACTCCGGCGAAACCCTCGAAGACCGCGACCTGCCAGTGCGCTACTGCGCCTTCACCCCTTGCTTCCGTCGCGAGGCGGGCTCCTATGGTCGCGACACACGTGGCCTGATTCGCATGCACCAGTTCAACAAGGTCGAGCTCGTCTGGCTCACCCGGGCCGAGAGCTCGCAGGAAGATCTCGAAGCGTTAGCGGGCGACGCCGAGCGCATACTCCAGGGCCTGGAATTACCCTACCGGGTCGTGACTCTCGCCACCGGAGACATGGGCTTTTCTGCCACCAAGACCTATGACCTCGAGGTCTGGCTGCCGTCGCAGGGACGGTATCGAGAGATTTCCTCGTGCAGCAACTGCGGCGACTTTCAGGCGCGTCGAGCGAGTATCCGCTACCGCCCCGAGGGCCACAGCAAAACGAGGCTGGCCCACACTCTCAATGGGTCGGGCGTCGCCGTGGGCCGCGCCCTTGTGGCGCTGCTCGAGGTCCACCAACGCGAGGATGGCACCGTCAACGTTCCGCCTGCTCTGCGGCCCTATCTCAACGGCCTCGAGCGCATCGAACCCCTGGATCGCCCCGGCTTCGGGGCACGCTGAGGGCAGACGCGAGGCCAAATGGGCGCCGAATGCGATGCTTCCGCCACGTGCCGCTTTGGTAAGGTATAGCGCGGTCGGAGGGATGGCTGAGTCAGGTTGAAGGCGGCGGTCTTGAAAACCGTTGACCGCTCACGCGGTCCGAAGGTTCGAATCCTTCTCCCTCCGCCTTAAGCGTGCCGCATCGCCAGACCATGCGGCGATCCAATGCGACAGTCCGACTGTCAGCAGGAGGGGTGCTAGAGTGGACGAATAGGGCGGCCTGCTAAGCCGTTGCACGGGTCACACTGTGCCGTGGGTTCGAATCCCACCCCCTCCGCTCTTCCTCAATAGACCACGTACTGGCGTCCGTCGGCGGCGTCCACAGATCACATGCAGAAGCGCTCCCCTGGTTTGCAGTCCGCGACCGGTGCTCCCGTCACGGAGCGCCGACAACGGTCCGTGCGTCAACACAGCGACGACACCGAGCGACTCCATAGGGAACGCTCGATCGATTCCGCTGCTCCGCCGCTATCAGCAGACCCGTCAGGCATGCTCGACCCGATCGACGAGCGAACACGCTCGGCCGGAGTCGCCGCGGAAGTCTGTCCGTCGTGCGACTCCCCCGGCTCCTGGACTCTGAGTCGGCGTCATCGGTTCAACCCCTTCGGTGGAGTCACCGCGCTCGTGCTCACGTTTTGGGTGGCCTTGCTCGGGTGGGCGCTGGATTTCGGTTTTCTGCCGGCGGCTGGCCTCGCTCTCTTCGGCGCGCTCCTGCTGATCGCTCGTCGCACGGCTCTGGTGTGCCAGGTGTGCGGCTTCGTGAAGCCGCGCGGTTAGGGCACACCACCCGCAACCGGGCCCACCAACGCGTCCTCGGAGCGCGGCTGGCGGGTGTGCGGCCGATTCGCTACCATGGGCAGTCGCCGCGCTGGCGCTCCGGATCGCCGAAACCCGATCTCAGGACGCCGCTCTCGCGCCTCGCACAGCCCGCCGCCGCCAGTGCCTACAGCCCGAGCGCTCGGCTCGAAAGCCTTCAAAGTTTCTGAGAGAGGTTCGAATGTCCGACAATAACGAAGTCCGGGTGCGTTTCGCGCCCAGTCCGACCGGAGACCTGCACGTCGGTGGTGCGCGGACGGCGCTGTTCAACTGGCTCTATGCCCGCAAGCACGGCGGCACCTTCGTCCTTCGCATCGAAGACACCGACGAGCAGCGCTCGAACGAGGAATCGCTCGAGGGCATCCTCGAGGCGCTGACCTGGCTGGGCCTGGAGTGGGACGAAGGTCCGATCCAGCAAGCCGACCGGCTCGAGCTGTACAGCGACTACGTCTCGCTGCTGATGAGCTCCGGCCACGCCTACTACTGCTTCGCCAGCAACGACTCCATCGAGGAAGCACGCAACGCGGCACAGGAAAGCGGCGAGAACTGGATCTACCGCGGCGCCGATCGCGATCTATCAGCGGACGAGGTGCGCGAGAAACTCGAGGAAGAGCTGCCGCACACGGTGCGGTTCAAAGTCCCCTCCGAAGAGTCGATCGTGGTCAACGACATCGTTCACGGTGACGTCACGTTCGAGACCGAGAACATCGAGGACTTCGTTCTGCTGCGCTCCGACGAGCGCCCGACGTATCACCTTTCGAACGTCGTCGACGATATCCAGATGGGAATCACCCACGTGATCCGCGGCGCCGACCATGTGTCCAACACGCCGAAGCAGATCCTCGTCTACAAAGCGCTCGAAGCCAACGTCCCGCTGTTCGCCCACCTGCCGCTGATTCTCGGACCCGATCAGAAACGACTCTCGAAGCGTCATGGCGCGACGTCGATCAACATCTTTCGCAACAAGGGATATCTTCCCGGTGCCGTGGTCAACTATCTGGCGCTGCTCGGTTGGTCGCCCGGCGACGACCGCGAGGTGTTCACCGTCCCGGACCTGATTCGCGAATTCACCCTCGAACGGGTGAACTCGTCGAACGCCGTTTTCGACGTCGCCAAGCTCGGATGGATGAATGGCCAGTACATCTCGCAGGTGCCCGCCGGCGAGCTGCGCCTGTCGATCCGCGAGGCGTTACAAATTCGCGGCTGCTGGCAGGAAGAGCTCGACATGGAGCGCCGCGACTTCTTCTTCGCGCTCATCGAGCTGTGGCAATCGCGATCGCGCACGATCAACGATCTGGCCGACAACGTCACGCCGTTCCTGAGTGAGGCCTTTGCCTACCAGCCGGACGCGCTGAAGGAGCACATCCACAGCAAGGACCTCCTGGGCGGCGTTCAGGCCCTGCGCGAGGCGCTCATGCAGGTCGACCCGTGGGCCGCCGATGAGATCGAGGGCACCCTGCGAGAGGTTGCGGCGGGACTCGACATGGAAGCCGCCTCGCTGATCCATGCGCTGCGGCTTGCGCTCACAGGCAAGAAGGTCTCGCCTGGTCTCTTCGAGGTTGTCGAGATGATGGATCGCGAGAAGACTCGCAGTCGCATCGACCGCCTGCTGCGCTATCTCAAGAAGCTCGCCGACGCTCGCGACAAGCGCGAGACTCAGATGGCCAGGGCGTAGACAAAGCCCGCCATCAAAGCGAGCCGGCGTTTCTGTACCAAGCGGCGGTCAACTCGAACCCTCGGCGAGCTTCGATCTCAGCAGTCATGCCGATCTCGGCTGCGAGCTTGTCGACGCTGCAGACAAAGCCTGGCGCGGTGAGCTCTCGGTAGCGCGAGCGGTTCACCAAGCCGGGAGTGCCGAGCAAACGCCCTTGAAGCTCGCCGAGCTGAGCGAGCGTCCAGAGCACTGCGCGAGGAACAGGAATCTGCCGGATCGTTCGCGGTGAGCGGACCTGGCCATCGGGTCCGCGCGACCGGTCGAGAGCGCCGCTGATGAGCTCTGCGAGCTGGCCCTGGGTTACGGGATCAGGGTGACCCAGGAAGAATTTCTGGTGCAGCGCGGGACCGTTGGCGAGAACCGATTCAGCGATTGCTACGAGCGCCGCGGTGACGTCGTCGACGTGGCCGAAGGTATACGCCGTATTCGGGTCGCCGAGAAGCGGCACCAGCCCGCGCTTGCCGGCCTGGAATAGAGCGAGAAAGTCCTTGTCGTGTGGGCCGTACACGGCGGGCGGACGAGCGACAGTCCAGCGCAGGCCGTCGACTCGCTCCACGGCGCGTTCGCCGGCGAGCTTGCTGCGACCGTAGAGACTCACCGGGGCTGGCGCATCGGTTTCGCGCCGTGGTCGTGCCGGGATCCCTGGGCCGGCCGCGGCGAGGCTGGATACCAGCACGAAGGCGGCCTCGGCATCTCGCGCGGCAACCGCTGCCTGGCGCGCACCTTCTTCGTTGACCGCGCAGAACTGCTCGTAGCTCACCGCGCGCGTCAGCCCGGCCAGATGAAATACCACCGTCGCCATCTCGCACGCCGGTGCCATGGCGCCGGCGGCGAGCTCGGCGTCGAACCTTGCCACTCCGGCGGGCAGCGGGTTGCGGCTCGATCGTCGGACGGCCGCGCGCACCGCCCAGCCCTGCGTAATCAGCCTCTCGCACAGATTCCAGCCGATGAAACCGGTTGCGCCCGTCACGAGAGCGACTCGCTCCGCGTTGCCGCGCGGGCGTTCCTGCCCGAAAGGTCGGTGGGTCGCCCGCCCCACGTCGCCCCCAGTACAGCCGTCGGGACCCGACGTCATCGCAGCCGTTTCTCGTAGAGCCGGTAGGTCTTGGTGTGCTCACCACCGACGATACGGATCGCCTTCGAGATCCCTTCGTTCTCTTCCAACGTCCACGAACACTCACCCAGCGTGTACCCCAGGGCCCTGGCACGGCGCCACGACTCTGTGATCAACAGCAGCTCGAGCCCCTTCTTGCGGAATTCCGGCAGCACACCGAGAAGCAGCATGCGAACACGATCCATGTAGCGCCTGCGGCGCAGGAGCCGGAAGATCCCGAACGGCAGCAGGCGGCCGTTCATCGGCTTGAATACCTGATTCAAATCACCGAGCGACAACGAGAACGCCGCCGGGCGCCCATCGATGTCCATCATGAGTGCGAGCTCCGGATCGAGAACCTGTTTGAGATCCTTGGCCGCGTGCGCAAACTCCGCTTCGGTGGGGGCCACGAACCCCCAGTTGTCAGACCAGGCCGCCGAGTAGATCGTGCGGACGGCCTCCACCTCGACACTGAACCGCCGCATATCCAGCGATCGCAGCTGCGGCGGCGGCGTGACGTTACGCAAGATACGGCGCTCAATGCGCAGCACCCGCTCGCTGAACTCGGCGGTGAGGTCGACGTTCCAGCTGAGAAGGTCCTTCAGCTTGCTGTAGCCCGCGGCTTCGAACCACTCCGGGTATTCTGGGCGGTTGTAGGGTGTCATCACGAACGGGTCGGTGCCGAAGTTGTCGAGCTGCAATCCGGCCGTGTCGTTGAGCGAGGGATTCGCCGGTCCGCGAATCCGATCTCGACCGCGGTCGACAACCCACTTCTCGGCGGCGCGCAGCAGAGCGAGCGCGACGTGCTGATCGGCGGCCTCGAAAAAGCCGAGCCACCCCGTCTCACCATGTATCTCGTTGTGCCGCGAGTCATCGATCGCGGCGATGCGGCCCACCGGCTCGCGCGAGCCCGACTCGGAATACGCCAGGAACAGTTGCGCCTCGCCGTGCTCGAAGAAGGGGTTCTTGGCCGGGTCGATGCGGTCGACCTCAGCAATGAGCAGCGGTGGCACCCAGTTCGGATGTCCACGATAAATCGAAAACGGAACTCGCACGAAGGCGCGTCGTGCGGAGCGGCCCGCCACCGCCTCGACGCGAACGCCCGCTACCGCGTCAGTCAATCACGCGATGCCGACGACCCACATCGGCGAAGACCGCGAGACCCTCGTCGATTTCCTCGCGGCTGTGGCTGGCGTTGACCGCCGTGCGGATCAGGCACTGTCCGTCGGGGACGCTTGGCGGCAACGCCGGCAGCGCGAAGATCCCGGCGTCCCAGACGCCTTTCCAGAGCTGCAGCGTGCGTGCCTCGTCGCCAATCGACACCGGGATAATCGGCCCTTCAGAGGTCAGAACGTCGAAGCCGAGACCACGGAGACCGTCTCGGAACTGCCCGATCCGATTCCACAGCGTCTCGCGATGCCAGGGCTCACTAGCGACAATCTTCACGGCGCGACTGGTGATCGCCACCTGCGCAGGCGGCAGCGCCGCGGTAAAGATAAAGGGTCGAGCAACGCACTTCACGAAGTCCACCACTCGAGCGTCGCCTGCCACGAAGCCGCCCACCGAGGCGAATGCCTTGGAGAACGTGCCGATAATGAGGTCAACCTCTTCTTCGAGGCCGAAGCGCTCGGAAGTACCACGGCCGTTGGCGCCCAGCACTCCGGAGGCATGGGCATCGTCGACAACGATCCGCGCTCCGTAACGCTTGGCCACGTCGACGATGGCCGGCAGGTTCGCGACCGAGCCACTCATCGAGAAAACGCCGTCGGTAACAACCAAGCGACCACCGCGTTTCCCTTCGTCGCTCCGCAGTAGCCTTTCGAGATCCGCGATGTCGTTGTGCCGGTACTTGCGTAGCTTGCCGAACGAGAGGCGCGCCCCGTCGAAAAGGCTGGCGTGATTCTCGCGGTCGAAATAGAGAATGTCGTGACGATCGGCAAGTGCCGTGATCACGCTCAGCGAGCCCAGGAAGCCGGTGCTGAACGTCAGCGCAGCTTCCTGGTTGAGGTAGGCCGCGAGCTCGGCTTCGAGAGATTCGTGCAGCGCCAAGGTGCCGTTGAGGAAGCGCGAGCCGGTGCAGCTGGTGCCGAACTCGTCGAGTGCGGCGGTGCCGGCGCGGCGCACTCGTTCGTCCTGCGACAAACCCAGGTAGTCGTTGGAGCCCATCATTAACATGCTCCGTCCCTCGACCGTCACGCGGTTGCCGTCCTGGCCTTCGAGCGGCTTGAAGTACGGAAACAGCCCTACGTCGCGCAGGTCGTTGGCGCGCGAGAAGCTGCGCGCCTTCTCGAAGATATCGACGGTTCGAGTTGCCGTGTCGGTCGTCATGAACATGTGCTTCCGCGCGGTCGCGGTAGCCCAACCTGGAGCGCGCGAGTTGCGCACCCGATCCAAGTCGATAACCGCTACGCAGCAGCCGATAGAGGGATCGCGTCTCGTATGAACCGTAAGACGATGCCGCTAGTGGAGTGAAACAGCAACTCCCAGGCGCCCACTAGGGTACGCCCAATGCCAAGTGGCTAGTGCGCCGAGTCTGCGGGTTCGGCCCGGAGTTCGGCGATGCGGGCTTGTAATCGCCCAATAACCTCCTCGACGCTTTCCTCCTGGAGCAAGCGCCGGAACCGAGTACGCCACCCCCGAACCGTATTCGAGCCATCGAAAACGTAGTTGACGATCATCCAGCCGCTGTCCGATCGGCGCAACTCGTAGTCGAGAGTGAACTCCTCGTCGTCATAGTACGCCAGCGTGTTGACAGTGGCAGTGTCGATTTCGACCTCTTCGCCGATGTACTCGAAACGCTCGGCGCGATAGCGACCGAGGCTCTTGACCGAGCGCACCCGCAGCAGCTCGGCGAACGTGCTGCCGAACTCCGCGCACACTGTCGGGTCGGCGGTACAGAGCTCGCCAACCGCCGCTTCCGACATGGCGGCGAAATCGGTGACCCCGTCCATGATTTGGTAAACCTCCGCTTCGGCTTCGGGGGCCAGCGCGTCGGAGTCACCGAACTTGGCGAGGATCGCAGCGTTCGAGCCGCGCACCGCGTCGAGCGGCGTGGTCGCCTCAACGGCTGCCTGTGCCACCTGGGCCCCCAGGGCTACGTGCCCGCGCCCGCGCGTCGTGACCGGACTCGCCAATACGAGCGCGCAGGTCAGTAGGGCGAGAGCGGGGGTGGTTCGACTTGGAAGCCTTCGGTTACGAGCTTGTCGCGTTGCCATTCTCAACCCATGTCAAATAGAGATCGAAGTCGCCCAGAACAAACGCCAGCTCGACCAGAGCGATCCTGAACTCATACTCCTGCGCAACCACCTGGGCCCGCAAGCGATAATCCTGCCTGTAGGCCTTGACGAGCGGCTCTGCCTCGCCGATGCCCAGGTCGAACTCGTCGGCGGCCGCGCGTAACCAGCGCCGGGATACCAGGCGCGTTTCGATCACCGTGTCGAGCAACATGCGACTGCGGGCAAGCTTCGCGTATGCGGCTCGGACGTCGAGCTCGACCTTCATCTGCAGCGCTTGCGCCCGCGCCTCGGTGGCGTCGCGTTGGATCTTTCTGCGCGTGTACTCGATGTCGTGCTTGGCGAAGTTGAGATCCCAACGGGCCCCGAGCGCAGCCCCGCCCTGGCGGTAGTTGAACGAGTCGAAGGCGAACGGGTTCGTCTGGTCGTCGCGGTTCGGCGCGTACGCCAGCCGGAAGCCACCGCCCACAACGATCAGCGGCCAGCGCTCGCTGCGCGCCTGATCCATCGCCGACCCGAGGGCGTCCACGGCGGCATGTAATGCTCTCAGCTGGGGGCTAACACGGGCAGCCCGCGCCACGAGGCCCGCCACGTCGTCGGCCGACAGCGCTGACTCGGGCGCCTCGTCGACGACTGTGAACAACGCGTTATCGGCAAGCCCCAGGAAGGTCGCTAGCGTCCGACGCACGAGACGACCCCCGTCGAACGCCTCCTGGTACACCTTCTCGATCTCGTAGCGGCTGCTCTGGACTTCGTACGCGTCGTTCGGATCGATCGCGTCGTCAGCAAGCTTTTCCTCGATCTGCTCGAGAATCTCCTCGTAGGATTGTCGCAGGTCCTCAGCGACCTCGAGCGCCGCTTCGGCCGCCGCGAGGCCCCAGTAACCCTTGATAACCTCGAGGCGAATCTCGTTGCGGGCCTGGTCAAGCCTCGCTTCCTCGGCACTGAGGGCGCCGCGCGCCGCTGCGGCGGCGTTCGAGATACGCCCAAATCCGTACAGCGGAATCTTGAAGCCGATGTCGAGCTTGACGAACGGGCCGAAACTGCTGAAGGCGTTGGCGGAGTCGGGCGAAAACACGGGGTTGCCGCGAGCCTCGGGCACCGCGCCGCCCTGTGCGTTGAGAGTGAACTGCGGCAGGCTCCAAAAGCCGTCGAACCGCTGTACATCGAGGCGCGTCCTCTCCACGTCGAGCTCGTGGGCGCGAGCCAGCGGACTGTTCGCCATCGCCAGTGCGAGAGCACGCCGCACGGTGAGCTCGGTGCCTGGGCGATCCGCGGAGCGAGCGCCATGATCCGGAGCTTGTGCAGACGCCGAACCGCCCCAGCCCAGGCAAACTGCCGCGGCGCTTGCAACAAGCAGACTGGGCGCGAGCATGATGGATCTTGGGAGTCGCATGTGCACAGCCGGCGGAAGGCCTGAGGGCGGCGGGCCAGAGAAACTCACCCTACCATTCGGCGCTGGCAGTGGACCGCCCGCTCACGCCGGCCGTATTCTGGCAACCAAGCCCCCGCGAGCAAACCGGGCCGCGACTTGACGGCCCCCTGCCCGTCTAAGAGGCTTTGCCGCAAGAAGCGTGCAACTCAAACCAGCCCCGGTACCGATGCGCGCTCGAACTCGCGAGTCTCGGGCTCGCACCCGCCGGCATCTCTAAAGAGGCCGACGCCGGATCCGAACATCCGGCCGCCGCAACTCGCGCCTCAACCGGCAGCCCTTTGGAGCACTCGTGGCCCTCGCGTCCCCGGTTTTGTCGTGATGCAAGTCCCTCAGCGCCGCAGACGCCACAGGACCCTCTTCTACAAGGAGATCCGCGCCATCTGCCGATTCTCGTATCGGCACGCGTACCTCGTGTTCGCCGCATCTCTGGTGCTCTGCGTACCGGCTTTCTTCGAGGCGCGGAAGATCGGACTCGACACCGACCTCACGCGCTTGCTTCCGTCGAGCAGTGACGCGGTCCGCTGGACCGAGGAGCTCAAGCCGGTTGTGGGCGACGGGGGCTACTTCAGCTTTATCTTCGAGGGAAGCGACCACGACGCGCTCGTGCGCACCGTCGAGGAGACCGCGCGGCGCGTTCGGCAGCTCGACGGCATCGACGCGATCGACTACCGCTTCCCCGTCGACTTCCTCAACAAGCACCGCTACCTGCTGATTCCCACCGCCCAGCTGCGCGACCTCGTCGATACCGTCGCCGAGTGGGAAGAACAGGCGAACCCGTTTCTTGACGATCTCGGCCTGGGCGACGAAGAGAGCGAGCCGACGAAGGACGACGACCTCGAGCGACTCATCTCTCGCTACGGCAACTTTCCCGACTACAACGAGCATCCCGACGGCGGGATGCTGGGCATGCTCGTACATCCGCGCGACGGCATCAGCAACATGGGGGCGGTGCGCGACATGTATCGCGAGATGGACGCGATCTGTGCCGAGATCGCCGCCGCAAACGGCGTTGCGTACGGCATCGGCGGTTCGCTGCGCAACCGAGTCGACGAGTTCGACGTTCTCATCGAGGACCTGGGCCGCTCGGGCACGATTGCCGTCCTCGCGATCTTGTTGACGTTGATGATCAGTTTCCGCTCGATACGTGTGCTTCCGGTACTTCTGTACCCACTGGCGGCCGGGCTGCTGTGGGCGTTCGCCTTTGTCCCCTACTTGGTGGGTGACCTCAACACGATCACGTCATTCCTGTTGATGGTGCTGTTCGGGATGGGGGTCGACTACTCGATCCATCTGGTCAAGCGTTTTCGCCTCGAGATCGCGCACCGGGATGAGCTCGACGCGCTGATCGAGACCTTCACGTCGACGGGCCGTTCGGTGGCGACCTCCGGGGTAACGACCGCGCTGGGCCTGTCGATTCTGGCGATCTCCGATTTCCGCGGATTCTCCGACTTCGGCAGAATCGGCGGCAGCTCGATGATAATCGTGACGTTGGCGATGCTCTTCCTGATGCCGGCCATCTTGATTGTCGGCAAGCGCTGGGGTCTGGTCACGGCGCGTGTCCCCAACCTGCCCAGCAAACACCTGGCGCTGCCGCCTCGCTGGGCCGCGGCTACGGTGACGGCGCTCGTCCTCATGTCGGCCGGTGCGGGAATGACCTGGATGAGCTTCGACTACGACTTCACCAAGGTCAGCACCTCGCTACCGGAGACCGAGGTCATTCAACAGAAGGAGCGCGACATCTATCCCTTCTTTTTCGGCCCCGCCGCGGTGTGGGTCGCCCCTGACCTCGAGACCTTGGACAGCGCGCTCGACCTCCTGTACACGGCGCGAGGCGAAGAGAACACGCCTATTGGCGCGATCTCCAGCATGCGTGACTTTGTTCCGTCAGAGAGCGAACGTCGAGAGCGGCTTCAGCTGTTGTCGGAGATCAAGGAGATCCTCGGCGGACGCTGGGTGCGCAGGGTCGAGGATCCGGATCGACTGCGGGCGATTGAGGATCTGCAGGCCTGGGTCGCTCCAGACGAGCCCATCACGGTGGAGGATCTACCTGCTTCGATTCGGCGCGGGCTCGAAGCACGCGACGGCTCCGGCGAGCTGATGCTCGCCGCCAACGTCAACGGCCCGGTTCGCGACGGCCAGCTCAGCATGCGGTTCACCGAACGTATCTACGATCTCGACATGCCCGCCGCGCTGCGTGGCCCCACGGGCGAGAAGCCGGTGCTCGCCGAGATCCTCTGGCTGGTCACGAGACAGGCGCCCCTCATTGTCGGACTCACGCTCATCGGCGTCTTTCTGCTGGTCGCGCTGGATCGCCGCTCGCTGCTGCAAACGGTGTGGGTACTGCTGCCGCTGGTCTCTGGGCTGATCCTCACGTTCGGCGTCTGCGTGGTCTTTGGCTGGAAGCTCAACTTCCTCAACATGGTCACTCTGCCAGCACTGCTGGGGATCGCGGTCGACCATGGGATCCACTACTACCGCCGTTGGCGCGAGCTCGAGCGCGACACCGCCACAACCCAGCGCGAGCTCTTCGAACCCATCACCGTGAGCACTCTGACGACGATCATGGGTTACGCCGGCATGGCCTTCGCTCGCCACCCCGGGCTGCGCTCGATCGGTCACCTCGCGATCGTCGGCCTCGTCTGCACATGGCTGACCGCGCTGATCCTTTTGCCCGGCCTGCTCGGCTGGCGCGCGCGCCAGAGGACGGGAGCTCCGTCGAAGACTGCTACCGTCGGCTAGTCGATCCTGCGCTCCTGGGTCCGATTGCGTTGGCCAGGCGCTCGAGCTCGCAGGTAGCTCTCTCAGGCAACCCACGGCCTCCCTGCACTCCGCACGCATTGAACGATTGCGCGCCCACAGGACCCTCACTAGACTGTCCGGCTTGGTTGGGACGTCGTCCAATTGGCAGGACATACGGTTCTGGTCCGTAGTATCGGGGTTCGAGTCCCTGCGTCCCAGCCAATCATCTTCACGCGAGTCGGGCCACGCAGCGCCGAATCTGTTGCGCTTCAGCCCGTGGTGGAAGTGTGGCGGGCCTGGTTACGGCGAGTTGGGGGCGGATGCAAGGCGGCCTGACGCAGGCGATGGTTGCCCCATCGTCGAGGAAGGCCAACACCGCAGACGCCCCCAAATCGCCGTAACCCCCCGATGCAAAGATCCGGCAGGGGCCCGCGGTCGTATGCTTCGTCGTTCGTCGTCAACGATGCCTTGAGCATCGCTTCCTCCTCTCTCCTCGCCTCCGCCTCGCAAGACCCTGTCGCCAGGCCCACCACACTTCCACCACGGGCTGCTAGGGCGCGTTTCGCCGCGCCGCAGTAAGGGTCGCAGTCACCCCGCGCAGCTCAACTCCGGCGATTGCTTCGCCTATGCTCTACCCAGGACAAGCGGTGAGCCACTGCTGTTCGCGGGAGGGAACTGCTCACCTACCGACACCCGGCCAGCGAAAACCTGAGCGCCACCACACGAGAGCGACCATGAACGAGCATCACGTCGTCATCTACACATCGTCCGGGTGAGCCCCCTGTAAACAGGCGAAGGAGTTTCTTTCGCAAAGGGGGGTCGAGTTCGAAGAGATCGACATCAGTGCGTTGGACAACCCGATGGAGACGCTGCGGCGCATCACTGGGGGCATGGTGGCAACACCGACCGTCGTGATCGGCGGCGAGGCGAAGGTCGGGTTCGATCCCGAGTGGATGGAGAGCCGACTGCAGGCGGCTGCTGAAGCGAGCGAAACCGAATAGCGGCGAGCGGCCAACTGAGCTCGACACGACCGTTCCAGCCAGAGGCGACGTCGAATGCCCATACCTGCCCCGCCCTACCTGACCAGGCCTCTCTGCGTCGGTATCACGCTGGCGGCCGCCTTGGCGTCAACGCCGGCGCCACCAGCCTCCGCGACGCTCGGCAACCCCGCGCTCCGTGAGGCGGCGATGTCGACGGCCACTGCTCCGCCGCCCGAGTCTTTCTACGAACCCTGGAAGCGAGTGCTCGCCGCCTACGTCGACGATGAAGGCCTGGTCGACTACGCCGGGCTCGCCGCAGGCGGCTGGGCGGAGCTCGAGAAGTTCATGAAAGTGCTCGCCGACGCCAACCCCGACGCCTTTGCGAACGACGACGAGCGCATCGCGTTCTGGATCAACGCCTACAACGCGGTGGTGATTTGGCAAGCTGTCGAGCGCTACCCCATTGACTCGGTGCGGGATGTTGGTGCTCTGTGGGGCCTCGTCGGCGGCTTCTTCAAGAACGAGTACCGCGTCGCCGGTCGCGATATGAGCGCCGACGACATCGAGGACGGCACCCTGCGAGCCAACTGGTCTGACACGCGTATCCACTGGGCGCTCGTCTGCGCCGCTTTCGGCTGCCCCCGCCTGCTAAATCGGCCGTACCTCGCCAGCGATCTCGACGATGTGCTCACCGAGCGCGCACGCGAGTTTCTCGGGCAGCCCCGCGGCCTGCAGCTGGACCGCGCTGCCAACACGGTCTACCTGTCGAGTTATTTCGACTGGTACGCCGGCGACTTCGAGGCGGAATCAGGCGATATCGTCAGTTACGTGCTGCGCTATGCGCCAGAGAGCGACGCCGACTTCATCCGGACTCATCGTGAGCAGCTCCGCGTGCGGATCATGGACTACGACTGGGCGCTCAACGACCAGCCGAGCGGCCCACGTAGTCGACGCCCGGTGCCGCGCTAAGCCGCTTGATTGGCGATCCCCCAGCTCTCGGGGATCCGGCTCGATACCGTCCTAGTGGCCCCGTGCCCGCGTGAGTCGCCGTAAAGCCCGCGCGGTTGCGTAGTCGGCAGAGGCGCGCATGCGGGCAACCTGGAGGCCAACCGCGCCGTCGCGGAAGCCCTGCTGGCCAACAAAGCGTTTGAGGAAAGCGACGGCCGGGCGCAGGAGGAGGTAGTACGGCACTTTCGAGAGCGTCACGCGTCGCCCCATGTCGTACCAATCCTCAGCCGCAAGGCGCGCATAGCGCTCCGATTTCGCGCGGAACACGGCCGCATCGTCGCCGGTGTGGTGATCAACGTGGCCGGACAGCACGGCGCTGCGTGAGGAATCGTCGAGAACCGCGAACTCGTGGACCCGGCGATCGTCGAAGCGGGCGCGGCCACGCCGAAACAGACGTAGGTGGGCTAGCTTGTACCAGCCTGAGTAGCGCACCTCGCGGCCGAACAACGTTGTCAACCGTCGTACCAGATAGCCGTCGACGAACGGACTGTCGGTTTCGAGCGCGACCTGGATCGCGGCGGCGAGCTCGCCGTTGAGGCGCTCGTCGGCATCCAAGAGAAGGATCCAATCGCCGGTCGCCTGCTCGATGGCAAACTGCTTCTGGAGTCCGAAGCGATCGAGGGTTCGTGACAGAAACTGAGCGCCGTGTCGCACCGCGACTTCGCGCGTAGCGTCGGTGGAGTTGTCGTCGACGATCACGATCTCGTCGGCGAACGGCACCGAGCCCAGGCAGCCTTCGAGCGTCTGTTCCTCGTTGCGCGTGATGACGACGAGCGACAACTTGGCCATCGGAGTCATTCGAAAGAGTGGCGCTAGCGGGGCCGGGGTGCGTCGCCCTCGATCGCAAGCAGGCCAGCTCGAAACTCCGCGGGCATCGGCATGCTTGCCTCGGCAACGTAGTCGTACATCACTTGAACTGTCATGCCTTCTGCGATCAGCGCGGCATCGTCGTCGCGAACGAGACGATAGGCGAAGTCGAAAGAGCGAGTCCCGAGACGGCCGGCGCGCACCCCCAACGTCAGGCGGTCACCGACGTGCGCCGCAAGGCGAAAGTCGATCTCGGGCCTCGCGAGAACGAACGGTACGCTGGCGTAGTCGGGGTCGTACGTACCGGCCGCGGCCACATCGACGAGCCGTCGCCAGTAGCCCATGCGTCCGTTCTCGAAGTACGTCAGGTAAACGGCGTTGTTGGCGTGCCGTATCGCGTCGGTGTCGCGAAAGCTGACTTCGATCGGCACGAGAACCTTGAACTCGTCGAATCCCTGCATGCCGCCGGAGTATATCGACGCGCCCGCCAAGCAGTACCCGCCAAAGGGCTCGAGCTCGCGCGAGCGTGACGGGCGGCTACGCAGCCGTCGCGCTGGCGGGTCGTGGCGGAAACTTTCCAGGGCGCGGCGCCGTTCAGACAGTCAAACCGTGGGTAACCGCGTGCTCGAACGCGTCGCAGAAGCGGTCGAGCTCTTCGAGCGTTGTGAACACGCTCGGGGAGATTCTCAGGCCGGTGTACTCGTCGTGGTTGATGGCCACACTGATGATCTTGTGCTCGCGCCACAGCCAGCTGTTGAGCTCCGACGTGTCGAGGCCGCGCACGCCAACATTGGCAATGCCCGCCGCGAAGCCCGGCTTTTGACTCGTGTTGAGGTACACGCGGTCCGAGAAGGACTGCAACCGGTTCGCCCAATAGTCGCGCAAGAAGACCAGGCGTTCGGTCTTTCTGACGCTCCCGATGCCCTGATGGAATGTCAGCGCGTCGCCGATCCCCAGGTAGTTGGCCGCCGGGTGGGTGCCGATCTCCTCGAACTTGCGAATATTGTCGTCCTGGGCCTGGTTCGCTGCCATCAGAGGCCACAGATTCTTGATCTTGTTGCGGCGGACGTAGAGCAAGCCGGTACCGTGCGGTGCGAACAGCCACTTATGCAGGCTGCTGGAGTAGTAGTCGCAGTCGAGGTCGGAAAGCTTGAAGTCGAAATGCGCCAGCGTATGGGCGCCGTCGACGATCACCGGAATCCCGCGCGCTCTCGCCATCTGCGCCACCTTGGCCACTGGCAGGATCTGCCCGGTGAGGTTAATCATGTGGCACATGTGAATGATCTTGGTGCGCGGCGTGATGTGGCTCTCGAAGGCTGCGACGATCTCGTCGGGGTTCTCCGACGGCACCGGAAGCGAGATCTGCGTGAGCACAACGCCCTCACGACGTTCACGCTGCTTGTAGGTGGTGATCATGCGGCCGTAGTCCTGATTGCTCGTCAGAATCTCGTCGCCTGGCTTCAGATCGATCCCGAATTGGCAAATCTGGAGTCCCTCGGAGGCGTTGCGCACCAGCGCGATCTCCTCCGAGTCGACGGCCCACTCGCGAGCCAACCGTTCGCGCACCTGCTCACGCTGCGGCTCGAGGATCTGCCACATCGTGTAAGTGGGCGACGTGTTCGAGAAGGCGAGGTAGCGCTCCATCGCCTCCTGCACCACCACGGGTGACGGTGAGACCCCGCCGCTGTTCAGGTTGATGATTCCGGGCTCCGCCGAGAAGGCTTGCCGGACCTGATACCAGTAGTCTTCGTCTTCGGCGATCGCACTCGGGGCGCCGGGGTGAGCTTCGAGCTCGCCAGCCATTGCGAGCGCGCGCCCCATCCGATCCGGCTCGAACAGCACCCCCGAGACCGCGGCCGTGGCCGGCATCGACATCCATCCGAAAAAGACGCGGCGATTCAGAGCGTTGCGCATGCGAAACCTCGAGGACGGCTGTGTTGGGTCGATCTTGAACAACGGCTGCGCGGATTCTACCGGTCCGGTGAGCAAACCGCGCGGGCAGGCGTGGATGACCGGATAATCCGAGCTGGCGGAGTGCCGGAAATCAACGGCGGGGCTTGCTTATTGGATCGGATCTCGTTATAACGGAATCCGATCTAGTTGTTCAATCCCACCCAACCCCGCATGGAAGACTGCACGCTCATGGACGACGCTCACCAGTTCCTGCCACTTACGCCGCGAGTGCTCCACATCCTGCTGGCGCTGCTGCACGGTCCGCAGCACGGCTATCGAATCATGAAGGATGTCGAGGAGCTCAGCTCGGGCCTCGTGAAGATCGGCCCGGGCACGCTGTATGAAGCGATCCACGGACTACGCGAGAAGGCTCTGATCGAGCCCGCGGCCTCAGAAGGCGACGCTCGCCGCCGCGCCTATCGCCTCACAGAGCTCGGCCGCGACGTCGTAGCGGCCGAGACCAGCCGGCTCGCCGACGTTGTCGACTATGCGCGCTCGGCCGCCGCTGGCGGCACCGGAACCTCACGGTGAGTCGCAAACTCTACCGCTGGACGCTGGTCGCCTACCCGCCCTCCTTCCGCAACGAGTACGGCGATGAGATGGCCGAGACCTTCGCGGTGGGTCTCCAGAGTGCCACCGGACTGCGCGCTCGACTGGGATTCGTGCTCCGCTCGGGCCTCGACTTGGGAGTCTCTGCCGCGCGTCTGCGCCTGGATTCGCGGCGTGGTCGCGGCAAACGGGATGCCGATCATGGATTTGCTCGATTGGGCGGGCCTGGTCGACGTGGGAGCCGAGCAGGCGGCGACCGCACCGCAATCGACGGGTTGCTCAACGACCTCCGATTCTCGGCGCGCAGCCTTCTGCATCGACCCGGCTTTGCTGCGATCGCCCTGATCACCCTGGCGGTGGGCATCGGCGCCAACGTCGCGATGTTCAGCCTCGTGAAGGCCACTCTTCTGCAGTCGTTGGGCTACGGCGAGCCCGAGCAGCTCGTAACGCTTCACTCGGCGATCGCGCGCGAGGGGATCGAGTTCGGACAGACCTCGATGGCCGACTTCCTCGACATCCGTGAGCGCAACCGCGCCTTCGAAGCGGTTTCGCTGTGGTCATTTCGCTCCGCCAGCGTGGCCACCGACGAGGGCGCCGTGTGGATCTCTGGCGTGGCGGCGACAACCAACATCTTCGACCTGCTACAGGTGCGCCCTTTGTTGGGGAGTACATTCGCCATCGGCGACGACGGCCCCGACGGGCCGCGAAACGTGGTGATCAGCGAGGGCCTGTGGAACACGCTGTTTGGCGGCCGCGCCGAGGCGATCGGAGAGTCGCTGCGTCTCGACGGCGTAGAGCACACAGTGGTCGGGATTGTGGCCGACGACGCAGCCTTTCCCGGTGGCACGCAACTGTGGGTGCCGCTGCCGCTCGAGCTCGAGAACGAGCCGCGCTATCGGCGAGTGTACTGGGGCTGGCGCGCGTAAAGCGCAACACCAGCGCGCTACAACTGCGGGAAGACCTCGACCGGATTGCAACCGAGCTCGCCAATGAGCACGAGGCCAGCAACGGTGGCGTTGCGCTGGCGACCCAGTCGGTGCACGACTATCGCTTTGGGCAGATGCGCGCGGCGCTCACGCTGGCCAGCGGAGCGGGCGCCGCTCTGCTCTTGATCGTGTGCGCTAATCTCGCGAACCTGCTGATCGCCCGTGGACTCGACCGCGCCAACGAGGTCGGCGTCCGCAGTGCCCTAGGCGCGAGCCAGGGACGGATCATCCGGCAACTGGCCACCGAGAACGCGTTGTTGGCCGTCGTCGGTGGCGCACTTGGCTTGGCCCTGGGTACCGGTCTCACAGCGGGCATCGATCGCTACGTTGCCGCCAACGGAACAGACTGGATCAACGTCAGCGTCGATGGGGGCGTGATCGTGTTCACGGTCGGCGTCTGTTTCCTGTCGACACTTCTGTTCGGTTTTCTGCCGGCGGTGGGCCTGGCACGGCAGGGCGCGAGATCGATTGCCGGAACCACGGGCCGATCGCGCGCCACCAGTGCCGGCCTACGATCGTCGCTCGTCGTCGTCGAGGTTGCGATCTCAACGGTGCTGCTGGTGGCAGCGGGACTCATGGTCCGCAGCCTGGTCGAGCTGCGTTCGGTCGACCCCGGGTTCGACCCCGAAGCCAGCTTGACCGTCACGATTCGACTACCCGCGGCGAACTACCGCTGGCTCGCGCGCGCCGACTTCGTACGCGCCACCGAGGAGAGCCTGGCCACGCTGCCGGGCGTTCAGGCGGTGGGTACGAGCGCAATGGTGCCGCTGGCAGGCACGGCATTCACGTCTGTTATCAGGTCTGGGCAAACTCCGGAGGAGGCACGCGGCAATCCGCCGGTTCATTTCATGCCGGTCAGCGCCGGCTTCTTCAAAGCCATGGGAATACCTCTGCAGACTGGACGACTGTTCGAGGCCGACGACGGGCAGCGCGACGAGAACGGCGATCTGCTCGGCCGACCGGTCGCGATCGTCAACCGGACGATGGCCGAGCGCCTCTGGCCCGGGCGCGATCCGGTGGGGCTCGGCTTCCGCACAACCGGTGATGAGCAAGACACCATCGTGGTGGGAGTCGTCGGAG
Source organism: Acidobacteriota bacterium (assembly GCA_963666215.2). Classification (GTDB taxonomy): domain Bacteria; phylum Acidobacteriota; class UBA890; order UBA890; family WLXD01. The sequence goes on from CAXWPL010000001.1 coordinate 292,650, forward strand.
ACGTGCGACAGGTCTCGCTGCGCGAGAGCTCAACGCTGCAGATGTATGTGCCGTTCGCGCAAGACCCCTGGCGGCTGATGAGCTTCGTCTTACGCACCGCGGGCGACCCACTGGCGCTCGCCGACGGCGCACGAGCGGTGATCCAGCAGGGAGATCCAGAGCTCGCGATCGCGCGCGTGGCGACGCTCAGCGATGTGCTGCAACAATCGCTGACAACAGAGCGCCTGTTCACCACACAGTTTTGGATGATCGGCGCCGTCGCTCTCGGACTCGCGGCCATTGGCCTTTATGGATTGATCACCCACTCGATCTCGCAACGAACGCGGGAGATCGGTATCCGCATGGCACTCGGTGCACGCTCAGCGAGCCTCGTTGTGATGGTGACCCGCCAGGCTGTCGGACTGGTTGCGCTGGGACTGGTGCTCGGCCTGGGAGCGGCCGTGGCGGGCTCGCGACTCCTGGAGAGCCAGCTGTTCGCCGTCAGTGCGCTCGACCCCGCGACCTACGCCGGCGTCGCCATCGCCCTACTGGCAGTAGCCGCGATCGCCGCCGCTGCGCCGGCACGACGGGCCGCGCGGGTGGAGCCGACTCAATCGTTGCGCAGCGAGTAGCCGGTTGCAGTGCTGAGATCGGGACGTTCGAGCCGCTAAACAGAAGATGTGTCAGAGCTCAGACGGCAGCAGGAGGCGGATCCAACGATCCCGGCTGTTACCCATTGTGCTCTCGAGATCGACCCTCAACACCTTGCCGTCGGGCTCGATGTAGACCTTCTTGATGCCGTCACTGACCTCGATTTCCCACGCATGGAACCGCCGCGGTCCAAGCTCGATGTCGACGCTGGCGCCGAGCTCCATCTTGGTGCGTTCGAAATAGCGCCGCAGGTTGTTGATGTTGTTGCGCTCGCGGTGCACCCAGGGGTCGATGCGGATCATCTGGAACGGCGACACGTTGATGCCGGCCGGCATGAAGAACATCACGTCGCGCTCGCCGTCCTCCTCCTCGAGCAAGGCCGGCATCATCAAGCTGAGAAGTCCGGGATTCGAAAAGGCCGGGTCGTTCTCACCGCAGAGCCCGCCGTAAGCATCGCCCAGGCAAGCGACGGACGAGGGGACAAACGTGAACAGCCCTCGCGGAATCGATAAATCCACGGTCTTGTCGCTGGCGATGCCAATCTTGAAGTCCCAGTTCCGCTCGTCGAACCAGACTTGCTTCTCCATCCTTCTGCCGTCAAACGAAAAGCGAACGAACCGGCGCCCGTAGCGCGACATCTCCTCACCCGCGATGCTGTGTTTTTCGACGTACTCGAGCTCGAGCGGGAACCCGTCGAGGTTTACCGTGAGCTCGCCTTCCACCGAGACGTTGAGAAAGCGCCGCTGGGTATTCAGCGCCTGTCGTAAGAACTCGAAGCGCTCGTGCTCGAAAGCGAAGATCGCCCGCACGTCACGTGCGCCGTTGACGCCTGCTCCGTCGTCGAAATGATCGAGACGCAGCACCCAATCGGCCGACTCGCCCGCCCGCATCGAGTCTTCCGACCCCATCCGATAGCGCCGCTCCTCGCCGAGCTTGAAGCTGAACGCACCCATCATCATGCCCGTCGCGGTGTTCTGCGCCGCCGACTCCTCGGCGGCCAGAGCGCCCGCCTCCATTTCGACGAGGGCCGCAAGCGGAAGCGCGGAAGCCAACGCGAGTAGCAGGACAGCAGCCAGCCCCTGCCGCAGTATCAGCGATCTCGAAACCGCGGCGCCGCGGTCCGTGACCGAGCCGCCCGTGCTCCTCACGAGCTTTCCGGGAGCGTGAGCTCGATCCACCGGTCGCTCGAGTTGCGCTCGCTCGGCTGCAGATCAACACGCAGGATCCTGCCGCTGGGCTCGAGATAGACGCGGCGCATCGGCCCCTCTACGTCGAGCTGCCACGCATGGAGCTGGCGGTCGCCAAGCTCGATCGTCGTACTCTCGCCGAGCTTCAGCGTGTTGATGTCGAAGTAGCGATCGTAGTTGGCGCGTGTGTCACGCTCGCGGATCGACCACTCGCGCACGTTCACCTGGCCAACCGGATTCCCTCCGAATCCGATCGGCTTGAAGAACACGAAGTCGCGCTGGTTGCCTGACTCGTCGTCGAGCATCGGCAGCAACGCCAGGCTCAGCAGCCCGGGATTGGCGAACGCTGGCTCCCAGTCACACGTATCGACCACGCCCGCGAGCAAACACCCCAGCGCCGACGGCATGAACACGAACACGCCGCTGGGGACCCGAGCGTCCACCGTGCCATGCCGAACCGGCGTGATCTCGAAATCCCACTCGCGCCCGCCGAACTCAAGCTCCTTGTGGATCTTGCGGTCGCGATAGGTGTAACGAATGCGGTTCGGCGCACCGGCGTAGCGCGCTTGTTCGCCGGAACTGAGCTGGCGCTCCGAAAACTCGAGCTGCAGTGGAAAGCCATGCCGGTTGAGGCGTAACTCACCCTCCACAAGCACCATATGCGAGCGGCTGCCGGAGAGGTTGCCGAAGACACGGTCGGAGCGCTCGTGCGTAAGCGTGAAGACGGCCTCGAAGTCGTCGACGGAGCGGCCGGCATCCACGGCACTCCCGTCGAGCGTGCCGTCCACAACTCGATCAAGCTCGATCGTCCATGTCGCGTGCTCGGCGCCGCTGAGCGCACTTTCGGGTGCCAGTCGATACTCGCGCGATTCGCCAACCACGAACCCGAAAGCGCCCACGGCGGGCTCGCTCTGGCTGGGCGCGGACTCGCCGGCAACGGGATCAACCGCGAAGCCGATCCCGGCGGCCGCCCCGGTTAGCGCCAACAGCACGAGAGCAAGGCGCCCGTGAGCTCGCGAAGCCGGCGCCAGCCTCGTTGCCTCCGCCGTATCGCTGCGAAACAGCGCCACGGGAACACGATCCCGTCGGGATTTCCCGTGCCGCCGCGTCGATCTCAACATCAACTCCAAGGGTCATGCAGAGGACAGAAATCCCGCCGTGCGCGATTTTGACTACTGTACCAGCAGCCTTCAATCTCCCGTGAGGGCTATCATTGCAGCCCATCATGCAGATCACGCGCCGGAGACGACACAGGCCATGAACGAGCTCGAGCCGTGCTGCCGAACCGAGGCTGAAAATACCCTCCGTCGCCATCGCGATGTCGCGGTGTGCGACGACTGCGGCCAGCTCCTGCTCGCCTACGGCAACAATGCCGACTATGAGGCAACGCTCCAGGAGCTCGGCGACCACGCGGTTTCCTTCCAAGCCGGCACTCTGAGCCTGCCCGCCAAGCTGCTCGTGATCTCGAAAGAACGTTGACCGTGCGGCCGCCTGGGCTCTTGGCATCGATCGCCCTCTTCGGAGCAATCGGAGTATTGGGCGCACTCCCCGCCAAGGCGCATGCTCAGGCGTCGCCGCAGCCCCGGTGCCGACTCGGCCTCGCGCTCAGCGGAGGCGGCGCCCGCGGCATCGCCGAGCTCGGCGTTCTGCAAGCATTCCAAGAGGCCGGCGTCCACGTCGACTGCATCGCGGGGGCGAGTGTGGGCGCGATCATTGGCTCGCTCTACGCCAGCGGCTACGACCTGGCGAGCATCGAACGCCTGGTGCGAGAGCTCGACTGGCAGCAGCTCTACGCCGACCCTCACAATCGCAACCAGTACCCGCTCGTCCATCGTCTCGAGCGGCGCAGGACCGCGCTACGGCTGGGCATCGACAGCAGCGGCGTGAAGCTACCACGCGCCTTTCTGAACGACTACCTCGTCAACCGCGTGTTGATTGAACATCTCGCCGAGGCAGGGTTCGCTGCCGGGCGCGATTTCTCGAGGCTGCCGATCTCCTTCCGCGCCGTTGGCACCGATCTGCACACCGGCGCCCGCGTCGTGCTGGCGAGTGGCGACCTCGGCCGCGCGGTGCGCAGCAGCATGTCGGTACCCCTCGCCTACCCGCCGGTGGAGTGGAACGAGTACCTGCTGGTTGACGGCGGGCTGGTCGACAACATCCCGGTCAGCCTGATTGCCGAGATGGGAGCCCAGTTCACCGTAGCGGTCGATGTGTCGACACCCATCACACCGGAAGCAACACCCGATGTGTTCGGTGTTACCTCGCGCATCATCGACCTGCTGTACGACGCCAAGAACAGCATCCACTACCGCGAGCCCGACTTGCTGATCAAGCCGGAGCTTGGCGACCACTCGTTCGCCGACTATTCCGACATCGACAAGCTCATCGACCTTGGCCACGCGGCCGCCTCGAAGGCCATCGAGGAGATTCCCGCCGAATACCGTCTCGGACCCGGCGGCACGGCACCGGCGGCAAGCGACAGCGCGCCAGGCGCCGTAATCGGGCTGCAGCAGCGCAGCGTCAGCGAGATCCGCGTCAGCGGCAATCGTTACGTCAACAGCGACGTGCTGCGCCATGAGTTCGGCATGCGCCCGGGTGACCGACTCGATCTAACGCGAGCTCTGCGCGGCCTCGACCATGTGTTCTCCTCCGGGCTGCTCGACAGCGCATGGCTCGACTTCATCCCCGACGGCGACGAGGAGGCGATTGTCGAGATTGTTGTTCGCGAGCAGTTCCGCCGCACGCTCGACGTGGGCCTCGCCTACCAAAACGACGATCAAGCGCAAGCCTACGCGGCAATCGAGCTGCGCAACGAATTGGGCGCTGGCGAGCGACTGATGTTCCGCTTTCTGGCCAGCGAGAAGGACCTGGTCCTCGGGGTCCGCGTGCGCAGCGACCAGATCTTCGGCAGCCACTTCGGTTATCAGATCGACATCGAGTCGCACCGGGAGAAGCCTAAGGTGTACCGCGACGGGGCCCTCGTGAACCGCGCGGAGTTTCAACGCAGCGACGCGCGCATCCTGGCCGTGGTGCCAATCGCCTCGCAGCACCTGATCCAGCTCGGATTCCGATTCGGCGAGGTCGATGTCGGTGACCGCCTGGGCCTCGATATCCCCGCGATCTCATTCCAGCATCGTGGCCTGCTGGCTCGCTATCTGTGGGACGACCTCGACGCGGTGGTTCTACCAACCAGCGGGCGCCAGCTGACGGTGAATGTGGAGCGTAATCTCAGCGGGCTCAACTCCACCGCGGCGTACTGGCGAGGCGAGGCGAGCGGACGGGCGATAGTCACGATCACCGACCGCTGGACGCTCGACGCGCGTGCGCGTTTCGGCTACTCCTCGGGCGCGCTGCCGATCCACGAGCAGTTTCGGCTCGGCGGCCCCGACTACGTACCAGGCCTCGACCGCGAGGAGCTGTGGAACAACCATCTGCTGGCTGGCAGCGCCGCGGTTGGCTACGAGCTGATGGCCGGAGCACGCGTGACAGCCCGTCTGGGCGCTGGCAATTCGTGGGCCGAGTTCGGCGAAGTCGACCCGGCCGACCTAGGAGTGGGGGCTGCGTTGGGGGTGATCTTCTCCACCCCGATCGGCCCCCTGCGCTTCGAGTACGGCTTCGCCGATGGCGATCGCAGCGAGCTCTACGTCGCGCTTGGGCATCAGTAGTTGACGACTCCGAACCCGTCGAGAGAGCCCTCCGCATCGTCCAGAGAAGGACGAACCCCGCAGCGCCAAGGCGCGCGGCAGATCCAGATGGCTCTGCTCGTGCTCATCGTCCTGTGGGCCGGTTGGGTCCGCACCCACGGAATCGCTCGGACCGGCTTCTCTCCCGACGAGGAGATCACGCGCCTGGCGGTGCAAGCGGTGCGCGACCACGGACTGCCGCAGCTACCGTCCGGGGAAGTTTACGTCCGCGGCATCGCCTACACCTATGCGGCGTGGGCGGCGGGCTCGATCTTGGGGCACGACCTGCCGAGCTACCGATGGCCGAGCTGGATCTTCGGGTTGGCAACGATGTTGATCATCTTTCTGATCGCACATCAGTCGGCCGGTCCAGTGGTGGCGCTTGCGGCACTGGCGATGGTCGCGGTCTCCGACAGCCAGATCATGATGTCGAAGTGGGCCCGCTTCTACACGCAGTTCCACTTCTTCTATTTCCTCACGCTCCTGCTCGCGATGCGCCGCAACTGGCGAGATTCGCCGCGGCTTCGCCTTGCCGCCGGCGCGTCGATGGTGATGTGCATCCTCAGCGCTCGACTCGGCGTGACGCTGCTGGCACTGCCCGTGTTCGAGTACCTACGCGGCTGGTGGGGGCGTCGTGGCGCGAGTGACCCAAGCGACGACGAGTCAGGGCGCACAGGTCTATCGAAGGGCACCGTACTCACGGCGGTTGGCGCCTTCCTCCTGTTTGCCGCGCTCGCCATGGTCGCTCCGCCGAGCCTTTCTCTACAGCCGGGAGCGTCGGCGATCTACGCCTGGAGGCATTGGCCAGCGAATGTCCTGCTGCTCGCCGCTGTTGCCGCAGCCTATCTCTGGATGAATCGGCTGCGCCTTTCTCGCCCGGTCGCGCTCTACGGCTGGATGTTGATGACGGGTTTGGTGGCGTTGGACCTCGTCGATCTCGGCCTGGTGCCGCGATACTTCGATCACCTTCGCCTGGTTTCTTGGTTGCTGCTGCTGCAAATGGCGCACGAGGCGTTCCCTGCCGCCGCCGCCGACGGTCATGGTGTGGCCCCGCGCCGCGTGTCGGCGGAGACGGTCGCAGTCCTGTTGCTGGCCGTGGCCATGGTAGTTGTCGACAACACCCGAGCTTTCGGCACCGACCCACTTTCGCCTGCGCCGCTTACCAGCGGGGCGGTGCCCCTGACGATCGACGTCGACGGCTGGCAGCAAGCGAAAGATCTCATCCGGCCAGACGACCTGGTTCTGACCAACGACGAGATCGTCGGCGGCCAGATCGCCGGACGCGTTGATTGCTGGATGCTGTCGGAGTTCCACCCAGGCCAGTCCGAGATCCAATTCACCGACGCGGGCCAGCGCGGCTACTACCGTGGGTCGCCAATCTGCTGGCGACTCGACGTGGAACTGACAGTTGAGCGGCTACAGCCAGGCCGGCGGCTGACGATGCTGCTGGTCGACTCCGTGAAGAACACGAGTGGCGATTGGGACGACTTGCTCGCCGACCTTGCGTCCCGCGATGAGCTCCTCTCCAGCCGCACGCGCCACGGCTCGTTGACACTCTTCCACGTGTCAAGAAACTAGCCGGGGCGGCGGCCAGGACCGCGAAGGCCCCGATCGCGCCGCCGGCCAGTTGCAATTCTCGTGTCGATCCCATACGACGGGCGCATCACGTCAGTTGAGCACTACTGTTGATGTACTCGGGAGACCCTGATGGGCATGTCCAGACGCATGGCGTTCGTTCTGATTCTGCTGGCGGGAGCGGCGGCTCTCACGTTTTCTCCAGCCCAGCACCTGGCCGGAGCGACGGTCGTCACCGACTACAGCGACGTCGACGCGGCGGCGATACTGGAAGAGTGGATCGACAGCAAGAACCTCTCGGGAATGGGCGACACGTCGGCGATGGTCGCGGCGGCGAACGAGAGCCCATCCATGCTCTACGCAACGGCGTACTCCGGCCTCGGCGACTCCACGCGTTCGCGGCTGTACAAGATCAACCTCGACACTCAAGAAGCTGAGTTGCTCAGATTGATCCCCTTCGATCGGGTGAGCGCGATGGCCTACAACCCGCGGGACGGCTTTCTGTACGCGATCGGTCGTCCCGACAACCCGATTGACAACAAGGCGGTGCTGATTCGGATCGATCCGGCGACCGGCAAGGCCGTCAAGGAAACGTCGATCCGCAAGAACGTGGTCGACCAGTACTACACGCTGTACGCCTCCGACATGCTGTTCGCCAAGGAAGGCCGCGGCTTTCCTGTGCGAGTCCAAGACGCGCAAGAGGGCTTCTTCTCCTTGCGGCGGCGAGGTGCCGCTCGACAGCTCGACAAGGGCACCTCTCCCTCGGGCTCCGCACTGGCGCGACGCACGAACGGTCGGAAGTACCTGCGGTTCACCAACACAGAGCTGCAGATACTGACCAAGCAGGGTTATCAGATCAATACGAAGCCGCTCACATGCGAAGCTGGCGGAAGTGCGCGGGCCACCGCAGCTGTGAACTGCAACAGGCGGATCTTCGTCGTGGTCACCAACGACTTCGGTGGGGGCTCGCCCTCGACGCTCGGCGAGCTCGACCAGGCCGCCGGGAAGGTGAACACGCTCTTCGAGTTGCCCGAGCACTTCGAGTCGCTCGCCTGCTGCCCCGAGTAGCACAAGGCAAGCCTGACACCAGCCCATCGGGCCGCCAGGTACAAGACCCACCGAAGTCGACTGCCGCCCGACTAGCCCACAGCGCGCCTGGCGCTCGCTGGCTACCGCCCCGAAGAAAGGTGCGCGCGGATGGCCGCGATGAAGCGTGGCACGGTCTCCCAAACGTCTCCGACGATGGGGTGAACGAGTGGCCGCGCGCGCTGCTCATTGAGCCGCATCAGAGGCGCGGCCGGATCGATATTGAACGACAAGATCGTGGCGCGCTCGCCGATGTAGTCGACGTGCTGCGGCGCTCCTGAGACAGCAAGCGCGATGATCAGCCGCGGGTTAACGGCGAAGCCCGTCTGCCCGATCTGCCGGTCCATCGGCAGCAGCTCCAGGTCTTGAGTGACCTTGCGGGTGGCCCCGATCATCACGCCCGGCAGGCCGAGCTCGTCGGCCAGCAGCTTGCGCAGCGGCTCGGCGAGTTGATCGATGCCGTCACGCCCGCCGGCACCGTAGCCGAAGTCGATGATGACCTCGGCGTCGGCAATCGACGTGTCGCCGGCGCCGAGTCGCGAGAGCAGCGTGGCAACGGGGTCGTCGGCAACACAATAGTCGAGCCGCGGCGACCAGTAGAACACCTGGCTGTCGGCCGAGCCGGGCATGGCGTACGAGGCACGGCCGAGGTCAACCTGCACGGACCGCCCCAGGGTGACCACTCGGAGTCCCTCACGCTGCTGGGGGGGCAGGCTGACGGCGGCAGCAGCGGCGCCGCCGTAGATAGGCGTCGCTAGTTGCACGCCGCGGCCCGCGGCGGACGCGTTGGGTCCGCTCGCTGCGCCGGAGCCGGCGGACAAGGGATCGTTCGCGATCGACTCGACGTTGAACCAGCTCCAACTCTGACGCCGCCCTGCACCCGGCGGCGCCGAGGCCATCAGACGAGAGAACAGCTCGTTCATCCAGCTCGTTCCCACCAGCCACTGCGGGCTGCCGCGATACATCGCCCACAGCTCTTCGAGCCACTCCAAGTGACCCGCGGCGCCGAAGCTGGCCATGCCATCGGCGGCGACTACGTAGATCCGTCGCGGTTCGGCGATCGCAGCCGCCCCGCCGGCAATCGCCGCCGCAGCCTCTTCGGCGCCGTCGATCGGCAGCACCAGATCGAGCGGCAGCCCTACGCCGTCTGCCAGCTGAGCGGCGGCGTGCAACTCCGGGCGTGCGCCCTGCCATAGCACGTCACCGAGGCTGGGCTCGCCGACGTAGATGCAGCTCGGGTCGGTATCGGTGGGCTGCTCACCAAAGCTCAGCAGGCGTCCACCGTAGGGAGAAACCACCTCGGAGGAGCTTCCGCCCCCGACCTGCGCGACCACGCGCTGCACAACGGCAGCCGCCTGCTCGGGAGTTGTCGCAAGCCCGCCGGCCACGGCATCCCCGTTGCTCCTGTTCAGTGACGAGACCCGCAGCCGATGGATCACGTGCGCCGACTCAGCGTCGGGAACAAGCGCCCGCATCGATAGGGTCTCGATCTCGGCTGTCGACGCCCGCAGCAGCGCCGGCAACCGGTACTGCAACTCGCTGCCAGCATCACCGGCCATACCGAGCACGGCGGGCAACGCCTGCTTCAGGGCCGAGCCCTGCCACCCTGATCTGGAAACCTCGAGCGACGGCTCACCACCTGACGACCAACCCACTGTCTCGACCTGCGCGTGCACCGAAGAGCCGAGCAGCGTGGCCAGATACGGAGCAAGCAATCCTTGTTCGGTATCGGCGGCGCGGTCGCCGCAGAGCACGAGATCGGCCGGCTCGAGTCGAAGCGCAGCGGCGAGGGCGTCGGCAATAAAGCGCGGATCGTGGGCCACAGCGGCTGGATCGCCAAACGGCGCCGCACCGTTGCCATCGCCGACGCCATCCGCTGTTTCGCCCGGCTCGATGCTCACCGCGCGATCCACCCCCAGCGCCAGCGCTTCGCGGAGCAACGTCGTCGCTGGTGTGCCTGCGACCGCGTAGGCAACCACCTCCACTCGCGCAGCATCTCGCGACTTGAGGCGTAGCGCCTCGGCGAGCCCGGCGCGATCGGCGGCGCTCAAGGTGTACATGGGCTCGGCGAATCCAGCGTTGTCGACGCGCGGCCGCGGGGCAGGCATCGGCACCGGCTTGAGCAGCACCGCGATGCGAACCGGTGCTGCAAGCGGCGCATGGATCGGCCCAGGGACCAGACGCTTCGGCATCAGGCCCCAGCCCTCGGTGCGTGTCCCATGCTCCTCGAGCGAGAGGTATCCGAGTTGCAGCTCCGGGGGCCGCGCATTGCGTTCCAGGTACTCGAAGGAGCTGCGGTAGCGGCGCTCCAGCGTGGCGATCCGCGCCAGCGCCCGGCGCACGAACACCCGGGCCGCGCGCTCGACACACTGCCGGTGCTCGGCCTCTACCTGATGTCGAACACACCACGACAAGCGATAGAGCACGGCGTCGATGACCTTCGTGAGACCGGCAATCTCGGGCAGTCGGAACATGCACGGCTGCAGCCCCACGTTGGCCCAGATCTGTTGATCGAAACGCCGGACCGCCTCCACGAGGAGCTCGCGCAGAGTCGACTTGGCACGCTCCAGCGCGGCGACGAGGTCGGCGGCGTCATCGAGGCTCGGCGGCTCGTCGACACCGCTCGACGCCGCCTGGTTTCCTGCATCGGCCGCTTCGTCCCACGACGGCAGAACACGCTGCACCAGGTCTTTGAGGAGCAGGAACCGCTGCACCTCGTTGGTGCCCTCATAGATGTTGAGCACGCGCGCGTCGCGCCGCGTCTTCTCGATACGATGCAGATGGGTTTGCCCCTCGAGACCGCGTAGCCGCTCCATCCAGTCGATGACGTCGTGCTCCGCCTCCGAGCCGTAGTACTTGCCGATGGCCGACTCCATACGCACGCTCTCGGTGTGCTTGTTGTCGAGCAGGCCCACGAGCTCGTAGGTGGTGCCGGCGGTTGCCATCAGCTCATCGGCAACTCGCCCCATCCAGTAGAGATCGAGTGGTCTGGCATCTGCAGGGCCGGTCCGATCAGAGTCGCCATGCTCCAGGCGGTCGGCCTCGCCAACCCCTTCCACCTGACTCTTTCTGGAAAGCAGCAGCTCACGCGCGTCTTCGACCATCTCCTGGATCGTGGCGTGCGTCGTCACCGCCAGCCCGGCGCGGCCCGTGTTGAGCGTTTCGAGCGCATTCACCTGCCCGCGGCCGCGGAAGCCGATGATGCCCTCACGCGGCACACGCACGTTATTGAACGACAGCTCATTGGTCGGCGAGCCCCTCTGTCCGAGCTTCTCCTCGTCGGCGCCCACCACCAGGCCCTCGGCGTGGCGATCGACCATGAATCCGGTCACGCCTTCGGGCTCGGTGCGTGCGTAGAGCGCCATGCAATGCGAAAAGCGCCCGTTGGTGATCCACATCTTCGAGCCGTTGAGCACCCAGAACTCGTATGTCAGTTGGCCTTCGACCTGACGGAGCTGGGCGATATCGGTGAAGTCGACCCGCCGGTCACCATGCATGTAGAACCGCATGCGGTCGGGCGCATCTTTGTCGTAGTCGTAGTCGCTGTGATCGATCACCGCCGGATCTGCCTCGTCCGAATAACGGTAGAGAATGCGATGGTCGTCGTAGTCGAACTCGAGACGTTCGGCGTCGACCAGATTGCGGCGATCCGACTGGCCGTCTTCGTCGACGAAGAAGTGCAGCGACCCGTCGTCGTCGCGATGCACCCGGCGGCTCTCCAGACGGGCGAACGTCTTGACGCCGCCGGAGTCGGACCCGGCGGTCGGCTCGGTGAGCGCAAAAGCCGAGATGTAGCCGGCCGAGATGAACTGCAGAAACTGCTCGTGGGCGAGCTCGCGACGCGGATACTCGGCAAGCCGATTGGCGGCTCCGTCGACGATGTCGCCGAGGAGATCCCGCGCCTCGCGAAGATGAGCCTCGAAGCCATCGATATCCCGCCGTTGGCCGGCGCGACCGGCGGCGAAGAAGGCTCGTAGAAAGCCACCGCCCAGATACTTGAGTACTGTCGACTTCACGACCCGTTTGCGCACCATGCCCATGAGCTCGGTGTAGTCGGCCGTGAGTTGCACGAGGTTCGGGCGCCGCATGGCGGCGATCAGCCGATCGACTCCGTCGCGGATGTCGCCAAGCAGCTCCGGGCTGCTGCGCACCTTCTCGAGCTCGGCCCGGGCCCTAGGCAGATCCTGCTCCATGCCAATGAGTACGGGGGTGGTGCCGATACTGGTGTTGGCCATGATCGCCAGCGACAACGCCGCGTCGCCGTAGCGGCCGATCAGCTTGCAAAGAACGTAGTACTCGGCCTTCAGCGCACCCCCGCCGCCGAGACGTTTAGGTATCGGCATGCGCATGAATCCGCGCTCGACCATGTAGTCGAGATCGACTTGCGGAATGCGATGCAGCTTCTCGAGGTAGCGGTTGTAACTCAGACCCTCGAAGCTCGGCTCAACGAAGCGCGCCCGCAGCTCGCCCTCCAGTTCCTTCCAGTAGGACGACAAGCCCGGATCGTTGTACAGAACCTCCGGGACGTAGCGCAGATGATCCGGGTCGAACGGCTCGACGAGCCAGGCTCCCGATCGATACTCGCGGTCTTCTGTACAGATCACGTCATAGCGTTCGGCGCTGGCGATGTTCGCGGCGCGCAGCTCGCCTTGGTCAAGCAGTTCCTCGCCGATGGCAACGGTCTCGGCCAGCAACGCGGCTTCGTCGGGGAGATTCGGCACTTCTGCCGCCAGCCGTTCAACCCACAACTTCGCCGCCTCGAGCGTTGCCTCGGCCGGTAGGCCTGCGTCGAGGCGCCAGAGAGCCCGCAGCAGGCATGCTTTGGCGCCCAATATGCGCACCACCGCGCCGCCTACCAGTTGCTGCAACGGTTCCTCTACCTCGCCTTTGCCTCGGACTGTTGCCGCCGCGATCGCACGCGCGATGGCGCTGGCGTCCACACCGGCCGCCCACGTTTCCACGATCTCGACCGCTTCCCGGAATCGCTCCACGGTGATCGCGAACAACGGCTGGGCGGCGCCGAGCTCGAGCCACCACAGTTCGGCGTCGGACAGCGGTACCAGCCGCTCACCGTCCTCGACCGCGAGCAGGCGATCGCGGCCGACCTGCACGCGGAGAGCGTCGTCGTGCGCGATGAGAAAGCGGAACGGGCTGCTGTCGCGGTAGTACTTCGCAATAACGTCGTCTTCGGAGAAGGCGGTTCCGCCGAAGATCTGCCCGGCGTTGTAGGAGAAAGAGCCGAGCGCCGGTCCGAAAGCCTCGGCCGCAAGTACCTTGGCGGCGGGGGCGCCGGAGCACCTGCTGCCGGTGGCAGGGTTGTGCAGTGTCAGCGCCTCCACCAGATAGCGCTGCGCCTCCATCTCGGCGAGCAGTTGCTTAACGGCGCCGAACTTGGCGATGGTGTCGCGGCCGGCCTCGTCTTCGAACGTTCCTGGGAACTGCACCCGGCCGCTGGCGTGGTCGCGAGCGCGGCCGAGAAGGTACTCGCCGGCGCCGCGCACAATCGCCAGCATGTCGCGTAGCGTGACGTCAATCAGGTCGGCCGCCGGCTCGCCGGCCACCGGCTGCTGCGCGGCGCGAGGGTCGCAGCCGGCTTCGAGCGACGGCAAAGCGATAACGTCGGCCGCCTCGACTTCATAGCCGTCGAAGCGCACTTGGCGGATGCCCGCACCCATCAGGCCGATCGTGCCAACATCGCGAACCTCCAACCGAGGGCCCGGCTGCTCGAGGTCGACGAGATAGGCCTTGTTGTCGTGGACCGCGACCAGCCGTGAGGCCAGCGCCAGCGGCACGAAATTGAGCTCGCCGTGGAGGGTCGTGACGGTGGAGCTCTCGACTCGCAGCCAACCCTGATGAGCGCAGGCGGCCCACTTGCCACCGTCCCCGAGCGACGGCGACGCGCCCTCGGACTTGTTCATCAGGTCCAAGGCTTGCAAATGCGAGGCAGCGAGCCAAGCGATGGCAGGGTCGGCGCGGGCTAGCTCTTCGAGAAGCACATCCCGGAAGCCGAATGCCGGAGTCGCGGGCTCGCCAGTTCCGCCCGGCTCGCGCCCGGCTCGTTCCGCCTCGGCGACGTTCTGACGTAGCCATTCACGCTGCGCCTCTGTAGGCGCCTCGCCGTGCTCGAGTGCGCGCACCGCCTGGCTGCCAAAAAGCGACTCGCAGTCGGCGCGCAGCGTTTTGCGCCTGCTGGCGAGGCGCATCGGTTGCGCCTCGATCTCCCGCCAAGCCTGCGACCAGCGCCAGCGCTCGATGCGCTGAACGGCGGGGCTCGCAGCCGAACCGTAGGGCGCATCATCGGCGGCTTCCAGGAATTCGGTCGACGAGCTGGCGCCAACCGACTCGAACGTATCGAGCAGCGCATGCAGGCCCACGAAATGATGTTCGCGCAGCTGCTTGCCGAGCACCTCGGCCCAAAACGGCCTGCCCTGCTCGGCGTGTCCACGGAGCTCATCGAAGCGTTCGGTGGCGTCGTCCCACAGTGTGATCGCCGCTTCGCCTGCGAGCTCGCGCTCGGACGCCAGCGAATCGTCGCGCCACGCCTCGCGCGCTTCCGCGAACGCCGCACGCGCAGCATCGAGGAGTCCGCTGAGCTGCGCGCGGCCGCTGGGCTCGAGCGTCAGCGGCGCGGCCGCGAGCGCGTCGCCGTAGGCCTCGAGCGACGCTGCCGAGCGCTCCACACAGGCCCGAACCGCCTGCAGCGGCAGCCGGCGGGCGGCGGGCGCTTCCGATCGAGCCTGCGACGCAAGCGGGCTCCAGTTGCGAGTCCAGTGGGGTGATGTCGATGTCGATGTCGATGTCGACAAGGAGGCAGAGTCGACGGGAACCCGCGCCTGCGGCTCCGGGCGCTGCACAAGATAGTCATGCAACATCCGCTGAGCCGGACCGTAGGTCTGGTACACCAGCCGGTGTGGGGTGGCGCGGCTCCAGTGAACGTCGCCGGTGGCACGCCAACAGGCCTCGCACTTGATGCAGTTCTCGAAGTTCACCACCACGCCCGGCATGCCGGCGCTGTTGCGACGGACCTCGTAGACCTTCGCCGGGCACACGTTCCACAACACCGAGTCTGCGAGCTTGGCCCTCGCGCCGATGGGCTCGGGCCACAGCACCTTGATGTGCGAGTGGTGGCCCTCTCGATAGCTGATGGTGCCGAGCCTTTCCTCGTAGCTCGTCGTGTGACGCACGGTGTCGTCGTCGAGGCGGATGCGCTCGAGGTTTTCTTCTACGAGCTGGTTGGCGAACTGGCGGCGATACGCCGACCGATCCCACTTCAGCACGCCGAACTGCACCATCTCGACCAGCCACTGGACGACAACGGTCAGCAGTAGCCCAACTCCGAGCGCTGCTGCCGCCAGCAGATCCCAAATCGCCACCTGCGCCGCGAACAGGCGCGCTGCTGTGCGCAGCTTGTCGCCGACGTCGCGATCGTCGTTGCGATAGATCGTCGAAAACGCCTCGGCCAGGGCCGGGCCGAAGCGCCGCCAGTACCAGCCGAACAACCAGGGAACACGGCCAGCTTCTTCGTCGCCGCCCATCACCCGGAACATGGCGCGCAGTCGCGCGCCCTGTGCGTCGATCGCCTCGCTGATGCCTGTACCCGGGCGTACAGTGCCGGCGAGCGGCTCGCCGCAAGCGCTGGAGCCCACGGCCGAACGCCGGCGATCGGGAAAGAAGGCTGCCAGCGTGTTGATGAAGGCGCTGGCGAGGTTTCTTGGCGTCACAGCGGCCCGAACCAGGCCAGCGACACCGATCGTGCGCGAAAGGTCGGCGACGTCGGCCAGAATCGGCTTGCGCTTGCGCCAGGGCAGCGCCCGCCGCAGAAGGCGCACAAGCTGCCACCATCGACGCACACCGGAGCGGTTACGGCGCGACAGCACGAACGCCGAGTTGTTGATCACGTCGAGCTGACGCTCGAAGAACATCTGCGTGCGCTCGACGTAGCCCGGCCAGTCCTTCAGATACTCGACATTGCGGTAGTAGTGGCTCGCGTGCAGCTCTTTCAGGTACGTGCGCTGCAGCGCCGCCGCTGTGTACGGCGAAGCCGCGGGATCGAGTCCCCCTCCGCCGCCACCCCGACTCCGCGGCCCGCCGTTCTCAGCGGCAATCGCCTGCACCGCGCGGGCGAAGTACAGCCCCATCGCGGTGGCCGGGCCGGTGAAGTTCGGATACGGAAAATCGAGACCGATTCCGCTCGCGGCGCCACCGATGGCCAGACCATCGTCGACCATGCGAGGGACCTCCCGAAGACCGCCACCGCGGATGATCTTGGCGCCGTAGGAGCTCACGGTCCCGCCGTCGATCAGCTTGGCGATCTCGGGCAACGCCTTGAACCACTCCATCAGCAGGTTGTGGTCGCCCTGGAAGTTCTCTTTCAGATTGTCGAGCGGCAGCACGAAGCCGAGCGAGATGCTGTCGGCGTTGGTGTACAGGAAGCCGCCCATGTTGAGGCGCGCCGTGCGGCCGTTGCGCGTGGCGTTGCGCAGCAACATCTCGTACGCCGCACCATGTCCCTCCCCTTCGCCGAGCCCGAACCGGCGATCGATCTCGTCGGCCGGGAGCGAGATCACCTCCTTCACGCCCTGCAGGAAGTGCGGCGCTCCGTGCGCCTGCTCCTCGGGAGAGACACGCTCGTAACCCTCCTGGGTCACCAGATGCGACGCATCGCCCTCGGCGAGAAAAACCACGTCGGCGTACGCCGGCCCACGCTCGGTGTGGACACCGATCACGCGTCCGCGATGACGGATCAGGCTCTGCACGGTGGTCTCGCAGGCCAGCACCACGCCATGCTCGCGCGCTACCTCGGCAAGATAGCGGTCATAAACCGGTCGCAGGACGGTGTAGCAGGAGTTGTAGACGCTGGCGCCGCGGACCGTAGCGCCGAGCAGCGTGTGCCCGTTGTAGAGAAAGGCGCCACGCTCGATGAGCCGCCGCTCGTAGGGTGCCGCCTCGACGGCCTCCCGGCCGAAAGCCTCTTCGTGCTCGAGGTTCTCGGTGAAGTAAACGGCGCCCGACCAGTTCTCGGCGCCCGGGAAGATGGCCGCTTCGCAGACGAGCACCGAGAAGCCAGCACGACCCAGCGCCGCCGCAGCGGTAACGCCGGCCGGACCCGCACCTATGACTATGGCGTCGAAATGATCGCCAGCAGGGGCGTTCTTCATGAAGAATGATTGCGCCGAGATTGCCCCGGACGGGGCGAATGATGAGGTCATGGTAAGGGATGCGCCGCGCACCGGCCAGACGGCCTGCTAGGCTTCAGTGCTCCCACCCACGGAGACCGGATTGATGCGCAAAAACCTCGCTGTTGCCGGCGCCTTCTGTTTCGCTGCCGTCATCGCTGTCGGGATCGGAGGCGGGACGTCCCAGGGGGCGCAAACGCCAGCCCTGCTGCTCGCCAACGCGCTCATCGTCGACGGGTCGGGCAACGCTCCCTACGTGGGCGACCTGCTGATCGAGGGCGATCGTGTCACCGCGGTCGGCCCCGCCGGCAGCCTGCGCCCGCGCGGCACCTACGCCTACGAGGACCTCCATGGGCTGGCGCTGGCACCCGGCTTTGTCGACATCCACAACCACTCGACCGACCGCTTCGCGCGCGACCCCGCTGCCACCACGCAGGTGGCTCAGGGCGTGACCACCGTGATCGTCGGCGCCGACGGCGGCTCCCCCTGGCCAATCGACGACTATCTGGCCAGCGTCGAGGAGATCGCCCCGGCGATCAACGTCGGCACCATGGTCGGCCACGGGACGCTGCGCGGACGCGCCATGGGCGACGACTATCGGCGCGAGGCCACCGAGAGCGAGATCGCCATCATGGCCGAGCAGGTGGCGCGCGCTATGGAAAGCGGCGCCTTCGGCCTGTCGAGCGGGCTCGAGTACGACCCCGGCTTCTATTCCTCCACCGAAGAGCTCATCGCGCTCGCCAAGGTGGCGGCAGCGGCTGGCGGCTTCTACATGTCGCATACGCGCGACGAGGAAGAGGGCGTCATGGATTCGATTGCGGAGGCGATCCGCATCGGCCGCGAAGGAGGACTGCCGGTGCAGATCTCGCACATCAAGATGGGCAACGCCTCGGTGTGGGACCGCGCCGGCGAGGCCCTCGATTTGATCGCCGACGCTCGCGCCGAGGGCATCGACGTCACCGCCGACCAGTATCCGTACACCGCCTGGCAGTCGGGACTCGGAATCGTCGTGAGCTCGCGCCGCTTCAGCGATCCCGTCGCGGTCGCCGAGGGCCTCGAGGCGCTCGGGGGCGCCGAGCGCCTGCAGATCGTCAGCTACAGCCCCGATCGCTCCGTCGAGGGCATGCGCCTGTCGGACATCGCCGCGCGCGAGGGACGCAGCGGCGCCGAGCAGTACATCGAGATGATGGCGCAGGGTGGCGCCGGCGTGATCGGTCATACGATGAGCGTCGAGGATGTCGCCGAGCTCATGCGCAGCCCCCACGTGATGACGGCCAGCGACGGTGGCATCGGCTCGGCACACCCGCGCGGCGCCGGCGCCTTTGCGCGGGTGCTCGCCTACTACACCCGCGAGCTCGGCCTGCTGTCGATCGAGCAGGCCGTGCGACGCGGCACCACGATGCCCGCCGACCGTCTCGGCCTCACCGACCGCGGCCGTATCGCCGTCGGCGCCGTGGCCGACCTCGTGGCCTTCGATCCCGCCACCATCGCCGACAACAGCACCTTCATCGAGCCGCTGCGGACCGCTGTCGGGGTCCACAAGACCTGGGTCGCGGGACAGGTCGTCTGGGAAGACAACGCAGGCACGCAGGCACGCCCCGGCCGAGTTCTGCGGAAACAGTGACGACCAGAAGCGAGCACCACCCGACGGAGCGGCACGACAGTCGGAGCACGAAACGAAGCTCCGACGGCGTGCCGATCGGCGACCTCCGAGCGCGGCGATGAGCGCCGCTGGATGCGACGTCGAGAGCTTGGGGATCGTCGGCTTCGGCGCCTTTGGCAGCTTCGCCGCCGACCACCTACGCCAGCACTTCGATGTCATCGTCACCGACACCGATGATCGCGCAGCGGCCGCGCGCCAGGCCGGGCTCGGCTGGGCAGCGCTCGACGTTGTCGCCCGTTGTGATGCGGTTGTGCTTTCGGTGCCCGTCCAGGCCCTGTGCGACACGCTCGACGCCGTTGCTCCGCTGCTCAGCGCCGGCACCCTGGTGGCGGATGTGGCCTCGGTCAAGATCGAGCCGGCTCGCTGGATGCTCGAGCGTTTGCCCGCCGAGTGCGAGATCATCGGCACCCACCCGCTCTTCGGCCCGAGGAGCGCCGTGGACGGCCTTGCGGGCCACCGCATAGCCATCTGTCCGCTGCGAACCGAGCGCACGCCGGCGATCCAGGCGTTCCTCGAGCGCCTCGGACTCGAGGTCATCGTCACCGACCCCGACACCCACGATCGGCAGGCCGCCAAGAGCCAGGCCGTGGCCCAGTACCTGGGCCGAGCTCTCCACGACCTGCAGATCGACCAGTATCCGATTCGCACGCGTACCGCCGAGCTGTTCGCAGAGGCCGGCCGCCTCATGGCGGGCGACTCGCCCGAGCTCTTCGACGCCATCCAGCACCTCAATCCGCACGCCGCCGAGGCGCGCGCCGAGCTTCGCGAGCGCCTGGTTGCGTGGATCGGATCGCCACCCACAACCGACTGAGAATGGTGCCGCCAGGAAGCAACTCCAACGCCACGCGAGCGCCAGCTCGGGCGCATGCCGCCAGCCAGCACGGATCCCACGAACCGACCGACAACGCGGCGGCGATCTTCTCGCAGGCCGCCGGGCTTCTGACGAGCTGGTATCACGAGCATGCGCGCGACCTGCCGTGGCGCCGGACTTCGGACCCCTACGCGATTCTGGTCTCGGAGCTGATGCTGCAGCAGACGCGCGTCGAGACCGTCGCGCCGCGGTTCGAGGAGTTCTTGGAGAGGTTCCCCGACTTCGAGGCGCTGGCCACGGCGACGGCCGAGGAGGTGCTGGCGGCCTGGTCGGGACTCGGGTACTACCGCCGCGCCCGGGCGCTGCATACGCTGGCTCAGATTGTTGTCGGCGAACATGGGGGGCGTCTCCCGGACGACCGTCAAACGCTATTGACGCTGCCCGGCATCGGGCCCTACACCGCGGCGGCGGTGAGCTCGATCGCGTTCGGTACGGCGCGCCTTTCGATCGACGGCAACGTGGCGCGGGTGGCTCGTCGGCTGCTTGACCTCGACGAGGATCCCCGAGCGGGCGCTGCTCGACGGCGGCTCGAGGAGGCGGCCAACGACGCGCTGGCGCGGTTGCCGCCGGGCACGCTCAACCAGGCACTCATGGAGCTCGGGGCGACGGTCTGCCTACCGCGCACCCCGCATTGCCACCGGTGTCCGTGCGGGGAGATCTGCGTGGCGCGAGCCAACGGGCGCGAGCGCCACCCCTCGCCCATCAAGCGGCAGGCCGTGTACGACGTGGTGGAGGCGTCGGCGGTGATCGAGCAGGGCGGCAAGCTGCTGCTGTTCCGGGGTCAAAGGCCCGGCGTACTTCAGGAGATGTGGGAGTTCCCCACTCTCGACTCGCGGCTGGCCGACTCCTCGGCAGACCACGAGCAGCCCGGCACAGACAGCAGCGATTGCCTGCTGCGGCAGCTTCGATTGCACCTCAGAAGCCTCGGGTGGGAGCTGGTAGGTACCGAGCACCTCGGCCAGATCCGCCACGGAATCACCAACCGCCGGATTCGCTGCGAAGTGTACCGAGCGAGGCTCGAGCGGTCGACCCAGCGCTCTACAATTGGCTGGCCACAGGCGTCGGCGGAGCTCGGTCCGAGCGCCCATCGATGGCTGCCGTTACGCCAAATTGCATCGCTGCCGCTGGCAGCCTCGGCCCGCAAGACTCTGGAGCTGCTCTCGCCAAGCTGACGCATCGCGTCGCCCGCGCGCGAACAGCTCGAGACCGTGTTTCCCGGGCACTTTCTTTCGCAAGTCCGCGATTCTTCTCTGCTCGGGCCACGTCATCGCCGCGAAAGGCCTTTCTTGGCGAAGCCAGCTTTCTTGTTTCGGCCGGTCCTCGGAATGCTGTTTAATGACTTTCGAGATGCACAACTGTTTGTAAGCGATCATTATTGACGAACTCGATCGCACAGACTCCGAGGAGACACCCCGATGACCTCAACCGAAAACCGCCGCAGGTTGCGCAACTTCCTGCTCGACAAGCCGGTTCAGTACCGCTACGGGCTCTACTTCTTCCTGGTGAGCGTGATGGCAGCAGTGGTCTCCCAGGTCCTGATGCTGCGCTCGGCGGAGACCCTCGTGCTCGGCACGCTGTCGGCTGGGGGTGTTGATCCGTCAATTGTCGAGAGCTTCGGCGCCGCGCCTCTGCGGCTGCTGGGACTGCTTACTCTGGTGCTGTTGCCAGCGCTCGCGCTGGTGTCGGTCGTCCTCGCGATCTTCCTGACACACCGATTTCTGGGCCCACAGGTGGCGATCAAGCGCCATGTGGAAGAGCTGCTCGACGGCAACTACGAATCTGTGTGCCGCCTCCGCAAGCACGACGAGTTGAGCGAGATCGCCGCTGGCCTGAATCGACTGGCGGCGGCGATGCGCGATGGCGTGGTCGCCCGACCTGAACCGGAGCAGCGCGCGGCCTAGTGGTCGACCCGCCTCGAGCTCACCGTTTCGAGCCTGGCCGCCGCTAGCCCGGTACGTCCGCGGGCCCAGCCGCAGAGGCCGAGTCTGGCCCGACATGTCGCGGTTAAGTAGCGCACGACGATCAAAGCAGTTTATTTATATGTTTTTATGAGTTCTGATAGGTGACATTAATCAGAACTACTTCAAACCAGGAGGGTGGCGGTGCCTACCCAGCGCGAGCAGCTTGCAAACACCGCGTCGGACGAACGCGGCTTCGGCCTGCTGATGACGCTTCTCGTTCTCGCGACGACTGTGGCACTCGGGATCAACATGATCTCGTCGGGAGTCACCGAGCTCGAGATCTCCGGCAACTACCGCAACCGAGCCACCGCCCACTTCGCGGCTGACTCGGGAATCGAGCAAACCTACGCCGACCTCAGGAACGGCGGCAGCTGGGTGCCGCAGCTGCTCAACATGTCGACCTGGACCCTCAAGCAGCCTTTCCCGAGCAGCTTCACAGTGAACGGCTTGACCATCAACGTGGCGATCGACGGCAGTGGCAACGCGGTTGCCGACAGCTACACCGTCGGGTCTCCGCAAACGATCAGCAGCGGCACCTTCAGCCGCACGATCTTCCTTGCGCCTACCGTCGAGTTGGGCTGGAACGACGCGACGATCGTCTTCGCTACACGCAGCACTGGTACCGCCGGCACCTTCGACGATGCGCTCCAGGTGATCAAGGCCGACCTCCGCATGCATGTCGACTCGCACGGTGTGTGGGACAACGCGATCTTCGCCGGCAGTGGGGCGGCGGGAAACGCGATCAACGGCAACGTGGCGATCCGCGGATCGATCCATATCGTGGGAGACCCGCTCAGCCCGCCGACGATCGCTTTCTCGGTGATCCTGCACTTGACGAATCATAGGGCCAACGGTAGCATGGCCGGATGCTGCGGATTATCTACATTGTGGCCTCGGCTATATTCTCAGTCATCGGGATCGCTGGCATTCCTGAAGACATCGAGGTTTGGCGAAAGTGGCTGGAACCCATAATGGCGTCCGAGTGGCATTGGTGGAATTACCTACTGATGGTCGTGGGCGCATCAGGTCTTGTCCACTCCACGTACCCGTGGCTGAAAGAAATTCCTACGATTCCGAAACGGCTCCACAAGCTTCCCAGGAAACTCGGATGGGTTTATGTCCCGAAGATGGGAAAGGAGCTAAAAGTAAGGTAATTATCCCTTGACTGTATAAGCATTTCGGGCTAAAATGGCTCCATTGATAGAGGAGATAGGTCATGCCACCAGGAAACAGAAAACAGCCGAAACGAGCCAAGTCGTCCGAATCCCAGTATTCGCTCATGGAGTTCATGCGCGAGTTTCCCGACGACGAGACGTGCCTTACCTGGCTTTGGGAAAACCGCTGTTCGCCTGCCGGCAAGAACGCCATGTGCCCGAAATGCGAGGACATGCGCGCTTTTGAGCGGTACAAGACGAAACAGCAGCGCCAGTCGTGGACGTGTACGACCTGCGGGCACCATATCCACCCGACCGCTGGAACGATCTTTCACAAATCGTCCACGTCGCTGCAACTGTGGTTCTACGCCATCTACCTGATGACGAGCACACGATGCGGGATATCCGCGAAGCAACTTGAGCGCGAGCTGGGCGTGACCTACAAGACGGCGTGGCGCATGGCGCACCTGATCCGTAACGAGCTTATGGAACAGGGCGACGAGCCTCTGTCCGGCGACGTGGAAGCCGACGAGATATACCACGGCGGCTACCGCAAGGGACGGCGGGGCCGAGGCGCGGCTGGCAAGACTCCCGTGTTCGGGATGGTCCAGCGCCAAGGGAACGTGGTCGCCATGACGGTTCCCAACGTGAGAGCTGCAACGCTGCAACCGAAGATCATCGAGCGGGTGCTGCCATCGTCCAGCATCTTCACTGACGAATTGGGTTCCTACCAAGGGCTCGACTACGGCAACAACATGGGCTACCGCCACCGGCGCATCAAACACACGGAGAAGGTGTACGTAAGCGGAGAAATCCACACGAACACTATTGAGGGCTTCTGGTCGCTGGTGAAGCGTGGAATCAGTGGTGTCTACCACTCGGTATCCGCTAAGCATCTTCAGGGCTACCTGAACGAGTACGCTTGGCGATACAACCACCGAAACGAGCGCCGCTCGATGTTTCGGACGCTACTTCTTCGTGCTGCGCTTGGGCAGTGAGGGTTTCTCGTCCTTGCCCGGATCGACCAATGTGTTTAGGTTCTTCATGAAATCGGCGCGCTTCGGAATCGGGATTTCGACACCGGCGGGAGTCTTCTGCTTCTGTTCGCTCATGACTCGAGTCTATCCGACAAGGCGGTTCTTAGGGAACGCGGGCGTTCAGCTCCGTGCCTCGAGTGGGTGTTTAAGTGTCTGAATTAAAACAACTTAGCCTACTCGACAGGCTCGAGGAGCCCTACGAAGCCCTGCTGACACCAAACGAAATTTTCAAACTGCTCGATGCGGACATGCTCAGGCGACTGGCCGAGGACCGGAGAATCGAATGGAAACCCGCCAGTTTTCAAGGCCATCCGCTCGGAGAATACATCTCGATGTGGGCGAACACCGCCCCCGAGGGCGGCATCATAGTCATTGGTGTTTCCGATGACGGTCGCTTGGAAGGTCTTCGGGCAAAAGGAGATCCATACATCAACAAGATGGAGAAGAACCCTCGCACCTTTTGCCCAGACGCAATTGTCGAAACGTCTCGAATACCGGTCACCAACACAAAGGATAACTGCGACTTCGTACTCGCCTTTCGAGTTCAGTACCACAAGAGCCGCGTCGTCAAAACAAACAAAGGCCGAGCATATACTCGACGGGGCGATTCTAAGTACGAAGTTCATGGTGCCGAGTTGCTCGAGCTGCAAGCCGACAAGGACGAGCTCAGCTTCGAAGCGGAACCAAGTCGTCTTTCCTATCCGGATGAATTCGATCTCAAGGCTATTCGATCCTTTACTGAAAACGTCGCCGGAATACGGGACATGGAGGAGGGCCACACTCGAGAGGACATCTTGTCTCTGATGCACCTTGGTGACAGTACGACGGGAGAGTTTCAGCCGAACATCGCGTGTACCCTGCTATTCGCAAAGGACTCCCGAAAGGAGATTCCGGGATGCAGGGTCAGGTTTCTCAGGTTCGATGGGGACGAAGAAGGAACCGGAGGGAAATGGAACGCGGTCAAGGATGAGGTAATCGATGGCCAAGTACCACAGATGATTGTGGAAACGGACACGCTTATCGAATCCCAGATTCGCACTTTCTCGAGGCTGGATTCGAACGAACGATTCACGCCACAGCCCGAATACCCCAAAACAGCTTGGCATGAAGCGATCGTAAACGCGTGCGTGCATCGCTCCTACGGGAATGGTCTGAAAACCACGAACATCTTCGTGAAGATGTTTGACAACCGGCTGGTCATTGAGAGCCCCGGTGGATTTCCGCCATTCGTAACCCCGGAGAACATCTACGATACCCACCGTCCGAGAAATCCGTACTTGATGGAAGCCATGCGACATCTTGACTTCGTGAAATGCGCACACGAAGGGACGCGTCGAATGCGCGCGGTCATGTCGAAGATGTCCTTACCAGATCCAGAATTCCAGGAAAAGGAAAGCGGCAGCTTTCGTGTGCGGGTCACGCTTCGGAATAACGTTCATCAACGAAAGGCGTGGGTGGACGTTGATGTAACGGAAGTGATCGGCACTTTGCTCGCTCAGCAATTAGACGAAAACGAGAAGCGATTCGTGAACTTCATCGCAGAGCATGGTGAATTGAATGTGACCGAAGCCGGCCGACTATCCAGGCTGAGCTGGGCGACTGCCAAGAAAATCCTGATGAAGCTGGTAGAACGGGGCATTCTTCGCCACGATCGTCGCCGCGATATCGATCGCGATCCTCATGCCAGGTTTAGGCTCAACAAACCGGAATAATTGGTCGCTGCCTTGCTCTCTCCCTGCCTTATACACACAAGGGATAGTTACCAAAAGTAAAGGGTCAGTTAATTTGGATACACGGCAACGAGCAAGCCATTCTGGTATTTGTGGAAGCAGATGACGGTAGGACTTATGAACTCACGTTCAGTGGTCGATGGAACACCGACCTTCAAAAAATGACGACAGATGATCGGCTGTGCGCAATCGGACACGTAGATAGGGTAGAAATCGACAGCGTGTCGTTGTCTGATTGCAGGCTGCTTAGGTGAACACACTTCTGGGCGCAGATGCGGGACGTGATTACAGGAGCTGCAACTTGACCCGTAGATATTCCATGCCACGGTCGCCCTTAATGCGGTTGCATGAGCCACACAGCAGTTGCAGGTTGCCGATGTGGTGAGTGCCGCCCTTAGCGCGGGAGATGATATGATCGACCTCCAGGTGACGCGGCTCGAAGTGGGCGCTACATCCGCCGCAATTGCCGCCCTGGGCACCGTAGAGCGTCTGCCGGTTGGCCGTGCAGTTGTAGGGCGGTATCTTCCCCAGGTCGGTACGGTGCGGAATATCGGTGCGGTGGGAGCCGTCGTAGTACAAGCCCAGTTCATCGTGCATGCGTCTCTGGACCAGCTCGGCAGCTTTGGGGCTAATGTCGATGCCGATCCACTGACGGTTCAATCCCTGGGCCGAGATGCACGTTGTGGCGCAGCCACAGAATGGTCGAGCACCATGTCTCCTTCGTTCGAGCTGGCAGCGATGATGCGGTCGAGCAACTCGAGTGGCTTCTGGGTGGGGTAGCCGACGCGCTCCTTCGCATTGGCATTCAGGAAGGAAAGCTCCCACACATCGCGCATAGCCTTGGTGCCGGAGGTAGCAACATAGGTCTGAGCAAGGCTGCCATCGGACTCTATCCGTGTCGTTCTGTTTTGTCCCTTGTGCCTTTTGATTCCCTTTGCGCTGTGCGGCTCAAACAGTTGATTGAACTTTGCATCTCCAGACTTGCCAAACATGAGCACGACATCATGCATTCTCTGAAAGTTCTTGGTCGCACCAGTCCAGCGGTGGTAGCTCCACACGATCTCGTTGCGGAAGTTGCGTCGCCCGAACACCGCATCCATGACCAGTTTCAGGTAGTGGCTCATGGTGGGATCGCAGTGCAGGTAGATGCTTGCCGTAGGCTTCATTGTGTGCCGCAGCCCCAGGAGCCGCGCGGCCATGTAAGCGAGATAGGACTTGTCCGATGGAGTCATGGCGGCGAGCAGCACCCGATACAGCGCGGGGTGTTTAGCTTCGATCAGGTTGATCCACTCGGCGTCAACGTCCGAGAGCGTCCAGGTGTCCTTGAACGCGGCTCCGGCCGCCTTAGATCCGATCGGGGCCGCGTAGTTGGCCTTGGAGTTAAAGGGCGGATCGAGGTAGATCAGGTCAACGGACTCGCTGTTCATGCCGCGCATGATATCTAGGCAATCGCCAGTCCAAATGGTCTGGTGCGCCCAGTTCGGGGCAGCCATCAGTTAAGCAACCAGGTCCCGGTATTTCAGCGGGTCGGTGTTGACGATGCGCCGCAACGTATCCATGAAGATACTCGGATTGTCGCGGTTGTTGAACCGCCACTCCAATTCTTCGAGGTAGCGGTCCATGTGCTTCACGCTGATCTTGTGGAAAGAACCTACAATGGAGCGCTTGAACAGGCTCCATACGCCTTCGATGTTGTTGGTGTGCACGTCTCCGACGACCCACTCATCGGCTCTGTGATTGACCGTAGCGTGCCGCGTGTCGTCGTCTCCGATGCCAAGGTAGGACTTCAGCTCGTCTGTATAGATTGCCTCGGTTTCGTCGGTGACGTGGCGCTCGATGAATCCGTGAAGGGTGTGCTTGCGGATGTCTGGGATGCGTTCGAGCCGGACCATTCCGTCACGCTGGATTGCACCCGCGACCCATGTTTTACCCTTACGGGAGCCCTTACCGACGCCGCGCCTGCGGCCGCCGACCAGCGTCTCGTCAACCTCGACGATTCCGAACAGCGTGGGGCCGGTGAAGCCGTCGTTTCCCATCGCCTCTCTGATGCGGTGACAGAGATACCAGGCGGTGCGGTAGGCGACACCGAGAGTGTTCTGCATCTGTATAGCAGATATGCCTTTCTTCGAGACACACATCAAGTAGATGGCTATGAACCACTTGCGAAGTGGAAGGTGAGAATCGTGCATGATCGTTCCGGCCGTGACGCTGAACTGGTAGCGGCATGAGCGGCACTGCCACTTGTGGCCCTGTGGAAGCTCTGCAACGTTCGTGTCGCCACAGCGTGTGCAGGCCACGCCTACTGGCCACCGAAGCTGTTCCAAGGCGTCGTTGCACTTGGAGTCACAGTTGAAACGGTCCATCAACGAAACGAGGCTGTAATCGGTCATGGCTCAGACTCCCAAGAAACGGAGAAAGCTACCCAAGAATGCTACGCAGCTACCAGACCGAAAGTTCATGGAGAAGGTGTTTGGCAAGCGCATCATGAAGAAGGTCGATGCACTCGTCTCCGAGCTGTCGGAAGATGCTGGCAGGAAAGAGATTTCAACGTCCATGAGAGAAAGATAACCCATGGACAATGATTCGTCAAGTGCATAATCACCGCTTTCTCTGGCACCGCCGACGTCCGTAACAACTACGCCACCGCCGTCTCCGAATTCGGTGCAACGGATGCCGCCAAGCTACCCGCGCTGCCGACGGTGGATGTAGATGGCGTATCCGTGGAAACGATGGAAGCGATCGTTCGTCTCAAGCACGGCACCATCACCATCAGCGGTGCTGGGGACATTGGCCAGATCAACGACAACACCAACGGCTACAAGGAAACGATGGACTCGGTCCGCGCCGACGGCACCGTCACTCCGGCCAGCGACGTCTACACCGACGATTGGGGTGGCTACGACGCCGCCGACCTCGCGTTCCCGACGCTCGACGACCCGTACACCGATCCGGCCACCGGCACCTTGTGGGCGCATCATCGCGATTTCCTCGATTCGGAGTCGCTGACCATCACCGAGACCGAGATCTCCACCAACGTCGCAGCCTTCTCTCACTCCGACGGCAGCGGCAACTCGATCGCCTGGGACCCTTCGGCGGGCGTGCTCAACATCACCGGAATCATCAAAGTCGCCGGCGACATCCATCTGGGACGACACATCGGCCCGCCCGACAGCCGTGGCCTCGAATACTCCGGCACCGGCACGATCTACTCGACCGACGACCTGTACATCGACGGCGACCTCGTGCCGGTCAACAACTACATCCACGACGGCAACCTCGGGCTGATCGCCGATACTCATCTGCACATCGCCAACGCCGCACAAATCAACGTGATGGCGGCGATCTACGGCGAGGATCAGGTCACCGTCGCCAAACAGACCATCATCGCGGGCGCCATCGTCTCGAACTACTTCGACATGGGCAGCAACGTGCCGTCGATCTACCACGTGCCGCTGCTGCCCTCGAACCTGCCGCCCGGGATGCCGGGTGGCGGCGAGATCGGCGTGATCAAGGGAGCCGAGATCCGCAACTGGTTCCCGATCACGGACAGGTAGACGAGGCCCCGCATGACCGATCAGAAGCGCAACGAGAGCGGCATGTCGCTCGTCGAGACACTGGTGGCGATGCTGCTGGTGGCGCTCGTGCTGCTTTCGGTGGCGCAACTGTTCAGCGTCGGCGTTGTGGTTAACAAGGCGGCCGACGACATCACGCTGGTGTCCAGCCTGGCGAGCGAAAAGGTGTCAGAGCTCAAGGAACTGCCCTACGACGCGATCGCGACCGGAGGCTCGCTCAACACCGACGTCGCCGGCTTCTTCGACGAGCCCGATGTGGAGGGAGATGGCACCGCCGATTACACCCGCAGGTGGACGGTCACCGATCTGGCCACCCGCAAGTCGATCGAGGTGCGAGTTATCGCGACGATCCTGACAACCGGCGACGTCAAACAGACGACGCTCGGCGTGCTGGTGGCCGACCGGTGATCGTGCCGCGGCCAGAACGCGTCGGGAACGAGGGCTTCTCGCTCCTCGAGATGCTCATCGTGACGGCCCTCGTCGGCCTGCTGATGGGCGGCCTCGCGGGGATCATGCAGAGTGGGCAGAACACGTTCGAAACCCAGCAGGCCGACATGAACATCCGTCAGGAGGCCCGCGTGGCGCTCGATCTGGTGATGCGCGAGACCCGCCTCGCTGGTTACCAAATTGCCAACGTCGCCGAAACGCTCACGGTGGCGTCGCCAAGTCAGGTGCAGTTCGCTGGCGACATCGACGACGGCAGCGACTTTCCGCCGTGCGGGAACGTCTTCGAGAGCGCCGTTAACGGCGGCGTGGAGCGCATCACCTATCAGCTCGTGAGCGGCAGCTTGCTGCGCGCCGTCGACTGCTGGGACGGTGGCACCTGGACCAACGAGATCAACAATCAGCTGATGACGCCGAATCTGATCGGGCTGCAGACGCTGTTCCGTTATTTCGACGAAGACGGCGCCCAGATCGCGGCTGGCGGCGGGGCTCTGACTGCCGCCCAGCGCTCCGCCGTGCGCTCGATCGCGGTCTCGTTCGACCTGCTCGATTCGGGCACCACACAGCTGGTGGGGGATACCCACGCGAACTTTCAGATCACCGCCCATGTGGCGCTACGGAACAAGCAATGAGCCAAGCCGCCTCCAGCCCCTTGCGGGAACAAACCATCGGCAAGCCTTGGCAGCACCGCGGGCAACCAGGAGCGACGACCATGACACGACGCCGCAACCAGCGGAAGCTGAGGAACTACCTCCTGAAGCCCGCCTTGCAGTTCCGCTATGGCTTCTATCTGTTCGCCATGACGGTAACCGTCTCGATGGTGATCCAGATGCAGCTCGTCTACACGCTGCAGCAATCGCTTGTGGCCTCACTCGCCGCCATTGGTTTGGACCCATACCTGCTTGCGCAGGCGGTGACGCGACCGCTTCGAACACTCGCGGTGCGAACCGCGATGCTGACCCCCATGGTCGGCTTGTTGTGCGTCGGTTTCGCGATCTACGCCACGCACCGTTTCGTCGGCCCGCAAGTTACCCTCAAGCGTCACGTGCGCGCCCTGATCGCCGGCGACTACGACAGCGTCTGCCGGCTGCGAGCCAAGGACGAGCTCGGCGAGATGGCCGAGGTGCTCAACGAGCTCGCCAAGTCGCTCAAAAAGCGTCACGACGTCGCCGAGCACCCCGAGCGGAAGGTCGCCTAGCCGGACTCTGGGATGTCGCCGCATAGAGCGCACGCGACCCACGCAGGAGTGCGCCGAATCGGGCTTGCGCGCCTGCTGGGCGTCTGCTTTCCTCTTCGCTGGTACGCGGCCCCATCGTCTAGCCTGGCCCAGGACACCGCCCTCTCAAGGCGGAGACACGGGTTCAAATCCCGTTGGGGCTACTGCTTCAAAACCCTTTGACAGCAAGGCCAACCGACTCACCGGCCATACGGAGCGGTTCGTGTTGAACCGCTGGGTGCCGGAGCCGGCTCGACGAGGGGATCCAGAGCCACTTCCGCTGGCGGAGAGAATCCTACTCACAGGCAACGCCACGCTGGGCTACGGCTTCTTCTCGGGCAAGGTCTACAACGGGAGTTCCTGGCAGGTGACAGAAATCACTTTCTCTGTCGGAGCGCTGGAGAAAGACGGCTCGGAGCGCTGGAGAAGGCAGTTTCGGCACAGCGTCACGATTGCGCCCCTCACGACGGGGAGCTTCAGCCTGCGCGTCACGGGTGAAGAGGGGGTTAAATCGACGGTGTGGAGCCTAGTCGCCGTACTAGGCTATCCGGCGCAGCGATGATGGGCTGCCTCCGTGACTCGTGACCGAGACGCCGCGGCGAGTGATGGCCTGCCGGCAGACCATCCCGAACGCTACCATCGAATCCGAGTCCCCTCTGAGCACGTCCTGAGCGCGTCGCTGCGTTCGCTCGGGGCAATCTCGCGCAGGCTCCTGGGTCCTTCGCTTGAGCGCTACCAGCGATGACCAACGGCTGTAGCTAGGCGTCTATCAGCCCGCGGCCGCCTTCATTTTCTTCCGCACCGAAGGCGGGGTGACCTCGGTGGCGATCTCGCCGGCCGGCGAGGCCACGGCGCTGGCCGAGAAGCAGATCATGAACGAGGTCGTGGAGATCGAGCGCGGCTCGAGCCTGTGGGGTCACGTGCAGGCGCAGCTCGAGCGCTTCGACCCCGAGCAGATCGGCGTCAACACCGGTAGCAGTCCGATCGCCGACGGCCTGTCGCACTCGCAGTACTCCGCCATGGTCGAGGGGCTGTCACCTCATTGGATCGCGCGCGTCGTGTCGGCCGAGCCGATGATCCACGCCTGGCTGGCCGTGAAGCTGCCGGCCGAGGTGGAGATCATGCGACGCGCCGCCGAGCTTACGGCGCAATGGGAGGTCGAGGCTTACCAGGAGGCGATCGGCGGGGTCACGACCGATCGCCAGATCGCCGACTTTCTCGAGGTCAGGATGGAGGCGGCCGGGGTCGCCGACGGCTGGGCGCCGGAGCAGAACCCGGCGGTGAACTCGGGCAGGGACCGAGGCCACTCCCACCCCACCGACCGTGTGATCCAGCCCGGCGACTTCATCCAGGTCGACTTCGGTATCAAGGTGCACAACATGTGGGTGACCGACATCCAGCGCTTCGCCTACGTGCTGGCTCCGGGCGAAACGAAGGCACCGGCCGAGGCGCTTGCCAAGTGGCGCGCCGCGGTAGCCGGCAGCCGTGCGGCGTTCGAGGCCATGCGCCCGGGTGTCACCGGCGCCGAGGTCGACCGCGCCCAGCGCCAGTAATGTGGAGCACCGGCCACCCAGTGGGCTACTGGGCCCACGACAGCGGCCCGGCGCTGTCGGGCGGCCGTCCCGGCGCCACCCCCTCAGGGCGTCAGCTACTCGAGCTCCGACCCGGCATGACCTTCGCCTTCGACGGCTTCCACTCCTGGGAGCTCGACGACGCCGACACCAAGACGATCTCCGTGGAGGAGATGGTGGTGATCACCGAAGAGGGCGCCGAGTGGATCGTGCAGCCGCAGCAGGACCTGATCTTGATCGAGAGCCGCTAGCGTTCCGGGTTCTGGATGGCCCGTGGCGGTTCGGTCACTGCAGCGTGAGCGCCTCCAGCAGCTCGACCATCATCCGGGTCCCCCGCCGCACCTGCTCGACTTCGATGCGCTCGTCGTTGCCGTGGTAGCGGACCATCTCCGATGGCGCCAACACCATCGGCGAGTAGCCATAGGCCAGGATGCCGAGATCTCGGAAGAAGTGGCTGTCGGTGAAGCCGCTGCTGACGCCGGGCATCACGCGAGCCCCGGAATAGTGGCGCTGACTCAGCGCGTGAATCGCTCGAAAAATATCCGTGTCGGAGTCGGACACCGCCGGAGAAAAGCCCATGATCTTCTCCATGCGGATCTTGCTGTCGTTGATGATCGTCTCGAGCTGGGCAACGAAGGCGTCCGGGTCCTGATCGGGGAGCAATCGACAATCGAGCTCGGCCGCCGCCACCGGGGGCACGACGTTGATCTTGCCCGAGCCCTCGAGCACCGTGATCGAGCAGGTGTTGCGAGTGAGCGCGTGCAGGAACGGGTTGTAGATCTGCAACGTGGTCAGGAACGCGCGATCGCGGACCGACGATGCGATGTCGACGAAGGCCGATCGCCACGGCTCCGCGTGCGACTCCGCCTGGGCGCGGAAGTACTCGCCCACCGCGGGAACGATTCTCGCTTCGAACTCGTGGGCCTGGATGTTGCTCAGCGCGCGCAGAAGCCGCGTTACGGACGACTCTGCCTGCGGCATCGAGCCGTGGCCCGGCGTGTTCACCGATACGAGCCGCAACCATAGCGGCACCTTCTGAGTGACCTCGACGGTGAACGTAACGCCGTCTTCCTCGAAACTCCCGTCGCCGCCCTCGTTGAGCACGACGCCGACATCCGCGAACAGCTCCGGACGATTCTCCACCAGCCAGCCGGCGCCGAAGAAGCCGCCTGCCTCCTCGTCGGCGGTGGCCATGTAGATCACGTCGCGATCCGGACGGATACCGGAGCGGTGCAGCGCCAGGAAGGCCTGGAGGTGCACGATGCCCAGGCCTTTCGTGTCGAGCGCGCCCCGGCCGTACAGGTAGCCGTCACGGATCTCGCCGCCGAGCGGATCGACCGTCCACTGATCGCGATCCGCCGGCACCACGTCGATGTGGTGAAGCAGCACGAGGCGTGGCACGTCGCCCCCGGGAATGCGGGCCCAGATATTGCCGCGGCCCGGCGCCGATTCGCCCGTCTCGTACGGCACTCCTTCGGCATCGAAGATGGCCGCGAGGTACTCGACCCCGGCCGTCTCGTTGCCGGGAGGATTGGTCGTGTCGACGCGCAGGTATTCGATAAGGCGCTCGACTGCCTGGTCGCCAAGCGCATCGAAATCGGGGGCGAGTTGCTGTCCGATGGCGGGCGACGGTATGGCCGCAACGAGCAGAACGAGCGCCACGCTGCGGACGGCTGCGGGGATTCGGATCACGATGTCATCGCTCCTGTGACCAGCGCGACTTTGCCACTCAATAAGCTGGCCATCTTTCCTTCTCACCCTTTGGCGACAAATTCCTCGACTTCATACACTACGACATCTTGAACCTGGTCAAAAAACTCTTGCACCAGGGAAACACCCCCCGGCAGCATGACCTGCCCCAGCTCTGCTAAATCCTGGTTCATATCCGCCCGTGTGGACCACCAGGTTTCAATAAAACCGTAAACACTCTCATCCCCTTTTATAATCTGGTTGACGCGGTTGATGATGTATTTCTGGCGGGCATAATCGGTTTGCGAAGCGTTGAGCACATCCGTAGCGTGCTTGTTGGTGTGATACTGAAGAAACGCCGTTCCATCGACGCCGTCGGCCAAGCGGTAAAAAGTCATACGTTTGACGGACGGTCCTTCGAGATCGTCCAAAGCGACGAATTCTTCGACATCATAACTGGTGTAGCTTGCCACTCGGGAGTCAAAATCATCGGAAACGGACAGGCCGTTGGGCAGCATGGTTGTATTCAGTGATCTGAAAGCACGGTCGATGTCGTCTCGGCTCTCCCACCAGGTCTCCACCATACCGAACCAGCGCCCCTGGCCCGCAATAACCTCCCGTACCCAGTTGATCGTGTAGCGTTTCAGATAATCACCAAATGCCTGCCGAGCCTGCCCGGCGTGGACTTGGGTATGGTAGTGCCAGAATTCATCCCCGTCGGTATCATCAGGTAGAGAGTAGACTCCCAGTCGTTTGATCATTTAGCTCTTTTCCCCGACAATGCGGGGATGTCACACCGTCCGTTGAACTAAGGCGACGGTGAAGTGGTTGGGGATTGTTACGCAGTACGGTGCTCCTGCTCAAGGGGAACGTCGACGGCGGTGTTGAGTGCGGCATCGAGCTTGGCGATGTCGCGGTAGCCACGAACCCTCCGGAACTTGCTCTCGGCCTCGATGAGTGCAGTAACCGCCCATCGAACGATCATGCTCCCGGAGCGCCACCGCTTTACGTTGCGGCTGACGTGTTTGATCGTCCCGTTCAGGTTCTCGATCGTATTCGTTGAACGTAACGTCCGAAGCAGCGGCCCCTGAACTCGGAGCCGAGTGACGGTGAGCGTCTCTTGCATTCCTTCTCTGAGCGAGGCCGCTGCACCGGGGTGATCGGTCTCCAGCTCCTTGACCACGGCGTCGAGCTGCTTGGTCGCTGCCGTGGCCGTCTCCGCCTTCCACGCCTTGCGGATCTTGGCTGCGAACCAGGGCCGGATATGCCCTGGCAGATGCTCCAATACGTTCTTGATCTTGTGGACACGGCAGCGCTGGATCAGGGCCCACTCGCCGAACGTGTCGCGCACTGCTTTACGGAGGCCCTTGGAGCCATCGATTACCACCAACCGCGCCCGTTCGACGGGCATGCCGCGCTCGATCAACTGCCGCAGCAGCGACCGGCACACGTGGGAGCTCTCCGTGGTGCCCTCTACGACACCCAGCACATGCTTGACGCCGTCCGCGTCGATGCCCATGGCGATCACCAACAAGTGCTTGCCCATGTGCGTGCCGTCGATCACCAGCACCGGCAGGTCCACTTCATTGAGCGGTTGGGCCAGGTACTGCTGCACCTGCTTGGCTGTACGCGCTACGAACCGCCGCGACACACTCGAGCGACTCGTTCCCGACGAAGCTCGCCCGTCGTCGAGCCGCTCTAACGAGCGCTCGTACTTGCGCGTCGTGACGCCGCACAGGATCTGCTCTACGGCGCGCTCTTCGAGCGGATCTGTTGCCTTGAACCTCTCCCAGTGCGGCAGCGGCAGCTCTTGGCCATCGACGCTCCGAGCCCGCGGCTTGCGTACCTTGACCCGCCGGCCGCCCATCACCAGCGAGCCCTCGTCGTAGCCGTGTCGGTACGCCCGCCGCTGCTGTGACCGCGCGTGGCGTTCTCCGCATAGCTCAGCTCTGTCTTGCTCGAGCAGCGAACCCAACACCCCGAAGCCCGCGTCC
The DNA here is from genome assembly GCA_963666215.2 of Acidobacteriota bacterium. Taxonomy (GTDB): domain Bacteria; phylum Acidobacteriota; class UBA890; order UBA890; family WLXD01. The sequence goes on from CAXWPL010000001.1 coordinate 328,889, forward strand.
ATGACCAGAGCTCGTAGATCCGATCGCGCCGCTACCACTGCCTCCAGGAGCGGGTTCTCTTGGCGCTCCGCTTTCCTACTTGTCTCTGTTCTGCGACTCTTGCCCATGACGGTGATCCTCCATGCCTAGTGGATTGACCCCGACACACTATCGAGGTCGGATCACCGTCACCTTTTTCAACGGAAAGCGAGACATCACCGGCTCGCCAGCGCCAGGGTGAAAGCGACTATCGTGGCTGGGATCTTTGACGTCGGCTTCACGCGGTCGTTACCTCACGAGCGAATCTGCGTTGGCGGCCTCGACGGACATCAGTCGGTCGATCTGGCAACCGCGCTATCCTCGCACGCGTCTCGCGCCGCGGCTGACACAAGCCGGCATCGATTCATGATCTTCGGTCCATACCGAATCGCGGAGTTCTCCTGACGATGAGCGCAGCGCCGCTCGTTCTGGCCACGATGACCCTTCTCGGGTGGCTAGCGTTCGCGTTCGACGCCTGGCGAGGGCGTCGGCTCGTGCGATTCCTCGAGCACGTCGATCCTGCGACCATCGATCGGCGCGCGCTGCCGTCAGTCTCGATCGTGATCGCGGCGCGCAACGAGGAGCGCAACCTGCGCCAGGCGCTGCAATCGGTGCTGGCGCTCGACTATCCGGGCCTCGAGGTCGTCGTCGTCAACGATCGCTCAGAAGACGGCACGGCGCTGATTCTCGAAGAGCTCAGCCGCGGCGTCGCAGAAACAGCGCAAGCGAACGACAGAAGCGCGCCAGCTGCTCGTCTCGCCATCGAGCAGGTCACCGAGTTGCCGGACGGCTGGCTCGGGAAAAACCACGCGCTGCACCGCGGCGCCGAGCGTGCCACCGGTGACCTCCTGCTGTTCACCGATGCCGATGTGATCTTCGAACCCACTTCGTTGCTGCGTGCGGTGGCGTGCATTCAGCGCGACAACCTCGACCACCTCCCCGCGGGCAGCGACGTCAGGACCCCCACGGCCGCTCTCGAGCTGTTTGTTGCGACATTCGCGCTCTTCTTCAACGCCTACTTCCGGCCCTGGCGGATGGCCAACGAGAAGACGAAGCAGGGCATCGGTATCGGCGCGTTCAACCTGGTTCGCCGCAACGCCTACGAGCGTGCCGGCGGGCACCGTGCGATCGCGATGCGCACCGACGACGACATCCGGCTCGGTCAGGCCCTGCGCGATACAGGCTCCCGTCAGGCCTTCGCCGTTGCCGGCCAGCTGGTGGCGGTGGAGTGGTATCCAGACCTACCCGCGGCCATGCGCGGGCTGGAGAAGAACGCCCTTGCGGCGACCAACTTCTCGCTCGTCACCCTCGTTGGCGGTGCGGCGGCGCAGCTGATGCTCACAACATGGCCGTTCGTGGCGATCTTCCTCACCCACGGACCAACCCAGCTCGTTAATATCGCCGTCTACATCCTGCTCACCGCAATCCAGCTCGCCTTTTTGAGCCACCTCAGCGTACGGAGCTGGACTGCCTTCGCCCTGCCCCTGGGCTCCCTCCTGGTGGTGTTCGCCATGTTGCGCGCCGCGATCATTACCTACTGGCGCGGCGGCGTTGAATGGCGCGGCACGTTCTACGAGCTCGACAAGCTTCGATAGATCAGCCGGCGGGTCCGCCCACGCGCGCGCCGTGGTGTTCGCTGCCCGCCCCACCGCTCCGTTAGCAGTGCTATCTGGCGGGCAGAGAGTCCCCCCGGTCCGGCTCAGTACTCCAGAGCCGTCGTGGCGTCCTTGTCGTCCTTATCGAGGAAGGCACCGCGACCGGCGCCCTTGATGTTGGGCCACATGGCGGCGTTGAAGACCGTCGAATGGTCGATTCCCAGAGCGTGCCCGAACTCGTGGTTGAGCAGCTCAATGAGCCCTTTGGTGGTTGTGTCCAGCCAGCACTCGATGCCGTCCTGGGTGACGATGTCGCCCTCGGTGATCGTCTTGAACGTCGTTGCACTGTCGGCCTGCGCGGTCGAATGATTAGAACCGTCGGTCCACCATCCACCGAACGCCAGGATGCCACCGGTGACGCAGTTGAACGAGCCCGCGATGTCGTTGTTCTCGTCGTTGAAAAGCAACGTGTTGACGCCATCGGGACCACCGAAGCCCGCTGCCGTGGCTGCCGTCGCCCCGACCGAGGCTCTCGGCCAAACCGCCCTCTATGCCATCGTCTACGACTACGACGATGCTGGTCGCGGGGCCCTCTACCACATCGACCCGGCTACCGAGACCGTGACGGAGATCGGTGGTCTCGGGTCCGCGATCCATTACGTCAGCGGGATCGCTTTCGACGCCGACGGCACATTGTACGGATGGGGTTTTCCGACCAATGACTGCTGCGGGATAGCTGGGCTCGTCACAATCAACTTGACCAGCGGCAAGGCGACGATTGCGGCCAAGAGGCAAGCCGATTTCGAACTGGCCTTCGGCGACATTACCTTCAAGCCTGGCGTCAAGCGCTTCGGGATGCTAGCGAACTCCGCACAGGACGAGGATCTAGATCAGGGAGTGTTCAAGATCCGCAGGAACGCCAAGATCGCTCCGCTGCCCAACATGCGGGCGCCGGCAGGCGACGAGGGCAACGCCATCGCGGCCAACGCCAAGGGCCAGGTCTTCGTGCTCGACGATGTCGAATTGGCCATGGTTCAGGCGGACGGCAAGCTGCGCAAGCACCGCACGCTGGATTTCGGCGCCATCTCCGGGCCCGACGACTCACGCGTGAACTCGGCGACATTCGACACCGACGGAACCCTCTGGGGCATCGTGAACACGATCGACGAAAGCTTGCCGGACGTCGGCGGCCAGTACCTCGTCACGATCGATAAGAAAGGCAACGTGACGACCAAGTTCAAGTTGCCCAAAAAACTCCACTTCGACGCCCTGGCGGCGCCGCGCTGAACCGAGACGCCGACGATCGATCGCGGCGAGCCTGGCGGATCGACGACACACGGGTGCAGTACTTCGCACCCGGGACCACCGAGCTGTCCGTGAGCTCGGTGGTCTCTGCGGGCGAGGCCAACTTGTTGCGGCCAACCTCGTGTTCGGGCCGCACGCCACCAAGTACCCCTCACCTCGCCGCCGATGTAGCGCCGGCCCATCTCTGGTGGGCAAATCGGTTGACCTGCACCGAGGGAAGTTGTCGAACATGATCCGCGTCATGTTCTTGCGGCTGCAACTTCGGCATGATCGGGTCTCACCGCCCTAGCATCACGCCACCCGTCAGCACGTGAGGTCCACATGTCGAGCTACGCCCGATTCGTCGGCCCGACGATCGTCACTGTCCTCGCCGCGAGCACACTCAGCGGCTTCGTCTCGAGCCCGCGGCCCTTCGCCAGGCCCCAGACCGGCCTCGAACAGGCCGGGCAGTCGATCTTCAGCGCCCTCGAGGAGGTCGTGGCCCGCCTCGAGGCCGACCCCACCACCGATTGGTCCGAGGTCTCGATCGACTCACTGCGCGAGCACCTCGTCCAGATGGATGACGTCTTCGTTCACGCGCGGGTAACCCACGAAGCCACGCCTGCCGGCGCGCGCTTTCTGATCGACGGCAGCCCGCAGGTGTTGGCCTCAGCCACCGCGATGCTCCAGGCCCACACTCGCATGTCTGCCGACTTCCGCGGCTGGCAAGCCGTCCTCGAAACCGATCCCGAGCTCGTCCTCACGCTCTCGAGCGACGACCCTGACGAGCGCCTGAGGATCCGCGCGCTCGGCCTCTTCGGCTACCTCGCGGCAGGCGGCCATCATCGTCGTCACCACCTGATGATGGCCACCGGCGCACATCCACACTCGCCTTAGCGCCGCCAGCCCAATCCATCTCCGCGAAGGTCTGGCTTCTGCCCGCCTGCAACTCGCCCGTGCACGGCCGTCTCATCTGGTTGGAAGTGACTTCCGAAGACGGAGATGACGTGATATGGGTATATGGGTGAAAACAACCGTAGATATTGCCGACCCCCTGTTCCGCGAAACCAAGCGTGTCGCGGCCGCTGAAGGCACGACGATTCGCGCGCTCATCGAAGCCGGTCTGCGATCGGAGCTGAAGCGGCGCACTGCGACCCGCGGATTCCGCTTGCGCGACGAGAGCTTTGGAGGTGAGGGGCTACAACCTGGAGTCGCGGAGGGCGGCTGGGAGCGAATCCGAGACATGATCTACGAGGGCCGCGGCGGGTGATCGCGGTCGACACGAATCTGCTCGTCTACGCACATCGCGCCGACTCACCGTGGCACAAGCCGGCCGCGGCGGCGATCCAAGCGCTCGCGCAGTCGCCCAGCGCCTGGACGATCCCATGGCCTTGCCTCCACGAGTTCCTCGGAATCGTCACGCATCCGGGGATCTACCTGCCGCCAACGTCTTTGGTCAAAGCCCTGGCTCAAGTGCGCGCCTGGCTCGAGTCACCCGGACTCGATCCGCTGTCGGAAAACGCCGGCTATGCGGACCGACTCAGCGAGGTGCTTCGAGCTTCGAAAGTGGTCGGACCGCGCGTTCACGACGCGCGCGTCGCGGCGCTGTGTCTGCATCACGGGGTGTCTGAGCTGTGGACCGCCGACCGTGACTTCAGTCGCTTTCGCGATTTGAAGACTCGCAATCCTCTCGTGAAGAGCGCGTAGCTCCGCCGACCACCGTCGGTCGCTCAGCATCCGACGCGAGCACGGCTTCGAAAGACTCGCCCTGGCGTTCGAGCCAGCCCTCGAGGCGGTCGGTGCAGTCGCAGTCGCTGCAGGCCCACGGCTCGGTGCCGTTCTTGTCACGGCAACGCGCTGGGTTGTGGGCGTTCTTGATCGCCAGCAGCTCGAAGTACTCCTCCCAGTAGGGGATCTCCTCTTCGAGCGGCGTCGGGCAGTAGCAAACTTCGACCCAACGGACGGCGCCGTCATCGAACCGACGTGCATGCGCCATATCGCGGATGTACTCACCACCAGCAACCGAGCCGGCGCCGAGGCTGCCGTCGTCGACCGCGCGACGTAATGCGCCAGCCTTCCCGGGGCGAAGGCGAGCTTTCACGAAGTAGCGCGTCGGGACAGTTTCCCACGCGGCGAATCTTCCGATGGCGTGGGTGCGGTCACGAGAGGCGCGCTTCGGTGGGAACAGCCGCCCCCTCTTGACGCGTCGGAGGAAGAAGACAACGATCAGCGGAACGCCAGGCTGTCGATTCCGGGCCGTCCTCGCCTCCTTCCAGGAACTGCGCCGCTGCCGAGGCCCACTGTGAACGAACAACGTCTCCCTGTTTTCGCTGCCCTCGCGGCGGCTCTATCGCTCGCCCTTGCGGCTGGCGTCGCGGCCTTTGTCATCCGCTCCGAGCCGCGCGTCCGCCCGGCGCCGGCGTTCGAGAACGCGCCCCGGGTCGAAGTCGATGCAACGCCGCCCGCAGCAACAACGATCGCCAATCCCGACTACTTCGACGCCATTACAAACGCGCGCCGAGTTGCCCGCGACAACCTCGGCATCGGGCTTCCAGGGCTGTCGATTGCGGTCAGCGTCGGCGGTGAGATCGTCTGGGCAGAGGGATTCGGTTGGGCTGACATCGAGCAGGGCATGGCGGTTACGCCACGCCACAAGTTCCGCATCGGCAGCGTATCCAAGCCGATGACCGCCGCGGCGTTGGCGCTGCTCTGGGAAGAAGGCGCGATCGATCTCGACCTTCCTGTTCAGACGTACGTCCCCGACTTTCCCGAGAAGGAATTCCCGATCACCACGCGACAACTGGCCGGACACCTAGCGGGAATCCGTCACTATCGAGGCGACGAGTTTGTCAGCTCGCTGCACTACCCGACCGTGTCAGACGGTCTCGAGATCTTCGCCAACGACGCGCTGCTCCACGAGCCCGGCTCCGCCTACCAGTATTCGAGCTACGGATGGAATCTGATCTCTGCGGTCATCGAGGGAGCCTCCCAGAGTGAGTTCCTGGAGCTCATGCAGGCGCGCGTTTTCGACCCGCTCGGGCTCCGCCAAACCGCGCCCGATCAGAACCTCGACGTCATCCCGCACCGCGTCAGCTTCTATAGCCAAAGTCCAGCGGGAAACGGACGCTTCATCAACGGCCCCTACGTCGACAACAGCTACAAGTGGGCCGGCGGCGGCTTTCTCTCCACGCCCAGCGACCTGGTCCGCTTCGCGTCCGCCCATCTGGAGCCAGGTTACCTGCGCGCCGAGACGCTCGAGCTTCTCTTTACGTCGCAGACCCTTGCTGACGGCACGGAGACCGGCTACGGCATCGGCTGGGGAGTTCGCGACGATCCCGGCGGCAGGAGGCTCATCTCTCACGGTGGCGGATCTGTGGGCGGCACCACGATGCTCGCGATGTGGCCAGAAGAAAAGCTGGTGGTGGCAATGGCAACCAATCTGTCCAGCGCCCCCGCCCTGCGGTTTCAAGAGATCGCCGAGGCCTTCCTCGCGCGGTAGCCGGCGGTCGCTCTAGTCGTCGAGCCCCGGATGTGCGCCTGCGACCGCGTACCGGCCACGCTCGAACAACAGCGCGTCGCCCTCGCTCGATTGAATGGCCACCACTTGGCCGACGAAGATGACGTGGTCGCCACCGTCGTATTCGTTCCACAGCCGGCATTCGAAGCAGACCACGCAACCGTGCAGGAGTGGCGCGCCACCCGCACCGCGTTCGAAGCTCACACCGTCGAACTTGTCGTCTCGGGTCGTTGCAAAGCGGTTCGACAGCTCAATCTGGTCGGCCGCGAGCACGTTCACCGCGAAGTGCGACGCGGCGCGAAAGACGTCGAGTGCCCCCGAGCTTCTCTGCAGGCTCCAAAGGATCAGCGGCGGCTCCATCGACACGGAGCTGAAGCTGTTGACCGTGAGACCGACGTTGTCGCTACCGTCGACGGTATCGGGCAGCCTGAGCTCTTCCGGTACCTGCGCCGTGACAATGGTCACGCCGGTGGCGAAGCACCCCAGGGCGTTGCGCAACTCGCGCGTGTCGATGGCTTCAGTCATGGCGCTCGTAAATTGTGGCTAGATGTGAGTTCTAGGTAGGTTGTTCACGAACTCACCCCTGAGAGCCGAGCGATCGGCGGTGTCATGCCGATGCCGGCGTGGGGGCGGTGACGATTGTAGTGGTTGAGCCAGGGCCGTAGAGCTCGAGTACGTCGAGCTGAGGTCTGGTAGCAGGTGCCGTAGGCCCACTGCTCCTTGAGTGTGCGGATGAAGCGTTCGGCTTTGCCGTTGGTTCTGGGGGTGTAGGGCCGGGTGTAAATGTGCCGGATCTCGAGTTGATGGCATAGGCGATTGAAGCGCTTCGAGACGTAGCCAGGCCCGTTGTCTGTCATCACTCGGCGCACCGCTACTCCCATCGAAGCGAAGTGCTCGACGGCTCGCTGCAGGAACGCTGTGCAGGTGTGTTGGTCTTCGGCGGGCAGCACTTCGACGTACGCCACCCGAGAGTGATCGTCGATAGCGACGTGGGCGTTCTCCCAGCCGACGCCGTAGGCCCGCTTGGAGCGGTCGCCGTGGATGCGGTGTCCAGGTCGCCGGATACGGGCCAGTTTCTTCGTATCCAGGTGCAGTAGGTCACCGGGGTGCTCGTACTCGTAGCGAACGATCTCGGGCTTGGGCTCGAGCGCATCAAGCTTGGCGAGTCCGAGCCGCTTCAGCCACGCCGAGACGGTCGAGCGCGGCACAGCCAACCTTCGGCTGATCTGCCAGGCCGTCAGTCGCCGCCGACGTAGCTTGTCGATCTGCCTCACAACTCCAGCGCTTGTTGCGTGCGGACAGCACGTCGGCCGGCTTGATCGATCGAGCAGCCCGGCCTCACCTTCTCGCTCGTATCTATCCAGCCACTTGTAAACCGTTCGAGCCGACACGCCGAGCGCCGCCGCCGTTTCCGTCACGGGCTCCGCCCGCTCCCGGACTCGGCGGACCATCTCTCGGCGTATATACGGCGTCGTGCGGGCGTTACCATGCAGCTGCATCGGGCACTCCTTCTGAGGTCGTGGAGTCTTTTGAACAACCCCATTGATCTCAGAAGTGAGCCCCGATGTGAACAACCTACTTAGAAAACACAGCTAGTCAGGTTGTGGCAAAGAGGCAAACGGCGCTCTAGTCTAACGCTCGCCGAGAGTCGCGTGATGGCGGCGGAAGCTCGGCGCAAGATTCGCGCGGTCATCGCAAACACCGAGTCCAGGGCATCCGCAAACCATGGAAACTCCGCTACTTGTCGACGACTTCTTACAGCGTGCGGCGCGGGTGTATTCCGACAAGATCGCGATCGTCGACGGCTCGCTGCGGCTGAGCTACGCCGACTTCGAGCGCCGTGTGAACCAGCTGTCGCACGCGTTGACCGGCCTCGGGATCGGCAGGGGTGACCGCGTATGCATCCTCAGTCCGAACTCGCACCACTTTCTCGAGAGCTTCTACGGCACGGCGCAGATCGGCGTCATCCTGGTACCGCTCAACTACAGGCTCGTGGCCGAGGACCATCGCTACATCCTCGATCACGCGGGCGTAAAGGCAGTCCTTGTGGACGACGAGTACACCGATGTTGTCGACTCGATTCGAGAACATCTCGACGCGGTCGAGCATTGGATCGTCGCGCGTCACGCCGCCAGCTCGGCTCGCGAGGCCGATCAGGACGACCCACCGGACTCCGAGTGGAGCGCCCCCGATGGCTGGGTCGACTGGGAGGAGCTCATCGCTGACCTTCCGCAGACGCCGCCCGACAGGCCGGAGCGCAGCGAGAACGACGTCGTTTCGATCAACTACACCTCGGGGACGACGGCGCGGCCGAAGGGCGTGATGCTTACCCACCGCAATTGCTACATCAACGCGTACAGCCTCATCGCGCATCTGCGTGTGGCGCACGACGACGTCGAGCTCTGGACGCTGCCGATGTTCCACTGCAACGGCTGGGGCGGCGTGTACGCGCTCACCGGGATGGGCGGCACACACGTCGTGCTGCGAACCATCGACGGCGAGCGGATTTTCGATCTCATCGAGCACGAGAAGGTCACGTTCGCCTGCATGGCGCCGACGGTGTTGCGGGTGATCCTCGACTATCCCGACAAGCAACGGCACGCCATCACCACGCGGCCGCGCTTCACGCTGGCGGGCGCACCACCTCCAGCGGCATACATCGAGCGTGTGGAGGACGAGCTCGGCTGGGAGTTTCTGCAGATCTACGGGCTCACGGAAACCGCACCGTTTGTCACGTCGTCACAGGTCGATCACGCCACCCAAGCGAGCGACTACGCGCGGCGATCGCGAGCCGGGGTGCCCGGCATCGGCGTCGACGTGGTGTTGCTCGACGACGACGACAACCCCGTGCCGCGCGATGGCCAGACGGTCGGCGAGATTTGTGTGTGCTCCAACGTCGTCTTCAAGGGCTACTGGAAACAACCCGAGGAAACCGCGAGAGTCGTTCGCGACGGCTACTTCCATACTGGCGATCTCGCGGTGTGGGACGCCGGCTACAACGTCCATGTCGTCGATCGCAAGAAGGACGTGATCATCTCGGGAGGCGAAAACGTCAGCTCGCCGGAGGTCGAAGACGTGCTCTACCAGCACCCGAACGTCCTGGAGTGCGCGGTGATCGGAGTGCCGCACGAAAAGTGGGGCGAAACCCCCAAGGCGCTGGTGGTTCTTCGAGAAGGAGCGGCGAGCGGCAACGAGCCTGACCTCACTACCGAGGACGAGCTGCTCGAATTCGCCCGCGAGCGGCTAGCCCATTTCAAGTGTCCGACATCGGTCGAGTTCGTAGAAGCGCTGCCGCGAACCGCCACCGGGAAGCTTCAAAAGTACCGGCTACGCGAGGCGTATTGGAAAGGCCACGATCGGCGGGTGAGTTAGCACCTTCTAATCCGCTAGTCGCGCAGCCGGCCGTAAAGGAATCCCGCACAGGCAATGGCTATCGCGGCGCCGAACGCCGCTGTTCCGTGCCGGTGGGCAACGAGATACATCGGCGACAGGTAGAGCGCCGTGATGCCGACGATCGCCAACAGAGTATTGAGGGCAACGGCTCCCGCCCGGCGGTCGTCGTCCGCCATTTCCACGTTGCGCGTGTTGTGTCCGCCGTCGTTCGTGGCCGTGGTCATGGGGGCGGCGACCGCCTGTTTGACCTCCGACCAAGCACCGAACGGCCGCACCGTCCGGTAGAAATCGGCGAGCACGCCAGAGTCGGTTGGCGGCGTAGCGAACGTCCCGACCAGGCAACCCAGCACCGACCCGAAGCAAACCACCGGAAACACGACGTAGAGCGGTAGCTCCGGCGACACCAGCCCGATCAGCGACAATCCGATGCCGCCGGCTACACCCCAGGCGTAGCCCCAGCCGTTGAGTCGCCACCAGTACCAGCGCAGGACGTTCGGAATGATGACTCCGGCCCCCAGCGCCATCATCATCCAGTTCCACACCCCGGCAATGGAGTCGACGCTGAATCCGATCGCAACGCCAACCAGCACCACACCGACGGTCGAGATCTTGCTGATCCGAATGAGGTGTTGCTCCGACGCATCCGGGGCGACCAGCGGCTGCCACAAATCCCGCACTACGAAGGACGCACCAGCGTTGACGGTGGAGCTGAAAGTCGACATGAACGCAGCCAGGAGCCCCGCGATCACAACGCCGCGCACTCCGGGCGGCAGGTAGAGGCGCAGCACTTCGGGCATCACGAGCTCCGGATCGCCGGCGGCCACCAGACCGGTTGCCGCGAGCAGGGCGATGCCCATCACCATTCCCCAGCGCAGCACCAGAAAGAACGGCCAAGCGGCGGCCACCTTCGTGGCCTCCCTCGAGTCCCGACTCGCCAGGTAGCGCTGGAAATCGTAGAGCTGCGCCGGACCGCCGGCGTTCATCAGCAAGCCTTTGGCCACCCAGACGATGGTCAGAAGGCCGAACATCTCGAACGCAGCGGTGCTCGGGTCGCCGGCAAGATCGGCGCGGCGCCAGACCGGCGCCAATCGAAAGAAGCCTTCCGAGGTGTGGCTGGCGATCAGCTCAGGCGTGAGATTAACGTAGGCAATGCCCATGATCAGCACCGACGCGAGCGAAAGCACAACCGCCTGAATGACGTCCGTTACGACGACGCCGTAGAGGCCGCCTGAGACGACGTATGTCGTTGTCAGGGCGAGGATCGTTACGGCGAGCACCGCCGGCTGATTCGCCAACAACCAGACGGCGGTGCCATCGGGTAGTCGCAGCGGCATCATCGCGACGATCCCGTCGAGCGGCAAGTAAACCGACGCGAACTTGCCAATGCCTTGGAATGCGTAGCCGACGGCTGCCGCGGAATAGATCACCGCGGTGGCGGCGTACGCGGTACGTGCCGCCGCCCCTTCGCGCCCCTGGCCGAATCGCGTGGTCATCCACTCGGCCGCGGTCATGACGTTCGACCGCCGGACCCATCGAGCCATGTGCGTCAGCGCGAAGGCGGGCAACGCCACGCCCCACATCCAGTGATGCCACCACGACTGCATTCCTACAACGAGCAACACCGAGACCATCCACATGGTTCCGGTGATGTCGAAGTTCGACACGGCGCCGGAAGCCGACAGCGCCAGCCAGTGGATGCGTCGACCACCCAGGAAGTAGGCGTCGAGGCCGGCCTGAGCTCGCCGACGGAACCAGAGGCCACAGCCCACGACGAGCGCGAAGTAGGCCGCGATCGCGACCCAATCTACCGGCGCGAGCCGACTCATCGAACGGCTGCCTTGATGGTTGCGGAGACCTCGTCGGGCGCGAGGGCCGAGGCAGGCCGAACGATGTACGGGCCGACCGCCGCGGGAACAACGAACACCTCGGCATAGCCTGCTCGGAAAGGCTCGAAGGCGCCGCTCGGGCTCTCGACCACCACCGGCCCGCCCTCTACGACGGCGAGCACATCCACGCTACCGCCCGTGTCGTGTTCAACGGCACGAGTGAACCAGTGCCGGCGGGTCTCGATGAACTGCGACTCGTGCAGCCCCGTACGCTCTTCGCGAACGCCCGGAGAGTCGGGCAGAACCTCGACGCGATCGAGCGCTTCCCGCGCGGCCCAATCGCGGTTGTGCTCCCAACGCAGATTCGCCAGCCCACGCTCCAGGTGAATTGGCCGCGGGCGGCCGTCGAGCCCCACCCGACCCCAGTCCCATAGCTTGAAGGTGAAAATGTATGGCGTGGCGCTGATCTCGAGCACCATGCTATTGCGGCCCTGGCAGTGAATCGTCCCCGCCGGAATCGAGACGTGGTCGTGCTTGCGCACAGGCCAAACGCAGACATGCCGCTCGGCCTCGAACTCCGTCCCGTCCGTCCCCTCCTTCCCAGGTTCGTGGGCCGCGCGCAAATCGCGCTCCAGCAGAGCCGGATCTGCGCCGTTGCGCAGCCCGAGAACCATCTCGGCGCCTGGTTCCGCGTCGAGAAAATAGTAGCTCTCGTCCTGCGTGTAGGTGAGGCCGAAGTGCTCCCGCGCGTACTCCGCAGTGGGATGAACCTGCAGGCTGAGATTGCCACCGCCCATCGTATCGAGCAGATCGAAGCGGATAGGAAACTCGCCGAAGCGCTCGTAGACGTCCCGGCCGATAAGGGCCTCGGGTTCCAGGAGCACGAGATTGATTGCCGGAGTCTCCAGCGTCACGTCGCCGAACTGAAGCAGTAGCGAGTTCTCCTCGGGCACGCAGTTGAAACACCAGGCGTAGTTCGGGGGTCGAGCGTCGGCGGGACGGTGGTCGTCGAGACCGCAGACTCGGCGCATCCACTGACCACCCCAGGGGCCCGGATCGAAGAATGGCACCACGCTGAACGGTTGCTTCACCACCTGCGACAGGGCCGCGCGATACGCGTCGCCGGTGACGAGCCGCGGCTCTCCGGGGCGCGTGGTGTCGAGCACGAAGTCGCAGGTGGGCAGAAACGTTTGCTTGTGGCAGTCGCAGGCTCGCCAGTCGACGAAGAACGCCCGTTTGTACTGAGCTGCGGCGGGTGCGGCTCGATCTTCCGAGCCGAGGTTGGCGATCTCGTTGCGCCGGAAGCGCAGCTGGTGCTCCCAGCGCGGCATGTCGGCATAGATCGTCACGCAGCGATCTCCAGCGAGGTCGTGTGCCGAGGGCGCGTGGCTACTGCGAACGGCTGAGGACAGCGCTCCGGCGGACCCGGCAACAAACGCGGCGCCGACCCCCAAGAGAAGAACCGCCCTGGGGCGCGACTCGGACCCCTCGGCGCCCGGCGCGTCGGGTTCGCAGCGCATCGCGCGATGAATCGCCGTTCGTAGAGCTGCCAGTCGATCGGGTTCGAAAAAGTCCTCGAGCTCGAGGTCGGTCAGCCGACCAAACACCGGATCGTCGCCAGGATCAGGGGTGAGATCAGGAGCTACGAGCGCGTCGATCGCCTCGGCAGATCGCAGCGCGTCTCTGGTGCGAAACACCGGGACGGCCTCCCGTCCGCCGCTCAGGGCGAGCGCATGGCGCAGCTCCTCACAGTCGCCGATCTCGTCCTCGAACACGCCAGTATGGCAATCGACCACGACAAGCCGCGCTCGCCCACCGTCTTGCGCCGCCGCCTTCACTGCGTCGGCGATGGCGCGGGCCACCGCGCTCCAGCCCTGCCGGGCGACGTCGACCCCATCCATGTCGACCACCACGGATGGGCTGCGATTGAAGTGGGACCCGGTGCCGGTCATCGCACCACGACGGTGGGCGGTGCCGTCACTGCGCGGTCGAGTCAAACTGGGACGCCAGCCCCACCAGGGCCGCCGTCTCCCCGAGATCAGCGGGAACAATCTCGAGTGGCGATGCAGCCGTAGAGCGCCAGGCGTGCGCGCCCACGTAGTCGCGGACGGCCGGCAAGATCTTGTCGGCGCTGCCCATGGCGCCGCCTCCAAGAATCACGATCTCCGGGTCGTAGGCATGCACGAGGTTGACGACCGCGGCGCCCCAGCCTCGCAGGACGCGAGCGCGAATCGCCGCTCGCTGGGCGGATGCGGCGCCTGTGATGGCTGGGGTGTCGGTTTCCGGGTCGAACTCGGTTCCGCCTGCACCGACCGCAACGACACCGGGGGCGGACTCTGAGAACAACCATTGGAGATCGGCGTGGTCGCCAAGCTCGCGCCGCAACGCCCAGGTAGAGGCGTGGGTTTCAACGCAGCCGACGTTGGTACACAGGCACGGGTCGCCGTCGACGTCGATCGTGAAGTGACCGCCGAGATTGCCGGCGGCCCCGTTGGCACCGCGCAGCGGCTTGCCGTCGAGGATCACGGCGCAGCCGACGCCGGTGCCGAGAGTCAGCATGGCGACGTTGTCAACGCCTCGACCGGCTCCATGCCGCCACTCGCCCAGCAGCGCGGCGCGGGCGTCGTTTTCCATCAACAACGGTAGCCCGAGCTCGTCGCGACTCCAGCCAACGAGATCGAGCTCGGCGGCGTCGGGATACTTCGTAAGCCGCGAGACCACGCGGCGCCGTTCAACGTCCAGCAGGCAAGGCAGCGCCATGCCAACGCCAACGACGTGCTTCTGGCTTACTCCTGCGGATTCGCACAGCGCCGCCAGCGAAGCGACCAGCGTCGGCAGGCTTCGAGCTAGACCTCTTCCGGCCTCGGCGGGCACCCGCCGTGCTGCAAGCACCTCGGCGCTGTCGACCGCACGGACCAAACCGAGCTTGATGGTCGTGCCGCCGAGATCAATCGAGTAGACAAGCATTGGCGCAGGATACCGTCCGAAGGGCTGGCGCAAATTCTTTCTCGAATGATCTTGACTGATCAGTCCATGTTAGCTACAGTCGCCGCCATGGCAATCACACGACCCGGACCCGACAAACAATTCGACCGCGACCAGGCCCTGGGCGCGGCGCTCGGCCTTTTCTGGAAACAGGGCTACGAAGCCACCGGTATCAGCGAGCTCCTCGACGCCATGGGCATCGGACGCCAGAGCATGTACAACACGTTCGGCAACAAACGAGCCCTGTTTCTCGAAGCGCTGGGCTCCTACCTCGATCGACTCGGTGGACGCGTGTTCGCGCAGCTGCGTGCCCCGGGATCGCCGCTCGACAACGTCGAGAAGGTGTTCGGGATCTGGGAGGAGATGGCGGACGAGCATTGCGATAGTGGTTGCCTGCTCGGCAACACCGTCCTGGAGCTCGGACCGCGCGACCCGGAAATCGCGACCGCGATGCAAACCGCCATCGGCGCCCTGCGGCGTGAGTTCGCGAACGTCTTCCAGCGCGCTCAGGAGGCCGGCGAGCTCAACAGCGAGCTCGACCCCGAGGACCTCGCCCACCTGGTGGCTGCCACCGGACAAGGCGCGGCTCTTCTCACCAAAGCCTATGGATCCCCCGAAGTTGGCAAGAGCGTTCTTCGCAGTCTTTCGAAACTCTTGAGAGGCACCTGAGCGATGCAGCCCGTCGCGCCTGATTTTTTTTGTACCGAACGTGGATTGATCAGTCCACATTGTGGAACCTCGAACATTCCGCCCACAGACCGACACGCTACTCTCATCCTCGCAACCATTCGATCCGGAGAAAGCTCGTGAGCCCCGATCAGTACAACCTCAGCGACCGATTTGCCGTTCGCCTCAGCGACCTCGTCACCGGCAGGCCCTGGCTGGCGATCATCGCATCGCTGGTTCTGGTTGTTGCCGCCTCCAGCGGCGCCCGTTTTCTGGATTTCTCGAACAACTACCGCGTGTTCTTCAGCCCCGAGAACCCCGACCTGCTGGCGTTCGAGGAGTTCCAGAACACCTACACCAAGAACGACAACATTCTGTTCATCGTCCAGTCGGGCGCCGAACAGGGCGACGTGTTCGACGCCGATCTTGCCAGCGACCTCGAGTGGCTCACGGCTGAGGCGTGGCAGATTCCGTACGCGATCCGGGTCGACTCGGTGACGAATTTCCAGCACTCCTGGGCCGACGGCGACGACCTCACGGTCGAGGACCTGGTCCGCGACGCCGAATCTCTCGGGCAGGCCGAGCTCGAGCGGCGACGCGCGATCGCGTTGGCCGAGCCACTGCTGCGCGGCAATCTGATTTCGCCCGACGCCCGTACGACCGGCGTCAATGTCACGCTGCAGTACCCCGAGGAGAGCCTCACCGAGGTGCCTCGAGCGGTGGGACACGCACGCGACCTAGCGCGCCAGCTGCGCGAGCGGCAGCCCGGCGCGACAGTGGCGCTCAGCGGCGTGTCGATGCTCAACAACGCCTTCGCCGAGGCGGGCCAAACCGACGCCATGACGCTCTTGCCGGGCATGTTCGCCGTTCTCGTGGTCTTCATGTCTCTGGTGCTGCGAAGCTTCGCGGGCACCACCGGGACGGTGCTGGTGATCGCGTTCGCGGCGCTGAGCGCCCTGGGGCTCGCGGGCCACGCCGGCATGCGCCTCGACCCGATCTCGCTGACCGCGCCGATCATCATCATGACGCTCGGGATCGCCGACAGTGTCCATATCTTGATCACGGTCCTGACGCTCATGCGCCGCGGCAGCGAGAAGGCAGCGGCGATCCGCGAGAGCCTGCGCACCAACTTCATGCCGGTATTCGTCACGAGCCTGACGACGATCATCGGCTTCTTGTGCCTGAATTTCTCCGATTCGCCACCCTTCTGGTACCTCGGCAACATCACCGCGATGGGTATCTCCGCGGCTTTCCTCTACTCGGTGGTGTTCCTCCCGGCGTTCCTCACCGTGGTCCCGCTCAAGGTCCGACGGGCGAAAGAAGGCAACCAGGCACCGCGCGCACTGATGCAGTCTCCGATTGGGTCATCACGCGCTACCGGCCGGTCGCGCTCGTCATCGGCACGGCCACCATCGTGCTCGTCACGATGATCCCGACAATCGATCTGAACGACGAGTTCGTGAAGTACTTCGACTATCGCATCCCGTTCCGAGGCGATGCGGAGTGGGGCATGGAGCACCTCAACGGCATCTACCTCGTCGAGTTCTCGGTGGAGGCCGAGTCGGAGGGTGGTATCAGCAACCCCGCCTACCTGCGTGATCTCGATCGGTTCACCGCGTGGCTGCGCGAGCAACCCGAAGTTACCCATGCATTCAGCTACACCGATGTCGTCAAGCGCCTCAACAAGAACATGCACGGCGACGACGAGGTTTGGTACACGGTCCCTGAGACTCGCGAGATGGCCGCGCAGTACCTGCTGCTCTACGAGCTCTCGTTGCCCTACGGCCTCGACCTCAACGACCGCATCAGCATTGACAAGTCGGCCACACGGGTTACGGCCAGCCTCGGCAACCTTTCCACAGGGGAGATCCGCAGCGTTTTCGAGCGTGCCGAGGCCTGGCTACGCGCCGAAGCTCAGGAATCGATGTGGGCCGACGCCACCAGCGCCAGCGTAATGTTTGCGCGCATTTCCGAACGCAACATCCGCAGCATGCTGCGCGGCAACGCGGTGGCGATCGTGCTGATCTCGATTGTTCTGATGATCACCCTGCGCAGCATCGGCATCGGCGTTCTGAGCCTGATTCCCAACGCCATCCCGATCCTCATGACGTTCGGGCTGTGGGCGATTCTCGTTCGACAGGTGGGAATGGCGGCGGCGACGGTGTCGGCCACTTCTCTGGGCATCGTCGTCGACGACACCGTTCACTTCCTGGCCAAGTACCTGCGCGCCCGGCGGGAGAACGGCTACGATCGGCCGGCAGCGATCCGCTACGCGTTCGAGATGGTGGGCACGGCGCTTGTCAGCACCACCGTGATTCTTTCCTTCGGATTCGCCGTGCTGGCGCTGTCGTCGTTCCGCATCAACGCCCAGATGGGACTGCTGACGATGATGGCCATCGTGCTGGCCCTCGCCACCGACCTGCTTCTGCTTCCCGCACTTCTAATGATCGGCCACCGATCCCCCGACGAGGAGACCGTCACCGTGAAAAGCAACACCGAGCTCGAATTGGGTAAGGTAATCTCCGCACTGCTCGTGGGCGCACTGCTGATGGTCGGCAGCGCATCTGCACACCCGGCGACGTCCCAGAGCGGCGACACCTCGATTGCCTCAGCGGCGCGCGAGAAACTGACCAACGTCGACCTGGACGAGGCCCTGCGCGGCGTCGACCTCACGCCGGAGGAGCGCGGCTGGGCCATCGCGGCACGTTCCGACCGCACCGATCGCGGCTTTGTTGACAGCATTGTGGAGCTCCAGATGCTGCTGCGTAACGCGGCTGGCGACGAGAGCACCCGCAGCCTCATTCTCAACACGCTCGAGGTGCCCGACGAGAGTGTTGGCGATCGGAGCATGATCGTCTTCGATCGCCCGGCCGATATTGTGAGTTGTCGGGCGCGGGGCGGGGCAGCGGGTACCGTGCAAGCCGCGGAGTTGGCTGGAACGCTAACGTGAGCGCGGAGGCGAGCCGGGCTCGAATCACGCTGCGTCGCTAGCGCCGCGGCCCGTAGCTGCCGATGAGCTGGTTGACGCCGTAGCCATAGCGGGAGGCGTAGCCACGGAAGTGGCCGCAGCTCGCGTGGTGGTAGTGGGTGTTGCCGCGGCTGTAGCAGAAGCGTCCGCAGCCGCGAGCACCGGACAGATAGGTGCTGACGAAGTAGTAGCCACTACCGTAGCCGCGCGGGCGATAGAGCACCTGATAGTGACCACCTCCGAGACGGAAGCGAGACCCGTACAGGTAGTCGGAGTAGTAGCTGCTGGACGAAGCGCGGATCGAGGCTCCGTAGTGCGAGTGGAAGCCGGCGAGCAGGAGCGTGGCGCTCGCTGCGAGCAGCAGTCCTAGCAGGACCCTGGCGCGGCGTTTGAACATGAGATTCCTCCGCGTTCCGAGTGGAAGACGGCCGGAAGCAGAGGACCTACGAATAGTGAAGCAGAAACCAGGTGCGCCGCGCTATGACAGCGCGTAAGCCCGCCTACTGGCGTACTCATTAGAGGGCCTAGCGGAGCACGATCGCCACAACGCCTGCGACAATCATCGCTGCGCCCGCCAAGCGTCCCCCCAGGGGGCCGACAGGGGCCACCTTCTCGAGCAGAACAAAGAACGTGATCGCGGCGATCCACAGCAGGTTCATGACGCCGCCGAAGAAGAGCAGCCCCATCAACGCCCAACAGCATCCGATACAGAAGCCGCCATGCCCGAAGCCCATGCGGAAGGCGCCGAGCGTGCCCGGATGCCAGTGCCGCGCGAAGAAATGGGCGGGCGCACGGCAATGCTCCAAGCAGACGCTTTTCGCGGGCGTCAGCTGGTAGATGCCTGCAGCGATCAACAAGAGGGCACCGAGCGCGGGGCTGGTCGCCACCATCATCGGCGACAACAGTGCGGCTTGGTCGAGCGCCCACTGCGCCGCGGTGGCGAGGACGCTGAAGAGACACCACATGGCGAGGTAGCCAGCGACGAAAGCTCCCGTCGGTGCGAGGGTGGCGCCCTGCCTCGCGGCTTTGCGGGCGACAGCAGCGTAGAGAAGCGTCATTGGCGCCGCGCTGGGCACCATCATCCCCACCATCATCACTGACCACATCAGGAACATCAGCAGGAAGTCGAGCGTGGCCCAAGGGCGCACGCCCGCGACGTCCATGTCGCTGGCCATGGCACCGCCGGTGGCCATAGACCCGGCTCCCGCCATGTCACCCATCTCGAGCGCCACGTACACGAGGTATGCCCAGGCAAGCAGCGTCACGCCGGCGAGGGCCACCAGAATCGCGATACGGTCGCGACGAGGCAGTGTGGGGGCCGTAGGGGTGACGGGGTCCCGGGAGTCACTCACCATCGTTTCAACACGTCCGCTCGCGGCGACTGCGAGCCGCGTGGACTCGAGCTCAGCGGATCACACCGTCCTGGTTCATGTGCAGGACGTTGAACTGACCATAGCTGTCGGCCAGGTCGAGCTCGATCCCCATGCGCACGGTAGATGTGCCGTTGCCCATTTCGGCGTAGGTGTACTCGAAGCCCTGCGGAAGATGAATACCGGAGCGCGCCGGCTCGCCGCTGAAGGCGTTGATGATGGGAACGCCCTTCGACTCCACCAGGTCGGGGACCTTGATGTGCGCCTCGCGAGCGTCGACGTCGATCGCGATATCGATCGGCGCGACGATCGGCTCGAGCACCTCCGACATCGTGCTGTTGAACACGAAGTAGTGCGTCACCCCCGGTGCCGTCGACTCGCCGTGCGCGATCTTGCGGAGCGCCTCACGCTGCTCAGTCGTTCCGCTCTCGTCGAGGATCACCTGCTGGCGGCCGTTGCCCGCCGCGATCTCGCCCGGCCACCAAAGAGCCAGCACGAAGCTCAGGCCGTCGAGGTTGATGTCGTTGAAGTGCCCTTCGTCGATACGAGAAGTGGCAACGGCCTCACACCGACCATGGGTTGTGGGTGAGCCGAACTGGCATGGGCAGCCCCAATCGCAGTTACAGTTCGTGTACTCGGCGCCCTTGATCATCCATTGGTCCGTCATCGTTCGCTCCATCGCGGTTGACCACTTCTTTGCAGTGACGCGTTTGCTCGAGAGGCCGTCGCCGCAGCCAGTTGAAGCACGCAGTCTAGCAACGGCGGTCGCCGCTCTCCAGACCTGCCCGGCGGCTTGGTGATGACCACCGACGTTGTCGGCCAGGCCGCGGATGGCTAGAGTGACGGCGCTCTCCATACCAACGGACTCCTGGCAGTCGCGCCGAGCGTGGCTCCGGATCCAAACGAGACCTCATGCAATGCGCCATCCTGATCGTCGCCGATTCCCTACCCTGGTGACCGCGGCCCTTCTGCTGGTCGCCGCCGAGGTTTCGTCCCCGCACACCGAGGCCGTTGGCGCCGTGTCGTCGTCCGGCGGAGTGGGCGACGACGCACCCATCTATGCCAGCATGAGCTGGCGCAACATCGGCCCGCAACGCGGCGGTCGCTCGCTCGGCGCCTCGGGAAGCCCCGGTCGGCGCAACGAGTACTACTTCGGCGCTACCGGCGGTGGTTTATGGAAAACCGTCGACGGCGGCACGACCTGGGCCGCGGTGACGGACGGTCAGATCACCAGCTCGTCGATCGGGGCCGTGGCTGTGGCCGAGACCAACCCCGACGTCGTCTACATCGGCGGTGGCGAAACCCAGCTACGCGGCTCGATCACGCAGGGCGACGGCGTGTACAAGACAACCGACGGCGGCGAGACCTGGCGGCATATGGGACTGGCCGACACACAAGCGATCTCTCGGGTGCGCGTCCACCCCACCAACCCGGACGTCGTGTATGTGGCCGCGCTCGGACATCCGTATGGCGACAACGAGGAGCGCGGCGTTTTCCGCTCGCGTGACGGTGCCGTCACGTGGGAGAAGGTTCTCTACGTCAGCCCACAGGCCGGTGCTGCGGATCTGATCATCGATCGTCGCGATCCGAACGTGCTATACGCCTCGATCTGGCAGGTCTATCGCAAGGCCTGGAAGATGTGGGGTGGCGGGCCCGACTCGGGGCTGTACAAGTCGACCGACGGCGGCGACAGCTGGGAAGAGCTCACAGGCAACCCCGGCATGCCGGCCGCGCCTTTCGGCAAGATCGGCGTCACGGTCTCGCCTGCCGACCCGCAACGCGTCTGGGCCATCGTCGAGGCGAACGAGGGCGGCGTTTTCCGCTCGGACGACGGTGGCGCAACGTGGGAGCGCACCAACGACGAGCGCAAGCTGCGGCAGCGCGCCTTCTACTACAGCCGCATCTACGCCGATCCCTTCGATCGCGACATCGTCTACGCCCTCAACACCGGCTTGTACAAGTCGACCGACGGCGGCGTGACCTTCGACATTACCATCCGCGTGCCGCACGGCGACAACCACGATCTGTGGATCGACCCCAACGACCCCATGCGAATGATCAACTCGAACGACGGTGGCGGCAACGTCTCGATTAACGGTGGCGAGACCTGGACCGAGCAGGACTACGCCACGACCCAGCTCTACCACGTGATGACAACCAACGACGTGCCCTACCACGTGTGCGGCGCGCAGCAGGACAACTCCACCGTCTGTATGGCAAGCGACGGCTGGGGGAACATGCAGGGACGTGGCCCCGGCCACGGTTGGTACTACGCCGCCGGCGGCGGTGAGAGCGGCTGGATAACCCAGCACCCCAGCAAGCTCGACATCTTCTACGCCGGCAGCCAGGGCGCACTACTGACGCGCTACAACCGCAGCAACGGGCAAGTTCGCGACATCCAGGTGTACCCGCGCTTCTTCTCGGGTGAGCCGGCCAGCGCATTACCTGAGCGCTGGCAGTGGACCTTCCCGATCATGTTCTCGCCGCTCAACGAGAACGTCATGTACACGACGTCTCAGCACCTCTGGAAGACAACCAACGACGGGCAAAGCTGGGAGCGCATCAGCCCCGATCTGACGCTCGCCGACCCCGACACGCTGGGGCCAACAGGTGGCGTGATCACGATGGACATGAACGGTCCGGAGATCTACGGGACGATCTTCGCGCTGGCGCCATCGTTTCACGACATCAACACGATCTGGACCGGCTCCGACGACGGCCTCATGCACATCACGCGCGACGGTGGTGAAACCTGGGCGAACATCACACCGCCCGACATGCCGATCTACTCGCGCATCAGCATCATCGACGAATCGCGACACCACCCCGGCACGGCATACGTTGCGGCAAACCGCTATCAGGTGGACGATCGCGAACCCTACGTCTGGCGCACCACCGACTACGGCGCCAGCTGGACGAAAATCGTCACCGGCGTCGCTTCGGGGCATTTCGCCCGCTCGGTTCGAGAAGACCCGAAGCGCCCCGGCCTGCTCTTTCTGGCAACCGAGCACGGCGTGTACGTCTCGTTCGACGCTGGCGACCAGTGGAATTCGCTACAGCTCAACCTGCCCGACACGCCGATCCGCGACCTCGTTGTGAAAGACGACGACATCGTCCTTGGTAGCCACGGCCGCGGCTTCTGGATCCTCGACGACATCGGACCTCTGCGCGAGCACGACCCCGATGCGACGACCGCACTTACTCTTTTCACTCCGGCCGATCCGATCCGCGGCGTCTCGAATCTGACGGTGCAATACCACCTGGCCGAGGAGGCCGATCGGGTCACGATCGAAATCGTCGACGCGGCCGGCAACACCATCCGTTCTATAGAAGGGAAAGCGAAGGAGGAAGGCGACGAGTCCGAGGCCCCGAGTGCCGGCGGACGCAACGCAACGCCTCCGCCGCCGACGACGGATACAGGGCTCAACACCTTCGGCTGGGACCTGCGGGCCGAGGGCGCGACCTCTTTCGAGGGAATGATCATCTGGAGCGGACGACCGCGGCGTGGCCCCAAGGCCCCGCCCGGCAGCTACGAGCTGCGAGTGAGCGCGCTGGGCGAGACTCGGGCGCGCCCGTTCGAGCTGCGCATCGACCCGCGCTATGAGGGCGTGTCCGCAGCCGACCTCGACGAGCAGTACGAGTTGGCCTCTGAGATTCGCGACCAAACGAGCCGCGCCAACAACGCGGTAATCACGATCCGTGAGATCCGCTCGCAGCTCGAGATGCGCCTCGAAGACAACGACAATGCGGCCCTCGCGGGCAGCGCCGAGCGCCTGCTGGAGGGCATGGGCGCGATCGAGGAGGAGCTGTACCAAGTCCGCAACCAGAGCGGCCAGGATCCGCTCAACTTCCCGATCAAGCTCAACAACCGGCTCGCCTCGCTACGTCGCAGCGTCGAAAACGGTGACGCTCGACCAACCGCTGGCGCCTACAAGGTGTTCGAGGAGCTCTCGGCCGAGCTCGACGGGCATATGGAGGCGCTGCATGCCCTTCTCACCAACGACCTCGCCGCGCTCAACCGAGCACTCGTTGACGCAGGACTGGAGGCCATCGAGTAAGGCCATCGATCGAGATCGTGGTGACCGTGGCTCAGACAGCGAGCGTACGCCGACGCTCCGCGCCCACGCGGCCGCCGCGGCAGGCCTTGGTCAGCATGAAATCGGCGGAATGGCGCGACTGCAACTCCAGAGCTTCCGCCAGCGGCACCGCGCACGCGGCGCGAGCGCACGCGGCGATCGCCTGTCGCGCGCTCTCCGTCGCGTCGGAGCCCGGTGCCAGATCCGCTGGCTCGAGCTCCAAGCCAGGGATCGCGTCTTCCACGAGCTCACGACGTGCGATGCCGTCGGCACCGCCCTCGCTTGCCAGTTGCCAGGCAAGCGCGATGGCAACGTCACGCGAGCCGGCGCCGTCGACCAGCCATCCCACCGCGTCCCTGGCACGAACCGGGCGTCCGCCAAGCAGGAGCCCCGCGACGCGGGATCGACCCTCGGGCGACGTCTTACGCATCGGCCAATGGCAGCCCTCCATGCCCGGCAGAACCGGCAACGTGACCTCTGGAAACCCGAGGCTGACGTCGTCAGACGCCACGACGAAGTGGCAGTGCAGCATGAGCTCCAGCATGCCACCGAGGCAGCGCTTGCCGTCGACAAAGCCAACCGACACTGCGAACTCCTCGTGCAGCCGGCGCGCGGTGCGCGACCAATCGTGCGAAATTCGGTAGCCGGTCTCGTGATCATCGAGCGCCGGAAAGAACTCGCTGATGTCGGCGCCGACGAGCTGCGTGCACAGGTGGAAGTCGGCGCTGAGGATCACGCGATCGATCCCTTCACCGCGAAGCCAATCGATGGCACGATTGAGTTCGGCGTCCACGTCGCCGTTGTAGGCCTCGCGCCCAAGGGTGATGACGCCCACCTCGCCGTCGTGCTCGGCGTTGACGTAGAGCTGCTGCCATTCTGTTGATTCGAGCCCAGATTCGAGCGACTCCGGGTGCCATGGGGTTGCCGCCGCGGCGGGGAATAGACCCTGGTAGGCCTCTACCGTGCGTCGAACTTCGTCGACTCCGGCCTCCCTCATGAGTGCCAGCGTGCCGCGGCGGAACTGTGCGCAGAGCTCGCCGATAGCGTTCATCTGAGCCGGCTGGGCGCGCTGCTCGTGAACCATGAGGGCGGTCATTTGGAAGAGCGCGCCCAGGAGCCACGTTCGGAGCTCGGACTCGGCAGCGGCCTCGAGCGACCAGTCGACCACGGGGCGGAAGTGGTTCGGCGGATACCAGTCCTGACCCGTGTCCTTGCGCTCGGTCAGGCTATCGGTTGGCACGAAGAGGCCC
Source organism: Acidobacteriota bacterium (assembly GCA_963666215.2). Taxonomy (GTDB): domain Bacteria; phylum Acidobacteriota; class UBA890; order UBA890; family WLXD01. Next base: position 353,837 of record CAXWPL010000001.1, read on the forward strand.
CCGTAGTGCTCGCCCAAATGGTGCAGGCACGACCAGGTCAGGAAGTCCGCACCCTTGGCGCCAATCGCGTCGTGGGCGCGGAACGGGTTCGGCCCCACGTGCTTACGAACGAACTTGTCGATCTTCCAGAACGGCATGTTGGTGGCGTCGTGAACCTGCAGGCCGGCGAGCGTCAGGCCACAGAACAGCACGTCGAGCACGAACGACCAGTGGTCGCTGACCGGCATCGGGATGAGGCCGAGGGCCCACAGCAGCTGGGTAATGTCGGAGGGCTTCTCCTCCACAACCTCCCAGATCTTGTTGATCTCGTGCGGAAAGGCCGGGTGCGCAACCCCAACGCCGAGCTCCGAGCTCGGGAACCCGGAAGTCACCGAGCGAATCTCGATGTCCGGATAGCGGCCACGGAACAGCTCGTAGTGCGAGCGCTTGAGCTGCAGGATCTCGGGAATCGCCTCGAGCAGGAAGCGGGGACGTAGTCGATCGAGCTCAGCAGGCAGGTCGGCGCCGTCGTAGCTCAAGCGAACAATGTTCTGCATGATGGCATCGGCGCCAGTGCGACCGAAGGCGCGCGCCAAACCCGAGTAGTGCGCGCCAATGCCGTCGGGCGCGCTGGGCAGATCGAGCGCCACGATCGGCACGCCATGCTCGTGCAAGCGCGACCCGAGCTGCATCGCCTTCCCCGACCCGACGATGCCGTTGGCCCCCGAGATCACCACGGAGCCGCGCTCGCTTGCAGGACCGAAGACGCGCTCGACCACCTCATCGGCGCGCACCGGAAGTCGGCCCGTCTTGAAGACCGCGTGTACGCCGCCCAGGCCGAGGGTAGCGAGAGTTGGCTGGCGCAGCTCCTGGCTCAATGTTGTCGCTCGCTGCCCACGCTGCTCTCGATCAAGACGTCACCTTCAGGGCCGCGGCGATACCAATGTCTCCGGCAGCGCAGCCGAACACCAGCACGTGACCGCCGCCGAGATCGGCCGCTTCCTCCAACGCCTCGATCAGAACCCGGGTCAGCGTTGGCCCCTGCGGGTGACCCCATACCAGCGAGCAGCCGGTGTTGTTCATGTTGCGCCAGTCGTAGTCGAGAAGCTTCGAGAAGACCGCATCGTTGACCGCGAACGGATTGTGGTTCTTCACCACGATCATGTCGCTCATCGAGAGCCCCGTATCGGCCAGCAGCTTCTGCACGGCGAGCGCCGGCGCCTCGGGCATGAGGCTCGGCTGCGCTCGCACGTGCGCGCGGGCCACGAAACGAATGTCGATCTCCGGTCGCGAGCTCAGGTCGGCAACCCGCTCCTTGCGGGTCACCAGCAAGGTCGCCATGCCGTCCGACGCGTGGGTCTGCGTGCCTGACGTAACGCACGTGTCGAGCTCGCGCATTGCGCCGAGAGCGTGACGGTCGACCGGCCGTACGCCGGTGTCGTCATCAATTCTCCCGAGTGGCTTGCCGCGCACGTCGAGAAGGTCGAGCGGTACCAGAACGCGGTCGAGAAAGCCCGACGCTTTCGCCTCGAAATACTGCCCATAGCGATGAAACGTCAGGTCGTCGACCTCGCGCCGATCGATCTTGTGCTTGCGCGCTGCGACCCCGGCCGTAGCGATCATCGCGTTGCCGGTGGCCGGGTCGAATCCGAAATTGTCCCAGACATCCGCGATCGGGACCGTCCGCTGGTAGGAACGGCGCTCGGGAAACACACCTACTGGTGAGTCGCTGGTGCGATCGAAGGTCAATACGCCCACCACGTCGTGGCCCGCTTCGACCTCGGCGCCCGCCAGCAACACGGCTTGCAGCCCCGTCGCGCAGGCTTGCTCGACGTGGTAGCCGGGCACCCGCTGGCCTACACAGCTGGCCACCAGCGGCGCATTCCAGAACTTCCAGTGCCACGGGACAGTCGAGCCAATCACCAGCGCGTCGAGCTCGCTCTTGCGGACCTTGCGCAGGCCAAGAATGCGGCTCATCGCTTCGCCAGCGAACTGCCCGATGTTCACCTCGGCGAGCGCGGAAGACTGCCAAGCCGGGAAATAACTGCTTCCCCAGGTGCCGTACGGAATCCTGGCTGAGGAGAGCATCCTGCCTCGTTGCCGTTGGAAGGAACGGGTCTTTCGCTGTGAGCGACGTCCCGGCGACACAGCGATGCATTCTCACACGCACTCCAGGGGCGCGCCGGCACCGCGAAACCCTCGCTAGTTGTGAGTTCTGAGGAGGTTGTTCACGAACTCGCTCCTGGGACCCGAGCCATGGGTGTTTTTGTGCCGATGCCTGCATGAGGTCGAGATCGACGTCGTCACCGACCGCTCCACCCTCAAGCCTCGCACCGAGAGCGTTGCCGGCCTGATCGCGAGCGCCGACATCTCGCCGTCGGGCAAGCGCGTGGTCATCGAAGCGCGTGGTGACCTGTTCACGGTGCCCGCCGAGAACGGCATCGTCCGCAACATCACCCGCAGCTCGGGCACCGCCGACCGTACTCCGGCTTGGTCTCCCGACGGCAGGTGGATCGCCTGCTTCAGCGACGAGTCGGGCGAGTACGAGCTGACGATTGGCGCAGCAGACGGCAGCGGCGACCCGCGGCGCCTCACCACGATGGGTGAGGGCTTCCGCTACACGCCCTACTGGTCGCCCGACCGCAAGAAGCTGGCGTTCATCGATCAGGCGATGAAGATCAGGATCTTCGACCTCGACTCGGAGACTCTCACCGACGTCGACCAGGGGCTGTGGATGCTCCACGGCGGCCTGGCGAATTTCCAGCCGAGCTGGTCTTCCGACGGCCGCTGGCTCGCCTATTCGCCAGGCCTCGAGAACCGTCACAACGCGGTCTTCCTGTTCGATACAGAGAGCAACCGGCGTCATCAGGTCACCAGCGGCTTCTACGGCGAGCTCGCCCCGGCCTTCGACCCCGACGGCAAACCTGTACCTGCTGACCAACCGCCGGCTGGCACCCATCTACAGCGACTACCAGAACACCTTCATCTACGCCAACACCACGAACGTCACGGCGATCTCGCTGCGCGACGACGTGCCGTCGCCGCTGGCACCGCGCAACGACGAGGAGGAGATCGCCGAGGGCTCCGAGGAAAGCGAGGAAGGCGACGAGGACTCCGACGCCGATTCGGAGAGCAACGACGAAGGCTCGAGCCAAGGCGACGACGACGGGCGGTGTCGATCCACAGCTGGAGCGCGGAATCACCGAGCTGATGCAGCTAATTCAGGAGAATGGGATTACCCAACCCGACCGGCCGGCGCCGCCGAACCGGGCACGCCAGTAGGGCTCACTGCGAGGATCCGGGCGGCAGAGATCGCCGGCCGCCACGCGTGCGGGTGGCGATCTGCTGTCGGCCCTCGACCGCACCAGAACTCCACTGGACCGGGTCGGCGTGCCATCGGCGGGGAGAGTGCGCACGCCGGGCAACAGCAGGTCGTTATACTTTGCTGCACGCTTTCTCCCTCGCGACGATGCGCTAGCTCTGGCCCGATGCCACTTCCGTGCACGTCGCCCGCTCACGCGCCGGTTCCACTTTCGGGCGCGGTGGGTCACCCATGATTCCCCAGCTCCGCAACATCGCCATCATTGCGCACGTTGACCACGGCAAAACCACGCTTGTCGACGAGATGCTCAAGCAGTCGGGAACCGTCACCGAGCGCGACGACCTCGGCGTGCGCATCCTCGACTCCAACGACCTCGAGCGTGAGCGTGGTATCACGATCCTGTCGAAGAACACCGCGGTCCGCTGGAATGACTATCGCGTCAACATCGTCGACACACCGGGGCACGCCGACTTCGGGGGCGAGGTCGAGCGAGTGCTCTCGATGGTCGACTCGGTGCTTCTGCTGGTCGACGCGGTGGATGGCCCGATGCCGCAGACGCGCTTCGTGACACAGAAAGCGTTCTCGCACGGGCTGGCGCCGATCGTCGCGATCAACAAGATCGACCGCCCGGCGGCGCGCCCCGATTGGGTGCTCGAGCAGACGTTCGATCTGTTCGACCGGCTCGGCGCAAGCGACCATCAGCTAGACTTCCCGATTGTCTACACTTCTGCCGTCCTCGGCACCGCGACGCTCGACTGGCATCAGCCCGGCGTCGACCTCACGCCGCTCTTCGACGTCATCGTGAAGAGTGTGCCGCCGCCCGACGTCGATCCCGAAGGCCCACTGCAGCTGCAGGTCAGCTCGCTCGACTACTCGCCGTACGTGGGTGCGATCGGCATCGGCCGAATTAGCCGTGGCACACTGCGGCCGAACATGCGCGTCACGGTTGTCGATACTGATGGCAGCACGCGCGACGAGCGGGTCCTGCAGGTGCTTGGCTTCCGAGGGCTCGAGCGCCTCGAAGTCGACGAGGGCACCGCGGGCGACATTGTGGCTTTCAGCGGCATCGAGACGCCGCGTATCTCCGACACGCTCTGCGACGCGGCGTTTCCCGAAGACATCGAGGCGCTGGCACCGTTAACCGTCGACGAGCCCACCGTCGCGATGACGTTCGAAACCAACACCTCGCCGTTCTCGGGCCGTGATGGCAAGTTCGTCACCAGCCGCCAGCTCCGCGAGCGCTTGATGCGCGAGGCGATCCACAACGTCGCGCTGCGGGTAACGCCCACCGACAGCCCGGATCGGTTCCGCGTGTCGGGGCGGGGCGAGCTTCACCTGTCGATTCTGCTCGAGAACATGCGTCGTGAAGGCTACGAGATGGCCGTATCTCGTCCCCGCGTGATCGAGCGCACGATCGACGGGCAGCTCCAGGAACCCTTCGAGCGCCTCGCGGTCGACGTCCAGGACCGTCACCAAGGCACGGTCATGGAAGCTTTGGGAGCGCGCGGAGGCGACCTGCGCAACATGCTCCCGGACGGCCAGGGCCGCGTGCGCCTCGACTACTTGATTCCGGCGCGCGGCCTCATTGGGCTCCAATCTGATTTCCGTACGATGACCTCGGGCAGCGGCGTCATGGTGCACAGCTTCGAGCACTACGCGCCGCTCAAGAAGATCGCACGCGCCCGGCGTGCCAACGGTGCCCTGGTTTCGATGGCCACGGGCAAGTCGCTCGGGTTTGCGCTGTTCAACCTACAGGAGCGTGGCCAGCTCTTCATCGGCCCGGGCGAGGAGGTCTACGAGGGCCAAGTGGTGGGCATGAGCTCGCGTGATCGCGATCTGGCGGTCAACCCCCTCAAGGGCAAGAAGCTCACCAACATGCGCGCTTCGGGCAAGGACGATGCGATTGTGTTGACGCGACCGACCCGCCTGACGTTAGAACAGGCGCTCGAATTCATCGAGGACGACGAGCTCGTCGAGGTTACGCCCGCCGCGCTGCGGATCCGCAAGCGCAACCTCAAAGAGAAGGGTCGACGGCGAGATGCCAAGGCCACCAACGCCGCTGCCGCGGCAGCGGCGGTGTAATTGCGTCGATTGCCGCCGAGCTCTCCACGGCGACCCCCACGCGTGGCTCTGCCCAAGCGCCCCGCCGGGCGAATCTTGTCGCAGGTCTTCTAGTTGCAGCAGGGTCTTTGATAGACCCCGATAGAGCGAAATGCGCCCGTTCGAAACGCTCGAGACCTTCGAAACACCCGAAGGCAAGCTGCTGACGCTGCATCGTCACGACCACGATCTGGCGATTCACCTCGACGGTGAAGAGCTGATGTCGAGTCGGGCACCTGGCTCGGAAACCACGCTCGCGAAGGTCGCCTGCCGTAGCTTGCGCGCCAAGCGGCCGCGTGTGCTGATTGGCGGACTCGGCCTCGGCTTCACGCTGCGCGCGGCGCTCGACAGCCTGCCCGAGCAATCGAGGGTTGTCGTAGCGGAAATCTTCGAGTGTGTCGCCGAGTGGAACCGTCGTTATGTGGCCGAGCAGATCGAAGCGCTGGGCCGACCCCTCGACGACCCGCGTGTGGAGATTCAGATCGAAGACGTCCACAACGTCATCGCCGCCGCCAGCCGTGGCGCGTATCACGCTATTCTGCTCGATGTCGACAACGGGCCTGGCGCCTGGTGCTTGCGCGCCAACTCGCGCCTGTACGGCGCCAGTGGCCTCGGGCGCATCCGAGCGGCGCTCGCAGCCGGCGGCGTTCTTGCCGTGTGGTCCACCTACCCCGACCCCAGATTTGTCGGTCAACTACGACGGGCCGGGTTCGAAGCCAGCCGCGAGAAAGCTCGAACACGCGGAAAGAAGGGTAACCACCACACCATTTTCGTCGCGCGAAAGCCCGCCGGTCGGTCGAGCTAGTGGAGGGCGTCAGTCGCCGCAGAAGGGTGCCCGCTGCCGCTCGCCCGTCGCCCCCCCTCCCAAACCCGCAATCCTCCCGACCCAGAACGCCGGCCAAAGCCCGGACGAGCCGGTTCTCAGCGCTTCCTCATGCCGCGCTCATGGCGTGCGCCCGGACCCGCTGCTACGTTGCACGCATCCAGTAGGCGAAGCATCCCCGGCCCCGAGGAACCAGCAGATGCACACGGATCGAAGGCGCTCCAACAGACGCACGTTGTTGAAAACCGCCGGCATGGCCGGACTCGCCCCGGCTTTCGTGGGGCTCAACCGTCCCGCGGCGATTCAACAAGCCGGCAGCGCGGCCTTCATCGCAGCGGTAATCGCGGGCGACAAGACCTTGGTGCGCGAGCTCCTCGCGCTCGATGCCGGACTCGTCCAGGCACGCGACGAGAATCGGCGATCGGCGTTCGCCCTGGCGGTGCTTCACGGCAGGGACGAGGTGGCAGCACTCCTTCGTGAACACGGCTACGAACCCGACCTGACGGAGTCAGCTCTGGCGCTCGACTGGGAACGGGTCGCATCACTAGCCGAGGCTAGTCCTGCACAGCTCAACCAGGATCACCCCATCGGCGGCACCCCCATGTACGCGGCCGCGCTGGCCGGCGCCGGCAATCAGATCTGGCGGATCTATCAGTTTGGTGGCGATCCGGGGGTCGCGCCGCGCGGAGCAGGGGGCTTCTCGCCGGTGCGCGCCGCGCTCGAATACCCCGACCTGGCAACCGCGGAGGTCACGCTCGCAACGCTGCTCGGCAATGGAGCCCCTCCCGGCGGCCCGCAAGCGGGCGGCAGCTCCGCGCTGCACGCGGCCGCGTTGCGCGGCAGCACCACGGCTGTCGAGATGCTGCTCCGTAAAGGGGCGGACGCCGGCGCGCGCGATGTCGACCACCACACGCCGCTCGAGCTCGCTGAGCGCGGCGGGCAACGTGATACGGCCGCCATGCTGCGGCGTTCTCACGAGATCCCGCGAGATCACGCCGCCTCGCGCCGCGCCCACGACGTGGACGGAAAACCCTACGAGCCGAGCGGCATCGAAGGCTACGATCTCCAGCTACGCCTGCGCATGGTCGGCCAATCGCATGGCAACTTCGACGCCGTTCGCGAGATGGTCGAGCGGCACCCGCTCCTGGTGCACTCGGTAGCAACCACCAACGAAGGGGCCGTCGAGGCCTGTGCCCACATGGGGCGGCTACCGATCGTCGAGTTTCTGCTCGAGCGCGGCGCTCCCTATTCCTTGCCTACCGCTGTAATGCGCGGCGACCGCGACTACGTGCTGGCGGCGCTCAAGGAGCAACCGCTGCGCATCTACGAGCGCGGGGCGCACGACTTCGAGCTGCTCTGGTATCCGGTGATCGGAGGCGGCAACCTGGAGATGGCAGAGCTGCTGATGGAGCGTGGCGCTGAGGTCGAGCAGCAACATTACTTGGGGACGACCGCTCTCCACTATGCCGCTCTGCGTGGTCAAACCGAGATGGTGCAGCTGTTCATCGAGCACGGCGCCGACGTCCAGCGGATTGGACGCAAGTTCGACGCCGCGGGCCAGACGCCTCTGCAGATGGCGGGCACCCAAGGTCACGATGACGTCGTCCGTCTGCTGCAGGATCGCGGCGCCACCGTCTGACCCGACGGGCTCGCTATACTCGTCGGAATGGCAAACGAGGTAGGCGCCGAACGACCCGCTGACCGCGGTCCGACCTGCGGACGCGTGCGTTTCGGCGACTACGAGTTCGATCCCTCGACGGGCGACCTGGCACCAATCTCGGCGAACGCGTGTCGATCCGACGTGCGACTCGCTCCACAGCCCGCGCGACTGCTCAGCCTGCTGGCGTCACGCGACGGCGCGATCGTGACGCGCGACGAGATTCAGGCTGAGCTCTGGCCCGACGTCGAAGTGGAATTCGACCAGAGCCTCAATTTCTGCATTCGACAGATTCGCGCCGCGCTGAACGACTCGGCCGTGGAGCCCCGTTACATCGAAACGTTGCCGCGGCGAGGATATCGGCTACTGCCGCCGGTGGTGCCGGCGAGGAGCAGTGTCGCCGGCACATCACCAGCAACGATCGCTCCTGGTGACTCGGCCCCGCTGCCGGCCGTACGGGTCGCAAGCGATGGCGCACACCGTTTCCTGCGACCAGCGCTGCTACTTCTGTTGGGGCTGGTGCTGGCGGCGTTCTCGGGTCTGCTGATCATCGGACCCGCGGAGCTCGAAACGCTCGACGCCCAACCGCCGCGATTGGGCGTGATGCCTTTCGAGCCGCCGGCGACGAGAGAAGGCTTCCCCAATACAACACGAATCGCCGCGGAGCTCGTCCGGTTGCTGGGCAACCAGCCGCAGGAGATCATTCTCGTGGGCCCGGCAACAACATCGGCCCACGACGGCACCGGATCGGTCCGTGACTTCGCCGCGTCATTGCAGCTCGACTATGTTCTCAACGATCGCTTTCTCGACGAAGAAGCAGGGCCGGAGCTGCTCCTGGAGCTCATCCGTGTCTCCGACGGCGCCCACGTGTGGGTCGACCGTTTCGACCAACTCGACGACTGGCGCCGTATCGCCCCGATGGCTGCGGCCGCCGTCGGCCGTGAGCTCCGGCTGCACAGCGCGCCGCAGGTGCAACGCCCGTAGGCGGGTCGAATCCATCGACAGTCCATCTTGCGGCCAGCGGCGGCCCGCGGCGGCCTCCGTGGGTCGGGTTCTCGACCCACGTCCAGGCCGCAAAACGACCATGACGCTCGCACCAGGCCGCACTAGGCTCCGCGTTGCCGTGCACCGACCCACTGCGACTCGCGAAAGATCAGCCAGCCATGGCAACATGACGGCCATGGACTCGGAATTAATCGGTAACGACCCTCAGTCCGACGGCTTCGACGTCGACATTTGGGCGTACCTGGATGCGATTTGGCGCCGCGCATGGATTGTGGTGATCGCCATTGTGTTGAGCGTGACCAACACGCTCAACACGGTCGGGAGCCAGGTGCCCACCTACACGTCGACCGTACGGATCCAGATCACATCGTCCGAAGCACAATCGATTGACGTTTCCCAGCTGCTCCTGCCGGGACAAGTAACAAGCAGTCAAACCGCCACACAGCTAGAGCTGCTCACGAGCAGAGCGTTTATCGAGACGTTCATCGCCCGACCAGACGTCCTCGATCAGCTCGTGCCCCAGATGCTTCCGGCGGCGTCGACTGCTGCCGAGGGTAATCCGTCAGGCCTCGCCGCAGAATCAGAATCGGGTGCTGTCGTCGACCCCATAGCCGCTCCTGACAACAGGACACTCAAGCAGCGTATGGCCGGTTTGCTCAACAGTCTCGTGGGCGAACCAGAGGAGCCCGGCATGGACGAGAGCATGATCCCGGAAAGACTCCGAGACCGCCGCACCAGCGCCGCCATTTCGCGGATACGTTCGGCACTCACCGTCGACACGGTGGACGACACGGATCTCGTCGATCTGTCATGGGACGATCGTGACCCCGTCTTCGCCACTCACATGGCCAACACACTCGCTGAAGCGTTCGTCAGCTACAGCGTAGAGACCTCCGCGCGACGATCTCAGCAAGCCGCTCGCGTCCTCACCGAGGGAATCGAGCGACTGCGCGACGAGATCCGGGAGCACGAAGCCTCCATCGAAGCGATCGGGGGCGAGCTTGGCATGGACGAATCGGGAGCCCAGAGCACGAATTCGGATGCCCTCGACTCCGAGCTCACGGCTGCCCGCGTCCAACGCATCGAGGCGGAAGCTGACTACCGTCGACTCCAGGAGGTTGACGCTTCAAACAGTCGGGCCGCGAGAGATGCTCCCGCGGCACGCCAGCTCCGCGACAGGCTGGCCAGCCTCCAACTCGACAGCGACGACCTGGCGCGACGGGTAACGAGCGCGCACCCACAGATGGTCGAGCTGAACGCTCAGATCGCTGACGCCGAGTCCCAGCTGCAACGGGAGGAAGAGGTCGCCTATGGGGCGGCCCTCCGTCAACAGCAGCAGCGAGTCGACGCGGCGCGCGACTCCGAGCGGCGACTGCGCTCCCTCGGCTTCACTCCGACCGGTTTCCGAGCCGACCAGTACGACGACCTCACGCAGTACCGAGCGCTGCAGACGACCCTCGTGAGCAAGCGCGAGATTCTGGAACAGTTCACGTTGCACAGAAGTACGTTGGAGTTTGCCGCGCATCTTCAAGGCAATGGCGGCCCGATCGTCGAGGTCGTCGACCCGGCGATCATCCCACGCCGTCGCGGCAGTAAGGGGTGGCTGCGTCATCTGTTCTTGGCCACACTGATCGGGAGCGCCGTCGGAGCAGCGTTGGCGCTGGCGCTCGACTTCCTCGACAACACCCTGCGGACCGAAGAAGACGTCCAGCGACGACTTGGAGTCCCCACTTTGGGGTCGGTCCGAATCGTTGGGAAGCAGGGCGCTCGCGGGAAGATCCAGGACGCGTCAACCGTGGAAGGACACGTCTCGCCCGAGCACGTCGCCCGCAGGCAGCCCCGGTCCCGTGTCGCCGAGGACTACCGAGAGCTGCGAACCGCGCTCCTGCTGAGTAGTGGCGGCGGCCCGCCTCGAAGCCTCCTGGTGACCTCTGCGACGCCCGGCGAAGGCAAAACGACCACCGCCATCAACCTGGCGTTTTCTCTTGCCGATGCCGGCAAGCGGGTGCTGCTCATCGACGCCGATCTACGCCTTCCGACGATCGCCGAGGCTCTCAACATCGGCCGCGTCGACGGTCTGTCCAACTATCTCGCGGGCACGGCAGCCTGGGAGAACCTGATCCTCTCAACGCACGACGACCGGTTGTGTGTACTCCCGAGCGGGCCTCAGCCCCCCAACCCGGCGGAGCTCTTCGGCACGGATCTGCCCCTGACCCTCCTCCGCGAAGCCGCCGAGCGGTTCGACATCGTGATCGTCGACTCCCCGCCGGCGATGAGCATCGTCGACTCGCGTATTCTGGCGTCGCTCGTGGACGGCGTTGTGCTGGTCGTGCGCGCCAACAAGACCCCGTATCAAGTGGCGATGAAGACGCTGGCGCACCTTCGCTCCGTGCACGGCAACGTTCTCGGCGTGGTCTTGAACGGCCGAGCATGAGTCACGAGTCGGCTACGGCAAGTACGACTACGAGTACGGCGTCGACGATCTCGCCCGCCGCCTGGAGCATGACGAGGAATGGGGTCAAACGACGGCCGGCGCAGGGGACGACGAGCCCGCCAATCGGCGGGACGGTGATGACCGCCGCCGAACGTTCGGTGGCGGTGACTACCCCGCTACGTCGTCACCGGTGGTAGTCGCTGAGGGGGCCGAACAAGGCTGAGAGGCGCGTCGTATAACGCGCTCCGCGCTCCGAACGGCGCCCACCCACCGAGCGCAGCGCCCCGCGTGAGATCGCCAAGAACCGACCCCAACGCCCATCATTCGGCTCTCAGCGTAATCGCCGGGTCAACGCTGATGGCGCGCCGTGCTGGCACGAGGCAGGCGACAATTGACGCCACCAGAAGGCACGTCGCTACCAGGATAAAAGTCACCGGATCGGTGGGCGCGGTGTCGTAGAGGAGGCCGGAAATGACGTTTCCGAACACAATCGCGCCCGCAACTCCCAAAAGCAAACCTGCCACGACCAGCGCCATGCCCTGCCCGACAACCAATCCGATCACGCTGCCCTTGCGAGCGCCGAGCGCCATGCGCAGCCCCAGCTCACGAGTCCGCTGGTTCACCGTGAAGGCCATCACCCCAGCGATGCCCGTAACCGTCACGACCAGCGCCAGCGCCGCGAATAATCCCAGGAGCGAGGCGGTCAAACGTGGAGAGGCAACCGCTTCGTCGCGCAACGACGCCAGGGTCTCGATGTCGCTGATCGGATTGGCCCCGCTCAGTGCGTAGGTGATCTCTTTCACCTGTTGAGCCGCTGTCGCCGGGTCACCCACGGTTCGCACCAGCAGCCAAGTAGGCATGCCGCCCTGCGTGTTGGGGCGGTAGAACTCGTCGGTCACTTCGGACTCGGGTCCGTAGAGCCGCGTATCACCGACAACTCCGACGATCGTGATCCAGGTCTCACCGTCGTCGATCGACACGCGCTTGCCAACGGCGCGTTCGCCGGGCCAATGGCGCTCGGCCAGCGAGCGATTGACAATACCCACCGGCGCCGACTCGCTCTCGTCGGTAATCTCGAATGCGCGCCCGTCGAGCACCGGAATGTCCAAGACGTCGAAGTACCCACGACTGACAACATTCCCGTCGAGCTACGGGGCGATGTCGACCTCTTCCGAGTCGCGCCCTTCGATAAGGAACTCTTGCAGAAAAGGATTCGTGGAACGGTAGGGCGGCTTCGTTGTTAGCGCAGCCGCGCGGGCGAGCGGGCTCTCGCCGACCGCGTCGGCCACCTCGTTCAGGAAATGGTGTGCCGCCGTCATGGTGTCGAACTCGGTGAAGTTGACCGATATCCGCGCCGTGAGCACGTGTTCGGTTTCAAATCCGGGCTCGACCTGCTGCAGGCGCACCAGGCTTCGCAAGGTCAGACCCGCGCCGATCAACAACACGAACGACAGCGCCACCTGCGCGACGATGAGCCCACGCCGAATGTTGTCCTTGCCGGAGCCGGTTGTACGGGTGCTCTCTTGGATCGAGCTCCGTAGGTCCACACGAGAACCAAGCGTCGGCACAACACCGAACACCAGACCGGTGGCCAGCGACGTCAGCAGAGTGAACGCCAGAACCCAGCCGTCGATCCCTACGCTGATCGCACGCGGCGTAAAGCGGGCAACGAAGCCAACAAGCAGATCGAGTCCAACAAAAGCGACCCCCAGGCCCACCACGCCACCGATGACGGCCAGCAGTGTGCTCTCAGTCACGAGCTGGCGCAGCAGGCGACCGCGACCCGCGCCCAGGGCGGTACGTACGGCAAGCTCGCGATCGCGTCGAATGACGCGCGCCAGCGTCAGGTTGGCGACGTTGGCGCAGGCGATCAGCAGCACGATCCCCGCTGTCACCAGCAGCATCATCAGCGTCGGCCGCGCGTTGCGTGTCAGTTCCTCTTTCAGGTCGACAACGCTTGCGGTGTAGTTGATCTCGGGCGGATACGAGTCTGGGAAGTCGCTGCTGAAGCGCTCGGCTACGGCCGCCACCTCGGCGTGCGCCGTCTGGACGTCGACGCCGTCTTTGAGTCGAGCAAAGGCCGTCAGGTTCGAGAACGCACGCCGATTCTCGCCATGCGCGTGCGCTCCGCATTGGCGCGGAACGGGCAGACAGACGTCGACATGTAGACGTCGTTGCTGTTCGGGAACTGGGGAATCGGCGGCAAGACGCCGACCACCGTGTGTGGCCGCGTGTTCATCTCGAACACCTGCCCGATGACATTCGGATCACCGCCAAACGACTGCTGCCAGTACTCGTGGCTGAGCACCAGCACGGCCTCGGCATCGAGATCGTCGTCTACATCGACGAAGGTGCGCCCGAGCAACGGTGTGACACCGAGCACGTCGAAGAAGTTGGACGACACCACCCCCGTCTCAACGCGTTCCGGCTCACCGCGGCCGAGCAACACGAAGAACATCGTGTGGTACTCGACGAGCCCGTCGAAGCTGCTCGCCTGCTCGCGGAAGTCGTACACCTCCTTGATCGAGAGCTGCGGAGTTCCCTCTTGCCCGTTGATAATCGCTCGTTGCTGAACCAGCACCAACCGGTCACCGTTGGCGTACGGCAGCGGCTGTAACAGAACGCCGTTGATCACGCTGAAGATCGCCGTGTTGGCGCCGATGCCGAGCCCTAGCGTCAAAATCGCCGCGATCGCGAAGCCCGGGTTCTTGAGCAACGTGCGCAGCCCGTAGCGAAGATCCTGCATCAACATGTCGATCTGACTCCCTTTGCGCTCGTCGCGGCATTCTTCTTTGGCACGCTCGTAGGCTCCGAAATTGAGGCGCGCCCGCCGGTACGCCTCGGCCTCGCTCATGCCATCACGGATGTACTTGTCGGCTTCCATCTGGACGTGGAAGACCATCTCCTCGTCGAGATCGCGGTCGGCGACGGGGCGACCTCGACCCGAGAAGCGCCTCAGCAGTGTGCGTAGCTGCGCTCTCATCCTCAGCCTCTCTATGTCGTCTGGAGAATCGCCGTGACCGCCTGCGACAGGCGCTCCCAGCTGGTGGCTTCGGCCTCCAGCTGTTGCCGTCCCTCAGTGGTGAGGCGATAGAACTTGGCGCGCCGGTTGTTCTCCGACTGGCCCCACTCGGCAGCGATCCATTTCTGACGCTCCAGCCGGTGCAGCGCCGGGTAGAGCGAGCCTTGGTTCACGAGCAGGACGTCCTTCGACATCTGCTGGATACGCTGCGAGATGCCCCAGCCATGGTTGGGCTGCAGCTGCAGCGTTTTGAGAATCAACATGTCCAGCGTGCCCTGCAGTAGGTCGACGTTGGGCTTGGTCATCCGCACTCTCTTATGGGTTCGGGGAATTCTCTCCTAGACACTCGACAAGAGTAGAGATGGTTCCTGTAGATTGTCAAGGGAAGAGACGGGGGGCTCCCGCGGCGCGTAAGCTCGCGAGCCGCGCGACCGCGGGGCCCGTTGGTGGGCCCGCGGTCGTCGTGCACGGCGCGCGGTGGGCATCAAGACCTCTGCCGCTCGAGACTGAAAAGCGGCCAACGCAGCAGGCGACCGCGAGCAGCACGCCGAGCATGATGTAGCCGAGCACGCCTCCCGCGGGAGGCGCTCTTCGGCCCGGACATGAGGTCGGGCCGAAACGGGCGTGCGCGTCCGTCTACCTGGCAGTACCAGGGAGCCGGCCCGCGCCCCAACTCACTCAGGAGGCCTGGTGATGCTCAACCGATCGGCAGTGGTGTTCTCGCTCGTGTGTCTCGGGCTCGCGCTCGGCGTTGCTGCCGGCGGCAACCTCGGCGCCGCACAAAGCACGCTGGGCGCGCCCGACTTCGACACCGGCTGGTTCAAGTGCAAGAAGTTCGACGGCTTCGTCAAGCACGGACTCGACGTCTCGATCGAGCAGATGCACGTAAGGCTCCTCCACGAGCACCGCACGAACCAGATCGGGAATCTCTCCTCCCCGGCCATCGATTCAAGTGACAGATGGTTCGTGAACAAAGGGGAGCGTGACGAGCTGTTTCTGAGCCTTTGCAACAACCTCGACACACACGTACCGAAGAAGGGTCGCGTTCTGATTTGGAAGGACTAGCCGAGAATGAGCTTCATGAACCATGATCGACTCCTCGGTGAGCGAGCTGAAAGAACAGACTCAGCGACTTCTTCTTTTAGCCGAAGACGCCGATGTTTAGGCCCATTCTGTCCATGTAGGCTGAAGTGGCGAACCCTGCCGGCGGATCATCTTGCTCCTGCTCCAACGACCAGCAGCACGAGCGCGACCGCCATCACACTGCACTTGCGGAAATCGAACATCGACTCCTCCTGAGTCCGAGGTCGTGCCTGAGCACGAAGTCCATCCGAGTGGCGCTCTCCGGCCACTCGCGGCAGTATGCTCGTCGGGACCTGGCCAATCCAGCCAGGACGACCGATCCCGGCCACAGCCGAGCAGCGAGCATCCAAAGACAGGAGACGCGATGGAGCTGCGTGTGATCAACCCGCAGCAGGTGATCGAGCTGCTGCCGATGGCGGAATGCATCGAGGTCATCGACGCGGCCATGCGCTGCGCCTCGAGCGGCGGCGCCCAGACGCCGCTGCGGACCAAGCTCGACCTGTCCACGGGCGGGCTGCTGGGCTGGATGCCGGGCTCGATGAGCAGCCCGAACGTGTTCGGCATGAAGCTCGTGGGGGTATTCGCCGAGAATTTCGCGTTGGGGATGCACAGCCACAACGGCGTGGTCGTGCTGTTCGAGAGTGAGCACGGGCGACCGTTCGCCGTGGTCGACGCCTCCGAGATCACCGCGATCCGCACCGCGGCAGCCAGCGCGATTGCCACCCGGTTGCTCGCCCGCTCCGACGCCTCGACGCTGACGATCATGGGCTACGGCGCCCAGGGGCGGCAGCACCTCGATGCCATGCTGTGTGTTCGCGAGTTCGACGACGTCCGCATCTGGGGCCGCGACCTCGCAAAATCAACCGCCTTCGCCGAGGAGCATGGGCCCCGAGTCGGCGTCGAAATCTGCCCGGTGAAGGGAGCCCGGGCGGCAATCGAAGGTGCCGACGTGATCTGCACGGTCACCGGATCCCCCACCCCCATCCTGCTGGGTGATTGGCTGGAGCCCGGGCAGCACATCAACGCCGTGGGCACCAGCTTTCCGGGAACCCGCGAGCTCGATACCGAAGCGGTCGTGCGCTCGCGGATGTTCGTCGACCTGCGCGAGGGAGCTCTGGCGCAAGCCGGCGAGTTCCAGATGGCGCGCGACGAGGGCGCCATAGACGCCAGCCACATCCTCGGCGAGATCGGCGAGGTTGCGCTCGGGACGGCCGTCGGCCGGACAACCGCCGAGGACATCACCCTCTACAAATCGCTCGGGCTCGTCGTGCAGGACCTGGCGTCGGCGCATCATGTGTGGCGTAAGGCAACCGAGCAGGGTGTGGGTGTAACGACCGAGTTCTGACCGGTTCCCCACCAGTCTGGCGGCGCGGCATAATCCTTCGACCTCGCGAAGAGCAACCGAACCTGACGGAGACCCGACATGCGGGCAGACATGAAGATCGACTACCTGGAGCTCCCAGCCCAGGATCTCGAGAAGGCCAAGTCCTTCTACACCGCAGTATTCGGCTGGAAATTCGAGGACTACGGGCCGGAATACTGCAGTTTCAACGATGGCCGGCTCGACGGCGGCTTCTACCGGTCTGAGCTCACCAGCTCGGCAGCCAACGGCGCGGCGCTCGTCGTGCTCTACGCCACCAACCTGGAGCACCTCCGCGACAGAATCGTCGCGCATGGGGCTACGATTATCCGCGACATCTTCCCGTTTCCGGGCGGCCGGCGGTTCCACTTCGCCGATCCGAACGGCAACGAGCTCGCCGTCTGGTCCGATCAGTGAGGCGTCCGCGCCGAGCGCGAGATTCTGACTGAGAACAAGAACCGAAGAGCCACAGTGTCGATCCGCCCGGTCAAGCAACTCATCGAGTCGAAGCCGACTCTCGAGGGAGCCGGCGTACACCTGCGACGCGCCTTTGGCTTCGGCGACACGGATCCGTTCGATCCTTTCCTGCTGCTCGACGATTTCCGCAACGAGCGACCGGAGGACTATGTCGCCGGCTTCCCCTGGCACCCGCACCGCGGCATCGAGACCATCACCTACGTGCTGTCCGGCAACGTCGACCATGGCGACAGCCTGGGGAACGAGGGAACCATCGGGCCTGGCGACGTGCAGTGGATGACCGCCGGGAGCGGCATCGTTCATCAGGAGATGCCGCAGGGCGATGCGCAGGGACGCATGCACGGCTTCCAGCTCTGGGCCAATTTGCCGGCGTCGCTGAAGATGACCGCACCGCGCTATCAGGAGATCCTGTCGGGCGATATCCCGGAGATCACCGACGACGACGGCACCAAGGCGCGTGTCATCTGCGGCGAGCTGTGGGGGGTACACGGACCTATCGACGGGATCGCCGCCGACCCGAGCTACATCGACATCTCGGTGCCGCCGGGCAGGACGAAGCGGATTCCTGTTGAAACCCAACGCCACGCGTTTGCCTACGTTTTCGCCGGATCGGGCCGCTTTGCCGGGGCCTCGGACCCACTCCCCGCCCCCACCGAGCTCGTCGAAGGCACGCCGCTCGACGGCGAAGCCACGCCAGGGGTCGGACATCCGACAGCCGTGCAGGCGCGAAAAGCGGACAACCGCACGCTCGTGCTGTTCGACCGCGGCGACGAGGTCACCGTACACGCCGGCGAGCACGGCATCCGCTTCCTGCTGGTTTCCGGCAAGCCACTGCAAGAGCCGGTGGCCTGGCGCGGCCCCATCGTGATGAATACGCAGGAGGAGCTGCGGCGCGCCTACGCCGATCTGCGCGACGGGACCTTCTTGCGAGGACGCTGAGCTAGGCCTGAACCTGCTCGAGCGCGAAAGACCGAGTGGAAGACGTGAGCCGTGACGCGGCACAGCCGATTTTTCGAACGGCATTGGAAGCAGATCTGCCTTTGATCATTGCCCTGCTCGCCGATGACGCACTCGGGTCCTTCAGGGAAAAGCCGCAAGACCCGGGGGACTCCGCCTTGGCCTCCTACCGAGCCGCTTTCGAGGCCATCTCGGCCGACCCCAACCACGAGCTACTCGTGGCTGAGCTCGACGGATCCGTAGTTGGCGTGCTGCAACTGTCGTTCATTCCACACCTCAGCTATGAGGGCGGCTGGCGAGCTCAGATCGAGGGGGTCCGTGTTTCCAAAGAACTGCGCTCCCGTGGAGTGGGCCAGGCTCTTGTCGAGTCGGCGATCGCCCGAGCGCAGCGGAAGGGCTGCCACCTCGTCCAGCTCACGACCGATAGGCGTCGTCCCGAGGCCTTGAAGTTCTACGTCGGACTCGGTTTCCAGGCGACACACGAGGGGCTGAAGCTTCACCTTTCGGCGCCCATACCGAGTGCGACTTCATGAGAGTGACGCGAACCGCGTCTTCGAACCGAAGACACCACCTGCTGCTAACGCTCGCCGGATGGTTCGCGCTGTCTTGCGCCGAAGCCACCCCGCTAGTCCAGCCGGTCGACACCGCCGCGCTCGGACCCTTCCTCGACGGCCTGCTGCTCGAGCACGACGTACCAGGCGCCGCCTTCGCGCTGTTCAACGACGAGGGTGTGCTCTACGAATACGTCGGCGGCGTCAAGAACAACTCAACACGCGAGCCGGTCAAGGCGAGCACCGCGTTCGAGGCGGCGTCGATCAGCAAGCCGATGTTCGCGTACATCGTTTATTCACTGATGCGCGACGGCACCGTGGACCTCGACGCATCTGTAAGCACGCTGGTTCCCGAGATTCCGGAGCTCGCCTACGACCCTCGCTCCGCAACCCTGACGCCACGGCTCCTTCTGACCCATCAAGGCGGACTGCCCAACTGGCGCAGCCGAATGGACTTCGCCGCCAAAAGCTACGACGAGCTCTTCGCACCCGACGACACACTGAAGTTCATCGCCGAGCCAGGCACCGAGTACAACTACTCCGGCGAAGGTTATGTGCTTCTACAAAGGATGATCGAGACACACACCGGACTCGGCCTCAATGACCTGGCGAAAGACCGGGTCTTCGAGCCTCTGGGAATGACCGCCAGCAGTTTCTTTCTCGACACGGACGTCCGGGGCGACTACTCGCTCGGCCACAATGGTGAAGGCGCTCCCGACAAGTGGGAGGTTCACCTGCCGATCGCAAGCTCGACCTTGCATACAACCGCCTCCGACCTCGCATTGTTCGGCGCCCACCTCGCTTCGGAGATCCGCACCGCGGGCCCGTATTCGGCTCTCACAACTCCGGTTGTAACCGTCGGCACCGACGGCGACAGAACACTGAGCTGGGGACTGGGCCTGGGCATCATGTCCGACGGCCCGCGCCGGTACGTCTACCACGGCGGCAACAACGTGATCTTCATTGCCGATCTGATGTACGGAATCGACGCAAACGTCGGCTACGCCCTGCTGACCAACAGCTCCAACGGGCAGGCGATCGTCGAAGCCGTCGAGCGCCGCATCTTCGGCAGTCACGTGCGTCGGTAACGACCTCGGGGCGTTGGGACCTGGTGCCGACGACTACGGCAAGGCGAAAGAGTTGGCGATCGCAGAGAGTTGGCGCGCCCGACGACCAACTGCTGTTGCTCGGCCCGCCTGGGTTTTGTTTCCGCTAACGCGCGAGGCTGTGGATGAACCGTCGAACCCTCATCGGAGCCGCCACGGCGGCGGTCGCCGCTCCGTGGAACGTGGCGCATGCGCCCGCCGGCCGGCCGCGCCCGCAGGCCCCTCACTCGTTTCTCGATGCGATGGGAGAGATCCGCACCACCCATACCCGTGAGGTTCTCCGGGCGGTGATCGACAGCGGCACACGATCGGTGACGGTGACGCTCACGGATCCCAAAATCTTCGGTGAGGCCGCGCTCGACGCCGCGCTGAAAGACCTGTCGGCATACGACCGCCATATCGAAACGACGGCCGATCTGCTGCTCAAGGCGACCTCGGTTGCCGATATCGCCCGTGCCGAACGCGACAACAAGATCGCGCTGTTCTACCTGTTGCAGAACACCACGCCGATCCACAAGGACTTCGATCGGATCGACCTGCTGTACAACCTGGGACTGCGGTCGCTGCAGTTGACCTACAACTACCAGAACTACGTCGGCGCAGGCTGCCGAGAGCCTGGCGATCACGGCCTGACCCTGTTCGGGCACGAGGTCGTCGAACGGATGAACGAAATCGGCATGCTCATCGACACTTCGCACGCCAACATGGCAACCATGGCCGATGCGATCCGGACCTCGCGGCAGCCGACGATCATCTCCCATACGGCCTGCCAGGCAGTTCACCAGCACGTCCGCAACACCACCGACGAAAACCTGCGCCTGTTCGCCGAGCACGGCGGCCTGGTGGGCATGTGCCAGATCCGACCGTTTCTCACCGACGACCGCTCGGACGACAACGTGCGCTTCTACTTCGACCACATCGCCCACGCGCTCAACGTCGCCGGCACCGACCACGTCTGCATCGGCAGCGATCGCGACCACCGCGTCATTATCGACGACCCGGAAGAGGTGGCGCTCTTGCTCGAGGAGGAGGGTGCCCAGTTCAACCCGGCCGACTGGCCGCTGTACATGCCGGCGATGAACGGTCCTCGACGTATGGAAGTCGTCTACGACGGGCTACGCGGCCGTGGCTACGGCTCCGACACGCTCGAGACGGTGATGCACGGCAACCTCAGACGGCTCTACACCGAAGTCATCGGCTAGCCGTCGCGGCGACAGAGCCGTCACGCGCGACCGGTTCGAGAGGGGCGCCCAGCAGATACCGGAGCCCAGGGACTACCCTTCGATAGGTATTGTTTTATAACTATAAACTGATTACTATCGAAAAACGTCTCATCACAAAACCAACGCGCGTCGGAGCCGTCATGAACGATCACCGCACCGCCATCCAGGCCCACGTTCCGATGAAACCCGTGTGGCACCAGATTTTGCTCTCGATTGCCACTGGCGACTCGCACGGCTATGCGATTCGCGAGTCGGTGGAGACACGCACGGAGGGCGCCATGCGGCTGTGGCCGGCCACACTTTACGGAACGCTGCAGCGCATGACCGAAGCGGGGCTGCTGGATGAACAGCCGGCCGCTGACGACCCGCGTAACAAGCGACTGTTCTCATTGACCGACGCCGGACGCGCCGTGCTCGAGGCGGAGACCCGTCGACTCGAGGCTCTGATCGACCTGACCCGTACGCGATCGGTGCTTGCGGGAGGCGACCGGTGATGAGGTCTGGCGTTGGGACCGATACCGGAAACGGACCCGGGAGCACCGCCTCCGGCCCCCGGCGAGCCCTGAGTGTGCGGCTTGCGGCCCGGCTGTTCGAGCTTGCGCTCCCGCTGCTGCCGCGAGGTTCGCGGCGCTTGCTGGCTGATGACCTCACCGACATGTTCGAGCACCTGGCAACCCGTGCGCACCGCAGCGGCGGCACGCTGGCGGTCGCCGGAGTGTGGTGGCACAGCGTGATCGATCTTCTCCGACAGGCCCGCCGCGAGAGACGAGAACCACCCGTTCCTTTGCCACCTCGCAACCGAGCTCCCCTTCAAAGGAACCGCACCAGCGCCATGAAATCGCTCGGGACCGACCTACGCCACGCCGCGCTCGGCCTGCGGAAGAGCCCGGCCTACACGGCCGTGGTTTTAGCCACCCTCGCTCTCGGCATTGGCGCCGTCACCGCCATCTTCAGCCTGGTGAACGCGGTGCTGATTGCGCCACTCAGCTATGTCGACGCCGATCGGATCGTCGTGTTCTGGGGAGCGGAGAACGGAATCCAGGAATCCCACGGCACGCTGGCCTATTTGAACTTCATCGACGTCCGTGCGGCGTCCCGGTCGTTCGAAGTTGCCTCGGCGTACGACGAGTGGCGCGCCAATTTGACTGGCTCCGGCGAGCCGCAACGCATCGACGGCGCTCAGGTCAACGTGCAGTACTTCGACGTCTTCGGCGTGCGGCCGGTGGCCGGCCGGTTCTTTGCCGCCGACGAAGACCGCGACGGCAACGACCGCGTGGTGGTGCTCAGCCATGGCTTCTGGACGCGCAAATTCGGCCGCGACCCAGGCATCGTCGGCAACACCATCGACCTGGACGGTCGAGCGCACGTCGTGGTCGGGGTGGCACCAGCGAACTTCGAGGACCCGCGGCTCGGAGCCTGGGCCTGGACCAGCCCTGAGCTGTGGCGACCGCTCGGCTACGAAGGCGTACCTCTGGAAGACCAACCCAGCCGCGGGTCCGACTCCTTTATCGCCGTTGGAAAACTGCG
Source organism: Acidobacteriota bacterium (assembly GCA_963666215.2). Lineage (GTDB taxonomy): Bacteria > Acidobacteriota > UBA890 > UBA890 > WLXD01. The sequence goes on from CAXWPL010000001.1 coordinate 376,463, forward strand.
CGACGGCGTCTCTCGCGAGGCTGCCGCGGCCGAGGTTGACGCGCTCATGGCCGCGCTCGTGGCCGAGTACCCCGACGAGAACAGCCCCGGCGAAGGGATGGCCCTTGTGCCGCTGCGCGAAACCATGGTTCGCGAGGCACGTCCGTCGTTACTCGTGCTCTTCGCCGCGGTCGGCTTGCTGCTCGCGGTGGCGGCCGTCAACGTAGCCAGCCTGATGATGTCGAGGGCGGCCGACCGCAGCCGCGAAACTGCTGTTCGACTTGCGCTCGGGGCGAGTCGCGCGCGGTTGTTGCAGCTGCATCTGGCCGAGGGGTTGTTGCTCTCGGCGGCCGGCGGCGCGTTGGGCGTGATGTCGGCACACGCGCTGCTCGCCATCTTCATGCGGATCGGCGGCCACGCCCTTCCGCGAGCAGGCGGGGTGGGCGTCGATGCGACGGTGCTGGCGTTCACCGGGGCAGTGAGCATCCTTGCGGGCATGGTCTGCGGCATCGCGCCGCTCGGACGCGCGCTGCGTACCGATCCGCAGGTGGCACTCCGAGGCGGGGTCAGCGCCGATGCCGACCGCGACTCGCTCGCCAGGCGCGGCCTGGTTGTTGGCGAGGTCGCCATCGCCGTGATCTTGCTGGTGGGCGCCGGGCTGCTGTTACGCAGCTTCGCCGCACTGAGCGCCGTCGATCTCGGTATGAACCCCGACGACATCCTGGTGTTCGATGTGTCGCTGCCGTTCGCTTCGTATTCGGAAGTGGCGCAGCACGACACCTTCTTTACCGAGGTGCTCGGCCGCCTCGAGCATACCCCCGGGGTGCTCGCCGCCGGCACAACGCACGTCCTGCCGCTTTCGGACAACTTCGACAGCATGGGGGCGTACGATGCCGCCAAGCCGGAACCGAAGGACGGCGAGGAAGGCGATTTCAGCCCGCAGTCACGAACGGTGATGCCCGGCTATCTTGACGCCATGGGAATGAAGATCGTGTCGGGTCGCTGGCTCGCAGAAACCGACACCGCCGAGACGGAGTTCGTGGTTGTTCTCAACAAGCGCTTTGCCGACATGCTCTGGCCCGGCGAAGATCCGCTCGGCCGCCAGATCCGCACCTGGCGCGAGGAGCCCCTACGAGTGGTGGGCGTGGTGGCCAACATCAAGCACCTCAATGTTCCCGAGGATCCTGGGCCAGCCATGTATGTGGCGCTGCCGCAGGGGATCATGCCCTGGCACGGCCGTCGAGCCAACGTAGTCGTCCGCACGGCTGGTGATCCGCTGGCCGTGGTGGAGGCTGCGCGCGAGTCGGTGCACGCGGTCGATCCAAACCTGCCGGTGGCCGACTTCCGCACCATGAGCTCGGTGCTGTCCAACAACCTGCAGGCACCGCGGTTCCGCGCTGTGCTCATCGGTTCGTTCGCCGCCACCGCCCTGCTTCTGGCCGCCCTCGGTGTGTACGGCGTGGTTGCGTTTCACGTGGCGCGCCAGCTGCGCAACGTAGCCATCCGTATCGCTCTCGGCGCCAACGCCGGTCGCGTGATGGGCCACGTACTGCTTGCGGGCCTGGCGCCGGTGCTGCTCGGCACGGTTGTCGGCCTCGCTGGCGCGTTCGTCGCGAGTCGCGCGATCGAGAGCTTTCTGTTCAACACCGCTCCGGTCGATCCGGCCACGTTCGTGCTCGTGCCCGCGATTCTGCTCGCCACAGCAACGGTCGCCTGCTGGCTTCCCGCACGCCGCGCCACTCGCGTCGATCCGATGAGCACGCTGCTCGACGATTGATCGGCGAGGGTTTCGGCGCGGCTATCCACAGGGAAGGGCCATGATGTCTCGACTTCCGATCGTAGGAGTCATGGGCTCGGGGGTGGTCGAGCACACTCGCCGTGCGGCGTGTCTTGGTCGATGGCTCGCCGAGCAGGGCGTTCATCTCCTGACCGGAGGCGGCGGGGGCGTGATGGCTGCCGTGAGCAAGGCGTTTTACGAGGTCCCCGATCGTCGTGGTCTGGTTCTGGCGGTCCTTCCGTCCGCAGAAACCTCCGGTGTTCCGAAGGCGGGATACCCGAACGAATGGGTCGAGATCCCAATACTCACGCATCTGCCGCTCAGTGGTGAGAGCGGCACACAGCCGCTTTCACGAAACCACATCAACGTGTTGACGTCAGACGTCATCGTGGCGCTTCCGGGCAGTGCCGGCACCGCCAGCGAGGTGATGCTGGCACTGAGCTATCGACGCCCGATTGTGGGCTTCCTGAACTCAGCGGAGGAAATTCCCGGACTACCCCGTCAGGTGCCCGTTCATTCAGACTTCGCGAAGGTTCGGAGGTTCGTCAAGGACGGTATCGGGATGTCGAGCTGACCGAAGAGTGCCTGGCGTTCACGCAGGCGCATCGGTAGAGAGACCGATGACGAGACAGGCCGCAGACAGATCAGCGCCCGTACTGGGCCTCTCCGAGCGTGGGTGGCGACGCCTACTGGATCCCGGAACACCCTTCCTGACGGCCGGCCTGTGCGGATTCCAGATTCGCAGGCGAAAGGGCTACGGGAGCCTCGGATTCGCTGGGCTTGTCACCGCCCAGATCGTGCTTGCCGTTGCCTTGATCGGCAACGTCTTGGCCCTAGCGGCGTGCACCCCAGAGCCAACGGGCGGCGCTCAGGCGACCCTCGAGCTGCGGGCGGCTGTTTTTCCGACAGAGAATGGCGAGCCCCTCCCGGCTGAGCTCGGACGGCTACAGGTTCCTGAGCGCCACGAACGGCCCGACGGCCCGCAGATCGAGGTGGCGGTCGCACGGATCCGGACCACGTCCGCCAGTCCAGGGCTACCGATTCTGTACCTGGAGGGCGGACCCGGCGGAGCGGGTATCCACCCCGAACGGGCAGCTCTCTTTCGCGAGCTGAGAAAACACGCAGATGTCATCACCTTCGATCTGCGCGGAAGCGGGGCTTCCTCCCCCGCCCTCGATTGTCCGCAGGAGAGTGTGCTCGCTCCCCATCTCGAACCCGATCGACGGAGTCTCCTCGAGCTGCATGTGGCGGCGGCGACGCGGTGCCGCGCGCAGCTCGAGGCCCAGGGAATCGATCTGGCCGCGTACAACGCCAGCCAGGCGGTGCAGGACGTCGATGCGATTCGCCGCGCCTTCGGCGTCGAGAGAATGCAGCTGGTCGGCATCAGCTTCGGGTCGCATCTGGCGCTCGCAACTCTGAAGAGGTTTTCCGAGAGAATCGATCGTCTCGTCCTGGCGTTGCCGGAAGGTCCGGATCAGAGCGTGAAGCTTCCAGAACAGCTTGATGCACATCTGGCGAGGATGAGCTCCCTGATCGCGGCGGATCCGGTTGCCGGGCCGTACCTTCCCGATCTCGAATCCACCGTTCGCCGGGCACTCGAGCGCCTCGAGCGCGAGCCGCTGGAAGTGCCGCAAGAAGACGGGTCCACGATGCGGTTCACACCTTTTCTCTTTCGCCAGCTCGTAGCTGGATCGATCGTGCGCCGGCAGTTCCTCCGCTTTGCTCCTGAGGAGTACTCGGGGTTGGGCAACGATGACTTCAGCGCCTTGACGCCGTTCATCGAGAGCTCGCATCGCGCCCGAGCCTCGGGAATCCGGCTGTCGATGGACTGTGCCTCCGGTGTCTCTGCGGGGCGCTGGCAGCGCGTGCTCGAAGAGCGAGGGCACACCACGCTCGCCGGCGTCACGGACTTCCCGTACCCCGAAGTCTGTGACGCATGGAGCGTCGAAGACTTGGGACAGGGATTTCGCGCCGACCCGGAGTCCAGCCACCCCGTGCAGTTCATCGTCGGGACACTCGACGGGTTGACTCCAGAGACCAACGCGGCCGAGCTCTCTCGAGGTCTGCCGCACAGCGGCACCATCACGGTCGAGCTCATGGGCCACGAGGGACCTGGCATCTGGCTGGACGCCGGCGAAGTCATGTCGCTCGTCGGAGCTTTTGTTGCCGGAGGACCACCGGTCACAAAGACCGTGTCCGCCCCATCGATCGACTGGGTGCTACCTGGCCAGAAGATTCCGATGGCGACGGAATGATGGTTCGACCGTTGGTCTTCGTGTTCTGACCTCGGGCCGTTCCGTTCTTCAGGTGCCTCCTGGACGATCGTCAGTAGCGCTGCGCCGTCGCCAGACCCGCCAGCGACATCGCGCGGCCGGGAGTGCGCGCCAGGGCCGCGCGGTAGGCCTCGGCGGCCTCTTTGTTGCGCCCCGCCGCGAGCTGCAACTCCGCGAGCAATTCTTTCGACGGCTTATCGACGTACGGCGGGCCGAACATGAAGGGCATCTGCGCCTCGAGTGCCGCCGTGACTCCCTGACCGGTGATCCTGACGTCCGCATGAAGCTCACTCCCTTGGTTGCAGGGGCAGGCCGCGACGTCGGGGAGAAATTCTCGCCGTGGACTATTACAAGGATATCTATAGCAAATAATAGAATAGACAACAAACGAACTGAACGCCCTCACCTCGATGTCGGAGACGTACAGGACCGAATTGATGTCACCCGTGAGCACGCCGTGCGCCTCCTCGCCTTGGTCCTGGACGGCGTGATGCGGAGTGAACCCGCCGAAAGCGGCGAGGAAGGCCGGGAGAGCGAGTATTCTTCTCACTACTCATCGCTTGCGGGGATGAGATCATCGAGCCTGATCGTGGGATCCTACCGCCGCGAGCCAGGTGGCTCCTCGGGAGATCAAGGACCATGACGTTGAAACACGCGATCTTCGATTCCGGCAAGGACGGGACCTGGCGAGACCTGGGGTTGCTGTTCGCCCGCGTCAGCTTCTCGGTCACTGTGATCTGGCGTCACGGACTCGAAAAGCTTCCGGAGTTCGCCGCCAACCCGATCGAGTTCTTCGATCCCATTGGTTTGGGCCCGACGCTGAGCCTGATCCTGGCGACCTTTGCCGAGCTCGTCTGTGCTTTGGCGCTGGCGGTGGGCATCGCCAGTCGTCCCGCCAGCGCTCTGCTCGCCATCAATTTCGCGGTGATCGTCGTGGCCCTGCACGGGGGCCAGGTCCCGGGCGACCGCGGCGAGCTGGCGTTCCTCTTCCTCCTCGCCTTCGTAACGCTGTGGCTCACCGGCCCCGGACGCTACTCGCTCGACCACCGGCTGGGACGCAACGACCGCCGTCGCTGACGTCTACCGACGAGCGTTCAGTCTACGTCGTGTACCTCGGCGTCGACCCGAGCTACGACGCACTGCGCGGTACTCGCGAGTTCGACGCGTTGCTGGCGCGCTTGGGACTGCAGCTATAGAAACTCGCCTCGGCGGGCGCCCGTCCTCTCATCTCGCGCTGAGGCTGGAGTCCCGAGCGGCTCTGTCCTGTGTGGCTTCAGATGGCCGCTAGCAGGAGATGCAGTTGTTGTTGTTCACCACGCCGTGGCTCTCGAGCAGAGCAATGGTCGAGGGGAACGGCTGCACACGCTGCTGCGGGCCGTTGGCCATGTCGACCGTCGTCTGGCCGCGGCGGCTGACGAAGGTCGGGTCGGCGCCGCGCTCGACGAGGAAACGGACCGTATCGTCGTCGCCGCGGGAGGCGGCGTTGTGGAGGGCCGAGTAGCCGTCGTGATCGCGCACGTTCACATCGACGCCAAGCTCGTCAATGAGGTACTTCACCGACGCCAGCCATCCATCGGGAACATGCCGGTGCTGCTGCCCCACGCGCGAGGTACCGTAGCCCACACCCGAGGCGGCGTGCAGCGGGTGCACGGCGGGACCTCCGACAGGCGTCTCGGGAAGTCCGGAGTGGTCCTCCTCCTTCTCCTCTTCTTTCGCTTGCGCGGCAGCGGGCGCGCTCGGGGTAGCAGGAGCGCCGGGCACACCTGGCGTGGGCAACGTCCCGCCACGAGAAGGCGGCAGCCCGGACGGCCCGCGGGATCGGCGCGGTGCCGGCTTGGTGGTGGGAATGTTCGGGTCGGCGCCGTACTGGTGCAACAAGCGCATGGCCTTGACGTCGGTGGCGTAGGCTGCGCGCCAGAACGGGGTAGCGCCGCTGAAGTCGACGCCCATGCGACCGGCGTTATAGGCGGCATACCAGATGTGGGTCTTGACTCGGGCGTTGGGATCGGCGCCGGCTTCGAGCAGGGCCTCCATCAGGTCGAGGTACGAGGTGTTCTGCCGCTGAGAGGCGGTAGGCTGCGGATACCAGGTGCGCAGCGACCACTCGTTGTTGATGGTGGCGAACAGTGGGCCGGCGTTGTCCTCGCTCAGCGCGTCAGGGTCGGCGCCCTGCTGCAGCAACATCATGGCGAGGTCGTAGTTGCCGTTGATGATCGCCACCAGCAGCGGGCTGGACTCGTCGCCGCCGGCGAGATGATTGACGTCGGCACCGGCGGCAACCAGCAACTCGGCAGCTTCCATGCGGCCGTCGCGTGCGGCGTAGTGCAACGCGGTCATGCCGCCTTGTCTGCCAACCATGTCGGTGTAGGAGAGAGGCTCAGGCTCGTCCGTCTTCGGCTCGACGTCGGGGATCTCGTCGGGCCTGGCGTCCGGCTCGTCAGGATCTGCCGGGGCCACGGGAGAGGCTGGCTTCTTGGAGGCCGCGGCCATCCGTTCCGCCGGATCTTCAGGATCGGCGCGGTTCTCGTCCGGCAGGGCTGCAGGCTCGTCCGGCTCTGCGGGTTCTGCCGGCGCCGCGGGATCTGCCGGATTATCCGGATCGGGAGGCTCGGCGGCGGCGCCGGGCTCGCTTTCGGGCTCTTCGTCCTCCGGCTCCTTGGCGGCATCGATCAATCGCTGGCGAAGCCGACGCTCGGCGAGATCGGCCACGGCCCGTGCAGGGTAGTCGATGACCGCCGTCGCGGCTGAGACATCGGCGCCGGCCTCGATGAGCATCTCCATGGCGCGCAGGCGCGAGCGCGCGGTGGCGTAGATCAGCGGCGTCCGATTCGAGGCGGCGTCGAGCGCATTGACGTCTGCACCGTGCTCGAGCAGAGCGAGAATGGCGGCGGGCTCGCCGGCTTGCGCCGCGAGATGGATCGGCAGAACGCCCGTGGAAGTGCGCGCGTTCGCCTTGCTGCCGGCATCCAGCAACGCCGAGACAGCATGGCGCCGGCCCTGACGAGCGGCAAGGTGCAGCGGGGTGTAGCCGCCGAGGCGCGTGGTGGCCTCCAGCGTAGCGCCGGCGTAGAGCAGAACCTCGAGGGTGGCCACGTCGCCGTTGAGCGCCGCCCAGTGGAGCGCGGTCGTGCCATCACCCTGCGCGGCGTTGACGTCTTCCCCGTTGCGCAGGAGCGAACGCACGGTTTCTGTGTCGCCGCGCATCGCGGCGTCGGCCACGGTCGACGCTGGAGGCGTGGGCTTTGCGACCGGCTCAGCAACCGCCACCGACATCGAAATCAGAAGCACGAGCACGGCGGCGGCGGCGACGTTGATGTGGGAACGGCTACGAGTGCGCCACATGAGACACCTCACGAGGTGAACGAGAAGTCGCCGGTGCTGTCGCCGAAGCTCTGCCGATCGGACATGCCGAGCTTGTGCATCAGGCTGAGCATGACGTTGGCCATCGGCGTGCCGTCCTCGGCGCGAATGTGCTGGCCGCCGTCGAGCTGCCCGTTGGCGCCCCCCATGACGATGAGCGGGCAGCGACGATGGTTATGCAGGTTGCTGTCGGCCATCGGCGAGCCGTAGACGATCATCGTCTTGTCGAGCAGGGTTCCGTCGCCCTCGACAGTCTCCTCCAGCTTCTTCAATAGATACGGCAGCAGCGAGATGTGATACCGGTTGAGTTCCGCGTACTGTTTCACGCGATCCTCGCGGGCGCCGTGATGCGAGGCCACGTGGAAGCCTCGGTCGACGCCGCTCTCCGGATACACACGGCCCGAGCCGTCGCGACCGAGCTTGAAGGTGAACACGCGCGTCGTGTCGGAGGCGAACGCCAGCACCTGCAGGTCGAACAGGAGCTTGACGTGCTCCTCGAAGGAGTCGGGCACACCGGCGGGCGCTTCCGGCATCTGGCGTTGCTCGCCGCTCGTGTTGTGCGCCTCGATGCGCTGGATACGCTCTTCGATCTCGCGGATGTTGCTGACGTACTGATCGAGCCGATACCGGTCCGCCGGACCGAGGTTACGACGCAACCCCGCCATCTCGCCCATCACCCAGTCGAGGATGCTGCTGTCGGCGCGACGGCGGGCCGATCGCTGTTTCGGCGTGCCGCCGGCGCCGAACATCTGGTCGAACACGGCGCGAGGGTCGCGAATCATCGGCAGCGGCTGCGTGGGCGCGGCCCAGCTGATGGTGTCGGTGTACACGCAGGCGTAGCCGTAGGCGCAGCCGCCGGATTGGTCGACGTTCTCGATGCACAGCTGCATCGATGGGATCGGCGTCGGCTGCGTCATGCTCTGCACGTAGAGCTGGTCGAAGGAGGTCCCAACCTTGACGTCCGAGCCCTCGGTCAGCTTCGGGTGCTCGTGGGTCAGGAAAACCGCGCTCGATCGGAAGTGATCGCCGCCGATCTCCTTCGGGTCGAAGGCCTCGGCCATCTTGGCATCGGTGTTGGAGACAATCGTCAGGTAGTCGCGGTACGGGTCGAGCGGGCTCAGGCTGCTCGGGCTCAGATCGAAGTCGCGACCAACCGCCTCGGGCGCCCACAAGTTGAGAGACGCGCCGAGCTCGTTGCAGCCGGCGGCGCCGTGCACCTGCTCAATACAAATGAGACGTGTGGCGTCGGCCGAGCCGGCGGCCGCGGTGGAGCCCCAGACGCGGCGCGCCGGGACCATGGCGTCGAGGAGCGGCACGCTGAGGGTGGCGCCCAGGCCACGCAGAACGGTACGGCGGGAAAGGCTCTTCTGGGGGATGTACATCGCCTGATTCTGGCCCTCTCTCCGAGGCTCGATACGTCCGCCAACAGTGTGGCGGCCGGCTTGATGGTCTCTTTTCCTGGCTCTTTTCTCAGTCCCTAGCGGCGGGAATCACTGCCAGACCCCGCCACGGAAGACGCCGGCGCTGACATCCGGCTCATCCGGAACGCCGGGCTCTGTGCGATCCCGACGATGAACGAGGACATGCGATTTCCGTTGGCCTCGGCCTGGCGCACGATCTCCCGAATCGTCGGCATATCGTAGTACTCTACGCGGCGGCCGAGAGCATACGCCATCAGGCTCTCGGCAAAATGCGTCAGCACGACATCCGACCGAGCCAGCAGAGCCTGGCGCAAATCGCCCAGACCGTTGAGCTGAGTTCCGTCGTACAGCTCGCCCGACGCATCTACCGCGACGCCGCGATCCTTGATACGCCAGGCGCCTGTAAGGTCGAAGTTCTCGAACGCAAGGCCAATCGGATCGATCACGTTGTGGCACGAGCTGCACGCCGGATTGGCGCGATGCTCGGCGAGCTGTTCAGCCGCCGACAGAAAACGAGCGCCCTGTACGTCGCCGGTTGCCTCGAGATCCGGCACGTCGGCCGGCGGTGGTGGCGGCGGACTCCCGAGCAGGACCTCCATCACCCACTTACCGCGCAGGACCGGAGACGTGCGGTTGGCGTGCGACGTCAGCGTCAGAATACTGGCGTGCGCCAGCACACCGCGCCGACGGTCGTCGGGATAGGCAACACGGCGGAATTCGGAGCCGTTCACGCCGCGGATTCCGTAGTGCCGCGCAAGACGCTCGTTGACGAAGGTGTAGTCGGCCGTCAGCAGCTCGAGCGCGTTGCGGTCCTCGCGGATGAGGTGGGCGAACAGCATCTCGGTCTCGCGATGCATCGCCTCGGACAACGTGTAATCGAAGTACGGATACGCCAGCGCGTCCGGGTGGACTTTCTCGAGATCCTGCAAGCGCAACCACTGCGCCGCGAATCGGCTGGCGAGCGCCTCGGCACGAGGATCAGCCAGCATGCGCTTGACCTGCCGGCCAATCATCTCGGGCTCCGACAGCTCTCCGAGGTCGGCCAGCTCAACCAGTTCGGCGTCGGGCGGCGCTCCCCAAAGGAAGAACGACAACCGCGACGCAAGGTCGACGTCGCCGATCTCATAGACGTCGCCAACGTTCACCGCGCTCGGCGCCTCCTCCATGCGGAACACGAAATGCGGGCTGGCCAGTACCGCCTGCAGCGCCATGCGGATGCCGGCCTCGAAGCCGCCATGCTCGGAGCCGGCGTTGTAGAACGTCATCAGGCTCGCAACGTCGTTGTCGCGCAATGGCCGGCGATAGGCCCGCCGGGCGAGACGCCCCAGGATGCTCTCGGCGCAGGGCGTTTCCTCGTCGGCAGCCGTCGGCCGGCAGCTGAAAATCAGCTGCCGCGTCGGCGTGTCCGACACACCGGTCACCTCGGAAGGCCCCACAATCGCCAGCTCACGCAGATGCGGCATCGTGGTGACGCCGTAGCCGAGCCCAATCTGCGTGTCGGCCAGGGTGTGATCGATCGGCGTGATCAGGTCGTCATCCGGGCCCTCGGTCAAGCGAACAAACGCCGCGGCCACACGATGGGGTCCCGCGCGAACGTAGATCTCATCGCTGGAGATCGTCATCCCTGCCGGATCCGACTCCGACATCCAGCGATCGACGCTGGCTACCGACACCCGTTCTCCATCGATAGAGACTTCAATCTTTTCGTCGAGAGAGGTGCGGCCGAAGAGCTCGCCCTCGGGAGCCGCGTGCAGCTGCGTCTGGAAGACGTACTTGCCGTCGGCGGGGAAGTTATGAATCACCGCCAGCCCGCCACGCGTGCCGAACGGCGCTCCATCGACGTGGTCTTTCTGCGACGCGGTGCGCGGCACTCGATACGAAGTGGAGCTGGCGTCGGCCTCCGGATCGCCCACGGCCACCCGACTGATGTGACCTGACGCCCTGAGATAGCCCTCCATCAGGGTGGCGGAGGGCATCTGCACATCGGCGATGTTGTCGAAGCTGGCGCTCTTGGTATCGAGCGGCAGGAAGGTGCCTACGTCGATGTCGAGGCCCAGCAGGTCGCTCACCGAGCTTGCGTACTCGGCGCGATTCAAGCGCTGGAACGTACGCGTCCCGGGATTCGGCTGGAGAGCGGCGGCGGAGTCGATCGTGCCCTCGAGCGCCGCTACCAGCGAGTCGACGGTGGCGTCGTCGGGACGCCGTGACGGGCGCGGCGGCATCATGCCGGCGCGCAGCTTGCGGATCATCTTCTCTGCGACGTCGGCGTTCTCGTAGGCTTTGGCGGCGTCGAACGACTCCAGCGACATGCCGCCTTCGAGGGTGGTGTCGTTGTGACAACGGATGCAGAACCGTCCGATGGTCTGGTTCTGCTCCTCGAACGACATCGGCGCGATCTCCTCGACGCGCTCTATCGATGTCGAAGAAAGGGGCGCCGCTGTGCGAGCGATTCCCGCGTCGGGAACCACCGCTTGCCGCTCCCACTGCCCCGCGCTCGTCGGGCTCTGCACGCGTGCCGCCAGTCCCGGCTCGACAGCAAGCCCCAGGCAAAGCAGTCCCAGAACAAAGGCGGCCACTGGGAGCTTCTTCATGCGTTTCTCACCTGAAGGCGGAGAACCGCTGCGGCGGGGAGCCTTGCCAACCTTCGCGGACCTCACGCACCACCCGGGTCCGGCGCGTGTTTTGGAGGCGGCAGCCGCGGTCCTACTGTTGATCAACCTGCACGAACGGGCGCCTTGAGCCTATTTCGGCCGCGTAGGTAATTCAAGAGGAGGGCACCCGCTTTCTCGACCGCGACCTGCGCGTAGGTTCGCCATCTGCCCGTGTGGGCCAGCGGTCAGCGCTCATCCTTGTAGACCACGCCTCGCTTCATGACGAAGCGCACTTTCTTGAGGGTGTTGATCTCATCCAGCGGATTGGCGGTGGTGGCGACGAGGTTGGCGAGCGGTCCCGGTTCGATGGCGCCGCGATCCTCCTGAATACCGAGCAACCGGGCACCGCTGATCGTCAACGCGCGCACGATGTCGGCGGCCGGCACGCCCGCCGCAACCCAGGCGTCGAGATTCTCGAGCGCCGCCGTGCCGTGCGTGTGTCCCGGCACCTTCATGTAAATGTCGGAACCGAAGGCCATCGACACGCCCACGCGGTGGGCGCGGCCCAACCGATCGACGACCTGTGCATAGAGATCGACATCGGGATCATCCGCGAAGCCCTCCCAAAGCTTCATGATGTGCGAAGCCAGGTCGGTACCCACGAGCACAACGCCGCGCTCGAGCGCGAAGTCGAGGGTCTCATTGCTCATCTCGAAGCCGTGCTCGATGGACGTGACTCCCGCCTCGATTGCATTGCGAGCCCCCTGCTCGGTGTAGGCGTGCGCCGCCACCTGCACGCCGGCCGCCGTCTCTTCGCTGATGACGAAGCGAATGTCGTCAACCGAGTAGAGGTAGCGCTGGTCGTCAACGACGATCTTGATCCAGTCGGCACCGAAGTGGAGGTTCTGCCGGATCGCTTTGCGAAGCTCGGCGCGTGTGTCGGCGTAGATGTAGTCCTGCCGCGCGAGATCGGGGAACTCGGGATCCACCACGAACTGGCCGCCGAAACCGGCGATGATCTTGCCGGAGATGAACATGTCCGGGCCGCGCACGATTCCCGCCTCGATGGCGGCCTTCAGCGCCGCGTCGCCGTAGTTGCCCGAGTTGCCGAGGTCCCGCACGGTGGTGAACCCGGCCGCGAGCATCGACTCGGCGTTCGCCGCGCCTTCGAGAACCCGATAGGCCGTCGGCACATCCACCGTGTACGACTTGAGCACCGTCACCGCGGTGTCGACAGCCGAGCACAGATGAGTGTGCGAGTCGATGAGCCCGGGAAGCAGCGTCATCGCCGACAAGTCGATCACGGCGGCTCCGTCGGGAATCACCACATCGGCGCCCACGGCGGTGATCGTCGAGCCTTCGATCAGCACCACCTGGTTTGCCGTAGAAGTACCGCTGGCTGGATGGACAACGCGACCCGCGCGGATTGCCGTCACCTGGGCGTGCGACAGGGTCGTCGACACCGTGAGGAGCCCGCAAACGAAAGCGGTAAGCCGAACCGCACCCAGCAACCGTTCTCTCCTCGCTCTCCTCATAGGGCTCTGCTCATCAGACCTGCTCCTGTTCGAGTCGTTCGCCGCCGGACCCGCCTGCTCGAGCATTCGCGGGGGCGCCAATCCTGGCCGGCGTTCAGGATCGCACGCGCGCTGCTAGTCAAGCTCGACCGACCGATCGCTGAATCGAGCAACTTCGATATTGATGAGAACGTCGGCGCCATCCATCTCTGGCCGCGTATCGTTCACCGTCAGCACGCCGTCCGTGTCGGTTATCGCGTAGTCCGTGTAGGCACCAGAGAACTCGGCCGTGTCAACGCCGTCGCCACCGTCAAGTCGGTCGTCTCCCCCTGCCCCGCTCAACGTGTTGTCGCCCGCATTGCCGGTCAGCCGGTTGGCGTGCCGGTTACCGCGGAGAACGGCGTTGCTCACGCCCCTCAGCGTCACGTCCCGAAGGTGCTGCGACTTTTTCGTGTAGGCCTTCGACTCGTCGAGCTCGATCGAGAATTCGCCTTCAAAGTCGATCGGCAGCAGGGCCGTGTACGTCAAGTAAGGGTGAAAGAAGCTCTCCTCGATCGCGTAGCCCACCGGATCGGTTTCGAGTAGCGTCGCGCGGCTGTTCGCGGGGTTCTGGCCGAAATGCGACGTGCCGTCGGGCACCTCACCGGGCTCCAGGTCGCGACCCTCATACTTCTGCGGCTTCACCGCCCACAGGTCGAGGTAGTTGTCGAACTGCTGGGCGAAGTACTCGAAGTGCCAGCCCGGTGGGTTGTCGTTCGGCGGCCCCCAGCCACGGGCGGTCGCTGCATCGGTCGCGGCGGAGATCTCGGCCTGGAGCTCGGGCAACGCGTCCATGATTCCGGATCCCTGCACCAGGTGGAGGACCTCCTCGTAGGCGGCGTCGCGGGTGATGTGGGACATGTAGTCGTCGTCACCCTCGGCGGTGGTCTCGTTCTCCCACAGGCTCTGGGTGAACAGGTCGGTCGCGGCCTGGCCGAGCTCGCCCTGCTCGGCCTCACGCGCCGCCGATGACGTGTTGAACAGCGTCATCGTGGCCCTGTTGTCGGCCATGGCATTGGCAACCGCCGTCTTGTCGTGGCCATACTTCGATCCCGGGTAGTCGGTGAGGATGTGCTCCATGATGTTGCGCGCCTTCAACACCTTGTCGTCCGACCAGGCGTCCTGGATCAGGAAGTGGATCGGCTTGCCGTTCGGCGCGACGATCTTCGTGTAGCGCGAAAAAACCTCTGTGAAGATCTCGGGCGTGTTTGGAGGCAAGGGGACGATCCCTAGCGGCGCGCTCGATACATCGATCTGCGGAAGCGTCAGCACGCCTCCAGTACCAGGATCGCTCGCATCAGGCGCGGCGCACGACAGCGCGAGCAGCGATGCCACCGTAGCGGCGCCAATCGTCGCAGATCGATTCATGAGGGCCTCGATTCCAGGTTTTCGGGCCGGCGTGTGCCGGGCTCACTCGGAGGAAATCAGCAGCAGCTCTTCTTGAACCGGAATCAGCCACTCGGCTCCATCAGGGCCGATCTGGCCGGTCTCCTCGAAGCGCGCGTACCAGGTCTTGCCGCCCCACTCGGGGATCGGCGTGCTGACGTGGAGCTCGACCGATTGCCATTCGCCGGTCGCGAGCGCGAAACGAACTCGATCGCCGTAGGCGAACGGCAGGTCCTGGGCGACTCGAGTGCCGATGTCGTGGGCGACGTTGCCCACCGAATGACCGTAGATGCCGACCTCCGGCTCGGTTGTCGAGGCGGCCGCTCCGCCGGCGTCGGGTGTTGCCACCATGTAGCCACGCGCCTGGGTCTCGGCCGCCAGCGCCGCCCAGATCTCGTGGCCCGCGAGGCTATCCGGGACCAGGCTGTCGGCGTACAGCTGGCCGATCTCGACGGCGTCCCGCCACGCCTGCTCGATGCTGGCCGGCGGCACCGTCTCACCGGGCCTGAGGATGTAGGCAGCCCGCTTGATATCGGTGGCGTAGCCGAGGTATTCGAGGCCGCCGTCGATGCTGAGGATGTCGCCGGGCTGAACCGCGATATCGGCAGCGTGGATCGGTAACAGCTCGCCCTCGCGCACAACTCGAACCGTGCCTCCGCCGGTCATGCCGAGCTCGCGAGCGCGGTCCTGCAGCCACCAGGCGATATCCAGCGCGGTCGTCTCGCCGGCGATCACCACCTGAGCGCTGAGCGCCTCACTCTGCCAGCGAGACGTCCACTCGAGCAGACGTGTGTAGAGCTCCGTCTCCTTCGGCGTGCGGTTGAGCTTGAAGTCGCGAACCACGAGCTCAACCGGAACGATGCGCCGCCGCAGCTCCGGCCCCACCGCTTCCTCTAGAACGTCGCGCATGCTGACCGTGAGCCCATCGGCGCTCGGCAGTGTTCTCGAGACGTTGACGCCGATGCTCTGTGGATCGCGCTCAACAACCACGCGGCGTAGGTGCGGCGTGATCCCCTCCGCCGTGTAGCCGTAGTAGATGGTCTGGTCGTAGACCTCGCCGACGATCGAGTTGGCCGGCTGCTCGTGAGAGCCGACGTAGATCTTCTCGGGCGTCTCACCGCCGTCGTCGAAAAAGATGTAGGCGCCGCGAACCCCGGGGAACCCGCCGCCCACCTCGTCCTGGATGGGGTCGTAGTGGTTCTCGCGGCTGAAGGTGATCCACATGTCGACGCCGTGGCGGCGCATCGCCGGCAGGACGGCGGTCTCGATCTTCTCTCGAACGGTCGCCTTCTTGATCTCGAAGCGCTCGGCCGCGCCTGGAACCCCGTAGTCCTCGGCCGCGGTCCGCGCACGGTCGAGCTCCCCGACCCCAGCGGTGGTGCAGCCGATCAGCCCACCCGCGAGCGCCAAGCACAACCCACATAGGAGCTGCATGGGCTTCCGCCCGGCCGGGCGCCGTGGCATCAGCCCGAGCCCTCGGACTCGCCCGCGGCTCTCAGGAAAGCGACCCCCGGATGATCCGCTGGCACGCGCTCGGCGCGGAAGAGGCTCCCGGGCCCCGGACCACCCTGCCGACCGCCGGCGCCGACACCCTCCTGCTCGTCGTAGGGGTTGACGTACTCCCAGACGATCTCGTCGCCGGCGCCCACCTCGCGCAGCCTGCCGCCTTCACCGACACAGATCAGCGTATTGCCGTTGCGTAGGCGCCGGGCACCGGAGACCAGCGGCGAGTACATGCTCGTCCTGTCCTCAGCGGTGTACGACCAGACGGGCTCCGGGGGACCCACGGGGCGACCCGGCTCCATGATGTAGCGTCCTTCGGCGTCACGCGGCGGAGCGATTTCGTCGACCGAGGAGTAGTGGCCGTCATCGCCGGCTCGCCCGGTGCCGTTGTTGAACACCAGGATGTTGCCAGCCCCGGCGCGGCCCGGCGGGATCCAGGACGGGTCGTGCTGCACGAACAGGCGCCGGTCGTCCGCGGCCCCAGCACCGTACGCCTCGGGGTTGCCCCAGCGATACAGCAGGTCACCGCCCTTGCCTGCACGCCCTCCTGTATGGCCCGCCGCCTCCTCCGTGGTCGTGCTGTGGTCGATCACCCAGATCTCGCTGAAGTTGCGCACGCTGAGCACGATCTGGTCGAGCTCGGGGCTGTAGTCGATGCCGTTGGTGTGCTGCCAGTCGCGCCCGATCTCCGGCCCGCTGTCGGCATCCGCACCCGAGCCACCGCCGAAATAGCCGAGCGCTCGGAGCCGCTCGAGCTCCTCGGGGTTGGCCAGCTGCTGGCGCTCCCGATGCGGCGCCGCGGCATTGATGTCGATGAGCTCCGGGTGCTCCGCCACTACCCCGTAGTTGTCCTTCGTCGGATCATGCTCCTGGACGAGGTGATCCCAGGCATTCCATTTCCAGACCTCCTTGCCACCGTCGGGTAGCACCGGCTCGATCTCGACAATGAAGTCGGGCCAGATCCCGTCCTCCTCCATGCGATCGGGATTGATGCCGGCAGTCAACGCCTCCTCGCGCGTCTTGCCCTCCCAGGCGATCAACAGCACGTTGCCGTTAGGCATCGCCGCGATGTCATGGTGATGGCGCTTCACCTCGTCCGAGTATTTGAAATCCCAAAGCACTGTGCCGTCCCAGGCGATCTCTTGGATGACCCCGCCCTCGCCGCCACCGGTAAAAACGCCCACCGGATCTCGATCACGCGTGCCGCGCAGCAGGTTGCCGTTGTCGAGCATGTAGATCGCGGCGCCGTTGTACTCGGTAGCCCAGCGCTTGACCTCCTCGCCCTGCATGTCAATCAGATAGATCGATGTCGATCGCAGCGGCGAGAACAGCGTGTAGCCGTCCACAGGGGTCGCTTCGCCACGCGGCAGCTCCGCTGCCAGGAGGCTGGTGTCCGCAACGTCTACGGAGGGTCCCGACGGGCAGCCGAGCACGGCGAGCATGAGCGGAAGGGTGGCCGTAGCGATTCTCGGGCGTCTCATGCCCCGCTTCTTAGCGGAGACGAGAGTCATCCGTCAAGGGGCGCCCGCCCCAGGGTTCGAAGCGCCGGGGGCACAAGTGGCCCCTCCGGCCGCTCGCCGCGAACCTATTTGAGGTACTTGTCGTACCAGGCGATGACGCGCTCGTGGAAGTCCTTGTCGTAGGCCGGAAGGTCGACGCCATGGAACTGGTTCGGGTAAACAACGAGCACCGTCTCGCGACCGAGGCGCTTCATCGCCTGGTACATCTGTTCGGAATTCTGGATGGGCACGTTCCAGTCGTTCTCGCCTCCCATCCACATCGTCGGCGTGGTGATCTCGGCGACCTTGTTGAACGGTGACAGTCGCTCCCAGAGCTCGCGGTTCTCCCAGGGCAGCCCGAACTCGACCTCGTACCAGCGCTGGTAGTGGTCGTGGCCATAGTTCGCCACCCACAGCGCACCGCTGGCTCCCGACATCGCCGCCTTGAAGCGCTGCGTGCTGGTGATGACGTAGTTGGTAAGAATGCCGCCGTACGACCAGCCGCCCACAGCGAGCCGTTCGGGATCGGAGTAGCCGAGCTCGATGGCCTTGTCGACCGCACCGAGCACGTCCTGGCTGTCGACGTTGCCCCAGTCGGCCCAGATGGCGCGCTCGAAGTCGAGCCCGTAGCCGGTCGAGCCGCGCGGGTTGGGCAAGACCACTACATAGCCGTTTGCGGCGATCCACTGCGCCGTGAAGTTGAACCCCCACTCCCACTGGCTCATCGGACCGCCGTGGATCCACAGCACCGTCGGGTATCGGAACGCGGGGTCGAACGACGGCGGCTTGTAGATGAAGGTCTCGACCTCGGTGCCGTCGGCGCTGTTGTACGCGACCTTCTCGACCTCGCCCAGCCGCAACCCGTCAAAGAGCTCCTGGTTGACCCGGGTGAGCCGTCGGACGCTCGTGGCATGGTGGCCGCCACCACCATTGCGGCCGTTGCCGGCGGAGGCCAGCGTGTTGGCGTCGAGCACGACCAGCTCGCCCGGGGAGTGCGCGTTGCTGACCAGGGCGACCACGCTGTCGTCTGGACCCACCTCGACGCTTCGCGTGCTCACAGAGCCCGCGATCAGCCGCTCCATCGCCCCACCAGCCGTAGGAATCCGCGCCACTTGCGTGGTGCCTCGCTCCTCCAAGATGAAGGTAATCGAGTCGCCATCGGCCGAGAACCGTGGGCGGGTGACCCAGCGATCGAGATCCTCGGTCAGCACCTCGGGGTTGTCGCCACCCACGCGTACAACTGCCAGCTTGTTCTGGTCGTAGACCGACAGCTCGGGACGGTTGTTGGTGATGAAGGCGATGTGCTGCGAGTCGGGATGCCACCGCGGCTGGCTGTCGGCGCCCTCGTTGAGGGTGACCTGGGCCAGCGTCTTGCCCATGTCGGAGTTCCCGGGATCCACCAGCCAGATGTCTGTGTTGTAGTTGGAATCGGGCTCTTCGGTGCGGTTGCTGACGAAAGCAATCTTGGTGCCGTCAGCGGACCACTGCGGCTGCGAGTCGTCGTAGTCACCGGACGTGATCTGGGTAACTTCGGAGCTGCGCGTCGAGCTCTTCTCCGAGCTCAGGTCGAACACGTACAGGTGGGTGCGCCGGCGATCCAGGTAGCCGATGTAGTCCTGCTTGAACTGCAGCCGGTCAATAACCCACGGGTCGGGGACGTCCGAGGATTCTTCGGAAGAGCTGTCGCCCTCAGCGTTTCCCTCGCTGCCTGCGTCGGCGTCGTCTTCAGCCTTTGCGTCCTTGATACCGAGGACGAGTCGCTTGCCATCGGGCGACCACTCGTAGTTGCTCACGCCCTGCTCCACGTCGGTGAGCTGCCACGCCTCGCCGCCGCGGCGGTCGAGCACCCAGACCTGGCTCTTGCCCTCGTTGCGCGACGAAAGGAACGACAGGTACTTGCCGTCGGGACTCCAGCGCGGCGAGCTCGCCGAGCTGCTCTCGGCAGTCATCGGAATCGGATCGCCACCAGCGGTCTCGACCATCCAGAGCCGACTCGTCGATTTGTTCTCCTCGAGGCTCGTCGTCGAGACCGTGTAGGCAACCCAAGCGCCGTCGGGGCTGACGAGTCCCTCGCCGACGCTCTTGATGGCGAATCTGTCGTCTACGCGCACGTTGCGGGGTCGGCCGGGCTCTTTCTCAACCGTCGCCTGCGCCGGCACGGCCACGAGCTGGCCCACGCCTACACTGCCACTGACCACAACGATTAGCACAAACGCCACCGCCAACCGACCCATTCGCCGCTTCATCGCACAAACTCCCGCGCGCCGAATCGAGCGGCACGCCTCTTGCCTAGGCTCTCGTTTGGAAGGGCCTACGGCTGTTCGAAACCGAGCTCTGGATTGAGCCGCCCGCCGCCGCTCATCTCCTTGCCGTCGAGGTAGATAGTCGGCGTCGACAGCATGATGTCCATGTGAAAGTCGCAGGGGCCGATCGTGCCGCCGAAGGTGGGGTTCTGATAGCCGAAGCCGAAGTCGACCGCGGCGAGCTTGCGCTCGTCCTCGATCATGTGGCCCGAGATGCCCGCCTCGGGGTTCAGTCCGATGCTGAAGTGGCACAGCTCGTAAATCGCCGGCTGTCCGCAGCTCTCGAACCACGCGCGCATCGTGTCGGCCTCCTTGCCGCCCTCCACCGCCGTGACCACACCCTTTTCCAGCCTGAAGCTGTAGGGCTCGTGGACGATCCCCTGCACGCTGTCGCTAGCGTCGATGACGATCGTGCCGTCAATGCTCTCCTCGAGCGCCGCGATGCTGACCTGGGCGCCGGGGAAGAAGTCGATTTCGCCGTCCTCGGTCAGGGCACCGTCGCCGACCTTGCACTTGCGATCGCCGAGGCGAAACTCGACGTCGGTCCCCTGGGGCGAGGTCACGCGGCAGTGATCGGCAGCATGCCAGAGATCGACGACGCGATCGACGTTACGCATCATCGCGTCGACATCGACGTTCAGCAGCCCACGCATGACGTAGTCCTCGACACCGGCGATGGCGCAGAACAGCGCCCGAGTACCGTTGGCCCGCGCCTCCAGCATGGGCTTGGAAGCATCGATGCCGTCGTCGCAGATCGACAGGATCAGCCGGCTGGCGCGAATCGCGTCCGAAAGAATCGGCCCCGGACTGGTGGCGACGTCCTGAGTGGGCGAGACCGGCTTGACCATCAACTGGGCGTCGGCGCCGGCGCGGATGGCGTCGTCGAGCAGCACCTTGGCGAGTACCTGGTCGTCGTTCGCATCGGCCAGAACCAGCAGCGCGTCGCCGGGCTCGGGCCGCACGAGGCTCTTGATCACGATGTCGCCGAATTCGTCTGAATGCAGGCTCGGGGCCATGCTGAACTCCTTTTTTGTGCTCGGTTGCCTCGGGGCGCTGAACGACGTTCAGCGAGCTTGCCACGGAGTGACTCGAGTGATTGAGACCTTCAGGCGGGTTGTGTCGCGCGCGGCGCTCCCCCGTCGTCTGCGGAGGCCTCGCCGCTTGCTCGACCCTTGGCGATATCGGCCTTTGGGTAGGCATGCTCGCTCTGCGATAACCGCAGTCGTACGAGGCTCTCGGCCATCATTGCGGAGGCCTGAATCGGGTCGACCACGGGCACCGGTAGCCCGCCGCGCAGACGCTCGAGGATCTCGAGACCCCCGTAGCCGATGACCGCGTCGGCGCCGTCCTCCTCGACGGCCAGGAGTCCCTGCTCGAGCATCTCGTCGCGCAGCCGATTCTCCTGGCTGGCGAAGTCGAGCGAGCCAGCAATCACCGACCGCACCGACGCGAGCTTGTGCGCGAACCCGTAGCGCGCCGCGATGTCCTCGTAGCGCCGCGCCCGTCCGTCGGAACGGCGACCGCTTTTGCTGCCCGGCATCAGGAACGAGAACCGTCGCCCGACCATCGAAGCGTAGTGCATCACGGCCTGCGCCTCGCCGATCACCGGAATGTCGAGCGCTTCCTTGGCTGCCTCGACTCCGGGCTCGCCGAGGCAGCCCATCGCAACGGCGTCGTAGCCATCGCGTTGCGCCTGGATCGCGGCTTCGACGTGCTGCAACGCCACCAGCTCCGAGGTGTAGGAGTTCTTGATCGCTCCGACCGGCGCCTCTGGAAGATCGACGAGCGTGATCTCCACGCGCGGGCTGGCGATGGGCGCCAGCAGTGCCCGGTGCACGTCTCCCCACGACGCCAGGCCGTCGCGCACCGGGATGATCGCGCAAATGCGAATTCGCCGCTCCATCGGGTTCACTCCAGCCACATGCCGTAGATGTTTTGGGTGAGCGGGTGCGCCTTGGTGGGAACGTATCCCCGCACGTAGTCCCGCTGGGCCGAGAGCGCCACCATGGTGACGACCGGGGTGAACGGCATGTCCTCTTGAAGAATCTGCATGGCCTCGCCATAGAGCTCGCAGCGCGACTTCGAGTCCATCTCGCTGACCGCGATGTCGAGCAGCTCGTCGACCCGGGGGTTCGAGTAGAAGGCGAAGTTGCGACCGCCGTTTCCCGCCTGACTCGAGTGGGCCAGCCTGTAGAGGTACTGGTGCGGGTCGGGCGAGGGAACGTAGATCCAGATCGTACCGAGATCGGTGGCCGTGTCCAGCGAGGCATAGTTTGCGACCTTGGCGTCGAACTCGATGTCGAGGGCATTGAGCGTTATGCCGAGCTCGGCCGCGCCGGCCTGCAACAGCAGAAAGAACGCTGTCTCGCCGGTGGTGCCCTCAAAGGCCATGCTGAGCTCGAAGCCCCCTTCGGGATACCCGGCCTCGGCCAACAGGCGCCGGGCCTCTTGCAGGTCGTGGCGGGAGGGCGGCGTGCCAGGTTCGTAGCAGCTGGCGCCGTCGGGAAGCATCCCGTGCGCGACGACCGCATTGCCGTGCAGCAGATGTTCGACGTGGCCCTCGTAGTCGTAGGCCAGAGCCAGCGCCCGGCGTACCCGGACATCGCCAAGGGGCTCCGCCTCGGTGTTGAAGGCGAAGTAGAGCTGGTTGAGCGTGGGCTCGCGGTTGAGAGTCAGCCCGCTGACGTCGCGCATCGCCTCGAAGGCGTCTGCGCTCGCCAAATAAATCCAATCGGCGTCGCCATTCTCGAGCGCGATGCGCCGCGTGCTCTCAGACCGGATAGCGCGAAAGATCGCCGTATCGATGTGTTGCCCTTCCCATCCTTTGTAGTAGTCGGGGAAGCGCTCGATGGTGCAGCGCTGCTGGGCCTCGAACGAGACGAGCTGATAGGGACCGCTACCGGCCTCGTGATCTTGCAGCCACCTCTGGGCCCAGTCGCCGCCCTCATCGTGCGAGCGCACCAGATCGGCGTTGAGCACATAGAGATGGGTCAGCGCTGGCATTAGACCCGGATAGGGCGCCGACAGCAGGATGTCGACGGCGTGATCGTCGATCACCTCGGCCCCGGTCACCAGCGTCATGTAGGTGTAGACGCCGATGCCCAGCGCAACCATCCGATCGACGGTGTACTTGACGTCGTGGGCGTCGACCTCCGAGCCGTCGTGGAATCTCACGTCGCGGCGCAGCCGGAAGGTATGTCGCAGGCCGTCCTCGGACAGCGCAGCGCTCTCGGCCAGCTCCATCTCGAGATCCATGGTACCGGGGCGATACTGCACGAGCGCGTTGTAGAGGTTCAGCGACGGGTTGTTGATGCGGCTGTCCTCGGCGCCGACCGGGTCGAGGCCAGGTGGCACCCCTTCGATCAGGGCAACGAAGTAGGGGTGCCGAGCCGCGGCGGCCGAGCAGGCCAGCGTAGTCGCGGCCCCGAGCAGCGTCAGCGCGCCGAGCAAGGTCGAAGTGGTCCTTATCTGGTGGCGTCGCATCGAGGAAACGGTACCTGTGGCTCGGTCGCCAGACAACGCCCGGCAGCAACCTCCTCGTCGAGGCGGCTCCTGCAGGTCGCGGGAAGAGCCTGGCGGATCCTCCGCACCTTGACGGCGGCGCCGATCTCCTGTGCAGTAGCGTGTCACCGGACTCGATCGCCTGCAGGTCGCGCCGGTACGCTCAACTCGACTTCGCGAGCGAGGACGGTCCGTCCTTCATGAACAACGCCAAGCCGCTTCGGCGCAAGCAGGCCCCGGATGCGAGGAGCATCGTACAGAACAAAGCCCTCGAGGCTACCCCTTCAGTGACCGCTCTCACGGCCCCCGACAAGGCCCGGTGTGTTTTCGTGCTCGCCGCGCTGGGGGCCCTCGCCATGCTCGGCTGTGCTGGGGTCGATTCGGTGCAGTCGAGCGATCCAGCGCCCGCGCCGGCGGAAGAAAACGTGTGTCCCGATCCGAGCTTCTTCGATACCGCGCCCGACGTCGCGAGCTACGGCTTCGATGCCGACTTCGAGAGCCTTTTCTACGACCACCCGGCGTGGCAGTCACGCGAAGCGACGATCGAACAGGCGGGCGGGGTGGCACGGCTGTCGGCCAGCGGCACCGGCGTTTCCGAGGCATGGAAAGCCTCGCACCAGGAGCTCCCCTACGATCGCAGCTGGAAGATCGCTGTAGGCGTCGTTGTGCCTTCGGAGTGGATGTCGACCAAAACGGCCGATGATGCGCCCGATGACCCTCAGGTTGGAGCCGGCCCATGGGTCAGCATCCTCGATGATGAGGGCAAAGGACGCCGGGTCTACGAGGTGAACCTGGCGGCCATCGCCAACCGCTTCCGCTTCGTTCAGGGCCAGCTCATCGAGAACCGCCTCGGTGAAGACCCGATCAGCGTCGGACACATCCGCGACACGCCCGAGTCGGTGCGGCTCGACCTCATCTACTGCGCCGACGACCACACGATCAACCTCTACTCCGACGACGAGCACGTCGATACCCAACCCATCGACGAACACGGCATCGACAACTGGGGCATGTCGAACGGCGACAGCTTCTACGTCGGCATCATGGGCTTCGCCGAGTGGACCGACCTCGAGCGCAACGCCGTGGCGCTCGATGACTTCGAGGTGGCAATCGCGCGCTGATGGTTCGCTCCATGGCCTGGGGCCGGCGCACGGCGCGACTGCGCCTGGAGCCCGTGGAATCGACGCACCAACCGTCACCGCAGAGGTAACTTCGAAGAATCGCACCCGGGCACCCTTCCTGGGCTCGCCATCAACTACTGTCGTCGGCAAAGTTTCGCCAGCGTCGGCCGGGTCTCGGTCGGAAGCCAAGAAATCGGCGCTACACGAGCACACTCAGGACAACGAAAGGCACTCCTCATGAAAGCTCTCTCCGGGACGCTTCTGGCGCTCCTGCTGGCAAGCGGCTGCAGCTCGTCCGACACCGACTCCTCCGCTCCGCCTGCAGACGGCGGAACCGGGTCTCCGGAAGGGGCAGCGTCGACCGAAGCCGAAACATCGAAGCTGGGCGGCTGCATCCTGACGACGCCGATCGGCGACGTGCCTGACGACCTCTATATGGAGAGCGACGTGACGGCGACCGACGCCTACCCGCCGTTCGACAAGAGCCTCTCGGTCTACGGCATCACGCTTATCGCCCGCAACGAGGCCACCGACGACTTCATGCGTCTGGTCGCCACGGCGATCAAAGAGATCTTCCCACGCGACGAGAGCCTCGACCTCGAGACTCAAGCGGAGATTCTGCGCAATCTCTATCGCTACAACACGACGATCCCCGTACCGGTCGGTCGCGACATGGAGTTCGTGGAAGAGAATGAAGCCGCCTGGGACCAGACCACCAACCACAACACGGTGTGCGACATCATCATGGAGGGCGTCAACGGCCAGGTGATGGAAGTCGTCGAGCACATCCTCCACTTCGTCAGCGACGTGGGATTGCACTACACCTTCCCCGACGATTGGGGCATCTCACAGACCTCGACGTTGGCACAGGCGATGGACCGAGCCGTGGAGCTCGGCTACTACGACGTCGGCGGCTACGACGACATCGACGAACCCGAGGTTCGCCACCGCGTCGAGATTCAGGAGTTCGCCTACTGGGTCATCTCCACCGCCTGGAACCTGCAGGAGGCCTACGGACCGCAGAACGAGGAGGAGTGGACCATCTCTGACAGCGCCGATCTCGAGGCCAAGATGCCCGAGCTCTACGCGATGTACGAACGCACTGTCGGGCGCGCCATGAGGGCTCCGAGCGCCGCAACCCTCGCAGCTATCGGTCCGACGCAAGCGGAAGAGGGCGAATAGTGAAAATCGAGGCTCCTCCACCCACCCAGCGGCCATCCGCTCCGGTCAGCGAAGACCACAATGCGGAGGACCCGCTGCCCCCGAGTTCTTCAGATCGTGCCCTCCCGCCCTACCTCTGCGTTCTACTCACGCTGCTCATGGCCGCGTGCGGCGGCGCGGAGACGGGAGAAGCCGCACCGGGGGCTGCTCCTGAGGGAGCCTCGGAGACAACCCCCGAACAAGCGCCCGAAGCTACTCCGGATGCGGCGTCGGACGAAGTGATACCCAACCTCCCGAGCCCGATCGTGTACGTGGGCTCGGCCGGGACCGCCGACCAGCTGTTCACGTTCGACCTGACCTCGCGTGTAACCCGCCAGCTCACTTCCCTATCGGGCAATGCTGGCTTCCCGGTTTGGTCCCCCGACGGCATGCGTATGGTGTTCGTGGTGGCGACGGACGAGTCGGCCGATGTCGTGATCCGCGATGCCGAGTCGGGCGCGACCACGGTGATTGTTCGCGGCAACGGCAACCCGGCCGATTGGGGGCCACGTGGTGAGCGACTTCTGATCACCAAGGATGGAAACGACGGCCGCGGACTGTACATCGTCGACGTGGCCAGCGGAGCGCAGCAGCGCGTCAACACTGGCAGCTCCGCCGACGCCTACGCGCGCTGGGCCCGAAGCGGTGACGTGATTGCCTACGAATCGGGCAGAGACGGCAACCCGGAGATCTACATCACCCGGCTCGATGCCAGCGGGGCCGGCGGCGAGACCACCCGGCTCACCAACAACACCGACCTCGACGAGTGGCCCTCGCTATCGCACGACGGCAGTCACATCGCTTGGGCCTCGGGCAACGAGGAGGAAAAGGACCTCTGGGTGATGCGCATCGACGGCACCGACAAGAGGCAGATCAGCCGCGGGTTGTTGTTCGGCGACGCCTTTGCCGAATGGTCGCCGGACGGAACGCAGATCTTGATGACCGTGCTCGAGGACGATTCCTTCGTCCTCAAGCTTATTCAAGTGGGCAATGGCAAGGTCGCCCACATCGGCGACGGAACAGCGCCGTCCTGGCACTAGAGCCACGCCCGGCGCGAGCTCTGCGCCGGAACGCAGTGAAGAGTGGGGCAATTCGTGACTGACCGAGATTGCGTGACGAACAACACGATGAGCAGGCGACTCAGACCGTCGGCCGCTTTTCTCCTTGCAGCATCGCTGATGGTCGGCGCGCAACCGGCCGCTGGTCAGTGGACGCCGCTGAAGCGCGGCAGCGACAACATCGAAGTAGTGTCGCACATCCCGCTCGGACCGCGACTGAGCGTTGCCGACATCGAGCTCGAGCAGGAGCTGTCGCGGCCCTACGTCTACGTCGCGCGCATGGTGTACGGCGAGGTGGGCGAGAAGGGCGTCGACATCATCAGTATCGAGAACCCCGAGCGCCCGAAGGTCATCTACCGGTGGCGCATCGAGGATCAAGATCTGCACGTCGGCAGTGGTGGCATGGACGTGAAGTATTTCGTGTGGAACAACCGCTACTACGTTGTTCAGTCGCTGCAGTTCAACCAGGGCGGGCCGAACACCGATCTCGGCGCCGTTGTGCTCGACGTCACCGGACTGCCCGACCCCGCCGCGGTGCGCGAGGTGGCCCGCATTCGCGCGCCTGAACAGCCGCGCGGCTTCCACAAGATCTTCATCTACAAGCACTCGAACGGCCGGGTGCTGCTGTTTGCCACTACCGAGGACTCCGCGGTGAACGTCTACGACCTGGGCCATGTGGTCGACGGCGCGATGGACAACGCGCTCGTCGCGAGGGTCCCCGCCGGCCCCTCGGCCGGCGCCTTCTCCAGCTACCACCACATGTACGTCGGCTACCACGTTGACAGCCAACAAGACCGCTTCTACGGGGCGGGCTCCGGCGGCTACTACGTCTACGACGTCACCGACCTCGAGGCGCCGTCGTTGCTGGTGTCGCTGGTGGGAATCGAGGGCGTGAAGAGCGGACACACCTTTACGCCAACCCCCGATGGTCGTTACGTCGTCGCCGAGAGCGAGTACCGCTACGCACCGCTACGCATCTTCGACCTCAAGCCGGGGCTCGACGGCGAGGTCTCGAATGTCTCCGTGCCGATCGCGGCCTGGACCGCCGACTGGAACTACCTCGTCCACAACCACGAGATCCGCTGGCCGTTCGTCTTCGTCTCGGGCTACATGGACGGGCTGCAGATCTTCAGCCTCATGGACCCGTTCAACCCCGTCACGGTGGGCTACTACGACACCTACGTCGGCCCGATCAACCACGAGCCCGACGTCTACCCCACCGACAACGGCGCCTTCGGCGTAGACGTCCGCAATGCCGACGGCCTCATCGTCGTCAGCGACATGACCACCGGTTTCTGGGCCTTCCGCATGGAAGCGTTCCAGGGCTGGAACGGCGACGACTGGGGAGTTCCCGACGTCTCGAGCTCGCAGAACTGGACCGACGGTCCGCAGCAGAGATGAGCGCCCCGAAGGCGAGACCGGGCCGGCCGAGCCGCTCTCGAGCCAGAGTTGCGTGCCGTTCGAGCGTGCGGAGTCGGGCGGCGATACCCAATAGCATAGGGCCAGTTCGCCGCAGCGCTCGTGGGCGGGAGTAGACCGATTTGGCCGGACTGGCGGGTCATAGAACGCTGATCGCGACGGCGGGCATCATCGCGGCCGCCGCCGGCTTTTTGGCGCTGCTCGAGAGTGTCACCTACACCACTGGCCCTGCCACGCTCGGTGTCATGGTCACCAGCCTCGTTGTGGTCGCCCTGGCCTGGCAATCACGCCGCATGATTGCCGGGCCCCGCGGCGAGTGCATCGGAAACCTGTGGCTGGCGGCGGTGTCGGGAATCAGCTTCTTCGTGGTGTTCGACCTCGTCGCGGGCGCTCTTCTTCTGCCGCGGCTCCCGCCCAAGGGCCTCGCCGATCCTGTCATCCACCACCGGCTCATTCCGAGCTCAGTCTCGGAGTATCGCGACCCCGAGTTCAGCTACGACCAGCATGTGAACTCGCTTGGCCTGCGTGGCCCCGAAGTATCCCGCGCCAAGCCAGCCGGGGATTACCGCATTCTTGTGCTCGGTGATTCCTTCGCCCTGGGGGTTGGCGTCGCCGACGACGAATCCTTCGCGGCGTTACTCCCAACTCGATTGCGAGCTGTGGACGGTCGTCGCGTACAGGTTCTGAACGCCGGTGTCAGCAGCTACGCGCCGATTCTTTCTTATCTGCAGCTCACCACAGAGCTCGGCGATCTCGGAGCCGACCTGGTTGTGCTGGCCTTGGACGTGAGCGATTTGTTGCAGGAGCACGTATATCGCCAGGTCGCGAGCTTCGACAGCCAAGGGCTGCCGGTCAGCGTGGCAGCGCCGACGGCGCCGGGGAAACCTTCCTTGCGGATTCGCGAGTGGCTGTTCGAACACACGTATCTCACCAGGCTAGGGCTGTTTCTCCAGCGTCGAGCAATGGAATCGGACCGCCTCACCGTCGAGGAGGCGGTGACGATGACCAACCCGGAGTTGCTGGCGCACACTCTTGCCAACGACGCCACGGATCGCACGCAGCAATGGGACGCCGTGTTCGCGAGCATCGACGCACTGCGTAACGCCGCGGTCCGAATCGGGGCCGACTTCGTGATGACGGTGCATCCGTGGGGCCATCAGGTGGACGATCAGGAGTGGATACCGGGCCGCTGGAAGTTCATTCCCCGCGATGCGGAGGTATCGGATCGAAGCCTCGAAACCATTCGCGCCCGCGCCGCCACGCTGAACATCAACCTGGTCGACACCGTGCCAGCGTTCCGCGAGTACTCCGGCGACGAGCAGCTCTATTTCAGCCTCGACATGCACTTCACGACGACGGGACATCGACTGTTCGCCGACGTTCTGGCCAATCACCTGGCGACTCGCTCCGACCTCGCGCTTCAGTAGCCTGGAGCGGGTTGTCGCCGCGGCCGGCGGCTCGCTGTTCGACCAGGAACCGATCGACTCAGCGACCGGCCGCCTGTCGGGTCACCCGCCGCAACCGTTCGGCAAGGGTCGCCAGCAGTGGCCCGGACACCCGCGCCCGGTGCAGCAAGCGTCGGCGGAACGATTGGCCGGAGATCCGCAGCACGCGGATTGGGCCGCCTTTCGGATAAACGCTGGCGCTGCGGGTGCTGTCGTCGAGCACCGCGAGCTCGCCAATGACCTCGCCCGGGCCGAGCACCGCGACCTCTCGCTCGGTATCGCCGGCGTCGTCTCTTGGCGCGGATCGCAGCCGCACCGAGACCTGGCCTTCCAGGAGAACGAAGACGTCGGAGTCGTTATCGCCCTCGCGACACACGATCGCGTCGCCGCCGAACATCTCTTCCGCGGTAAGAGAGCCGAGCTCGTGCAGGTCCTCGGGGTCGAGCTCGGCGAACAGGGGCACCAGCCGCAGGTACTGCATCCGCCTCGATCGTCGACAGACCGGAGAGGCCACCTTCCAGCGTGGCAATCGGGGCGCCACCGTCAGTGGGTCGACCCGCCCGGCGTCCGGCGTGATCAGCGGTCTCGCGCACCAGCTCGGAGCTGTCCTCGGCAGCCCGATCGAGGAGTGGTCGAGCCCGCTCACCAAGCACGTTCCCGGCCGCCCACACGGCGGCGGCGCGCTGATAGGGGTCGGCGCCGACGGCCAGGCGTTCCAGCTGCTGGACGGCGATCTCGATGTCGGCAACCTCGCCCGCGAGGCCGGTCGGGGCCTCGAGGAGAGGTTCGAGCTCGCTGGCGAACGCGGCAATCTCGGGACTCTGGGCCACGAGCCACTGCAGCCCGTCGCGCCTGGCTTCCCCGTCGTCGAGGTCGAGCTCAGTTCGCGGGGCCGGGATGTCCACCTCCTTGCCGGCGACCTCGAGGAGCTCGAGGACGCGCGCCACCGCGCCGTCACGCGCGCGCAACAACAGCGACGCGAGAAAGTCCACAGCGTCGTCGGGCGTCACGTGGGTCCGAAGAGTCACCAGGTCCGCTTGGATCTCTCTGGCCCGAGCAAGCTGTGCGTTGGCGCGCGTCAGCAGGCCCCCTGCCCGACCTCGGATGCCGGTCATCAGCGCCTTGTGGGCGTCGTCATCCACGCCGAACTCCCGCCGCAGCGCGTCGATCTCGTCGGCTGGGGCGTGGCGCAGCAGTGCCTCGGTGAGCGCCACCTCGTAGCCCCGCAGCTGGGCGCGCTCCTCGATGCCGCGGCCGCTCTCGCGGGAGAACAGCTCGCGCTCCTCGGCACTCAAACGCTCGAGCATGCGCTCATGCTCGCGTTCGCCGATGCCGAGCTACTGGCGAACCCCCTCGAGCAAACGCAACTCTCCAGCGGTAACGAGTCCGTCGGCGATCATCTCGCGAACGGTGCTTTCATAGGCCGCCAGGTGCTGGTCGCGAGCGTGCTCGCCGGCCTTGATCCAGGCGTAGACCTCGCGCGGGTCTTCCGGTGGTGGCTTGTCGAACGGCCAGTTGCGCAGGAGTCGGGTGGCGCCGCGCTCGCCGATGAAGTGCTCACGCGTGCGTCGCCAGCGCTTCGCCAGAACGATCGTGGCCAGCGCCGGCGCCAAGAACGCCACGATGCGGGCACCGCCGGAGATCCGCCGCAGGCTCGGGGCGCCGGCGAAGAAATAGAACGAGCTGAAGGCCGCGAACGCCGCGAGCGCGAGCATCACGTGCCTGCGGCGCTCGAGCTGCGGCAGCCGCCGCGATACCAGCTTCTCGAGCACACAAAACGCGCCGTAGCTGACCGCCGAGAACACGAGCAGGGTCAGCGGCGCCGCCAACAGCGCCGGCACCCGGGGAGCGAAGAAGAACCCGGCACCCGTCACGAGATCGGCGTCCACGGGGGCGAGCGTCCAGCGTCCAGCGAAGTACGCTTCCCAGTCGCCGGCTCGCAGCCAATAGTAGGTGTAGAAAGCGAGAACCAAGCCGGGAAAGCTGTAGGTGGCAATGCGGCGCTGGCGACTGGTGAGGTCGCGCCAGAAGGCGTTCTCCTGATCGATGTCGGGGCAGTTCTTCTTGCAGGCCGAACAGCGCACACACTGCGAGTTACCCGCGGCCCGCAGCGAGTTCGGCTCGGTATAGATGCGCTCGACCACGCCCACAGGGCAAAAGAAATTGCACCAGGTCTTGCCCGTAAACCAAAGGTTCACCAACGCCGCCGACAGAGCCAGCCCGACAAGCCAGCCCGATAGCCACACCGCGTCGCCGTTCGTCGCCAGCAACCGGAAGGCCAACCCCGCCAGAAGGACACCGAACATCACCACGAAGAACGAGCGCTCGAGAACCTCGGGAACGCGACGTTGTGTGCCGCGATTCAAGGCCCGCCCGATGTCGCCGAACCAAGCGAGCGGGCAGACCTGCCGCCAGTTGGCGTATCCCATCAGAACGACCGCCACCGGCAACAGGGGCAACAAGATCGTCCAGAACAGCCGCGGCTGCCAGGGCGCCAGGAATCCGAGGACGACCACGCCCACGTATCCCACAACGAGCACGGCTCGGGCCGCGTGTTGTCCTCGGGTCGGCCCTACCACGGGAGCGGCCAAGCGCCTTCAGCCTCGTGGCCGGTGGTGCGGCATCATCGGCGCGGTACGAACGTCCGCAGGCTGCGCAGAAACTTCACCAGTGACTCCTGCTCGGCCGCCGGTAGCGCCACGTACGCGTCGCGTGACTCCTGCGCCTCGCTACGGCCGGCCTCGCCGCCGGCGGGCGGTTCGTCCTCGCCGTGCAGCAGGACCGCCTCTTCGAGGCTTCCGGCGCGACCGTCGTGCAACCACGGGCCCGTGTTACCGACCCCCCAGAGCTCCGGTGTCAGGAATGTATCGGGGGCAACGACGATGGGCTCGCCGTTGTGCTCAACCGGCGCCGTCGGCCCACCACGATCGGCGAGATGGCGCCCCATCGCGTGGCGCTTCAGGTCGCCGTAGAGCCGGACAGTCGCACCACCCCCGGAGTCTCCCTGGAGGCGAGGCTCATCGCCGGCCTCGAGCACGTCGAATCGCGCCGGCCGCTCGGGATCGTAGCCAATGCCCGCCGCGGCAAGCCGAGTGTTGTAGTAGTTGCCGTTGCCGCGCAGCGTCGGCTCCTCGAAGACGGTGTTGTTGAGCCGCATCTCCGGAACATGGCACGAGGCGCAGCCAATGCTCTCGAATGTAGCTCGACCCTGTTCGATCGCAGCGGCGTCTGCCGCGGCGATCGGCGCCACGTAGCCCCTCTCTACCAGCGCCGACAGCTCCTGCGGGGTTTCCTGGCCGGCGTTGTAGATCACCAGCGCCGTGCCAGCGCCGTGCGGCGGCACAGGTCGGTCGCTCAGGAGCCGTTTCTCGAGCGCGTCGAGCGCGGTTTCAGCGCGCCATCGTTCGCTGCGTCGGGCCAGCCATAAGGAGCGCATTGCGCGAGCCAGCAGCAGTCTGAGGCCGAGGAATATGCAGCACAAGCGGGTCGTCGTAGGCACTGTCCTGGAAAGGCAGGCCGAGGTTGTTCCACGGCGCGTCCTCCAGCGCACGGTGCGAGGCTCGCAGGACCCCTCGGTGATGTAGTGCGAAGTGCCGTCGGAATCGACCTCTTCGAGCAGAACGTGCAGATCCACGTCGCCGGTCGAGGAGTCGACCCACAGCGTCGCCACCGGGTGGCCGGTCACCGTGGTGTCGGTCGCCAGCGGCTCGCTGGTGTACGTCAGCGCCAGGAGATCGTTGTCTCGTAGGAGCCCCCCCACATGCCGATGTTGCCGTCGCTCCAGCTCTGCCGCGTGATCCACTCCATCACGTCGTAGGCGTCGCGAGTCTCCGAAGGTGAAAAGAGGCCCTCGTAGCGACCGTACGACGCGCCACTGCCGCGAACACCAACCCCACTAAGACGTAGCCGTGCCGCAACAGGCGCTGCAGCGTTGGCGATACGTCGACAAAGCTGATCGTCGGGACAACTCCGCCGTCGCTGTCGGCCGCCGCCGCCGCCATGGCCGCTGGCGTTCGGTGATATCGGGAATGTGTCCAGATCACCGGAAGCGGCTCGTCGGTAGGTGCCCCCGCCATCGTCGGACGCACGATGTCGACGGCCAGCTTCGTGCCGTCGCGCACCTCCAAGTACTGCGAGCTCCGCACCCAGCCGTCGAAACGCTCCTCGGAGTAACCCTCGTAGACACCGAACTCCGAGACCCGCCCGTCGGAAACCTCGGGAACTTCAGACTCGCCAACACCACCGCAAGCCGCTCCCATCGAGAGCAAGGGCGACAGCCCGCATGTCTGGATTCGTTTTCTCATCTCCTCCTCTCCGTGCGGGCAACCCGTTGTCGACGCGCCCTTGGCCGCCACAGCGACGCCGTCGCTGTTCGCCGCCGGCTAACGCAGCATGGTGTTGAACAGCAGCTTGAAGGTGCCGTGGGTCTGGCTACGATGCTGCGTACGGAAGCCAATCAGCACCGCCTGGCCGTCACCGTGCTGGGCGACCACCATCCCCGCCCTCTTGGCGATGTGCTGCTCGCCCACCAACCAGCCGCTCTGCATGATGTCGCGATCGGCGTAGCGCACGACGGTAGCGTAGTCGTCGTTGTCCATCGACGGGGTGATTGCGAAGGCCGGGCCGCTCCAGAAGAGCACCACTCCCTCGTCGGGCATGCCGTACCCGAGCGGGTGCGTGTTGTCGAAGCTGACCCGCAGTGTCGATCCTGGAGCGAAGAAATCGCGAGACGCGACATCCTGGAGCACGTTGCGCACGTTCAGACCGAGCTTCTCGATGGCGAATGCCGTTGCGCCCCCCAGCGCCACCAGCGTTCCACCCTCGTCGACGAACGCCTTGATGGCCTCGACGCCCTCCTCGCCGATGCCGCTGCGGTACTCGGGAGGGGTCCCGCTCTGGTCACGCGGCGCGCCGAACGGACGCGGCGGCCCTGGGGGTGACTCGCCGGTGATCATGTCGGTGGAGTCTTGCGGAAAGATGATGACGTCGTAGCTGGCTTTCAGGTTGCCGGCTTTGATCTCGGCATCCATCAGCGAGGTGTACGGAAAGCCGAACTGCTCGAGCGTGAAGCGCGTCCAGCCCTCGTCCATGTTGCCGCCGCGGTAGCGCTGGTACATGCCCACGCGCATCCGGGTTACGTCGTGAAGAGTGGTCGCGTCCGCGGGGCTCGCGGCTAGCGACTCGAAGTCGACGCCCGTGCTGCGCGCCACATCGCGGAGAGCAGCTGCTGCACCGGCACCGACGATGAAGTCGCCAGGCCGCAAACCGGCGGTGTCGTCGGCTCGATCGGCGCGGCGAACATCGATTCCCGCGTCCAGCAGCTTGTTCACCGCGGTGAAGGCCGCGTTCTGGCGACCGTCGAGCCTGAAGTCGGACCCACCCGACGCCACGCTGCCCGTCATGGCAACCGGCGCCGCCAGCGTCGCGAAGCTGCCAGGAACAACTCCCTCTGGCACGTCAACTGGATCGACGCGCACTCCCATGAACTCGGCCATCGTGTGGGTTGACGAGTCGTACGGTCGCAGCGGTGAGCCGTCGCGGGCGCGCGTCCACTCGTTGTCCGGGTAGAACGTGCGCCCCAAGAGATTGAGGATGAGGCCTGTCTTCGGCTGCGCCATCGAGACCACGTAGGAGCCTGCGCCGTACATCATCCCGTCAACACTGAAAGCCTCACGCGCTTCCTGAATCTGCACATCGGACATCAACAGCGTGTTGATCATCTTCGTCGCCGTCAGCCCGTCATGCTGGTTGGCCGGAACAATGTAGGCGTTCGGCGAAGCCATGGCGCCGCGCTCGGTCTGCCGCGTGGCCTTGAGGTACGCGTTGCGCAGCACCGTCTCGCGGTTGCGTGCGGCCATATCCTGCAGCGCCCAGGCGGCGACCTTCTGCTGGGCAACGATGTCGCTGACACGCCACCATCCGCCCGGCCACGGGTTGGGCATGTTCGACTGCGCCTCGTAGGTCGGCAGGCCGAGCGCGCCACCGCTGAGCTGATCGGGGTGGATGAACAAGGGAGTTGCCAGCGTCGCGCTCGCCGCCTCGGTGAGCATGCCCGTGATGTTGTGGAACGGGGTGATCCAGTGCCAGCCGAAGTGCCCCCAACCGGGATACTGCGCGGCATTCAAAACACCGGCCATGCCGGCCTCTTCGAGCTTGTAGGCGATGTGTGCCCCGTACCAGGAAAGCTCGCGCCACTGCAGCGGATCGGCGCCGGGCCGCATCGGCTCGCTGTACGGCGGCACGAAGAAGCGCGCTCCGTAGCTGCCCATCTGATGGTGGTCGACGTAGGCTTGCGGCTTCCAGTCACGGTACAGAACCTTGGCCATGTGAACCGACTCGGCCATGTTCAGGAAGTCGCCATCGCGGTTGTTATCGTGCCCCACATACTTGTGGTAGAGGAATGGCAAACCAGCGCCTTCGTACTCCGTGCCCACGGTCTCGCGATACCAGTCGGTGATCATGATCTGGCCGTCTGGATTGATGCACGGCAGTAGCAGCAGCACGGTCTCGTCGAGAATGCGCAGCGCTTCCTCGTCGTTACGCGACGCCATCTCGTAGGCGATCGCCGGCCCGGTTTGGGCTCCCGCCACCTCGCTCGAGTGCAGCCCGAGCGACTGCGCCACAACGGCCTTGCCCTCGCGGACCATCGCCTCGACCTGGCTGGGAGAAAGACCGCGTGGATCGGCGAGTCCGCGGCTGATCTCGGCCAGTCGATCGAGATTCGAGATGTTCTCGGGCGACGAGATCGTTACGAGCAGAAACGGATGGCCCTCAGTCGTGGGTCCCATGTTGGTGACCTGCACCCGGTCCGACTCCGACTCGAGCAGCTCGAAGTACTCGACCAACCGATCCCAGCGCGCCAGCTGGCGATCGGCGCCGAGCTCGTGGCCGAAGAACTCCAGCGGCGTGGTGACGTTGTTCTGAGCGACGCGCCCTACCGCTGAGGGCTCGAACGACGCGCCGGCGATGCCGGTGGCGAGAAAGATCGTTACTACGAGCGCGACTGCGAGCGAGGTCAGGCGGTGCGACTTCACGGGCAACTCCAGGGTCGGATGATGGCAACGGCTCGTCTACTGCGGGCCGAGTCGTCGAGACTCTACCTGCGCTCGCGCTCGGCGTCGAAGTGCAAGAATTCCCGAGCACCTCCCGACCCATCACTTCTGACCCTACTGACCCATGATCTCGGTATCCGGCCTCGGTAAGACGTTCGGCGCTCAGACGCTGTTCTCCAACGTCACCTTCCGTCTTAACCCGGGCGAACGCTACGGGCTGGTGGGTGCCAACGGCTCCGGCAAGACGACGCTGCTCAACATCCTTACGGGCGACGAGACGCCGAGCGAGGGAACCGTGTCGGTGGCCAGGCGGCTGAAGCTCGGCGTTTTGCGTCAGGACCAGTTCCTTTACGAGGACGAACGGATCCTCGACGTGGTCATGATGGGCAATCGCGAGCTCTGGGACGCGATGGTCGAAAAGGACGCGGTGCTGGAGCACGCCGAGGTGAGCTTCGACGCCGACCGCTACGCCGAGCTCGAAGAGATCGTGGTCCGGAATGACGGCTACGCCGCCGAGGCACGCGCTGGAGATATTCTGCTGGGCCTGGGGTTTCCCACCAACGTCCACACGAACGCGCTGTCGACACTCTCGGGTGGCTTCAAGCTCCGGGTTTTGCTGGCCCAGGTTTTGGCCGCAACGCCCGACGCGCTGCTGCTCGACGAGCCGACCAACCATCTCGACATCCTGTCGATCCGATGGCTCGAGAAGTTCCTGCAGACATTTGCCGGCCCCGTCGTCGTGATCTCGCATGACCACCGCTTCCTCGACAACGTTTGTAGCAACATCCTCGACGTCGACTACGAAACGGTCACCCTCTACAAGGGTAACTACCGGCGTTTCACGACTGCCAAGAAGGAAGAGCGCGACCGTAAGGAGAAGGAGATCTCCAAGCGCGAGAAGGAGATCGACCACCACCAGCGCTTCGTCGAGCGTTTCCGCGCCAAGGCGAGCAAAGCCCGCCAGGCGCAGAGCAGAGTCCGGATGATCGAGAAAAAGGCCGAGGGTCTCGTCGATCTGCCACCGAGCTCACGCCGTTTCCCGACCTTCCGTTTCAAGCAGGTGCGACCCACCGGCCGCGACGTGCTCAAGATCGAAGGCGTCACGAAGGCCTACGGCGACAACCAGGTACTGCACGGCGTCGACCTCACGGTGCGGCGCGGCGATCGCCTCGCGATCATGGGACCGAACGGCATCGGCAAGTCGACCCTTCTGAAGATCGCCATGGACGAGATCGCGGCCGACGCCGGCACAACAGAGTGGGGGTACGAGACCTACCCGGGGTACTTCGCGCAGGATCATCGTCAGCAACTCGAGCCGCCGGAACAGACGGTGGAGGGTGCGATGCTCGACGCCTGCCCGAGCGAGCTGCTGGGCGCGGTGCGCGCTCAGCTCGCGCTCCTGCTGTTCTCCGGCGACGAGGCGAAGAAGCGCCTCGACGCCCTTTCGGGTGGCGAGGCCGCACGACTCGTCTTCTGCTGGCTCTCCATGCAAAAGCCCAACGTGCTGGTTCTCGACGAGCCCACCAACCATCTCGACCTCGAGTCAATCGAGTCGCTCGTCGAAGGGCTCAAGAGCTACGACGGGACTCTGATCTTCGTATCGCACGACCGCTGGTTGGTGTCGAAGCTCGCGACGCGCATCGTCGAGATCAAGCCGGAAGGCATCCTCGACTACGACGGCACCTACGAGGAGTACGTTCACTACTGTGGCGACGATCATCTCGACGTCGACAGCGTGGTCCTCAAGGCTCGCAAGGAGACCGTTCGCAACAAGAAGAAGAAAGGAGCTAGCGGCGGCCCGAGGGCTCAGTCTGTTCCGCAGGACCCGGAGACGAAGAAAAAGATTCGTCAGCTCCGCGCACAACGCGACGAGATCACGGTTCTGATTGAAAAAGCGGAAACTCGCATTGGTGAGATCAACGAGCTGTTTTGTGATCCGGCAATCTTCGAGCGCAGCCGGGCCAAGGAGGCCCGCAAGCTCGAGGCGGAGCAGAAAAAGAAGCAGTCGACCGTCGAGGAACTGATGGCCGAGTGGCAGCGGGCCGAGGAGCAGTTAGCGACGCTCGAATAGAGTGCGCGCGACGTCGGCAGGAGCCACCCTAGGTGTGTTTTCTAAGTAGGTTGTTCACATCGGGGCTCACTTCTGAGATCAATGGGGTTGTTCTAAGACTCCATGACCTCAGAAGGAGCGCCCGATGCAGCTGCATGGTAATGCCCGAACGCCCTCTCTGCCAACGTGGGGTGAGACGATGGAGGTTGGATAATTACTGAGCAAGAGGGCGAGGTCGGAGACACAAGAATGTCGGAGTTGAGCAACAACGGTGCAGGAGACCACGAGGCCACCGGACGTCCGGTGCAGGGAGCCGGAGGCGACCGAAAGCGGACGTCGCGCGAGCCCGCGGTCCCGGCCCCCGACCCCCAGTTGGTCGAGCGACCACGGCGCCGCAAGTTCACCGCCGAGTACAAGGTCCGGGTGGTACGCGAGGCGGACGGGTGCTCGAAGCCCGGCGAGGTCGGCGCGCTGCTGCGGCGCGAGGGGCTGTACTCGTCGCATCTGTCGGTGTGGCGTAAGCAGCGTGGCGCCGGGGCATTGGTGGCGCTGGCTAAGCCACGCGGCCGGCCGGCTCCCGATCCCCGAGACGCGCAGCTTGCCAACCTGCGTCGCCGAGCCGAGCAGGCCGAGGCGGAGCTCGAGAAAGCACGGCGAGTAATCGAGGTGCAGGGAAACGTCTCCGCGCTTCTGGGAGAGCTGCTCGAGCCCAGGGGCGCCAACGCGACTACCAAGCGATGATCGAGCAAACCGTCGAACAACTCACTCCCATCATCGGGACTCGCCCGGCGTGCCGGACGCTGGGCGCCTCGCACGCGACGATCTACCGCCGCCGCCGGCCGCCTGCGCGCCGACCGAGCCGTCCGCGGCCCAAGCCGGCGAGGGCGCTGTCGGAGCCTGAACGTCACGAGGTGCTCGCCGAGTTGCATAGTGAGCGCTTCGTCGACTGCGCTCCTGCCCAGGTATGGGCGACGCTGCTGGACGAAGGCCGCTACCTGGCATCGGAGCGCACGATGTACCGGATCCTCGCCGCCCAGGGCGAGGGCGGCGAGCGGCGCAACCAGCTCGTGCACCCGCCCTACAACGAGCCCGAGCTGCTCGCCGAGCGCGTCAATGAGGTGTGGTCGTGGGACATATCCAAACTGCGAGGCCCTGCCAAGTGGACCTACTTCTACCTGTACGTCATCCTCGACGTGTTCAGCCGCTACGTGGTGGGCTGGACTCTCCAGCACCGCGAGAGCGGTCCCTTGGCCGAGCAGCTCATCGACCAGGCGCTGCTCCAGCAACGCATCGGACCTGATCAGCTCACCATCCACGCCGACCGCGGCAGCTCGATGACCTCCAAGCCGGTCGCCTTCCTGCTCGCCGATCTCGGGGTCACCAAGACACACTCGCGGCCCTACACCTCGTCGGACAATCCCTACTCGGAGGCCCACTTCAGGACGCTCAAGTACCGACCCGAGTTCCCTGCTCGCTTCGAGTCGATCGAACACGCCCGTCTCTTTTGCCGCATGTTCTTCCACTGGTACAACCACCAGCATCGCCACTCGGGCATCGGCCTGATGACTCCGGCGACGGTGCAGGACGGGCTCGCCCAGCAGACCCGCGACCGGCGTGCCGAAGTCCTGCTGGCCGCCTACCGGGCGCGACCTGAGCGCTTCGTCAACCACCCGCCCCGACCGCCGGCGATCCCCACCGCCGTCTGGATCAACAAGCCTGCCACCCTCGAGAATGCTCACTAATTACGCGTGACCACCGTCTCATCCGCGTTGACACGACGCGTCGGAGCAAGTTGATATCGCGATCACCTACTCCTCTACCTCGTCTCGAAGGGTGCTGATGTCACCGCGCTCAACCGCGAGGGGCAATCCGTGGCTGACCTCGCCAACGGGCCCGTTCAGCGCATCCAGCCGTTTCCCGAGACGCTGACACTGCTCGAACGACTTGGCGCCGACAATCACGACAACTGCGTCTCCTGCTAGATATCTCCACGGACGTGGTCGAGGCGCTGGAACGTTTCCTCGAGGCGCGTGAGGATCTGGAGATCGCCCTCGAGCGTTTCCGCGACCCGAACGCCGAATGGGTCAACCACGACGACGTTCGACGTGAGCTCGACCTCGATTGAGATCCGCTGGGAGCGGCGAGCTGTCAAGGAGCTTCGCGCGCTGCCCAAGGATAGTCAGCGCCGCGTGGTCAGCGCAGTCGAGACGCTCCGTCACGATCCACTCCGCGGTTCGATGCTACGCGCCGATCTCAAAGGCCTACGCCGCCTCCGCGTGGGTCGCTATCGCGTGATCTTCGCGTTCGATGGCACGGAGCTCCTCGTTTCAGTCGTCCGAGTGGGGCACCGGCGGGACGTGTAGCGGTAGCCCGAGCGTCGCGCCCGCTTAGAGAGCCTGCCTTCGCTCCTCCGGCTACTCCGCGATAGCATGGCCACGCCGTCGGCTCTCCCCGCCGAACCGGAGACGAACCATGCGACTCGGAACACTTCTGCTTTTTCTTGTGTTTCTGCTGCCGCAGGCACCCGCGGAGATCGAGCCCGCGGCTCTGGACGGGTACGGACCCTGGCGATTCGGGATGACCCGGGAGCAGGTCGAATCCGTGCTTCGAACAGGCGACCCCTATGCGCGCGGGCTGACGGACAGCGACTTCCCTCGAGTGCAGGAGCTTGCCGACGGCGTGTACTCGTACGAGCAACTGCGATCGGCAAGCGACGAAAAGTTCACAACCGTGAGCATGTTCGTGGTGACCGACGAAGGTGTGCTCGTCGCCGACGGCCAGGGGACGCCAAACGAGACCCAGCTCCTGGTCGACACCATCGCGGGAATCACCGACCGGCCGATCACCCACGTGGTGGTGTGCTCGGACCACGGCGATCACACGGCCGGCAACATGGCCTTCCCCAACACCGCCGCGTTCTTCGCCCACCCGACCTCAAAGGCAACGCTCGAGACCATGGCGGCAGCGGATCGCCCCGGACCGGCGCCTCCGGTGATCGTTCCCACCGAGGTGGTCAACGGAGAGCGAGTGCTGCAACTCGGCGGTAGGGAAATCAGGCTCGTCTTTCTCGGCCGCGCGCACACCGGTGGAGATCTACACGTGTACTTGCCGGAAGAAAAGATCCTCTTCATGAGCGAGGCCTACCTCAACCGCATCTTCCCGGCGATGCGCTCGGCGTACCCGTCCGAATGGGTGACGGCGATCGAGCGAGCCCAGGAAATGGACGTCGACACCTACGTCCCGGGCCACGGCTTCGTGGACTCGCCCGAGATCTTGCGCGAGGAGCTCGAGACCTACCGCTTGGCGCTACTACAAGTCATCGCCGAGGCTCAACGCCTGCACGCCGCGGGCCTCACCGCCGACGAAGCCGTTGAGCAAGCGGAATTCGGAGATCTGCAGAGTTGGTCGCTGAGCGCGAGCCAGGCCGGCACTGCGATCCGCCGTGTGTACCTGGAGCTCGAGGGCGAGCTACCCGCTCCCGTTCAATGAAGAAGCTCGCCGGCCGCGTGGCGCTGGTCTCGAGCAGCGGGCGAGGTATCGGGCGAGCGGTGGCGATCAAGCTCGCGAGTGAGGGCGCGACGGCGAGGCGGAGGCCGCGATGAGCGTCAAGCGCGTGCGCCCGGAACGGTGTGGGAGTTGAGGCGTGGAGAGCGCTCAGTGCGTCCCGGCCGACTTGCGCTCCGAGACCGCGCGGTCGGCGCGGAAACGATCCATCGAGAACGGGGCGATCAGATCGGGAACGCGATCGGTGGCGATCAACTCGGCGAGCATGTAGGCGTTGACCGGCGTCAGCTTGAATCCCCAGGTGCCGAGACCGGTGTCGATCGTGAAGCGCTCGATGGGCGTGCGTCCCATGATCGGCGAGTAGTCGGGCGTCATGTCACAGATCCCGGCCCACTGCCGGAGGATGCGGAGCTTTGCCGTCCACGGGCAGAGATCCATCAAACGATTGGAAGCTGACGACAGAAAGGGCCACGTCGAGCGCGTGTTGTAGCTCGGATACGGATCGATCTCGGCGCCCACCAGCACCTCGCCGCGCGACGTTTGCGACACGTAGAAGTGCAGATCGTCGGATGCCACGACACGATCGAGCACCGGCTTGTACGACTCGGTGACGAAAGCCTGTAGCGGGTGCGACGAGATGGGCAAGCGAATACCGAGCTTGGTCGTGATGGTCGACACGAAGCCGCCCAAGGCAGCGTGCACGGCGCCCGCTGTCACCGTCCCGTCCGGCGTCTCGATACCGACCGCGCGCCCGTTCTCAACCAGCACATC
Organism: Acidobacteriota bacterium; assembly: GCA_963666215.2. Taxonomy (GTDB): domain Bacteria; phylum Acidobacteriota; class UBA890; order UBA890; family WLXD01. The sequence goes on from CAXWPL010000001.1 coordinate 419,229, forward strand.
CAGCACCGGCGCGCCCTGGTGGATGTCGACGCCCGCCTGGTAGGCGCGCGACGCATAGCCCCAGGCGACGCCGTCGTGACGACTCGCCTTGCCGCGCGGATGGTAGGCGCCGCCAAGAATCGGGCGCTCGCCGCACTGCATGTCGATCACCGGGCAGATCTTGTGGATCTCTTCGGGCGTCAGCAGGTTGGTCTCCACACCGAACTGCTGGTTGATCGAGGCGCGTTCGGCCTGGCTGTCGAGCGTGTGCGGTGAGTGCGCCAGCCACAGCAGGCCGCGCTGCGAGATCATCAGGTTGAAGTCGAGCTCACGCGACAGTTCCTCGTACATCTCGAGGCTGCGCTGGTACAGCGGCACCGTCTCGGGAGCGATGTAGTTCGAACGAATGACTGTGGTGTTGCGGCCAGTGCCACCGCCACCGATGTAGCCGCGCTCGAAAACCGCGACGTTGGTGATGCCGTGTTGCTTGGCCAGGTAGTAGGCGCATCCCAGTCCGTGGCCACCGCCGCCGATGATGATGACGTCGTAGTGGCTCTTGACCGGCCGGGTTCCGAGAAACACCTGTTCGCGGAAGAAGCCACTCACTCTTCTGGCCTCCCATCGGCCGGCGACGAGCTCGGAGTCGGGCCGCCTATCCGGATCCAATCGGTGGGCAACTCGAACTCCCATGTCGGGCCCACCTCGGGCGCGAGGTCGCCGCACATCTGCAGCACGCGGTCGCGCACGTGATGGCCGACGAGCGAGTTCACCATCAGGCACAGCCGATCGGGCAGCGCCAACACCTTCGAGCCCACGCTGCAGAGCCCACCCTGCGCGAATCCTGGCCGTGCGGAACGCAGCGGAACCGCTGAGAGACGCTCGAACGCGGCTTGCGCGCCAGATTGAGCATCCGGTTGTGCGGCGGCCTCGGAAGGATCGAACGGCGTGAGCGACCAGATCGACCAGGCATCGGTCATCGGCATGACCAGAGCGTTGGCATCGGTTTCGTGCAACAAGGCGGCCGCTGCCGCCGCGATCGAATCCGTGGCCGATGGCGGACCGACGAGAAGAACCTCATCCGCAGCAACACGGACGGCCAACGCGCCCGCAATCGATCGCGGCGTACGGGAGCCGTCAGAATCACCGACGTCACGCGAGCGTGCGCTGGCCGCCAAACCTTCGGCGGACGGTCGGGCGGAGGGTCCCGCGTAAGAGCGTAGGCCACCCAACCGATCCATCGCAGGCGGCGCCCCGAGACACAACACCACGGATGCCGACACCGGACAGAGCTCCAGGTCTCGAGTCGGGGGAGTCGGGGGAGTCGGGGTCGGCGGTACCGGCGGGGTTGGAGGAGCGGGGGGAGTTGGCGCTTCAGGCACGGACTCGCACTCCCTTCGGGTCGTAGAACGGCAGCTCGGTGACCGTCCCGCGACGACCTTCGGCATCGACGACCTCGGGGAAACGCCCGTTCCTGCGCCGCAGCCAGCCCAGCGCCACCCCTTGCCGCAGCGTGGGTGAGTAGCCGGAGGAGCTCAGGTAGCCAGCGTACTCCCCGTCGACGGTAAGAGTGGTGCCTTGCAGCGGTGCCGACTCGCCCGGGAACACGACACCGACGAGCTTCTTGTCGATGTCGTTGGCCGCCATACGCTCGAGCGCCGTCCGGCCCACGAAGTACTGCTTTCCCATCTTCACCGACCAGCTCATGCCCACCTTGGCCGGCGTGCAATCGAAGTCGGTATCCATGCCCACGACAATGTGGCCCTTCTCGAGTCGCAGCAGCAGCAGCGGATCTAGCCCATGCGGTCGAAGGCCCATCGGCCTGCCGGCCACCGAGAGCGCGTCCCAAAGCTCCACGCTGCGCCCGCTCGGGTGGTGCAGCTCGAAGCCGAGCTCGCCAACGAACCCGAGTCGAAGAGCGCGGCACTCCACACCGGCCACGCGGATCTCGCGATGCGTGGCGAAGGGAAACGATTCTGCGTCAATCGGGTCGTCGCAAATCGTGGCGAGCAACTCGCGCGAGCGCGGACCGGCGAGGTTGATCGCTCCGACAGATGCGGTTTGGTTGACGATGTGGACGCGCAGTCCCCAGATTTCGGCCCAATCCTTGAGCCACCCCTCACCCTGCTCCGCTCCGGCGCTCGTGAAGGTGACGTAGTAGCTGTCGGGGTCGCGCGCGATCGGACAGACGAGGCCGTCGTCGAAGATATAGCCGGCCTCGTTGAGGACGATCGTGTAGCGCAGCCGACCCGCGGCGAGATCGCCGACGTGGCACGGATAGATGCGCTCGAGAAACTCGGTGGCGTCTGGCCCGGCGATCAGGAACTTACCCAGCGTACCGACATCCATGATGCTGACGCCGTTGCGCACCGCGTCGTATTCGGCGTCCTCATCGCCGTAGTGGATGGGGCGTTTCCAAGCGCCGAACCAACCCATCGTGGCGCCCTGCTCGAGATGCCGATCGTGAAGGCTCGAGCGCAGCTCGACGACGTACCGCAGCTCGACGACGTACCGCAGCCCGGCCGCGGCGTCTTGCACCCGCACCGGACGCGCTGGAGGCCGCGCCGTGGTGGCCTTCGAGAACGGCTGCTGCGGCAGTCGTTCGGTCACGAACGCTCGCATGTGGCCGTGGCACATCGCCCCCTGGCAAGGGCCCATCGTTGCGGTGGTGTAGCGCTTGAGTAACTCGGTGGACTGGTATCCCTCGTTCCAGGCGGCCTCGAACTCCTTGCGGGTCACGTCCTCACACAGGCAAACGATGCCGTCGCCACACGAGCTCGGCAGTGGTCCGGCCTCCGGTTTCTGCGCCGCGTAAGGATCGACCGTCAGCGGACCGTCAGCGAAGTTGACCGCCCCTTTTTCGTCGGACCTGTCGGGTCTGGCGGCGCGCTGGCCGCTGGTGGTCGCGGCTTCGAGCGAGCATCCAGGGAGCACGACCTCGCCCGCTCCGGCCACGGGCTCACTCACCGCCTGTCGCAGCAGCCCGGCGCGAGGCTGCAGCCCCAGGGACATCACGACCGCGTCGCAAGCAATCGCCTCGGTGCCACCTCCCGTGTCAACAGCAACGGCGCTCACACGCTTGCTGCCGAGCGCACGAACAAGCCGCGCGCCCGCAAGAACGCGAGCGTCGACTGCGAAGCTGGGGGCCAACTCCTCGGTGGTCACCACGGCAGCGAGTTTCATTCCCGCCGACACGAGCGTCGCGGCGTGCGCCGGACTCTCGGCGGTCAAGCCCACAAAAACCGCTGTCTCACCCGGCGCCAGACCGTGAACCCCGGCCATACGCGCGGCACCGCGTCCGAGCCAGATCCCCGGAAGATCGCTGCCGGGAAAAACCGCGTGCTCTTCGACGGCTCCGGTAGCCACCACGACGCGCCTCGGGTGCACCAGCCACGGTCAAAGTCGGCAGATGGCCAGGCGTTCTCCCGCCTCACGGTTTGGCCCGCGACCGCCGGGGTACAGCAAGCCTTCAGTGCAGGCTCCTTGTTGACGCTCACCATGCAATTGGGACAGTCCCCAGTGAGGCAGTAGAGACCGCGGCGGCGGTGGTACTTGAAGGAACGCGAGAACGTCGACACGCCGGCGCGATGCAGCGCCGAGGCAATCGTGTCGCCTTCAGCGATCTCGACCTTGCGGCCTTCGAAGCTCAGCACGGCCATGCGATGGTCGCTCGTTGCACGGCCACGGAAACGATCTCACCCCACGCTCCAGCGTTCGCCCGCGAACGAGGGTCGAAACCCGACACATCGACGCCACGACTCACACGGGTTCGCCTTCGACGAGCCGCACGAAACGATTCGTGCGCGTGTCGCGTTCGAACGTCAGCCAGCGCCGACACCCCTGGGCGTGGAACCAGCGCTCCAGCTGCACTCCCGGCCGGTTGTCGCGCATCCATACGCGGTCGAAGTTAGCCTCGATGCTCTCGCGCGCCGTGGGAACGGGATGCACTTCGCCCGAGCACCAGAACTCGGTGAACGGCCTTTCGCCACAATGCGGGCACGGGACTCGTAGGGCCATGGATTGGAGTGGATTGGAAGCTCGTCCTTGCGAAATCTTGCTTGGCCACTATAGGCTAAGACACCTTACCAAAACATGCCAATCAACGTCCCGGGCGCGCTCCCCGCTCCCCTTCTTTGGATCTTCTCTGATGTTCCACCGGATCGAGACCCGTCGATCCTTTGAGGAAGCGGTCGAGCAGGTATCGCAAGCACTCCGCGCCGGCGACCTGCAGGCAGGCGACAAGCTCCCGTCGGAGCGCGACCTCGCAATGCTGATGGGTATCAGCCGTCCGACGGTGCGCGAGGCCATCAAGCTGCTGGGCGACGCCGGCGTCGTCGAAGTGCGCCCGGGCAAGCAGGGCGGCACGTTCGTTGTGTCGGCGCTTGTTCCGAAGAACCTGCTCGACGAACGCTCCGATCTTCGGCTGGCGGAGGTGGCCGGTGTGCTCGAGGCCCGGCGACTGTTCGAGCCGCGTGTCGCGCAGCTTGCCGCGTTGCGCGGCACCGATGATGACTTCGAGGCGTTACGGCAAACCATCGCGCAACAGAAACAAGCTGCCGACAATCACGAGCTCGGCTTGCAGCTCGACCTGCGGTTCCACTTGCGGATTGCCCGCGCGACACAGAACCCGACGCTCGTGGCGATGATGCGGTACCTGCTCAAACAGCTCGAGATCGCCCGCGACATGGCGCTGCACGACGAGCTCGAGTCGCAGCACGCCGTCGCCATCCACGAGCGCACGCTCGAAGCGATCCTGAGTGGCGACCCCGAGCGCGTAGAGATCGCCATGGATGAGCACATGGGCTTCCTCGAGCGAATCTGGGAGCAAGAGAGCGGTCGCTCGCGGCTGCGCCGCACTCCCGACTTCTTGTTGCCCTATGCGGAGCGTGTCTAGCAGGGCGGGCCGAATGCCGCCAGCGCCGGACTCGCCACTGAGACCCGACCGCCGAATGGAGGACTCCCCTTGCATCTACTTCATGGACGGCGCCGCAGCGTCGCGCTCCTCGTCTTCCTCCTGTTGCCGCTCCCGGCTCTCGCGCAAGAGCTCATCGAGCGCTACGGGGGCGTGAAGTGGACCATCAAGTCGGGCCGCGTCTACGACGCTGAGGCGCTGCTATCCGATGTCCGATTGATGGTCCATCAGGACAAAGAACGCCTCGGCATTCCGCCTGGCCCAATGCGGTGGGTCGACCAGGAACAGCCGTAGCCACCGCGGCCGACTTGGCAAGGAGGGAGCCACGGCCACGAGATCTGCCGCGAACTCGTGCTTCAGCGACCTCAGCGCTCCTGCCCCGATTCGGGACGCTGGAACGACTCCGTCGGCGGACGCATCATCCATTCGGGGAACGGCAAGAACGGCGAGTTCACCACATCGGGGCCGGCGTCTTTTTTCGACTCGGCCACCATGCGCGCGACCTCTTCCATGACCTTGGCGTTGTCAACCACGACGCCGTCTTTGATCGTGTAGACGATGCCCTGCGTCCTGTACATGCTGTGATCCGGGTTCTTGCGGATAGCCCCGAACGGATAGAGATACCGCAAGTTCTCCGCCGGGTTGCCATCGACGATCAGCAGGTCGGCCAGATACCCGGGCCGTACGAGACCGAGGTTCTTCTCGCCCAGGATCTCGGCGCTGTTCTGATTGGCTGAGCGCAGCACCTCGAGCGAATGCAGACCGGCTTCGCGCAGCAACTGCAGCTCGCGGATGTTGCCGAAGCCACCGGTGGACCACTGGTAGTTGTCGTCGGTGCCGAAGACGACCTTGCCACCGCGCTTGTTGAACTCGAAGATGAGCTCGCCCCACAGGTTGTACATGTACTGCCAGTAGTACTCGTCGTCCGACGTCCAGTCGTAGTGGAAAACGGCGTGGTTGCGCGGGTTCGGCAGGTGCATGTCCCACAGCGCCTGGTGGGTGTACTTCTCATGCCACGGCAGGCTCATGCCACGTATGACGTCGCGGTTGGCCTCGTAGGTGGAGCGATTCGGCTGCATCATGACGCCGCTGTCGACCAGCTTCTGCACGACCTCGGTGAGCAATCGCTTGCGGGTCTCGGGGTTCTTGCCGACCTCGAGCCATACTCGCGCAGCCTCGCGAAAACGCTCGTTCTCGTCGTAGAAATCGTAGTCGCGTGGGTAGTCCTGCACCTGGCGATCGAGAGCCGACTCGGCGTAGCCGTAGTGGTGCACGATCATCGTCACGCCGAGCTCGGCCGCGTCGAGCGCATTGACCACCGACGTGCTCGACGGCTGGATGTGCACCGCCGTGATTCCGCCCGCCGCTTTCACGGCTTGGGCCGCGGCGCCGAACAGCTCGCGGTTCCAGCACAGCGAGTTCAGATAGACCTGGCGCGCCCCGGCGTCGACCATGGCCTGGGCAATCTCGGGAGCCATGGCCGGATCTACCAGCTCCTCGGGGGAAAAGCTGACACCCTGACCCCACGACCAAAGCGGAAACATACGCGGCGCGAGAATTTCGTTGCGCGCGCTGCGCCCGGCTTCGGTCATGACCTCGTCGAGACCGCGGTCGGATGCCGGGCCGACCGTGGTGACGCCGGTAGCGAGCTGCAGATAGTAGACGTACTCGAGAGGCAGCGGCTCCTCACGGAGGTGCAGGTGGAGGTTGATCAAGCCCGGCATGACGTGTTTGCCGGTAGCGTCGATCACGCGATCGCCCTCGAGACGTTCCCATTCATCCTCCGGCGTGTAGGGATCGAAGCGGCGCATTTCCGTGATGAGGTTGCCCTCGATCAGGATGTCGTAGGTCCCCACCGACGGGCCGCCGTGGCCGGGCAGCACGTTGGCGCCGCGGATGACCAGGCGCTCGTAGGGCCCCTCCGCCATGTCGCCGAACTGCCGGGCGTTCGCAGCTTCGCGGCGAATCGCGGTAATCGGCTCTTGTCCCGTCGCCGGAACCGAATAGGCGAGCGTGGGCAGCAGAAGTGCGATCAGGGTCGGAATCGAAGCGGCGCGCGACGACCTCGCGGTTCTGTTTGGCATGGTGACTCCGCTGTTGGATGGACGGCAGGTAGCCGAAGCATAGTGCGTTCGCCTGGACAGCTCCGCCTCGTTGACTACAATCGCCCCCGACTCAGAAATTTCGATCTCGCCCTCGAGCTACGAGCGCGAATGAGCCCTCGACTCCCGGCGAGCCCACGCCGTCCGTCGGGCGCTCGCGGCGCCGGAGGATCATCATGAGCACGAATCGGAGAGGCTTTCTCAAACTCGCCGGCGGCGGCGCTGTAGCTGCCGGCGTCATCGGCTCCGCCTCGCACGTCGTGGCAAACGAGGCCTCCTCGGCCGCGGGCGACCCGGGATCCGAAATCCTCGAATCGCTGTTCGCAGCGAACGGGTCGGCTGAAGGCGGCACACCCGGCTCGGTCGACCCAGAGGAGCGCCGCCGGCTCCTCGCCAAGGCCGTCTTCGGCGCCAAGGAGCCGGCCGAAGGCGACGGTGGCATGGTGATCTGCGCCCAACCACTGGGCACCCGCGCCGGTACCGACATCTTGCGCGCCGGGGGCAACGCCGCCGATGCGGCTCTGGCGACATCGGTCACGCAGTGCGTCGTAGAGCCGCATATGACGGGAATTACCGGCGTCCTCGGCATGCTCTATTACGACGCCGCCAGCGGTAGCGCCGGCTGTTCGAGACCCCGCCGCTCGCCCGAGACGCGGCCCCTCAGTCGATGTCGACCAGCACCTTGCCGAGGGCACCCGACTCGACTCCACGTCGAGGTCACCACGGTACGCGAGCAGTTGCGCTGCGTGCAGATCGGCAACGGTCCCGCCCGCCCAGTCGCCGACACGACGGTCGAGATCGGCTGGCGAGACGCCGGGAGGCGTCAACGCGCTCGCCAGCTCGACGGGCAACAGGGCCACGAGTCCTGGAGGCGCGCCGGCTACGAGCTCGACGTTGAACGGCATGCGAAGGCCTCCGCCTCCAGTCCCGCGAACACCGCTCGCGCCGCGAACGGGCCTACTCGCGAGAGTAGCGTCCGCGTCGACCGCGCACTAGTTTTCGTCGGGGAGGGACAGCGCCACGAGCGAACCGGAGTACCCCCCGCCGCCAACCGGCAAGACGACGTACTGCTTGCCCTGGTGCATGAAGGTCATCGGCGCAGTGTTCGTCGGCGCGGGGATCTCGACGGTGCCAATCCGCTCGCCAGTGCGCTTGTCGACGGCGTACAGCAAAGGTGCGCCGCCGCGGCCCTCGGCGTACATCAGCAGCGTCTTGGTCACGACCTTGGTCGCGTGGCTACCGCTCCCGGTGTTGCCAATGTCGATGCCCTGCAGCGCGCGGTGGTTCTTGATGTTGTCGGGCGTGTCGCCGTTGGGGATCCACCACAGGTGCTCCCCGGTGTTGAGGTCGATCGCCGTGATGCGCCCGTAGGGTGGCTTGTAGATCGGCAGACCCTGGACGCGAGGCGTGCCGCCGGGGCTGGTGGTGACCCACTTCATCACGGTCTTGCCGATGGGGTTCGGATCAACCGCGTCGGCCTCCGGGCCGGGGATGAGAACGGGCGCTGAACACCCCTTCGTGGAGGCGACATAGAGAATGTTGGTCTCCGGGTCCACAACCGCGCCGCCGGGGATGTTGGTGCCGCCGTTCGAGCCGGGGCAGTGGATCGAGGCGCGCAGCCCCAAGTCGTTGTCGCGATGCAGCGGCGGCGTGAACAGCGGGCCGATCTCGAACTCGCCGATCATCTCGAGCGCCGCTTGTCGCAGCTCGGGAGTGAAGTCGATCAGATCGTCTTCCGTGAGCCCTTGCATCTCGTACGCTGCGGGCCGAGTTGGAAACGGCTGCGTGGGCGAGGTCTTCTCGCCCGGGATCTTGCTCTGCGGAACGGCGCGCTCCTCGATCGGCCACACCGGCTCGCCGGTTTCGCGATTCAAGACGTACGCGAAGCTCTGCTTGGTGGTCTGCACAATGGCCGGAACGCGGCGACCGTTGACCGTGAGGTCGACCAGGTTCGGTGCGGTGGGGTTGTCGTAGTTCCAGATGTCGTGGTGCACCGTCTGGAAATGCCAGCGGCGCTCGCCGGTGGCGACGTCGACGGCAACGATCGTCGTGGCGAACAGGTTCTGGCCGTGGTGGAACCCACCCCAGAAGTCGTTCGTCGGCGGATCGGTGGCGAAATAGACCAGGCCGAGCTCCGGATCGGCCGACATCGGCGCCCAGGCCGAGACGTTGCCGGTGTACGACCAGGCGTCGCTCTCCCACGTGTCGTGACCGAACTCTCCGGGCTGCGGAATGACGTTGAACTTCCACAGGTGCTCGCCGGTGCGCGCATCGTAGGCAAGCACGTTTCCGGGAACGTTCTCGCGACGCGTCTGGTGGTAGCCCTGCTCGTGTGAGTTGCCCACAACCACCACGCCGTTGACGACAATCGGCGCCGACGACGCGGTGATGTAGCCCACGTCGAGGGGCAAACCCGCGTCTTCGTCGTACTCGTAGTCGCCCAGATCCTCGAGCAGGTCCACGCTGCCCTCGCTGCCGAACGATTCGATAGGACGACCGGTGTTGGCATCGAGCGCGTGGAGTCGGAACGCCGGCGACACCATGTAGACCACGCCGCGACGATCGACCTCGGAGTACGCAACCCCCTTGCCGTAGTTCTTCCGCATCGAGTTTTCCCAGCGCTTGCTGGTGGGCTCGCGGAATATCCACAGCGTTTCGCCGGTGGCCGGATCGATGGCCATCACCGTGCGTCGCTGCCCGGCCACGCTGTAGAGCGTGCCGTTCACATAGATCGGCGTAGAGCGCAGGATGTTGTCGACGAACGGACCGTAGTTGTCACCCTTCCATACCCACGCTACCTCGAGATCCTCGAAGTTCTCGGCGTTGATCTGGTCGAGCGGCGAGTAGCGAGTGCTGCGCGTGTCGCCGCCCCAGAAGCGCCACTCACCGTTCTCGGTGCCAATGCCCAACTGCTGCGCGGCGGCGGGAGGTTGCGTGGTCGCGAAGATCGCGCCTACCGCGGCAAGAGCAGCGAGACCAACCAGCAGGCTAGCGCGACGAAACGGTCCTCTTCCGGCAAAGCTCACGGCATCACTCCATGCATGGTTTTTCCCGGGTATTCGCGCCCGGATGATACACATACGTGGCTCGAGTCAAAACGGCGAGCACCGTAAGTCTTGCGGCCTCACCCGGGTGGCCTATGACATAGCGCGAGAGCGCTGGGCTCCTGCTACTGTTCGCTCGTGGGCCACGGCGCGCCCTGGTCCATCTTCGTTACCGGTCCGAGCCCCTTGTAGACGAAGCGCTGCACTCGTTTCCCCTCGTAGGTCTCGGTGGTGAAGATGTTGCCCTTCGAGTCGGTGGCAATGCTGTGGACTGCGAAAAACTGGCCCGGCTGGCGGCCGCCATCGCCGAAGGTGGTAAGGATCTCCAGCGACTCGCGGTCCATCACGTAGACGCGCTCGTTCTTCCCATCGGCGACGTACATGAAGCGCTGCTCGGGGTCGCGTGAAAAGGCGATGTCCCAAATCGACCCGTCGCCAAGCGTAAGTGGGGCGACGATCTTTTCGGTGACGAACGTACCGTCGCTACGGAACACCTGAATGCGATCGTTCGGGCGATCGCAAACGTAAACGAACCCATCGTCCGACGGCTCAGCACAATGCACCGGCGTGCGGAACTGCTGGGCCAACGCGGCGGCAGGATCGTAGGGTCCGAGGTCGGTGTCGTCGGGACGGTTTCCGTACGCGCCCCAGTAGCGCTTGAACTCCCCCGTGCTGGCGTCGATCACCGCCACCCGCGCGTTGCCGTAGCCGTCTGCCACGTAGGCCTCGCGACCGGTGGAATCGAACGAGATCTTGGCGACGCGGCCGAACCGCTCGGTGCTGTTGCTGTCGACTTCCTCTATTCCAGGTATGCCGACCTGCATCAGAAAGCGGCCGTCGCGGGTGAACTTCAGCACGTGCGAGTCACCCCGGCGCCAGCCACCGATCCAGACGTTGTCGTTCGGGTCGATGGTGATCCCGTGATTACCGAGGGGCCACGTGTAGCCCTCGCCGGGGCCGCCCCAACTGCCCACCAGGTTGCCTTCGGGGTCGAACTCGAGAATGGGTGGTGCCGGGACGCAGCACCCGCCCGTCGGGGGACCCTCGGTCGCAGCGATCTCGGTACTCTCGTTTAAGGTGTCCTGCCGATGGATGATGAAGACGTGATCGCGTGAGTCGACGCCAACGCCGATCGACGAGCCGATGACCCAGTGGTTGGGCAGAGGCTTGGGCCAAAACGGATCGACCTCGAACATCGGTGCCTCCACCGTTTGGGCCAGCGCGCGGCGCTCGAGAACGTTGGCTCCAACCGACAGCCCGCCGATTGTCAGCAGCAGAATCAAACCCATCACCAACCTGCGCGTCATTCGCTCCCTCCTTCGATGCCAGCCGCTCGATGTCGTCAAGATTTGTCGACCACCGCGACCGTGGGCCGAGGCGCGCGGAGTATACGCCGACGAACGATCGATTCCCACGACGGAGCCCTCTTGGGCCGGCCTGTTCGACAGGTCACTGTTTGCATAAGCTGGCGGCTCCTTCGCCTCCCGCCGGGATTCACCGAGCCATGACGAACCGACGACGACGAGCGCTCCCTGCCGCTTTGACGTTCGCGCTTGCCGCGCCGTTGATGGCCAACGCCCATGAGGTGCCGTCGGATGTAACCGTGCAGATGTTCGTTCGCCCGGCCGGCGACCGGCTCGAGCTCCTGGTGCGCGTGCCCCTCGAGGCCATGCGCGACCTCGACCTGCCGCTCCGGGGCCCCGGCTACCTCGACCTCGCCAATGTCGAGCGCCTCGAGCCGGCTCTGCGCTACGCGGCGATGGTGTGGATCGCCGACGGGGTCGAAGTCTTTGAGCAAGATCGTCAGCTGCAAACATGGGAGCTCGTCTCGGCGCGACTCTCGCTGCCCTCCGACCGGTCGTTTGCCGACTACAGCACGGCGGCCGCGCACGCTCGCGGTGAACAGACTCCGGAGATCAACACCGACCTCGTCTGGCAGCAGGCGCTTCTCGACGTTGTGCTGGAGTACCCGATCGAATCAGAGCGCTCGGAGTTCTCGATCGAGCCGGCGCTCGCCCACCTCGGGGTGAGAACGAGCACCGTGCTGCGGTTCATCACACCCGATGGAGCCGACCGCGCCTTCCAGTACCTGGGCGATCCGGGCCTCGTCCGGCTCGATCCTCGCTGGCACCAGGCAGCCCTACGATTCGTGGCGCTCGGCTTCAACCACATCCTCGATGGCATCGACCATCTCTTATTCTTGCTCTGTCTGATCATTCCGATCCGACGGTTCCGGCCGCTTGTCGCAATCGTGACGTCGTTCACCGTGGCGCACTCGATCACGCTCGTAGCATCGGCCGTTGGCCTGGCCCCAGGCGCACTCTGGTTCCCGCCGCTCATCGAAACTCTGATTGCCGCGTCGATCGTCTACATGGCAATCGAGAACATTGTCGACGTTGATGGCAAGGGGCTGCGACGCCGCTGGATGATCGCCTTCGCTTTCGGCCTGGTGCACGGCTTTGGCTTCTCGTTCGCGCTGCGCGAGACGCTGCAATTCGCCGGCTCGCACCTGTTGACGTCGCTGCTGGCGTTCAACGTGGGCGTCGAGCTCGGTCAGCTCGTGGTGCTGGCGGTCACGGTGCCGGCGCTCGGCCTTCTGTTCGCCCGTATGACCACCGCCAAGGGCAAAGTTGTCGCCTGGGTTCTCTCCGCGATCCTTGCCCACGAGGCATGGCACTGGATGACGTCCCGCGGCTCGGAGCTCAGCCAATACAGCTTCGAATGGCCCACCCTGGACCCGTTTCTACTGCCCACGCTGATGCGCTGGGCGACGCTGGCGTTCATCCTCGCCGCCGCCGTCTGGCTCCTGCGCGAGCTGTTCGGCCGCGCTCATGAGCTCGGTCCCGAGTCGGGCTCGTCGGGCTAGCTTGGCTGCCAATGAGCTGGGCCGGTGGGGCGATCCGACCCCATTCGAGCCAGTCGACCTAGCCGGGCTACCAGGCCCACTGGGTTAGCCTCGCAAAGCGTCCGCCGGGTCGACCCGCGCGGCACGCCGCGCCGGCACGTAGGAAGCGAGTACCGCTACGGCGCCGAGCGTCGCGGCGGTAGCGGCATAGCTCGCCGGATCGAGCGGACTGACGGCGAATAGCATGCTTTCCACGAATCGGCCGAGCAACACGCCAGCGAGCAATCCGGCGCTTCCGCCGATGAGAGCCAGGCGAAGGCCGCTCGCAACCACGGACCTGACGATTCGGCCCTCGCTCTCGCCGAGCGCTTTGCGCACACCGATCTCGCGCGTTCTGCTGCGGACCGCGAAGGAGATCACCGCGAATACGCCAACGGCCGACAAGCCAAGCGCCAGCAAGCTGAACATGAGCAGCAGGCGGGAGTTGAAACGTGGTGCCGAAACAGTGCGAGCGAAGTAGCTATCGAGCGTGTTGACGCTCACCGTGGGCAGTTGCGGATCCACGTCGTGAACAATGTTCTGGAGCGCGGGTGCCAAGCTGTCGAACGACTCGGAGCTGCGCGCGATGAACGTCATCGAACGACCGAACCAGCCCCAGCCCTCGTTCGCTTGCAGAGACGACTGGTACATCTCAGGCTCCGGCTCAGACGCCGGGCCGAAGTGATGCACGTCGGCCACCACGCCCACGATCTCCGACCAGATCGGCTGCTCCTCGTCGTCCTTCTCGAAGGATATGCGCGCCCCAACAGCCTCGCGGTCGGGCCAGTACCGACGAGCCGCTGCTTCATTGACGACGAGCACGGGAACGCCGCGGCGACCCTCGCTTCGATCGAAGCCGCGCCCTCGAACCAGCGGGATCTCGAGCACGTCGAAGTACGACGGAGTCACCACGCGGTAGTGCGCGGCGGGACCACCGGCTCCGGCCTCGGGACCGCCCTCGATGGCGAACCCGGAGCGCATCGTGCTGCCCGACAGCGGCAGGTGTGACGTCCCGGCCGCCACCTCAACGCCTGGGAGGGCGGCGATTCGATCGAGTATCTCGTGCAGCGTCGTCGACGTGGACGTTGCGTCGGGAAAACGGTTGTCGGGCAGAGCAACGGTAACCGTCGCCGTGCCGCTGGTCCGCACCCCGAGATCGACGGCCGACAACGACGCTAGCGAACGCAGGAAAAGGCTGGCCCCGAGCATCAGAACCACCGCGAGCACGAACTCCGTGGCAACGAGTACGGCGCTGAAGCCACTGCGCCCGAAAGTTGCCACCGTGCGGGTGCCGGCGAGCTCCGCGATGCGAACAGACGCCGACGCCTGCAGCGTTGGCGCCAGTCCGGCGAGTAGCACGGAGCCAATACCCGTCGCGCACGCGAACGCCAGCACGCTGCCGTCGATGGTGATCTCGCCCGTTCGGGGCAACGAGGTTGGCAGAAAGCCACGCAGCAGATCGAGACCGGCGTAGGCGCAGCCGACACCAACGGCGGTGCCGAGCAATGCGACGAGCCCCGACTCCGTCAGGAGCTTGCGAACGATGCGACCGTAGCTCGCTCCCATGGCAGCGTGCATCGCCAGCTCGCCGCGGCGACTCGCGCTGCGTGCCAGCGTCAAGTTGGCGACGTTGGCGCAGGCAATCAGCAGCACCAGCCCTACCGCGCCGAACAGCATCAGCAAGGGCTGCGCGGCGCTGCCGACGACGAACTCCTTGAGGCCCTGTACGGCTACGCCGTAGCCCTCGTTGCTCGTCGGATACTCAATCTCGAGGCGCTCAGCGATGCCGGCCAGCTCGGCCTGGGCGGTGGCGAGCTCGATCCCCGTCGCCAAGCGACCGATCGCAAGAACGTTGTGTCGACCGCGGTACTCGAGCCAGCCGTCCGCCTCGAGCCGTATGGCTCTCCAGATCCGCCGTGCGAAGCCGACCCGGTCGAGCTCTGGGGGCATGACACCGACCACGGTGTAGACGCCCTCCTCGAGAGTGATCGCGCGGCCGATCACGTTGGTGTCGGCGGCGTACATGTTTTGCCACAGCCCGTGCGACAGCCAGGCCGTACGCTCGGCGCCGTCCTGCTCGTCTGCCGAGGTCACGTCTCTACCGAGCGCTGGCTCCAGGCCCATGACGTCGAGAAAATTGGCCGATACTTCGCCACCGTTGAGCGAAACTGGAATTTCAGGATCGAGCAGCGTGGGCTCCCAGAAGGAGACGATGGCGAGCTCCGAGAAGGCCTCGGTGCTATCTCGCCAGTCGGCGTAGTTCGCAGCCGCGGCGACGGTGCGGCTGCCGCTCGGCGAGACTTCCCAGACCATCGCCAGACGATCGGGCTCGGGAACCGGCAGCCCCTTCAAGACGACGCCGTTCACGAGCGTGAACATGGCCGTGTTGACACCGATCCCGAGCGCCAACGTCACGACGGCCGCTGCCGCGTACCCGGGGTTGTGACGCAGGCCGCGCAGACCGTAGCGGATGTCGTGAACGAGTGACTCGAACCTGCTACCACGTCGGTGGTCTTCGCCGTGACGCCGGCGCCACGGCCTCCACATCAGCAGCAACACCACCTCAATCCAGTAGCGTCCCGCGGCGACGAGGGCACCGTGGCGCGCCAGCACGCGGCTGTGGAGCTCGTGCAGGTCCGCCTCGACGTCTCGGTGGCGCGCCGGCGGCATCACCGACCTGAGAAGGCGGTCGGCCAGCGCCGGCGGTCGCCTCATGAGCCAGACCCAGGACGCTCGGACACCGCTTCGACACCCCGCCACATGCGCTCGCGCACTTGCCGGATGCCAGACAGAGCCAAGCTGCCGATGTCGGTGAGGGAGTAGCACCGTTTCGCGCGTCCACCACGCGCCGCCGTCGGCTCGAGAAGCCACGACTCCACGCAACGCTTGCGCTCCAGTCGATCGAGCGCGGCGTAGATCGCGCCGAGCGACGCCCCGCGTCCGGCCTGCTTGGCGAGCGTCTCCTGGATGTTCACCGTGTGCGCCTCCTCACCGAGCTGCGCCACCGCCAGCATCACGACCTCTTCGAACTCACCGATCTTGCTGCCCTTCATCAAGCCCCCCTCGCGCGGACGGCGCGATCCTCGCAGGCCGCACAGTCCATTCGATCGCTGAAGCGTTCCCTCTTGAGACGGCGCGCTGATCCACATGGTTTATTTCTTGCATTCGCGAATATAGTAATTTCCGATGGCCCGTGTACGCAAAGCACGCTGGGTAAGCAAGGCTCGCAGGGCGCGATCTCAGGCCGCCGAAGCGATCGGCCCTCCACCCCTGGGTAGGCGCGCCGGGGCTCTTCGGTGGACCGTTCCGCGCATGCTACGTTTGCCACCTCCTTGCTTCATCGCCGCTTGGCGTCCAGCCGCACCCTGCCCTAGCCGCGACAAAAGACCAGACATGCCAATCAACCTGCAGAGCGTGATGATTCTCCTCGCGCTGCAGCTTCTGGTATTCGGGTGGCGGATCGCGCGCGAAGTCAACGGCCAGGAACCACACTCGTTCCCCTGGGTTCCGGTTCCCGACAACGTCAACGTGGCTTCGATGCTGGCCGTGCTCTACGCCTGCGTCCTGGTACCCGTCAGAACCCTTTCCCCCATCGGCGAGTCATTTGTCCTCGCTCCCATCGGTCGAGCCGTGTTCGCCGCCGCGGCGCTGCTGATTGTGGCGTACCCGTTGGTGGTTGCCGCGCACTACGGGCTCTGGAGTGGCACCGGTGGCGGAAGTGACGTCGCCGAGAAGACGGAACGACGCTACTGCAGCCGCGCTGAGGGCCTCGTGCAGCTGATCGCACTGCTAGCGACCGGGGCGGTCTTCTTCCAGGTACTGCAGAGCGGCTCCTAGTCGACGCGTAACGCGCGTGACGGTTCCAGGCGCGCGTTGCGTAAAGCCGGCAGCGCGCAAGCGGCTGTGCCCACAACGACCAGCACGAGAATTGAGGCGACGAAGGGAACCACGTCGAAGGCCGGAGTGCCGAACCCGGCAGCGAACATCCGGCCGAGGCCTACACCGGCGATGGAGCCCGTCGCTATCCCGACGACGACGAGCCGGAAGCGCCGCCAACCCGATCTCCCAGCGCCTGGCCTCTCGACTCGGCTACCGCCCCGATCGCCTCATCGACATTCTGTACTTGTCGTAGCGAACGGCGACTTCGTCAGTCTCCGGGTGGCGCGAGACGCTTCAGCTCCTCGAACCAGTTGAGCACGACCACCAAGTGTGGACGATTGGCGGCCTGCGGGCCGCTAGCGTCTGCCCGCTTGATCATCAGCAGGCGCCCGGTCCGTGGATCGACGTCGTAGTCCTGTTGCGTGCCGAGGCTGCTGTAGTACCCGGTGTCATCGAAGAGCCGACGACGATCGACCACCCGCGCCTCGTCCGCAGTCAGTTCGAGACGGGCCACCCACATCGCAGAGTCCGCCCTGTAGTAGACGGCGTCGTCGGTCGGCGACCAGCGAGGTAACGTGCCGCCCCCCGAGGTGATCTGCCAACGGCTAGCGGCGCCATCACTACGGCGAACGTAGAGCTGGAAAAGACCGGCTTCGTTGGCGGCGTATGCTATCCAGCGACCATCTGGCGAATACGAAGGCGCATACTCGACCTCGTCGCCATTCGCGATGACCTCGCTTTCGCGGGTTCGGGCGTCGAGTCGGTGGATGTCGAAGTCTGCTGGCGTACGCACCAGCGACGCGAAGAGAATCGAGCTGCCGGCCCAGTCGGTGGGGTAGAGGGCCTCCGAGCTCGAATGCAGCAATCGGCCGCTCGAGCCGCCATCCACGTCCACCAAGTAGAGGTCGCGATCCTGAGCCCCCTCTCTGCCGCTGGAGAAGACGATCTGCCGGCCGTCCGGACTCCATACCGGCATGAATGAGGGATTCTCGTTTGTCAGGCGGCGTGTCTCGCCGGTGGCGACATCGAGCAGGTGGATGCCGACGCCGCCCGCTTCGGTCGAGTAGGCGACCTGCCGACCATCAGGAGAGACGGTGGGCGAGAAGAGCGGCCCTTCGATCTGTCCCAGCCGCTCCTCGTCGCCCGCCTCGTCAACCCAGACAAGTGTGCGGCGATCGTCGGGCGCAACGCCTCCGGGCCGAGGTCCGTACACCAGCGTGCCCTCCAACGACACCGATACCTGTCCGAAAAGCCGCATCGGTGAGCACCGCGGCCGCCTCGCCGGTGATCGTGGCCGTTTCGAGGTCGAAAGGCACCGCCAACAGGACATCTCGGTCGTCGAAGTACAGAAGATGTCCAGAGGGAACGTAGAAACCATTCCGGGCTGGGGTGATCAGCTCGCGGTGTTCGCCAGGGTCAACAAGGGACCGAGCAATGAGCAGATCGGCGCGTATCGTCGACGCGGTTGGCTGGCGCCGAGCCGTGTAGAGCAACCAGCGAGCTCCCGGAAGCGGCTGCGGACTCGCGTGCACCACTTCTTCCTCGGTTCCGGCAACCAATGTCAGCTCGCCTCCCGAGGCATCGACCCGGAATAGCTGGCCCCAGCTCGCTATATAGATCATGTTGTCGTCGCCCCAACGAACGGCTTCTGCCGAGCGTGGGGTCCGGAGGATGGAAACCGGAGCGCCGCCATCCACGGGCGCACGGTGGAGCGCGTCGTTTGCGTAGTACGCGACTTGACGACTGTCCGGGGAGAAGGCCGGCGACTCAGCCCCGCTGCTACCCTCGATCGGAAAGGCCTCGAGCTCGCCCAATGCTCGCAACCAGAGGAGTCCTCCCGCGGTGTAGGCGATCCGTCGACCGTCCGGCGAGATCGCCACAGATCGACCTCTGCTGGACGACGGATCGAAGCCGTCGGGCATCAAGATCTGCAGGCGGGTGACCTCAGGCTCCTCCTCTCCTGCGCCGCCGGCGTACATTCCCGCAGCAGCAGCAGCCAGGCCTACCAACAACATCAGCGGCACCACCGCGGCCCACGACAGGCCTCGCGTCGTCGGGATCGCACCCTGGCTCGCAGCCGCCGGAGCATGCCCCGCCGCGAGGTCGTCACGTAGCTGTCGCAGATCGACCACGAGATCGGCCGTCGCCTGGTACCGCTTGGCCACAGGCTTGGCCAGGCATTTCTTCAGGATGCGCTCGAGATCGAGCGGTACATCGGCGCGCCAGTCGGTAAGCGAGCGCGGTTCCTGGCGGATGATGGCGTGCAGCGTGTCGAGTACCGTCTCGCCGGCAAACGCACGCTGTCCTGCAACCATCTCGTACAGCACGCAACCGAACGCGAAGACGTCGGCGCGGTGATCCACCTCGCCCGCTTCAATCTGCTCGGGGGCCATGTAGCCGGCCGTGCCCATGATCTGCCCGGCCATCGTACCCACGACGGTCGGAGACATCGACACGTCGGGCGCAGCGCCCCCGAATTCGACCAGCTTGGCCAGGCCGAAATCGAGGATCTTGGCGTGGCCTTCGCTCGTCACGAAGATGTTGTCGGGCTTCAGGTCGCGGTGCACGATGCCCGCCGCATGCGCGCTCGCCAGCGCCTCGCCGATCTCGATGGCCAGGGTGAGCGCCTCCTCGATGGGCATCGATCCACTCTCGAGCCGCTCTTTCAGGCTGCAACCATCGAGAAGCTCCTGAACCATGTAGTGAACACGCGTGTCGGCGTCGCCGCCGCCCGCCTCCTCGGCGTTCGTGCGCTCGCGCTGTGGCCCAACCGCCGTGGCCTCTCCCACGTCATGAACAACCGCGATGTGCGGGTGGTTCAGGGCGGCCGCCGCGCGCGCCTCCTGCGCGAAGCGCGCGAGCCGCTCGGGATCGGCAGCGAACTCCGACGGCAGCACCTTGATGGCTACCTTGCGACCGAGGCGAGTGTCGGTTGCGTCATAGACGGCGCCCATGCCGCCCTCGCCTAGCTTCCTGCCGATCTCGTACGGGCCTAGATGCGTGCCTTCCATGGCCGCAGAGGCTATCGGCCCCACTCGCCGAAAGCCATCTCGACGCTCCGGCCGGCCGGCACTTACGTCCGACGCCCATTCGTTGCCCTGCCGCGCGTCTTCGCGGCAGGCGTCGACGGCGTCGCGGGAGTAGACGCGACCTCGATCAGAATTCGACCGCGCATGGCCGTCTGACTAGGACATCGATGTGCTCTGAGGCTCCGGGCCTCAAGTACTATCTGTTATCTTTTCGGATAACGCCTGATGTCGAGAGTGCGGCGCGGCGGATTCATCCTGTGGACGTCGGTGGCGGACCACGCACCCAAGCATGTGCATGTCTTCCGCGACGGCGCGCTGATCGTGAAGTGGGACCTGGAGCGGAATCGGGCCATGCAAGGCCGCGCAACGCGAAGGATCGTTCGACTCATCGACGAGCTGCGCGAGGAAGGGAAGCTATGAAGACCCACAGGGTACGCCGGGTGGAGTTCAACAACCGGAGCAAGCTGTTTCGACTCCGGATCGCCGGGCGCGGCCGCGATTACGTCGTGCCGTACGGCACTGCGAAGGTCGAGAGCCTTGTCGAGTCGGTTGAGATCGATGCCGAGACCGGCGGCGCCGGGTTTCTCTGGACCGCGCGCGACGGAGTCTCGGGCGCGATGCTGGCTGACGAGGTGCTGTGGATCTACCGGGACCCTCAGGTCCGGCAAGACCACCTGCTGTACGAGCTGACCGTCGAGGCGCTGCGTCGCAAGGAGGAGCAGGGGATTAGCATCCGTGCCCTCGCCGAGGTTCTGGCGACGTCGCCGGCACGTGTTCAGATGCTCCTTCGACCAACGATCTACAAGAACAAATCGATCAAAGCGATGGCAGCGCTGCTTTCGGCTCTCGGCGCGGACATCGACGTGCAGGTCATCGATCGAGACGCGATCGCGTAGCCCGTTGGGTGCCTCGGGGGCTCGGCCTACTCGCGTTCCCCAGGGCCCAGACTGCTACCCATGGTCGGTCGTTCGGTCGCGTTCAGTTGTCGGCGGTCGAGGGCGCACACTCATCCCGTAGTACTTCTAGCTCGGCGATGGCTTCAAGGTCCTTGGGTCGCCCGGCAGCACGCTTGACGTCGATCAGCGTTGGCAGATCCAGGCAACGGCAACGCATGCCGAACACCTCGATCTCGACAGTGCGTGGCAGCAAGTCTTGGTACGTGCCGCCGCCTGTGATCTCGCCGAGCAGATCGATATCGCCAAGATCCGTTGTCAAGGTGAAGTTGAGGCCGCGCTCGAGCGTCTCGCGGCTCCAGTCGAACGGGAGGCCTGGCGGAGCACCTCGCAAGTACGGCGACAGATCGCCGAGCCCCTCGACCAGCCTATCCATGGCATCGCGCTCGCGGAGATACACAACATCGAGGTCCTGCGTCAGACGGGTCCCGCCGTGGGCCACAGCCGCCACACCGCCGACGAGAATGAAGTCCGCGTCGGCGGCCTCGAGGGCTCGTAGCAAACCCTCGAAATCAGTCATTCTTGCTCCGACAACCGAGCGCCGCCGCGACGGAGCTCGTCGGCGAAGCGCTGCAGCGCCACGAGGTTGCGCAGACGCTCGTCTGGCGTCCGCCGCAAATTGGCGCGCAGCAACGTCCGATCGACGCCAGGCTTATAGGCCTCGACCACCGGGTCCAGCGGCGGAGCGGGCGATGGGCGTTCTCGAGACTGACTCATCGGTCGATTGTACTTGCGTGCACCTACCCTCGGGGAACATCCGGGCAGAACGAGGCGCCGACGGCTCCTTCAGGCGACTCCCCTACCCGGGTCCACTAGGAACGGCAGTTCCCGCAATCGTTGCGCCGGGAACCCGGCGTGGATAGCCTTGGCGACCATGCTTTGAACCCGGCTGGGCCCCTACGAGATCCTCGAGCAGCTCGGCGCGGGCGGCATGAGCGAGGTGTGGCTTGCCGAAGAGACCCGCTCGGGCCGCAAGGTGGCGATCAAGGTGCTGCCAGCCGAATTTGCCTCCGACGCCGAGCGCCTCGCCCGGTTTGATCAAGAAGCCCGGGCCGCGGCGGCGCTCAACCACCCACACATCGCCGCCGTGTTCGACGTGGGCGTCGAAGGCACCACCCACTACATGGTGCAGGAGTACCTCCAGGGCGAGACCTTGATGGCGACCTTGCGGTCCAGACGCGTGTCCCGGGCGAGGTAAACCTCACCCATCCCGCCAGCGCCGAGCTTGCTCTGGATCTCGTAGGGGCCGAGTCGAGTTCCCGATTCCATGGGCCGGAAGCCTATGTGCTCAGGCCTCCCATCACCAATTGCGGCGCCTAGCCCGAGAGCAACTTCCTATACCCCGACTCGCACGGCTCAACCTGTCGGAGATTCAATTCGTCACACCGAAGGCGGTGCCAGCGGTCGGCTGTTGATCACACCACAGTTGCGACGGATCTCCATTCGAAGGATTCTGTTGCTCGTTGCGATCCCATGTCATTGAAGGAGACGCCCCATGATCCATCGAATCGACTCGACTTCCGCCGCTGGACGCCTGCTGTTGCTGATTCTCGTGCTGGCCACAACGATGGGGGCTGGCTTACTCGCCGCGGGCCCGTCCGAGGCGCAGAACCACGCGCCCAACCCGTACACGACGGTCGAAGGTGGGTGGGGCAAGCTGCCGGCCGGCCGCGCTTGGGGCGCCACGAGTGCCATCTATCCGGCGCGCGACGGCAGCGGCAACATCTGGGTTGCTGAGCGTTGTGGCGAGAACACCTGCGACGGCAAAGACGACGTCGACCCGATTCTGTTGTTCGACCCCGAGGGCAATCTCGTCAGGAGCTTCGGGGCGGGCCTGATTCTCTGGCCGCACGGTATGTACGTCGACGCCGACAACAACGTCTGGGTTGCCGACGCGCTCGGCTTTGGCGAGCAGCCGGCCGGCCGCGGCCACGAGGTCTTGAAGTTCAGCCCCGACGGAGAGCTGTTGATGTCGCTCGGCACGAAAGGTGTGTCCGGCAACGGCCACGACGCCTTCGCCAAGCCATGCGACGTCCTCGTGGCGCCCGACGGCAGTATCTTCGTCGCCGATGGGCACTACCCGGACGGCAACGATCGCATCGTGAAGTTTGCCGCAGACGGTAGCTACCTGATGGAGTGGGGCGAGACGGGCTCCGAGAACGGTCAGTTCCGCGAGCCCCACGGGCTGGCTATGGATGCGCAAGGCCGGCTCTTCGTCGCCGATCGCTACAACAACCGTGTCCAGATCTTCGACCAGCAGGGCGAGCACCTCGCCAGCTGGAGCCAGTTCGGGCGTCCGAGCGGCCTGTACATCGACGAACACGACGTGCTGTACTCCGCCGACTCGGAATCGCGCGCTAGCCGCAACCCAGGCTGGAAGCGTGGTATTCGCATCGGCCGCGTGGGCGACGGTTTCGTGACCGCTTTCATCCCCGATACCGAGCCCGACCAGGACGACTCCGGCACCAGCGCCGCCGAAGGAGTCGCGGCCGACGCGATGGGCAATGTCTATGGCGCCGAGGTCGGCCCCCGCATGCTCCGCAAGTATGTCCGTCAGGCCGAAGAGATGACCTTCTTCATGACCAGCAACGGCCCGGGCGACGGCGCCAACCTCGGCGGGCTCGCCGGCGCCGACGCCCATTGCCAGGCGCTCGCCACCGCCGTTGGCGCCGGCCACCACACCTGGCGCGCCTACCTGTCGACGACCGCCAGAGCCGGGCAACCGGCCGTGAACGCCCGCGATCGCATCGGCTCCGGCCCATGGCGCAACGCCAACGGCGTGACCATCGCCAGCGATGTCACCGAGCTGCACGGCGAAAACAACCTCACCAAGGCCACGCAGGTCAGCGAGCGTGGCGACGTCATCAACGGCCGCGGCGACAGTCCGAACCGTCACGACATCCTGACCGGCTCGCAGCTCGACGGCGCCGCGTTTGCCGACGGCGAAGACCACACCTGCTCGAACTGGACGAGCAACGGAGCCGGATCGGCCCAGGTCGGCCATCACGACCGCAACGGCGGCGGTGACAATCCAACGTCGTGGAACGCCGCCCACGCCTCGCGCGGCTGCGGCCAAGCCGACCTGCGCGGCACCGGTGGCGACGGCCTCTTCTACTGCTTCGCCCTATCCTCGGGCTCAGACGACTAGCTGTGTTTTCTCGGTAGCTAAGCGTCAGTCGCCCCAGAAGGGTGCCCGCTGCCCCTCGCCCCGCTGCCCCGCCGGCATCCGCATGACACCAGCGTGCAGATCAGGCGGTGGCCAGGGCCCCGATTGCGGCGGCAACGCCAGCGCCAGGTGGCGGCGCCTGGCCCTGGTCCAATAGGGCTGCCTCCAGGGCCGCGAGCACGAGCAGCACGTTGTTCTCGGTGCTCGACGCGCCCATCAGGCCGATGCGCCAGATCTTGCCGGCCAGCGGGCCGAGCCCACCACCGATCTCGATGCCGAAGCGCATCAGCAGATGCTTGCGCACGGCGGCCTCGTCGACGCCCTCGGGCACGGTTACGGCGTTCAGCGACCACAGCCGATGTTCGGGGTCGGCAACCTGCATGCGCATGCCCATCGCCTCTGCCCCGGCCACCAGAGCCCGGTGGTTTCGCCGATGGCGGTCGGCTCGCGCCTCGAGCCCCTCCTCGAGGACCACACGCAGCGCCTCGTGCAGCGCGAAGGCCATCGAGACCGGCGCGGTGTGGTGGTAGGCGCGAGCCTGGCCCCAGTAGCCCTCCAGGAGCCCGACATCGAGATACCAGCTACGGACGGACGTCTTGCGGGCGTGGATCCGCTCGAGAGCTCGCTCGTTGAAGCTCACTGGGGCTAGTCCGGGCGGACACGACAGGCACTTCTGCGTGCCGCTGTAGCAAACGTCGACGCCCCACTCATCGAGCTTGACCGGATGGCCACCCACCGAAGTGACCGCGTCGAGGACAACCAGCACGCCGGCAGCGTGAGCCGCCTCGATGATCGCGTCGAGCGGCTGTAGTACGCCGGTGGAGGTCTCGGCGTGGACTACTGCAACGACTTTCGTGTCGCCTTCGGCGATCGCCGCGACAACAGCGTCGGCGTCTACCGGCTCGCCCCAGGTGCCTTCAACGGTCACGACCTCCGCCCCGTTGCGTCGCGCTTGTTCGGCAAGCCGCACGCCGAACACACCTCCGACAACCACGACTACACGATCACCAGGCTCGACGAGATTGACGATGCTCGCCTCCATACCGGCGCTGCCGGTACCCGAGATGGCAAACGTCATGCGGTTCTCGGTGCCGAGAACCTCACGCAGCATCGACTGCGTCTCGTCCATAATCTGCAGGAACTCGGGATCGAGGTGGCCGAGCAGCGGCTTCGACATGGCACGCAGCACACGGGCACCAACGTGACTCGGCCCGGGGCCGAGAAGAACGCGCTCGGGAATCTTGGATTCGGTCATGACTTCCTCGGGACTCCCCGGCGGCGGTACGGGTTCGGCGATCGGATGGCTGGGAAAGTGGGAAAGTGTACCGGCCCCTCGTTCCGCTTGCGTCTCGCTCGCGATTGGCCCACGATCGTGCGGCGCGGTGCCAGCCGCCTGTTGCCCTCAACGCACGGAGGTAGGCGACTTGTCGGAATCGTCAGACTCGTCAGACTTGTCAGGCTTGTCACAGGGGCCCCGTCGGCCGGACCTGCTCGAAACCATTGAGCCACCGCGCATGCACCTGCGCACCATGCTCGCCTACTTCGGGCCCGGCATCATCTTGATGATGACCGGCATCGGCACCAGCCACATGGTGACCGCGCCAACCGCCGGTGGGCGCTTCGGGTTCGCGCTCCTGTGGTGCATCCCGGTGGCCTACATCTTCAAGTACTACGGCTTCGAGATGGCGTTCCGGTTCACCAACGCCACCGGCAAGAGCATCGTGGAAGCGTACGGCACGGCGTGGAAGAAATGGCCGTTGTGGTACGTTCTCGTGACGACGCTCGTTCAGTGCGCCATCGGCCAGGCGGGCAGGCTGATTGCGGCGTCGGCGGTGCTCTTTTACGTCTTCTCGGTCGGTTTCGGGCTGCCGTTGCCACTCGGCTTCTACGGCGTGGTGCTCGGGGTGATCTCGGTGGCGATCCTGCTTGGCGGCAGCTACAAGGCCGTCGAGCAGGGAGCCAAGGTCGCGGCGGTTGCGATGTTCGTCTCGACTGTGGCGGTGTACGCCGTGCGCCCGGCGCCGCTGGCCGCGCTGGAGCACTTCTGGATTGTCGAAACGCCGCCCGGATCGTGGCTGCTGATCGCCGCCTTCCTGGGGCTGCTGCCAACCGGCATGGACGTCTCGCTGCAGGCCTCCGAGTGGGGCAAGGCCCAACGCAAGGGCATGAGCCGCATTCGACGCCAGCTCGAAGAGCACGGCCTTGCGGAACGCTTCGACCCCTTCTCGTCGGGTAAGGAAGTTCTCGCCGTCGACACCTCCAAGCTGCCCGCTCCAGCGATCGAATACTGCCGCCGCTGGTTCAAGATCGGCCTCTGGGACTTCCGCTTGGGGCACGCGATCTCGTTCCTGATGGCCTGCATCTTCTTGCTTCTTGCGGCGGTTTGGCTCTATCCCAACCCGGTATCGGGCACCGCGGTGATGGGCGAGATCGCCGGTATCTTCACCAACAGCGTCGGTCCGTGGATGATGACGATATTCATGATCGGCGCCTTTGCCGCCACATTCTCGACGGCGTTCAACTACTTCGACGGCTGGCCGCGCATCGTCGGGGCTTGCTGCCGCAACCTGTTCCCCGGCACGGCACGGCTGCGCAGCACCGTCCGCAGAGGGATCACCGAGGAACATCGAAAGGCCTGGTATTCGGAGTACAACATCTACCGCGCGACGATGCTCTACTCGCTGGTCGCCTCGGTATCGATCATGATCGGCGTGCCGCGCCCGGTGCTGCTGGTGCTGGTGGCCTCGGCGCTGGCGTTCTTCATTGCGCCGGTGATTTTCTTCTTGAACGTCTACTACTGCCTGACGGTGATCCCGAAGGACGACGCGCACTTCTACCCATCAAGATTCGCCATCGCGTTCAGCGTCATCTCGCTCGTGGTGTTCACCGGCCTGAGCTTGATCCTGATCTCGGCGCGGGTGTTCGGACTCCAACTGTTCGGCTAGTTGGAGGGATAGGCGCCCGCAACCCGAGCCCGCTGGCGGATCAAGGCGAGCACGGTGTCGATGGTCGGAGTCGAAACCTCCACCAGCCGGCCCATCTCCTGCACCGCCGTGACCAGCGCGTCGATCTCCATCGGGCGACCAAGCTCGAGGTCCTGGAGCATCGAGGTGCGATGCTTGCCGACGGCGGCGCCACCGTCGAGCCGACGATCAACATCAACGGCAAAGCGCGCACCGAGGCGCTCGCCAATGGCTTGCGCCTCCACCATCATGGCGCGCGCCACCGCCCGGGTGCCGACCTCGCTGGCAACCACGTCGAGCGTCTCGAGAGTCAGGGCGCTGATCGGGTTGAACGCCAGGTTGCCCCACAGCTTGACCCAGATCTCGTTGCGGATGCTGCGGGTGGGTGCCCGAAAGCCGGCACTCTTGAGTGCCTGACTCAGGCGTCCGAGGCGCTCCGTTTTTTCGCCAGTCGGCTCGCCCAGACTGAACCGATTGCCTTCGACGTGGCGCACCACGCCGGGCTCTTCGACCTCGGCAGCCGGGTACACCACGCACCCCATCGCGCGCTGCGGCCCGATTGAGCTCCACAACACTCCGCCGGGGTCCACGCTTTCCAGTCGGCGATCGCGCCACGGACCGTCGAGCCCGTAGAAGTACCACCAGGGAACGCCGTTGGAGGCCGTGACGACAGCCGTGTCGTCGTCGAGCAGCGCCTGCAGCGGCTCGACGATCGCCGGCACCGAGTGCGCCTTGAGCGTCACGATGACGAAGTCTTGCGGCCCGACCTCTGTTGGGTCGTCGGTGCAAAGCGGATGCGCCACGCGCTCTTCGCCGTCGATCAAGAGCCGCAAACCGTCGCGGCGCATCGCCGCGAGATGAGGTCCGCGCGCAATCAGCGAGACGTCTTCACCGGCGAGCGCCAGCTGCACGCCCAGATACCCGCCTATGGCGCCGGCGCCATAGATACAGATGCGCACTCAGTCGGCCTTGCCGAGGCCGAGCTGATCGGCCAGGCCAATGCGCCGCAACTTGCCGGTGGGACCCTCGGGAATCTCCTCGAGAAAGAGCACCTTGCGCGGCACCTTGAAGTCGGCCAGGCGCGTCTTCGCGAAGGCGCGCACTTGCGCTTCAGTGGCCGCTTCATCGGGACGCAGCACAACAGCAGCCGCAACCTCCTCGCCAAGCTTGTCGTGCGGCATCGCGAACGTAACCACCTGCTGGACGGCCGGATGATCCATCAGCACCACGTCGACTTCGAGCGGCGAGATCTTCTCGCCGCCACGATTGATGATCTCTTTCAGGCGCCCGGTGAGTGACAGGTATCCATCGTCGTCCATGGCCCCTTGATCGCCAGTGCGAAACCAGCCGTTGGTGAAAGCGCTGGCGTTGGCCTCGGGGTTCTTGTCGTAGCCCAGGGTGACGTTGGGTCCGCGGATCACCACCTCTCCGATCGATCCGGCCGGTAGCAGCGCTCCGCTGTCATCCATGATCGCCACCTCGGGGCCGGCGGCGGCACCCACGGTGCCCGGCTTGCGGACGCCAGGCGGCAGCTGGTTGCAGGTCATCTGATGCGATGCCTCCGTCATGGCGTAGGCCTCGATCACGGGCACGCCGAACACCTGTTCAACCGCCGCCATCACCTGCGGCGGCAGCGACGACGACGACGAGCGGATGAAGCGAAGCGGCGTTGCCTCGATGATCTCGCTGTTGCGTCCGGCGCGCGAGAGAATTGCCTGATGCATCGTCGGCACCGCCGTATACCAGGTGGGTTGCGCTTCCGCCATCCAGCCAAAGAACTTCAGAACATTGAACCCGGGCGAGGCGCAAACGGAGGCGCCGGCGCGGAACGTGGCCAGCAGCGCCGCCATCAGTCCGTGAATATGGAACAGCGGCATCACGTTCAGGCAGCGGTCGTCCGCCGTGAGTCCGAGCGTATTGCGGATGTTGCCCGCCGACGCGCACAGGTTGGAGTGCGTCAACGGCACGATTTTCGGACGCGACGTGGTACCCGAGGTGTGCAGCACCAGAGCTACATCGTCGGGCGCTGCCGCACCCCCTGCGGCAGTCAGCTCGCCCACCGAGTGGCCGGTGATCTCGAAGCTACCGGCCGGGGCTCCCTCCGTCACCACAATCTCGAGCACCGGTACGCCGGCAGCAGCAGCGGCGGCGCGTGCCGGCGAAGTGGAGCCCTGCTCGACGAGCAACGCGCGAGCGCTGAGATCTTCCAGATAGAACTCGAACTCCTGCTGCCGATACCCCGGATTGAGCGGTGCCGTTGTCGCACCGCTGGCAACCGACACGAAAGCGCTCGCCATTTCCGGTCCGTTGGGCAGCACAATCGCCACGCGATCGTTACACCCTATGCCGCTCGCGTTGAGCGCCGCGACCACTCCCCCCACATGCTCGCGTAAAGCCCCATAGCTCATCGGTGGCCGACCGGGGGAGGTGAGCGCGATGGCCTCTCTATGCCCGGAGTCCAGCAACGAAGCGACTGTGGCCCTGCTAGCGGGGCTTGCGCTATCCGACATCTTCCCCTCCGTTGGGGCGTTTGATCTGAGGGCGCCCGATGCTACAGGAGCGGTCCACAGGGGGCCAACCGACTGACCCTTGTGTAATCCCATCGAGTGGATATCTTGACGCCATGTTTCCTCTCGGAGAGCCCGGCAGCAGCGAGATTGCGGTGCGTGCCGGCCGGGGTTGGAGTGGCTGCATGAGACGAGCCGATTTGGCCGCCTTCGCTGGAGTATCGATCGTCGGGCCCTTCCTCGCCTGCGGGTTCTTCTTCGGCCTCAACTACCTCGCGCTCGGTGTGGACCCGGAGCTCGTCGCCGAGAAGGTGCGGGCAGGCTTCGAGGAGGGGCAACTGTCGTACCAACGAACAACGGCCAACAGCGCCCTCGGCGGCCATCCTTGGGCTGACTGCGAGACCCTCACGTTTCTGGTCGTCCGACCGGAGCGGCGACTGAGAATGGCGATCTCCGGCGCCAAACTGCACTCGCAGGCAGGCGGTCATCCGTGCGAGCGCTTGGGAAATTTCGTGTATGGCCGCGCCTCCGCCGACGGTAGTTTCTTTTTCCATCGATATTGGAATGGTCATCGCGCGCTCGCGGGACTCGCACTGCGGTGGACGTCGGTTGAAGGCCTGCGGAACCTCTCTCGCTATGCCACGTACATCGGTCTGGCGGTACTGTTCTTGCTGCCAGCTGTCGCCCTCGCCAGCACCAGGAACCGCGCCGCCCCGGCCGAGACACGATTCCGCATCGCTTTCCTCGCTCTGGTGTTGGGGCTGTACCTGTTCTTTGCAATTCCCTACTACGCGCCGACCTTCTCGCACTCACCTTCCCATCTGGTGCTCTTCGGCTTCCTTGCGCTGGCGTTCGCGGTGAATCTGCATCGCGTCCGTCTGGTCACGGCGCTCGCTATCGCCTGTGGGTTCGGCTGCCTCACGGCGTACTTCGAGTACCTGATCGGCGCCACGCCTCTGGGGCTCGGCGCGATCATCGCTGTGCTGGCGCTGCAGCCCAAGCATGCCGCCAATCCCCGCGCTGTGATCGAACGCGCCGCGCTCATGTGCGCATGCTTTTCCGCGGCGCTGGTGGCCTGCTTCGCGATCAAACAGGTGGTGGCGACGCTCGCCTTCTACGGCGAGGCCTGGTCGCAGTTCTTCGCGTCGTTGTTTCACCGCATCGGCGGCAGCGACTACCCCGCCGGTGAGTCGTTCGAGCGCTTGCTCAGGAGCAGCGCGCAGCTCGCCTGGGGCTCCGACAGCGTCGGCCGATCGCTGTTTGTGCTCTCGCCGTTGCTGTTTCTAGGCGCATACCTGTTCGCTCGCCGCCGGTGCCGGCTGACCAACGAGACACTCGCTGTCGACATGCTGCTGGGCTCGGCTCTGGTGATTCCGCTGTGGTACGCGGTTTTCTGGC
The DNA here is from genome assembly GCA_963666215.2 of Acidobacteriota bacterium. GTDB lineage: Bacteria > Acidobacteriota > UBA890 > UBA890 > WLXD01. Next base: position 450,042 of record CAXWPL010000001.1, read on the forward strand.
AGCACACAACACAGCACGCGTCCTTCATGATTCGCATCGTCGCCTGGCCTTTGTCGCTGGCATTGGCTGCGATCGCGTTCGGGGCCGCTACGCGTGCCGTCCGCCCGATCAGCTAGCTCCCGGCAATGGCGGCGCGGATTGCCTTCACCGTTTTGTCGACGCGGAACTGGATGAGCTTGCGGCCGATGTCTTGGGTCCACTCCAGGTCGGCAATGCTGACGCCGTTGATGCTCGCCTTGCCGGCCTCGACCCGCTGCTCATAACGCACGCTCTCGGGAGAGACCGTCGACTGCATGGCGGTCAGCCAGAAGAAGTCGTGGAAGCCCTCGTTGCCCTCCTCGATACCGAGATCGTTGGTCATGTACTCGATCATGTCGTCAACGGCGTAGAGCTCGGGGATGAAGTGGATCCTGCTCTCCGATCCCGCTCCCCAGGCTTCGTTGAGACGATCGGCAACAACTCGCATCCCGTCCTGGTTGCCGCCGCTGGCGCCGATGAAGATGATGTTTTCGAAGCCATGGGCCTTGAGGCTCGAGGCAACGTCCTCGAGCATCATCTCGAAGGTCTCCTCGCGGACGCTGATCGTGCCCGGGTAACGCATGTGCCCAGACGGCGGGTCGTGACTGCCCTCGGGGACGAGCTTGATGATCGACGAGCACAACGCATCGCCCAGCGCGCGGGCAATTCCCTCGCACAGGCCGGTGAGCTCGTAGTTGTGCTTCCCCGTTGCGACGTAGGGGCCGTTCTGCTCGAGGCCTCCGGTGGAGACGATGATGATTTTCTTGCCGGCGGCCATCTCGTCGCGCACTTCGATCCAGGTGAGCTCCTCCATCCAAACCGAGTCGAGCGCCGGAATCGGGTTGGGCATCGCCAGCTCGCGGCGCGTGGCCTCCTCGCGTTCCGCCGACTGGGCAATGAAGCGCTTGCCGTTCTCGAGTGCGGCGCTCTCGGTAACGATGATCGCGCGGAAGCCCTGGCGTAGCCGCCGGCCGATGTCGTCGACGCCCGCGGTGACGCCGCAGGCAACCTGCTCGGCGCGGCAAGCCGCCAGGATCGTCTGGATGGCCTCTTCGACCGCCTCCATGTCGCCGTCATAGGCGCGACGTAGATCACCCGGTCCGGCGAACATCACGCTGAGGCCCGGTGTGGCTGCGATCTCTAGGGCGTTCGCGACTCCCGCCTTGTCTTCGACGATGAGCATGTTGACGTAGTCGCCGTCGGGGTTCGCCGGCCACACATTACCCGCGGTGGCGTCGTGCAGCGCCGCCACCGCAGCGGCGGCTTCTTCGGCCGTTGTTACATGCGGGAAGACGATCGCCGACACACCGGCCTCGACACCCTGCCGAACGTGGTCACGCGCGGCGTCGAGTGCGTCGCCAACCGGCGGTACGCGCAAGATCAACGGCCAGTTGGCCGCCGCGCTGGCGCCACCAACAGCTCGGTGCATGGCTTCTTTATAGGAGCGCATCGTCGCGATGTCGAAAGGACCGTTCTCGAGCGAATAGAAGACGAAGTCGGTGTTGCTGTTCTCGACGATCGCCGCGCCACCGGCTGCGCTCTGTTCGCCGGGAAACACGCCCAGCACCGCGCCACCGCCGGCCAGCATTCGCGCGATCTTGTTCGAGTGGTCATCGTCACTGCCGGCCGCGAGTCCGGCACCCGCTACGCCGGCGACCACAACGCTGACCGCCAACATCAACAGCTTGGGTCGCATGTTTGGTTTCCTCTCAGATCGTTCGTAGGGGTCGAACGCGGCGGTGTGGAGAACATATTCCACGACGGTGGCCACCAACGCTCCACGCAGCCGGACTTTAGCAGGCCGTGGTGGAAGTGTGGTGGGCCTGGCGACAGGGTCTTGCGAGGCGGAGGCGCGGAGAGAGGAGGAGGCGATGTTCGAACGCATCGTCGACGACGAACGACAAAGCATACGACCGCGGGGCCCCTGCCGGATCTTTGCATAGGGGGGGTTACGGCGATTTGGGGCCGCCACACTCCCACCACGGCCTGCTAGTGCCGTCTCGGCGACGAGGCAAGAGTCTGAGCTGGAGTGGCGTCGATGTGGGACGACGCTGGAGCCATGGCAAACTGCGGCGCGGGCATGATTCACTCGAGCTGAGTCTCCCGTAGGACGTACCCCGACGAGGATTGACCATGCGACGAGCTCTACTCGGATCCGTTGTCCTCGTGCCACCCGTGCTCCTCGGCGCTGCCCTGGCGTTGGCCTACTCCGCCTCACAGGAGCAAGCGGTGCGAGCCGCCGACCTGGCACTGGCCGAGGCGGTCGCCAGTCGCGACGTTGAGCGATTCAAGTCGCTGATCGCGGACAACGGGACTTTCTTGGGAGCCTCTGCCGTAGTGGGACCCGATGAGGTTGCCGCGGCCTGGGCGGGCTTTTTCGACCCGGCGTCGCGCACGACCCTGACCTGGGCGCCAACACATGCCGTGGTCGCCGCGTCTGGCGATCTGGCGTTCACGATCGGCGACGCTCGGCTTCGAGCGCCGGACAGAAACGGCAACATCACCGAGAGCCCGAGTCACTACGTCAGCGTCTGGGCACGGCGCGGCGGCGGCGCGTGGCAAGTCGCAGCCGATGGCCCGCTCACAGCCCGGCACCCGGAGGCCGAGGCACCAGATGACCAACGACCGGAGGTATGGGGCGCGACCGGGCTCACGATGACGCCAGGCCATGCGCTGTCGTTCCAACGTCGGCCAACTCGCGTCGTGACCGCCGACTCAGGCGAGCTCGCCTACAGCCTGGGCGAGTACACCTTGCACCTCGAATCGAGCAGCTCCGCGAACTCGGACGCGCCGCGGCAGAGCCTCTACCTCGCGGTCTGGCGACGCCAACCAGGTGGGCGTTGGCAAACGGTCGCCGAAAGCGTGCAGCCTACAGCCAGGTCGTAGGGCAAGATCAAGATCGCTGCTGCTGGACGCGGCAGCCACTCCCGCCCCCGAGGGGACACCCACCGTATCCGCCGTACGACGTCTCACGCGCTTGTCAGAATCCCATGGTGTTGGACCGCCAGAACGCGCTAGCGTCGAGGCATGTCACTGCTTGCTCTCGTGGGACTGGGTACGATGGCCATGTGGCTGTCGTACGCCAACGGCGCCAACGACAACTACAAGGGCGTTGCCACCCTGTTCGGCAGCGACACCACCAGCTACCGGCAGGCGTTGGTGTGGGGCACGGCCACAACGTTCGCTGGCTCGCTGGTGGCCGTGCTGTTTGCCGGCCGACTCGTGCGCGCTTTCTCGGGCCACGGAGTCGTACCCGACGCGCTGGTGGGCGATCCACGGCTGTTGTTTTCCGTGGCAGCGGCGGCAGCTGCCGTCGTCATGGTGGCGACGATCACCGGCCTGCCGATTTCGACCACCCACGCGCTCGTAGGGGGACTGACGGGCGCGGGCGTCAGCTCGACGGGCCTCACCGGCATCTCGTGGCCTACGCTCGGAGCGGCGTTCGCCGCACCATTGCTCATCAGCCCATTGATGTCAGGGCTTATTGTCGCGGCCACCTACCCGCCGCTACGCGCCGCTCGTAGGCGTCTCGGCGTACGCCACGACTCTTGTGTCTGCATCGAGCCCGAGCCCACAGCCGAGCTGGCGGCCGCCGACGGGGCCGCGCTGCTGTCGCACACCACCACCACGCCGTTACGCACATAGATCGGCCAGGCACAGCAATGCGGGCTCGGCTACGAGGGCTCGATCTTCGGGTTCACGGCTCAGCACGTTCTCGATACGCTGCACTACGCGAGCGCCGGCGCGGTGAGCTTCGCACGCGGCCTCAACGACACCCCCAAGATCGCCGCGTTGTTGCTCGCCGGAGCCGTGCTCGAGCCCCTTTGGGTGATGGTCTGCATCGGCCTCGGCATGGCCGCCGGAGCCTTGCTGCAGGCCTATCGGGTGGGCCACACCATGAGTCGGCGCATCACCCGCATGAACTCCGGACAGGGCTTCACCGCCAACGTCGCGACGGCGTTCATGGTGCTGCTAGCGTCGCGCTTCGGCGTACCCGTCTCCACCACACATGTCTCTACCGGAGCACTCTTCGGCCTCGGAATCTCAACCGGGGAGCTCGACACCAGCACCGTCCACGCCATCCTGCTGGCTTGGGTGGCGACGTTACCCGCGGCCTTCGTGGTCGCGTGGGTCACATACCGACTCATCGCAATGGGCGCCTAACCGAGAAGTGCCGCGGACGGCCCACCCCAATCGGGCGCTCGGCGCGCTCTTCTACTGGATGTAACCCAGGCTCCGTAGACGCTCGAGCTCTGCGGCATCGAGCCCTTCCGTGGCCTCTGCGTCGGTCGGCAACTCGAGCGACTCTGCCCACGCGAGCCATTTGTCGAGCTCACCCGAGAGCCGCTCAACGACCTCGGGATTGTCGCCCGCCACATCCTGCTGGTCGAGGGGGTCGGCGGCGTGGGAGTAGAGCTCGTGCTCCGCTGCATCGCCCGGATGGTTAACGTTCCGGATGAGCTTCCAGTCGTCCACGATGATGCTGTAGGCATCGCCGAAGGGAGCATCGAGTTGATCGGTGCGACGACGCCACTCCGACACCGCTGGCCGCGCCCGCCAGCTGTGCTCGAGGCCGTCGAGCGACAGCAACGGAGCAAGGCTCTCGCCCGTCATCCTCTCGGGGGTTGCGAGACCCACGAGATCGAGCACCGTCGGCGCCAGGTTGAGCATCTCGACCGTCTGGTCAACAACCTGTCCAGCGGGAATCGCCGCCGGCCAACGGAAGACGAGCGGCACGTTGAGCAGCTCGCCGTAGACGTTCTCCTCGTGGAACCCGCCACCGTGATCGCGGAATTCCTCGCCGTGATCGCTGAAGAAAACCACCAGCGTGTCGTCGGCTATCCCCAGTGCCTCGAGCTTTTCCATGAGGCGCTCGATCTCGGCGTCGGCTGCGCGCGTGGCGCCGTCGTACCAATCGAGCTCACGACGGTCGTAGGCTTCGGGGTCCACACCAGCCTCGATCAGATCCTCGCGGTGTGGGAGGCCCCCCGTGCGCTCCTCGCGATCGATAATCGGACGGATCTTTTCCATCTCCTCGTCGTGACGCTGTTTGGCGTCGGCCTCGCCCCAGAAGGTGTCATAGGGCCGATACGGCTGGTACGGGCTGTGTGGATCGGTGGTGTGCAGGAACACGAAGAAGGGCGCGTCGGCGTGGCTATCGAGCCACGGCAGCAGTCGATCGACGAGAGCCCGCGCCGACTTGCTGCGGTGCTGCCCCTCGGGAACCACGAGCGACCCTGGCTCGTGGAACACCTCCATGCCCTGGTGCAGGTTGCTGGCGCGACCCGAGAAACCGTTCGCTGTGGCACCCCAGGTGGCGTAGCCAGCGGCACGGAACGACTCGGCCAGCGTGTCGGCAGCGGCCGGCAGCTTGTGAGCCAGCTCGTAGATGCCGTTCGAGGTCGGATACGTCGACGACAGGATCGACGGCACCGAGACCTTGGTCCACGCGCCCTGCGCGATCGCGTCGCTGAACATCACTCCGTCGGCCGCGAGACGCGCCACGTTCGGAGCCGTCTCGCGCTCGTAGCCATAGGCGTTGAGGTGGTCTTTGCGAAGCGTGTCGAAGAGAACCAGCACCACGCCGCGTGGTGGGTGAAATCCCGGACGATCCTCCACGGCACCGGCGGCCGTGGCGCCGCGACTGCGGATCGCCGGCGCTCCCCAGAATCCGATCGCGCCCTCTTCCCGCCCCTCGAGCGCCAACGTCACCGCCACGTCCTGGTTGGCGAGGTGGCCGAGATCGATCGTGACCTCTTCCCAGCGGTGCGGCGTGGTCAGCGTTCGCCGCAGCACGACGTCGTCGCCAACCTCAATTCGGAAGGTCACGGGAAGCTCCTCAACCGTGCCCAGTGCCAGATCGAGAACCGGGTCGGCCGGCAGGCTAACGGTGAACCGAGCGCGCTCGGGTGCTCGCGTGACGATCGACTCGCGATAGCTCTCCGAGAGCCCTTGCCAGCCCACGCCCGCGGAGATCGTCGACAGGTGCTCCTTGCGAAACACCAGCCTCACCGACTCGATCTCGAAGTCGGCATCGGCGACGTCTGTGGGCTGCAGCAACACGTGCCGCGTCCCCGACGCCGTGATCGACCGCTGGCCGGCAACGTTGATCGTGTAGGACTGCGCGTCCTCGCCCGGAACCAGCGGTGTCGACAGTTGCCAGGGAAACTCTGCCGCCCTCTCGGCGAGACGCTCGAAGTTCACCTCGTCGGAGCCCGAGAAGCTCATCCGCATCTCGCTGCCGGCCGAGACACGGGCACGAACAACCACCTCGTGCAGGATGTCGGGATCGTCGAGTCCCGTGGTCCGTTCGACGTGCAGGATCGGCAGCGTCGCAGTAGTGCGTCCGACGAACCGAGCGTCGCGAACTCGGCCACTGTCCACTCCCAGCGCTGCGGTCCATTGCGGGTTGTCGGCGTCGTCAAAGCGCCACTCGATGGGCTCGTCGGGGGCTCGCGACGCCGGGGTACCGGCCAGGGTTGCCGAGTCAAACTCGTCGACCAGGCGCGTAACGATCGGCCGCTCTACCGGGTTACTGCATGCGGCAACGGCAACGGTGATGTCTCGCTTTCCGTTGAAAAAGGTGACGGTGATCCGACCTCGATAGTGTGTCGGGGTCAATCCACTGGCATGGAGGATCACCGTCATGAGCAAGAGTCGCAGAACAGAGACAAGTAGGAAAGCGGAGCGCCAAGAGAACCCGCTCCTGGAGGCAGTGGTAGCGGCGCGATCGGATCTACGAGCGCTGGTCATGGACGCGGGCTTCGGGGTGTTGGGTTCGCTGCTGGAAGAAGACCGGGCGGAGCTCTGCGGAGAGCGCTACGCGCGGTCACAGCAGCGGCGGGCGTACCGACACGGCTACGACGAGGGCTCGCTGGTGATGGGCGGCCGGCGGGTCAAGGTACGCAAGCCGCGGGCTCGGAGCGTCGATGGCCAAGAGCTGCCGCTGCCGCACTGGGAGAGGTTCAAGGCAACAGATCCGCTCGAAGAGCGCGCCGAGCAGATCCTGTGCGGCGTCACGACGCGCAAGTACGAGCGCTCGTTAGAGGCTCGACGACGGGCGAGCTTCGTCGGGAACGAGTCGCTCGAGTGTGTCGCGGCGGTTCGTAGCGCGTACAGCCAAGCAGGTGCAGCAGTACCTGGCCCAACCGCTCAATGAAGTGGACCTGCCGGTGCTGGTGATCGACGGCACGCACATGGGCAAGCACTTGTTGGTGATCGCCATGGGCATCGACGCGGACGGCGTCAAGCATGTGCTGGGTCGTAGAGGGCACCACGGAGAGCTCCCACGTGTGCCGGTCGCTGCTGCGGCAGTTGATCGAGCGCGGCATGCCCGTCGAACGGGCGCGGTTGGTGGTAATCGATGGCTCCAAGGGCCTCCGTAAAGCAGTGCGCGACACGTTCGGCGAGTGGGCCCTGATCCAGCGCTGCCGTGTCCACAAGATCAAGAATGTATTGGAGCATCTGCCAGGGCATATCCGGCCCTGGTTCGCAGCCAAGATCCGCAAGGCGTGGAAGGCGGAGACGGCCACGGCAGCGACCAAGCAGCTCGACGCCGTGGTCAAGGAGCTGGAGACCGATCACCCCGGTGCAGCGGCCTCGCTCAGAGAAGGAATGCAAGAGACGCTCACCGTCACTCGGCTCCGAGTTCAGGGGCCGCTGCTTCGGACGTTACGTTCAACGAATACGATCGAGAACCTGAACGGGACGATCAAACACGTCAGCCGCAACGTAAAGCGGTGGCGCTCCGGGAGCATGATCGTTCGATGGGCGGTTACTGCACTCATCGAGGCCGAGAGCAAGTTCCGGAGGGTTCGTGGCTACCGCGACATCGCCAAGCTCGATGCCGCACTCAACACCGCCGTCGACGTTCCCCTTGAGCAGGAGCGCCGTACTGCGTAACAATCCCCAACCACTTCACCGTCGCCTTAGTTCAACGGACGGTGGGACATCCCCCGACGGCCATGATGACCGCGTGATCGACGCCGTCGATCGTGGTCATGGGCACTGGAGAGCGAAAGAGCACGGCCGGCGACGATCGTGGCCCGCCCGCTCAAACCGACGAGCCACGAGCAAACCGACTCGCTCACGGACCCCGCTCACGGCGTCAGGACGATCTTGCCGAAAGCCTCACGCTCCTCAACCAGGCGCTCGGCCTCCGCCGCCTCGCTCAGCGGCATCACACGGTCGATCACCGGAACCAGCTGTTGCTCGGTCGCCAGGCGCATGAGCTCGACCAGATCCTCGACCTTCCAGCCGTTGCAGCCGAGGATGTTGTGCTCGAACGTCCAGATATAGCGGATGTCGGTGGGCGGGCCGAAACCCGCCGTCGCGCCACACGTGAGCAAACGACCTCCGTGCGAGAGGCACTGCAAAGACGGCACCCAGGTGTCGCCGCCGGTGAAGTTGACCACCACGTCGGCGCCGCCATCCCCACCCGCCTTGTGCGGCCTGCCCCAGAGCCTGGACACCTCGTTGCGGAAGCTCCGGTTCTTGTAGTTGATCAGATGGTCGGCACCCAGCTCGGCAAGGCGCGCCAACATCGCGTCCGAGCTGGCGCAGGCGGCGACCTCGGCACCCACGAGCTTGGCCAGCAGCACACAGCCGGTGCCCACGCCGCCGCTGGCGCCCAGAATCAGAACTCGGTCGCTCTCGGCAACACGTCCGCGCGTGATCATCATCCGATACGCCGTGCCGTAGGCTAGCGGTAGCGCCGCGGCGATCTCGAAGCTCAGCTTGTCGGGCATCCCGAGCAACTGGCTCGCGGGAACCCGCATGAGCTCGGCACGACCGCCGTCGCAGGTTTCGCCCACCATCTCGAAGCGTTGGCCGGAAGCCCAGGCCGGGTCCACCAGCACGCGATCGCCGCGGGCCCAGCCGTCGACGCGGTCACCGAGCTCGAACACCTCTCCCGCAACGTCCGAACCGGTGATCAAGGGCAGCGGCGTCTTGATGCCCGGCATACCGCGACGCGAAAAGATGTCGTGGAAATTGACCGACGTGGCGCGAACACGCACCACCACGTCGTCGGGCCCCGGAACCGGATCGGGAACTTCCCTGTACACGATCTGGTCGAGACCGCCGTGACCCACAAGAACGGACGCTTTCATTCGACCTTGTCCCCCTCGAACGATCCCCGCCTGCCAGGACGAGCCACGGTTCCACGTCCCAGCGCAACAACCTTGCCGCCGGCATCGCGCACCTCGGCGTCGACCACACACAGGCGTCCGCCGATCTTGCGAACCACACCAACCGCCTCGAGATCGCCGCGCGCCGGTCGCACCAGGTCGATCCTCAGATCTGCGGTGGCAACGTGCTCCTTCACCGCGGTGTAGGCGGCCCACCCCACAACGACGTCGATGAGCGCGCTGACCACGCCACCGTGCAGCCAGTCGGAGCCATCCACGCGCAGGAAATCGTCGCGAAACGGCAACCGCACGCGGATCTCTCCCTCGCTCACTTCGACGAGCTGCAAGCCCAGAGCTCGCTGGTACGGTGAGATCTCCAGGTCCTTCTGATGTACGTCAGCTGTCGGCTCAGGCACGGGTGCTCACGGTATTCCCCTCAGCGGTCAGACAGGCGCGCCGGCCTCCCGTTCGGCCATCTTCTGCATGGCCGCGCGGTCGGGCTTCCCTGTGCCGCCCAGCGGCAACGCGTCGACGAACAATACCCGCCGCGGGTGGCCATAGGCGGCGCCGTGACGCAAATAGAACTCTTTCAGCTCCTGTTCTGCCACCAGAATCGCGGCCGAATCGAGTGCAGCAGACTGGCTCAGGTCGGCGCAACTGTCGTGCTCGACATCCGGCCGGGAAGCCGGCACCACGATAGCCACAGGCACTCGACCTTTCAGCCCGTGCGGCACCGAAACCACGCACACCTCGGTTACCGCTGGATGCCGCAGCAGAATGTCCTCGACCTCCTTTGGGTACACGTTCTCGCCGGCGACGTTGATCATGTCGTCCTGGCGGCCGACGAAGTAGAAGAAACCGTCGCCATCGCGCCGCATGAGGTCGCCGGTGTGCAGCCAGCCGTCACGTATTGTTTGGGCAGTGATGTCGGGCAATTTCCAGTACCCCGGTGTGACGCCCGGGTTGCGGGTGATCAGCTCGCCGGTCTGGTCAACACCCACGTCCGTCACGCTGTCCTCGCCGACGATCTTGACCTCACAGCCCTCGAACGCACGGCCGCAACTGCCGCGCCGCTTCGGAGCGCGCCGCTGGTTGACAACCGGAACCGGGCCACCCTCGGTGAGCCCGTAGCTTTCCGCAATCTCGGCGCCGAAGACCTCGCGAAAGCGATCCAGAAGCTCGGCCGAGACCTCGGCTGAGCCGCACAGCGCGTAGCGCACCGACGACACGTCAGGAACGCTCGAAACAGCCGGCGGCCTCGTGGCCGAAGACTCGGTGCGTGGGCCAGACGCCAGCGACTCGAGCTCGTCGAGCATCATCTTGTACATCGCCGGCACGCCCGTGAGGTAGGTGATTCGATAGCGCTCGATCGAGCGCACGACCTCAGCCGCATCGAAACCCGGCAGAATCACCACCGATCCGCCGGCGAGCAGGAAGGGCTTCACCGCACCGATCATCGCGTTCTTATGAAACAGGGGGTACCGCCACCAGGGCTCTTTCGGTTGAATTGGCCTCGATCGCGCGGCGGACGACGTCGGTGTTCCAGATCTGCCCGCGATGGGTGCGCTGTACGCCCTTCGGCTTGCCGGTGGAGCCCGACGTGTAGGGCTGCATGCAGATCTCGTCGGACTCGACGGCGCGCCGCGGCAGCGCCGCCGAAGCCTCCGAGAACACCTGCGCCGTCCCCGACTCGTCGAGCAACACCGGCCGCAGGCCGGCAACACGCCCAGCCATGCCGAGAGCCCTGTCGGCCTGGGATTGGTTGGCAATCACCACTGGCGCGTCGGCATCGCGGAGGACGTACTCGAGCGGCTCGTCGCTCATCCTCGTGTTGAGCGGCAGCGCCACGGCCCCGAGTCGAATGGCGCCGAAGAAGCACTCCACAAAGCGGGCGTCGTTGGTGAACATCAACGCCACACGGTCACCCGCTCTGACCCCGAGCGACGCCAAGCCGTTGGCGACGCGATTGCAGCGAGCGTCGAGCCGTGCGTAGCTGATGGACTCGTCGCGCTCGAGGATCGCCGCGGCCTCCGGAGCGCGCTCGAGCGCTCCGTCGAACAGATAGCCCAGGCTAACGGGAAGACCGTCCCTGTTCATCCTCGAGATCCCGGCTGCTGATTGCCGCCCGAAGAGTCGCCGGGCTGGCCTCGATGGCCACGATCGCGGCCGGGCTCCTGGCGAGGACCCGTCTCCCGACGGCGATCGGGCTGCGACAGCACGCCAATACAGCCGATCGTGACCAGCACGCCGGCCACGAACAGGACCGCGCCCCCGTCCCCTGATAGCCACCGCGCGGCGCCGTACAGGGCAAGCGCGTTGGCCAGCAGGTTGACGATCAGCCCCCACACCCTGCCCGAGAACGGGCCCAAACGAGACTCGAGAAGCTGCAGGCTCACGACACCCACCATCCCAGTCGATTGAAGATGTAAACGATGCCGATGGCGTTGAGCAGCGTGATCTGCGCCAACAGCCCGACGTTCCACAGCCGCGATGTGCAGCGATCCTCGCCCATCACCTCGCGGTCGTTGAGCAGCAGGTACATCGACCAGCCAACGATGTTGTTGGTCAACGACAGAAAGGCCGCGAGGGCGACCACCAGCCAGATCGGACGCGGGTACCAGACCGCCAGAAAGCCGATTTGCGGCAGCAAGGCGGTGATCCGCCAGCGCCAGGAGCTGGTGTCGGGCTCCCAGCCGAAGGCCTCGTGCACCGCCATCGCGCCGGCCAGGCTCATACCCACGGTCGTGGTGATCGGCACGGCGAGGAAGCCCAGGTAGAACAGCACCTGGGCGCCGGTCGAACCCAGCAGGGGGAGCAGAGCCTGGCTGAGCTCTGGAGCCGTCTCGGGGTTGATCCCCTGGGCGTATAGCGTGCGCGCGAACACGCCGATCACCAGGTAGTTGATCACGACGAAAGGAATGAACAGACCGAAGACCATGTCGAAGCGGGCCAGCTGCTCGTGACGGCGTCCCCAGCCGCGCGCCAACCCGGCGTAGTGGAAAAAGACCCAGTCCATCACCCCGATCGCGGCGGCCGACGAGGCGATGAACAGATCCAAGCCTTCGCCACCGCGTGGTAACCAGGGAACGAATGTGCCCTGCAGCGCGGCGCGCCAGTCAACCCCGACAACCAGCAGGCATGCGCCAAAGCACACCAGCATGAGCGCGATGCTGAGCTTCATGAAGCGCTCGACCGCCCGCGTGCCTGCGCCACCACGCCGCCCGTAGCTCAGCGTCAGCCAGCTGGTGAGCGCAACATAGAAAACCCAGTTCACCCGACGCGGCAGCTCGAGCCCCGGCACCATCAGCGGGGCCGCCGATTCGATCAGGTGGGTGGCGAGGCTGACCTGGCCGTAGTTGAAGACGATGGCCACGAAGGTCGTCCCCACCAGCGCCGTCATCAATGAGCCCACCAGCCAGCCGTGACGCCGGTTTTGAGCCTGGATCACACGGAACCCGCCTCGGCATGTGAAGCGCGCCATCGCGGCCATCATGAAGAGCCCCAGCCCCATCGACAGCCAGATCAGCCACATCGTGCGGTAACCAAACCGCGCGCCCGACAGCATCGACGCCGTCAACGTGCCGGCCCCGAGCGTCAGCGCCGCCCCCATGAAGCCAGGCCCGGCGAGACGCAAATAACCGCCGGCATGCTGTGCCAGAGGGGCACCGCGAAGCTCCTCCAGCAAAGCGGCCTCGGCATCGAGGCGCTCGGCGGGAATCTCCTCGGCGATCGGGTAGCGAGAGCTCATTCGCCTGCCGGCTGCGGGTTCACACGGGTCGTCGGCGCCGGATTCTAGCGCGGGCTGCCCTCAAACATCCCGTCCAGGCTGACGGCCGCCAGCATGCAGGTGAGAACCGTGGCCTCACGTCGCTCGGCGAGCGCCATCAGCCTGTGGTCGACTCGGCGCGCTCGGCGTCGATGCCCGGCTTGCGGCGTCGTACCAAGCGCCTGACCTGTGTGCTCAATACGAGGGCGACACCGGCAATCGTGATCGCTGCTGCGAGCAACGTGCGGGCGGTGATCGGCTCGCCGAGAACCAGCCAGCCGAGCGTGACAGCGACCAACGGGTTGACGAACGCATAGCTCGACGCTTTCGCCGGCGACTCATGCGACAGCAGCCATAGGTAGGCGGCGATGCCGATCATCGAACCCACGATCACCAGATACGCGAACGCCACAAGGATGCTCGCCCCGAGCGCCGCGGTCGTCAGGCTCGCGTGCTCGCCAAGCGACAGGGAGACCACGGCGCAAGCCGCGCCGCCGGTGATTTGCTGCATCACCATTCCCTGCGCCGATGGCGCCCCTTGCCAGCGCCGCGCCAGCACGCTTCCCAGCGACCAGGTGATGGCCGACACCACCACCAGCGTCGCCCCGATCGGATCGATGCGGTCGACCCCGCTCAACTTCCAGGGCTCGAGCAGAAGCATCAGCCCGGTCAAGCCGACGCCAACACCGAGCAGCTCACGCGGTCGGGCGGCCGCGGCGGCGTCGCTCACCCAGACCATCAGCAGTATCCACAGCGGGATCGTGGTAGCGATGACCGCGGTGATCCCGGAGCCAATCGCCGGCATGCCGGCGAACAGCAGGGCGTTGCCACCGAGAAACATCAGCGAGCCACTCACCGCGGCCTTGAGCCAGGCTCTCCCCGAGGCCGGCCGCCATCGGCGGCTGAGCACCACCCAGGCGCACACCGGCAGCCCGGCGGCAAGATTGCGCGCCGCCGCCAACATGAACGGCGGCACCGCGTCTACCGCCACGCGGCCCGCCAGATAGCTCGAGCCCCAGCCGAAATAGACGACGAAGAGCGCCCCCGGCAGCAGCCAGCCGCTTTCAGGAGCCGGGATCGACGTCCTGGACGAGGGAACAGGCGAGGTGGTCACAGCGGGCAGCCCGGGAAACGAGGAATCGACGACACCGACCTGGAGGACCTGTCGATGCTACAGAACAGCGCCTGGATCTCCAACGCTGGTACGGCCAACCAGGTCGACGCATGACCCAACGAGCGGATGCAAGGCCATCTGGCGATTCGAAACAGAGCCCACGGCGACGAGGGTCGAGGTCTTCACCCCCTCGCCAATTCCGCACAGCGGTTCGAAGCGTTGGCGCTGTGCTTGCGACGCCTTGCGAAGCTCGGGACCCACGCGGTCAATACCAGCGCGACACCGGCGATCGTGATCGCCGCCGCGAGCAACGTACGCAAGCTGATCGGCTCGCTGAGAATCATCCAGCCGAGCGCCACCGCCACGACCGGGTTGACGAAGGCATAACTCGACGCCTTCGCCGGCGACACGCGCGAGAGCAGCCAGAGATACGCGCCCACGCCGAGCAGCTCGCGTGGTCGTGCCGTCGCACCTTCGTCGGTCATCCACACCATCAGCAGGATCCACAGCGGGATGGTGGTGTCGAGCGTGGCCGAGATGCCGGAGCCGAGCGGCATGCCGACGAAAAGCAGGCCGTAGCCGCCAAGAAAGAAGAGTGAGCCGATCACCGCGGCGCCACCCCAGGCCCGCCAGGAAGCTGGACGCAGCCGGCCCGTGAACGCGGCCCAGGCGTACAGCGCCAGTCCGGCGGCAAACGAGCGCGCGGCCGCGAGCAAGAACGGCGGCGCAGCGTCGAGCGCGATCCGGCCAGCCAGGAAGGTCGACCCCCAGCCGAAATAGACGACGAAGAACGCCGCCGGCAACAGCCAGTCGTGCCCGGAAAAAGACGGAAGAGACGGCCGAAAGAGCAGAAGTACGGGCTCGCAAGGTCGACCTGATGCTCATCAACGAGCTGCCGCAATTTTCTGTTCGGCCCACCGGGGGCGGGCGGGTTTGATCTCGCCGCACTCAACATTCAGCGCGGGCGAGATCACGGCCTGGCCGACTACAACACCATCCGGACCAGCTACGGCCTGCACAGAATCAACAGCTTCTATCAGCTCGGTGGCGAGGTGCGTCACATGCTCCGTCTCGAGCAACTCTACGGCAGCATCGACGACGTCGACCTGTGGACCGGGGCCACGCCGAAAAGCCGCTGCGCGACGCGATGGTCGGCGCCACGTTCCACGCGATCATCCTCGACCAGTTCCAGCGCTTGCGCGACGGTGACCCGCACTTCTATATGAACCGCTTCTCGGGCGCCGTGCTGGACGAGATTCACAACACCACCCTCGCCCACGTGATTCGTCGCAACTCCGACATTGGCGACGAGCTGCCCGACAACGTCTTCCGAGTAAAGCCCTGACCTCTGCTTTCAGTCGCTTCCGCGACGGTCGAGCTCGGTACGGAAACACGACCGCACGTCGGCGGGGAAATCGGCCTCGAGCAGATACTCGAGGTAGTCGGTCGGGACGTCTCCGAGCGGTTCCCCACGGTGCTTGCCAAAGGCGAGTGTAATCTCGCCGTCGTCGTTGCGGCGCAGCTTCCGCTGCAGGTCGACGGCGCGGGGATCGACACACAGATCGTGGAGATCGTCGACCCTGGCTGGCAGGTCGGCATAACGGTCGAGTTGGCCGAGCAGCACATCGACGGTTGCGCGCGCGTCGGCAAGGGCATCGTGAGCGCCCTCGTGATCGCGGTCGCAGTAGAAGCGGACGGCGGCCGCGAGATCGCGGCGCTCGCGGCGATGAAAAATGATCATCGGGTCGACGAAGCGGACTCCATCAAGATCGAGCGGGCGGCCGACACGCTCCATCTCGAAGGCGAGCATCGGGATGTCGAACCGAATCGCATTGAAGCCGCACAGGTCGGCGCCAGCGACCGCGGTGAGAATCTCATCGGCCAGCTCGCTGAGCGTCGGCGCCGCGGCAGCCTGATCGTCGGTAATGCCGTGCACCGCTGACGCCTCGGGAGGGATCGGCATCTCCGGGTTGACCAGCCACTGCGACTCGCTTCTGCCGCCTCCCGGATCAATCCGCACCATCGCGATCTGCACGATGCGGTCGCGGTTGACGTCGGTGCCGGTGGCCTCGAGGTCGAAGACCACCAACGGGCGCAGCTGCTGGAGTTGACGAGTCATCAGATCATCCAAATGAGATCGTTCAATGGGTTGAGTCGGACCAGCACCTATGCTGGAGTGGCCGCCTGCTCAACTCCAGCGACGGCCGCCACCTGCGTTGTGTGGAGAGGAGAGATCGAGAAAGCTTGCCACGCCTTCAAACGAGAGAGACCTCATGAAATCTCGACGCCTGGCGCTTCGACCCACGCCCCTCGCGGTCACCCTTTTTGTTCTGCTCGCAGCGCCGCTCGCCGACGCGCAGCAGCCGCTGCCGGCACGCACGCCGCAGACCGACGCGGAAGCCGTTCGCCTGGCGCGCAACGAGAAGCTCGACCTGATCCTGCCCGGCGCCATGCGCGACAACAATATCGACATGTGGATTCACGTCAGCCGCTACGGTGGCATCTTCGCGAGCGACCACGGCGACCCGATGGACAGGCACTTCGGCCGCACCTCTGGCTACCTGATCTTCACCGACCTCGGCGATCGCATCGAGCGTGCCGTGTTCGGCAGCCCGGGAGCCGTCGAGAAGATCGACGTGTGGGGCCCCGACAACGTCGCCCTGGCGCTGGACGGCTGGAACTACAACAACACCGACCCCCGGATTGGCTACAGCGTTCCCGAGGTCTACCAGGAGATCACGGACTTCGTGGCCCAGCGCGATCCGCAGACGATCGCCGTCAACACCTCCGACTGGTTGCCGCTGGCCGACGGCATCTCGCACTCGGCGTACCAGCGGCTGGTGCAGATTCTCGGCTCGAAGTACTCCGAGCGATTGGTCTCGGCGGAGAACGTCATCACCGACTTCGTCGTCCGCCGGACCACTCGGGAGATCGCGGCGCAGGTGGAGGTGCTGGCACTGGCTCGCCAGCGGGCGCTGCAGAATCTGGAGAAGGTGGTGCCCGGCGTTACGACGGCCGGCGAGATTGGTGCGCGCATGTACTACTCGGCAACCAACACGCCCGACAAAACAGTGCCGAAGTCAACACCCGACGCCCGATGGTTCTTCCGCGACCCCGACTACGTCCTGCAACCGGGTGACCTGTTCGTCGGCGGCGGCGGCCGCGGCGGTGGCCCCCGGGGCGAGTACATGGGCTTCGACGTCGACACCAAGATCCACGCCTACATCCTGCGCGAAGGTGAGACCGAGGTCCCCGAGTTCATCCAGAACGTCTTCGACGAGGCGATTGCCGGCCAGTGGATTATGCGCGACCACATGCGCATCGGCATGACCGCCAAGGAGTCGCTCGACGCCATGGTGGCGGCGATGGAAGAGGCCGGCTACGTGTACACGCCGTTCATCGATATCGGTACCAAGGACTACGAGATCATCCAGGACGGGCTCGCCAACACCCACAAGCCCGGCTTCTCGATCGACAACCACGCCTTCGGCAACAGCGGCGAGGTGGGCCCCCCGATGGCGGCGTTCCGTGCCGACACGCACCACTTGGTGATCCGTGAGAACCACCTGTTCGCCTTCGAGTACATGGTGCACATGAACATCGACGAGCGGCCCGGCTATCCCCTGGCGTTCAACATCTCGAACCCGCAGGTTGTCACGAGCCGGGGGATGGAGTTCATCCAGCCGCCCAACGAGAAGATCTTCCTGATTCGCTAGCAGACCGAGTCTGCTCGAGAGAGCTCGTGCCGAATGTCTCCGATCGAGCGGATGTCGCGCTCTAGGCGCGCTGCCCACTCTGAGCCGCAAGCTCGCGCGATGCGTGAATCAGGGCCTCGTTGACGTCGCCGTCGGAGAGGTCACCTTCACGTCCGCACATCTCGCCCCACGCGAACCCCACCCAGGCGACCGCTTCCGTACTCTCGGCATCCAAGAACTCCCGCAACACCTTGGCAGCGGCTCGCGCGTTGCCCTTCTTTGCCTGCGCCATGAGCACGCTGCACACGTAGCGCTGGCACGAAAGGCTGGTGGCAGGACCTGGTCGTCTCGCTTGCATGTGTCGAACATGTAGCTATCACGCATGGAGCCGCACCGCAAGGTCGCACGTCTCGCGTACCTACAAACGATCGCCGGTGAACGGGCCGACCGGGATGCGTCGTAGGCTCGCTTCCCGCCGTCGGAAGCAGAGGAAGACGCTTTTTCAGCGCCGGAGGGCGGAGAGTCTTCGGGAAGCCTGGGGAGGACGGCAGACCGGCAGACGAATTGTCAACGGCACGCGCACTGATCGCGTGGCCGTGATCCCTATCGCTGCCCTCGGCCCGTGACAGCCGGACGGGAAATCGCGGTGATTCCAGCCTGCATGGCTCCCGGACAGCCGCGGCTGTAGCTGCCGCGGTGTCCTTTCAAGCCCGGCCAAGGCTACCGGCTAGGTACACGCACGGCCCTGGTCCTCACTGCGGCGGTGTGGCGTCAAGCATTACCGCACAGAGAGTGCACGGCTCATCTCCCACCACTCGCCACGCGTGGCTCGTCGCACGCTGCACGATGGTGTCTCCGGGTCCGAGCGTCGCTGTTCCCTCCTCCATCAGGAGCTCGACCTGCCCCGAGATGATGAACAGGAAGTCGAGGGTGTCCGAGCGGTGCATTCCCAGTGCGTGCCCGGGCTGCCAGGTCATGACCCGGACGATCGCTCCACCGGGATCCGGCCATGTCTGGCGGCTGTAACCCACCATGGGATCGGTCATGTCGGAGAGGTCGACCGGAACACGGCCGAGAACCCACATATCGGCGCTATCGGACGCTTCCCTCACCGACGCAGCCGCAGGCGGCACGGCCCCATCGCTCGAGATCATCGACTTGCCGGCCGAGCTCGTGCCGGTCACCACCCTGCGATGCCCAGGTTGCTTCGACGGCCGTGCGGAAGCCCGGCCCGTCACCGCCGCCATCACGAACGAGGACAGGGCGGCCAGCACGCCGCGACGACTGCCGTATCCAGAGCGCATCACAGGACTACGCCCATCCCAGCTGCTTCATAGTGACCCCGTCGTTCCAAATCTTCGTGATGTGACGGATCTTGGCACCGTCGAACTCCATGACATAGACGTACTCGGTCTCTACGCGGTTTCCCGTGGGCGGCACCGGCCCACCCTCCGCAGTGTGGGTTCCGCGAAACACACCGTAGGCGGCGACGTTGTTCCGCTCTTCGTCCACGGCGAGCGAACGCGGCTCGTAGCCGCCGTCGGGTACCGGTGTGAAAAGGCCCTTCATCCACTCGGTGTAGGCCTGCAGAGTATCGATCCCCGCGAGAGCCTCCGCCTGGGCGGCGAAGGTCGCATCCGGGTGACAGTCCTGCTGACAGCCCTCCCATCCCTTGCCGGTGTCGCACGCGTCGAAGAATCGCCCAGCTGTGTCTCTGATCGAGGTCATGGCCATGCTCCCCTGTTGAGAGTCGGTGTACCGCACTGTGCCTGCGGCTCCCGAGAGTACGTGTTCTGTCTGCAAGGCACAAAGCTCAGTCGGGTGGCCCACAGCCGCGCTAGCTGTGTTTTCTAAATAGGTTGTTCACATCGGGGCTCACTTCCAAGATCCTGGCCTCGTTGGGGGCTACGTCACGTCATTCTTGACGAACGCGCCAATCACTGAGGACCACCAGTCGGGCGCGTGTAACAGGACCAGCCCGTCGCACTACCAGGAATTGTTGCCGGGCAAAGGAATAGTCGACAATGCGGCTGCCTTCATCAGCGAAACGCCGCCCATCGAGCAGCAGCTGTGGAGTGCCGATGATCGGATCGCCGCCCTCGCGCGCCGTGATGGTAACCACGAGTGTCCGACCCTCCGAGTTTTGCCAATAAACCTCCTGGTCGCTGAGCCAGCCCCAGGCACGCACATCGGCGTCTGGGCGAGTGATCTGCCAGCGTCCGGTTGTGGGGTAATCCGAGATCGAGAGGGTGGCGCCATCGACCGTCTGAAATCCGGTCAGAGGGTCCATGCCGGCCGGAAAGGTCGCAAATACGACCCAATGACCGTTCGGCGACAGGCGGGCATGCGAATCGTTGGAAGGGTCGGCGAGAAACGGCGTGGGCTGGGAGCCGCCGGAGACGTCGACAATCATGAGATCACCGCGCTTGTCGACGTTCGAACGCCGCGAGAACAGGATCTGGCCGTCGGGCGTGAAGCCTGCGGGGTATTGCCCCCCCATGCCGCTCTGCTGGGTCAATGCTACGGGCTCGTCGCCCGGCCGCAACCCCATCACCGCCAACTGGAACTGCCCCGCGACGAGGGTCTCGAAGGCGAGACGATCGCCGGCGGGAGACCAAGCCGGAGAGGCCGCCCAGGTGCCTGGCGGGTTGATCGGGTTGCGGATGCCGCGTTCGAGATCGATCTGCTCGACCGATCGCTCATTCTGTGAGTCGCTGATCTCGACCGCAGCCCGACGGCCGTCGGGGCTTACCCGCGCATGTAACAAACGGAGCGGCTCGGCAGGTATCGGCGTTTCCTCGCCGCGGCGATCGAGCCATGCCAACCGCACGCCGGAGTTCTCCGGAATTTCTTGGTACACCAGCGTCCCGCCCGCGACGACGCCGAGCTGCAGGAACATGCGGTAGCTGTCGGACTGCACGTTGGTGGCGATGGGGCGCGGCTCTCCGGTGGGTTCGAGGGCATCGAGGTCGAACGGCTGCAACATCAGGTTCGAGTCCTGTACATAGGCCAGGTAGCCTGGCTCAACGTAGAACGCCTCCGTTTCGGCATCGAGGACCTTGCGCGCCGCGCCTGTATCAGGACGGAAGGAATAGACCGCGGTGCCCACGTTCACGGGCTCCCAGGACGAGGCATCAGCTTCGAATGAAGTCGACTCCGGACCGGCGAGGTGTGTATAAACGATGGCGCGTCCGTCAGGCAGGAAGTGCGGGAGCCGATGGCTCTCCGCATCCAACCCGAGAGTTGTGAACGGTTCAGGGTTGCCACCCTCGTCGGAAACCTGAAACAATGCACCGTCGGCTGTAGGGGCGAAGACGATGAAGCCGTGCCGGCTCCAGGCGGCTCCCCGCCCCGCGGGAGCGTCGCAAAGCGTCCGCACGATCCCGCCCGCGAGATCCATGCGCTTGAGCTTCACGTCGGCGAAGAAGCCGAGGGCGCTGCCGTCCGGAGACCAGAACGGATAGCTGGCCCCCTCGGTGCCGGCGAGCGGCCTCGATTCGAGGTTGTCGAGTGAGCGCAGGTAGATCTGTCGAATCCCAGTACCTGTATCCGTTGCCACGAGTGCGAGCTGCGAGCCATCGGGCGACAAGGCGATCGCCCGATCGACAGCGTCGAGCTCGAGTGTCGGCGGCAGGTCGAGAGAGGCTCGGATTGTTGGCGTCGGTGTCGACCTCGAAAAGCCGCCGGTCAACGCCACGGCTCCGAGCGTCAAGAGCGCACCGACCGCGAGTGCCGCCGCTACGGGTTGCCAGAAAGACCTTCCAGTGGCGGCGAGTGGCGCGGAGGCCGCGGCGCCGTCCCCTCCTGCATCGAGTTGCTCACCGGAGAGCAGCTCTTCGATCACGATTCGCGCGTCGCCGATCGCCTGCAGGCGCTGGCGCGGCTTCTTGCGCAAGCTGCGGCGGATCAAGCGCACGAGTTGCGGTGGCGTTCCCGCGGGCAGGTCAGCGTAGTCTGGCTCGTCCTTGAGCACCGCCGCCAAGACGTGCGACACCGTCTCGCCGACGAACAAGCGCTTCCCGGTCAGCATCTCCCACAGCACCACGCCGAACGACCAGATGTCGGCCTGCCGGTCGGCCGCCTGCCCGGCCGCTTGTTCCGGCGACATATAGGAGGCGGTGCCGAGTATGAGGCCCGCCTGCGTGGCGGCCATCGTCAGCGTTGGGGAGTCCGTCGGGTCGTGCTGCGATTCCGTCGGCTCGAGCGCCTTGGCCAGTCCGAAGTCGAGGACCTTGACCACGCCATCGGGAGTAACCCTGACATTGGCCGGCTTCAGGTCGCGGTGCACGATTCCCCTCTCGTGCGCCGCCTCGAGAGCCTCGGCGATCTGCAGGGCGGTCTGCAAAGCCTGCTCTACAGGGAGAGCTCCACGGGCGATCCGATCGCTCAGGTCCTCGCCCTCGATCAGCTCGAGAACAATCGCCCGGCTGCCGTCGGCCTCTTCGAGTCCGTAAACCTGACCGATGTTCGGGTGGTTCAGCGAAGCGAGAAGTTGAGCCTCGCGCTGGAAGCGGGCTAGACGCTCTGGGTCGGAGCAGAACGACTCCGGCAGCAGCTTGATCGCGACGTCGCGCTGCAGGCGCCCGTCGGTGGCGCGGTAGACCTCACCCATTCCCCCCTGCCCGAGCTTGGCGGTAATTCGAAAGTGGGCAAACGCGGAACCAATCATGGGAAACCTACGGGGTCCAGAGGTCCGATTCGAGTTGTTGGGCGAAGCGCGAGTCTACCGCAGCGAGTGCAGCGCCCAACGAAGTCATGCGCGCCCTCGGCCGCAGTCACGAAAGCTCGTCGTGTCGATTCCGGGTCGGCTCCCTCAGGAGAATCGAGAGTAGCCCAGCCGCCTGAGTGTGCGACCCGCCGGGAGCTCGCACCACGCTCGATCCTGGATGCTCAGTCGCGATCGCCACTCACCGGAGAGGCCCGATCGAACGTGGTGTCCTTCTCCCTTGTCCACGACGCGAGAGATGGAGCATTAGTCAGGTTGACCGTTCTGTGCACCCGAGGTTCCTAGGCCGAACGCAGCTCTCTCTCGACACGCTCCGCGAGGTAAACCTTCAGCAACGATTGGTACGGCACATCGCGCTTGTTAGCCAGCAGCTTCAGTTCCTCGAGAAGCGACTCCGGAAGCCGCACCGAGATCGTCTTGGTCGAGGGTTTGAGGCTCCCCAACGTCACGCGCTCGGCCTTGGACCAGTCCACGTAGTCGGCTGAGTCGTGCTGCGCCCAGAATTCGCGCTCCTGCTCTTCGCTCTCGAACTCAGGAATCGTTTTTCGCCTTGGCATTGTCGAACGCTTTCCTTTCGCGACGGCTTATGTCGCGAGCCGAGATCAGCCGAATCAAATCGCTGCGGACGGTGAAAACCGCGAATAGCTGTCGCCCCATGTCGGTCGTGCCGAGTGCGTAGTAACGCTGCTCGGCTTTGGAGTGCCTCTCGTCGTTAACTATCAGCACAGGCGGGTTGAAGAAGATCTGCTCGCACTCTGCACGCGTGACCTTGTGCTTGGCCCAGATCTTGTCCGCGTTCGCTGAATCCCACTCGAAGCCGGAACAGCGTTGCAGATCGACCAATCGCTTCCTCCAAGGGCTTGCGACCACGAGCTAGCAGCGATCGTACTGTGTATGTCAGACATATACAACGGTGAGGGGCTGACGAACCCGCGTCTGCTGCTGCTGCGCGAGGACCGAGACTTCCACACGATCCAGATGGTGGAGGCCGCCTTCAACCAGTACCGGCTGCTGGGCCCGACGGAGGCAGGCACCCACGTCCTGGTGGCCGCAACTCGCTACCTGGCAGCGCACGCGCAGACCGTGCGAGCGCAGGGCCAGACCTACCGGATTGCCGACCGCCTCCACCGCGGTGAGCTCGCCTTCGAAGCACCGGAGCCGCGGTAGGGTTCGGGATTCTCGTGGGCGGCTCCCTTCCTTTATATAAGAGCCTTGGGAAATCGCGGCGATTCCAGGTGCGAGGTCTCGTCGAAGGCCATGGCCCCGACGCTAGCCGTCCACTCCGTACCTGAGCTGGCGCTCGTACTCAGCCTCGTCGAAATGGCCCTCAGACTTGGCGACGAACCAACAACTGAGTCAGCCGTTTGTTGCCGTGGTGTCGTTCATCAAAACCTTCCGAGCTACGCCACGTCGCCGAGGCGAGCACGAAGCTCGCTCATCGCGTGCTCTGAAGCGTCTTCGTAGCTGGTGGCCGGTAGCATCGGAGTGAAATCGACGATAAGGACGTCTCGGTACCCCTCGCTTTCACTTTCAGCGACTTCCACGGGATCGACGTGGTGATACACCGCGTCATCCCAGACGGCGACGGTATCGAGGCGCTGTGCGAGTGTTGCCCGTATTAGAACCTTCTTGTCGTTATCGGCCACCACGCTTTCTCCGCCTTTGATCCTTTTGCGGGAGACCAAGTGGATCCAAGTCACCCACTCGCCGTCTTTGTGGAGCTTGTTGGGAGAAGCAACCGCAGGCTGGCCCTGCCGCGCACGCATCCGGACGAGATGCAGACCTACGTCGTATGCGACGTTGCTACTTCGGACGCTGGCAAACGGCGAATGCTCGAAGTCGTATCGGATCAGCGCTTGAAGGAAGCTGTTCGTTGCCAGATCCTCTGGCAGCGGCTCAAACTTCCGAACCGTGCCACCATCCTTGGAGTTCAGCAGCACAGATTGGGCATAGTCGCTGATGTCGGTCGGTATCACCAGCAGGGGCCTCGGAGTGAGGACGAAGCGCTGATGGCGCCGAAACCGGCATCTAGTCTCTGAATAGGGATCCTCGGGAAGGTGCTCGTAGGCTTCGACAAAGGTTTCGAGCGGCTGAGCTAGCGCGGCCGGGAGGATGAAGTCCTTGCCCTGTAGATACACGAAACCTCTCTCACGGAGATCGCGGCGTGGATCGACGTCCGCGGTCAATTGCAGGTCAGCCTTGTCGCCCCAGGCAAGCGCCGAGGAGCCTGTGAACGACGGGTGGGTGTCCTGAAACGCACCGTCCATCATCGTTGGGTTCCGCCCGCGGTTGTACTCGATGCCCTGCAGCAGAGAGCTGGCGCAGTCGCCATGGCCAGCGGCACGAGTCGAATGGTGTTTGTCATCATGGGAACTGCCCCTTTTTCTTGCTGTCACGACGGGCGACAAGGCCCTCAGGCGCCTGTCGCAGCGGTGACCCCGTCGATGAGCTCCTGCTGGTGGGACAGCGGCAACTCCGCCTGCTCTAGGATGCCCTCGAACCGCTCTCGCGAAATCAACCCCTGCGTCAGGGCGTCGCTGGCAAGGACGAGCAGGCGAGTGCGGAGCGCGTTCCTCTCCGGACCCCACGCCGGGAGATCGAGCGCTGCCCGCGTCTGCTTCGTGTTCCCTTCATTGACCCGGCTTGCAAGATCGTCGAGGTCGGATCGGGAGATGAGCCCGAGGTCACGCAGAGCGTGGCAAATCAGGAGAGAGCTTGCTCCGAAGTAGCCGCCCGTGAGCGTGACCTCGACGGTGCCGCACAGTGCCGCACCCCTTCTGTCGCGCCCGCTGACCGAAACGCGCCGTTCGGCAATCGAGGACGCCTCTCGCTCGAAGTAGATCTGGAGCCTCGTACCCCCCGATCGGGCCAGCGTGTCCTTCCCGAAACTCTGGAGATATCGCTTGAGTCCTTGCTCCGGTACGAGGAAGCGGCTGGCGAAAGCGCTCGCCCGCAACTCGGGGAGCGTCTCCGCATCCCTGCCCTGGCAGACGCACGATCCGACATCGCGATCAAACAGAACGTGCGCGTAAGCATGGAGATACTGGAACCGCCGCTCTTCGACCGGAGGATTCTTGTTCACAACGACCAGAAACCCGGTCTCCTCAGAGCTGATCATCAGGCTGGAGACGCCGTTCGGCAGCCCGAGCTTGCTCGGGCGGACGCCCACGACTGCGAGCGTCTCGGCCACGTCACGAATGGGGCCGTCGCCGAGGTTGAGCCGGCGGCGCTCCTCCGCGGCGGTCGCGTAGCCCTGATGGACAGCTTCCCAAGGCGACTCTGGTGCCGACAGGGCCTGAATCGGCGGGCGCGCGCCATAGGCGTGGACCGCCACCTTTCCCTCGATCTCGGTCAGAACGCGGCACAAAGCAACCAATCGGCCGAGTTTTTCGCGCGTGGCTTCGAGGGAGGGCAGAGTTCTGACGAGACCGTCCAGGACGTCGTCGCCACCCCGTTGGGACGGGGAAGGCGCAATGAACTGCCTAACGTCGGCACGGTAGGCCTTGGCGACGCGCTCGACCTCGGAGACCTTGATGGCTCGGTTGCCGAGCTCCATCTGAGCCACGGTTGGCCGGGAGACGCCGAGGTCCGCTGCCACCTCGCCTTGCGTCCTCCCAGCCGCCTTGCGTCGCTCGCGCAACCGCTGTCCGACCTTCTGCTCCTCGATCATGGGTGTGATTCCTCCAGTCGCCCGGATGACTCTATTTCAATCATGACCGTCATGTCAATACGCTTCTGATCGATACTCTAACATCAGTCGATGTCAGGCTCCCCGGATCTGGAGGGCGCCACTCCCGAGCGGCTGCTGCGTGACTTGGAGCTGCTCGGACTGCTCTTCGAATCGCTGGTGATTCGAGATTTGCGGATCTACGCACAGGCGTCTGCCGGCCGGGTTCTCCACTATCGCGACAACACAGGGCTCGAAGTCGATTCCGTCGTCGAGACGGTCGACGGCCACTGGGCCGCCTTTGAGGTGAAACTGGCTTCGCGTCACGTCGACGCGGCGGCGGCGACGCTCTTGAAGTTCGCCGACAGGGTCGACACCGACCGAAGCGGCCGGGCCGCAGCACTCGGTGTCATCGTGCCAACCGGCTACGGCTACCTGCGCACCGATCGCGTGGCCGTGATCCCCATCGCTGCCCTCGGCCCTTGACCACCGGACGGGACCGAAATGCGGCCGTTGGCCAGTCTCAGTCGGACGGTTCTCGCTTTGACCGTGCCCTTGAGCACATGCTACGACTCCCACACCAGAAACCACTCTCGCTCGCCGAGTCCGACCATGAAGACTTCGCTCTATCGGCCACGGATGCCCCGCCCTCCAGCCACGGCCGCCTTGCTGCGCGCGATCATGGCCGGCCTCCTGCTCGTTCCGGCGTCTCCTGCCAACGCCCAACAGGCGCAGGTTCCGGCCGAACCGATGAGCTACCTCGGCGGCCAGTGGCTCGAGCGTGACGACCGTGATCGCCAAGAACGCTCCGATCGGGTACTCGCTCACCTCGAGTTGGCGCCCGGCATGAGGGTGGCCGACCTCGGCACCGGCACGGGCTTCTACGCCCGCAGGTTCGCCGCGAAGGTAGGCGCCGACGGCGTCGTCTACGGCATCGACATCCAGCCCGAGATGCTGGCGCTGCTGGAGCAAAAGACGGCGGAGGAGGGCGTGAAGGGCATCGTGCCAGTGCTGTCGACGCCGAACGACCCCAAGATACCTGGTCCAGTGGACCTGGTGTTTCTCGCCGATGTCTACCACGAGATCGCCGAGCCGTTGCCCGTGCAGCAACACGTGCGCGAGGCCCTCGAATACGGTGGACGGGTTGTCTTGCTCGAGTACCGGGCCGAGGACGAAACCGGTGACGGCATCAAGCCAGACCACCGTATGTCGGTCCGCCAGGTGGTGCAGGAGTGGGGCCGGGCGGGATTTCGGCTCGTGGAACTGCACACCGACCTACCGAGCCAGCACATGATCGTGCTGGCACAGGATGATGACCCCGCGTTCGCCGAGGGTGGCGTGCAGCACCATGACCTCCTCGAAGCGCGGGCGGCCGGTCGCGTCGGCCTCGAGATCTCGGGCGATTCGGAGACAGAGGTGCGTCTGCGCGTGCGCAACCTGACGCGGGATCGCCTCGTGCTCACTGCCGCGGCCGGCACCAGGTTCGTGGGCGGCCCCGGCACCACACAGACGGAGATGCTGGCGCGCCGTGATCTACTCGTGGTCGTGCGCGAGGGCCGCTCGGAGGAGATCGACGTGGCCGTGATACCTCGACGCTGGGATCGCAAGACACCCGGCGGCCGCGACTCTCTCGAGATCCGCGCCGTCGGAGCCGACGACCCCGAGGCGCGCCTCATGGCAGCCGTGCAGGGTGGAATGTTCAAGCCATCCCCGACTGTCCCGCGTGCTTATGCCCCGCAGACGCCGGAAGTGGAACGAGCGGCGGTCTGGATGGTGCTCGAGGACGCGGCGTGGGCCAATGTCCGCGATGACCTCGGCGTGCGAGGCCTCCCCGCCGAATATGCCGCCGCCTTCGGCCTCGCGCTGGCGTCGGAGGGCGGCCTGGACGTGACCTCGAGGCCGGTGTGGCTCTCGCGCGCCGAGATCTTCCCCGGGCTGCAGAGCGAGGAACTGCGGCGGTGGGCACTGGGCTGGATGATCAGGCGCCGACCGTAGCGGTCGCGAGGATTCCCGCGGCTACAGCAGCACTTTGGCCAAATCGGACAGACAAACGTCGGCCTCGAGCCGCACGGGCTAGGGCACACGACAGGGCACGCATCGACTCGACGCCTGGGTCGCTTCCACCGGCTCAGCTGAGAGGCGGCAGGTTACCGCTGCTCGGGGTCGTCGAGCGTGATCAGCCACAGGCCCGAGCTGACGATGCTGCGGGTGTAGAGCAACCATTTTCCGTCGGGGCTGACGGCGGGTTCGTCGATGTAGAGGCCCGACTCCGGGAAGAACGTCACCTGGGTGAGCTCGCCGCCCTCGCGCGGTACGCGGTAGATGTTCTTGTGGTCGGGCTGAACGTAGATCCACCGGCCCGACGGATCGTAGGACGGGTGCAGGATGCGGCCGGGTCCGAAGGTGAGTTGCTCTTCCGTCCGGTCGCCACCTCGGCTTGCCACACCTGGAAGCCGCCGTCGGCGCTCGAGCCGTACGCCAGCCAGCGGCCGTCGGGCGACCACTCGAGATCGAATCGATCCCCGGGACCGTTGGTGAGCTGACGACGCTCGCCGGTCTCGACATCGGCAACGAAGAGCTGTTGGCTGCCGTCGTCGATGATGTCAGGGAAAGCAAGCCAGCGACCGTCGGGGGAGTACTTGGGGGCGTCGATATTGATCGAATTGCTCAGGTCCAGGAGCTTGCGGGCGTCGCTGCCATCGGATGCCACGTCCCAGACCGTGATCGTATCGTCGATATACCGGAGTACCGTGAGCCGCTGCCCGTCGGGATGCCACGCGGGCGAGCGATTTTGGCTTCCGGGGATCTGCAGGGTGGTGTGGGTCATGGTCTCGAGGTCGAAGATCGCGATGGTGTCGACACTGCCGAAGGTGCTCTCGTAGGCAATGTAGCGACCATCCGCCGAGTACTCGGGCAACCGGTCCATGACCTGCCCGCTGGTGAGCGCTTGCTCTGTGCTCCTGAGCGCTCCACGCTCCGGATCGAGGGCGATGCGTCGCAGATTCGCGGATGTCTGCAACTGCAGCGCCATCAGCTGGCCGCCCACCGGTGAGGTGACCCGATCCCCGAACACACCGGTGAGGAAACCGAAGCGCCGATCGGACTCCGGCCGCACCGTGCCTTCGTTGAAGTCCACGACGCGCAGTTCGATCGCGCCGAGGGGGTCGGGTCGCAGGTAGTAAATCGAGTGCCCGTCGACGCTCCACGAATGGCTCGACGCGGCGATCAGCTCCTGAACCGCCCCTCCCGCAGAAGGCATCACGCGCAGGCGGTTGTCGTGCGTCTCGAGGGTCAGCCAGCGCCCGTCGGGGGAGTGCTTCACGCGCACGATCTCTCCCGGCGAGTCGGCGGACGCGAGCAGCAGCTCGGGCTCACCCTGCTGCACCGGCACGCGCCAGACCTCGCGCCGCAGTTCGGCGCCGCTGATGTAGGCGATGGACTCGCCGTCCGGGTGCCAGTCGGGGTAGTTGCCGTTCTCCGCCAGCCGCCGGGCCTGCCCGCCGAGCGACGAGGTGACCCACACGTCGCCGCCGTAGGTGCGGTAGTCGTAGCTCAGGTTGTCGGAAATGCTCGACAGCCCCCGCGTGCTCGCGCGGGTCGATACGAACGCCACGCGGTTGCCGTCGGGTGACACGGCCGGCTGCACGTCGTCGGCCGGGTTCTGGGTGACGTTGATGCTCTCGGTGCCCTCGGCGCGACGGTTGTAAATGTCGAAGTTACCGTTCTCGTTCGAGGAGTACGCGAAGAACGATCCGTCGGGCGCCATCGAGGGATCGGCGATGATCGAATTGCTCTGCGAGAGTCGTTCGAGCCAGTCAACGCGCAGGTCCGTTGCTGGCGGCGTTGAACCGCCGCCACTGAATTGCACGGCGAGCGCGAGGACGGCCGTCGCGGCCACGGCCCAGGGAACGAGGCGCAACCAGGTGCGGCTGGGGGCGGTTTCGCGCGGGGGCGTGGGGGGCGCCGGCAGGTCGGGGCGGTGCAGTTGCTGCGTTGCCTCCTGCAACTCGAGCGCTGCGTCACCGGCGTCGCGCTGGCGTTGCTCCGGTTCCTTGTTCAGGCACCGGCGCAGCAGCCGGACCGCGCTCGCCGGTAGCTCCGCGGGCAGCCGCTCCCAGTCGGGCTCCTGGCGCAGGATCGAGGCCACGATGTCGGAAGCGGTGTCGCCTTCGAACGCCTGGGCGCCGGTCAGCAACTCGTAGAGCACGCAGCCGAGCGCCCACAGGTCGGTGCGCCGATCGACCTCGCGGCCGCGGGCCTGCTCGGGGCTCATGTACGCGGCCGTACCGAGGATCATGCCGGCCTGGGTGGCGGCGAATGCCGTGGGCGACGCGGTGAGGTCGGGTGAGGTTGAGCGCGTGGATCCGGTTCCCACGGTGGCCTTGGCCAGCCCGAAATCGAGGATCTTCACGCTGCCGTCGGCGGCCACCATGACGTTGGCCGGCTTGAGGTCGCGGTGGACGATGCCGCGATCGTGCGCGGCGGCCAGTCCGGCAGCGATCTGCCGGCCGATGGGTAGCGCCTCGTCGACGGGCAGCGCGCCGCCGGCGACCCGCGCGGCGAGCGTTTCGCCCTCGGCCAGCTGCATGACCAGGAAACGGGTGTCGTCGACCTGCTCGAGGCCGTGGACCGCCGCGACGTTCGGATGTTCGAGCGCGGCCAGAAGCCGCGCCTCGCGCTCGAGCCGGGCAAGCCGCTCCGGGTCAGACGCCAGCTCGGGGGGCAGCACCTTGATCGCGACCTGGCGCTTGAGCCGCAGATCCTCGGCCCGGTAGACCTCTCCCATGCCGCCGGCGCCGAGCTGGCCGAGAATCTCGTAATGGTGCAGCCGCGTACCGGTTTGCATGGGGTCTTCTTCCTGCGCGTGGAGGTGCCCGAGGGGATACTGGGAATACTGTCAAATTAGGTTCGCTGCCGCGAGCTCAGCGCAATCCGCTTAGCGTCGAGCCGGTCTTTCTCAAGCCGCTGCGACCTCGATCCAAGTTGCGAAAGCGCACCCTCGAAGCGTCCGGTAGTTCGCCGCCAGTGAGAGGACCTGCGACCGACTTGCAGCTTCTTCAAGACCCCCGGCGATGCGGACGCTCAAGCCCGGCCACGACTTCGAGACCTTGTCGCTGAACTGGAGCGCCTGGTCGGGGTCGAGGTCGTAAAGCGCGGTCTCCGATATCTCCGGATAGCAGGAAAACCGTGGCCTCCGACGGAACGGCAGCCTACTTCACGTCGTCCGTTGACCGGCAACGAGAGGTATGGAGCGCGTCGCCGGTCGATTCCGGAGCTGCCAGGCCGCTTACGACTAACCCCAGTCCCGCATCCCGCTGTGGCCGCATCATTACGCCCTCTCGCCCGGTGACCGTTGGCTGGCCGCGCCGCTCAGAGATCGCGCCAAGCTCGCGCGCCGTGGGGTCTTCTACGTCCGGTTCATGGACGACCTAGCCCTCCACTCCGTACCTGAGCTGGCGCTCGTACTCAGCCTCGTCGAAATGGCCCTTTGACTTGACGACAAGACCGTCCTCGTCGATCTTCCACTCTTCATAGCCACTGATTCGGACCCGCGTGCCTGTTCCATCGGGGCCCGTGTTCGTGCCGGTCAGGGTCCAGTGAAACTCAACGCCGTGAGACCCCTGGGACAGTTTGTCCATGGTCACGACCATGTCCGGGAAGTCGGTCATGAACCCCCTGGCGACCTCCGTGATAGCTGCTCGGCCTACGGCAGCGGGGTTGTTGTTGACCTCGAGCGAACCGCCTTCGGCGAAGAACGAGGCGACACTCTCGGGATTCTGGCTACACCACGCGTTGGCGTAGCGGGCAGCAAAGTCATCGAGGTCAGATGGCATGGGCGGCGTCTCCTCGTTCGTCATGGTTCATGGTGTGGCCGGGAAGGCCTTGTCGAGATGCTCCAGCGCAATGGGCCATGCCTCTTCGTGACCCGATCTCGACTCGTCGTCCAGGAACCCGGCATGCGTGAGCCGTAATTGGGTTCCCTCTCCACTCGGAATGATCTCGACCGTGACAACGGTTTCAGCACCCTTGGTTCCGGCCGCAGTAACCCACGTCATCTCTACGAGGCGATCGGGCTCCAGCCTGAGGAACCTACCGTAGTGTGGGTGATGCTGGCCATCATATTGGGTCTCGAAGAAGAAAGGCGCGTTGACCTCAGGCTTCATCAACACCGTAGTTGATGCCGCGAACCAGCGATCGATCTGGTGGGTCGTCCAGGCCGCGAAGAGCACCCGCGGCGATGCGGCCATCAACCTCTCGCAGATGGTTCGAAAAGGCCTAGATGAGAGATCGGGTTGAGTCACTGGCGGTGTCTCGGGCATGGCTCCTCCTGAGGCCAACAAACGTTGTGGCCGGTTTACTCCATCCAGAAACCCCTGCGATATGTGAACTCATCGGCAGGCAAGAGTCGAGCAAGCTGCGAGGTTGCCGGTAACCACCTCGCATCACTCCCAGAGCCGGTTCTGCTCGAGCACCTCGAGAAACTTGGCCAGCGGCCAGACGTCGATGCCGCTTTCGGTACGCAGAGAGCGATCGCCGTTGTAGACGACCAGGCGCCGGCGCACACCGTCGAGATCAGCAAGGGCGTCGAGTCCGGCGAAGGCGGAACGGCTCAGTCGCGTGGCCGATTTGGTCTCGATGGCGAGGAGCTCTCGTCCACGACGTAGTACGAAGTCGACCTCGAGCGATGGCGACTGGGCCGGCGACCAGTAGGCGATGCTCTCGTAGAGATCGCGCTCTTCGGCGTAGGCGCGCAGCAGCGAGAAAATCCAGCCCTCGAAGAGCGCGCCGCGTTCCTCTATGGCCACGTCACCCAGCTGGCGCTTTACCGCGCGGGCAAGCCCGGGGTCGACCCAGTAGAGCTTGGGGTGCTTGCGCTCGCGCGCGCGAAGGCGAGCTTCGTACGCGGGCAGCCGCACTGCCAGCAGGGTGTCTTCGAGAATCTCGAGGTAGCCATTGATTGTGGTCCGCGCCACCGCTGCGTCGCGCGCCAGGCCAGAAACGTTGATCACCTGACCGTGAAAGAGACCGGCAATGGGCATGAAACGCAAAAACTGCGTATTTCGGCCCATGGTGATCACCGTGAGGGGGCCGCAGGCGCCCCATCGGTAGCAAAGGGACACGATGGATCCTCAACCCGAACGGGAGGATCCTGGATGGCAACACCGAGGCTACTGATGCGACGTTTTCAACAAGTACTCCGCCTCAAGCACGAGGCTCACCTGAGCAACCGGGCCATCGCACGCGCTTGCTCGGTCGGGGTGGGCACGGTCAGCAACTACTTGGTCCGCGCCAAGACGGCAGGGTTGAGCTGGCCGCTGCCGGTCGGGATGGATGAGACGACGCTGGAGGCGAAGCTGTTCCCGCCGGCGCCGCCGTCGGGGACGCCACGACCGGCGCCGGAGTGCGCCTGGATGCACCAGGAGCTGCGGCGGCCAGGGGTGACGCTGCAGCTGCTGTGGCAGGAGTATCTCGAGAACCACCCAGACGGCCTGCGCTACACGCAGTTCTGCGCCCGGTACCGGCACTGGCGGAGCAAGCTGCGGCCCGCGATGCGGCAGGTACATCGGGCCGGCGAGAAGGCGTTCGTAGACTTCTCCGGGAAGCGGCCGAGCATCGTGGATCGGAGCACCGGGCAGGTCGACGAGGTCGAACTGTTCATCGGAGTGCTCGGCGCCAGCTCGTACACCTACGCTGAGGCCACCGCGAGCCAGCAGCTGGAGTGCTGGATCGGCGCCCACGAGGGGATGGTGCAGTACTTCGGCGGCAGCAGCGAGATCTGGGTATGCGACAACCTCAAGAGCGGCGTGGTGAATGCCTGTCGTTACGAACCGAGCGTCAACCGCACCTACGGCGACTTGGCAGAGCACTACGGCGCCGTGGTCATCCCGGCGCGTCCATATCCGGCCCAAAGACAAGGCCAAGGTCGAGGCGGCCGTGTTGTTGGCGCAGCGGTGGATCCTGGCGGTGCTGCGCAACCAGACGTTCTTCTCGCTTCAAGCTCTCAACGAGCGCATCCGCGAGCTGCTGGGTGTTCTCAACGACCGGCCGATGCAGAAGCTTGGCGTCAGCCGACGCGAGCTGTTCGAGCGGCTCGACAAACCAGCGCTCAAGCCGTTGCCCGCCACGGGATACGAGATCACCTCGTTCAAGAGATGCCGAGTCAACATCGACTACCACGTGGCTCTCGAGCACAACTACTACTCGGTGCCGCATCAGCTCGTGCACGAGCTCGTGGAGGCCCGCTACAGCCACCGTGCCGTGGAGATCCTGTACAAGGGTAGCCGCGTCGCCTCCCACCCCAAGCTCCAGGGCCAGGGCCAGGGCGCCTACAGCACTCGCCCAGAACATATGCCCGCAGCCCATCGGGCTCACTCCGAGTGGAGTCCGTCGCGCCTGATCCGCTGGGGCGACAAGATCGGCCCGGCGACCGGGCATGTCGTTGCCGAGTTGCTGCGTGCGCTGCCGCATCCGGAGCAGGGTTACCGCTCTTGTCTGGGCCTGCTGCGGTTATCGAAGCGTTACGGGGCCGATCGTCTCGAGGCCGCCTGCTGCCGGGCCGAGCATCTCGGCTCGTGCCGTTACCGAACCGTCAAGAACATCCTCAACTCGGGGATGGACCGGCTGCCGCTCCAGACCGGGCAACCTCCCGTCGGCGCCGTTCCCGCGCACGAGAACATCCGCGGCGCCGGCTACTACGGCAAGGAGAGCACATGCTGAACCAACCCACGTTCGAGAAGATGCACGCCATGAAGATGACCGGCATGGCCGATGCACTGCAGCAGCAGCTGGACTCCGGCTCGTTCACCAAGCTCAGCTTCGAGGAGAGGCTCGGCATGTTGTTGGATGCCGAGTACGCCGAGCGTGAACAGCGCAAGCTGACGCGCCGCCTGCAGCGCGCCAAGTTACGCCAGTCCGGCGCCTGCATCGAGGATGTCGACTTCAAGACCCGACGCTCGCTCAACCGGCAGGCCTTCATGGCCCTGGCCCGGTGCGACTGGATCGGCGACGCCCTCAACGTCGTGATCACCGGAGCCACCGGCACCGGCAAGACCTACTTGGCCTGCGCGCTGGCCAACAAGGCCTGCCGCGCCGGCTTCACCGCCTACTACGTTCGCGGCTCTCAGCTCCCTCAGCAGATGGCCATCGCCCGTGGCGACGGCTCCTACCCCCGACTGCTCCGCCGCATCACCCGCACCAACTTGCTGATCATCGACGACTGGCTACTGACGCCACTCACCAACCCGGAGCGACACGAGATCCTCGAGGTCATCGAGGATCGCCACGAACGGGCCTCCACGCTGATCGCCTCCCAGCTACCGATCAGTGCCTGGCATGACGCTCTCGGTGAGCCAACCCTTGCCGACTCCATCTGCGACAGGCTCATCCATGCCGCCCACAAGATGCAGCTCAAGGGTCGCTCGATGCGCGAGATCCGCGCCGCTGCGCGGAAGGCGGAGACCAACGCTTGAGCCTAGTTGAAGCATCCGCAACGCGCCCCCTCCCGCCACCGCGGGCTTGTGGATCCTGCCGGGACCGTGGAAAACGCTTCGCGTTTACCACCGCCCCTTGGACGGCGCATCACGCCGCCGCACAGGCTCCACAGCCCCTACGACTACGATCTGGACCACTCCCAATCCACTAGGAGATAACCTATCCGTCGCTTCGCTCCGATGGCGTGATCACGATCAACCGTAATCAGTGATCACGTTCCCGTAATGACCGATCACGATCACCGAAATACTCAGTTGGCCCGCGCAGATCGTCGTTTGCCTGATTTGCGCCACGTCACGTTGTCGGGGGAGTCCCTGTCGCGCCTGGATGTCGAGGCGTTCGAGCGGGTCAGTGGTCCAGACGCCGTCTTAGCCAATTGCTACGCGTCCAATGAGATGCCGTGGATCACAACGCATCTACACCACCACGGTGACATCATTGACGGGTTCTGGCTTCCCATCGGAACTCCCGAAGATCCGCACATTGTGGAAGTGGTTGACCACATGGGTGCGGAAGTACCCATTGGAAGCTCCGTCGAGATGGTGGTTTGCTCTCCCCATATACCGGCGGGATATATCAACTCCCCCGAAAAATCTGCCGCCGTATTTCGTAAGAGGGCGGACGGTACAAGCAGCTACCACACGGGGGATTTTGCATACCGCGATGTACAGGGAAGACTTCATTCTGTTGGACGCGCCGACGAGCAAGTCAAGGTCCGCGGTTTTGCGCTGAGGCTAGCGGATGTCGAACAGGAGCTCCTCGCGCACCCACAAGTCGGCGAAGCTGCCGTGGTCGACTTCGTATCTCCGCGCGAGATCCGCAAGCTGGCCTGCCACTACACGGGTGGTGTTGAAGCCGGGAGTTTGAAGAGATTTCTGCGCCAGAGCCTACCTGCCCACATGGTCCCAGATGTCTTCGTTCGCCATGAAGCGCTGCCTAAGACTGGAACGGGGAAGATACAAAAAAGCGAGCTCCAGCTTCCCGTTGACTACCTGCGGAGCGCCGATGCGGACTTCGTGTCAGACGATGAACGATCGGTAGCGGCGAGATGGAGGCGAATCCTCGGTCACGGGAATTTCGGGAGCGAGGACGATTTTTTCGAGGTGGGAGGTGACTCGCTGCAGGCCATGGATCTTCTGCTGGAAATCGAAAAGAAGTTCGGCTGCCGGATCCCCTTCGAAACTGTGATCCTCGAAGGCACCACTGTGAGGAGCATGGCGGAGTCGATCCGTCGGCCAATTGCGCACGATACGTGTTCGCTCGCGAGAAGAATCGGTTCCTGGTTGAGCAAGACGAGCCGCGACAACGACACTTGACCGCACAAGCGAGGTCTGAGCCGCCGGCTCGAAATCTCGACATCGCGACCGGCAAGACCTCACGCGTTGGCGTTCAGGCAGGCGAGCAGGACTCGGGCGAGGTCGGGCGCGTACGCGGCGTCGAGCAGCATGTCGTGATGGTCGCCCGGCACTTCATGCGATTCGACGTTTCCGGTGACGAACTGACCGCAGCCCAGCGTCGGGTCGAGATTCGAGGCCTCGCTGCGGGTTCGGAGAACGACGACCCGGCCCGTGTACTGACGGGGATTGAATTGGCGGATCGCGCTGTCGCAGGTGGACAAGTAGTGGAACCTGCGGAGTCGGCGCGGCACACGGCCGCGAACGCGCAGCGCCGTCTCGACGATGACTCGTTTCGTTAGCCAACGCGCACGAGCCGTTACGTGGCGCGGTGGATGCCACCATGCGGCCCTGGGGTTTCGGTTCGGGCCGTTGCTCAGATCGCGCGGCAGGGTCGGGTCGAGAAGGATGAGCACTTCGACGTTTTCACCGGCATCCACGAGTTGGTGAGCCATCTCGAAGGCGGCGACACCCCCGGCGGAGTATCCGCCCAGCCGATAGGGGCCGTGCGGTTGCACCGCGCGAACCTCCTCGAGGTACCGGCGCGCCATTTCTTCGAGGGTCCTGGGTGCAGGCACGCCGCCCATACCGTGCGGTCGCAGGCCGTACAACGGCTGGTCTTTTCCGATGTGGCGCGCAATGTAGCGAAGCGTGCCATGGGCGCAGAAAAGGGGGGTGCACTTCCCCACGGGCTGCACCGGAAGCAAGTAGCGCCAGGGTTGTTGCGCGGGGACCGGCTGTGTCGTCGGAGTGGATTCGGCTCGCCGCGAAGTTTCCATGGGCTTGGCTCGGTCAGAACCGGAAGTTGGCGTCGCGTCGCAGGCGCCACGTGGTCGGCGATCGGCGATGTCGCTGGCGGGGTGTTGAGCACGGAAGGTCCTAGGCGGAAGGTACCTCGCTCGACGCGCCGACGACGAAGAGAAACCTTAGTTCGCCTTCCGGTCGACAGTAGCGCCCAGGCCTCCTTCGCACTCCACCACGGCTTCTCAGCGCGGCTTCGGCTACTCAATCGGCTGCTCTCGAGCCTCGCAACCGTGTGCTCATTCCCTCGATCTCGGCCCGCATGAACAGCCTCTCCAGCCAGCTCTCCGGAATCCCCGACCTCCCATAGAAGGCCCCGGCGATCTGGCCGTACACCGCGGCCGTCGTGTCGGCGTCATTGCCGAGGTTGACCGCCTTCAGGCACCCCTCCTCGAAGCTGGCTGTGCGATGGAACGCCCAGAGCGCCGCCTCGAGTGATTCCACGACGTAGCCCGTGCCCCGGATCTCCGGCGGCTCCTTCCTTATATAGGAGCCTTGGGAAATGGCGGCGATTCCAGGTGCGAGGGGCGCGAGCGGCTCCGTGTCCCACGATCCCAGCGGACTGAAGCCAGGCGCCAGGATCTCCTCCTTGTCACGGCCTTCGAGCGCGCCGATCAGGATGGCCGCCAGCAGCCGGCATCCATCGACCGCCTCCACGGCCGCGTGCGTGGTGCGCGAGCTCTCGGCCGCCTTCTCGATGGCGACGGCCGGGTTGGCCGCGTAGAAGAGAACAACCGGCGCCAGCCGCATAATCGAGCCGTTACCCGCGGTGTGAGGATCGGTGGAGCCGCTGTAGGGATCTCCCGTTCTCATAAACTGAGTCAGCGAGGTGCCAATGGTGTTGCCGATGTCGAAGCAACGGCCCGTGCTGCTCATGTAGCCGTCGTGCCGCCAGCGCACGAACCGCCCCATCACGTCGTCGACGTCGAGCTCGCCGCAGCTCAGCAGGCTCTGCGCCAGGCACAGCGCCATCGACGTGTCGTCGGTCCACTGACCCGGCTCCAGCTTGAATGGCCCGCCGCCAACCATGTCGGTCACCGGCTCGAACGTGCCCGGCCTCTCGAACTCGACAGTCGTTCCCACCGCGTCGCCCACCGCAAGGCCGAGGAGGCAGCCTTGGTAGCGGTCGATCTTATCGAGGGCCGTGGCGGCGACAGCGCTCAGTGATGAGC
This sequence comes from Acidobacteriota bacterium, assembly GCA_963666215.2. Lineage (GTDB taxonomy): Bacteria > Acidobacteriota > UBA890 > UBA890 > WLXD01. Next base: position 489,015 of record CAXWPL010000001.1, read on the forward strand.
GGTTCGCGAATAGCGGATCATCGCCCAAGTCGCCGAGATCGAGCTGGGCAATGCGGCGCAGGTCCGAGATGGCCCGAGCCTCGCGAAACTCCCCCAGTTGCCACACAACGACCTCGGTCAAGCTCCTGCCGAGCGGGTATTCATCAACCGCAACAGCCGCTGTTGTGCGCAGCAACTCGATCAGATGCAGCCGGATCTCTTCAGAATCCGGCGACGGCTGCCAGATCTCACGCTTGCCCATGGAGTCCCCGGTGTACACGGGGCCAATCGGAATGGGGGCACGCTCAGGCTGCCGGTGCGGATGGTTGCCGCAGTAGGTATAGAAAGGATTGTCGTCGACAGAGAGCTCACGGATGACACAATACGCCGGCTCCGGATCCTCCGAGTGCCCATAGCCCGCCTCGCCCTTGTTCTTGGCATTGAACCAGCAGGTTCCGCAGCAGTCTGATCCACCGTTGGGCATGGAGCTCGCCAAGTTCTAGAGGAGGTTATGTACTGAGTCGATCTCGGATCGTAGCTATGGTGCCGCAACTCAACGGACCACCTCGATTTTGCGAAGCGCCTCCACTTCCTGCAACAGCTCGAGGCCACCAGACCTTCGCGGCGGACTTCTGACGTCGCGGTTCGACGAGCACTCCATGAAGGTATCGCCCGACGGTCGCTGGATCGTGTACGTATCCGACGAAACCGGCCGCGACGAGGTCCATGTGACCTCGTTTCCGGAGCCTGGCCGACGGTGGCAGGTCTCGGCTGGCGGCGGCTCCGAGCCCGTATGGGCCAAAGACGGAAGTGAGTTGTTCTACCGGCGCGGGCAGTCGCTAACTGCGGTGGCTGTCGAGCTCTCACCCGAGTTCGCCGTCGGCCAGCGCAGCGTCTTGTTCGGGGGCGAGTACTTCGCGTACCGATACCACGCCCAGCACGACGTGTCTCCCGGGAGCGATCGATTCCTGATGGTCGACATGTCACAGACTCGCGGCGGGGGGCCGGCCTTCGACGTCGTGCTCAACTGGGGACAGGAACTCCGTCAACTCACACGCGGCGACGCGATCGGCGCCCGATAGCTCGGGTGTCGCCTCGCTTCTGACGTTGCGACCGCTCTCTCCTAGCAGGCGAAGGCGAAGTCGCTGATCAGCGGGACGTTCTTGATCTTGATTGTCACGCGGGTCTTCGGGTCGACGTGCATCAACAGCTGGCACGTGCACTAGGCCGCGTGCCTCCAGATTCAGCAGGAGCAACCGGAACCCGTTGCGTCCGGCGTCGAGGCCCGTGTGATGCTTCGCGTGATGCTGCAGGATCTCATACGAGGCGCGCCGCGAGCTCGACTGACCGACGCTAGCAGCCACGGGCTGCTAGACCCCGCGGAATCCCATGCCCATCTCTGTCGTGGCGAGCTCCGCCGCGCGCAGAGCCTTTTTCTTTCCGCGTGACGCGCCGAACTGGCCAATCGCCACGCCGGCGAGAATGATCGCTCCGCCGGTGATTTGTGCCGCCATCGGCACCTCGCCGAGAATCACGAACGCTGCCGCGATGGCCACCAGTGGCGTGAAAGAGCTCGCTAGCGAGATCTGCGAGGTGTCGCAGGTCCGCAGTCCAGCGAACCAGAGCGTCTGCCCGAGGGCAACAATCAGGGTCCCGTAGAGCAGCATCCAGCGCCACAGCACCGGCGAGAAGATATCCGTGAAGTGCTGCGCGCCGAACAGAATCATCACGATCGCCGCGAATACGATCGTGCCCACCGCAACTCGCACAGTGGCGAAGATCCCGAGTGGCACATTGCCGAGCTTGGCCTTCGACAGGATCGTCCCGCAGGCGAAACAAACGGCTCCGGCCAGCGCCAGGATCTCGCCGCGCCCGAGCATCGCGCCAGCCGAGACGTTGTCCATCACCGGCTGCAACAGAAGGCTCGCAGCAACACCGACAAGGGCCACGATTGCGCCGGCCGCACCCCAGAGGTTCAAGCGTTCGCCGAGCACGGCAACCCCGAGGCCGATAACAAGAGGGGGCTCGATGCGCCCGAGAAGCACCACGCTGGTAACCGACGTGAGGTCGAGGGCGGTAAAGATCAGGGCCGGCGCGGCCGCAACCGACAGCAGCGTAACGCCGAGCAGCGCGCCCCACTCGCCCGGTGTGATCCGTTGAACCGCGGCACGAGTCCACGATCGCCGGTGCAGCAGAAACATGCAGACGAAGGCAATCAGATTGCCCGCGAAAAGCACGTTGCAGAACGAGATCGGGTTGCGGCTGTCAATCAGGCTCAGCTCGCCGATCTCGGTGAGCTTGCGGACCACGGAATTTGCGGTCGCCAAGATCGCGACCGCTAGCCAGAGCTTGAGCACGCCGTCCTTGTAACACGTGGGGTACCGCGACGATCATGGGCGTCGCGCGACTGCCAGCCGGCGCCGCGAGAGAACAACCGGCCATGTGATGCGGCACCCACTGGAATTCGCTCTTGTTATGTGATTTGATTTTGTTTAGTTACTTCGATCACATCGATGGAGCAAACGATGGGTAAGGGTGAGCATCTCGGCGAATTCGAGCAGGTGGTGTTACTGGCGATCGCACGCCTCGATGGAGACGCGCACGGAGCGGCGATCCATGCCGAGATCGAAGCCACGACGGGTCGCGACGTATCGCTGGCGACCGTCTACGTCACCGTCTCGCGACTGGCCGACAAGGGGTATCTGACGACCTCGGCGGGCCTGGCGTCAGAGGAGCGTGGTGGACGGGCGCGCAAGATGGTGCGCCTGACCAGCGAGGGACGCCGGCAGCTCCAGGCCGTGCGGCTGGCGATGGAGAGCCTCTGGGAGGGGGTGGCCTTCGACCCGGTGCGGGGCGGACGGTGAGACGCCCGCCTGCGCTGGCCGTACGCCTTATCGAACGGAGTCTTCGCGGCGTGGATCGCGAGTTTCTGCTCGGCGACCTGGAGGAGCGCTTCCGGCAGCGCGCCATAGACCGGTCGCCGTTGGCGGCGCGCGCGTGGTACTGGCGTCAGGCGGTTTCTGCGGCGACGACGCGCGGGCTCGGACGGTCGCGCTACGCGGCCGGAGCGAGAGACACGCTCCAACACCTGTTCGACGATCTACGGTTCGCGCTCCGCGCTCTCCGCGCGCGACCGCTGGTAACCGCTGTCGCGTCGGTTGCCCTGGCCCTGGGCATCGGCCTCACGGGTGGCGCGTTCGGTATCCTGCAGGGCACCGTGCTGGCCGGGCTTCCGTTCGAGCGTTCGGAGCGTCTGGTGCACATGGAACGTGCCAACCCCTCGGCCGGGCAGCCATCGCTGGCGGTAACGCCCCACGACTACTTGGCATGGAGGCGGCACCAGACCTCGTTCGAGGACTTCGGAGCCTACGTCGAGGCGGTGGCCGTTGTCGAGAGCGACGACGGTCCCGCGGAGCGCCTCACGGGGGTGTTCCTGAATGCGGCGACGCTTCGGTTGCTGCGCGTTGGCGCCCTACGGGGCCGGGTTTTCGACGAGGCCGACGAGGCGAGCGACGAGCCGCTGGTACTGCTGTCGCACGCTACCTGGACGAGCAGGTTCGACGCCGACGAGGATCTGATCGGGGCGACGGTTCGATTGAACGGGGCCGCGCACACGGTGGTCGGGGTTATGGCGCCAGGCTTCGGATTCCCCATCGCCGAGCAGTTCTGGATGCCCCTGCGTATCGACCTGAACGCGGTGGAGCGCGGCAGTGGAAGGCTGGATGTGTTCGGCCGATTGCGTGACGGCGTGGAGCTCGAGGCTGCGCGTGCGGAGTTTGCTGCACTGGGTAGCTCGCTGGCGAGCGAGTTCCCGGAGACCAACGAGGGCGTCGAACCGGTGCTGAGCACCTTCCACGACGAATACATCGGCGAGGACTTTTCGGGCTCGGTGCGAGCCTTGCTCGTGGGCGCGGGGTTCCTCTTGCTGTTGTGCTGCGCCAACGTCGCCAATCTGCTGCTCGTGAAGGGCGCCGAGCGTCGTACCGAGATCGCGGTGCGATCGGCATTGGGAGGCACTCGCTTCCGACTCGCCCGCCAGCTTCTTTTCGAGACGGCGCTGCTGGCGGCCCTGGGTGCGGCGATGGGCCTTGGTGTGGCCTCGGCGATCATGCGTTGGTTCAACATCGCCGGAGCAGAGGCGGGAGTGTTGCGGCTGCCGCACGGCTGCTCGGGCCACAGCTGGCTGGCCAGAAGCTCGTCGACGATGGCCACCGGCGGTCCGCTGTCGGACTCGGTTTCGGCGAGGGTGAAGCCGCGGCCGCTGCGAATCCTCACTCCGAGCGTCTCGAAGTAGTCGACGCCGACAATGTTCGATGTTGCCGCGATTGTCTCGATCTCGCCGGCTCCGCCGCCGGCGCTCTGGGGCAAGTCCTCGGAACGCCGAACCCGCTTGCCGCTCGATACGGCGCCGAATGGCACCGTTGCCGCCAGGCTCGCGGACTCGATTCCGGGAATGCCGCGGAGCCGCTCGTTCAGCCTGCGGTACAGGTCCTGGCTCCGCGGCTCGTCGTAGCCCACCAGGCCAGGATCGACCTCCGCCAGGAGCCCGTTCTGCGTGCTGAATCCAGGATCGACGTTGGCCGCTCTCAGAGCGCCGCGAATGAAGAGCCCGGCGGCGGTCAACAGGGCAAGCGAGAGAGCGATCTGGCTCACAACGAGAAGGTTGCGCCCGCCGAACGCACCCCGCCAGCCTCCCTTGGCCAGCTCTTCGCCGCTGTGGTCCTTGAGATCTCCCATCACGTCGGGCCGCGACTGCCTCCAGGCGGGACCAAATCCGAAGAACAGAGTGCCGAGCACACAGAAAACCGCCGTCGCCAACAGCACTCGCCCGTCCGGCGTGGAACGGAGAACGATGTCCATCGACAAACTGTTGAGCGCCAGCAGTTCCTGCATCGAGGCGGCCAGCAGGTTGTTGACCCAGACCGCGATCACCAGGCCAGCAACGCCGCCGAGGGCCGCCAGCAGCAATCCCTCGGTGAGCAGCTGGCGCAGGATCCTTCCCTGCCCGCCACCAATGGCGGCGCGAATGGCGAACTCCTTGCGTCGCGCCGCGCCGCGCGCCAGGAGCATGTTGGCGAGATTGATGCACGCGATCAGCAGCACGATCCCGGTCATGCCGAGCAGCAGGACGAAGACGAGCGAAAGCTGACCATCTTCGTCGGCCGGGTCGGTGCTGATCGACAGACGAGAGACCGGGCCCACGATGATCGTTTGGTCCTCGTTGATGGACGGAAAAGTCTCGCGCATGCGGGCGGCGAGCACGCCGAGCTGCGCGTCGGCATCTTCTGCCGTCAGGCCCGGGCGCAACCGACCTATGAGAAAGAGCGTGTGGTTGTCGCGATCGGCCAGCTTTCCGTCGCCATCGGCGAACGCGGGATTTGTCAGGAGGTCGTGCAAGCCGAGCGGCAAGTAAATCGACGGCGACAGCAACGCCGTGCAACCGGTGAAATGACGCGGGGCGATACCGACGATGGTCAACGGCTCACCGTTGATGATCAGCGTCTGGCCAATGAGCTCCGGATCCTGGCCCGATCGTCTCCAGTGCTCGTAGCTGACGACGACGACCGGCACCCCGCTCCCCGGGGCCTCCTCGGCCGCCGTGAAGAATCGGCCACGAAACGGGCTCACTCCGAAAGTGTCGAAGTAGTCATGCGAGGCGAGCTCGGCAAAAACGCGGCGGGTCGACTCACCCTCTGTAACCCCGACCATGGTCAAGTCGTGGGCCATCAAGCTGGTGAACGTGGTGTTCTGCTCGCGGATGTCCTCGAAGTTCGGATACGAGAAGCTCCGAAAGGAGTCCGGGCGAGTTGTGTGCTTGCTGAACAGTGCCACCAGCTCGTGCGGAGCCTCCGCCTGAATGGGTCGCAGCAGGAGAGCGTTCGTCAGCGTGAAGATCGACGTGTTGGCACCAATTCCGAGCCCCAGAACGGTCACCGCCACCGCTGTGAAGCCGGGGTTCTTCACGAGAACACGGACGGCGTAGCGGAAGTCCTGCCAGACGCTCTCCAAGATGATTCCTCCGAACGGAGTAAAGGGACTGCTTCAGTCGATCGATCGATCGGTAGATAGGTAGGTACTGCTGTTCGCCAGAATGGTTTCGAGAACCAGACCCCACCCTACTGGAGAACGCGGATGACCTCGGGTTGGTTCGCGCTCCGAGTCGAAAGGTCCCTCGACCGCGACACGGCCAATGATCACCAAAGAACACTTTTAAACAGACAAGGACATCCGTGGCGTTCGATACATTCGAATCGTCAGTGTGCCACTAGCGACAACTGCGGCCACAGCGCATCCTGACGCAGCTCACCTCCCCGGTTGCTACCCGCAAGTGAGGTCGAGTCGCAGATGAGCCAGCAAAAGAAAACGTTCCTGTTGTCGATCGTTCTAGCCATGTTGGCCACCGGGGTTGCCGCGCCCCGGCCGGCCATCGCGGCGGACGAGGACGGTCCATCGGCGCCGGCCGAGCTCGCGCTCGAGGTTCTCGAGAGCGGCGCGGTTTCGCTCAGTTGGATCGATACCTCGAACAACGAGACCGAGTTCCGTGTCTACCGCGCGGCCCATGTTGCCGACGCAAGGGTCACCGACGACTTCGAGCTGATTGCGGAGCTTCCGGCCAACAGCACCAGCTACACCGATTCCGCAGTGAACGCCAACCTGTCCGGGTACTGCTACCTGGTCAAGGCACGCAACGATCTGGGCACCTCGAGCGCGGAGGACGGGTGCACCGACCTTGTAGGCGAGAAGCCCGCGCCTCCCGTTGAGCTCCAGGCGGTGGTCAACGACCTCGGCGGCGTCGACCTGAGCTGGGTCGACCAGGCCGACAACGAAACCGACTACCTCGTCTATCGACGCTTCAACGAAGACGACGACATCAACGCCGACGGCGATTTCGTTGTCATTGCCGAGCTTCCCGCCAACAGCACCAGCTACACCGATTCGGATGTCGACGCCTCGGTGTTCGTAATCTGCTACCTGGTCAAGGCACGCAACGAGTTCGGCAAATCTCGCGGCGAAGACGTTTGCACCGAAGGAGGCGAGGGTGAGAAGCCCGCGCGTCCCGTTGAGCTCGAGGCTTTGGTCAACGACCTCGGCGGTGTCGACCTGGGATGGGTGGACCAGGCCGACAACGAAACCGGCTACCTCGTCTATCGGAGCCACGACGACGACGGTGACTCCTTCACGGACGACGACTTCGGACTCATCGCCGAGCTGCCTGCCAACAGCACGGGCTATACCGACCTCGCGGTCAACGCCACCGAGGCCGTCTACTGCTACCTGGTGAAGGCGGTTAACGAGTTCGGCAAGTCTCGCGCCGAGGACGTCTGCACCGAGGGTGAGAAGCCCGAAGCTCCCGACGACCTCGAGGTTGGTGTGGGAGATCTCGGTGATGTCGAGCTCTCGTGGATTGACCGGGCCGACGACGAGTTCGCCTACCTCGTCTACCGCGGCGCCGACCACGTCGACGCCAGGGCCACGGACGACGACTTCGACCTCATCGCCACACTCGACGCGAACGCCACGAGCTATCACGACTCGAAGGTGAACGCGCTCGAGACCGTGTTCTGCTACCGCGTCACCGCCATGAGCTCATTCGGCGAGTCGCACGGTGAGAAAGCGTGCACCGGCGTGTTCGACGTGCCCGACCCGCCGAAGGCTGTCAAAGCCAAGCCCGCCGAGGACGCCATCGACCTGCGCTGGAAGGACAGGTCGGCCAACGAAGACGGCTTCGTGGTGACGATGAAGAAGAAGCGCTTGTGGCCAGAGATCGCCGAGGTTGACGCCTCAGAAACGACACTCACCGTGGGCGGTCTCAAGGCCGGGCGGAGGTACTGCTTCCGGGTCGCCGCGTTCAACAGTGCTGGAGAATCCAAGGCCAGGAAGCGCTGCGCCAGGGCCGGCAGCTAGGCGCCCCTGACCGCCGCCAAAACAAGCGAGGAGCAGCTCACAGCCCTCGGAGGGGTCGGACCGGCCGGAGAGGTCGGCCGGCCCCTCTTCTTGGTTTTGTCGCTGTCGATTCTGCAGAGGATCCCCTGGAACCATCAGCGGATCAAGAAGATCCCGTCGTTGGCAGGCTGGATCCACTCGACACCGTTGCCGGTGACCACCTGCGGGTTCGAGAAGTTGATGGTGATCGGCCAGCCGGGACGTTCCGGAAGATTTGTGTGAACCGCGAACTCGAAGGCGAAAAGATGGTTCTGGTGAATCTTGATGTTGTCGCGGTCTCGCCGGAACGGCGCCATCGAAGCTCCCACTGTCACCAAGCCGCCGCCATTGTTGCCCATGGCGTGCAGATCGACGTAGAAACCTGACTTGTCGGTTCCAGCGAGCGCCTCCTGGATCATGACGTAGTCGTCTTCGTCGACATCGGTGAGCGGCGTGTAGATGTAGTCGGCCGCCTCCATTGCCGCGATCATGGCGTTGAGCGACTCGCCCGCGGTCATGCCCACGCGCACCTGCTGGCGCAGGATTCCTTGCGCCTTCTTCACCTGATCCCAGGCGTACTGCAGACTCGCTGGCACCTCGCGCTCGCCGTCGCGCAGGATGTAGATGTGCGCCTTGGTGTCGGTGCCGAACGACGAGAAACCGAAGTCCATCCAGTCGGACCGGTCACCAACCGCGAGAAAGTCGCCGGGCTGTATGACGTAGTCGCTGTCGCGAATCCAGGCGCGCGCGCCAGGCGGATTGCGACGCTCCGACACGGCCGAGTAGTACACGCGGGCGTCGCAATTGCAGCTCCCGATCGTTGTCGCGCCCGGAACGATGGCGGCGATCTTCGCCATGAGGTTCTGGCGTGCGATCTCGAGCGTGTTGGCCTGCACCACGACCTCGCGAATCGTGCGCCGCGAGCGGAAGTCGGTAATCAGATGCTCAGCCGACACCATGCGCTGTGAGTACTGCGGCCCGAGAATGCGCTCGAGCTTGCGGTACTGCGTGTAGGAGATGCCGTCGGCGACCGCCAGCCAGTCGGAGAAGTTCACCGCGATCGTCTGCGGGTCGCGCGCCGCCACGAACTCGGCGATCTCGTCGTAGACCGACGGGTCGACGTTGCCGTAGTCGTACCCCTCGATGGCGCGCGATAGCGCCAGCGAGGCCCGCACCTCGATCTTCGGTACGGCGGGCCTGTCGAACACGCCACCAAAATGCGCCCGCTCGATGCGGTCGCCGAGGTCGGTGAAGATCAGATAGCCGCCGCCCGAGCCGAGCTCGTACTCCAGCGGATCCGGATCGCCCGCACGAGTCACGTGGATCCACATGTCCACGCCGTTGTCGCGCATCGCGCTCGGCAGGATCATGTCGAGCTTCTCGGCCCGGATCATGCGCAGCACTTCGGCGGGGTCGGGCCGATACTCGTCTTGCGCGTTGGCCACCGACGGAGCAACCCATATGAGCACTGCAACGATGATCGAAGGTACGATCCGGCCAGCTGGTTTCTTCACGATGCTTACGTCTCTTGGGGCGCGATTCGGCTCCGTGACGGTGTCGTGGGACTGTAAGCTGCCCGTGCCGAAACCTACAGCGCGGGCGTTTCCCGCCGACTGCGATACCTTGCAGCCATCTCGACTACGATCTCGGAGACTGCCATGAGCCTGACCTCGCGCACACTTCGCACCGTTCGTACGCTCGCAGCATCGATCCTCATGGGCGGAGCGCTGTTGTCGACTCCGATGAGCCCAGCCACCGCCGCACAGTCGGCCGACTACGGCGCCCTGCTCGAGCTCTTCGAAGACTGGCGCGAGTTCGCCCCGCCGCGGGTCGTCGATGGAGTCCCCGACTACACTGCGGCTGCCATGGCGGCGCAACGACGCGAGCTCCGGACCTACCGCGCGCGACTCGATGCGTTCGAGCCCGATCTCGCCTCATGGCCTGTGGAGCAGCAGATCGACTGGCACCTCGTGCGCGCCGAGATGAACGGCCTCGACTTCGATCACCGTGTTCGTCGGCCATGGGCCAACAACCCGGCCTCCTACGTGATGATCTTCCCGGCGGAGTCGGACGTGCCGGCGCACGAAGGCCCGGTGATCCACGGCTGGATCGACACCTGGACCTATGAATACCCGCTATCGCCAGCCGACGCAGCCGAGCTGACTTCGCGCATAGGCGTCATCCCACCGCTGCTCGAGCAGGCGCGCGGCAACCTCGTGGGCGACGGTCACGACCTGTGGCGCATGAGCATCGGCTCGATGCGCGTCCAGAGCGCCGATCTCGCGGCATTCGGCGAGCAGGTCGCCGGCACCAGCGACGAGCTCAGCGATGCCGTGCGCGCGGCCATCCTCGCCACCAATCGATTCGCCGAGTGGATCGAGGCCGAGCTTCCCTCGAAAGACGGCGTCTCCGGCGTCGGCAAAGACAACTACACCTGGACCCTGAAGAACGTCCACCTTGTTCCCTACACCTGGGAGGAAGAGCTGACGTTGATGCGCCGTGAGCTCTGGCGCGCTCACGCCGCGTTGCGACTCGAGGAAAACCGTAACCGCAACCTGCCCGAGCTGCCGCGCTACCAGAACGCCGAGGAGTACGACGCTGCTCTCAACACTGCGGTCTCGGAATACATGGAGTTTCTCGAGGACGAGGAAATCCTGAGCATGCGCGACTACATGGACGAGGCGCTGCGCGAGCGCATCGGCGCCTTCTCGCCGCCATCACGGTCGGACGGGCTACGCGGCTTCTTCGCCGAGGTCAACTACCGCGACGGCGAAGTCATGCGCACCCACGGCTACCACTGGTTCGACCTGGCGCGGATGCGCGAGGAACCACACGAAAGCCCGATCCGCCGCGTGCCCGCACTGTTCAACATTTACGACGCGCGCTCCGAGGGCATGGCAACCGGCGTCGAAGAAATGATGATGCACGCCGGTGGCTTCGACGATAAGCCGCGCGCCCGCGAGCTCATCTGGATCCTTCTGGCACAGCGCGCCGCCCGCGCCATCGGTGGCCTCATGCAGCACGGTCAGGAGTGGACACTCCAAGAAGCCACGGAGTTCGCCTCCGAATGGGTGCCGCGCGGTTGGCTACCCGCCGACGGCGAGACCATCCAGTGGGAGGAGCACTTCTACCTCACCCAGCCCGGCTACGGCACAAGCTACGTCATCGGCAAGATCCAAATCGAGCAGCTGCTCGCCGAACGAGCCCTCCAGCTGGGCGACCAGTTCACCATCAAGCGCTTCATGGACGAGTTCGCCGCGGTCGGCGTGATCCCGGTCTCGATGGTTCGCTGGCAGCTGACCGGGCGCGACGACGAAATCAATCGCTAGAAAGAACGTCGAGCTCGTTGTGTCTTCCAAGTAGGCGGAGGATGTTCGCCGCGAGGGACCGTCGCGGATCGGTTGTCACGATCTCTTCAGAGACCGCGCGACCTCCGCGCCCATGCTGATTCTGGAGATTCAGCCGAAGACTCAATCAGTTACCATTCCGGCCGCCCTCAATCCCCGCTCCCTCGCAAGGCATCGAACGATGGACGTCGGCTCGCAGCTCGCTCACTACACGATTCGTGCCAAGCTCGGTGAGGGCGGCATGGGGCAGGTGTTCCGTGCCGAAGATAGCCGCCTCAAGCGCGACGTAGCCATCAAGGTGCTGCCGCCGTCGATGGCCGACGACTCCGAGCGCATGCTGCGGCTCGAGCGCGAGGCGCAGCTGCTGGCGCAGCTCGAGCATCCCAACATCGCCGCCATCCACGGACTCGAAGAGGCCGACGGGGTGCGGTTCCTGGTGATGCAGCTGGTGGAGGGACAGGACCTTGACGTTCGCCTCGACGCCGGAGCGATACCCGTAACGGAAGCGCTGCAGATCGCCCTGCAGATCGCCCGCGCTCTGGAGTCGGCCCACGACAAGGGCGTGATCCATCGCGACCTCAAGCCCGCCAACGTGATGGTTGACGACGAGGGCGTGGTGACACTGCTCGACTTCGGCCTCGCGAAGGCGTTCTCGGGCGACAGCTCGGCATCCGTCTCGGGATTGACAGCCTCGCCGACGAGGCTCGAGGCTACGCAAGCCGGAATGATTCTCGGCACGGCCGGCTACATGAGCCCCGAGCAGGCACGCGGCCGCCATGTCGACCGGCGTACCGACATCTGGGCGTTCGGCTGCGTGCTCTACGAAATGCTCACCGCCCAGCGGATTTTCATGGGCGAGACTGCCACCGACGTGCTCGGCGCGATCGTTCACCGCGATCCGGACTGGGATCTGCTGCCGGCCGAGACGCCGCGCCGCATTCGCGCGCTGCTGCACCGCTGCCTGCGGAAGGACAAGGATCGGCGTATTCAGGCAATCGGCGACGCTCGAGTGTCGCTCGAGGAGTACCTCGAGGATCCGGAAGCGGCCGAGGCCATCCTCGACGCCGGCGCGCCACCGCAAGCCGCGTGGCTGCGCTGGGCGCCATGGGCGGCGGCGGCGGTTCTCGGCGTTGGACTGATCGCCAGCCTGTTGGCAAGTGACGACCCTGTCGAGCAGCCGACGCTGCGCATGGAGCTGGCGATCGGTGTTACCGAGGAACTGCGTAACGTCTCGCTGGGCTCGAGCCTCGAGGTTTCACCCGCCGGCGATCAGGTGGTCATCATCACCAGCACCGGGCAGGGCACCGAGAACCTGAAGCTTCGGAAGCTCGAGACCACCGAGGTCGTCGAATTGGCGGCTGGCGGAGCCTACAACCCGTTCTTTTCACCGGACGGTGCCTGGATCGGATTCGCCACGCCGAACGCATTGAACAAGGTACCCGCCACCGGAGGCACGCCACTCGAGATCGCCGAAGTAAGCCGCAGCCGCGGAGCCACGTGGTTGCCCGACGGGCAGGTCGTGTATGCGCCGTCGCCGGATTCTGGCCTGATGATGGTGAGCGCCGACGGCGGCGAGTCTACCGCCGTCACCACGCTCGACGAGTCGACGGGCGAAGCGACACACCGCTGGCCAAGTGCCATGCCCGGAGGTCGAAGGATCCTGTACACCGCGCACACTGCGATCGTCGGGGCTTTCGAAGCAGCCACCCTGCAAGTGGTCGATCTCGATACTGGCGAGCAGACTGTTGTTTACCGTGGCGGCTACTACGGCAACTATGTCGAGTCGGGCCACCTGCTGTTCGTCAACGCCGGGACGCTGTTCGCGGTGCCCTTCGACCCAGACAGCCTCGAAACCATCAGTAGCGCCGTGCCGGTGGCAGAGAACCTCGCCGACGATCCAAGCAATGGTGGGGCCCAGTACTCGGTCTCCGGCAACGGCACGCTCCTCTTCCGGCGGGGCTCGTCCGGCCCCGAGCAATATCCCGCCGTCTGGCTCGATCGCGACAACGCGATCTCGCAGCTGCTGCTGGAGCCCAGGTCGTACGTCGAAAGCCGGGTGTCGCCCGACGGCCGATTCCTCAACATGACCGAGCTCACCGGCGACAATTGGGACGTCTGAGTCTACGACCTGAACCGCGGCACCCGCACCCGGCTCACGTTCAGCGAGGGCATCGAGGGCCCCGCGGTGTGGTCGCCGGATGGCAGCGAGTTGATCTACTCCTCCGACGAGGACGGCTCCGACGACCTGTATCGCAAGGCAGCCGACGGCTCCGGCGATGCCGTGCAGATCACCCACCACGACTTCCCGATCTACGTCAGCGACTGGTCGGCCGACGGCAGGTACGTGCTCGCCACGCGGATCGGACAGGCCGACGAAGAGGCTGGCTGGGAGGGCGGCGCCGAGATCGGCGTCATCGATCTCGAGGAGGGCGACGGCACGCTCCGGCCGTTCCTGACGACGACCTTTGACGAGCTCGAAGCCGCCTTCTCTCCTGACGGACGTTGGGTTGCCTACCAGTCCAACGAGAGCGGCCAAAACGAGATCTACGTACGCCCATTCACCTCCAGCGGCCGCTGGCAGGTTTCCGACGACGGCGGCAGCTACGCGCGCTTCTCGGCCGACGGAAGCGAGCTCTTCTATCGCACGAACGACGGCGTCGGCGGCGTTGACGTTGAGACCAGCGGCGACAGCTTTACGCCTTCACGGCCGCGACTGGTCGCCTCAGGCGACTTCAAGGGCGGCGTCGGTGGCATCGCCGTTGGGGGCAACACGTTCGCCGACTACGACGTGGCGCCCGATGGTCGCTTCGTGATGTTCCCCAGCGCCGGCTCCGAGGAGCCGAACATCCAGCTCGCAAATATCGTCGTCAACTGGTTCGGCGAGCTCCAGCGAGTCGCCCCGCGACGCTAGCTTTTCGGAGGTTGTGCCTTCGAGCGGAGGGGCGAACGGTGGACAAAGACTTCAAGGTGTTCGGCGTCGGCGTAACCAAGACTGGCACGACTACACTCGGCGCTTGTTTCGAGATCCTCCAAATCACGCCACACGCTACCTTCAACCGGGAATTGCGGGCGGTTCTCCGCCGCGGTGGCGATCGTGAGGTGATCTTCGCGGAGGCCGATCGGTACCGCGGCTTCGAGGACGCCCCTTGGTTCGAACTGTTTGCCGAGCTCGACGAGCGCTTTCCCCGCAGCAAGTTCATTCTGACGACTCGCCTGGACAGCACGACACGTGCGCTGAGCGTGTGAAATTGGCAGGTCAGGAGAGGTCGCATGCGCGGCGCGCCCTCCCGAGTATCTCGAGCGCAAGAAGCGAGAGTACGAGTCACACAACGCTGCGGTGCAGGAACACTTCCGGAATCGGCCCAATGACCTACTGGAAATGTGCTGGGAGAGGGGCGACGGCTGGCGGTGCTTGTGTGATTTTCTTGACGTTCCGATACCGGACGTCCCTTTTCCGCACAAGAACAAGGGACAGTATCGGGCTCCGGCCGTGATGAAAGCCGCGAGTGGCTCCTGGATGCACATGCGTCTGCTACGGGTGCGGGAATGGCTGCGGCAAGCCACGCGAAAACTCCGACGGTCGCGGGCCTCTCGCCAACCCCTCTAGCAAGATCGACGACCACCGTGGCCGACATAACGTCGCCCATCCGTCGACGCCTTCGGCGCGATCTTGTAGGGTACGGGCGGCCGCGAAACGTCAACCATCCCAACGTCAACCCATCGAGTCCGCCGGAGAGATTTCATGCGTCGTGACCGCCAGTTCCGTTCTTGTCGAACGCTCGCCATCGCCCTCTTGGCCGCCCTTTTGAGCTTCTCGGTCGCCAGCACGAATGCATCCGCCCAGGACGGACCCTCGGCTGCGGCACTCAAAGAAGAAGCCCGCGAGATCGTCGGCTCGATGAGCAAGCTGTCGCAGGTGATGGTCGATTCGATCTTCTCGTTCGGCGAGCTCGGATTTCAGGAGCACGAAACGGTGAAGTACATCACCGGTATCCTGCGAGACGAGGGCTTCGAGGTGCAGATGGGCTGCGCCGGCATGCCCACCTGCTACGTCGCGACGTGGGGGTCGGGGCATCCGGTGATCGGCTTCATGGGCGACATCGACGGGCTCCCTGAGACTTCGCAAAAGCCGGGCGTTGCCTACCAGGACCCGTTGATCCCGGGCGGTCCGGGGCACGGCGAGGGGCACAACAGCGCCGCCGCCGTCGACATCATTGGCGCCATCGCCACCAAGCGAGTGATGGAGGAGCACGGCCTGCAGGGAACGCTCAAGGTCATTCCCGGAGTCGCCGAGGAACTGGTGGCGTCGCGCACATTTATGGTCAACGCCGGGCTGTTCGAGGGTATGGACATCATGCTGTCGACGCACATCAGTCCCATCCTCGGAACGGCATGGGGCATCTCGGGCTCCGGACTTGTCTCGACCGAGTTCACGTTCCACGGCCGCTCCGCGCACGGCGCGGGCTCACCCTGGGACGGACGCAGCGCGCTCGACGCGGTGGAGCTGATGAACGCCGGCTGGAACGCGCGTCGCGAGCATCTGCGTCTGCAACAGCGTTCGCACTACATCATCTCGAACGGTGGCAACCAGCCGAACGTCGTGCCCTCTGAAGCGTCGGTTTGGTACTACTATCGCGAGCTCGACTACGACCGCATCAAAGAGCTCCACGAGCTCGGGCAAACCATGGCCAAAGCGGCCGCGATGATGACCAGCACGGAGGTCACCGAGCGCGTATTCGGCGCGGCCTGGCCCTCGAACATGAGCAAGCCTCTCGCCGAGCTGATGCACGCCAACATTCTCGAAGTGGGCATGCCCGAGTGGACAGAAGCCGACCAGGCGCTCGCGCGCGCCGTTCAGGAAGATCGCGGTGTGCTCGGCACCAAGGGCGGCTGGTTCGACATCGAGATCAACGGGCTGCCCACGGAGCTGCTGAGCGAGGAGTTGAGCGAGTCGGAACAGGGCATGGGCGGTGGCAGTGACGACATCGCCGAAGTCTCGTGGAACATGCCGACCGTGCGCCTCTACTACCCCGGTGCCATCCCCGGCGCCACCGGACATCACTGGTCGTCGAGCATCTCGGCGGCGACACCCATCGCCCACCAGGGGGCCAACTACGGCGCCCGCGTGATCGCCATGACCGCGATCGATCTCATCGCCAACCCGGACAAAGTCGAAGAGGCGTGGACCTACCACCGCGAGGTCGTCACAAAAGACCAGCAGTGGGAGTCGCTCATCCCCCTCGACACACCGCCACCGACCCACCTCAATGCCGAGAAGATGGCGCGCTACCGCCCGCTGCTCGACGAGCTGCGCTACGACCCCGAGCGTTTCGATACCTATCTGGAACAGCTGGGTATCGAGTATCCGACGGTCCGCAAGCCGGATCCTGATCCAGACGCGGGCGAAGGCCAGGGCTAGCGCTCCAACGAATCCTCGAAAAGGAAGAATTCCATGAAGCGTCCCGCTGCTTTTCTGCTCGCTGCCGCGCTCCTCTTGCCCTCGCTTGCCGTTGCCCAGCAAGAAGAGCGCTACGACTACTGGCGGTTCCAGCGTGACATGATCCGCTACGGCCAGCAGGCGATTCTGATGTGCAACGGGCTCTTTACGGGGAACCGAACGGTCGAGCAGGTGTTTGCGCAGGAGCTCGCCTTTTTTACCAATCCCGGCCCCGTGGGAACACCGCGTGGCGGCGACTACGAGATCGATCGCGAGCGCAAGGCGGTATCGATAGGTACGGCCGGCGGAACGCCTGTGATGCGTGCGGCCTTCCGCGAGGGCGTCGGCTGCGTGATCCTGGCACCCGATCAGACCCTCGAGGATATCGACAGCCTGCCCGAGCTCAACGTGCCGCCGGCGCCGGGCAACGCCGCCACGATCGCGTGGCCCGACGGCGATCTGGTTGAAGAACGGCCGCTGCCCTCGTACATCGACCCGGCGGCGCTGGCGGCAGCCTCGGACTGGGCGTTCGATCGCGAGTCGCCCGAGCAGGTCACGCTCAGCATGATGGTCGTCCACAACGGCCGGATCATCCACGAGCGGTACGCCCCCGGCGTCGACATGACAACGAAGACGCGCACCTGGTCGACCGCCAAGAGCATCGCTGTCACGTTGATCGGCATGCTGGTCGACGAGGGGCGCATGGAGCTCGATGCTCCTCTTGGGTTCGAGTGGTTGCCGCAGGCGCCGTCGCCGCAAGCCGACCCGCGCAACGCCATCACACTCCGGCACGTCCTCAACATGTCGAGCGGCCTCTACACGGTGGACAACGCTCGGTTGGAGTACGCCACGGGATCCGGCATGTCGTACTGGGCCGGCGCCAGCTCGATCGTCGGCGCCCGCAGCCGCGCGCTCATCCGCGAGCCGGGCACGAACTGGGACTATGAGAACTACGACACCCTGCTGGCGGTGTACGCCATGAAGCTGGCGATTGGCGACGACCAGGAGTACATGCAATTCCCGCGCGCGGCGCTGCTCGAAAAGATCGGCATGCGCAGCACGCTGCTGAGCGTCGACCGCTTCGGCGACTTCATTCTGAGCAGCCAGGTCTACACCAACGCCCGCGACCTCGCCCGATTCGGCCTTCTCTACCTCAACGGAGGTGTCTGGAACGGCGAAAGGCTCCTTTCGGAGGATTGGATCGACTTCGCCCGCACCCCGGCGCCGTCGACCGCCGAGCGCGGCAACTTCTATGGCGGCCAGTGGTGGCTCGTCCCCGACGATCGTACAGACGTCCCGAAGGACGCCTACTCCACCGCCGGTAACCGCGGCCAGTTCGCCATCGTCGTGCCGTCGCACAACCTGGTAATCGTCCGCCGTGGCCTCGACTACGGCCGTCAGGGCTTCGATCGCTGGGGACTGACGCGCGAGGTTGTCAAGGCATTCGGCGCCGAGACCACGGACCGCTAGCCTCTCGTCCGTACTGTCACTTGTCGGTTGGCACAAGCCGCTTCAGCTCTTCGAACCCGTTTGAGCACAACCACCAGGTGGGTCGGTCTGCTGGCCGCCGACGTCTGCCCGCTTGACCAGGAGAAGGCGCCCGGTCCGCGGATCTACGTCGTCTCAATCTGCCGGCCGGCTCCGCCACGTACTGGATCGAGCGCGTCCCCGCCAACTAGCCGGCCTTCTTGACATACTCGACCCGGCGCCAGCCTCGCCGTCAGGAGGGCCTGTGTGTCGAAGCCGGGCGACACGGCCAGCAATTGCACCAGACGCTGTTCTGCCGGGAGAGAGGCCGCACACGCTAGAATCTTCCCGTGGCATCCCATGGGAAGGACCATCCGTTGACCAGCCGGGCGGCGAAGAGCCCTCGAGTGTCGAACGGGCATCGACCCATGAGCGATTCTGACCCGCGTAGCGAGATTCTCGAGCGCGTCGCCGAACTCGGCGGGCTTCGCCCTGGCGTCGCTCGAGACATCGCGCGCGAGACGGGAGTGCCCGAAGCGCATGTCTACGGCGCCGCGAGCTTCTTTCACCTGCTCGATCGGCCCGACATCAAGCTCCGCGTTTGTACGGGTCTGACCTGTCAGATGGCGGGGGCCCCGCGGGTTGCTCGACCGCGCCGTCGAAGCGGGGATGCCGGCTGAGGGCTGCTCGTGGTTGGCGGCGTGCGATCGGCCGCCCGCCGTGTTGCGCGACCGCACGCCACTCGTCGAGGTCACGCCGGCCGACCTGGACCGAGCCGGCGGTCACTGGAGCCGGCTGCAGTCGGCTGCCGTCCCCGACGAGAGCTGGCTCGGCCACGTCAGTCCCGATCATCTTCAGACAGATCTGTCCCTCTCAGACCTGCCCCCGGAAGCTCTGCCCGAAGCTCCGCCCAAGGCTCTTCCCGAAACGCGCCTGGCAATGAACCTGCTGGCGCCGCCCGAGTTCGCCGGTGCGGCGTCACGGCTTGCCGGCGACCTCGGCGCCGGGGAGGTGATCGCGCGCATCGAGGCGTCGGGGCTCCAGGGTCGCGGCGGCGCGGGCTTCCCGGCGGGCTTCAAGTGGAAGGCCGTGCGGGCTGTGCGGTCGGCGTGGTGCTCGTCGGCGTGTCGTGTTTACCATGCCTGGCTGCTCTTCCAGACCCCAAACGCAAGAAGCGCGCGGTTGGCCTAAGTGTAATTGCCAATCTATCAATACTTGGCGTCTTTAAGTACTTCGACTTCTTCGTTGGAACGCTGGAGTCGGCGCTTTCGTCATCCGGAATCGACGCAACTCTCCTTCATCTCGATATCGTGTTGCCAGTCGGAATCTCGTTCTACACGTTTCAAACGATGAGCTACGCCGTCGACCTGTATCGAGACAAGGTCGACGCGTGCGACGACTTTGTGGATTTCGGCTTGTATGTCGCGTACTTCCCACAGCTGGTCACCGGTCCGATAGAGCGAGCCAGCCGGCTTCTTCCAGCCCTCCGGAAGGCGCGAACGTTCGACATTGATCAGTTTTCTCGTGGCATAGGTCTCATTCTGAGCGGCCTGGTCAAGAAGGTCGACGTCGCAGATGGGGTTGCCGCCCTTGTTAGCGACGTTTTCTCGCACGAACACCCCAGCGGGGTCGAAGTTGCTGTTGGACTGGTTTGTTTTGCTGTGCAGATCTACGGCGACTTCTCGGGATATTCTGACATAGTGAGGGGAGTGTCGAAGCTGCTCGGCATCGAGCTGATGACGAATTTCCGTCAGCCTTACTTCTCACCGAATCCCTCAGAGTTCTGGCGCCGATGGCACATCAGCCTGTCGAGCTGGCTCCGAGACTACCTCTACATTCCGCTCGGCGGAAATCGAAACGGGCCCAGGAACACCTACCGAAACCTGATGCTCACCATGTTACTTGGGGGGCTGTGGCACGGAGCCGCATGGAACTTCGTTCTATGGGGGGCTTTTCAGGGCGGGCTGCTCGGCATTCACCGGTGGTTAGTAGGTGCCGCTCCGGAGTCTCGACCGAACAATCGTTGGGCGTCTCCGCTCAAAATGCTCCTCTTCTTTGCGGTCACGTGCTATGGCTGGCTGCTTTTCCGGGCGCGGTCCTTCGAACAGATTGCCAGCATGACTTCCGCTCTTTTCGATACAACGAGCCTAGCTTTTCGGCTTGGCACTCCGCGATTGGGCGCCGTCGTCGGGATTCTCACGTTAGTGCCGCTTGAAATCGCCCAGTTCCGAAGCGACGAAGCCGCCGTCTATTGGCGTTGGCCAACATTTGCGCGCGGCGCGTTTTTCGCAGCGCTGATTGTCGCCCTTCTTCTCGGATTGGATAATGCCCCGGAAACGTTTATCTACTTCCAGTTCTAGATCACCTGGGTCCGATGGCCCCGCGTTTTGGCGTGGACTCTGACGTTTCTGTTCATCGCGGATTTCGCGATCGGCAGGATGGTTGGAGTTCAACCGGGGACGCCTCCGGGATTCTTTTCTGCGTACTTCGAGCGCGGGCGCTCGGTGGAATCCCGACTCCGCGACAACATCGGGCCAGACGGAGGGGCCTTCGATCTCATCTATACGATCGGGTGGGTTCATTGGAGACCATTGCGAGCAGCCGCTTGGGGGATGTCACAGGCTCTGTCATGGCGCCAGAGTCCCCGACATCTGGAGCGACGGGGACCTTACACACGTGCCGCTGCTCGTCAAGCTGCCGAGACAGGCGGTAGTGTCTCAGTTTGATTTACTTTTCCTCGGCCCCTTCGGACCCGGCTTCTTCGGCATCGGTGCGGATGCGTCCACCAGACCCACGATCCACTCAGCGTCACGCACCGTCTTGCTCACACCAGACTCCATAGCCGGCGTGACCCTAAGCGTCTTGTGGATGCGGCAGAAGTTGTACCAGACCGTGTACAGCGCAACCATGTGCACGTGATTCTCGATCTTCTTGGAGAAGGCGTTGGTGAGCCGCGTGAACCGCCGCATGTGCATCCTCATCGAGAGATTGTGGCGCTCGACGTAGGACGTACTGATATGTGCCTCGTCCGGGTCTCCCTGCACTCGTAGCCGCTGGCTTCCCTGGCACTTGGCGGGGCTGTAGCGGCGCTGCGGCTCCGGGTCCGGGCCATAGACCTTCTGTAACATCGCGTAGTCGATCTCGTGTGCGAACGCATCTTCGACCGCTTCCAGGTACATCCTGTGCCCGTCGGTCGTTAGCTGGATGCGGTTGCTCAGCCGTCCTGCGAGGTCCTGCATGAACTCGGTAGCCGTACCGACATCGCGTGGGCCAACCCGCCACGATGCGATGAGCTTCGTATCCGCACAGATCCCCGTGAACGTCCACACGTCGCCGTAGCCAAACTGCCCACGCTTGTCCTCGGGCACGTTCTTGGCTTTCGAGTAGCAGAACGCCCAGATCTCGTCGGCCTGCACTCGCTTGCACGGTAGATCTCGCACATGCTCATCGTGATACGACGCGCAAGCGTTGCCAGCGTCCACCAGCAGCTTCGAGATGGTGTTGATCGACACACCGGTGATGCGAGTTATGGCTCGAAGCGAAAGGCCTTCGCATAGCAGGTCTAGAATCTGCGCTCGGGTTTGTGTCGGTAGCTTATTCATACCATCATTATATGAATTTTTATGCTTACCGTCAAGAATGAATGGTCAGATAATTGAATCCCGGTTGCTTGCCGTGGCGGTCCTCGTGGTACAATAGGCCAATAGCCGATGTAGAAATGCATCGTTTCTCCTGTTTAGCTGACGGTGAGAACATGGCTTGGGGTCGGGCGCGGATGCAACCGCGGCCCGGCCCGTTTTCGGTTAGGTACCCACCAAGGAATAGTCTCCGCTATCTCCCTTTCTGATCATGCCTTTAGCGTTCATACGCCACATCTGAGTCGAAACTCGAGTCGATAGAGGCGTTTTCTTGTCGTCCAGGTAACCTTGGTTGATTAACTCCTGCGCGACCTCTGAGGATTTAATCGGACCCATTTCTTTAAGCACGATCACGATAGCATCATTCAGGGTCTCCGACCTGATGAAGCTACCATTCATTCCTGCTACCGACGCAGAGGATCCACTGAGAAGTTCGCTCAGCGCCGCATGTTGACGCTTGCAGGCGTCGAGTTTTTGCGTCAGTTTCTCGAGCGTATCCTGCAGGTTATCTTCGGCTGCTCTTAGCTCATCTAGCGTCCGGTCGCTGAATAATTCCATATCCGATCCTCATACCCGTCCCGATGTCTGATATCCCAGTCTCAATGTCGGATAGCGAAACCATATCCGGTTAGGTGCTCCGGCGCAACCTTCCCATTCCTAAAAAAAAACGGGGGCCCATCCATCGCCGACGAGATGGATGGGCTACCCGTGAGATCCTTACGTTTTCTATCCTACGATAGTCACTTCCCCCATCGCGCCGCGGCCGCCTTCCTCGAAATCTCGGATCGACGTTCAGGTGATAGTTTTGCAGCTCGCTGACGACCTGGCCGCTCTCAAGCGCCTGATCGTCCCAGCTTCACAGCGGCACGGTCTTTACCGTCGTCCACGGATTCCTCTTCACGCTGCCCGGTGGCGATCTCCATGACGCGCACGGCGTTCTGGGTCACGCCAGCAGGCCGCTTCTGTCCCTGCGGTCCTTTTGGCATGGTACCGATATCCTAGGTGGCGACTAGCCGTGCTGTCTAGTAGGTAACGTCATCGCAGCAATTCAAACTGAGACACTACCAGACAGGCGGGAGGCGAGCGCGTCGATAAGGAATTCGGGAACTACCGACTGCGACCGGTGATGGAGCAGGTTCTCCGCGGCGGCGAGAACTCAGAAGCTTGGTATGACGAGATCCCGACCGGAGGGCCCAGGGAGCCCGTGCGGTCGAGGTAACTTCCCGCTCATCACAACCGACCCTCGATGACGGTCCGGAAAAGCGGGCTCTGGCGAACTTGGCCGCTCCGTCGACCGCGGCGACGATAGGGGCGCTTGACCGCCGGACTCTCGTCGAGCCGAGCAACTCAACATGGCAGTCGCGTGAGGCGACGATCGAACAAGCTGCCGGGGTGGCACGCCTGTCGGCCGGCGGCACTGGCATCTCCGAGTCGAGATCGAACAGGCGCTGCATGTGCTGCCCCGGTCGCTCAGCCTCGACGTACTTCATTCCCGAGGTCACGATCGTACGCGCCCGATCATCAACGACTTCAATGGTGACCGTGAGATAGGGAGAGTAGCTACGGCAACGGTGGGACCTTTCCGGTGTACGGAAATGGCACCCAGATTCGCGACTTCACCTACGTGGTTGACGTCGTGAACGCAAACCTTCTCGCCGCCCTGGCTGGTCTCGCGCCGGGCGCGATCGTGAATATCGCCGGAGGGGCGTCGACCACCTTGAGCGAACGGCACCCACGGCGGCGCTCGACTCTCGAAGAAGTCAGGCCCCCCCCTGCGCTCCCCCGCTCGTGATCGGCAACCTCACGCAGAGCAGGACGCTCCACCCAGCACGCAGAACTTGGCGCAGTGCGGATGGTTGAGCTTCACCGAGCCGAGCGCCTCTGACAGGGTTTCGCCGAGCTCGAACTGTGGGTCGTACGGCAGCAGCGTGCAGGCGAGCACGGCAGGGTGATCGACGCCCTTGCGCTTGACCACCATGCGCGAGCTGGCGCACATCATCGAGTCGGGATTGACGTCGAGGATGCCCCAGCAGTCGACGGTGATCTCGGGCACGTCGACATTGGGGTCCATCTCCGGAAAGAGTACGAGCTCGCCGCGATCCTCTGGGTTGATTCGACTCGCTGCGTTGATGAAGAGCTCGTCGAACAGCCGGCCGTAGCCAGCCCGCGCCTCGGGCTCTTGCTCACCCCAGCAGGTACGGCCCGCCACGGCGATCCGGAAGCCCGACTGGGCCAACCAACGCAGACCCTCGATCGCCGACGCAAAAGCCCCCGCACCGCGCTCGGTGTCGTGCAGCTCATCGGTGTGGTGATCGAGGCTCACGCGCAGCGTCAAGCGATCGCCGTGGATCTCTTTGAGAGCCAGTAGTCGCTCCTGAACCGGCCGCCGCATCATCGGCCGCATGGCGTTCGTCAGCACGAGAACCTCGTAGCCGCGGCCGAGAGTGTCGTCGAGGATGTCGAGGAAGTATGGATTCAGGAACGGCTCACCCCCGGTAAACCCGATCTCTCGAGTACCGAGGCCGAGCTCGTCGATCTCGTCGAGGTAGCCGGCGACCTCGGCGGCGGTCATGTACGCGAGCCGATCGTTGGTCGGACTCGACTCGATGTAGCAGTTGACGCACTCGATGTTGCACAGCGTGCCGGTGTTGAACCACAGCGTGTCGAGACCGGTGAGGGTCACCGTCGCGCGGCGCTCGCCCTTGGCTGTGATGTCGGGGTCGCGGAACTTCGCCGGGTCGAGCACCGGTCGAGCCACGCCGGCCTCGGTGCTCGGAGCCACTCCGACAGCAACCGTAACGCTCAACACTCGTCTCCCGGCTCGCAGCACGCAACGGCTTCGGTGGTGACGTCGTAGTCGAGGCCCTTGGTCTCGCGTGGATGACGCAGCGCGGTGCGGCTGCAATCGAAAGGCGGCGCGTTTTCGAGCGCGACCTCGTCCAGCGGGTCGACGAAGTCGAACGAGGTGGCGTACGGCTCGCGCGCGTAGATCTCGTAGGTCTTGTCGCATACCGCGTAGCGCTTGCCACGCTCCATGCGGTGACCGTCGTCGTCGAGCACCTCCTTGAAGGGGCCGCGATAGATCACCGCCTGGTTGCGCTCGATGCAGGCGCCTTCCTTGCCCTTGAATGCCTCGACCGTCACCGAGCGGAACTCGATACCCTCTACCGTACGCCAGGGCTCGGTTTGGCGCGACACCACGCGTATGCCGTAGAAGCCCGCGCTCTCGAAGGCGCGCAGAAAACCGTCCTCGGTGAAGGCACCTGAGATGCAGCCGCTCCACAGCTCCGGATCTTGCTGCAGATCCTCCGGCACGACCTCGTCGGAGACGATGTCGGAGATCACCGCGCGGCCACCTCGGCGCAGCACACGGTGGATCTCGGCAAACAGCTGCTCACGCGCCGCCATGTCGACGAGGTTCAGAACGCAGTTGGAAACCACCACGTCCACCGAAGCCGACTCAACCAGGGGCCGAGCGCTGCGCAGCTCGTCCGCCTTTCTTTCGGCCGCGACCATTCCTTCGTAGCTGGCCACGGGACGGGCCGCGAGCTCGGCGTCGAGAGCGTTGAGATCGAGCGCCAGGTCCTGGATACGACCGCGGCGGAACTCGACATTGGCGTAGCCGATTCGCTCGGCAACCACGGGGGCATTGCTGCGAGCAACGTCGAGCATGTCGGCTGTCATGTCGACGCCGATGACGCGCCCGGACGGGCCCACAACCTGCGCCGCGATGAAACGGATCTTTGCCCGTGCCGCTGCCCAGATCGAGAACGGTCTCTCCCTGGCGCAGGTGCTTGGACGGGTCGCCACAGCCGTAGTCGCGCTCGAGCACCTCGTTGGGGATCGCCTCCAGGTACTCAGGGTCGTAGTCGGTGGGGCAGCACAGATCCGCAACACGCATCTGTGCGCCCTCTGCATAGCGATTGCGCACCGCCTGTTCGACATCGATAACGGACATGGGGACGTTCCTCAAAGACCGGGACACTTGGACACGGGGACACGGGGACACGGGGACGCGGGGACGCGGAGACATTGCGGCAACGAGCGGTCTCCGCAGCACCGAATGGCGGCGGAGCTCGACAGCTCGGGATAACCGAGAAGCAGTCTGCGTCGAGCGCTAAGCGCAGACCGGGGCCGCGCGATTTCCCGGCAGGCGCAACGGCCACGATGGTCGCGGACGATCCGCGCCAAGCAATGCCGGTCGCCGCAGTTCCGCGAGCGCGCGCAACAATGCGGGCAACAACCAGCCCCACCCGTTCGACAGGCCTGAGTGGCTCGAAAGACCCGAGGCGCGCGTCAGCCACCGTTGCAGATCCTGCGGCCGGTCGAGGTCGTCGAGCGGATCGAGCAGGTGGACCGGTATCCCGGCAAGATCGAGCCGATCGAGCAGAGACCGCAACGTGTCGCCGGTGCACCAGCTCACTCCGTCGAGCTCACGCTCCAGCGACCTGCGGGAAGCAAGCAGATAAAAGCCGCCGTCACGAGACGGGCCGACGACGACCGCGTTCGGGTGACGCTCGAGGTGATTGCCGGCGCGCTCGAGGTGATTGGCAGTCAGGCCCGGAGCGTCGGTACCCACAACCATCACGGCACCGTCGGCATCGGCATGAACCCGGCGCATGGCGGCACCAATGCGCTCGCCGAAGTTGCGCCCCCGCTGACGTTCGTACGCCGCCGCGGCCGGCAGTCGCATCGCCGTCGGTGACGACACCACCACCCGACAGCCAGCGTCGCGACCAGCGCGCAGCGTCGCGCTCAAGCACTCACGATGCAGCGCTCGCTCCATCGGCGCCAGACGGGCCGGCAGCAACCGCCGGCAGGCCGCCTCGCTCTCCACGCCGCGCGTAAAAACCAACAGGGTCTGTCGCTTCATAAAGACAAGCATGGCACGGCAATTCGGAAACCTCGACGATCGGCGACTCATCGCACAAAAGAGGCGTGACGCAGCTCACGCCCGCGTCGCCTGTCGAACGCGATCGGACGCAGGCCCGCCGAGGCTGGGGCGCTAGCCGACCTGCTAGGATAAATGGCGTCTACCCTGTGGTAAGAGCACGGCGTCCGCCGTCCACGTCAAGAGGACCGTAGTGCGCTGGATACCTTACGAGCCCAGCCCGGCAGGCGGCGCTAGCGTGTGGCGGACCGTGGCCATGTACCTCCCGGCCGCAGCGATCGCCGGTGTCACCCTTCTTTCCGCCACGCCCTCCACATCGGTAGCACCCGGGCCCACCGACGAGCCCCCTGCGGTGGCCGGGCAGCGCAACGGCATGCGCCTGGTGGTCATCGACCCTGGCCACGGCGGTCTGGAGACGGGCGCCGTCGCCGGAAATGGCCTCGAGGAAAAGGACGTCACGCTCGACATCGCCGGCCGGCTACGGGATCTGATCTTCAGACGTATCGGGCTGCAGGTTCGGCTGACCCGTGACTCGGACATCGACATGCCGCTCGAGGGACGCACCGAGAACGCCAACAACTGGCAAGCTGACGTCTTCATATCGATTCACGCTAACGCCTACCGTGGGCGCGTCGCGCAGGGTCCCGAGACCTTCTTTCTCTCCGATACCGCCAGCGACGAGGTGGCCCGTGGACTGGCGGGTATCGAGAACCGCTCCACCGGCGCCCGCCGTGGCGCCGGCAACTCGCCGGGGAGCGCCGCGCAGGAGCGTCGCGCCCAGCTGCCGGAGCTCGAGTTCCTTCTCTGGGACCTCGCACAGAAGGAACACCTGCGCCAGAGTCAGTCCCTCGCCGAGCACATCCAGGGCGAGCTCAACTCGTTGTGGCAAATTCGTGACCGTGGCGTAAAACAGGCGCCTTTCCGCGTGCTCAAGGGCGCAACCATGCCCGCGGTTCTCGTTGAGGTGGGCTTCATGTCCAACGCCGGCGACGCCGCAAGGCTGGCGAACGCCAATCACCGCCAACGCATAGCCGAAGCGATCTTCAACGCGCTCAACGGCTTCCGCAGCGACTACGCAGTTCTTGCTGGCGCGGCGCCGCCCAACTAGTCGTCGGGACGGCGCAGGCAACCGATGAACGACTACTCGCCGTCGATTCCCTATCGCGTGCTGGCGATCGCGCTGGCCATCGTCGCCGGGCTGGCCCTGGTGTTCTGGAGCGTCAGTCGCCTGGGTAGCCCAACGCGTCCGATCGAGGACCTGACGATCGACGCCGCCAACGACGCGGAGCCCGACGCTGCAGGAGCGGCTTCCGCGGACCTGACAGCGGCCGCGCCGGGGGGTGACCCGGCGGCCGGCGGCAACACCAACGACCCGAACGCGACATCAGATCCGGCTGCAGACCAGGCGGCACAACAGGACGCCGATCCGAATGCCAACGAACAGGCGCTCGAGGTCGCGACCGAGCCGGTGTCGCTGCAGCTCTTCCTCGTCGACGCGGCCAGCATGCGCCTGATTCCACGACGTCGGCGGATACGAGCACCGCTCACGCTGGCCGCAAAGGCGCACGTCGCGCTGCAGCAGCTGGTGCGCGCCGACGGGTCGCTCGGGTTGTCGCCGCTGCCGTCGGGAACCGAAGTGCGCGAGGTCTGGGTGTCGCGCGGCGGCATTGCCTACGTCGACTTCGGCAGCAAGCTGTTGAGATTGCTGCCCGGCGGCTCGATGAGCGAGATCCACGCGGTTTACGGCGTAGTCGGCACCCTCACCGGCAGCTTCCCCGGCATCCGCGCGGTGCATTTTCTGATCGACGGCAGCCCCATCGAGACCCTCACCGGTCATCTCGACCTCTCGGGCCCGATCTTCACTCCCTCGAGCTGGCCGCTGTACTAGGTCGACGAGCGCGACATGCCTGAGCTGCTGGTCGCCACCACCAATGCCGGCAAGGTGCGCGAGCTCCGCGAGCTGCTCGCCCCCGCCGGCTGGACGCTCACGCCGCTGTCGCCAGACATCGACGAGTACGTCGAGACCGGCACGACGTTTGCCGACAACGCGCGCGGCAAGGCCCTCTACTACAGCTCGCTCACCGGCCTGCCGGCGCTTGCCGACGACTCCGGACTGCAAATCGACGCGCTCGAGGGCGAGCCTGGTGTGTACTCGGCGCGCTACATCGATCCCGCCATCAGCCAGGAAGAGCGCAATCGCCGAGTGCTGCGACAACTCGATGGAGTTGCGATCGCGAACCGCGGAGCACGTTTCGTCTGCCACCTGGCGCTGGCTCACGGCGGGCGTGTGATTCACGAAACGACCGGGGTTTGCAAAGGGCTGATGGCGACTCACGCCGCCGGTTCCCATGGTTTCGGCTACGATCCGATCTTCGTCGACAAGGAAACCGAACGAACGTTCGCGGAGCTCACCGCCGACGAGAAATCGGCACGGTCCCACCGCGGCAGAGCCGTGCGCGCCATGGCCCGCTGGCTCCGAAACTGGACGCCACCGCCCAGCTAGCGCGTGTATCCTGAGCGATTCCCAGCACAAGACCAGGTCGGGGTGTGGCGCAGCTTGGAAGCGCACCTGCTTTGGGAGCAGGGGGCCGGAGGTTCAAATCCTCTCACCCCGACCTAATAAGTCGAGTCAATCGAACGACTTACAGAGATTCGCGTGGAAGTCGTGCCACCCGGTGCTGCGGCTAGGTCACACAGGGGTCACACGGCGACCGCCCCTCCTGGAACAGTTGAGCGCGGCTTCGTCGAGGGCGTTCATGGGCTCGACGTCCACCGTTAGAGCAAGGCCAGCGCAGCGAGCGCGGCACAGTGACCTATTCGATACGACGGCCTCCTCAGCGCGAACGTCTACTTGGAGGCTCGCGGTCTGGGCACCTGCCAAGACCATGGCGCCCGGCGATGGCACCGCCCAACCGCTGC
Organism: Acidobacteriota bacterium; assembly: GCA_963666215.2. Classification (GTDB taxonomy): domain Bacteria; phylum Acidobacteriota; class UBA890; order UBA890; family WLXD01. The sequence continues at coordinate 518,616 of CAXWPL010000001.1, forward strand.
TCGCGCTTACGAATAGCGATCGTGCCCTCGGAAGCAAAGGGAGGGCCGATCAGGCTGCGTCAACATCGTCCAGCTGTCGCCTCGTTGTTCTGAGAAGGACCCCCCCCTCCCCGATCGGCGGTTTGGTAATCCATCGTCCAGACGCCGCCGCCGCGGCCATTCCCAACCGCGTCCGCTGCGCGCGAAGGTCGTTGTCGAACTGGGCAAAACTGGCAAGAATGTTCTCAAGTAGCTGGCCGGTCGGATCTTTGCTAGTCGGCTCGGTGATCGAGGCCAATTGGGTTCTGTGCGATGCCAGGGCGCCACGCAAGGCGATGTGATCGTCGAGTTGACGCGCGAACCGGTCGTACTTCCACACGCGGGCATTACCATGCAGCTGCATCGGGCGCTCCTTCTGAGGTCGTGGAGTCTTTGAACAACCCCATTGATCTCAGAAGTGAGCCCCGATGTGAACAACCTACTTAGAAAACACACCTAGAGACGGCCGGGAGTGGAACGAGATTCAGCCTCTGCGACTGGTGGACGCCTTGGTCCGCGCCGGCAAACCCCATGACCTGCTCGTGATTCCTGGCGACTTTCGAGATCCAGCGAACGTACGCCACACGCGGCAGACACTGCGCCGGTACTTCGCGGAGCACCTGAGGCCTTGAGCTCTAACCCCGTGTCGTCAGCGACGCTCGCGTGGTTACTGGAACGTCCAACCCGGCTTTAGGAGCAAGAGCAGGGGGAGCCCGGAGGCTTCGGCCTGCTTGGGGAGCACGTCAAACGGTGGTCCGGGATGGGTGTACGGAGGCCCCGCCTTGGCTGCAGTCGATACCTAGGCCCGCCGCTTCGGACGAGGATGAGTTGACGACAAGCCGCTACCTCGTGCGGGGGCATCCTGAATACGTAAGTGGTGTGTTGTGCGCCGCCGACTGTCGCGTATATAACTGGTCCCCGGTCAGCGGCCGGATAGCGAAACGGTCACGCCCCGTTCGGCCAGCAGGTCCTCGACGTCTCGAAGGCTCAGGCAGAAGCGGTGGTAGAGCCACGCCGCGTGGCTGATGATCTCGGGCGGGAATCGGTGCCTTCGATACTGCTGCAGCTCGTCAGTCATCGCCGAACCCTGCCAGGCTACCGGTTAACGACAGTGCCGCCGTCGGGCTGCACCTGCAGGTCGCGCCGGACAGCATCGACCAGGGGCTGCATCACGTGCTCGGACGGGGATGACCCATGGGGCATTTCCGCCAGCACGGGGCTCCGGACCACCTGCGCCAGCGCCCCCAGGTTCACCCGCTCCCGCCCGGACGCCTGCTTCATGGGGCTGTTCAGGACGATCCCCAGCAAGGGGCAAGCCGCGGCGAGCAAGGCGCGTTCCGTAAGCGCCACGTGATTCACCGTCCCCAGGCTCGTGCGTGCCACAACGAGCACGCTCAGGTCGAGCTGGTTGGCGAGCTGCAGGAAGTCGAGGTCCGGGGCGAGCGGCACCAGCAGGCCTCCCGCTCCCTCCACGATCACCACGTCGTGGGCCTCGTTGAGCCGGCCGAAACTGGCTTCCAGCACGGCGGGATCGATGACCTGCCCCTCCTCCAGCGCGGCGATGGAGGGCGCGGCGGGAAGCTGGAAAGCGTAGGGCAGCACGTCGGCGGTAGGCGCCTCGCAGCCCGCCGCCTTGGCCAACAGGTCCGCGTCGCTGCCCGGTGGGAGCACCGTCGGGCGTGGACCGCCCTGGATGCCCGTCTCGCACGGCTTCATCACGCCGACCCGCAGACCCACCTCCCGCAGTGAGCGCGCCAGATGGCACGCCACCCACGTCTTGCCCACACTCGTGTCGGTCCCGGTGATCAGCAGCCCGCTCATGTGCCGGTCTCCTCGTCGAGGGCCGCTCGCATGATGCCCACCAGCCGCCGGGCCGTGTCGGCGTTCATCGAGAGGGGTGGCATGAGCACGACGGTGTCACCCCGCGGCCGGAGGATCGCGCCCATGCGACGAGCGGCCAGGCACACCCGGTGCCCCATGCGGTCCTCCACGGCGTAGGGCCGGGGCGCTTGCCCCGGCTCGCACCCGGCGACCAGTTCGATCCCGACCATCGTGCCGTACTGGCGTACCTCCAGAACGTGGGTGTGCTCCGCGAGCGGCGCCAGTTCCGCCGCCAGGGTCTGCTCCAGCATGCGGGCCGCCTGCAGGAAGGCGGGCTTGCGGCAGAGCGCGAGACTGGCCTGGGCCGCCGCGCAGGACAGGGCGTTGCCGGTGAAGGTGTGCCCATGGAAGAAGGTCCGGAACTCCTCGTACCGTCCGAGGAAGCCCTCGTACAGCGCTTCGGTGGTGAGGGTCGCGGCGAGGGGCAGATACCCGCCGGAGAGGCACTTGGCGAGGCACAGGATGTCCGGGCACACGCCCTCGCGCTCGCAGGCGAACAGGTGTCCACTACGGCCGAAACCGGTGGCTACCTCGTCGACCACGATCAGCAGGCCCGCTGCCCGGGCACGGTCGACCACCGCGCGCGTGAAGCCCTCGGGATACACCCGGATGCCGGCGGCGCCCTGCACACCGGGCTCCAACACGAGCGCCGCCAGGGTGGGGCCTGATTCCGCGAGCACCTGGTCGAGGGCTGTGAGGCAGCGTTCGACATCGGCCTGCCGCGAGGCGTCGTCGGGGCCCCGGGGCACGGGCAGCTGGTGGGTGGCGAAGAGCAGGGGCTGGAAGATGGCGTGGAAGAGGTCGATGCCGCTCACCGAGACCGACCCCAGGGTGTCGCCGTGGTAGGAGTCCTGGAGGCACAGGAAGCGCGTGCGCCGGCTCTCGCTGCCCTCGCGCTGGCGCCAGTACTGGAACGCCATCTTGAGCCCCACCTCCACCGCGGTGGACCCGCTGTCGGAGTAGAACACCCGGCTCAGGTCGCCGGGCGCCACCTCCAGCAGGCTCTGCGCCAGGCGGATGGACGGCTCGCCTCCCAACCCCAGCAAGCTGGAGTGGGCGACGCGGTCCAGCTGCTCCCGGACGGCGGCGTCGATCTCGGGCACCCGGTGTCCGTGGAGCGCGCACCAGAGCGACGAGACGCCGTCGATGTAGCGCCGGCCATCCGCGTCCACCAGCGTGCAGCCCTCGGCGGAGAGGATGACGGGAAAGTCCTCCGTGATCCAACCTGCCATCTGGGTGAAGGGGTGCCACATCACGCGCCTGTCCAGCCGCTGCAGCTCGGCATTCGACGCGGCGGTCGAGTCGACGGTCGAGTCGGGCCCGGACGCCGCATCCGCAGGCAACGTCGATGCATGCGGGCGCGGCCCGGTGCTCGCCGTGCTCACCGGAGTTCCTCCAGGAGCGCGGTCACCACCGACCGACACTCGTCCTCCGTGTGCTCGGCCGTGACGGAGAGTCGCAGGCGGGAGCCGCCCTCGGGAACGGTTGGCGGGCGGATGGCGGGCACCAGGAAACCCCGCGCCAGGAGTCGCTCGGCGAGGGTTACGGCGCGGGCGTCGGCCCCCACCAGCACGGGAACGATGGGCGACTCCCCATGGGGTGCCTCCAGGCCGCCCTCCGCCAGCAGCTCCCGCAGGAGGACCGCGTTCCGACGCAGGCGCACGCCTCGCTCCGGCTCGTCCGCGAGCACCGCCAGGGCCTCCCGGGCCGCCGCAACCACGGGCGGTGGGAGCGAGCAGGTGAAGATGAACGAGCGGCTGGTCTGCACCAGGAGCTCGCGGGTGCGCTCGTCGGTCAGGACGAACGCCCCGAATGACCCCAGCGCCTTGCCCAGGTTACCCACCTGGATCGCGACCTCCTCGCTCACTCCACAGGCCGCGGCCGCTCCCCGGCCCTCCGGGCCCACCGTGCCCAGGCCATGGGCATCGTCGATGATCAACATCGCGCCGGCCTGTCGGGCGGCCTCGGCCATGGCCTCGAGGGGCGCCATGTCCCCGTCCATGGAGTACAGGCCCTCGACGAGCACCAGCACGCGGCGGTAGGAGGAGGCATCCCGCAGCTCGTGCCGCAAGGCCTCCACGTCGCTGTGGGGCAGCACGCGGACCTCGGCGCGGGAGAGCCGACACGCGTCCACCGTGCTGGCGTGGGAGAGTCCGTCGGACAGGATGAGATCCCCGCGCTCCGCGAGCGCCGTCGCGACGCCGACGTTCGCCATGTAGCCGGAGGAAAAGACGAGGGCCGCCGGCTGCTGGAAGGTGCTCGCCAGCTCGTGCTCCAGAGCCTCGACGGCGGGGTCGTGCCCCGCCAGCAGCCGGGCCGCGCCGCTGCTCGTGCCCGCCGCGTGAGCCTCGCGGGCCGCCGCAGCCGCCAGCCGCGGGTGGCGCGCCAGACCCAGGTAGTCGCAGGACGCGAAGGACAGCGCCTCCCGGCCGTGCACCCGGACGCGACAGCGCCCGACGCGTTCCGTCGCACGCAGCTCACGCGTCCGGCCTGCCCGGGCGATGGCCTGCAGGGACACCCCGATGCCGTCCCCGGCCACGGTGTCAGCCCTGGCGCAGCGGCGCACCGTCCAGGGTCGCCGTGGCGGCGGCGGCACGGGGCCGGGGGGAGGCCAGCCGAGCCGCCACGGGGCGGGGCTCCAGGCCCATCCGGGCGATGAGCGCCAGGTCGTCCCGGGCGGGATTGCCCCCGGTGGTGAGGTAGTCCCCCACCATGGTCGCGCTCGCGCCCGCCAGGTACATGAGCGGCGCCAGCTCGCCGAGCACCACCTCGCGCCCTCCCGCCACCATGATGTGGTGGCGCGGCAACATGAACCGGAACACCGCGATGCACTTGAGGGCTTCGAGCGGGGCGAGGGGTTCGAACGTCTCTCCGGCGGGCGTCCCCTCGATGGGGTTCAGGAAGTTGAGGGGCACTATGTCCGGGTCGACCTCGCGCAGCTCGGCTGCCAGCTCCACCCGCTGCCGGGGTGACTCCCCCATGCCCAGGATGCCGCCCGAGCACACGTTCATGCCCGCCTCACGCACCAGCTCGATGGTGCGCAGCCTGTCGTCGTGGGAGTGCGTCTCGCACACGTTATCGAAGTGACTGGCCGCCGTCTCGAGGTTGTGGTTGTAGGTGTGCAGGCCGGCCTGTTTGAGGGCCGTCGCCACCTCGGGGTCGTCGATCAGGCCCAGGGACGCATCGGCGTGGACGCGCCCGTCCTCGCTGAGCCGGCGGATCAGGGCGGTGACCCGATCCAGATCCTGCCCCTTGCGGAGACCGCGCCAGGCGGCGACGAGCCCCAGCGCCTCGGCACCGTTGCTCTCCGCCACGCGCGCCGCTTCCAGCACCTGCTTCTCGTCGATGAGGGCGTACTCCTCGACGCCCGTCGAGAAGCGCGCGGATTGCGAGCAGAAGCTGCAGTCCTCCGTGCAGCGCCCGCTCTTGGCGTTGACGATGCTGCACAGGTGCACTTCGTCGCCCACGAAGCGCCGGCGGATGCGGTCGGCTGCCGCCAGCAGGTCCATGAGCTCGTCGCGGCCCACGTCCGCCATGAGGCGCACGCCCTCCTCGACACCCAGCTCGACCCCCGAGAGCACCTGTTCGCAACAACGGCCGATGAACTCACGCATGGAGGATGCTCCGAGAGGTGTGCGGCGGACGATCAGCAGAGATTGTAACGGACCAGGGTGGCTGGCGCTCCGTTAAGTTGACAGTATCGTTCCCACCGTTCGAGCGCCACAATGAAGCGGGCATCGTCGGCTGGGTCGGTTCGCGCTGACACCCACAATTCGGATGCGACATGCTCGGCGAACCGCACGTCCGACGTGAGCCACGCTGCCGGCTGCCCGGCGCGCAAGGAGGCGCAGCACCCCAGGTCAAGGAAGCTGCGCGCGCGCGACTCGCCGAGTCTCGTGCCCGCCAGCGCTCGGAGTCGTCGAGTGGATCCTCACCTCTCCCGACGCGGATTCACGTACCCAGCTCGCCGCAGCCAAAGACGTCCCCAACCGCAATGGTCTCGCCGCGACCAAGCGCCACGATACCGAGAGCGACAACGTTGATCGAAGTCATGCGTCTTGCGAGCTCCGCGAAGGCTGATGCCTCTCAGGAGCTGCACGGCGGCTGGCAGGCTGCCCTCCTCGACCTTGTCGGCGAGCAGGTCAACAGTGTGAGCCGGTACGGACGTTCACGCGGAGTCCTTTGGGTCAATGATCACGCGCTCGATGCGCATACTCGGTGGCCCGTCGACTCGCCTCTCCAGCGCGGTCCGCTCCACTCTCCGAGCCGCCGATGAGTCCGGTCGGTGGTCACCTCACGGCCTGGCCACTCTGAGCGGCCCGGAGACGTCCGTGACCACCGATTGGGAAGGCTAGCCTAGCGCCCCCCCCCCCCGCTGCCGGGGCGCGGCGTCTCAGGCGTTCGAGTCGCCGCCGATACTCCCGATCGCTGATCATCACTAGCCGTAGGGTGTCAGTCTGGGCGCGGCCGGGCGGCGCAGTCGTTCAGATGGAAGAAGGCGAGCAAGCCCACGGCCCACAACTTCTTCCCCGTGGCGAGTGGTTGCTGTTTACGCTGTTGAGCGGCTCCGGCTCGTGGAACGCTGCGAGCATTGTGTGCCGCTCGGGCAACGTCCTGGGGCGCGCATGGCGATGGAGAACGACATCACGGTCCTCTATCGTGGTGGCGAGGGCACGACCGACCTGTTCCTGAGCAGTGGTGTCAGGGTCCTGTTCCGGCATACCTCGACAACCCCCCCCAAGTGAGTAACGTGGTGGCCGTTCAAGCCGGCGACTGGGGAGACCGGCAGATAACACAAGGAGGATACCCTGCGGTATCGAAGAATCATCGCGTCCCTCGTTCTCGCGGGGGTCATCTTGCTACCGGCCGGCTTGGCTTACGCGCAAGATCCGGGAAGCAACGTCTACGAAGTCGAGGTCACGCGATCGGACGACGTTGTCTTCACCGACTGCTTCCGATTCGGCAATAACCCAGTCAACCCGCCGGACAACCCGGTAAGAGATTTCACCGTCGACGGGCTCGGGGACGGCTTCTGGGGATTCCCCGGTATCACCGTCCAGAACAAGTCGAAGGCTTGGCAGGCCGCGGTGAACAGCGACCCGGCGGTCGGCTACTCCGGCAAGGTCAGCAACGACGACCAGACGATCCGCGGCGATGCGATCAACAACGACATCCCGCACCTGACGTTCGTTTTCGAAGGCGTGCGCAACAACAAGTGCGCGGTGGCGCGCGAAACAACCGTGTTCTGGACCCAATGAGAGCGCGCGAGGAGAGCGTCATGAGGAACAGCAACGCGCAGCGTCACGCCCAACCGTCTCGTCGGCCGACACCTCCGATGGCTACCAAGCGCGCGGCCATCTGCCTGAGCGCAGCGGTCTGTCTCGTGCTAGTCGGCGGGATCGCCGGCTTCGACGAGACCGAGTCGGCGAACCCGAGGCCCGCCGGCAAGGTCTACAACGCCCGCTTTGGCCGCTCGTTCGGGACCCCTTTCTCCGCCTGCGTGCGCTTCGCACGCGAGCCCGGGACCGCCAATGTCCAGTCACTCGGCGACATGTCATGGGACTACCGGGCCAACGGCAAGTGGCAGATCATGGAACGGTCCCCCGGCAACGGCGGCATCGGGCTGAACATCCACTTCTGGGGTAAGGCAAACGACAACCGCATCAAGGGCCACGCTATCGGCGGAACCCAGGGCACCAAGTTCAAGTTCCGTGGCAGGCAGTCCAACAACTGCCGGCCGGCACCCGTGAACCGTGGCAACCCATGGAAAGCTCCTCAGTAGCGGAACTGCAGCCGTGTTGTGCGCCGCCCACTGGCGGGGCCTCCGTTACACTCCCCTTCGGACGAGGATGAGTTGACGACAAGCCGCTACCTCGTGCGGGGGCATCCTGAAGCGCTGGCAGGTAAGGCAGCACCACGGTTCGGGGGCCGCGGCCCTGATGCCTCTCAGGAGCTGCACGGCGGCTGGCAGGCTGCCCTCCTCGACCTTGTCGGCGAGCAAGTCGACAGCTCCGGTACGGACGTTCACGCGGAGTCCTTTGGGTCAATGATCACGCGCTCGATGCGCATACTCGGTGGCCCGTCGACGCGACGCTCCAGCGCGATTCGCTCCACAGCAGAGCTTGCGCGGCCGGGGTGACGCTCTCCGAGCCGCCGATGAGTCCGGTCGGTGGTCACCTCACGGCCTGGCCGCGCTGAGCGGCCCGGAGACGTCCGCGACCGCCGATTCGGGAGGCGCCCCGTCCGCTGCCGCGTGGCGGCGCCTCAGGCCTTCGGGCCGGTCCTAGACGCGGATACGGCCGGTCGCTCTAGCCTTGGGGGTCAGCTGTCCCAGTCTCCTTGCTTGAAACAAGTGAGTGGCGATGGTGAGTCTCCCCCCGCCAACGCGGCAGCGTCCCGCTACGCTCACCCCATGCCGATCGACCCCCAAACCCGCCGCCTCATCGAAACCGCCCGCGCCGGCCATCTCGCCACGGCCGACGCCACCGGCGACCCCCACCTGATCCCCGTTGTCTTCGTCCTCATCGACGACGCCATCTACATCGCCATCGACGACAAACCCAAGACGACCACCCGCCTCAAACGCCTCCGCAACATCGAGGCCAACCCCCGCGCCGCCTTCCTCGTCGACACCTACGACGAAGACTGGTCCAAGCTCGGCTGGGTCCTCTGTCGCGGCCCCGCCGACATCATCGACTCCGCCCAACACCCCGGCGACGCCCCTCCCCGCGACGAGATCTTGGCAGAGCTCCGCGCCAAATATCCTCAGTACCATGACCACAACCTCGCCAATCGCCCCATCATCCGTCTGCGGGTCGAGCGAGTGACGAGCTGGGGTTTCGAGAGCTGAGTGCGTGTCTCGCCGCTACTCCGCCTGGATCGCCGTCGCCGTGCTCGCCTTGGGGTGTCCCTCTACTTCTTCCCCCACCGCGCCAGCAGGCCCGGTGTCGCGATCATGTGAAAACGCCAGGAACACATGAAACACGGGGTCCACCTGCTCTGGGAGCAGGGGCCGGAGGTTCATTTCCTCTCACCCCGACCATTGTTCTGAGGTAGCGGCTTCAGCCGCCTAGCTGTGTTTTCTAAGTAGGTTGTTCACATCGGGGCTCACTTCTGAGATCAATGGGGTTGTTCAAAAGACTCCACGACCTCAGAAGGAGCGCCCGATGCAGCTGCATGGTAACGCCCGCACGACGCCGTATATACGCCGAGAGATGGTCCGCCGAGTCCGGGAGCGGGCGGAGCCCGTGACGGAAACGGCGGCGGCGCTCGGCGTGTCGGCTCGAACGGTTTACAAGTGGCTGGATAGATACGAGCGAGAAGGTGAGGCCGGGCTGCTCGATCGATCAAGCCGGCCGACGTGCTGTCCGCACGCAACAAGCGCTGGAGTTGTGAGGCAGATCGACAAGCTACGTCGGCGGCGACTGACGGCCTGGCAGATCAGCCGAAGGTTGGCTGTGCCGCGCTCGACCGTCTCGGCGTGGCTGAAGCGGCTCGGACTCGCCAAGCTTGATGCGCTCGAGCCCAAGCCCGAGATCGTTCGCTACGAGTACGAGCACCCCGGTGACCTACTGCACCTGGATACGAAGAAACTGGCCCGTATCCGGCGACCTGGACACCGCATCCACGGCGACCGCTCCAAGCGGGCCTACGGCGTCGGCTGGGAGAACGCCCACGTCGCTATCGACGATCACTCTCGGGTGGCGTACGTCGAAGTGCTGCCCGCCGAAGACCAACACACCTGCACAGCGTTCCTGCAGCGAGCCGTCGAGCACTTCGCTTCGATGGGAGTAGCGGTGCGCCGAGTGATGACAGACAACGGGCCTGGCTACGTCTCGAAGCGCTTCAATCGCCTATGCCATCAACTCGAGATCCGGCACATTTACACCCGGCCCTACACCCCCAGAACCAACGGCAAAGCCGAACGCTTCATCCGCACACTCAAGGAGCAGTGGGCCTACGGCACCTGCTACCAGACCTCAGCTCGACGTACTCGAGCTCTACGGCCCTGGCTCAACCACTACAATCGTCACCGTCCCCACGCCGGCATCGGCATGACACCGCCGATCGCTCGGCTCTCAGGGGTGAGTTCGTGAACAACCTACCTAGAACTCACACCTAGCGTGCCCAGTGGTTGGAGATCAGGCGCCGCATCTCGGGTGTTGACATCGCGAAATCGCGCGGTATGCGGTCGCCTGGAAACCATTTCCACAAGAAGCCCCCGCGCACGCTGGGCTCGTTGGCGACCGCAACCAGAGCCACCTGCATGCAGAGCTGTTGCAGCAGGTCGGCGTGCTCGCCTCCGACCTGGTTGTTCCAGGGCTCGTAGGGCGCGAGCTCGGACCGGTTGTAGCCGAGCTCGGTGAACACGATTGGCTTGCCCGTGCGGTCGCCGTAGTTGCGCACCCGGGCCATGATGGCCGCCCATCCGGCCTCGAGCTCCTCGAGCGATGGAGGAACGTCCTGCTCGCCGCGGTCGACAACCGGGAAGTAGGCCTGGATGCCGATGGCGTCGAGCGCGTCCCAGAACGGCACCCGCTCGTAGTCGGTCCAGTTGGCCGCATACGTGAGCGGGCCGTCGTACTCATCGCGCACCGCGGCGGTGATCTCGCGCCACTGCTCCTCGTGGCCGATGGTCCGATCGAGCTCCGTACCCACCACGAAGGCATCGGCGCCCTGGCTGAACCTTGCCATCTTGCGAATCCAGGCCAGATAGCTGGTGAAGAAAAGCTCCCACTCTTCCGCCGAGTCGTACGCGATATCGCCGCGCCAGGAATAACTGCCCCAGTAGGCCAGGTGGGGCTTGATCATGATCTTCAAGCCCTGACGGTGGGCCTCCTCGATGGGCCGTCGTATCCATTCGGGAGCCTCGTTGCTGTCCCCCTCGCGATTACGCCACGTGACCTCACCCGTGCGATCGATGCGCGCGTACGGATGGATCGCGATCCAGTTCACGCCGATTCCTTTGAGGTCGGCTACCGTCGGCACGATCGCATCGCTGCCCCAGTCGCTGCCGCCGCGTGAGGTCGACACTGTCATCCCCTGCATCGCCTCGGCGCCCCAAGGGTGCTGCGCCTCGGCTTGGGAACCAGGCCGCCAAGCTGCCGCCGGCTGCAGCGCGGCCGATGCCGACTGCAGGCCGACCAGGAGAAAGGTGCCCAGCGCGAGAGCCGAAAGTCCCGACCGAGGCCTCATGCGAGGGTGGCAAGCTCGGTAGGAGGAGCCTCTACAGGCGCCTGATTCGGGAGTTGTGGGCGGAAAGGATCGACAAGCATGCGTTGCCACTGGGGGATTCGTTGACGGGTTCCGGGCCGACGGGGCGCAGCGCTGCTGGCCGGTTCCGGATGTATCCGGGGCGCCCGGCACCACCTTATCGCGACTCGGAGGATTCGTCTTAGCCCGACAGACTTGCACCGCCTACGGCCGGCGTGCCAGCGCGACGCCTTCAGAGCCAAGACTTGACGCTCTTGTCACCTTCGCCGCGATCGCGCTGTTGCTGTCGCTGATCGGCGTCTACGGCGTGTTGAGCTTCGCCGTGGGGCAACGCACCCACGAGATCGGCATCCGCATGTCGCTGGGCGCCGGACGCGGCAGCGTGCTGCAGCTGGTGGTTGGGCGAGGGATGCGGCTTGTCGGTTTGGGACTGGCGATCGGTCTGGCGGCCGCCATGGGGCTGACGCGCTTCATGCAGTCGCTGCTGCACGACGTGAGCGCCACCGATCCGCTGACCTACATAGCGGTTGCGCTGCTACTGGCCGGTGTCGCCGCGCTCGCCTGCACGATTCCGGCCGCACGCGCGGCGCGCGTCGACCCGATGATCTCGCTGCGGTCCGAATAGCGCGCGAGATCCTGGACGAGATCAAATGTCGGAACCCAGGTAAACGGGCTATTGGGTGACGGGGTGACTCGACGGCGACGCCTGCGAGCCTGGCTGAGCTAGGACCGGCTCCGAACTGCCGCGGCGCCGACCGGACCGAGCCACTCGTCGATGAGATGCCGCGATATCGACGTGATGGGCGACAGTCGGAGCTCACCGTCGGCCACGCCCGCGAGAATTTCGTTGCGTTCGAACCAACGCGCCTCTTCGAGCTCGTCGTCCTGAATCTTCAGCTCGTCGCCGGCCGCCACCGCGCTGAACCCGAGCATCAGAGACGACGGGAAGGGCCAGGGCTGCGACGAGTTGTAAACAATGTCGTGCACCGCGACACCCGTCTCCTCGAGCACCTCGCGACGCACACAGTCCTCGAGGCTTTCGCCGGGCTCTACGAAGCCGGCGAGCACCGAGAACCAGCGCTTCGGCCATGTTGCCTGTCGACCCAGCAACACGCGCTCGCCGTGGGTCACACGCACGATGATCGCGGGGTCGGTGCGTGGAAAATGCTGGCGCCCACAGCCTTCCGCGCGGCAGCGACGTAAATAGCCTGCCTGCTCGACATCGGTAGACGCGCCGCAAGCGCCACAGTAACGATGTGTTTGGTGCCAATGCACCATGGCGCGCGCGTACGCGGCCAGGCCAGCCTCGCGCGCCTCCATCAGAAGGCCAGCGCGACGTAAATCGACGAAGCTCGCGTGGTCGAGGCCGGAATCGGAGGGCGTGGCGTCCTGGTCGGACCAATCGAGCGCGAAGTACACATGTTGGTCGTCGCGCCCCAGCAGAACACTGGCGACGCCGACGTCGGGGTCGGGGTCGGGCGCAACACCGCAGGCGCTCGCCTCCAGCAACACGAGACTCGGCGACTCATCGCTCGACAGCAGCGACTTCACTCCCGAAACGGGGACGAAGCGCGCTTCGGGTGATGTGCGGGCGCTCTCGACCCAGGCCGAATCGAGGCGGTGCAAGGCAAGGCGGTCGATCCACGAGCTGCCGTAGAAGTGTTGAGCTTTCGACATCGACCGTCTCTACCCTATGGTTGGTTCCATGCCTCGCGCTCCACACCGATCCTCCGCCGTAGCTGGCATGCAGGGATCGCTGTTTTCCCAGCTCGCCCACCGGCTGCAGAACTTCGACGGCGAAGTGTATCCGCTGCACGTCGGCGACACCTGGATGGAGCCCGCGACCGGCTGCCGCATGCAAGATCTGGACGTTGCCGAGCACCCTGGCATGCACAAGTACGCGGCGCCCCACGGGCTCGGTGTGCTGCTCGACGCGCTCGTCGAGCGGGTTGCGACACGCACTGGCGTCCCATGCGAGCGCGACGAGGTGCTGGTGGCGGCGGGGGCCACCGGAGCCCTTGGTGCTGTCGTTGGCGCCACCATCGACCCCGGCGACGAGGTGCTGCTCGTGGCGCCGTACTGGCCCCTCATCCGCGGCATCGTTGCGTCGGGGCGCGGCGTTCCGATCGACGTGCCCGTGATCGGCGAGGCCACCAGCGCCGCCGAGGCTGTGGCCGCACTGGAGGCGCGCATCACCGAGCGCAGCGCGGCGGTGTACCTCAGCACGCCCAACAACCCGACCGGCCGCGTGTTGCCTTCCGAATGGGTCGAAGCCATCGTGGAATGGGCCGTGCGGCAGGGGCTGTGGATCTACGCCGATGAGGTCTACGAGGACTACGTCTACGCCGGTGAGCACCGCTACTGTCGCAGCCTGGCTCACGCGCGTACGTTCTCGGTGCACTCCTTCTCGAAGGCTTTCGGCATGGCAGGTAACCGCTGCGGCTACGTGGCCGGACCCAGCGAGATCATGCGCGAGGTGCGCAAGATCAGCGTCCACAGCTTCTACAGCACCTCCACGGCGTCGCAGCTCGCCGGCGCACGCGCCCTGGACGGCCGTGGCGATGCCTGGGTAGCGCAGGCTCGGCCGCTCTACATGGCGCTCGGCAACTACGCCGCCGATAAGCTCGACGTGCCGCCGCCTGAGGGCAGTCAGTTCCTGTTCCTCGACGTTCGCGACCACCTGAAGAGCCCCGACGAGGCGGGACTTCTGGGCTTTCTCGAGCGTTGCGCCGAGCGTGGCCTCTTTCTCGCTCCCGGCGAGAGCTTCGGCCCCTACCCCACCCACGTCCGCGTGTGCTTCACCTGCGCCGAGCCCGAGGTCGTGCGCCGCGGCATCGATGTCTTTGCCGACATCCTGAGCGTGTAGGAGGGACGGCGGAGCTCAGAAACGGAACCCCGAAGAGAAGTGCAGCCGCACGTCGTCTTCGAGATCGTAGGCAACGTCGACGTTGATCTGCACGAAGGCCGCGAGCAGGAACACGCCAATGCCGGCGCCGTCACGAAAGCGTGAGTCGCTGAGAGACGTTCCGTATTCCCAAACCGTGCCGATGTCGTAGAAGAAGCTCAGGCCGGCGCGACCGAATCCCATCGGCGACGTCAGCGGCACGCGCAGCTCGGCCGACCCAATCGCCAGACTGTCGCCCACGAAGGCGGCCGTCCTGTAGCCGCGCAGAGTGGAATAGCCGCCTAGGAACCGCTTTTCGTAGAGCGGCAATGCGGCGTCGGCCACGTGGTAGATGCCGCGAACCGCCAGCACAGACTGTCCGATCAGGCGCTTGTACCCCTGCAGCTCGAAGCGAAATTGGTTAACCGAGGGGCGCTCAGGCAACGCCTCGCCGGCAACCGCGCCGGCCGAAAAATCGAGACGCTGCCAGCCGGCGCTGGCGAAAACGGAATCGCGCGGAAAGGCGATGTCGGGCCGAGTATCGAACTGTATCGAGGCTCCGTAGTCCACGAACCGCTGGTCCAGATCGCCGAACTCAACGTCGGTCCAGCCACCGCGCAAGGCCAAACGGAACCTCGAAGTGAGCCGACGATCGACCTGCAGCCAGGCCTCGTACCGCCGATCGTTGATCTCGTAATGAGGGTTCTCTCGCTGCAGGATGGCGGCACCGGACCGCAGCGTCAGGGTGTCGTCGTTGAAGCTCTTTTCGAGCTCGAGCGCCGCGCGACGCACGCCGCCCCAGGTCAGTGGAATCGAGAGGCGCTCGTCGGCCCCGAGCAGGTCGACCACGCTCGAGCGCAGGCCGTAGGTAAGTCCGTACTCCTCAGTTCCTTGAATGATCGGCAGAAAGAGGAACTTGCTCATCAACGGCTCGCGCTCGTGCACCAGCAGGATGAGCACCACTTCGTCGACACGGGTCAGCGACTGGTACCGCTTGCGCACTTCCGATGAGTCGAAGCGCCCCGAGTCCGACAGACGACTCTCGATCGCGGCCAGCTCCTCGTCGCCAATCGGTCCGCCAATGGTGATGCCGGCAATCTGCAGAATCTCCTCGTCGGAGATCGAATGGTTGCCATGCACACGCACGGACACAACACGCTCCGCATCCTGGGTGGAGGCGGAAGCGGTTGCTGTCACAGGCACGAGGCCGAGGCAGCTCAGCACGAATATCGCCGGAAGGACACGCCGGCCTCGTGACAGGCGGCTCACTGCTGCTCGGGTATCCGGAAGCGGACCGTCGCCGCCGCATCTGCCTGCTTGTATTCGTGGTACTCTAGGCGGTAGTCGAGCGTGAACGATCCAGCTGCCATCGTGGCCTTGCCGTAGGCCGTAATCAGCCGCGGCAGCCAGATGTCATCGTCGAACGGCCGATGCATGGTCATCGATGCTCGAATGTCGTCAAGCTGGACGAGCCAGCGGAGCGGCAGGTAGTCGAGTCCGACGTTGTCGAACGTGATCTTGACGATTTGGTGCGCCTCAGGGAGCACCCACATGGTGACCAGGCTGGTCTTTTCGAACTTGCGTGAATAGCTCTCGGCGAGCCGCTCGCCTGCATCCAGCTCGCCGTCGGCATCGTCGTCAAACTCCTCGTCGTCGAACATCCGCGTCGGGTAGTACTCGATGCGTACCACGCGCATGTCGTCGATTTGCTCCCAGCCCGCGGCATAGTAGTTGCCCGGTTCGAAGCGGAAGCCGAGAAAATACTCGCGCTCGAGCGACTCTGCCGAGCTTTCCTCGCCGTCTGCTTCCGCGGCGTCGCGTCGCTCCGCAAGCTTCTTGGCTCGTCTCTCCTGTTCGCGCTTGCGCGCGCTCAACCAACTCTCCTCGTAGGCGATGCGCTCCGCGTCGGAAACCGGCCCGCCGTTGATACGGTCGGGGCTGCGGATCATATAACCGTCGCGGATGAACCAGGTGTACTCGCCCACTTGGCTCTCGAGCGTGATTCCGGCCGGCCCCTTCACGTCGAAGCTCTCGCGATCGCGCACCGTGTACTTGTACATGTCCTCGAGGTTCGCCCGCCGGCGGCGCAATACGCGCTCCATGAAGGCGTCGATATCGGTATCGATGTCGGCCGCCACCTGGGGCATGGCCGCGCCGAGCTCCTCCGACTGCTGCAACCCGGCCGCGAAGCCAGGAGCAAAGTTACCGATGCCCGCGGCAACCGCGAGCACGGCAATCATCAGGCTCGTGTGCTTCCAGCGCGTAGAGCGGAGCGTGGGGGAAGACCCGGGCGAGAACATGCCTGCCATGCAACCAAACTCCAGACCCCCTCGGCAAGTGCACGCCCGAGGGAGCGCTGCCACCCGAGAGCGCGATGTCGCGAAACCTCGACGCCCGGCGCACCGTAACAGAACCCATCGGCGGCTCGCGGCGTCACACTCCTCAGAGCCGCACGCGAGACGCGTGCGCCAGCAAACGTCTTCTCGATCCGCTAACAAGAGGCCCGCCTCGCGGGCTCGCCCGACTCACCCGGAGAAAACCCGATGAAACAGCTCGCCTCCCCCATGCGCCTCGCTGCCGCCACACTGGTCACTTTCGCCACCCTCGCGGCGGCGTCGGCTGGAAGTGCCGCCGTTGTCAACAACGCGCAGGACGACGAGTGCCAGTGGAGCGGAAGCATCGCCGCGGGCGATGCCATCGAGATCAAGGCCGCTAACGGCCCGCTCCGCGCCGAGATCGCGTTGGGCAACACCGTCGAGGTTTGGGCGACGAAAGAAGGTCCGGCCAACGACCGCGCCGAGGTCGATATCGAGGTCGTCGAGCACGACGGCGGAGTCACGATTTGCACGATCTACCCCAGCAGCTGGGGCGGCGACAACTCGTGCGAGCCCGGGTCGGAAGGGCGCATCAGCTCGAACCGGAACAAGACCAAGGTCTCCTTTACCGTGCGCGTGCCGGCCGGAGTTCGCTTCGTTGGCACCACGATGAACGGGATCGTGAGCGTCGAAGATCTTCAGAGCGATGTCGAAGCGACCACGATGAACGGCGCGATTAACGTCTCCACCACCGGGTGGGCACGAGCGACGACGATGAATGGCGCGGTGGTCGCGCGCATGGGCCAGTCCAATTGGACGGGCGAGCTGGAGATCAAATCGATGAACGGCTCCGTAACCGTTGTGTTGCCCGCCAACGCCAGCACCGAGATCAACGCCACCACGATGAACGGGCGCATCGAGTCAGACTGGTCGCTCGAGACGTCGGGCTGGCTCCGCAACAAGGCTCGCGGAACGATTGGCAGCGGTGGCCGAAAGCTCGAGCTGTCGACCATGAACGGCGCGATCCGGATCCGACGATCGAACTGAGCCGCTGAGCCGGCAACGCCGGTCCCCTGCGCCCCCCCAATGGTCCGATGGAAGGCAGGCGCGACCCGTCGACACGCCCGAATTACGAGATCCATCCAAGGAACCCTCGAGCTCAGGTGCGGTGGCCCGCCTGGTCCCGACAGCCGGAATGCTGGCCGGGCCCGTACCGGCGTGGCACCCGCGTTACACGATGGGCGCGTGCGTAATTGTGAGCCGTGGGGCGTGGAGTGATATAAAGCTCGCCATGAGTTCCGAGAAGAGTCCCGGCCACGCCACCAAGATGTCGCTTCCACAGCAGCTTCCGCTGTTCCCGCTCGCGGGAACCGTGCTGCTGCCGCGCTGTCGCCTGCCGCTCAACATCTTCGAGCCACGCTACCTGCAGATGTTCGAGGACGCGATCGGGGGCAATCGGCTGATTGGCATCGTGCAGCCACGCGACGAGGCCGAGGTTGAGGTTGAGGACCAAGAGCCGGAGATCGAACCGATCGGCTGCGCGGGACGGATCACCTCGTTCGAAGAAACCGACGACGGACGCTATCAAATCAGCCTCACCGGAGTGTGCCGATTCAACGTCGCCCGCGAGGTCGAGACCCAGAAGCTATACCGGATGGCCGAGCCGGACTGGGAACCGTTCGGAACCGACCTGCGCCCCGCCGACGAGCCGCTGATC
Organism: Acidobacteriota bacterium; assembly: GCA_963666215.2. Classification (GTDB taxonomy): domain Bacteria; phylum Acidobacteriota; class UBA890; order UBA890; family WLXD01. The sequence goes on from CAXWPL010000001.1 coordinate 536,644, forward strand.
GACCGCGAAGAACTGGTGTCCGGCCTACGCGCCTATTTCGACGCCAAGGGCTTCGAAGCAAACTGGCAGGTCATCGACGCCTCCGAGAGCTCGGCACTGGTCAACTCGCTCGCCATGATCTGTCCGTTCGACGCCAGTGACAAACAGGCTCTGCTCGAGGCCGGCGACATCTCTGAGCGCGGCCGCCTGGTGATCGCGCTCATGAACATGGCCGTCCTGCCGAGCGGCGGACAGACCGAGCTGCTCCACTAGGTTCCGGTCGGGGCCAACGCCGCGCGAGGTCTATTGCGGCAGGTAGGCAATCTCGGCGTTGGTCTGCGAGCCGAGCATTTCGGAAAAGCTATCGTCGTTCAGATCGGTGAACGTACCGAAGAAGCGCGACCCGAAATAGTTGTTCTTGGCGCCACCAACGAACCTGCGTAACGGCTCCCCAGTCGCGGAGCTGCTGACGACCACGCGCCCCCTACGCGTCTTGCCGCGGCCGTTGCCAATCGCCAAAGACCCGGCTGCCAGATCCAGTAAGCCGTCGCCGTCGAAGTCGTTGGCGATGCCAATCGATACGCCCAACCAGTCGTTGGCCCGCGTGCCATCGATACGGTAGAGCAGACTGCGATCCGCTCCAGAGAACACGAAGAGCGAGCCAGCGTCTTCCAAGCCACCCACGTCGGTCGTCGGCGCGCCGATCACCCAGTCGACAATGCCATCCGCCGTCACGTCGAGCGTCGCCACCGAAAAGCCAAAGAAGTCTGCATCGGGCGGCGCGTCGATTCGATTGAGAACCGTCCCGTCGGCGCCCGAAAGTACGAATACCCGCCCGCGCGGGCGGCGCCCGGTTCGGCCCGGCGCTCCAACCAGGAGATCCGTCACGCCGTCGCCGTCAACATCGCCCGTCGCACGCAGCGAATAACCCAGGTGCCCGGCCGCCACGGTGCCGCGTCGCAGCCATTCCCGGCCGGTGGTGACGCTGTCGAAGAAGTGTACGGCGCCGGCCGCGGCCTTGGAGCCGTTGCGCTGTCGTGGAGCGCCCACGCCGAAGAACTCGTTCCACAAGTTCAGGGACGACGACGAGCTGCCCGGCGCGATGTCCCAACCAAACAGCGACTGCGACGGCCCCTCGAGCCGGGCGCGCTGCGACAACCTCCCCGGGCCACCTTGGAGAAGGATGACCGTCGGCAGGATGTCGCTGTCGGGAGTTGAGGGCGCGCCAACTGCCCAATGCGCCGAGATCGCGTTTCTCACGTGGCCAAGGTTGACGATTTGGTGCCCGAGCCGACGAACAGGTTCCGACAAATCGGTGGGAGCCACGTTGTAGACGCGACTCGCGTCGGCCTCGTCGACCACCCAGACGGTGCCGAAGTCGGGGGCCTTTGGGCGATTGAACCCCGGTGCGCCCACCACCAACTGCGCCGTATCGCTGCCAGGAACCACGTCGAACCCCACCGACGTCCCGAACTCATCGCCAACGCGTGTTCCGGTATAGCGCCGCAAAATCGAGCCGTCGGCGCCAGATCGAACGACAATCTCGCCTGTGCGCGCCTCGCCCTCTTGCGCACGTACCGCGTCCGAGCTCGCGAGTGGTATCAGGGCGGCAACCGCCAAAGTGGCAACGAGCGAGATCTTGGCGCTTCTATTCGGCGCGTTGCGCACGGGGAACTCCGGCGGCCATCGCAGGCGCGGATGAACGGGTGAGGGCTGGTGCGAACCGAAACCGTAGCCGCAAATGGCCCCCGCGACAAGGGCGGGCGACGACGACAACCACCTACAACCGTGATCGAGACGATACTCTCGGGCGCATGCGATCGCAGCTCATGCGCCAAGATTCACGCGACTCGAGTGACTCGAGGACCCTGGAGAGCTCTCGCTAACCGCTTGCCCGCAGGCCACCCATGACCAAGGTTGAACGCTGGGAGATCGCGCCGGGACTGACGATCTCGCGGATCGTGACCGGTCTGTGGCAAATCGCCGACATGGAACGCGACGACGTCCTGCTCGATCCTGTGGCAACCGCAGCGGCGCTGGCACCGTACGTCGATAGCGGGCTGACAACCTTCGACATGGCCGACCACTACGGATCGGCCGAACGAATTGTCGGGGTTCTGCTGAAAGAGTCCACTGCAACGAGCGACCGCGTTCAGGCGTTGACCAAGTGGGTACCGCCGCCCGGCCCATCGACCCGAGATGAAACTCGGGCCGCCGTGCAGCGGGCGCTCGATCGACTCGAGTCGAAGCGTATCGACCTACTGCAGTTCCATACGTGGAACTACGCCGATCCGAGCTACCTCGACACGCTGCTGTACCTGCAGGAGCTCAAAGACGAAGGACTGATTCGACACATCGGGCTCACCAACATCGATACCGCGCACCTGCGGGTGATCCTGCACACGGGTATCGAAGTCGTTTCGAATCAGGTCAGCTTTTCGCTGCTCGACCAGCGGGCGCGCGTCAACGGCATGACCGCTCTGTGCCAAGAACACAGCGTGACGCTGCTGGCGTTCGGCACCGTTGCGGGCGGCTTCCTCACCGAGCGCTGGCTCGGTGAGCCGGAGCCCGATTGGCAAGCCCTCGAGACGTGGTCGCAGATGAAGTACGGCCGCTTCATCGCCGAGACCGGCGGCTGGGACGCTCTCCAGCGCCTACTGCGGGTGGTCGAGAGCATCGCCCACCGTCAGGAAACGTCGATGGCCAACGTCGCCTGCCGCTACGTCCTCGATCAGCCCTCAGTCGGCGGCGTGATTGTTGGCGCTCGGCCCGGCATCAGTGACCGCCGCGAAGACAACCTGCGTGTGTTCGGATTCGAGCTCAGCGACGAGGACCACGCAGAGCTCAACGCTGCCGTCGCGCGTCTGCGAGCCATCCCCGGCGACTGTGGCGACGAGTATCGCCGTGCGCCTTACCTCACCGCCTCGGGCGACCTCAGTCACCACATCGACGAGCTTCCGGCTCCCTACGAGGCCACCCTCGCCCCCAACGGCCGCACACGCGTGCTCAGCGGCACCGTGTGGGAGGACCACGCGGGCTTCAGCCGCGCTGTCGTGGAAAACGACCGCATCCTGATCTCGGGAACGACGGCGACGCACGGCACGATGTCGGTCGGCGGCAGCGACGCGGAAGCGCAGGCCCACTTCATCATCGACAAGATCGAGGGTGCCCTGCAGTCGCTCGGCGCCACCCTGGCCGACGTCATCCGCACGCGGGTCTACATCCACAACGCCGCCGACTGGGAAGCCATCTCGCGAGTCCACGGGCAGCGCTTTGCCGAAATCATGCCGGCGAACACACTCGTGCAAGCGGGACTCATCGGCAGCGGCTACTTGGTCGAGATCGAGGCCGAAGCGGTGCTTCGCGCGGAGTCCGACACGCGATCCGCCACCCGAGCTGCGGGCCTGGTCATCTGTCGACAGTCGATCACACGTGGCTGAGGCGCCGTTCCAGGCGACCGCCCAACAGCGCGATCGACGAGCAGAGCACGAAATACAGCACCGCGACAAAGATCCACACCTCGAAAACCGCGCGCGTCGACGCAACGACCTCGCTGGCGGCGTAGGTGAGCTCGGGGATCGAGATCAGCGAGATGATCGAGGAATCCTTGACGAGAGAGGTCAGCTGATTGACCAGTGGCGGCAGGACGCGGCGCAGTGCCTGCGGCAGCACGATGTCGCGCAGGGTGGTTGTGCGCGACAGCCCGAGGCTGGCGGCGGCTTCCCATTGGCCTCGACCTACCGACTGCACCCCGGCGCGCACGATCTCGGCGACGTAGGCGCTCTGCAGCATTGCCAGGCAAACAACGCCGGAGGCCAGAGCCCCGAGCTGAAGCTGGCTCGACAGGAAGAAGTAGAAGACGAACACGAAGACCAGCGGCGGTGTGTTGCGGACGAGCTCGACGTACGTGCGGGCCAGGGCACGCGGTAACCGTGCGCCCGAGAGTCGGCCCAGACCGAGCCCAACGCCGGCGACCAGCGCGAGTATCGAGCCCGACACAGCCAGGTAGAGGGTTGTGCCGAAGCCGCGTAGCAACGTGTTCGCCGCCCAGCGCCCCGTCTCGGGGTCGCGAAGGAAGGCGTATCGCGCAATAACCGACCACCGCCAGTTGTAGTTGAGCCCGGCGCTAACGCGGTACACCAGTGCCGCAAGCACCACGACCAGGACGGCGAGGAGAAGATGATCACCGAGACGTAACCACCGGCCTGAGCGCGTCACGACGAGCCTTCCAGGTGAGGATCGCTCTCTGTGGACGCGCCTGAGTCGCTTTCCGCCGCCACCAGCGGAGCCCAGTCGCGGGTTTCGAACCAGTGGCGGCGACGCTCTTCGAGGAATCCGTCCTCCCAGCGCAGACGGATCCAGTTGTTGAAGACGTTGAGCGCGTCGACGTCGCCCTTGCGCAGCGCGAACCCTTCGGCTCCGCGCGGAAACTCGATGCCGGCCGCGCGCGTGAGGACTTCCGGGTGATCGAGCAGCCAGAAGGTGGGCGACGGCTCGCTCGAAACCGTCGCGTGGGCGTTGCCATTGAGAACCTCCTGAAAGCCAGCGCCGTCGTCGTCGAACAGCAAGAGCCGAGCCTGCGGGAAGATCCTCGCGATGATCGTGGCGGGAGTGGCGCCTCGGCGCGCCGCGAAGGTGATCTCCGGCCGGTTGAAGTCGTCGACCGATTCGAGTCCCGCGGCGAGCTCACGGTGGCTCACCATGCCCATCCCGGAGTACGAGTACGGCTCGGTGAAGTTCAGTGTGACGTTGCGCTGCGTCGTGATGGTCATACCGGACACGATCAGGTCGAAGCGACCCGACAGCAGCGCCGGAACAATGCCGTCCCATGCCGTCGGCACGAGCTCCACCTCCACGCCGAGGTCGGCCGCCAAGCGTCGAGCAACGTCGACCTCGAAGCCGACCAGGTTGCCGTCGACGCCGCGCATCGTCCAGGGCACAAAAATCGACATCCCGATGCGCATCGTGCCGCGCCGCTGGATCTCTTCGATCACGCTCGGCGAGCCGCCGCCCGCCTGTGTTCCCGACGTGCCGGGTGCGCACGCCAAGCTGACCAACACGAGGACTAACGCGAGGGAAGCGACCCATCGCAGCCCCATCCTCGAGACTCGGAGATCGGTGCGGCACGCTCTTTCTCTTGCGGTGAGTTGCACCATCAGCTCGGGGTTTGCAGCTTGGCTTCAAGACGACCGGCAAGCGTCGACAACGACGTCGTCGCCACCAGATAGATCGCGGCCACTGTGAACCACACCTCGAAGCTCATGAACGTCTCGGACACCAGGTTACGACCCGCCGTCGTCAACTCGGCCACGGCAATCACACTGACAATCGCCGAGTGCTTGATCAGCGACACCGCCAGCGACGTCAACGGTGGCATGACGATGCGCAACGCCTGCGGCAACACCACCGACCGATAGGTCTCAAAGCGCGACAGACCGAGGCTAGCGCAGGCTTCCCATTGCCCGCTCGGCACCGCCGCGATACCGGCCCGGAAGATCTCCGAGGCCAGCGCGCCCTCGAAAACGGCGAGCGCCAGAATGCCCACAGCATATCGATCGAGCCCGAGTACCGGGGCCACCACGAAGTAGGTCAGATAGAGCTGCACCAGGAGCGGCGTGCTGCGAATCACTTCGAGGTAGATGCGCGCCAGCGCCCGACCCACGATGAGACCCGAGGAACGCAGCACAGCCACCGCCACGCCTATCGATAGCGCCAGGGGCAAGCTCCACAGCACAATTTTCACCGTCGCCGCCGCACCCATCGCCAGCGGACCCCAAACCCAATGGCCATCACGCACGGTCAGCAACATCGGCGACACTCGATACCACTGCCAGCGATAGCCCAAGCTCTGCGCACCGTAGCCGATAGCGAGCACGAGCCCCGTAAGTACGGCCAGGTACAACACGACGTCGCGCCTGGCGGAGGTGCGCCGCGGAGGGCGCCGCTCTTCTGGATCGGGCGACAGATCAGTGCGAGAGGATTCGTCCAAGGAACTTTCGCGTCCGGTCGTGGCCAGGGGCATCAAAGAATTGTGACGGCGGGGCGGTCTCGACGATTCGACCCTCGTCCATGAACACCATCGTGTCGGCCACGCGCCGAGCGAATCCCATCTCGTGGCTGACAACGATCATCGTCATGCCCTCCTCGGCAAGCTCGATCATCACGTCGAGCACCTCCTGGACCATCTCGGGATCGAGCGCCGATGTCGGCTCGTCGAAGAGCATGATCTCGGGCTCCATGCACAGACTGCGGGCGATGGCGACGCGCTGCTGTTGCCCTCCGGACAGCTGCGCCGGGAACTTGTTTGCCTGCTCAGGAATGTGAACGCGCTCGAGATAGCGCATGGCGAGCCCCTCGGCCGCGGCTCGATCGAATCCACGGGCCCGCATCGGCGCCAGAGCCAGGTTGCCGAGAACAGTCAGGTGCGGAAACAGGTTGAACTGCTGGAACACCATCCCGGTCTTGCGGCGGATTTGTGCGAGGGCCTCGCTGCGGTTGCCGCGAGGCCCTTCGGTATGGGTTGCCGTCAGCTCGACGCCATCCACGACCACGCGACCGCCGTCGGGGCTCTCGAGACCATTGATGCAACGCATCAGTGTCGATTTCCCCGAGCCGGACGGCCCACAAATCACCACACGGCCACCGCGCTCGACCTCGAGATCCACATCGCGAAGCGCTTGAAAACCGCCGAAATACTTGTTGAGATGCTCGATCGAAATCATCAGGTCAACCAGACTAGCGCGGGTTGTCGGCGCCAGGCGAATCGGCGAACATCGCGCTCGGCGCCCTGTAGCCACCTCACCCGCGCCGACTCCCGCCATGATCCGCGCGCCGTGCTCTCGATTCTCGTGCTCGTCTTCGGCGGCCAACCCGGCGTTGCAGGCATCGTCTATTTCCTGATGGGCCCGCTACACGCCTTCATGGGCTTCCACAACGCAAGGCGCGCCGAGATGATAAAGGAACACCTGGAAGTCTGATTTAGCGATACTCTGTTGGTGACAATTTGCTCTAACCACTCGCCAAACTTTCCCTACGGAGATGATCCGATGACGCAATCTCGCCCGGCGCTTATGCCGCCACGCCTGCTGGTTATTTCGCTGCTGCTGGTGATTTCGCTACCGGTTCCCGGCCGCACCGCCGTTGCGCCCGACGACGTCGACCTCCACGCCGTCTATCGCATCAAGCAGGAGGGCCTGAACAACTCTCAGGTCATGAACATCCTGAGCTGGCTCACCGACGTCCACGGGCCACGACTCACCGGCTCGCCCAACCTTCGTGCGGCTGCCGAGTGGACCGTGGAAATGTTCCGGGAGTGGGGCATGGAGGCGCGCCTCGAGAACTGGGGTGAGTTCGGCCGCGGCTGGTCGAACGAGCGCGTCGTCCTTCACGTCGTCGAGCCGCAAGATTATCCGGTGATCGGATTCCCCAAGGCCTGGACGGGCAGCACCGATGGCCCGTTGATCGCCGAGGCGACGATCGCGCTGGCCGAGAACGACGCAGACTACGAGGAGCTGCGCGGCACGCTGGCTGGCAAGGTGGTGCTCGGCGCCGCCATGCCCACCATCGAAGCCAAGTGGGAAGCACCAGCGCGCCGTTTCACCGCAGCGGATCTCGAGGAACGAGCCATGGCGGCCGAGCCGCGCAGCGGAGGCAACTTCGACCCATCGCGCTTTCGTGCGGCTCGCGAGCGCCAGGAGCGACTGCGCGACTTCCTGCGCGAGGAAGGTGTTGTCGCGGTGCTCGAGCCTTCTGCTCGTGGTACGGGTGGAACGATCTTCGTCAGCGGCGGCGGCTCGCGCGTGATCGGCGATGACTACGGTGTGCCGCAAATCGTTCTCACCGCCGAGCACTACGGGCGCATTTACCGGACTCTGGAGAAGGGCGTCGCGGTGAAGATGGAGATCGACGTGCGCAGTACCTTCCACGAGGAAGACCCGACAGCGTTCAACGTGTTAGCCGAGCTACCCGGCACCGATCTCGCGGACGAGATCGTGATGCTCGGCGCACACTTCGATTCTTGGCATGCGGGCACGGGCGCCACCGACAACGCCGCTGGCGCCGCCGCGATGATGGAGGCGGTCCGCATCATCAAGCAGGCCGGGCTGCAGCCGCGACGGACCATCCGCGTGGGGCTGTGGACGGGAGAGGAGCGGGGTCTCCTGGGCTCCCGGGCTTATGTGAAAGAGCACTTCGCGGATCCCGCAACGATGGAGCTGAAGCCGGCGCACGCCAAGATGGCGGCCTACTTCAATCTCGACAACGGAACCGGCGCCATCCGCGGCGTTTACCTGCAGGGCAACGAGGCCGTGGCGCCGCTCTTCGAGTCGTGGATGAAGCCGTCCCACAACCTCGGCATGGAAACGCTATCGATCCGCAACACAGGTGGCACCGACCACCTGGCGTTCGACGCGGTCGGTTTGCCCGGCTTCCAGTTCATCCAGGATCCCATCGAGTACGGAAGTCGTAGCCACCACTCGAACATGGACACCTTCGAGCGCATCCAGCCGGGCAATATGCAGAAGAACGCCGTGATCATCGCCGCGTTCGCCTACCACGCCGCGACGCGCGACGAGGCGTTGCCACGCAAGCCACTGCCGAAGCCGCGGCCGAGCGGCCGACCCTTCTGAAGAGCCGGGTCTGTTCAACGAGCCCGGTTCTTCGGAAGCGGTCGACCACAAGCGCCAGCGCGGACTCTCCCTAGCAGCTCAGCGTGAGCTCTCGAGGAAGCGCAGGAACTCGCCGTCCGTCCCCAGCACGAGCGTCGTGTCCTGGCCCAGCGTTTCGCGATACACCTCCAGCGTCTTGATGAAGCGATAGAAGTCGACATCGGCGTTGTACGCAGCGGCATACACATCGGCGGCCGTAGCATCGGCCGTACCTTTGATCTCCTGCGCTGAACGGTAGGCCTCCGACCGGATCGTCGCCAGCTCACGCTCCTTCTCACCGCTGATTCGGGCCGCCTCGCCGGCGCCCTCCGAGCGGAACTGCTCGGCAATGCGCTGGCGCTCCGAGATCATCCGGTTGTAGACCTCGCGCCGAACCTCCTCGACGTAGTTGATGCGCTTGAAGCGGAAGTCGAGGATCTCGATGCCCAAGTCGGTCGTGCGAGCCTGCGCCGCGGCCAGCACTTCGGCGGCGAGAGCGTCCCGACCAACCGACACGTTGATTGCCTCCCTCTCTCCCAACTCCGCCCCGAGCTCCTCGCTCTCGATGAAGGCGCGGTTGCTCGTGCGAACGACCTCGATCAGATCGTGCTTGGCGATCGTGTTGCGGGTTTCACCATCGAGGATGTCGTCGAGCCGCGACTGCGCGCCGCGCTCATCGCGAAGCCGCTGGAAGAACAGCAGCGGATCCGTAATGCGCCAGCGCGAGTAGGCGTCGACATGGATGAAACGCTTGTCGCGGGTGGGCAGCTGATTGCTGTCGCCGTCCCACTCCATGAACCGCTTCTCGAAGAAATTCGCAGCCTGCACGATAGGCAACTTGAAGTGCAGACCGGCGTCGCTGATGGGCTCGCCCACAGGCTCGCCGAACTGCGTGATGATCACCTGTTGGGTTTCGTCGACGATGAAGACCGCGCCGCTCACGACAGAGAGGATGGCCAGAACGATCACCATGATGACGACCATGGATGCCTGTTTCATTGCTGGGCTCCCGAGTTGGGGTTGGTCAAGGATCGCAGCGCCTCGGCAGCCCCGCCGCCGCCCATGGGCAGAAGCGGCATGATGCCCTGGATGTCCTGGTCGATGATGATCTTCTGGCGCACCGACGGCAGCAGCTCGAGCATGGTCTCGAGATACAGCCGGCGGCGGGTTACCTCCGGCGCACGCCGGTAGGCCTCGTAGAGCGCGCGGAATCGAGCCGCGTCGCCCTCGGCACGGTTCACCCGGTCGGCGGAATAACCCACGGCCTCCTGAATCGTCTGCAGTGCTTCACCACGCGCCCGCGGCACCACACGGTTGTACTCCGAGCGCGCCTCGTTGATCATCCGCTCGCGCTCCTGCTGGGCCTGGTTGACCTCGTTGAACGAGGCACGCACCGCCTCCGGCGGGGTGACGTCCTGCAGGACGATCTGCTCCACGTGAATGCCGGTCTCGTACTGGTCGCAGAGCTCCTGCAACCGGACCTCAACCTCGCTGGCGATTTCCTGACGCCCGACGGTTAGCACTTCACTGACGCTACGGTCGCCCACCACGGTCCGCATCACCGCCTCGTTCATGTCGCGGAACGTCTCGGTAACCTCGCGCACCTTGAACATGTAGAGGTAGGGATCGGCAACGCGATACTGCGTGGTCCACTCCACAACACCGACGTTGAGATCGCCGGTCAACATGAGTGACTCCTCGGTGACGTCGCGGAACTCCGAGCGCCCCCCCCCCACCCCGGCCGATACCGTTCGATAGCCGAACTCCTGCTTGAGCTGGCGCTGAACCGGCACCTTCTGGACGGTCTGGAACGGGGGCGGCAGCTTGAAGTGCAGCCCCGGCTCGGTTATGTGGCTGAACGCACCCAAGGTCAGCACCACGCCGACCTCCTCGGGCGTAACCGTGTAGATCATCGTCCACGCGAGCACCGCGACGATGATCAGAATCGGCACCAAGCCCGACGAAAGCCACGGGGGCATTCGCGGCGGCTTGAAGTTGCCGATCTTCAGATTCTCGAGATTCAGATCGCCGAACGGGCGCGAATCCATATCCACCTCCTGAGTTGAAGAGACGGGAGTCTCACGTTGCGCTTCACCCGTCTGGTCGCTGTCTCGCTGTCACGGTACCGCGAGCAAGCTCGCCGCGTAACGGGAAAGCAGGATCGGCGGCGGGTCGTCGCGACGCTCGTGATCCAGGAAACACTCCACGACCCTGCTGGGGCGGAAAATAGCGCTCCAGGAAGAACTTCTCGCTCCGGTCGCTGGCCCCCCGGCCCCAGTCCAGAGAGTCCCGCGCCGGCCGCCTACTTCCAGCGCAGCGCTTCCACCGGGGCCACACGCGCCGCGCGGCGAGCCGGCAAGTAGCTGGCCAGCAGGACCGTGGCGGCAACGCACAGCGCCACCACACCGTAGGTCGGCACGTCGAGCGGGGCGACCCCGAACAGCAACGCGGCCATCAATCGCGCAACGATGCCGGTGTGATGGGCGGACACGTGCGCCGCGTCGACGAGGACCTCGACGGCGCACTTCGAGCGGCTGCCGTTGCCGAGCACGGTGACAATCCCGACGTCTTCGAAATGGTTGCTCGAGCCGAATTCAGCGACGACCGCTTCACCGATGAGGTGACGTACGCCGACCTGGCGCCGCGGGCCTGGCGCCACGAAATCAGCGGTTCCGGCGTGCCCATGCTGGTACTGGTGAGCTGGCTCGATGCCGGCACGATTGAGGGCGCGTTGCTGCGAGCCCGGCACTTCGAGAACCCGCAGAAGATCGTCATCATGGCAACGAGCCATGGGGGTGGCGGCCACGCCAGCCCCTACGTTGTCTCGGGCGACGCTGTCGCGCCCGCACCGAGCGTCGGCGAACAGTTTGCGCTACGCCGCGACTTCTTCGATCGGCATCTCAAGGGCGTCGACAACAACGTCGACGACTGGCCTCGCATCCGTTACTACAACCTTGGCGAAGAGGCGTTCCGCGAAACCGAGCGCTGGCCGCCCGGCGGCGTATCGAGCATGACCTGGTTCCTGGGCACCGACAACAGTCTCAGCCCCGAGCCGCAAACGGCCGTGGGCTCTGACGCATATGCCGTCGACTTCGACGTCTCGACCGGTGCCAACAATCGCTGGCGCACACAGATGGGACAACCAGTCCTCAACCTCGACGACCGCGGCGCGATGGACGCGCGGATGCTGACGTACACCAGCGCGCCGCTTGACGCTGCTCTGCAGATCACGGGGACCCCGACAATCACGCTGCATGTCGCCTCCGATCACGAAGACGGCGCGCTGCTGGCCTATCTGGAAGACGTCGACCCGGCGGGGCGCAGCCGCTACATCACGGAAGGCGGCGTGCGACTCATTCACCGCCGACTGTCAACCGACCCCGACTTCCCCGTCGACGAGCCTGGCCTCGGCAACAGCACCATTACGGCGGCCCTTCCCTACCGTTCGTATGCTCGTGCGGACTCGGCCCCGATGGTGGCAGGGCGGGTCGAAGAGGTCACGATCAGCCTCTGGGCGACCTCGGTACGCATACAACCAGGGCATCGGCTGCGCCTGGCCATCGCCGGCGCCGACAGCGGCACCCTGGAGCGCGCTCCAACTATTGGCAACCCGACGATTCGCGTCTTTTGGGGTGTTGCCCAGCCCTCTACACTGACGATCCCCATGCAGGCTCCATAGGGGACCGACCGCTCGCCACACTCTCGCCACATGCAGCGAATGCTTTCTACCTTCCGCCACTCCATTCAGGTCGGCCTGTCGTTCGGGCTGATGTCAGGCGCGATCACGACGCTGGGATTGATCGTCGGGCTCGCGGCCGGCACGCAATCGCGACTGGCGGTGATTGGCGGCATCGTGACGATCGCGATCGCCGACGCTCTCTCCGACGCCCTCGGAATTCACGTGGCAGAGGAAGCCGAAAACGTACACTCCGAACGCGAGATCTGGGCCGCCACCGGGGCAACGTTCGTCGCCAAGTTGATCGTGGCGAGCTCCTTCCTGATCCCAGTGCTGCTGTTCGACCTGGTAACTGCTGTAGCGGTGTCGGTGGCCTGGGGCATTACGGTCGTGACGCTGTTGAGCTTCCAGATCGCTCGCACGCAGGGTGCGAAGTGGCTGCCGGTGGTGGCCGAGCACGTCGTCGTTGCAGCTCTCGTTGTAGCGGTCACCCACGTGCTGGGAACGCTCGTGGCCGCAACGTTCGGCAACGGCACCGCATCGTAGGCGCGCCCGAGGTTCAGACCGCTCCTCGGCAGGTGGGGCTGGGGCAGCGAACCCGGCTAGCTTCCGGAGCCGGCCTCGATGCGAGTGTAGTAGCCGTCGAACCAAACAGCCCAGGTCTCGCCACCGTCAAGCGACTCCTCGATGAACTGGCGCACGCGTCCGTCGTCGAGCGGCGTGTACGTCTCCTTGAACGCACGCACCTCGCCAGTCGGCAGGATGTGCCTGCCGGTGAAGGCCATCGATCCGTCGACGAGATCGCCTTCGATCGGAATCAGGTTGCCGCCGCCATCAATCCAGAGCTGACGCCACTTGTTGGTGCTCGGGTCGAAGTAGTTGAAGCTCTTGCCTTCGCCGCCTTGTGCGCTCGTCCATTGCTCGAAGACGGTGCAACCATTGAGTGCCTTGGTGATGCTGTTATGGCCCGCGAGTTGCCCCCTGGGGCCATGCACCTCCCACTCGCCGACCCAAAAATCGAAGTGCGTGTAGCGCTCGTCGTTCAGGCAAGGCTGCGGGTTCTGCGGCATCTCCGCACGAGCCGGGGCGAGGTGATCGCCGCCACGCAGAGGCCCGGGGCTGTGGGTGGGGTTGGAGCCCACGAGGCTGCCGGCGAACCCCCGATCCGCCAACCGCTGCAGGCGGACGGAAACGTTGTCCGCGCTGGCCGCAGACTCTTGTGCCACAGCCAGGCCTGACTGACTCACAATAAGCGCGGACGCGATGACGGTTGCGACGCCTGCCAGTCGGGCCACGCGCGCGCCCGACGCCGAGGTGCAGACGAGACGCGTGGCGTGAATTTTCTCGTGGGTCATGATTCAGCTCCGGGAATCGGCTGGCTCCGATGGCCGGCTAGAAATGGCTCGGTTCACCACACTGCCATCCAAGCCCGCCGCGAGCCCGGCCGCCAGTATCTCGAGATCTTTGTCGGAGGATTTCTGGCAGGCCGAGCGCGTCGTTGAGCGGCTCGGGGTTGGCGTTTACCATGAGCGCGCGACTGACCACGTCGCTACCGACGCCTGAGCTCGACGGGCTCGAACACCGCGAGGAGCACGCAACAGAATGGCGATACTCGATTGGCTGCGCGGCAAGGGGAACGGCCCTGACGATCCCGAGTCCGCAGCGATACGCGAGTCGGAAGTGGCCACGGTACGCAAGATCGCCCGCGAGCTCGATGCGATCGACAAGATCGATTCGGGCACAGCTCGCTATATCGCGTGCTTCGCATACATCCTCGGCCGCGTCGCACACGCCGACCTCGACATCAGCGAGGAAGAAACGATGGCGATGGAGCACCTGGTGGCCGAGCGTGCCGGGCTGCCCGAAACTCACGCGGTGCTCGTGGTGCAAATGGCAAAAACGCACAACCAGCTGTTTGGCGGCACCGAGAACTACCTGGTAACCCGCGAGTTCGACGAGATCGCCACCCGCGACGACAAGCTGGCGCTGCTCGATTGCCTGTACGCCGTTTCGGCCGCCGACGAATCAATTTCCGCGATCGAGGACGCCGAGATCCGCAAGATCGCCAGCGAGCTCAAACTTTCGCATCGCGACTTCATCACCACGAGAATGGGCTATACGGAGCACCTCTCCGTTCTGAAAGACTAGCGAGTCCATGCAGCTCGCCACGCTCGACTGGCTGATCGTCTTCGGCTTCCTGGCAGTGTCGCTGGCAATCGGTCTCTTTGTATCGAACCGAGCCGGATCGAGCTCGACCGAGTTCTTCCTCTCGGGGCGCGGCATGCCGTGGTGGCTGCTCGGCGTGTCGATGGTGGCAACCACCTTCTCGACCGACACCCCGAACCTCGTGGCCGACATCGTCCGCACCAACGGCGTGTCGGGCAACTGGGTGTGGTGGGCCATGCTGCTCACCGGAATGCTCACGACGTTCGTCTACGCCAGGCTGTGGCGCCGCTCGGGCGTGACCACCGACATCGAGTTCTACGAGCTGAGGTACTCGGGACGATCTGCCGCCTTCTTGCGTGGTTTCCGCGCGCTCTACCTGGGCGTCTTCTTCAACGTGATGATCATGGCCTCGGTGACCCTGGCGGCCATCAAGATCGGCGGCGTCATGCTCGGCCTCGACCCGCTGCCGACCGTACTCATCGCCGGCACCGTGACCCTGGCGTACTCGATGCTCGGAGGGCTCACAGGGGTCATCCTGACCGACTTCCTGCAGTTCGGTCTGGCAATGATCGGCTCCGTGGCAGCGGCGGTGTATGCCGTCGGCCGCCCCGAGGTCGGTGGGCTATCGGCCCTGCTGTCGAGCCCGGAGCTGCAGGGGAAGCTGTCGATCCTCCCCGATTTCTCCGACGGCACCCACGCCTGGGCGGTGTTCGTGATTCCACTGACGGTGCAGTGGTGGTCGGTCTGGTACCCGGGAGCCGAGCCGGGCGGCGGCGGCTACATCGCTCAGCGCATGCTGGCCGCCAAGAACGAGTCACACGCCCAAGGCGCGACGCTGCTCTTCAACGTTGCCCACTACGCCCTGCGACCTTGGCCATGGATCATCGTGGCGCTGTCGTCGATTCTCGTCTTCCCCGACCTCGAGTCGCTACGCGCCGCGTTCCCGCTGGTGGATCCTTCAGTCGTCCAGAACGACCTGGCCTACCCGGCCATGCTGACGTTTCTGCCCACCGGATTGCTGGGATTGGTCGTCGCCTCGCTCGTGGCGGCCTACATGTCGACGATCTCGACGCACCTCAACTGGGGCGCCTCCTACATCGTCAACGACACGTACAAGCGATTCGTGAAGCCCGAAGCCAGCGAGGCCGAGCTGGTGCGCGTGGGGCGCCTTTCGACCGCCGCGCTCATGATCCTGGCGGGCGCGGTTTCGCTGGTGCTGAGCAACGCCCTGCAGGCATTCCAGATTCTGCTGCAGATCGGCGCCGGCACCGGACTGCTATTCATCCTTCGCTGGTTCTGGTGGCGCATCAACGCCGCCAGCGAGATCGTCGCGATGGTGGTGTCGTTCGCCGTCGCGGTCTACTTCCAGTTTGTCCACGCCAGCCTCGGCGGAGCACCTCTCGAAGCGACGACGCAGCTGATTATCGGCGTGGCGATCACGACCGTAGCCTGGGTGTCTGTGGCGCTCTTCGCGGCCCCCACCGACGACGAGACTCTGCGCAGCTTCTACCGCGCAATCCGCCCCGGCGGACCGGGCTGGGCTGCTGTTGTCGCCAAGGCCGCACAGGCCGATACCCAGCTCGAAGTCGGGTCCAACACGGCCGCCGCTAGCGCACCCACCGCGCTGCTGTGCGTGGTCCTCGGGTCGCTGGCCGTGTACGCCACTCTCTTCGGCACGGGCTACGCGCTGTATGGCAACACCGGGCTCGCGCTGGGCTTGTTTGCGGTGGCGGCAGCCGCGACCTCTATGATCCATCGGTTATGGCGGGCGCTTTGAATTGGGCGACGTTGAGTTAGGTCGTGTTGCTCGGCAGCGGGAGGGGAAGCGCGTGAAGGAATTCGATCGCATTGGCGACGAGCTCGAGCGTCGATGGCGGGCGCTTAACTACGACGCTGGGGTGTTTCCCGAGCTGGCCGTGAATGTGCTCGAGCAGAACGCTCCCGCCGAGCACGTTGATCCTTGGGACGTGATCCGCTGGCTGTTCACCACGCCGAGCATCCCGCGTCAATTCGACGTGCCGGGCAACTTCGGCCAGCCGCCGATCACCGTCTACGACGGCCCTCGCTTCTGCATCGACGTCTACTACTCTACTCAGCGGCGGCGTGTCCTATGCGGATGTAGCTTCGGGCCCGTCTCGAGCGAACGCTTTTGAGTGACGACGCCCGCTTTCCGCCGCCTTTGAACGGACGGGAGGCGAGCAACGTCTCCCGAACAACCTCCGATGTCCGGCTACGAACGACCCGCCGCGTCTGAGCTACTCGACCGAGAAGCTCGACATCATCCCGGCGTGCAGATGCTCCGCAATATGACAGTGGAGCATCCATTCTCCCGGGTTGTCGATATCGACGAGGATGTCGATCGTCGAGGCCACCGGCACGATCGCCGTGTCCTTCCAGACGAGGTTCGGGTTGCGGACGCCGTCCATCTCGAGCACCAGGTAGCGCTGCCCGTGAACGTGGATCGGATGGTTCATCGGATGGATCGTGGTGGGGTCGTTGAAGATGCGGATCTTGACGACATCGCCCGCCTCGAACTTCCAGCCGATGTCCATGTTCTCGCGACCCGTATCGGGATCTCGCAGGATCCAGCTGACCTGCTTGCCCGTCGATAGCCAGTTCATCATCGGCATCGTGTCGTTCCATTCCATGGGCGGAACGTAGAGGCCTTTTTCGAATTCCAACGAGAGAATGATCGGCAGCGGCAGATTCTGCACCCTCAGCGACAGCTCCAGGCGATGGTCGGGCTCGCGATCGAAGTACTGGCGGTAGGCATCGATGTCGCTGACGACGTCGCCGTTTTCACGCAGTTCTCGATAGGAAGAGCCGAGGTCCGGAACGGCGGCGGTTGAGCCAACAGTCACGGTCCCCAGCCGATCGACGTGTGGGTAGAACTCGCCGCGGAAGTGGTTGATGGCCTGAATCGTGTTGCTGATCTCGAACTCGCCGGGTTCCTCGAAACGGACGTCGACGATGTAGCGCTCTGCCGGCGCGATGACCACGCTCTCGATCCACTCCTCGCGCTCGAACTTGCTGACGTCGGAAGCAACGAGCTTCACCGGGTTGCCACCGAAGGTCACATTGAACGTGCGTGAGTTGGCGACGTTGGTCAGGTAAAACCGCACGACTTCGCCGCGACTTACCTCGAGCTCGTATTCAGTGGTCCCATTGACCAGCATGACGTTGCCGAAGCGGCCCATCAGCGTGTGGCTCGGAGCGTCGTCGCCAAACGGAATCAGGCCGCGGTCGTCCATCAGCACATCGTCGAGAATGACCACTGCCTCGCGATGCGCCGGACCGTAGAAATCGGGATCGGGCGAGGCAACGAGCAGGTTGCCGTAGAGCCCGAGGTCCTGCTGGATGTCCTCGCGCACGTGCGGGTGGTACCAGTAGACACCGGAATCGCGGAAGTGGATCTCGTAGGTGAACGACTCACCCGGACGCACGGGCGCCTGGGTCACGTCGGGCACGCCGTCGAAGCGATTGTCGAGCCGGATGCCGTGCCAGTGAACCGTTGTCGGCATCTCGATCTCGTTGATGAAGTCGACGAACACCGTGGCGCCCTGCGGCGCCTTGATCAGCGGCCCGGGGTACTGGCCGTTGTAACCGAACATCACGAGCTCGTGGCCGTTGATGGTGCGCCGAACGAACGAGGCTCGGAGCTCCACCCGCTCTCCGTCGGAGGCGTCGATGATCTGGTTGGGCACCGCCTCGGGGAACATCTTCGGGTCCATGCCGCTGCCGGCGAGCCATGGCTCCACCGGAGGCACCTCGCCCTCGAGCCCCGGCATCATCGGCATGTTCATATCCATGGGCGGCATGCGCCACGCCAGCGCGCCGTCGGCAGCCGGGCCCATGTGCATCGTGTGATCCATCTGCTGCGGCTGCGGCTCCTGCCCGGCCGGCGGCTTTTGCTGGGCCAGCACTCCCGAGGCAACGAGACCGCCGAAAACGGCTGCGGCTCCCAGCACGAGCGTGGTAGCTCGAAGACCGCGAGCGTGCGGCGCACTGCCCACACCGGATGCATCTCGGGATTGACGGATCATCATGCGTTTGTACCACTCGGCGCCATCGGGCGCAGGGCCGGATGGCAACCTATGCCAACTCCTGACGCCATCCCATCTGGCGATGTCGCCCCATCGCCCGCTGGAGCCGGACTTGACCGCGTGAGGGCAGCGCCGGAAATCGCGCGGGCCCTTCGTGGCCCGTCCGGACGCACTAACAAACAACAGGAGTCAGCCGTGATCAGGCCGCGCAGCTTGTGTCGCCGGCTGCCGCGCAACAACAGGTCGTACTTCGTGCCCCCGGCCGCCGAAACGCGCGGACACCGTGGAAGGGGCGGGAACAGCGAGCGCGCGGGCTCAGTTGTAGCCGTAGACGGCGCAGGGCTCCTGCTGGTACGGGCCGTGGCCTGCCATCGTATGCAGGAGTCCACTGCGCGAAAGTCCACGTGCGACGATCGCGCCCGACCATCGATCGCCGATCTCCCCTAGTGTTTCGAGGCTGATCGCTACGATGTACTTGTTCCAGGTCACGGTGCCCGACGTCCGCATCGAGCCCTCCGACGTTGCGAGCTCATCGCCGGCGCCGAGCACACCCAGACGCCGAACCTCCGTCAGATCCGACTTCGCCACCCAGGCCACGAACACGTGCCCTGCGGGAGCGACGGCCTCGCGCAACTCGACGTCGAGCGAGTAGCGGTACCGACCCTCGGGAGAGATCGATACGCCGAAGGGCGAACGGACGAAGGTCGCGGCCACCGTTCCGCTAGCATCGCGCGCGCCGGTGACACGCTTGGTCGAAACCAGGTTGATGGCGTAGTACGTAGGGGCAGTGCTCGGCTCGCCGGCGAGCGAGCTCGAACTGCACACGGCGGGCAACGGCACGAACGGCGCGCCAAGCTCTGCTGTGGAGAGTGCCGGCACGGCGGCCGCGGTCGTCGCCGTCGCAACATCAGCGCCGGCCACCCAAATGGCCCCGCACAGCGCCGTCGCGCCGAGAGCGCGCGACAACGGTCCGCGGACGAGCTCGCCGATCCTGATCGGCCACCCGGGCCTACGTCCGCTCAGGCTGCGTGCCAGCAGCACCACCGCTACTCCCGGCCCTCGTCGTCGGAGGTGAAGTCCCAGTTCTGCGCGCTCGAGATGTCGGGCACGCCCCACTGGTCGCCGCTCCACCCCTGGAAGCCATCCATGCGGAAAGCCCAGAATCCGGTGCTCATATCGGAGCCCACGATCAGCCCATCGGCATTGCGCACGTCAACACCGAACAGACCGTTGAACATCGCCGGCTTCCCGGGCACCGGTCCACCGAGGTAGGTGTCGTAGTACGCCACGGTCGCGGGGTTCTTCGGATCCATCAGTGTGAAGATCTGCAAGCCGTCGTGGTAGCCGGAAACGAACACATACGGCCAGCGCACCTCGTGGTTGTGAACGAGATTGCGCCAGTCGGCCGTCCAGGCGCTGATGGGCCGCCGGATGTTGGAGGTTTCACCGTCCAGCGCCGGCTTCAGGTCGAAGATGCGCAGTGGCGCGTACTGGTACTCGGTTTCGGCGATGACGTAGCGCCCGTCGGGGCTCGGCGTGAACGTGTGCCCATAGCGCACGCCGCTGATGTTGCTCAGCGTGATCTCGAGCTGCGGGTTCTCCAGGTCGGTGACGTTGTAGACGTAGTAGCCGTCGGTACCTCCGCCGTAGAAGCGATCCTGCTGCGTGTCCTCATGCCAGCCCACGTACATATCGTGGTAGCCGCGCCGCCCGCTGGTCGCCTCGGCCGCGCCCACCGGCACGCGCGCCACCAACGCGTCGTCCATATGGCCTTCGACCACGTGGGCCATGTCGTAGACGTGCGAGTAGGGCCCACTGACGGTAGTGAACAGCAGCGGCCGGCCGTTCGAGTGGCGGTACATGAAGATGTTGTGGAAGCCGCCCGGATGGTCCGGGGCATGGATCCTGGCGACCTCACGAACTGTGGAGACGTCCGGCAATCCCGTGACGTCGAGCACCACGGCACCCATGTCGCCATCGGGGCCACCCTGGCCGAACTGCGTCGACTGCACGACGTAGTAGCGGCCGTCCCACTTGAAGTACTTCACGTCCATGCCGCCGAGCGGCAGGTGTAGATCCTGGTCGTTGATGCGCCACTCGTAGATGACCTTCGGGTTGCGCGGATCGTGCAGATCGATGATGTCCATGCCCTTCTCGCCCGCGAATCCGTACACCATGCGGCCGACGTAGGCGTAGGGGCGATCCATCTCCTGCTCGAGCTCGATATCCGAGACGTTGAGGATCGGGCCCAGCGGCAGGTGCGCGAGCACCTCGATGTTGTCGCTGCCCGGCTTGTCGGGCGTCCACTGCTGGGCTGCCGCCGAAGCAGACAGCGCCACAACCACGAGAATCGCCAACATCGGAACGCCAGCGTGGTCCCAGGCTCGGCGGGAACCCAACAACAACGACATCACTTCACCTCGACGGATCGGAGAGGGTGGGGCGCGGAATGGTGCTCACAGCGTCAGCGCACGATGCGCCCTATGGTACGCCTTGCGGGCGGCGCCGCCAGTCAGGCGCGACGCGATAATCTCGCATCATGTCGCGCTTCGTCCCATTGACCCTCGCCGTCCTGGTCGCTGCCTCCGTCGGCGCGGCGTGCAGCCCGACGGGTACGCGGCAATCGCAGGCCGATCGCACATCGATCGTGCTGGTCGTGCTCGACACGGTGCGCGCCGATCATCTGGGGCTGTACGGCTACGAGCGCGCCACGACGCCGCGCCTGGAGGAGCTCGC
Organism: Acidobacteriota bacterium; assembly: GCA_963666215.2. Taxonomy (GTDB): domain Bacteria; phylum Acidobacteriota; class UBA890; order UBA890; family WLXD01. Next base: position 557,889 of record CAXWPL010000001.1, read on the forward strand.
GACCTCGGCGATCGTCTATGACCGCGCCTATGCCACGGCCTCCTGGACACTGCCGACGATCGCCAGCATCCTCACCGGGCAAGCTGCCGGCGTGCATGGAGCCGGCTACTCGGTCGGCGGCGCTGCCCGCCCGACCCGCATGCGCACGAGCGTGCCGACGATCGCCGAGACGCTGAGGGCCTACGGCTACGCCACGGCCGCGGTTGTCAACGCGCCCTTTCTCGGGCCGATGTTCGGTTTCGACCGCGGCTTCGACGTTTACGACATCGAACGAGCCACCGACGAGTCGATTCGCCGCGCCGGACCGACCGTGGATGCCGCGCTCGAGTGGCTCGACTCTCTTGCCGCCAGCGACAGCGATGCAACGGAGGCGGATGACGGCGCAACAGCGGCCACATCGGAATCGCGACCCTTCTTTCTTCTCGTCCACCTCTTCGACGCCCACCGACACTTCGACGCACCACCCCCCTTCCGTGGTCGCTTCACCGATGTGTATCGCGATCGCTACGGCGAAACGCTCACAACGCTCGAGAGTCGGCTGCAGGCCGAGCGCGACGGCGACCTCGACTTCCACATCGCCGCGTACGACGAAGAGCTGGCGTACATCGACGCCGAGATCGGCCGGCTCGTCGATGAGCTACGTGAGCGCGACCTCTGGGACACCACAACCGTGGTGCTGACGGCCGACCACGGTGAGCAGCTGGGGGATCACGACGAGGTCGGGCACGGAGTCGATGTGTACGACGAGCTCGTGCGCATTCCCCTACTGGTGTGGGCGCCGGGGGTCGAGGGCAGCCGCAGCTCGATACCGGTGTCTACCCTCGACATCGTGCCGACACTCCTCGATGCTGCGACGGTCGACTACCGGCCGCGGCTCCCGGGACAATCGTTGCTGCGCGGGCCACCGCCCTCGCCGACGAACGCTCCCTCAGACGAAGCCCGGCGAACGCTGCTGATCGAGAACCCGACTCCCGAGGGCGTGGCGCGGGCGCTGATCGAGTGGCCCCACAAGCTGATTGTCGACACGCAACGCGTTGCCGAGCTCTATGACCTGGCTCGTGATCCTGGGGAAACCAACGATCTCTTGGCCAACGAGCCTGGACGCGACGTCCGCCAGATCGCACGCCGGCTCCGGCAGTTGCTCGCCGCTGCCTCCCGGGGCGGCACGCGAGGCAACGCGGCGGCACTCGACGGACAAACGCTGGATGACCTGCGCGCCCTCGGCTATATCCAGTGAGGGGTTGCGTGCATGCGTCGAGGTTTCGCGGCCAGCTGACGACGGGCACCCGATGGACACAGAATCGAAGACCAACGGCTAGGCTTCATGACAACCAAGACGCCAAGTGACGACCCCAGGCCGCGCTGCATGAAAGACACCCTCTACAGCTACGACGCCTACGGCCTCCGCTTCGAAATGCCATTCGAGTGCCCCGAGCTCGCGCCGGCGGTCGGCGAGCGCGCTCCCGACGTCGTCGTACGGTACGGCGAAGTCCCCGAGAAGATCGAGTCGGAGCAGGCCGGAGCCGTCTATGAGGCCAGCTCGACGCAGTTCCTCCTGCGCATCGACCAGGTGGCGCACTATCTCGTTGACGGCGCCAGCTCGATCACGATCGCGCCTCACCCGGGCGTCGATGACCTCAGCGTCCGCGTGTACCTTCTCGGATCGTGCTTGGCGGCGTTGCTGCACCATCGGGGCGTCCTGGCGCTGCACGCCAGTGCCATCCTCACCGACAAGGGCGCCGTGCTCCCTGCGCAAGCTGCTCGAGCTGGGCGGCGACCCGGACGGGCCCACGCCGTTCGCCAACCAGCCACTTCACCAGGCAGTGTGGCGTGGGCGCAGCCGGCGGTTCTTCGACCTGCTGTTCGAGTTCGGCGCCGACGTCAACATGCCCAACAAGGAGGGCCGCACCGCCTACGCGATGGCGGCGCGAGTTGGCCGACAGGAGATCATGCGGCGACTGGTCGAAGCTGGCGCCGACACGACGATGGCACCGGCCGACGCGGTGCTTGCGGCGTGCGCCGCCGGCGACGCCGCCGCAGCGCGAGAACTGCTGTTGCCCGATCTGCTGTCGTCGGCAGACCGGGCGCAGATCTGCGAAGTCGCCGACGCCGGCAACACCGCGTGCGTCGGCGCCATGCTCGAGCTCGGCTGGGACGTCAATACGCGTGGCCGCGCATGGAAGGAAACGCCGCTACACCGCGCCGCCATCGAGGGGCCTCTCGAGACCGTTCAGTTGCTGCTCGACCACGGCGCCGACCTGACCATCCGCGACGCCTGCTACCACAGCTCGCCCGTGGGCTGGGCTCGGCACGGAGGCCATCACGAGGTCGTCGCGGTGCTCCGAGACGATCCCGACCGCCTCGACCTGCTCGATGCGATCGATCTGGGCTGCACCGATCGGGCTCTCGCCTTGCTCGCCGAACACAGCGAGGTCGCCGCCGTCAACACCGCCGTTGCCGGCGGCGAACCCGGAATACTACTGCGCGCCGCCGCGCAAGCCGGCGACACTCGCCTGATCGCAACGCTGCTCGAACGTGGCGCGGACGCCGCCATCCGCAACTCAGAGGGGAAGTCGGCCATCGACATCGCGCGTCAGCAGGGACACAATGCGGTCGTCGACCTACTCGGCGGCTAGGACGCCGCTCCGCCGTCGGTTCCCGCAACGGTCTCCGGCGCCGCTTTCCCGGTCCCGGGAAACAGCCCCGGGGTGCAACCGGACGTGGCCGACGAGGGCCCCCGAACATGCCCCGCTTGTACGCCGTGATATGCCCAGAGAAGGCCGACGCGGCAACCGTCAGGGGCGAAGCCAGGTAGAGCAGCCCCGGTCCGGAGCGCCCCTTGTAGTTGCGGTTGATCGCACTCACGGTGACCTGCTTTTCGTTTTCGGACACGCCTGGACCGCAGCCGATGCAGGCCCCGCAACCGGGCTGAATCAACCGTACACCGGCGCGTTCGAAGGTCTCCACATAGCCGCGCTCGCGGGCGTACCGCTCCACGGTCTGGGAGCCGTACTGAATCAGGAACGACACTCCGTCGGCGACCCTCAACCCGGCAGTCACTGCCTCGCTCACCACCTGATGGTAGAAGTCGAGATCGTGCTCTTTGCCGGCGGTGCAGCTGCCACCGTAGGCGATATCGATCGACACCTCGCCAATCTCGGAGACCAGCGCGCCGTTGGTCGGATCGGATGGGATCCCGTGATCCGGATCGCCCGGATGCGCAACCATGGGCACCATCGTCGACAGGTCGATCACATGGAACCCGCCGGCGTATGAGGCATCGATGTCGGGCGCGATGCGGCGACGTCGCATCCTGTCGACATCGACATGCTGGCGATGTTCAGCGATCCACTTGAACGTGGCCTCATCGGCCTCGATGCACGCGCCGCGTGCCGAGCATTCGGTAGCCATGTTGGCCAGCGTCGCTCGCTCATCCATCGACAGGCTCGTCAGTCCGGGACCGCCGAATTCCATCACCCGATTCAGCGTGAGCTGCGGGCGGGCGTAGTGCAGCAGGATGTGCAGCATCACGTCCTTGGCGGTGACGTTGTCGTGCAGCCGTCCGACCAACTCGAAGCGGATCGCCTCTGGAACCTCGACGGGGGTGAAGCCGCTGTAGAGCAAGTTCGCGTATTGGGTGGCGCCCACTCCCCAGGCGAGGGCGTTGTTGCACCCGCCCATGCAGGTGTGGCTGTCGGTGGCCTGGATGAAATCGCCTGGGCTCACCATGCGTTCGCGCGCCACCTCGTGGCAGATACCTGGCGAGGCGCCATCCTCGGCGAGATAGTCATCGACGCCAGCGTGTTGCTGAAAATCTCGCTGCAGGTCGCGCATCGTGCCGACTTCAGACATGTACGGTTGCAGCTTCACGACCTCATCGGCGTACACCAGATGGTCCTCAAACGCCGCGAACCGCTCGGGCGCCGCGATTCGATAGTTGTCGCCGTACTCCTGCTGCAGAAAGTGGTGCACCTGCGCGGACGTGAAGTCGTGCGAGTAGCCACCGTCGACCTTGACGAGCACAGCGTCGCCCGGCTTGACGTAGCTCGCCACCTGGCCGAACAGATGACGCGAGAGGATCTTCTCGGTCATGTTCATCGGCCGCTCTTCGGTCCCATGATTGGGCGCGCCCACCTCGTTGGCCGCGAGCGCCTTGGCGAACGGAAACAGGCCGCCGTGCTCGACGATCAGCCGCGACATCGGATCGAGCCCCTCGCAGAAGCGCTCGAGCGGCACCGCCTCCTCGCGCTGCAGTGCCCTGAGGACCTCGTGGTCGGCCATCAGGACGCCCAGATTGATGTTGTTGCGAGCGTGAATGGGTGCGAACGAAGCCGCGATCGCGATCTTGATGCCGGAGTATTTCTCGGCCTGCACGGCCGTCTCACGCGAGCTGCCGACCCCTTTGCGATAACCCGACACAATGATGTCGAAGCCACCGTTGATCAGCGCGTCGCGCTCGAAAATACGCTTGCCGTCGACAATCACGCCCGCGTACGCCTCGCGCGCGATGTCTTCCGGGCGATGGTTGAAGCACACCCACGCCGGGGTCATGGCGTCGGTGTTGACGTCGTCGAGTAGGTCCTCGATCTCGACATCGCGGCCGTAGATCAGATCGAGCTGTCCGGCGAGCTGCCGCCGCAGCAGGTCTGGATCCTTCGTGAGGTAGAGGACACGCCGGCCGGGCGCGAGCTCAATCATCTTGAGAGGTCTCATCGAGCCCCATTGTGCCACCACGCGCGGTTGTCATTGAGCCACCACTCGGCTCGACGCGGCGTTGATCGTGAGCGCAACGCGGCGCGAAGCCGCTGTCGTACAGTAGGTCGTCCTGCACACACCTCTCATAGGGAAAATGAACATGAGCCGAGCCCGAGCACGCCACATTCTGGTTGCCAACGAGCAAGCCTGCCTCGACCTCAAGCAGCAAATCATCGACGGCGCGGCCTTCGGCGATATTGCCAAGTCGCACTCAACGTGCCCCTCATCGAAGCAAGGCGGCGACCTGGGCGAGTTCGGACCTGGCCAGATGGTGCCGGAGTTCGACACCGTTGTGTTCAGCGAGGCTGTTGGCGAGACGCACGGCCCCGTGAGGACGCAGTTCGGCTATCACCTGATTCAGATCACCGAGCGCAGCTAGTCGCGCTGAAATCAGACCCCCGGACGTGGCTGCGGAGTCCGTTTCTGGCGCCGAATCGGGACGCCCACGCGTCGCGCTGCCCAACTCGTGGACCGCGGCCCTCGGAGACGAAGCGCAGCGGCCCTATTTCAAGGCGCTCGAGCGGTTCGTCGAGCATGAGCGCGGCGAACACGAGGTCTTCCCACCCGCCGACGACGTTTTCGAGGCGCTGAACCTCACGCCATTCGACGCCGTTCGCGTCATCCTGCTCGGGCAGGACCCGTACCACGGCCCGGGACAAGCCAACGGTCTGTGCTTCTCGGTTCGGCCAGGGGTGCCGCTGCCGCCATCGTTACGCAACATCTACCGCGAGCTGCGCGACGACATCGGCTGCACCACGCCGCAGGACGGCGGCCTCGGTTCGTGGGCGCGGCAGGGTGTGCTGCTGCTCAACACCGTCTTGACCGTGCGGTCGCACGCACCCGGTTCACATCGCCGGCGCGGCTGGGAGCAATTCACCGACCGCGTCATCGAACGGCTGTGCGCAAGGCCTCGGCCCGCCGTGTTCGTACTCTGGGGTCACGACGCCCGCCGCAAGGCGGCGTCGATCGACAGGCAACGCCATAGCATCATCGAGAGCGCTCATCCGTCGCCTCTTTCGGCGTACCGCGGCTTTTTCGGAAGTCGCCCGTTCAGTGCTGTCAACGCCGCGCTGCGGCTTCAGGGCGAGTCGCCAATCACTTGGGAGCTTCCCGGCCCGGCAGCTCTCTAGCTCAGCTATGGTCGAGATGCGGGCGCCCGCTACGTCGGCGACGCCGCGGCCGAATTCGTCGACAACTCAACCCGACCGGCTGGACCACACGGCTCGAGTCGCATGGCCGACGGCCCGAGCGCTTCGAGCAGCGAGCTCACTTGGCCGCGGCGGCAGGCGGCAACAATACAACCACCGAAACCGGCGCCAACGATGCGGGCGCCCAGAGCACCTGCGGCTCGTGCCCTACCGACGAGGCGGTCGACTTCGGGGTGGCTGACCTCGTAGTCGTCGCGCAGCCCCGCGTGTGAGGCGTCGAGTATCGCTCCAAACAGGGTGAGGTCGTGCCGCGCCAGAGCGTCGATCGCCGCCTCCACCCGCGCCGCCTCGGCGTAGACGAAACGTGCGCGACGTCGCGCCGGATCGGGAAGCTCTGGCACCGAGAGCCTCTCCGCCAGCGGAACGTCGACGAGCTTGACGCCGACTCCTTCGCGAGCTGGCGCTCCCAGTCGCTCGGCCGCCGAGCTGCATTCCTGAACACGCGTGTTGTAGGCGTGCTGGACTGAGCCACCCTTGGGCGCGACGACTCCCGAATTGGCAACCACGATCGCCAGATCAGACGGGAGCTCAACCGGCGCGATGCGGAGCGGATCAAAATCGATGCGCAGCGCCCGGCCCGGCTCGGCCAGCAGAGAAATCGCCTGGTCCATGCCGCCCGAAAGCGTGCCGACATAGCGCTCGGCACGACAGGCTCTTTCCGCGAGCTTCACGCGGTCGTCGCACGGCCCGAGTGCCAAGAGCGAGGCCACCACCACCGCCGACGACGACGAAAGCCCGGCGGCGGGCGGAATGTCTCCGCCGACGAGGAGCTCAACGCCCGCGCATCCGGTCGAGAGATGTCGCGCCAGGGCCGCCGCGACGACGTAGTCAACCCAGCTCTCTCTCGGCTGCCGGGTGCGCAGCGCATCGAGCGGAATCGTCTCCGCGGGATAGGAGGCCGCGTCGATGTTGCGGACGCACAACGTGAACTCCGACCGCGGTGCGGCGGCAACCCAGACCCGGCGATCAACAGCTATCGGCAGCACAGGGAAGCCGTTGTAGTCGATGTGCTCGCCGATCAGGTTCACGCGTCCCGGTGCCTGGGCGATCACAGTCGCGTCGGGCAGCTCGGCCAGCAAGCGGCGCCTGAGGTCGGGTTGGAGTGCGGCTCGGTTATTCACGTGAAGCAACTATAGATTCCTCGGATTCCTCAGAAAATCCGTCAGATTCCTCAGGCGTGGCGACGACGCTGCCGTCCAGTTTGTATCCGCCGCGGATGATCGTTGCGCGGCACCACACGAGCGTCGCGTGCGACATTCGGCTACTCGGTCGCGACGGATAGCAACTCCTGCCAGCTTCTGACGCGGCGGAAAACCGCTCCGTCGCTCGTTTTGGCGATGTGGCCGGACCTGGCCGGAACAGGACGACGTCGAGAGTCGGGCCTGGATTTCCTGACGCTCACCGGGCTCTCTCAGCTCACCCAAAGCCAGGAAAACACAGGAAGCGCTGCGAATGTCGCATGGTGTCGCTATCTCCAGATCGGTCTACAGGCGCTCTCGCGGGCTGTCGTGCAAGGGTCGGGCCCAGCTTTCGAACAGGGCCTGCTGTCGGGCCCACCACCTTTCCAACGTGGCCTGCTAGGGAAAGCGGCCCTGGCGGTCGAGGGCCACGAGCATCGACGCGGCCCGACCGTAGCTGTGCACGCCCCCGGCCACGCGGTTGGACCGCAGGTAGGCGTCGTTGATCCCGGTGGCCATGCGCGTGGCCGGGCTGCGATAGGCGGCCCAGAAGTCACGCATCGCCGCCAGGTCGGTCAACGCGCCCTCGCCAAGCAACTCCCATGCATCGCGAGCGCGGTCTCGGTCGGCGCGCTGCCCGGCACCGATCAAACGGGCCGCCGCATCGAGAAAGGCTGCGTAGCGCGCGTACCTTCCGTCCGCCGCGGCGCAGGCCAGAAAAGCGGCGAGGTTCGCCTCTCCCTCGTCGGTGATCCCTCTCTGATGCGCCTTCTCGTGAGCCACCATCATCGGCACTGCGGGGTCGGGCACGAGCGCGTTGATCGACGGCTCGCCGGTGAATGGAATAAAGATGCCGGCGATGCCGAGATACGAGAACAGTGTCGAGCTCCACAACCGCTTCGCCGGCGAAACCGGCCCGCTCACCGTGTCGCCCGCCAGATCGAGACGCCGGTACGCGTCGTCGAGCCCGCGGTTGAGCACGGAGAAAGACATCGGGAGAGCACTGGGTCGATCGGCACTGCCGCCGAGCTCGAGCCGCAGCTGCGCGGCCTGTCTCGCCGCACGCTCCCCGAGCGCGAGCACGTCCTCGGCGTCGATCTCCGTGACGTCGAGCCGCATTCGATCGGCAAGCGACGGCCGCGCGTAGTTGAAGCCCCACAGCAACAGGAATGCCCAGGCGACGACGCCCGCCGCGGCCCACAGAAAAAGGGCCGGTCGAATCCAACGCCGGCGCGAGTCTGATGTGCCCTCTCTTTCTCGCCGCCGCGAGAACGCGATTGCAAGCATGACAGCGCCACCAACCATCATCACCATGACGATCAGCTCCGCTACCGACACCGGCAGGCTCGCCCCGACAAGCCGGAGGACGACGACGATTCGCGGATACAGCATCTCGCCGTACAGGCGCTCGACAGCCAGTGGGAAGGCGAACGCCAGCCACCGAGCAACAAAAGCCAGCGGTAGCATGCTCAGCGCAACGCCGGCGAGCGCCAACTCTTTCGAAGACGCAGAATCCGTCGCACGCTCGTCTGACAAGGACATCCTGTTCCGATCCTGAGGTTGGAACCTCCGATGTGCCCTAATATTGCCAGCCCACCCGCATCGAAGGCCGCCGCATGCAACTGACGCCGCACGACGAGGATCTCCTGAGTGGACGAGCTGGCGAGGCGGCCGCGTTCGCCATGTCGATCATCGTTCGCATGGGCGAGGTGTGTGGCGCCGAGGGCCTGATGGATATCACGCAGGCGCACATCGATTCGACGATCTACACGGGTGAAGCCACGCTCGAGTTTGCCGAGCGGCTCGCGAGCATGGATGCCAGGGTCGCCGTGCCATCAACGATGAACGTGTCGGGCGTCGACGAGCACGGTTGGCGCGATTGGCCTGTGCCCGCAGAGTGGGCCGACCAAGCCTACCGGCAGATGGTGGCGTACCAGGGCATGGGATGTATCCCCACCTGGACCTGCGCGCCCTACCAAACCGTGTACAAGCCGAAGTTCGGACAGCAGATTGCCTGGGGCGAATCGAACGCCATCGCTTTCGCCAACTCGGTGCTGGGCGCTCGCACCGAACGTTACCCCGACCTGATGGACATCTGCGCGGCAATCACCGCTCGCGTTCCGGCCGTGGGTCTTCACCTCGACGAGAACCGCGCCGGCCAGCTGCTGCTCGAGCTCACCGGCGTCCCCCGCGAGCTGCAACTCGACGATGCCTTCTGGCCCGTTTTCGGGCATGTCGTCGGACAACGAGCACGCGATCGCGTCGTGGTGATCGACGGGCTCGACCCCGCCGTTCGTCCCGCCGAAGACGACCTCAAAGCTCTCGGAGCGGGCGCCGCGTCTTCGGGCGCAGTGGCGTTGTTTCACCTCGTGGGCGTTACCCCGGAGGCACCGACGCGCGCCGCCGCTTTCCAGCAACGCCAGCCGGAGGCGCACGAAACTGTCAGCACAGCAGAGTTGCGCGCGGCGCGGGCGGCGCTGAACACCGCACCCGGTAACACGCTCGACATGGTGATTCTCGGGAGCCCGCACTTCTCGCTTGCCGAGTTCCGACGCCTGGCCCCGCTCGTCGACGGCAAGCGCGCTCACAGTGACGTCGTCTTCTTGGTAACGACCAGCCGCATCATGCGGCAGCTAGCCGACGAAGCCGGCCTGCTCGAGCCACTGCAGCGTTTCGGGGCCCGGATTACCGTCGACACCTGCATCCTGGCTACGCCGATGAAGCCCGACGGAATCGGCACGTTGATGACCAACTCCGCCAAGTACGCTTACTACTCGCCTGGCCTCCTGAACGCCGACGTCCATTTCGGTGGCATGAAGGAGTGCGTCAACTCGGCCATCGCCGGGCGCGTGGCGGAGCCTTCGCGAGCGTGGCGCGACTAATGCGCGGGCGGCCTCTTGTTGCCGGGACTGCCGAGGGAACGGTGCTGGCGGCGAACGAGCCGCTGAGCTTCTGGGGAGGCTATGACCAGGCCACCGGTGAGATCATCGATCGACGGCATCCGCTCGCCGGCCAGTGCGCCGCCGGGCGGATTCTGGCGTTGCCAATGAGTCGCGGGTCCTCCACGACGGCTGCCGTGTTCCTCGAATCGGTGCGTCGCGGAACCTCCCCAGCCGCAGTCCTGACCAACGGTGTGGACACTTTCCTCACGTTGGCGGCCATAGTCGCCGAGAAGATGTACAGCCGTACGATCCCGATCGTGGCACTCGAGGAAGCCGACTTCGCGCAAATCGAGAGCGGTCAACAACTCCGAATCAAGGCCGATGGGACAGTAACTCCGAGCGGCTAGCTGCGAGTTCTCGTGAGTTCTAGGGAGGTTGTTCACGAGCCACTCCTGAGACCCGAGCCATCGATGTTGTCATGCCGATGCCGGAGGGGGAGCGGGGCGCAAAGCATCGTAGCGGCTCTCCTGGCGCGCGTCTGAATCGCCCCCACCCCGACTTGCGGCCGAAGACCGGTCAATCGCGACCGAACCCGACCACCACGCTCCCGAAGGCGCGCCACTCGTGCGACACTAGGGGGCTAGCTGCGCAGTAGCCGCGGCGCCCCCCTCAAAGCAGCAGCCTCCGCGAATGCCTCCTATCTGGAACCTGCAGCAGGTCCTCGTTTCTCTCGCGTCGGCGGGCGCTCTCCTCTGGGTGGCGATTCTGCTCGACCGCAAGCGCTCGTGGCCCGCGGGATGGAGCCTTCATCTGAGCATACCTTCGCGCGATCCCAAGCCGGCGCAATTCCCCCCGTGCGTGGCGGTCATCGCGGCAAGGCACGAGGCCGCAACCCTGCCTCGTACCCTCCCGAGGTTGCTCCGCCAGCTCGACCATTTCCACCGTATCGTCATTGTCGACGACCGCTCCGAGGACAGCACCGGGAGCACGGCCCGTCGACTGGCAGGGAGCGATCTCGACGACAAGGTGCAGGTTGTGCGCGTTGACGAGCTGCCGGATGGCTGGGCGAGCAAGGTCAATGCGATGCATGTCGGCATCGAAGCGGCAACCGCTAACTGGGACGGCGACCACGCCGAGCAGTGGATCCTGCTGACCGCCGCCGACATTCTGCACCCCACGACTTCCATGGCGCGCATGCTCACGAAGGCTCGCGAGCACGACTTTGATGTGGTTTCCGTGATGGCACAACTACGGGCTTCACGCTTTTGGGAGCGGCTCCTTATTCCGCCGTTCGTCTACTTCTCTCAGCTGCTGCACCCGTTCCGCAAGGCTTCCGACCCACAGTCGAGCGTAGCGGCGCTCGCCGGCGGCTGCATTTTGGTGCGACGGAGCACGCTGCAGGATGCCGGCGGCCTCGAGGCGATCAAGGACGCGCTGGTCGACGACATGGCGCTGGCGCGCACGCTCAAGGCCAGCGGCGCTCGCATCTGGCTCGGTATCGATCCCGACTTGCGGTCGCTTCGAACGTACGGCTCGGTTGGGGAAGTTATCGACAGAGTGTCCCGCACGGCTTTCGCGGCGCTGCACTATCGCTACTGGGCGCTGCCGATTGCCTGGCTAGGGCTGCTGCTGCTGTTCATCGCACCACCCGTGCTGGCTACCTATGGAGCGATTCGGCTCGACCCGATGATCGCGGGCCCGGCGCTGCTGGCGTGGCTGATCGCCACTGTGACCGTCATCCCGGTAAGCCAGCACCAGAACGTCGCATTGGGATATGCGCTGGCGATGCCGATTTCGGCGACAGTCTACATCTACATGACGTTGGTCTCGGCTTGGCGCCACTTCCGGGGCAAGCACGAGTGGCGCGACCGGGCGGAGAACGAAACCCACCTCATCTAGCAAGATCTGGCAGCCAGCGGTGACCGAACGCCCAGCCAAGCACCGGCCCTGCGGGGACTCGGTGGCGACTGTCGAAATCGAAGTCCGATACGCCGAAACCGATGCCCAGGGCGTTGTGCATCACGCCAACTATCTGGTTTGGTTCGAGCTCGCCCGCACCCGGCTGTGCAGCAACAGTGGCACCACCTACGCGCAGATCGAGGCGCGCGGACACCAGCTCACCGTTAGCGGCGCCAACGTCCGTTATCGACGCGCGGCCCGCTATGGCGACGTCGTCGAGGTGAGCGCCTGGATCGACCGGCTTGGTAGCCGCGGCATGCGTTTCGCCTACGAAGTCCGACGCGCGGGGGAATCGGGCGAGCACCTGGTGAGCGGCACCACGGACCACATCTGGGTTGATTCGACGCGCGGAACGGCCTGCCGCATGCCCGAGGCTCTACGGGCTCCGTTCGAGGAGCTGGCGAAGCCAACGCCGAGCTAGCCTGCCGATCCGTGGGCCGAGCTGGCGGCCGATACCGCCGCCTCGGCTGCCTCAGTGGCCGCGGTCGCTGCGGTAATCCCGCTCGCAACTTCGATCAGACGCGCGACGTGCGGAAGGATGGCGATCCGCAGCGCCGCGCGCAGCTCAGCGGCTCTCTTCAGCAGGCTCGCCGTGCGCTCCATCCACTCGCGGCTGCTCTCCTGGTTGGGCTCGAAGTCACGGACGGGCTTCCTGTTGCGCGCAGACCTCTACACGGTGATCCGCAAGGACCTCATCGCCGAGCACGACCGTACGAGCTACAACTACTGGATGGTCGGCCGCCTGCGCGAAGGGGTTAGCCTTGCCGAGGCCTCCGAGGATTTGAACGCGACGATGCAAGGTATCGCCGCCGATGATCGACGCTTGCAAAGCTGGGCGGTTCTTCTCGAGCCGCTCGACGGCCTGGCGGCGACCACCGTGCGTCCCGTGATGCTGGGGCTCTGGGCTGCCGTGACACTGGTGTTGGCAATCGCGATCGCCAACGTGGCCAGCCTGCTGCTGATGCGCAGCGCCTCACGCCGTAGCGAGCTCGTGGTGCGCAGTGCGCTAGGCGCCGGGAGCTGGCGCACCATGCGACTCCTGTGGACCGAGGCCGCACTACTTGCCGCTATGGGAACCGGGATCGCGCGCGCCCGGCGTCGTGACTGCCGGACTGAACGACTACGTTCCCTTCCAAGCAGAGGACGGCTTCGCCGGCATTCGGCTCGACGATCGCCCGCCGCCGAAGGGTCCGGGGCTACGCGAAGAATGGCGTCGGGTGAGTCAGCACTACTTCGCGGCTGCTGGGATCAGAACGACCGCGGGCAGAGGCTTCGAGGCGAGCGACTACGACGACGGGCCGCTGGTGGCGATCGTCAACGAGGCGTTCGCGCGTAAGCACTACCGCGGAGACGCCGCGCTCGGCAAGCCGTTGACCATTTGGAACAGCCAGCTCGGCGCGGCGGAGATCGTCGGTGTGGTCAGCGACGTACGGCGTCGCGGGTTTGCCGTGGCGTCACCGCCCGTGCTCTATGCCCCATTCCACCACAGCCCGCGCGCGAACATGGCTCTGTTCGTGCGCACGCAAGGCCGCCCGGAGACCATGATCGCGCCTGTGAAAGAAGCGATCTGGTCGATCGATTCGAGCCAGCCGATCGACGCTGTGGCGCCGCTCTCCGATGTACTGCAGGCATCGATTGGCGTTCCGCGCATGCTCATGGCGTTGTTCGCCGCACTCGCATCGACAGCGCTGCTTCTCGCGGCTCTCGGCGTGTTCGGAACCTTCGGATACGCCGTTCGCCTCCGGCGCCGCGAGCTCGGCGTCCGCCTGGCTCTGGGCGCCGAGCCAAGACGCCTCCGAACCGAGCTGCTCGAGCGAGCGGCCCTGTTCGCAGCCCTTGGTATTGCGATTGGCCTCGCGATCGCCGTGGTCGCTGGCACTGCCACGGCGTCGCTCCTGCATGGCGTCTCGAGTAGCAGCCCGGCACCTTTGGCTCTGGCGGCCGCCACCCTTTTCGCTTCGGCTTTGGGCGCGACGTGACTCCCCTCGCGCCGCATCGGCGCGATCGACCCGAGCGAGGCACTGCGCAACGAGTAGCAGGGTAGGCCGGGCCCCATCCGCGAAGTCCGAAGGGGGCCGAGGGACGCGAAGGGGCCGAGGAACGCGAAGGATCCGCGCGGCGGCAGACGCTCTATTCGGCTCGAAGCGTCTCCACCGGGTCCAGACGGGCGACTTTGCGGGCGGGCAGGAAAGCAGCCAGCCCGGCCACGCTCAGCATGAGCAACGCTGCACCGAGGAGTAGCCGAGGCTCCGTTGGCCTGACCTCGTACAGCAGGCTGGAGAGCGTGCCACTGAGTGCAAGCGCGCCCAGAAGGCCGAATGCCGCCCCGGCCACGACGCTCGACATGCCCTGTCACAACATCAGTCGAACAACCTCAGCGGAATCCGCGCCGACCGCGATGCGGATGCCCACCTCGCGGGATCGACCGCTCACCGATGTGGCGACCACACCCCACGTCCCGGTTGTGGCCAGGAGCAGCGCCAGCCCGGCGAACAGCGATAGAAGCCCGGCCACGACGCGGCTGTCACCCACCTGCGCGGCGCCCAGATCCTCGACGGTCGTGATCCCGTAGATCGGCAGGTCCGGATCCATCGCCGCCACTTCGGCGCGGATTGAAGCGAGCAACTCGAACGGCTCTCCTACGGTCCGCACAAGCGGAGTGGCGTCGCGCCCCGGCTCCTGCCGGTGCAGGAAGTAGGACTCGGGCCGGATGCCCTCGGCGGGAGAGTCGTAGAGAACGTCGCCGACCACACCGATGATCTCGGCCGTCTTGCCTTCGCTGGTGAGGCTGACGCCGGTGGCGAACGGCATGCCGAGCGGGTCGGTGTCGCCGAACCATTCGCGTGCCGCCGTGGCGTTGATGACGACCATGGCCCGATCGTCGGCGCCCTCGAGCGCGTTGAAGCCGCGCCCCGATTGAATCGCTATGCCCAGCACCGAGAAGTACTGCTCGTCGATGAGATTGATGCCGACGATTGAGCGATTGTCCTCGCCGAAGACGGTGGCTCCGGCCTGGCGAACGCCCGCCATCCAGTTGTGCCCGTCGAGCGGCGCATAACCTTGCGTTGCGCCGACGACACCCGGCAGGGCGCGGATCCGCGCCAGCAACTCGTCGTGAAAACGAGGCGCCTCCGCGGCCGGATGGCTGCGCGGCAGCTGGTAGGTGAAGGTCAGGAGGTTGTCGGAGTCGAAGCCTTTCTCGACGTCGAGAAGGCGTCCCAGGCTGGAGGCCATCAATGCGGCTCCGATCAGCAACATCAGCGCGATCGCAACCTCGACGGCCACCATTGTTCGCCGCCCGCCGAGCCGCTCGCGTGGCGTCGAGCTGCCGCCGTCACGCATGGCCGCCGCCAGATCCGTGCGCGCCAGCCGCAGCGCCGGCCCGAGCGAGAACAGCAGGCTCGTCGTCAGCGCCAAGCCGAAGGCGAACAGCACCGCGACCGCGTCGAGCTGGAAGCTCGAGGCTTCCACGAAGCGCAGATTCCAACTGCCGTCCATGAACGCGTCGGGCCAGGCCGTCGCCATCAAATCGACGCCGCGCGTGGCAATCAGCAATCCCAGCAGCGCACCGGCGGTGGATAGCAAGAGCACCTCGAACACCAGCACCCGAGTCACGCGGCCGCGAGAGCCGCCGAGTGCCATCCTCACCGCGATCTCGCGGCGTCGATCGGCACCGCGAGCCAGCATCAAGACACCCAGATTCGCGCACGCGATCAGAAGCACCAGGAGCGCCGCGCCACCGAGCACCAGCACCGCGCGCTGCGCACGAGGGTTGCGTCGCGCCTCCTCGAGAACGCGCAGGCCGGCGAGATGGCGCGCGTCGTGATCACTCCACGGGTAAACAGCTTCGACCTGTGCGGCGACAGCGTCCATCTGCGACCGCAGCACGTCGGTCGTGGCGCCCGCGCGCAGCCTTCCGACGACCTGAAGCCAATGACCCTCGATGTTGTCGAGCAGCGTGGGCGACACCAGCAGCGGTACCGCCGACATCGGGATCCACAGATCGGCTTGCCCGCTCAGGCCTCGGAACCAGGCCGGCGCCACTCCGACGACGGTTACCGACTGGCCGCTGAGCGTCACCATCGCACCCGGAATCGTCGACTCGTCGTCGAAGCGCTCACTCCAAACCCGGTGTGAAAGAACCACCTCGCGCGCGGCGCTGGCCGCGTCGGCCACCGGCCAGCGTCCCTTCGCAGGCTCGATGCCGAGAGTGACGAAATAGTCGGTGGTGACAACTTCGGAGGTCAGTCGCACGGCGTCGCCACGACCGGTGAGCGACAGCGTGCGGCGCGCGTATGCCGCGATGGGTGCGGCTCCGAGCTCGGCGGTGGACTCGAGGATCTTGTACTTCGGGTACGACCACGGGAACGGCTCGCCGGCCTCAGCGGGGTTCTCCGACTCGTTGAGCAGGTCGAGAATGACCAACTCCGTGGGATTCGGGTACGGCGAAGGGTTCAAGATGGCCGCCTTCAGCGCCGTGAACAGAGCGGTGTTGACTCCCACGCCCAACGCCAGAACCAGGAGAATGGTCAACGCGAACGTCGGCGACGCCACCAGCGCGCGTAGCGCGTGGTTGAGGTCGACGCCGAGCTCTCGCCATATCCGATCGGACGTGTTCGAAGCCCACCTGCCCAACGGCGACTTCGGCGGCGAGCTGCCAACGCCGCCGCGACCGCGGCGCTCGCGAGCTCCGGCGCGCAGCGCGTCGAGAGTGGCCCGCAGCGCGAACTGTCGCGCCGAGCCGCTCCCGAGCCGTCGACGCGTGGCGTACGCCAGTTGGAACGTCTCCACCATCTCACTGCCATACCTCCGACGCGCCGTCTTCGGGAACGCGTGCATCGCGACGCGAAACACCGCCACGGGCAACCAAGCCCGCATCGAGTCTCGAGGTGAGCCGTTAGCGGGCATCGGGTACGACCTCCGGGGCCAGATCGACGCTGCGAGCCACGGCGAGCAGGCGCGCCAAACGCTCCGATTCGGCGAACGCCACCTCGCGACCGAAGGCGGTGACGCCGTAGTAGCGGCGGCGACGATCGGTGGAATCTGGCGGCGCCTCAGCCAGCTCTTCGAGGAGCCCCGCCTCCTTCATACGCCCGATGGTGGCGTAGAGCGTCCCCGGCAGGATCGCGTCGCGCCCGCCAGTGCGATCCTCGAACCACTGCATGATGGCGTAGCCGTGCTTGGGCGAGTCGCCCAGCGCCAGCAGAACGTGAAAGACCGGGGCGGTCAGGGGCAGCAACGTCTGCGGATCGGTTCGGCTCACGTGCGACTCCGGCATCTTGCGTGTTTGAATCGTTCCGAAACCTATAATTTTATAAATTATAGTTTTGCGCAAGCCTCTGAGACAGAGATCGTGATGAGGGCAACTGACGGACGGATCTAGAACGGTACGTCCAGCCGATAACGAACGACCCGACTTTCTTCGGTGTCGGGATCCGGCTCCACGCTGTAGACGTGATCGCCGAGGACGAAGTCCCAGGACACGTTGCGGATCATGCCCGCGAACAGACGCGCGCCGCCGCGGTCATACACGTCGACCGCAAGATTCCCCGACTCGGCTTGCGCCCGAGTCAGCGGCTCCAGGAACACGTAGAGGCGATCGTGGCCATCAACGGCGAGCCGCGCGATGGCCGGGCGCTGCTCGGGAAACCAGATGCGGGAGCGCAGGCCTCCGTCAGCGGAAAAGCCGTCATCACGGAGAGCACTGAGCGCCACGTCGATGTCGTCCTCGGTGATGGGTGAGCGCTGCCAGGGCACCTGGAGTCGCCAGCGAAGCTCGCCCTCGATGGTGTAGGCATGTACGTCGTACGCGTCCGTCGCGGCACCGTAGATATCGCCCGACCGCG
Organism: Acidobacteriota bacterium; assembly: GCA_963666215.2. GTDB lineage: Bacteria > Acidobacteriota > UBA890 > UBA890 > WLXD01. The sequence goes on from CAXWPL010000001.1 coordinate 575,717, forward strand.
TCGCGGCGACCGACGCCTCGACATTCGGCACCGGAATCGAACGGCCGCCGCCGCCCGACATCCAAAGCAGCGGCCGGCGCTGCGGTTCGAACACGTGCAACTCCGCCAGCTCCTCGCCGCCCCCGGCAACGCGCACCAGGCGCACTTGGCTCTCGAGGTAGCCGCCTTCCATTGCCTCGGGCGAGCGAGGAATACGAACGGGATCCAGACCGACAATCGACCCGTCGGCGAGGCCGATCGACACGCGCAGCGGCGCGAAATAGGCCCTGGTGTTATCGCCTTGCGGCTGACCGTCGAGGCCGAACCTGCGGAGGCCCGTCATCTGTTGAACGTGAAGGGTCTCGCCGACGAGCGCGAAATCCCAGACCGCGCTGAGCTCGCCCGGCCCCTCGCCGGCTCGGCCAAATGAGCCAACAAACTCGCCGTCGGCGGCGAAAGTCTGGATCCGATTGTTGACGGCGTCGAGCACGAAGATGCGACCGTCGGTCACCGCAACGACGTCAATGCTCCAGCTCAGCAGGTAGTTGTCGTCGTCACCGCGCTCGCCAATGACCAGCTCCTCGACGAGCTCGATCCGATCGGTGCGCGCTTCTTGCGGCACCGCGGGCAGCTCGAACGTACTGCCCGGCACGACGGAGACCCCATCGGCAACCGGGGGCGCCGGTTCGGAACAGGCCGTCGCCAGCAGGAAGAGCGATAGTACGAGCGGTGTGGGCGAGCGCATCGCCGCACGCTACCTCATGAGCCACGGCGTCGCACGATGCGAGCTCTTGGGCTAGATTCCGCCGTATGTTGCATGAGCACGGCGTCGGAGCCTAGCGATGTTGCTCGCAGATCTTGTTGCCGCTTCCGCGGCGGTTGCGGGCACGCGCCGTCGACTGCAGAAGGTCGGCCACCTGCGCGAGCTGCTCGAACGCCTTGCGCCCGACGAGACAGCGACCGCGGTTGCCTACCTGGCGGGGAGGTTGCCGCAGGGGCGTATCGGGATCGGGCCGGCGGCGATTCGCCGCGCCTTTCCGGAGTCTGAGTCGGCTGATGCCACGCTGGACCTTGCCGACGTGGACGCGAGACTGACGACGATCGCCGAGACCCGTGGCGCGGGCTCAGTGGCCAGGAAGTCGGAATTGCTGACCGACCTGTTCGAGGCGGCCACAGCCGAGGAGCAGCGCTTTCTGGCGGCATTGCTGTTCGGCGAGCTACGACAGGGAGCGCTCGAGGCGGTGATGGTGGAGGCGGTGGCCAGGACCATTGGGGCACCGCCAGGCGACGTCCGTCGAGCGGTGATGGTGAGCGGTAACGTGGCCGCGGTGGCCGCGGCCGCGCTGCTGCGGGGTCCAGAGGCGCTGGACGACTTTCGTATCGAGCTTTTCCGCCCCCTCCAACCCATGCTCGCGGGCACCGCCGACAGCGCCACTGAGGCGCTCGACAAGCTGACGGCGGCCGGCAGGAGTGCGCCAACAGGCGCCGATGCGAGCTCTTCCAAGGAAGTGGCGGTGGAAGTGAAGCTCGATGGCGCACGCGTGCAGATACACAGCGACGGCGACACCACCCGAGTGTTCACCCGCAATCTTCGCGAGGTCACCGGCGCGGTGCCCGAGGTTGCGGAGGCCGCGTCCCGATTCGAGCTCGGCGAGCCGCGGCAGATCATTCTCGACGGCGAGATCCTGGCGCTGCACGCCGACGGGCGTCCGCACCCCTTTCAGGTCACCATGCGGCGGTTCGGACGCAAGCTCGACGTCGACTCTGCCCGCGAGACGCTGCCCCTCAGCGTGCGGATCTTCGACTGCCTGCACGCCGAGGGCGCCGACCTCATCGAACAACCTCTGCGCGAGCGGTTCGCGACGATGGAGCGCATCGTGCCGGCGGACCTCCTGATCGATCGGCTCGTCACCAGCACGACAAAGGACGCCGAAGCCTTCACCGCGGCCACTCTCGAGGCCGGGCATGAGGGCGTCATGGTCAAGTCTCTCGACGCCCCGTACGACGCCGGCCGGCGAGGCAGCCAGTGGCTCAAGGTCAAGCAGGCACACACGCTCGACCTGGTGGTTCTGGCGGTCGAGTGGGGCAGCGGCAGGCGGCAAGGCAAGTTGAGCAACATCCACGTCGGGGCTCTAGCTGAAGCTGCCGACTCGTCGAGCTCCGCGACGACACTCGGCGCAGCCGATTTCGTCATGCTCGGCAAGACCTTCAAGGGCATGACCGACGTCATGCTCGAGTGGCAAACCGAGCGCTTCCTCGAGCTCCAAACCCATCGCGACGGACACGTGGTGTACGTGCGCCCTGAACAGGTGGTCGAGATCGCCTTCAACGATGTTCAGGAGAGCCCGCAGTACCCGGGCGGGCTGTCGCTTCGCTTCGCCAGGGTCGTGCGCTACCGTGACGACAAGCGCGCGGACGAAGCAGACGCCATCAACACGGTACGCCAGCTCCTAGAGAGGAACCCATGAGGCACGCCCAAATTGCTCTATTGATTGTCGTCGCTGCGGGCGCCGGAACTCTGACCTCGAACGCCGCATCGCCGGGCACCGCCAGCGCCCGGGGAGGCGGCACCGGGGCGACTGGAGCGGCGACGCAGGAACGTACGCTGAGTGTCGAGCCGGCGGAGCTGATGCTGGCTGTCGGACAGTCGTCGCGGCTCCGAGCGAGTATCCGGAGTGGCGCCGGATCGGCTGTCGACGCGTCCACCGTGGTCTTCTTCTCGCGCGCGCCGCTGGCGGTCAGCGTGGCGCCGGACGGCACGGTGGTCGCGCACCGCGCCGGCGAGCACGAGATCGTGGTGATGTTGCCGCAGGCGCCGGATGCCGACGCCGATACCTTGGCCATCGACGACCCCGGCACCCGCACGGTCGTGCGTGTGACCGTTACACCGTCACCGCTCGCCGAGCTCGAGATCATCGGTGTGCCCGAAACCATGTTCGTTGGCGGCGCGGTGCAGTTCGCCGTGCAGGCCACCGACATCAACGGCTCGCGTCGAGACATCCGCCCCGAGCTCACCACCGCGGAACCACGGGTCGCTACCATCGCGGCGTTCGGGCCGATCTTCGAGGGCTCACGAGCCGTACATCCGTTCTACTGGCGTGACCGTCCGGACGTGCTGCCGGGAGAGGCTGCCGGCCTGCTGGAAGCGCTTGCCGTGGGCGACACCATGTTGACAGTCACCGCGGGTAGCTTGGAGGCCTCGGTCGCGGTTCGCGTGGTTGCCAACCCGACCATGCGTCTCGAGCTCGAAGCCTCGACCTCGTCAATCGCGCCGGACAGCTCCGCGACGCGGCCCGACGCGGCCAGCACCGGCATGTCCCGTGGATCTGTCACGCAAGCACGAACCGGCGATGTTGTTGCGTTCGCCGCACGAGCCTTCGACGGCGACGGGAACCGGGTGGAAGGCGCGCCGATCGGCTTCGCCTTGCAGTCGCGACCCGACCCGGGGCAGCCACAATCGCTGGGCGCAGGCGCCGCCGCGCAGCTCCTTGCCGATGGGCGCTTCGTCGCCGAGCAGCCGGGTATCTACACCGTGATCGCCATGTCGGGGGCCGCGAGCACAGCTCACAAGGTGACGGTGCAGCTACGCAATGTCACCCGTGCCGTCGAGTTCGTCGGCCACGGCCCTGTGCGCGATCGCGTGACTTCCGACCTGTGGGTGTGGGAAGCGACCGACGGCCGCGACTACGCGATTACGGGAACCTGGGGTGCCGAGGGGCACGCCTACTTCTGGGACGTCACCGACCCGGCGAACATGGAGCGCGTCGCGGAGGTGCAGGTGGACGCGCGCACCGTCAACGACGTCAAGGTATCGGAAGACGGCCGCATCGCCGTGATTAGCCGCGAGGGAGCGTCTAACCGGCGCAACGGCTTCGTGGTGCTCGACATCTCGAACCCGCGCGAGCCGCGCGTGCTGTCGCGCTTCGACGACCAGATGACCGGCGGTGTGCACAACGTGTTCATTCACGACGACCACGTCTACGCCATCAACAACGGGAGACGCTGGGACGTGGTGAACATCGAGGATCCAACGCAGCCGACCCGCGTCGGGCGCTTCGAGACTTCCGTCCCTGGACGGTCGGTGCACGACGTTTGGGTACGCGACGGCATCGCCTACCAGTCGGGCAACACCGAGGGACTGATCATGGTCGATGTCGGCGGCGGCGGCATGGGTGGCTCGCCCAACAACCCCGTCGAGATGGGCCGGCTGCCACAGATCGCCGGCTGGAACCACGCCGTGTGGCCTTTCGAGTCGAAGTCGGCGGGCAAGTTCTACGTGGTCGGTGGCGACGAGGCGCATCCAGTCAACCCACGCGACCCCACCAACATCATCAACGTCGACTCACGCCTGCCGACCCGGGCCATGGGGTGGCTTCACTTTGTCGACATGACGGACGTCACCAACCCACGCGAGGTTGCGCGCTACCGCGTGCCCGAGTCCGGCCCCCACAACCTGTGGATCGACTGGGAGGAGGAGGTGATGTACGTCGCCTACTTCAACGGCGGGCTGCGGGTGGTCGATGTCTCCGGAGATCTGGTGGGCGACCTCTATCGTCAGGGACGCGAGATCGCCAAGTTCTATCCCGACGACGCCGAGGGCTACGTGCCGAACTCGCCCTTCGTCTGGGGCCCGCAGCCGCACAAGGGCACGATCTTCTTCACCGACTTTCACTCCGGGCTCTGGGCCATTCGGCTGCGGCCGCCAGCGCGGCCCTGACCGGCCGCGTGGACGTGTGACCCGCTAGAAGATCGTGGTCGCCTTGAGGAACAGTGTGTTGCCCTGGTCCGACCGCTGACCGAGCTCCGCTGTTCCGCGCTGGAAAGCCAACTGCAGCGTGCCGAAGGGCGGCTGGTAGCGGTAAACGAACGTCACCTGGACGTTGCGTCGATCGATGGCGGAATTCGTCTACAGGAAGGTGTTGATGAACAGGTCCGGCGTGAAGAACTGGTCGGCGCGTAGGACATGGATCCAGGTCGACTCGCCGTCAGGATCCGGATCGAGCGACAGCCGCTGCAGCTGGTACTCGGCTGACAGCTGGTCGGTGAGCTTGTAGCCGGCGGCGGCAGTCCAAAGCTCGAAGTCGGCGCCGAAGTTGCGCCCGAATTGATAGCGGGCCCGCACCTGGTCGAAGGCCCGGGTGTTGTAGCCGATTTCGAACGACGTTTGTCGGTTACGGAAGCGATCCTCGAAAACCTGTAGGTCCTCGATGTGCCCGACCTCCACCGAAAAACGGTTTCGAAAGTCGACCTCAACCGATTGTTTGACTTCCCAAGCGCGTAACTCAGTCGAGTCGGCGGCCCAGAACACGTTGTAGTTCGAGGAGTACTCGACGCGCTCGATCGGCCCGCTGGAGAGCCAAAAGGTCTTCTCGAACTCGCTGTCGAGCTCACGTCGGTTGTCATCACGAACAAAGCCCACGGCGTTGACGTTGTCGCCGAAGTGCTCGCCGAAGCATGAAAAGCGCACGTGCGCGTGCATCGTCGGCGTGTCGTACGCCGGACGCAGAAAGTACGCCAGGGTGCCACTGTCGAACTCTCCGAAGCTCTGTGCGATCTGCGCCGTCATCCCCCAGTGGTCGCTGAAGAACAGCGTTGTGTCGAGGCCAACCGAGCTCCGGCTGTCACCGGAAACGTCGCGTGCGGCGCCGATGAGGCCCACGTTCGAGCGGCCGAGATCGCGCTGCGCGCGCACCACGCCGAAGTTGGAATCAACCGATCCGTCGCTGGACTGGGCTCTCGCGTACAGGGTGTGGTACGTCCATGCGCCCTGCTTGCCAACGATCTTCGCTCCAGCGTCGATGTCGGCGATCCTGCGTGAGTAGAAGGTCTGGATGCGCTGGCGGAATTGCTCATTGCCCACGAGGAAGAACTGCCGCTTCTCGGGAACACTGAGCTCGAAGCGCGTCAGATTGACGCGCTCCCGATCGGCTTCGATGAGCGCGAAGTCGGGGTTCACCGTAGCGAAGGCAGACGTCGACGAGCTGATCTCGTAGCGCCCATCCACACCCACTCGCCAGCTTGGCTGGCGACCATCGGCGACGGTCGATTGACCGTAGGGCACGATCTGAAACTGGCTCTCGGGAGCTGCCACGTTGAGCTGCTCGAGCGTCCCCGCCTGCGAGAGTCGAAAGCGCGTCTCCAGCGGCCCGGCCCAGGAGCTGATCTCCAGGCTGCGGCGGCGCCCGCGCATCAGGTTGATGCCCCAGCTAACACCCTCGCCCGAGGCGTACTTGATCGAAGCGAAAGGAATCGCGAGCTCCGCTGACCAACTCGTAGAGGAGCGCTGCGCCGCAACCTGCCAGGCGCCGTCCCACGTTGGGTCGGTGGTGCGACCGTCGTTGACAATACGGCCGTCGGTTTGCGTCCCCAGCAGATTGGTCATGAAGTAGTAGCCGCTCTGCCGATCGAGGAACGAGTCGAGCACAACAACGACGACGTCGTCTTCGAAGAGATCCGCGTCGCGCCGTGTGAGCTCTGCGATCGGCTCGTCGGGCTCCGCCACTCGAAACGCCACATAGAGGGCCACTTCGTCGTACTGAACCCACGCCGTCGTCGGTTGGGACGGCTGTGCGCCGCGCTGCGGTTCGAACTGCACGAAGTCACGCGCCACGGCGGCGGCGGTCCACTCGCCGTCCGAGATGAGGCCGTCGATCGTCGGTGGGGTCGCGACCCGCACCGCGGGCAGGATGGTGCGATCACCGGGCACCGGCTCACCATCGCGTTGCTGCAACTCGGCAGCGCCCTGCGCCAACGCCAAGCCCTGTTCGGGGATCCCGACCACGGAGGCGAGCAGAAACGCCATCGCGACGTCGACGGTCCTCATGGCCCGACCTCGTTGACGCCCGATCGGATCACTTCTGTTGCCGCAGCTTGGCCAGCTCTTGCCGTGAAGGGAGGTAGCTCGGGTCGACCTCGAGGGCGCGCTCAAACGCGGCGATGGCGTCCTCGGTACGACGTTGTCGCAGGAGCACAACACCCAGACTGTGGTGCGCCGGCGCCTGCTCCGGAAAGAGCGACAACGAGCGACGGAAAGCCTGCTCCGCCCGAGCGAATTCGCCCAGGCTGCCTCGCACCATGCCGAGCCGGTTCCAGACTTCCGGATCGTCCGGTGTTCGTTGAGCAAGCCGGCCCATCAGCGCCTCGGCTTCGCGCGCTTCGCCGCGCTGCAGTCGGAGCAGCGCCAGGTTGCCCAGCAACCGCGGCTCGTCGGGCGCCAGGGCCTCGGCCGCGAGATAGACGTCGAGCGCCTCGTCGATTTCGCCCGTTTCTTGCAGATACGTCGCCAGCAGCAGGGGGAAGGTGACGGTCTGCGGGAACGATTCTCCGGCTTCGTACAGTAAAGCGACGGCCTCCGCGACTTGACCCGCGGCCTTGTAGGACTTGGCGAGCTCGACGTAGCTGAGCGTAAAATCCGGGCCGGCGTCGATTGCCGCTTCGAGAACATCGATCGCGCGAGCTGCGTTGCCGCGCGCCAGCTCCAGCCGGCCACGGTAGTAGAGTGCGACGTAGTGGCCGGGAATCAGCCGGTCGGCGGAGTCGAGCGCAGCCTGGGCCGGACCCGAGAGCCCCACCGCCAGCGCCGCCCCGGCTTCGAGGATGCGCTCCTGGTACGACTCCATCGCCTCGATCCTGTCCATCGGGTTGACTCGAGAAGAGCCCTCAGGGTTGACGCCGTCGGTGGCGCCACGGTCGTTCCCCCTCGCCCGGCGAGAGCCGGAACCGGCGGCGCCACCGATATAACCCAACGCCCGCAGGCGCTCGAGATCGGCGGCATCGAAGGCGCGATTGTTGCCGCGATCGCGACCGATCTGCGCGGGATCATCGCCGGCGACACCCGAGAGCGGCTCAGGGCGTTGGGGTACGTGCAATAACCGAGCGCGAGGCCAGAACCTTTGACGACCGTGCGCGGGAAGTATTTGCGCAGCCCTGAGCGGCGCGGCAAGCTTGGCTCGTCACATGTATGGAGAACACGAGCCGCTCTCGATTGACTTTGCGTGGAGACGACGAACGATGAGCTGGATCCCGACTCGCGAGTCTTGGGCACGAATCGCCAAGGAAGCGATCGTTTTCGTGTGCGCGGTCGTGATCCTTTTCTCGGCACGGTCGTCGCTCGCGGACCACTATGTGGTGCCGAGCAGCTCCATGGAACACACGCTCATGCCCGGCGATCGCGTGGTCGTGAACAAGATGGCCTTCGGCCTGCGTGTTCCTTTCCTCGGTTGGTCGATCGTCGGTTGGGGGGCGCCCAAGGCAGGTGAGGTGGTGGTCTTCGATTCTCCTGAGAGCGGCAAGCGCCTGATCAAGCGCGTCGTCGCCACAGCCGGCCAGCGCGTGAGCGTCCGTCGGGGCCACCTGCGGATTGACGGCGCCGACATCGCACTGCCCGACGAGCCCGACACCGAAGCGTTCGGCGATCGCATCGCGAGGCTCAACCTCAGCCTCGGCGGCGGCCCCGACTTCGGGCCGATGCGCATCGAGGAGGGTCACCTGCTCGTCATGGGCGACTTCCGCGGCAACAGCCGAGATGGCCGCGAGTTCGGGCTCATCAGGGCCGAGGAAGCCTACGGTCGCGCCATCGCGGTTTACCTGCGCCGCGGCGAGGGCCTCGTTTGGAAGGGTCTGTAGTCGAGTCCGATAGGCTCTTCACCATGGCCTTCAGGCAACCGAGCAGAACCGCGTGCCAACACTGACTCGCGGCGAGTTCATCGGGCTCGCGGCTAACGCCGGGACCGGGCTGCTCGTTCCGCGGTTCGGCGACCAGCTAGCGCCAGCCGACGACGAGATCCAACGACTGTTCGACGACGCGCCGATCTTCGACGGGGTCGTCAACTGGGAGCGCTGGAAGAACGTCGCGCGGCACCTCCGCGAGCGCGGCTTTTCGCTCGAAGATCTGCGCAAGGTCCTCGGCGCCAATTTCCTGCGGGTGTACCGCGAGGTACTCGATCCATGAGGAACCCCGCAACGCCGACTCGCCCATCCACGCCCGCAATCGGCGGCCGCATTCATTTCGACGACGCGAGCAAGCTCGCCTTCGAAGACCTGACGTCGATCATCTTCGTGCTGCCCGAGGGTGCCGAGTCGATCCCGCAGAACGTCAACGAGTGGCCACGCGAATACAGCGCCAACACACGCTCCCGATCGGCGCCGCTGCGCTGGGTCCGTTCGATCGAGATTCTCGAAGGCGCGCAACGTGACCGCTACCGCGCGCTCTTCGACGTTCGCGCCCGCATCACGACCGCGACTGGCGTAAGCTTCGTATCATCGTACGCGAGCCTCGAGTGGGTTCGATTTCTATACCTCGAGCGAGCGCCAGACGGCCCCGATGACCACGAGCCGGAGCCCGGCGAAATCGACTCGGAAGTGGTCCTCCTCGACCGGACGATCTATTTCGCCGGCGAGGACGGGCGCAACATCACCAAGATCGAGCTCGGTATCTGAGTCGACATGCCCGAGCTGCCTTCCGTCACTGTCTACGTGGAGGCACTGGAGCGCCACATCGTCGGGCGGCGCCTCGAGGGCGTCCGGCTGACGAGCCCATTCCTTGTCCGCACGTTCGACCCGCCGCTGAGTGCCGTCGACGGGCGCCGCGTCACAGCGATCCGACGCATCGGAAAACGTATCGTTTGGGATCTCGAAAGCGAGCCCGGCGACTCGTTGTTCCTCGTTTTTCATCTGATGATCGCGGGGCGCCTGCGCTGGCGGAAGCCGGGAGCCAAGCCTCCGGGCCGTCGCGGCCTCGCCGCCTTCGACTTCCCGAACGGCACGCTCCTGTTCACCGAGGCCAGCGCCAAGAAGCGAGCCTCACTGCATGTGGTCGCGAGCGAGGAAGCGCTGGCCGAACACGACCCGGGCGGCCTCGAGGTCCTCGATTGCCTGGCCGCCGACTTCCACGAGCAACTGATGCTGAAGAACCACACGCTCAAACGCGCTCTCACCTCACCGCGCCTCTTCTCGGGCATCGGCAACGCCTACTCCGACGAGATTCTCCATCACGCCAAGCTTTCCCCCCTGACCTGGACCTCACGGCTAACCGACGATGAAGTGGTGCGCCTGCACGCCAGCACCATCGAGATCATGGCGGGCGCAATCGAGCGTTTTCGCGCCGAAGTCGGCGACGGTTTTCCCGACAAGGTCACCGCCTTCCGCCCCGATATGGTGGTCCACGGCCGCTATCTGAAGCCCTGCCCCGATTGCGACGCCCCCGTCCAACGACTCATCTACGCGAGCAACGAGGCGAACTACTGCGCTCCGTGCCAAACCGGTGGACAGGTCTACGCCGACCGTGTGCTGTCGCAGCTCCTCAAGAAAGACTGGCCACGGACGATCGAAGAGTGGGAGCAAATCCGCCCGGCCAGCGGCTGAAATCGGCCGACACATGTCAATGTCGGAGAGTTCGCGAACGAAGAATGGGGCCGGCGGCGGCACATATAGATCGTGGATCGCGTATCACCTCGGCTCATCCAACGGAGAAGACCGTGAGCGGAATCAACTACACCTGCGCAAAGTGTGACCACACCCAGTACGAGACTCGCGAGCTGCGAGGATCCGGTGGCTTTTGGAGCAAGATCTTCGACGTGCAGGGCCAGCGCTTCAGCACCGTCATCTGCAAGCGTTGCCGCTATGCCGAGCTCTACCACGCCGACTCGAGCACGCTGGGAAACATCTTCGACCTGTTCACCAACTAGCGGGTGGCAGTCCGATCGCGCCGCTAGCGCGTTTTGGCTAGCGGCGCGGCTGCCGCTGGGCGATCCTGGCGTCTCCGCGGTTTTCGCTTCTCTGGATCGCCTCCGATGGCTCGCTATTCCTGGCTGCTGCTCGACGCCGACGGCACCCTGCTCGACTTCGATCGGGCCATGGACCGTGCGCTCGAGCTGACGGTTCACGAGCTCGGCGCGACGCTCGATGTTGCCGCGCGCAGCGAGTACAACCGGATCAACGCGCGCGCCTGGGCGCGACTCGAGCGCGGCGAGCTCGATCGATTGGCGCTCGGTAGAACCCGGTTTGCCGAGTTCTTCGAGTATCTGAGCGTGGAAGCCGATCACGAGGCGACCAGCCACCGTTACCTGGAGCACCTCTCGGGAGGAGCGGACTGGCTGCCGGGAGCGGAGCGCGTGACCCGCGCGCTGGCCCAACACGCCCGCATCGCCGTGATGACCAACGGCTTCTCGATGGTGCAGCGCCCGCGCCTACGGGCTTCGGGCCTGGAAGAGATCGCCGATGAGCTGATCATCTCGGAAGAGGTCGGCGCGGCGAAGCCGGACGCCAAGATCTTCGATGCGGCATTCGACCTGATGGGTAACCCGCCCAAGGATCGGGTGATGATCGTCGGCGACAGTCTGTCGGCCGATATCGCCGGGGGACTCGGCTACGGCATCGACGCCTGCTGGTTCAACCCGGCGCGGCTCGCGAATCCCGATGCACTGGCATGCACTTTCGAGATCGACGACCTGGAAGAGCTGCGCTCGATCGTGGACATCGGCTAAGGCGCTCAGTCAGCCGGCGACAGCTAGAAGGCTGCGTCACCGAAGTGCGTTTCGAACCCGAGGCCAGGCCCTCCCTAGTAGCGGTAGTGATCCGCCTTGTACGGACCCTCGATCGGCACGCCGATGTACTCGGCCTGCTTCGGCGTCAGCTCGGTGAGCTCAACGCCGAGGTGGTCGAGGTGCAGCCGGGCGACTTCTTCGTCGAGCGCCTTCGGCAGCACATAGACCTTGTTGCCGTACTCGCCCTGGTTGTTGTTCAGCGCGATCTGCGCCAGAACCTGGTTGGTGAACGACGCCGACATGACGAAGCTCGGGTGACCGGTGGCACAACCGAGGTTCATCAGGCGTCCTTCGGCCAGCACCAGCACGCTGTGGCCGTCGGCGAAGACCCACTCGTCGTACTGCGGCTTGACGTTGACCTTCTGGATGCCCGGTGTCTTGGCGAGCCCGGCCATGTCGATCTCGTTGTCGAAGTGGCCGATGTTGGCGACGATGGCCTTGTCCTTCATACGGCCCATGTGCGCGGCCGTGATGATGTCGTAGTTGCCAGTCGACGTTACGAAGATGTCGGCGCTGTCGACAACGCTGTCGAGCTTGCGGACCTCGTAGCCCTCCATCGCCGCCTGCAATGCGCAGATCGGGTCGATCTCGGTGACGATGACACGGGCGCCCTGGCCTTTGAGGGCATTGGCGCAGCCTTTTCCGACTTCGCCAAAGCCACAGACCACAGCCACCTTGCCGCCAATCATGACGTCGGTGGCGCGGTTGAGGCCGTCAACAACGGAGTGGCGACAGCCGTAGATGTTGTCGAACTTCGACTTGGTCACCGAGTCATTGACATTCATCGCCGGGATCAGGAGCGTGCCGTCCTTCTCCATCTGCATCAGGCGATGTACACCGGTGGTGGTCTCTTCGGAGACACCGCGAAGCTCGGCAGCAACGTTCGTCCAGCGCTGAGGATCGCGGCCCATCTCGGCGCGAATCAGGTCGAGGATAACGCCCCACTCTTCGGGATCGTTGTCGGCGTCGAATTCGGGGACGGTACCGGCAGCCTCGAACTCGTGGCCCTTGTGGATCAGCAGCGTGGCATCACCACCGTCGTCGACGATGAGCTCCGGGCCCGAGCCGTTGGGCCACATCAGCGCCTCCGACGTGCACCACCAGTACTCCGGCAGCGTCTCGCCCTTCCAGGCGTACACCGGAATGCCGAGCGGGTTCTCGGGAGTGCCACCGTTTTCCGGGCGGCCCACCGCGATCGCCGCGGCGGCGTGGTCCTGCGTGGAGAAGATGTTGCACGAGACCCAGCGCACGTCGGCGCCGAGCGCATCGAGCGTCTCCATGAGCACCGCCGTCTGCACCGTCATGTGCAGGCTGCCCATGACGCGCACGCCGTCGAGAGGCCGATCCGCGGAATGGCGGCGGCGAACCTCCATCAGGCCGGGCATCTCGTGCTCGGCCAGAGTGATCTCTTTGCGGCCGTGCTCGGCCAGGCTCAGGTCGGCTACTTTGAACGGCTCGCGACCGGCCTCACGGGCGGCGTCGAAGGGATGGACTTTCTCGAGGACGGTGGTCATCTCATTTGCTCCGTTGGATTGCCCGAACGAGCGGGCTCTTTGCTCAAAGAACTGGCTCCGCGAGACGCGCGGCAACCGTGAACACAGCCGGCCCCGAAGCATCCGGGTCCGGCGCAAGGGCGTGGTATCTCGTGCCGACAAATCCAGCGCCGACCAGCCATTCACCGATCTGCTCGCTCGAAAATCCGAGCCACGCGTGACCCATCTCGTTGCGGTACGACAGGCGATCGTGGGGCGTCATGTCGGCGATCAGTAGCCGTCCGCCTGGTTTCAGAGCGCGCGCCGCCTCCGCGATCACGGCTTGCGGGTCGGATACGTAGTGCAGCACCAGAAAGAGGATCGCGGCATCGAGGGTGTCGCCGTCGATCGGCAGCTCCTCGAGCGCGCCTCGCCGAAGGTCGACTCGGTTGCGGTGATCCAGCCGGCGGAGCCGTTCCTCTGCGGCATGCAGCATCTCGGGAGAGCCATCAACCGCGATCACTCGCTCCACCCACGGCGCCACGGCCTCGGCAATGCCGCCGGTGCCGCAGCCCAGGTCGCCAACCGTCCAGCTCGAGTCGAGCAAGCCGAGCACGGCCAGAAGATCGATGCGTGCACCGAACATATCGGTGCGGATCCGGTCCCACTCCCCAGCGGTCGAAGCGAAGAACTCCTCCGAGCGCGACCGTCGACTCGCCAGAACACTGCCGACGCGAGCCGCATCCTGGGCGGCCGCGGGCAGCTCGCCCACGTGCGACCGCACGAGCAGCCAAAGTCCCTGTGCCGGGGCCTCCAGGCGATCGGCCAGCATCCGGTAGCGCCGACTCGTGCCCTCGGCGTGTGCGGCGAGCCAGCCGTCGTCGAGCAAGACCCTGAGGTGCCGGCTCACCGTCGACTGAGGCATCTGCAGCACCGTGCAGAGCTCCGAGACGTTGAGCTCGTGCTGCTCCAGAAGCAGCAGAACGCGGGAGCGTGTGGCATCCGCCAGGTGCGACATGAGCCCGAAGACGCGCGGCTCGGCTGCGATTAATCCGTGCATCCGGATATATTGATCAATAACGGCGTCAAGATCAAGCCCAACACCTGCTACCGGGCGGTAACCTCGTCGAGCACCGCCTTAACGCGAGATTCCGCGGCGTCGAGCGCCTCGTCCGTGGTGTCGTACGAATCGGTGCCGCCATGCAGGCGGTCGACCAGATTCGCGTCACCGACCTCGAGGTTCATCTTGCCGCGATACCACGCCCGGTACTTGCCGCCGGTGGGTTCAATCCAGCAGCGGTACACGTGGCCCGCGTGCTCACCTGATCTGCGCATACTCATGCTCGGGTTCCTCGTGGCCGGGGCTCAGACTTCGGTGGAGGGAGCCCGCGCACGGTAGCGCGTTCCGCGAATCGGCGTGAGCTAGCGGAATCCGCGCATACGCTCGGCCCGGCGTGCCTGCTCAAGCCTGGATCGGGTCGCCATTCAATGTGAACGGCTCGCCGTGCATACAACGTCGCGAGCGCAACTCAGTTGCTGTCGGCGCACCAATCCGCCTCTGAGCTTCCGCGATCTGTACCGGCGACATCGCCGAGTCGCGTCGCGCCCGCCGCAACGCCGCCACGTCCTCGGGATTGGTCGGCAAATCCCGCTCGAGATCGGGCAGATCAGAGGCTGTCACGCACTCGCTCCCATTCGTCGATGAGATCGTGTCGCTCGAAGTATTGGCGTACCGACTCGGCCGCCAGACCCGTCGCACCCAACAAGGCGGCGATGTCGGCCATCTCCCGCAGTCGTCGACCCGGATCGTTCTTCGCTGCCAACACCTTCATGGCCACCAGATGCTCTGGCCGAGGTACCTGCACAACAACTCCCGGAAAGATCTCCGACGTAATCGACTCGCCGAACAGATCCCGCGCCGTCGGCGGGTTCAGGTAGACGACATTGATCCGCCCGCGAGCGGAATCCTCGTGAGCATGATTCGAGTACCCCTCGGATCGATGAAGCGTCTCGTACCCGAGGGACTCGAGATGCTCGACGAGCGAGACCTGCACCCACGACTCCGTGGCGATGTCGACGTCGTCCGTGAGCCGCCCCGCGCCGTGAACAGCCAGTGCCAGCCCGCCCACAACTGCACATTTCGCATCCACAGACGCGAGGTAGTTCGAGACTCGCTGTAGCGCGTCGGCGAAATCCATGACTCTGGTCAGCTGTTGCCAATGAGCCCAGGGGGACCTCGGCGTGCATCACGGCCGCGATCGATTGAGCAAACACCAACCATTCTATGCGCCGACTCCGCTCCTACTCCGGCGCCGCCGTGCGCAGCTTCGCGAGGTCCGACTCGCCCGACTAGCTGTGAGTTCTAGGTAGGTTGTTCACGAACTCACCCCTGAGAGCCGAGCGATCGGCGGTGTCATGCCGATGCCGGCGTGGGGACGGTGACGATTGTAGTGGTTGAGCCAGGGCCGTAGAGCTCGAGTACGTCGAGCTGAGGTCTGGTAGCAGGTGCCGTAGGCCCACTGCTCCTTGAGTGTGCGGATGAAGCGTTCGGCTTTGCCGTTGGTTCTGGGGGTGTAGGGCCGGGTGTAAATGTGCCGGATCTCGAGTTGATGGCATAGGCGATTGAAGCGCTTCGAGACGTAGCCAGGCCCGTTGTCTGTCATCACTCGGCGCACCGCTACTCCCATCGAAGCGAAGTGCTCGACGGCTCGCTGCAGGAACGCTGTGCAGGTGTGTTGGTCTTCGGCGGGCAGCACTTCGACGTACGCCACCCGAGAGTGATCGTCGATAGCGACGTGGGCGTTCTCCCAGCCGACGCCGTAGGCCCGCTTGGAGCGGTCGCCGTGGATGCGGTGTCCAGGTCGGCGGATACGGGCCAGTTTCTTCGTATCCAGGTGCAGTAGGTCACCGGGGTGCTCGTACTCGTAGCGAACGATCTCGGGCTTGGGCTCGAGCGTATCAAGCTTGGCGAGTCCGAGCCGCTTCAGCCACGCCGAGACGGTCGAGCGCGGCACAGCCAACCTTCGGCTGATCTGCCAGGCCGTCAGTCGCCGCCGACGTAGCTTGTCGATCTGCCTCACAACTCCAGCGCTTGTTGCGTGCGGACAGCACGTCGGCCGGCTTGATCGATCGAGCAGCCCGGCCTCACCTTCTCGCTCGTATCTATCCAGCCACTTGTAAACCGTTCGAGCCGACACGCCGAGCGCCGCCGCCGTTTCCGTCACGGGCTCCGCCCGCTCCCGGACTCGGCGGACCATCTCTCGGCGTATATACGGCGTCGTGCGGGCGTTACCATGCAGCTGCATCGGGCGCTCCTTCTGAGGTCGTGGAGTCTTTTGAACAACCCCATTGATCTCAGAAGTGAGCCCCGATGTGAACAACCTACTTAGAAAACACAACTAGCCCTCGGCTTGGATCTCCGCCGCGATGCTCTGCACATCGTCGAGCACCCGAAGCAGATTGCCACTCCACAGCTGCCCGATCTGTTCCTCGGTGTAGCCGCGGCGCACCAGCTCGAGGGTGACGTTGAAGGTCTCGGAGGCATCGTTCCATCCGGTCACACCGCCACCGCCATCGAAGTCGGAGCTGATGCCGACGTGCTCGAGGCCGATCAGGTTGACGATGTAGTCGATGTGATCGGCGAAGTCGGCCACGTCGACGGACGGAGCTGTTGTGGCCACCTCGGCCATGCGCTCGCTTCCGGACGACCGCACCTCGGCCATGCCCGCGAAATAAGCCTCGCGATCCTCGTCACTCATCGTGCGTATCTGCTGCCGGCCGACGATCTCGAAACCCATCTCGGCGGCGATCTCGGCCTCGATCGCGCTCATCGCCTCGCGGTTGGCGGCGTTCTTGTCGGAATTCACGTAGCTACGAAACGCCACCGTCTGCACCACACCGCCGTTCTCGGCCAGGGCGCGGAGCTCTTCGTCGTCGAGGTTGCGACTGACGTCGTTGGTGGCACGCGACGCAGAGTGCGACGCAATCACCGGCGCCCGCGACAGCGACATCGTCTCCATGTTCGAAGCCTTCGACGGATGGGACAGATCGATCATGATTCCCCACCGGTTCATCTCGACGATCGCCTGCCGTCCCAGGTCGCTGAGCCCACCGTACAGCCACACGTTGTCGCGCTCACCAGTGTTCGAGTCGGCGAACTGCGAGTGACCGTTGTGAGACAGCGACATGTAACGGCCGCCGCGTTCGGCGAAGTCGCGGATGTTGTCGAGGTCGAGACCCACCGGATAGGCGTTCTCGATACCGATCATCGCCACCTTCTTGCCCGCGGCGTCGATACGGCGCACGTCGTCAGAGGTGTAGGCGATCTCGATCCGATCGGGCGCCGCCTCTTCAGCCAGCCAGTGAATCGCGTCGAACTTCGAGATGGCGTTCTCGTACGCGGCGGCGTAGCCCGCATCGTTGAGCTCGCCTTGGCCTGTGAAGACGATCATCCATGACACATCGAGGCCGCCCGATTCCATCTTCGGCAGGTTCACCTGGTTGCCGAGATCGGTCGTGTAGTTCCGCTCGGCCGTGAAGTTCGACACGCTGATGTCGTTGTGCGTATCGAGCGTGATCACCCGCTCGTGAATTCCGCGCGCGCGCTCAGCGAGCTCGGCCTCGGTCTCGGGGGCTTGGTTCGCAGGGGCCGACTCGCCCGCATCGCGTCCGGCGCACGCGGGCACGGCCAGCAAGGCAACGAACGCGGCGAATGTCCACGTTGTGGTGAGCTTGGTCCTCGACGGCTTCCTCATGGAACCTCCTGGGCTTGCACACATAGCGGGCGCTTCAGGCAGGGACCCTATCTCAGCTCGAGCTCGACCACGAGTGGGGACCCGCGCCGCCGTGAGGGGCTGGCCAAGCGCCAATATGGCGGTCTCGTCGTTTGATCCCGACGCTCCCCCTGCTTAGCAGCCCGCGGTGGAAGTGTGGTGGGCCCGGCACACCTCCACCACAGGCTGCTAGTGTCGAGAATTCGAGTGCCTTGACCCACCGGAGTCATGCCGTGTCCGCCCGCCTCGCTCTTTCCGTCGCCGTTGCCGCTGTCTTGATTCCCCTTGAGGCGAGCCCGCTCCGGGCCTCGCCGGGGCCGTTGGTCGCACAGCGGCAGAACCCGGCCAGGGCCGGGCGCGATCACGCCGCATCGAGTCGCGCCGTGCGCCGTAACGTGCCGCTCACCAAAGCCATCCAACGCGCCCTGGACGCCGGAACGCGCGACTTCACGGGGCAACCGGGGCCGAACTACTGGCAGCTCGAGGTGGACTACTCGATCGACGTGCGCCTGGAGCGGCGGACCCAACGACTCATCGGATCCGAGACCGTTGTCCTGAACAACAACAGTCCCGACGAGCTCACACAGATCGTGCTGCGGCTCGACCACAACATCTTTCGGCCGCGGGTGCCGCGTGGCTTCTCGGTGCCCGCCGAATCCACCGAGGGGATGGTGGTCACGCGCCTGCGTGTGGACGGGCAGGAAGCACGGCTGGTGAGCCAAGGGCTGCGCCAGACGGTCCCGGGGGCTCTGATAGCCAGCCAGCTCGAGCAAACGGTAGCCGTTGTTTCCCTACCCAGTCCCATCGCGCCCCACGCCGCCGCCACCCTGGAGATCGAGTGGAACACGAAGCTGCCGGGTGGACCCGAGGGTCGCGGCCATCGGATGACGCAGCGCTGGGACGACCGGCTGTTTCAGCCCACGCAGTGGTTCCCGCGCGTGGCCAAGTACGACGACCTGCGTGGTTGGGACGACAGCGTCTACCTGGGGCCGGCCGAGTTCTACAACAACTTCGGGCGATTCGATGTGCGTATCGACGTGCCCGGCGGTTGGATCGTCACCGGCACCGGTGTTCTGCAAAATCCTGAGGAGGTGCTCACCGCAACAGCACGGGAGCGACTGAGCCGAGTGCTCGCCAGCGACGAGATCACCACGATCGTCGGCGCCGACGAAGCAGGTCCGGGCAACGCCACGGCTCCCGGCGACCGGCTCGTGTGGCACTTCGTCGCCGACAAGGTCAATGACTTTGCGTGGGCGACGGCCGAGAACTTCGTCTGGCAGGCCACGCGCGCAACGATCCCCGGCAAGGGGCCCGTTCCGATTCACATGGCGTATTTACCCGAGCGCGCCGAGCTGTTCAAGAACGCTGGTCCGGTGAGCCGCCACGCGCTCGAGTTCTACTCCCGCCTGTGGGCACCGTATCCGTTCCCGCAGCTGACTCTGCAGGACGGCCCCAGCGCCGGCATGGAGTACCCCATGTTCATCAACTCCAACGTCGGCGCCGCCGATCACGAGGTGGCGCACCAGTGGTGGCCGATGATGGTGGGCACCAACGAGACCTGGTACGGCTGGATGGACGAGGGGTTCAACACGTACATGAACATCCTGTCGAATGCCGACGCCCAGGACGCTGAGCCCGACCTCAGCAACCGCGGACAGAGCTACGGTCGAATGAGCGGATGCACCGGAGGCGCTGATCGGCTGGGCGCGGTTCATCGACGGGCGCTGGAGCGACCCGCTGGTCGGACGCGACCTGCTGCTGGGCTGCGCCGCGGGCGCGTTGACCCGCCTCCTGGGAATCCTCCCCCTGGCGCTCGACGAGCGCATCGCCACCGCGGGTATGTACATCGGCCTGCCCCATCCCACGCTCATAGATTTGATCAGCTCCTTCACGAGCAACGCCATCGCCTACGTCATCCTCGCCCTCGGCATGTCGTTCCTGTACGGCCTCAGCTTCGTGGCGCTCGGCCGCCGGCGCTGGATCGCCTACGCCGCCTGGCCTGCTGTTCTTGGGTGGCATGGGCTTCCTGCCCGGGCTCGCGATCAACAACACCAGGCCCGGCGCCACGCTGTTGACGTCGATATTCTTCGCTCTCGGCTGGGCGCTGTGGCTGTTCATCCTGCAACGACTCGGCATCCTGGCATTCCTGGTGATGGCGACCACCGCGTCGCTGCTGGCCGAGGCATTGCCGACGCTCGACTTCTCGGTCTGGTACGCCTCGAGCACGAGCGCGGGACTGATGCTGTTCTTCGCGCTGGCGGCCTACGCCTTCTACCGCTGTGTGGCGTGGAGAGGCGGCCTGGCAGACGCGCTCGTCGGAGACTGAAACGCGAAGCGATGCGGTCTCTCGCATCAGCGACGACCTGCACGAGACGAACGACCTGCTACGAAGCTCCTGCGAGGCGCGCGGGGCGGGTACGTGGAAGCTCCGGAGCCCTGGCGGCGGCTGGCGCGACCGTGAGCGACCTCGGCCGACAAGAAACGTCGGGCAAGCAGTAGGATCTTGGCCGTCCCACTTCTCGCACCGAGACGTTACCGACCCCAAGCCCCCGTACACCGCCGCACGCGCGGCGGTGTCTCGTGAGGATCGTATGCACAAGCTCCGAAACACCCTAGGGACCGTTGCCCTGGTAGCGGTCGTCTCCACCAGCTCTGTTGTGGCCCAGAGCAGCACGGCGTTCGTTCCCGAGGCGGCGCGCGACCAGGCATTCGAGCTGTCGATCGGCAGCATCATGCGCGCCGAGGAGAACGTCGGAGTTGCGCCGAGGCAGATTCGCTGGACCGACGACTCGGAGTGGTTGTACTTCTCCTGGCGCCCAGGCGGCATGGCCTGGGACGAAGAGCGATCGCAGTACCGCGTCCGAGCCGACGGCAGCGGTCTGGAGAAGCTCAGCACCGAGGAGGCCGACGACATCGCACCGCTCGTCGCAGCAGGCGACCTTTCGACCGACCGGCGCTGGCGCATCTCGTCGGTGTCGGGAGATCTGTACCTGGTGGACCGGCAGTCGATGCAGGTGCGACAGCTCACCCACACCGAAGACAGCGAAGGACAACCGCTGTTTTCGGACAACGGCGAATCCGTTCTCTTCCGGAGAGCCAACAACATCTATCGACTCGACTTGGAGAGCGGCAACCTGGCGCAGATCACCCGGATCACCAGCGGTCCCGCGCCAGAAGACGACAAAGACGCCGAAGGGCAGAGGCTCTTTCTCGAGACCCAGCAACGCGAGCTGTTCGAGCACATTCGCCGGGACGAGGCGCGCGAGGAACGACGGGAGAAGGAACGCGAGGCCCGCGAGGCCGACGAGCCCGAAACCGTGTACCTGGAGAGCGGCGAGCGCGTGCAGGGGCTGCAGAGCACGCGCGACGGCGAGTACGTGCTGCTGCGCTTGGCCAAACGTGCAACCGGCGCGACGCAGACGATCGTCCCGGATTGGGTGACGGAAGACGGCTACACGCGCGATCTGACGGTTCGCACCAAGGTCGGCGATCAACCAGGGTCGTCTCGCGTGGGCGTGCTGACAACCGCCACGGGCGAGACCACGTGGATCGATCTGGCGCCCGACACGGAAGAGCCCGAGGAGTCCGCCGAGGACGATGAGGACGATGAGGACGATGAGGACAAGGAGAACGACGCAGGCGAAGAGAGCCCGGAAACCGAAAGGAACGAGGGTAACGGCAGGACCGAGAAGCCCCCGCCGGCACCGCGCGCTTTCAGCACCGGCTGGAACGACGCCGGCACCAAAGCGTTCGTCTTTGCCGTCTCGTTCGACGACAAGGACCGCTGGCTTTGGAGCGTCGACGCCGCCACCGGTGAGCGCACGCTGCTCGATCACCTGCACGACGACTCCTGGGTAGCGGGCCCCTGCTTCGCCTTCTGCGCCGGATTCCTGCCGGATAGCGACCGCCTCTACTACGTGAGTGAGGAGTCAGGCTATGCACACCTCTACACCGTCAACGCCGACGGGTCCGATCGACAGGCGCTGACGGCCGGCGACTGGGAGGTTCTCCGCGTCTCGATTCCCGAGTCGCGCACCCACTTCCGCCTCAGCACCAACGAGGGCTCGCCGTTCAACCAGCACGAGTACGTCATGAACTTCGACGGCGGCGAGCTCACGGCCGTCACGAGTGGAGACGGCCGCCACGTTGCCACTCCGTCGCCCGACGGCGAGCGCCTCGCCCTGATCCACGACGTCGCAAACCGGCCGCCGGAACTGTACCTGGCTGACGCCGACCTGTCGGGCATGACACGAGTTACCGACTCCCCCACGTCCGAGTGGAAGTCGTTCCCGTGGATCAAGCCGTCGATCGTGCACTTCGAGGCCGAGGACACCACGATGGTCCCGGCACGCATCTACCGCCCCGCCGACATGGGCGCGCGCGCCAATGGCGCGGCCGTCATCTTCGTGCACGGCGCTGGCTACCTGCACAACGTGCACAACTACTGGTCCTCCTACTACCGCGAGTACCAGTTCAACCAGTTCCTCGCCGCCGCGGGCTACACGGTGCTCGACGTGGACTACCGCGGCTCGGCCGGGTACGGCGCGAAGTGGCGAACGGCGATCTATCACTGGATGGGCGGTAAGGACCTCTCCGACCAGGTCGACGGCGCCCGCTATCTGGTGGCCAACGAAGGAATCGACGCCAAGCGCATCGGCCTCTACGGCGGGTCGTATGGTGGGTTCATCACGCTCATGGGGCTGTTCACCGCCCCCGACACCTTCAAGTCGGGCGCCGCGCTGCGCTCGGTTACCGACTGGGCCCACTACAACCACGGCTACACCAGCCGCATCCTCAACCAGCCGCAGGACGACGAAGAGTCTTACGAACGGTCCTCCCCCATTTACTTCGCCGAGAACTTCCGCCCCGATCAGCACCTGGTGATGCTGCACGGCATGGTCGACACCAACGTGCACTTCTCCGATGTCGTCCGGCTGGCGCAGCGCCTCATCGAGCTCGGCAAGGACAACTGGGAGATGGCCGTCTACCCGGTGGAGAGCCACGGCTTTGTGGAGCCGTCGTCGTGGACCGACGAGTACCGCCGCATCTTCGAGCTCTTCGAGCGGACCCTTCGCGAGCCCGGCTGTACCGACGACGGTAACCTGTGCTCGATCCGGCGGGGAGACGAGTGACCCGGAGCCGCGCCTCCCGAGCAGCTCTCGTCACCCTGCTGCTCGTAACCGGTACAGGCATCGACGGCACCCGTGCCTGGGCTCAGCAAAGTGAGCGTCCCCCAGACGAGGGCCAGCGCGCCCGTTTTTCTTCGGAAGTGGCGCTCGTTCGGATCAACGCAGCCGTGGTCGCCGAGCAGGGTGCGGATCTCGAAGCGCTGTCGGCCGACGATTTCGTACTGACCGTCGACGGGCGCGAGCAGTTCATCAGCGTCTTCCAGCGCGGCTCCGACAGCGCCCTCGATATCGCGCTGCTATTCGACACCAGCGAGTCGGTGCGCAGCGCCCTCAGCCAGGCCAAGAGCGCCACCCGCGAGTTTCTTCGAACGTTGCGCCCGGCAGACTGCGTCTTTCTTCTGCCATTCGCCGACCAGGTGGGAGACGGCATGTGGGGAAGGCCCAGCGACGACGGGCTCGACCACATGCTTTCTGGCCTCAAAGCTGAGGGAAGAACATCGCTCTACGACGCACTCACTCGGTCGTTCGCCGTCCTCAGCGCACGAAGCGCCAAGGCTCGAGCCGGCCTGGTTTCCGCCAACTGCGCCGACCCGGTCGCGCCAGATGCCACCGCGTCTACTCCCCTACTGACAGAAGTATCCGAAGCCGCCGAGCCGCGACTCGCCGTAACGGTTGTGGTAACCGACGGCAACGACGAAACAAGTGGCATCTCGCTTGCCGACACTGTGCTCGCCGCCTGGGACAGCCGAATTCCTGTATTCCCTGTTGCCGTGGGCGCCGCCAATCCGTCGGCCGTGATGGCGCGGGCCAGCATGTTCCCCGGCAGGGCGCGCTCGTTGGTGCCCCTGAGCCATCGGCTCGAGCAGCGCCTCAACATCCTGGCCGAGCTCACCGGCGGAACGCTGGTGGCACGCGCCGAGTGGAGCCGGCTCGCCGACGCGTACCAACAGATGGTCGCTTCCGTCCGAGGGTCCTATCTGCTCGGGTTCAGCGAGAACGTCGATCATGGTTTTCGAGATGACCAAGGTCGATCATCGAGGTGGCGGGCCGTGCGCATCACCTCGAAGCGCGAAGGTGTTCGGGTGGTTCACCCACCTGGTTACCTGAGCGGCCAGGGCGACAATGTCGCATGGAATCGGGGAGCCACCACGGACGGCGTCACCGGGTTTTCGACAGAGGTCGATACCGCGACAATCGCTGCCGCCGCGTCCTCCGCTCCCGACGACTGGGAGATGCAGTGGCTCAGCGCGCGCCTGCTCTTCGAAAGAGGCGAGGCCGCGCAGTCCTTGCCACCACTCGAACGAGCGCAACAACTGCGTCCATGGGTAGGCGCCATCGACCAGCAGCTTGCACGGGTACACTACGAGCTGGGCAACTCGGGCCAGGTGTGGAACGCCATCATTCGCGCGCTAGCGCGTGGCTCCGATGTCGGCGACCTTTATCGGAGTCTGATGCAGGAGACCACGCCGCCGGAACGCCTCGATTGGCGCCTCCGTGCGCCGCGGGTGTTCGTCACGCGAAGCGGGGACCCACGCGCTTTCGTCGCCGAAACCGTCTCGCGCGCATTCAGCGAAATGCTGCGCAGGCTCGCCGTGTCACCGAACTTGATCCTCGTCGAAGACGCCACCGTTGCCACGCATACCATCGTCTTCGCGGTGGCTGAAGAAGCGCGTGAACAGGCGACCGCTACCGATCACCCTGCCCGTGCCACTGGGCCGGCGGTCACCGACACCAGGCTGTACTACACGGGGCGCCTCGTAATTCTCGACGCCAATCGAAAGGAGCAGGAGACCTTCGACTTCGAAGCCGAAGCACCGGGCTCGGACCCAACGCGACTAACCGACCGCGCAGTCCCAGCGTTCGAAACGCTTGATCGGTGGTTCGCTCAAGTTGACCGCGGAAGAATCGCCATGCCCCACCGCGATCTCTAGCGAGTGTCGGCGGCCGCTGAGCTCCGACCGCCGAACGGATTCATCGCGCGATCACGATTCCGCGGGCGATCCAGGGCCTAGCCGCGCGATCAAACATGTCACCACCAAGACCACCACAACGCTCGAAGCGACGATCCCCATCGCAACGGGGCGGGCGAACTCCATGGGGAGAGTCAGCCAAGCCACCGAGGAACCGAGCCCGGCGAGCGTGAACGTCCAGCCGCCGAACCGCCGGTAGGCCTGCGCCCGCGCCGGGTCGAACTTCTCGCACGCGAGTGGCCTGAGCGTTTTAGGAATCACGTTGCCGAAAATCGCCAGAACGATTCCGTTCGCGGCGCCCATTAGCCGCAGCGGCGAGACTCCACGCCAGGCCCAAAATGCAGCCAGCCATGAGCAATGCACGCTTGATCGTCATCCTGTTGCCTCCTCGTTTCCGCTTCCATCGGCCGGGACGAGGGTCCCGTCCGGCTTGATCGCCAATCCAAAGACTTGCGCGAAGCCCATGAGGGCCTCCTCGAGCACCGACATTTTCAGTCGATACGTAATGGTTGTGCCCTGCTTGTCGGCATCGACCAGCTCGGCTTCCCGCAGCACCGCGAAATGCGCCGACATCGTTGGCTTGGAAACCGTGAAGTGATCGGCCAGCTCCCCTGCCGTCATCGGCCTTTGCCGCAACAACTGGAGGACCCGGCGGCGGGTTGGATCGGAGAGGGCCTTGAAGACTTTGTTCACAAGCTCGAGCCCGACCGGGCCGCGTCGTCTCACAGCACCCACGATTCCGCACATGCGTGTGTCTCCAGGATCTCGCGGAGGTCATGGGATGCGAGGGGAAGCTCCGCTAGTGAGGCTCCGCGATGGTAGTCGAATGCGCGGTGGAGCGGCGGGTTGACCCTGGGTGTGGCGGAGGCGCGCCGGCAATACCAAGAAGAGACTCAGCCGGCCCCTCTAGCCAGTCGAGAAGAACATCCGCCGCACCCCAATCGTCAGCAGCGGCAGTGCGAACAGCGCCAAGAACCCGTAGGCCATCGCCGTGTAACCCTGCGCCACCAGAGCGATGAGCCCCAGCTGCGACAGGATCGCCGCGGCAACGAGAAAACCTACGGTGATCGCCGCGCTCTGGCTGGGGCTGAGCTCAGCGCCGCCGGCTTCCACGCGGTTGACCGAGATCCGATCGATGATCGCGTGGATCATGCCGACGCTGGTTTCGACCAGAGTCCAGAGGACGACCACGGCGTAGAACGCAACCAGCCCGCTGCCGCCAGCGCGCCGCAGCATCACCAGCCAGGGAACGTTGGCGCCAAGCACGTCGGGGTCGGGATAGAAGCCGAGAACCGCGAGATAGGTGAGCGTGAACGGGATGGTCGACAGAAGTCCAGTGATCACACCGGCCCACAACGCCTCGCGCCGCTCGGTTTGGCGATCGAGCACGAAGAGCACGCTCGGTATCCCGGCGAGGTTGTAGCCGGCATAAAGAATGCCGGTGAATATCAGCGTGCTCAGCGGGATGGTCTCGGCGAAGTACGAGGTGTCGCTGGTGGCGAACGTGCGCTCGACGTTGCCCCAGGTTTGTGAAAGCACCAGGCCGGCAAAGAGCACGTAGCCGAGGTAGAGCAGGACGGAACCGATCGTCTTGAAGCGCTCGATGACCTGGCGGCCGGCGGCGTTGATGGCGCCCACCATGGCGATCACTGCCGCGATTCCCACCCAGTAGGGCAGTCCAAGAACCTCAACGAAGACGTTGCCCGAGGCGGCACTCACAACGGCGATGACCACCACCACCATGACGACGTACAGCACGTCGAACAGCGGCCACAGCGGCCCCACGAGCTCGCGCACGAAGGTCCGGTAATCGTAGCGCTTGGTCACGCGGGCAAACTCGTAGGCGAGCGCAGTGATGAGCGTGAACCCGGCTCCGAGCGCGAGGATGCTCCAAATTCCGGCGGCGCCGAATTTGGCGCCGTACTCGACGATCTCGCGACCGGTGGCGTACGCACCTCCAATCAGAACCGATTGGAAGACGATGCCGGGCAGGACATAACGCTGGAAGCGACTACCCATGTTCGCGCCCGCCACCTACATCACACCGGCGCGGAGACGATAGCTGGCGGACCCGGACCAGTGTCCGACCTTGAAGAACGCCTTCTCCCCGGCCTTCAGGTGCATGGTCACCGATTCGCTTCCGGAATTGCCTTGCAGGTCCTGATCGGAGCGGTGGACGTAGTCGCCGAAATCGCCGTCGGCGTAGGCCTCGAGGTAAACATCGTCCTCGCCCTCGGTGATGACGGTCACGACGATGTCGGCGGTCGCTTCGAGGACGTACCAGTCGGCGGTGTCACCTGTGGCGGTGTCGAGGCTGTCCTCGTGGGGTGTGCCCGGCGTCAGTGTCATCGCGTCGTTCGGCGAGCCGTCCGGGTCGGGAGGGAGCTCGATGCCAGGAACGGGGAGCCACGCCGCGCCAATCTCGAAGTCGCCGCCGTCGCCACCGAACGACGCGACCTCCACCGTGTACTCGCCAGCGCGCCGAATGAGGACGGAAAGCCTCTCCGTACCAGGATTGCCGAACAGATCGCGGTCTGCGTGCCCCTCCTCGACCGCCTGACCGAACTCGTCGTTCACGGTAATCGAGATGTCGATCGACTCGGCGAGCGCCATCAACGCGAGGTGTCCGCCAGAAGGCGCTACAAAACGAAACGTCGCGGCCTCGCCGCCGGCGACGTGGGCGGGTGCCATCTCACCCATCGGCAAGTCTGACTGCGCCAGCGGGGTGGCTACACCCGCGACCGAGAGGATCGTTGTCGACAGGACGACCGACAGAAGGGTTCTGACCTTACCCACGTGCACCTCCGGGGATCGAGCGACAGGAATCGGTGCGGCGATCCTAGCCGATGACCTGGCTGGCGACAGGATGAGACAAACTGAAAAGATCGCCGGCCGACGGTCGATGAGGCTGGTCCTCCGACGACAACGCCCAAGCTACGGCGCGCCGCACCGGCCACAACAGCCGGCTAGTTCAATCGCCAGAGGCTTTGGCTCGGCATCTGCGGGTTGCGCAGCAGAAGCGTCCCCCGCGTCTGCAAGTAGCCGACCACCAGTCCGCGCTCGCGCGGCGGCAAGCCGCCGCCGCCAACGCCGAACGTCAGCGCCTCGTCGATCATCAAATGCGTCGCGCCGCGCTCGCGGAAGAATCTCTCGACGTCGAGCGGGGTGCTGGCACGCTCGAGCGCGTTTCCCAGGCTGTACTGCTGGAAAACGTAGTCGGCGCTCCAGTTGCGCGGAACGCCGGCACGCTCGTCGTCCTCCAGCGCGCTGTTGTCCGCGAGAGAAGGGGCCTCGAACAAGTAGCCGAAGTTGCGCATGTTGACCAGGTAGACACGCTCACCCACGCGCAGCACGCGGTTCGCCTCTGCGTAGAGCGGGTAACCGGCCACGCGGCGGGTGAGGTACTGCTCACGGGACTCCTCACCCGCCCAATAGGCCACCGGATCGGCACTCAGCACGTGACGCGCGGCAACGCCGACGTTGACGACGACTGCCAAGAGGAGGAGCGGCACGAGCCAGCGGCCGGTCTTCGGCACCGCGGCAGCGATGGCCAGCAGCACGGCCGCGGCCGGCAGGGCCGGAAGAAGAAATCGAACCTGTGTCGTCGTGATCGCCCAGTAGAAGAGGAAGGTAATCGCGAAGCCGCTGAGCCAGCCCACAACCGCGGGGCGATCGCGCCGTATCAGAGCCAGAGGACTGAGCAGGAAGACCGGCCCGATGACGCCATCGAACGCTGTCAGGTCATCGAATCGGGCGGTCACGAAGACCTGCAGCGCCGCTAGCGCGCGATCGAGGAAGGTGCGGTCGGCGAGGGCTCCATACTGCTGCAGCCAAACCATCAGCAACGAGGCGCGGTCGGCGTCCCAGTTGAGGCCGGCGGCGAGCTCCGACCCGAAGGGGCCGGCGGCGAACGGATAGAGCGGCCAGCCGGTGATCCACCAGTTGCGCACCAGGTAGGGTGCCACGACGAGTGCCCCGAGCACCGGGACGACGAACGCCCCCCAAGGGATCGGTTGCGAGTCTCCGGCCGATGTATCTGATTTGCCCGACTTTTCCGATCGGGGCGAGCCAGCCGGATCGTGCGTGCCGCTCGAGGCGCGCCCAGCCCGCAGCCGCTCAATGAGCGACACCAGAGCGAGCAACAGTACGAGCTGCAGCCCGGTGTACTTGGTCGTCCACGCGGCCCCCGCGAGCAACCCCGCCAGCGCCGTCCAGCGAAGCGCTCCGGATTCGTCTCCGGCCCGAGCCGCATGCACACTGGTCCAGGTCACCATGAGCGCAACAGTGGCGTAGCAGGTGAACGCCAGATCAACGTATGCCCACGACGATAGGACGACGACACTCGGGATCGTCAGGAAGAGCCCCGCCGCTAACAGCGCCAGCCGCCTGGGTACCCATTCACGGACAAACCCGAAGATCGCCAGACCCGTCAACACTCCGAACAGCGCGTGAAAAAGACGCGCCGCAACTTCGCCGCCAACCCCGAGGCCGAAGGCGAAGAGCATGTCCGTTCCAAGTGGAAAGTGAACGAAGATGTTGTCGGGCATGAACGGCAGGTGGCCGGCGGCGAGAATCTGTCGCGGGATCTCCAAGTGGTAGATCAGCTCGTCGATTGCCGTCGGTGGAAGCGTGGCCACGAGCACAACCAGCACGGATTGCAGCGCGGCCCCCACCAGGGCGAACTTCGCTGCCGATCCGTCCAACAAGGCCCGCCGCGCTCGTTGGACCAGCTGCGTGAGATCCGCCGAAAATCGATCGCCCCGCAAGGCGCTGACGGCTACCACGGCGATCAAGAACAACAGGAGCACAACGGTACCCGCGCGGGTGGCCAAACCGCACATCGCCATCACGAAGAGGGCGTAGGAGATCACCAGGAGGCCGAGCGACGCATCAACCGCGACCGCCAGCGCCGGATGGTCGAACTGCCACCAGCGACGGCGCACGCGGCCGCCGATCGCTGCGGCGGCCAGGAACGTCACCCCGACTTGGATCAGCGCGATGGCGGTCAGCTGGACCTCTCCGGATCGTCTCGAAACGTGGCGAAGCGAGCGCCCCCAGAGTATCGTCCAAGTGTGTCGTTGGCTGACGCCGTCACCACGACCTCAGCCGCATGTACCCTATGCGCCCTTCGCCGCCAGCCTCGACAGCACCCTGAAAGCCCTGAGGACCCGCCCGTGCGCAAGATTCCTTCGTTGGCCATCGCCGCTCTTCTTCTCACCGCACTTCCGGCAGCGCCGATGCCCACCGCAGCAGCAGCGGCGCCGCCTCCGACGGCGGCCGATGACGGCAACTGGCCGCAGTGGCGTGGGCCCCACCTCAATGGCACCAGTGGGGAAACGGGCCTCCCCGTCGAATGGGACACAGCAACGAACATCAGCTGGACGATCCCACTCCCGGCTTGGAGCGGCTCCACGCCCATCATCTGGGGCGAGACGATCTTTCTGAACGGCTCCGACGAAGCGGGCAGCGACAAGATCCATCTGTGGGCCCTCGATCGCAACGGCGGCTCGGTTCTGTGGAAGCGGCAGCTGTCGGATGGCGACCAGAAGATGCGCAAGCAGAACATGTCGTCGCCGTCGCCGGTCACCGATGGTGAGCACGTCTGGGTGATGACCGGTACCGGCCACCTGCGAGCGTTCGACTTCGAGGGCAACGAGGTGTGGGCCCGCAACATCCAGACCGACTACGGCTCGTTCGGACTCAATTGGGGCTACGCCTCCTCGCCACTCCTGCACGAAGACTCTCTCTACGTGCCGGTGCTGCACGGCATGAAGACCGACGATCCTTCGTATCTACTGCGCATCAACAAGGCTACGGGCGAGACGATGTGGCGCGTCGAGCGCCCCACCAACGCGATCCGCGAATCACCCGACGCCTACATCACGCCGGCGCTGCTGCAGCACAACGGCGAAACCGAAATCGTGCTCACCGGCGGAGATGTGGTCACCGGTCACGACTCGACCACCGGCGTGGAGCTCTGGCGCGCCGACGGGCTCAACCCGCAGAACAGCGCCTCATACCGGATCGTCGCCTCGCCCACCGTGTTCGACGGCATCATCTACGCGCCCACGCGAGTGCGGCCGCTGCTGGCGCTCAGCGCCGGGGGCCGCGGCGACATCACCGAGTCGCACAAGCTGTGGTCGTTCAACTACGGCCCCGACGTGCCCACGCCCGTAACCGACGGCAAGTACTTCTACAGCGTCGGAGACAGCGGGATCATGTTCTGCCTCGACGCCAAGACGGGCGAGACCATCTATGGACCCCAGCGTCTACCCTCGGCCACGTACAGCAGCTCCCCTGTGCTCGCGGACGGCAAGATTTACATCACCAACGAGGAAGGGCTCACGTCGGTCGTCAAGGCCGGGCCGGAGTTCGAAATCCTGGCGCGGAACGACCTGGGCGACTACACACTGAGCTCGCCGGCGATCTCACAGGGGCAGATCTTCATCCGCACTGCCAGTGGCCTGTACGCAATCGGCGAGCGCCGCGCGAACTGACGGGCACTGGTTGATGGCGCGGGGGAGCGGGGCGAGGGGCATCGTAGCGGCTCTCGCGGATCGGCGGATCGGTCGTCGCCAGCTCTTTAGCGATCGCCCACGCTAGTTCCTGGAAACCGCGACCAAGCTACAAGCTTCAGTCGGCCTAGATGCCCCCCCGGCTCGCCTGCGCGCGTCTGAAACGCCCCCCAACGCCGAACCGGGAGCCCGGGGCTCTAGCGTTCTGCGCTTGTGCCTCGAACGCGATCGCGGACTTCGGCTTCTGTGCGCACGCTGAAGAAGCGGTAGTTGTCGTAGATCTGCTCGGTGCGGAAAACGGTGTACTCGCGAGTCTCTCGTTCGTCGCCGTCGCCGCGCACCGAGTAGAACGTCCGTTCGGTCTCTACGCGACTCGGAAAACGCAACCCGTTGCGCTCGACTCCGAGCTCGGTGAACGTGGTGGTGAACTCGAAGTACTCGCGGCCGCCGTCGCCGGCTCGCGCCGCCGAAAGACGCTGGAGCTCGCGGAACTCGGGCAACAGGTATGCCTCCACCTGGAGGATGGCGCTGCTCTCGGCGTCGACCCAGGCGGTTCCGATCCACCCCAACTCGTCGCTGGTCCGCGGAGCGAACCCAACGGCCAGAGCGCGGCGCCCGGCAATCTCGTCACGCCGCAACACCTGATATCGATAGCTCTCGTGCGACTCGGGCGAAAAGATGAATGCCCAGGAATAGGCGCGGCTGAGAAAGCCATCGAGGTTGAAGTCGGCGAGGATCTGCTCCGGTGGGCGATCGTCTTCGTCGCTTCCGCGCTTGCGGCGGAAGTCGACAAACCTGGCATCGGCGAGAGTTTCCGGCAGCTCCTCGAGGCCTTCGAACGCCGCTTGCGCCTCAGAGGTCGCCGCGTCACGGCTAGCGTCGAAGCCGTAGATGTACTCGAACCGGTGCTCGTAGGTGGCCAGTCCGGCGGATGCCAGGAAACGGTGTCGCCAGGCGGGCGACAGGTCGGTGCCCGTCTCCGGACGCCTATTGAGCTTGTGCTGCACGATGGTCTCGTCGGCCACGAAGCTCAGCGCCTCGTCGCGGTAGAGCTCGGCGAGGCGCCCCAGGCGCTCGAGCAGGCCTGGGAGTAACGCGTCGAGCTCCGCCGGGTCGTCAACATCACCTCCCGACTTTGCAGCGCCGCCGGGCGCTTCGGCCGCCGCAATGCCGAGCTCTCCACCCGATCGCGGTGCCACGGTGAGCGGAAGCTCGAATCGTCGGTACTGGTTGGCGGGGGGGTCGGTGAGAGTCGCCCGAAGGATGTACTCGCCGGCCGGCAGCTGCGGAACACTCAGGGCGCCGAAGTGGTGGCCCGATCCTTCGACCCTTTGCAGCTGCTGCGGCGCAAGCTGCGCCATCGGAGCAGGCTCGCCGAGCCGATGCACCTGCCCCAACAGCACCGGCGCGCTGCCACCACCAACCTCCACGTAGGCTGCCAACGCCGCGCCGGAGGGGACGGTAGCGACCGCAAGCGGCCCGCGACGAGAGCTCCCGCCGGCCGCCGAGGGCGGCGCCATGGCTATGGGCACGAGATCACTCGCTTCCCAGCCACCCTCGTCAGGAGCGCTGGCGTGGAGCTGCAGGCGCGCGCCGAGCAGACGTCCGCTGACGATCTCCTCTACGGCCACCCGTAGCTCGTAGTCGCCGCGCTCGAGCTTGAGCTCGTGCACGTAGTCGATGCCACCGTCGATCGAATCTGTGGCGCTGCCGCCACGCGAGCGGATCTCGAGTCGCTCTTCGTGTTGAACAACGGCGTTCTCGTCGAGCGCCAAGAGGTGAAGCCTGAGTGCCGGGACAGGCTCGCCATCCGAGAACGGCTCCGGCACGAAGGCGGGAACGTGCAGCGCCAACCAGGCAGAAACCTCATCGGCGCTGCCAACCCGGCGGTAGACCGCGCTGTCGAGTCCCTGTGAGAACAGCAGACCCGGAAGGGCAAGCGCTGCCGCAACGCGTTCGGCGCGCGCTTCTTCGGGTGTCGTCTCGAGGTAGCCTGGCCGTGCCCGCACATCGGCATCCGGGAACGCCACTTCCACGTCGATCTCGTGATAGGTGCCCGGAGCCCGCGTCGTTGACGGCACGTAGTAGAGCAGGTAGTAGGCACTCGTGTCGGTCGCGAGCTCGTCGAGCGCGGTGTCGAGCTCCGACCAGCCAATGAACGAGCGGCCGCCGGTTTCGCGCGCGGCTTCGGTAAGCACGCCGCGCGTGGAGTCGATGGCCCCCTGCACGGTCGGACTCGACATGACATCCGAAACCTGGACGTTGCGTGCCGCCGCGGTGGCAGTTCGCCGGTAGCGGTGCTTCGGCGTCGGATCTACAGCGTAGATGGCCACGTTCGATGCGTTGGCAGTGGCGTACAGCGCTTCTTGGAGATCGCGAGATCGCGCGTGCGGCATCATGTGGTCGTTGAAAGTCAGCTCCGGTGTCGGGGTGGCACCCCGGTTTTGACCGCCGGGTAGCCCGTTCACGACTTGGCCCGTGCCGAGCGTCTGGGCAACGATGGCGCTGAATGCGCCGCCCTCGCTGGTTTGCAGGCCGGCACTCACCCAAACCAGCGCCTTGCGACCCTCGCGTGCCGACAGCGCCCTGACGAACTGCGACAGCTGCTCGAGGTGGCGCTCGCCACGGTTGCGCTCGTCGGTCGCGTCGATCAGCGCGCGAAAGCGTAAACGCGCGGGTGCGCCCGGCTGACCATCGAAGACCTCGTGCAGCATGAGCGCGTAGTCGGTGTTGAGGCGATCATAAATCGAACGAGCGGTCACGGGCTCGGCCACCAGCTGTGCGGCGGCCTCTCGCAGCACGGCGTTGTCCATTGTGAGCGGTGCGAGCTCGCGAATACGGCCGAGATGATCGACGATCCAGATGCCACGAGGCGCGTTGAGCTCCGTGCGCTCGATGAAGCTCTCGAGCTCGTGCGCGAACTCGAGCTTCGACTCGGCGTCGAGCCCGAGGATATCAACGAGGAACACAATCGCGCCGAGCTCGGCCGTCTCGGGTGTGGAATCGGCGAAGTCAGCGAGCTCTGCGGCCGCCATCAGCGGCTCTGGAGCCGGGTTCGCTGCGGCCTCGCCTCGCCGCACCTGGCCGCTGCGCAGGTCGACCAGCTGGAAGTCGACGATCTCCTGCCGCTCACCGTCTTCCATGACGGTGAAATCGGAGGGGCCCAGCGAGCGCAAAAAACGGCCTTCCCGGCCGGTCACGATAACGTCCACGCGGACGCGCTCCACGCTCGAAGTGAACGTGGGTCGCTGCTGCCCAGAACTCGGCCGGCTACTGCTCAGCACCAGGGTGACGAGCACCATGCCGGCCACAACCAGACGCGCTGGCTTCATGGCCTCTCCAAACAGGGAACAGACGGGGCAGTGTGATTCTGCACCGCAGGGGCGGCCTGTGTATATGTTGATAGAGTGATCGGCATGACGGCGACGGCGAGCCAGCTAGGTCATACGTGGAAGCCGCTGATGGACGCTGCACTCCACGGCCGTCCAGACGTCGCCGAAGTTCCAGATTCAAGCGCGCGGCACGTGGGCCGGTAACATCGCCAACGCCTCGCCCGCGGCCGACGGCGTGCCCGTGCTGATGGCCTATGACGCGGTGGTTCTCCTCTCCTCCACCGAGGGCGAGCGAGAGGTCGCGCTGGCCGACTTCTATCACGGCTACAAGCAGCTCGAGGCGCGCGCCAACGAGCTCATTCGAGGGATTCGAGTTCCCCTTCGTGATTACGATTTCCAGCAGTTCATCAAGGTGGGCCCGCGCCGCGCCCAGGCAATCACCAAAGTTGGCGTAGCAATGGCGCGCTCCAGCCACGGTTGGCGTGTGGTTGCCAACAGCGTGGCGCCCACAGTCTGCCGCTGCCGCTCGGTCGAAGCGCTCATTGAATCGGGCGGCGCGATCCTCGCCCCCGACGACGACGCCCTGGTGGCAGCTCTCGCGGCCGACGTCGCTCCAATCGACGACATCCGCTCCACCGCCGAGTACCGTCGACGGGTGCTCGCCCGCGTGATCTACTTCGCTCTTTGCGGCGCTGGCCCCGGCTTCAGCGCGTTCCAATAGCTCAGTTATTCCGAACTTCTCGAGATTTTTCCGAACCTCCGTGGAAACGTCGTGCCAACCTCACATTCGGTCGCCCCGCCACAGCCAACCTCGAACGAGCCCATGCAGCCTTCTCTCGATCCGACCACGCTCGGCGCCATCCTCGATCCCCTGCGCGCCACCAACAACGCCATCGCCGCTTGTTACCCCGGAGAGTCGGCAGAGCGGCAGCCCGTGCACACGGTGTACGGCGGTGCGCATCTGTTCCGAGCCAACACCGCGGCGAAACTCAGAGAGCTGGCGCTGAGATCACTCGACACCTACGCGCCTGACGCCGGTGCCTTCGCCAACGCGATCGGCCTGACTGGCGACGAAACCGAGCAGGTACTCATCTACGAGCGTGTACGCAACAAGCTCGAACGCGAGCCCGTTGAAGACTTTCGCATCGACTTCGAAGACGGCTACGGAAACCGACCCGACGACGAGGAGGACGCCTCGGCGGTCGCCGCCGCGCAGGCGCTCGCTGAGGGGCTCGCCGCAGGCACGCTGCCTTTCTTCAGCGGCATTCGCATCAAGCCGTTCAGCGGCGAGCTGCAGCGTCGCTCGATCCGCACGCTCGACCTGTTCGTCACCACCCTGTTCGAGACCACCGGCGGCCAGCTACCCGAGAACTTCGTGATCACCTTCCCCAAGGTGATGGACGTGGCCCAGATCAAGGCATTCATCGAGATCCTTCGGCGGTTGGAGGCTGCCCTCGGTCTGGCGACGCCGCTGCGCGTCGAGCTGATGATCGAAACCACGCAGTCGATCCTCGATGCCAACGGTGTTTGCCCCATGTCGGCCTTCGTCGAGGCGTGCGAGGGACGCTGTCTGGCGGCGCACTTCGGCGTTTACGACTACACCGCCGGCTGCTCGATCACCGCCCAGCATCAAACGCTCGACCATCCCGCCTGCGACTTCGCCCGCCACGCGATGCAGGTCGCGCTCGGCGGTACCGGCGTTTGGCTGTCGGACGGCGCCACAAACGTGCTGCCGGTGGCGCCCCATCGAGCCAGCGAGGGCCCGCCGCTCACCGCGCCCCAGGAGGAAAAAACGCCCGCGTCGTGCACAACGCCTGGCGCCTTCACTTCGAGCACGTCCGTCGCTCCCTACAGCTCGGCTACTACCAGGGTTGGGACCTCAACCCGGCGCAGCTACCGACGCGCTACGCGGCAGTGTTCTCCTTCTTCCGCGAGAGCCTGGGGCAGGCCTCGGAGCGTCTCCACAACTTCATCGCGGTCGCGGCGCAGGCAACGCTCGTTGGCGACGTCTTCGACGACGCCGCCACCGGACAGGGGCTGCTCAACTTCTTCCTGCGCGGCATGAACTGCGGCGCAATCAGCGAAGAAGAAGCGGAGTCCACCGGCCTGACGCTCGAAGAGCTGCGTGGTCGGTCGTTTGTGAAGGTCCTCGCCGGGCGGCGCGCTTGATGGTCCGGGAGGCGACGCTCTCTCGGACCGTGCTGCGTGCGTGCCGCTCTGTCCAGGCGGTCCGGTAGGTCGCGCGACGTTGACCCACGAGCAACCGCGGCCTGGTTGGCACCGTCTGCGCCGACGCGCCGTGTTCGTCGCGTTCGTTGTCGTGGCAACCGTTGGACTCACGGAGGTCACGCTACGGGTCGTCTACCGCGAGCCCTGGTATCAGCGGCTGGTGCGCGAACAATCGGGTGGTGAGCGTTTCGGCTACAACACCAACAGCCGTGGCCTGCGCGATGTCGAGATCCCCGACAACCGCTCGCCTGAAGCGGAACCTGGCGAACCGAGTGCTTCGAGCGGGCAGCAAGAGGGTGGCAGTGTGCGCCGTGTGCTTTTTCTGGGCGATTCCTTCACCTTCGGCTCCGGCGTGAAGGACGATGCCGCCCCCTTCCCGCGCGGCGTCGAGCGTAAGCTCAACAATGTGGGCCCCGACGACGGACGGCGACTGCGCCCGCCGGGTGTGGCGCGCATCGAGGTGCTCAACGGTGGCATCCCGGGAAGCTACCCGGCCCATTGGCTCGAGCTGCTGACCGAGATCGTCGATGTTTACCGGCCGCACGCCATCGTCGCCGTGTTCTTCCTCCGCGACGGTACGCGGATGTCGGCCATCAATCACTTCTTCGGCCCCATCCGCGACGAGATCGTGCTGCGCAACGCCAACTCGTTGCTCTATCGCAGCTCCTACATCGTGCGTGTGCTGCGTGACCGACGCGATCGTCAGCTGGTGGGCGAGAGCTACACACGGGCCCTGCATCGCGGCTACTTCGGAAACGACACCCAAACCGCGCACTGGACTCGCACACAGAACGATCTGGAGCAGATCTTCAGCGTGGCCAAAGAGCGCTCGATCCCGCTCGGTCTCGTGGCGTTCCCCGTGCTCGCTCAGCTTGCGGAGGAGTCGTATCCGTTCGAGCGCATCGGTGACCGGGTGCTGCGCTTCGGCCGCAGCCACCGCGTGCCGACGTACAACCTGCTCGACGACTTCCGTGGCCATGACGGCCCCGAGCTGTGGGTTTCGGCGCTCGACCAGCACCCCAACGCCGATGCCCACGCCATCGCCGCCGAGGGGTTGGCCCTCTTCACCGCCGGGCTCGTCTGGCGGGCGGAGGGCCTGGAGCTGCCGCGCCGCTAGAGGACTTGCGGCCGGCACACTAGGTCTTCATGCCGGCGCTGCGTGCCACCCGCGTCGACCCGATGGAGGCGCTGCGCTCGGAGTAGGCAACCGCCAGGCTCGCCACGCATCCGCCGCCGCCAGGCTAGCTGCCGCGGTAGGTCGAGTAGCCGTGGGGGCTCAGCAGTAGCGGCACGTGATAGTGCTCGGCGGCCTCGCCGATCTCGAAGACAATTTCAACGCGCGGGTAGAACGTGTTGGCACCGAGTGCCGCGAAGTACGCCCCGGTGTCGAACGTCAACCTGTAGGTGCCCGGCTGCAACTCGTCATCGGTCAGATCGGTGGCGCGGCCGTCGTCGTTGGTAAAGCTCTCGCCGATAGGCTGCCAGCCGCTCGCGGCTTCGGCGTCGGGGCTGGCGCGATCGAGCCGAATGGCGATGCCGACGGCCGGACGGCCCAATGACGTGTCGAGTACGTGCGAGGTGATCGTGCTCATTCAGCGATCTCCGTGATGGCGGCAGCGCACTGCTCCGCGAGAAGCTTGCCGAGGCGAAGCTGGGTGATCTGCCGCTGCTGTTCAGCGGCAATCGTCAACTCGACTTCGGGTGTGTTGTTCATGCGTCTCGTCAGCGCCGTGAGCATCTCCTCGGCGCTCTTGCCGGTTGCGCAGATCAAGAAAACGTAGCCGGAGCGGTCGTAGTAGACATCGTTGGCCTGCGCCAGGCGTCGTGCCACGTCATCTGGGGCGTGATCCATTCCAGCCTGCTCGCGGCTCGCCCACGCCCTCATGTCGGGACCAGCTTCGCCGCCGACCTTGCCGCCGATACGCGGATGATGCACGAAGGCCTCGAGCCAGTCTGCCGACTCGAGGCTCGCCCATACTTCGTCGGCGATTTGTCGCAGCGAAGCCTCGTCGCTGAAGGGGTGCCGCGAGGACACTTGGCGAACCCACTGGCTCGAGCCGCAGCAACGCAGCAGCGCCGCGCCGAGAGCGCCCTCGTCGAGATGGTTGAGCCGGGCGACGGCCGGCCCGCTCGCTCCTGAGCCAGACGGACAACCTGCCGGCTCGGCCGCACCGGGCATAGGCACCTGATTCGTCTTCATCAACCGCCGGGGACGGGTGCGAGAACCGGCTCTCCGAACAGGCGCAGTCGACTCACACCACCGTCGGGAAAGATGTTCAAGCGCGCCACCGTGCAGGGACCCGAGCCTCCTTCGACCAGGATCTCGTGCTCGGCATCGGGGCCGAGCTCGGTCTGCTCGATCAGCGCTCGCCAGGCACCATCGTCGATGTCGTCGAGATTCTCTGCGGGATCGCAGTCGACGACATCGAGGCTGAACGAAGCGGGGTAGTTACCCTTGAAGCGGCAGGTGTCGACGACAACCCGGCCGATGTTGCCGCGATGCCCGAGTCGCAAGACGCACCAGTCATGACCAGCCCCGCGACGGCGGCGCGTTTCCCATCCGTCGCCCATGTTGACGCCTCGGCCGGGCATGATGAGATTCGGCGGCTTGCTGAACGTCATGTCGTTGCAGCCCAACACCCGGCCACCCTTCACGGCCGACACCAAATCGACCGCGTTACCGGCGGCCGCCAAGCCTGCCAGCGCCTGCCAATCGGGACGCGGCCGCCATACACCCGCAGCCGCGCCACGCCACCGTCCGGATAGATGTGCAACCTCAGGTGAGTCACCCGCGAGTTGTCTTCGACGGCGTAGGGGTTGCTGCAATTCGGACCCAGCGGAGAGCTTGGTAGCAGCTCGCGCCAAACAACGCCGCTGTTGGACGGGTTCGGATAGTCCGGGCTCAGCGCCTCCACATCGACGTCGGCGTCGATAAAACAGCCTTCAATCGAAGCGGCCTCGGGCTGGTTGCCGTTGAAGTGGCGGGTGTCCACGTTGACACCGTGCACAACTCCCGGCACGCCAAGGCGAACGACCACCAATCGTGACCGGGCACGCGACGACGACGACTCTCCCATCCGTCCATCCACTTGCCGCGCTCGGTGTACTTGCCGACGATGAACACGGGATCGCTCGCCTTGATGAGGTTCTCCTTGGCCGCGAAAAAGTCGTCGTTGGTCAACAGCGCCGTGCCTCCGAGGCGATCGGAGGCGAGGTCGGTGAGCTGATCGAAGGTGGATGGGGTCATTTTCGCAGCCAGCGACCGGCCCGGACATCAATGAAACCGCCGTTGTCGTAAATCAAGCGCCCGCGAAGATAAGTTTGCTCCACAACGCCCACGAGCGCGCGGCCAGTATACGGCGTCGTGCGGGCGTTACCATGCAGCTGCATCGGGCGCTCCTTCTGAGGTCGTGGAGTCTTTTGAACAACCCCATTGATCTCAGAAGTGAGCCCCGATGTGAACAACCTACTTAGAAAACACATCTAGCCAGGTCGACGAGCGAGTGTCCACGAGCCCGCGCCGCTGTCCACATAGCCGGTAGCCCGAGCTGCAGCGAGGCGACGCCGCCCCAAGCGGCGTCGAAGTCACCGCTGTCGAGTTGTTTGAGATCCGGTGGGCATGGCGAGTGATCGGAGGCAATCAGGTCGATCGTGCCGTCTGCCAGGCCTTCCCAAAGCTGCTCGCAATTCAACCGGCCGCGGATCGGCGGAGCGCACTTGAAGCGCGTGTCGCCATCGGCGATCTCCTCGGCGGAAAAGAACAGGTAGTGCGGGCAGGTCTCGGCGCTGACAGGCAGCCCGCGTGCCTTGGCATCGCGCAACATCGGCAGCGCGCCCGCGGCCGACAGATGAACGATGTGCAGCGGCGATCGGTACTCCTCGCACAACCGAATCAGCAACTCGATGGCCTCGATCTCGGCCTCTGGCGGCCGCGTAGCCAGATAACGAGGGTAGGATCGAGCCTGGCCGCCGCGGCCTGCGGCGGGTCCGGGGTCGCGGTTGGCGTCGAGCGTCGCGGAGACGGAGGGGCGGAGTTGGTCGGGCGACTCCGCGTGCACCAGCAGCACCGCGGACTTGCCGCCG
Organism: Acidobacteriota bacterium; assembly: GCA_963666215.2. Lineage (GTDB taxonomy): Bacteria > Acidobacteriota > UBA890 > UBA890 > WLXD01. The sequence continues at coordinate 616,741 of CAXWPL010000001.1, forward strand.
GGGCCATCGAGGCCGGCGAGCATCGGCAGCACGCGGCGCAGGTCGCCTTCGGCAACATGCTCGAAATCGTCGATCCCGGCCGGGCAAAGAAAACACTTGAAGCCCCGTGCCCCGCCTTCAATGAGCGACGCGAGCGCTTCGTGATTCCCTGGGACGACTCCGCCCCAGAAGCCGTAATCAACCGCGCACTTGCCACGCGCCGAGCTCTGTTTGGCGGCGAGCGCCGCAGCGTTGACCGTGGTCGGTCTGCTGTTGAGCGGCATGTCGACGATCGTCGTCACTCCGCCCGCAGCCGCGGCCTGGGTGGCGCTGGCGAACCCCTCCCAGTCGGTACGACCAGGCTCGTTGACATGCACGTGGGTGTCGACAAGGCCCGGCAGAAGCACCCGATCGCCGAGATCGACGTCGGCCACAGCGGCCGTGGTGGCGTCGCGCGGAACGATTCCAACAACGCGCCGGTCGGCCACCAAGACGGCCGCAGCAACAACATCGTGGGGCAGAACGACGCGGTTTGATCGAAGTACGAGATCGGTTTCGGGCATCGGTGCCACTCGGGCTCATCAGGGTAGATCGACGTTTGATAGCGTATGATCTTCGCGGTGGCTCGGCGACAGGAGTCGGGCCACGTGCTTCTTCTATGTGGCCGCATGCAGCACGCTCGAGCGGCCAGCAACACCGAGGCTTTCGTGCGGATCTACGTAGGAAACATGTCGTACCAGACGACGCCGGAGGGTTTGCGCTCGGCGTTCGAGGCACACGGCGCGGTCGACGAGGCTACGCTAGTCACCGATCGCGAAACCGGTCGCCCGCGCGGCTTCGGCTTCGTGTCGATGCCCAACGACGACGAGGGCCGCAAGGCGATCGAGGCGATCGACCAGACGGACCTCGACGGTCGCACTCTCAAGGTGAACGAGGCACGCCCCCGCGAAAGCCATGGTGGTGGCGGCGGCGGCGGCTGGCGGCGGTAAAACCGCCTCCCCTCTACCTCTCCTTAGCGGTCCGCGATCCGGCAAGTCGGAAGCGAGACGCGCCACGACTGCTCGTTCGCGCCGTCCCTTGGAAACGCGCCCCCTTCGGGCCCATACCGCACGACCGTCGAGCCGGCACCGTGAAAAGGCGAGATCTTGCCCTCAACCTGGCCGTAGTCTCCGCCAGTCTGCTCTTCATCGGCGCGATTGCGGAAGTCGGGATTCGAACCGCCTTCACCGGCAACCTCAACCCCTTCGAGCCTGACCCGCAGATCTCCTACCGGCTCAAGTCGGATTTCAACGGGCTCTACCCGCGTTCTCGGGTGCGCACCAACTCACACGGCCATCGCGTGCCCATCGATTCGGGCCCCGACAGTTCCGCGCGCTGGTTGTTCATCGGCGACTCCGTGACCTTCGGATTCGGACGGTTAGCCGAAGAGAGCTTCCCCTATGTATTTGGCAAGCTTTTTGCGGACGACCCCCTTTGGTGCCGTCAACGCTGGTGTGCCGGGCTACAACCTGCAACAGGCGCTCGGCTTACTGCGTGAGGCGCTCGCTCGGCGTGTTCCAGAGCGCATCATCTACGGGCTGACGCTCAACGACGTCACCGGCGCTAGCCACATGGTGGAGTACCAGGCCATCGATCCACAGGACCGTCGCTCCCGAGAGGGCGGCCTCCTCGGCCGCTCCATGCTCGTGGGTTTCGTGCAACGACGCTGGAGCCGACTGACGGCGCCGATCGACCCCCTCGACGCTCAACCGGCCGGTGGTGCGGCGGCTCTATCGAACCTGGAGGTCGAGCTGCAAGCCGAACGGGTGGAAGCGTTCGATCAGCAATGGGCCAGCCTCGATGCGATCGGTGCGTCTACCGGTATCCCGGTCGACGTGATTGTGATGCCGGTCGCCGCTCAACTCGAGCCGGACGACTCGCGAGCTCTGCAACGCTTCATGGCGACACGCTGCGAACAGGCGCGCCACCTCAGTTGTATCGACGCACTGCCGCGATTTCTCAAAAACGCCGGGACGCAGCTCTTCAATCGCGGCAGCAGCCACCACTTGACGCCATACGGGCACCGCGTGGTAGCCGAACTGCTGATCGATTCGATCCGCGACGAGCCCTAGTGGTGAGGCCCAAGGAGGTTGTACACGAGGCCTACGCGAGGGACCTGAGTCGGCCCAGATGCCCCCGGCTCGCCTCCACGCGGCTGCAACGCCCCGCCACCGCGATCGCCCATTGATCCACGCCGCTCGTGCCGGTTCGGATCAACTCCAACAAGCTGCGGCCGGTCTGGCACGCGCAACTACTGGGCAACTATTGCGAAGAGCTTGTTGCGGCTGGCGATGTAGAGCGCGCCGTTGGCGGGTACCGCCGAGCTGTAGACGGAGCTCCCCAGGTTGAGCTCGTTCACCACCGTCTCCGAGCGACCCGCTTCAAGAATGACCACGTCGCCATCCTCATCACCGAGGTAGACCTTGCCCTCGACGACGAGCGCCGAGCCCCAGACCGCGGCGAACGTGTCGTGCACGAAATGCACCGCGCCGGTGTCGGCGTCGAGCGCGTGCAGAAACCCGGAAAAATCGGGGATGTAGACCACATCCTCGTGGATCGCCGCGGTCGAGATTGTCCGTCGAATATCGCTGTAGTGCCAAATCCGACCCGTCTCGGTGATGTCCCCCCGCTTGGTGCCATCGATGGCGTAGAAATGTCCAACGCCCTCACCATGTTCCGGATCCTGCCCGTTGCCGATGTAAACACGGTTCTTGTAGATGACCGGGGTGGCGACGACGTTGTTGCGTGTGCGTGGCCAGATGGCGTCTTCCGGGTTGGTGTTGAACTCCCACAGCTTCTCGCCGGTCTCGGCCACGTAGCCGCGCACCCAGCCGTCACCCTGCCCCATCACCACCTGCACGACGCCGCCGATGTCGCCGACCGCAGCCGAGGACCACTGGCCGTGGAGGATGCGGTCCTCAACGGAGTTGTCTTCCCAGACGAGCTCGCCGGTGTTCTTGTTGATGGCGATGATTGCGGGTGTCCGTGGCGAGGGGATGTTGACGTGCGTCTCGTCCTGACCGTTCGACGTGGAAACAAACAGAAGGTCGCCATACATCACCGGCGATGAGTTCGACATGTTGTGCGGGAAGGAGCCGAGCTCCTCCATCATGTCGTAGGACCAGACCACATCAGCGTCGATCTCGCGGCTGAGCTCCTCGCCAGCGAAGCCGTCGTTCTCGCCGTCGAGGAAGCCCTGGGTGTCGAGCGCCACGAGCTCGCCCCGGCTGGTGACGTAGTACAGCCGGTCGCCGTCGACGAGGGGCGACGAGCAGATGCCTTGGTATGGCCAGTCGTTAACGCGCCCGGCTGCCAGCTTTTGCGAGAAGTGCTGCCAGAGAAACTCGCCGCTCGCTTCATCGAAGGCCAGCAACACGCCCGCGTCGCCCGGCATCTCCGGGTCGTAGAGTGCTTCGTTGTTCGTGCCCACGAATACCGAGCCGCCCGCCACAACGGGATTGCCGTAGGTTTGCGAGCCGAGCGCCGCCTCCCACTTGACGTTCTCACCGCTGCCCGTATCCCAATCGGTTGGCACACCGGTCATCGAAGAGATCATGTTGCGGTCGGGAGTACCGCCCCACATCGGCCAGTCTTCAGTGGCTGCGGCACGACCGGCCTCAGGTCCGGTGCCGAGTCCCAGCAGGAGCATCGCCGCGGCGAGTGCGACTGGCTTGCGGCTTCGCGTGTGGGCAGAGTTAGCGGAGCGGACGGTGGACGGACTCAGGGCTTTCATGGGTTCGGTACGACCTCGAGGTTGTCGAAGCTGATAACGGCGTGGGCGTCGCCGTAGAAGCCGGGGCTGCCGTAGCGCGAGCCCATCGCGTCGGTGGCGTCAATCGTCCACTCGTCTGGCTCGGCTTCGTCTCGGGGCCAGATCTTACCCCGCACACGCACCTGGCCGTCGGGCAGGTTCTCGGTGTTCACCTTGAGCGTGTACCAGGTGCCCGATCGGATGCTGGCTGGCACCGAGGTCGTGCGTGCGGTCTCCGGCTGCCAGCTCTGGAGCTCGAGCCGCTGCTTCGTGCCGAAAGCGATCAGCGCGTAGCGCTGGGCGATCACGCCAGCATCGCCCAATCGCCGCCGTTCCGTGGCGGTGTTGAAATCGACCTGCACGGTGTAGTCGTGCAGATCGCTCGACCCCAGGTACACCCGGGTGCGCTTCAAGAATGGGTTGGCGTTGGTCTTGATGAGCACCCCTGCCTGTGGATCGGGCTGGAACTTGCCCAGGGCGCTGATCCAGTATGGCGGCACCGACTCCATGTCGTCGAAATCGTAACGCCACGGCGGTGGCGGGCTAACACGCAGCCGCGCGCTGTTGCTCAGACTGTCGCCGACTCTCGCCGTCACGGCGCCGCCGCGACGCACCGGGTCGGCGGAGGCGACGAAGGTGCCATCGGCCCCAATCGTGCCGAGCCCGCCCTGCACGCCCCACTCCACGACCGCAGACGAGCCCGGTAGCCGGTGACCCCCGGCATCGAACAACCTTGCCTCGAAATGAACTTCCTCGCCAGGCTCGATCACGAGCTCCTGAGGATAAATCTGTACGTGAGCAGGGACGCCCATGGGCGCCCCTGCGGACTCGCTCGGCACTGCCGTCCCCGACGCGCTGGCCGGGGCCACGACCGGACCGATCGCATAGATGTTCGACTCGGACGCCATGTAGATGCGGCCGCGAGCAATCGCGACGGACGCGATGATGGGCTCGAACTCCTCGCCTTCTGTGTCGCCGTTGCCAGGCGCGATAGCGGTACTGGCCAGTTCGTCACGGTCGAGGATCTCAACCCCATCGGCCGAAGGGCGCAAGATGTAGAACACGCCGTTGCGTGTACCTGCGTACAGCTTGCCGTCGGCCAACACCGGGGATGCCCGCTGGATCGTTCCCAGGTTCTGTCGCCACAAAGTGCCGCCGCTGGCGGCGTCGAAGGCCACGAGGTTGGCACTGTTGTCGATCTGATAGAGGCGTTCGCCGTCGAGAACCGGCGACGAGTACCCTCCGAGATGTTCAAAGACGCTCCAGTCAACAGCGTCGCCGCCGAGCTCGCCCGAGCCCGTGGCATCGATCGAAGCCAAGAAGCCCATGCGCGAGTCGGCAAGATTCTCCTCGCCGTGGGATATGAGCGCGCGATCACCGTAAAGAAGCACGCCCGTATTGATGCCGCGCTTGCTCATCGGGAAGCGCCAAACAATCTCGCCGGTCGACGGCTTGAGCGCGTGAATCGCGCCATCGCTGCCGCCGGCAATCAACAGTCGGCTGCCGCCGACGTTCACCACGATCGGCGGCGCGTAGGTCGTGTCGTAGGGTTGAGTACCGGTCGAGCTGACCCAGGCGACCTGTCCAGTCGCTTTATCGAAGGCGAGAAAGCGGTGCATGCCGCGAGCCATGCTCCCCCAGCCCGCGGTCACGCCGCTGATGATGACGTTGCCCTGATCGATAACGGGCGAGACCGTGCGGCCGCCATGCGTCGACACCAGCCCGAACACCTCCGACAGATAGTGCTGCCACAGCAGCTCACCGTCGGGGGTCAACCCGAAGAGGGTCCCGGCAACGCCGAGCGCGTAGATGTTGCCGGTTTCCGGATCCACGACGGGCGACGCCCAACCCACGCGATGCGGCGGTGCATCGCTGAGCGTCACGTTGAACCGATGCTCCCACACAAGCTCGCCCGTATCGGCGTTGAGGGCAACGATGCGCTCCTGCGTGGTGGCGCCCGCTCCAGCCGCGTTTTGTAGGTAGAGTCGATCGCCGAACACAACGGGGGTCGACAACGCGCCGTAGGGAGCCTTCCACGCGAGGTTCTCACCGTCCGGAGACCAGCTCTCCGGCAAGCCCGTGGCCGTGGAGGTGCCGTCGCGCCGCGGGCCACGCCAGTCGGGCCAATCATCAGCTGCGACGGCAAGAGCGAAGCCAGCACCCCGCTCGGCTGCCGGCTCCAGCCGATGGATCTCGGCGAACATCGGCTGTGTCGAGGTGCTGGAGAACCCGGCCCCTGCGGCCGCGGTGACCAGAAGCGCGACAAGGGACAGGATGCGCAAGGGTCGTCCGGATCGGCTATTCATCTGTTGGAATCCTGGTTCCCTGATGGGATGCGATTCACCCGGGTGGGGGACATCGCGTTGGGTCTGGGCGCGTGAGGCACATGGGGTGCGTGGACGCGGGACGCATCCCACAAGGTGGAAAATCAGCTATATAGAACCACATCCCGCGGTGCCCCCGCTGGTGGTCACCTGCCGCCGAAGGTGCACTCGCGCGGGCGATCAACGTGGCGTCAGCGCGGGATCAGCGCAGGACAGCGGCGATTACCTCGGTGGCGAGGATGCGACGAGAATCGGCTGTGTCCATGCCGCCTGAAAACGGACGGTCCGAGGTTCGCTCTCCGGGCTTCCTGGGTCGATCGGCGAACTGTCGGCCGGGGCCGAAGAAACGACCTTCGCCCGCACATACAGCTCATCGCCACGCAACTCGTAGCTCGGATTCGGGCCCTCGACTTCGTCCAGGACCTCACCGATATCGTCGCCATATACGTACTGGACACTCGCGGCACCGAACGACACCTCCGCCTCTCCGATCTCGCCCGTTTGCGCCATCTGGCGATCCTGCGGCAGGCGACGGTCGGAATGTCCCACGCGAGTACCGATGAATTGGGTGCGGTAGCTCACGCCCGGCGTGGTCCGTATGTGGAGCTCCAGCCGCTGCACACCACTCGCCTCTTGGCCGTCGCTCCCGGGGGCTGCGCCAACAACAACTTCGTCGAGCAGCACGCCCGTCGACGCATAAAAGTCACCGCGCTCGAGCGCCTCGATCAGCGCGGCGGCCGTGAGCTCTCCGGCCTGCACCATGATCCAGCCTCGACCTGGATTTGCCGACTCCGATCCGGTCTGCTGGTAGACGTGCGCGTCGTCGACCGCGAGTCCATACAGGAGCTCTTGACCTCGATCGAGGCGGTCGGTCAGCGCAATATCCCACATGCGATCGGTGCTCGGCCGCTGCCCGTCGCCGTCGTTGTTCGCCTGTGGATGGCCGTTGAAGACCTCGAAGAACTTCTCGCCCTGGATAGCTGCGATGTCCTCTGCGGTGACACCCCAGCCATAGTTCGGATGGTTGACGTGGGGGAACATCGGCTGCCCGGTGCGCCCGCGCTGCTCGAGCACGGCATCGACCGTACGTTGCAGGACCTCGACCACGGTGCTCCCGGACTGCGGGTCGACGCGCTCAACCAGGTTGGTGGCGTTGACGTGCAGCGGCCACGACTCGAAGGTCGTCGTGATCTCCGCCGCCGATAGCAGCAAGAACCTTCCGGGCTCCTCGAACAGGCCGCGGTATTCATCCAGCGACATGAGCCGAACCCGAAGCCGGTCGTCAGCAGGGCTGACGGCAACCCTGTCGTCACCGAAACGATCACGATAACGATCGAACGCGGCACGCAACTCCGGGGTGTCCGCATCGAGCCAACCCTCGCCCTCGTGCAGGGTGTTGTGGTCGGAGATCGCCAGGAAGTCGTAGCCCCTCGTGCGGTACCAGTCGACCACCATCTCGGGGAACTCAGCGCCGTCGCTCCACAGCGAGTGGGTGTGCAAATTCCCCTTCCACCAGCCGGCCGGGCTGACCTTCTCGGCGGGCCAGCGCGACGACTCCGGGGCGGCGCACGACACAACCAGCGCGAGCAAACACACACCTCTGGCGGCCCGATTTCGACTGCAACGCAGATGCAACATTGGCGCTAGACTCGCCTCTCGCTAGGAAGATCGAGGGGTCGAAAGAGAGTCATGACAATAACGGTGGAGCATTATCGCAGGCTCGAGCGCATGTACCTGCTGGCGCGCGTCAACGAGTTCTACGAGCCGACAATACGGATCGGCGACGCGACCACCAAGATTGCCATGCAGGTGAAAAGCGAATTCTTCCACGTTGCCGGCGCAGTACACGGGTCGGTGTACTTCAAGGGACTCGACGACGCGGCGTTCTTTGCCGCCAGCTCGCTGGTGAGCGACGTATTCCTGCTCACCAGCTCGTTCAACATCTTCCTGACCCGCCCCATCGCCTCGGGAAGCATGACGGCAACCGGCCATGTGCTGCATCGTTCGGCGCGGCTCTTCGTTGCTGAAGCCAAGATGGTCGACGACGACGGCCGTCTGCTCGGACACGGCAGCGGGACCTTCATGCGGAGCAACATCGCGCTGTCGCCCGAGCTCGGCTATCGGTAGGTCGCGCGCGTGAGTCACTAGCGCGCGCGAGCGACGATGCCGTTGTGGGCCTTGATTGTGCCCGCGCGGAGGATCTCGAAGCCGTTCTCCCAGGCGTACAGGCCCATCTGATAGGGATCCATGAGCTCTCGATAGCCGTAGTTCATGAGATCGGCCATCAGGAAGTAGAACGCCCGCGACCGTAGTTGGCGGCGTGGAGTGGTCATGATGGCAAGGCCGCCCGGCTTGAGGAAGCGACGATGAAAGTCGAACACCTCGGCCTTGTGTGCATCCGGGAAATGCTCAATCAACCCGACACTGAGCACGACATCGGACTCGCGGCCATAGCCCAGGTCGCGGATGTCGGCGACCTCGAACTCGATGTCGAAGTCCTCGCGACGGTAGGTCGTCCAGGAGCCGGTGCCTCGATCTTGTCCGAGAAACGGGTAGGCCGACGGAAACTTGCCGAAGCGGTCCGTGCGGCAGAAGTCGTCGTAGTCCACAAGCACCGCCGCGCCGCCCGGATACTGCGCCAGCAGCTGCATTGCCTCGTAGCCGTCGGCGGCCCCGAGAAAGAGCACGCGTGGCTTCTTCAGGTCGAGATCCTGAAAAAGTGCCCGCTTGCCGCGCGGATCCCACACCGCGTCCTCCACGCGATGCACGTAGTTCCACAGATGCAGTCGCACGAGCTCACCTGCCGCCGCTCGGGCCGCACTCAGGCGGGCACGTGCGGCGCTCGAAAAAAAGCGCCGGCGCGCTGCGGCCGCGTCGTCGGCATTGGACAGGAACAGCGTGTGGAAGTTGCGGTTGAACTGCTCCCACTGCACCGCTACGGGCATCGCCGCACCCTGCTCCGACTCCCACTCTCGACGCCAGCTCGAGCTCGCCGGAACTTGATAGGGCCGCCCGACATCGCGCCAACGGAGGGTCAAGAAATCGACCGTCGACAGGTCTTCGAACACGTCCGGCGGGCCGGTCCGCAGGTCCACGCGATGTGTGTCGGCGACCCAGGTCGTTTCCAGATTCGGGTCAGGAGGCGACTCAACGCCCGCGTCGTCTGCGATGCCGGCAACGGGGTGCGCCAGCGTGGTCTGTAAGCCTTCGGGCGAGCTCCCTGAAACGCGTGGCGTGGGTGAGGTCGTCATGGTGCCCGACTTAAGCCGCTTTCCCTCGCGCTGTAAAGGCCCACACGACGCGCGAAAAGACCCATCTCGATGTCGTCGACGCGACGATGCACCACGCCGACTGACTCGGGCGGCACCAACGCGACAGGCTGCCGAGCTCCTTCTCTCACTCGCACCCGAAGCCTCCTCACCACGGCCACTACCTCTGCCGCTCCACGCGGACCACGTTGTATTCTGGGAAGGCTCGCGCGCCGATGCCTCCGGGCATGGTTGGCGCGGCGATCACCTGCCCGTGTCGGGCGCGAGAGACACCTCCACTGAAATCAGCGGCGTTCGCCGTCCCCGCCCCCTCTCGGGAGTCTATCTGGATGCGTTTGCGCGAAATCTCTGCCCTGTCCGTTCGGTGATTATGCACTTGACGAATCATTGTCCATGGATTATCTTTCTCTCATGGACGTCGTTGAAATCTCTTTCCTGCCAGCATCTTCCGACAGCTCGGAGACGAGTGCATCGACCTTCTTCATGATGCGCTTGCCAAACACCTTCTCCATGAACTTTCGGTCTGGTAGCTGCGTAGCGTTCTTGGGTAGCTTTCTCCGTTTCTTGGGAGTCTGAGCCATGAGATTACAGCCTCGTTTCGTTGATGGACCGTTTCAACTGTGACTCCAAGTGCAACGACGCCCTGGAACAGCTTCGGTGGCCAGTAGGCGTGGCCTGCATACGCTGTGGCGACACGAACGTTGCAGAGCTTCCACAGGGCCACAAGTGGCAGTGCCGCTCATGCCGCTACCAGTTCAGCGTCACGGCCGGAACGATCATGCACGATTCTCACCTTCCGCTTCGCAAGTGGTTCATAGCTATCTACTTGATGTGCGTCTCGAAGAAAGGCGTCTCTGCTATACAGATGCAGAACACTCTCGGTGTCGCCTACCGCACCGCCTGGTATCTCTGTCACCGCATCAAAGGCGATCGGGGCATGGAGTACCCGATTCGTCTTTTTGCCTCTTCTTTGGGTTGCAACAGCTGTGGCTCCGTAATCACGTTAATGCCAAAGCTGCCTGCTTCTTCGACTCCGTCGGGAATATCGAATCCTTCAAAGTCCAAGGGAACCCTGCTGCCGTCTGGCTGTTCAAAGTAAGCACTGGGTATGAAAACCGGCGACTGGCGGCCTAAAATAATCATGTATCCAAGCGTGAAACTTCCCCTAATAATGCCTGCCCTCACGTTCTTCTCGCCTATGTTGGCGGTAACATTGAAGTTAAAAGTCTGTTGTCGCTTCCTCAGGTCATCTAGTTGCTTTTGATGGTCCGCCCATTTCTTCTTATGGAACAGCCACCCAATCATGACGCCCACCGCCATGAGAACGAACGAGCCAAGGAGAAGGCAAACGATCTCCCACGCGAACTCACGAACGAAGTTTTCCATTCACGCATGCTATCGACCCCTCTCTGATTCGTCAAGTGCAGGATCCCCGTCCGTTCTCCTTGTCGTCGCACTGCTGGCCGTCGCCTTCGGCCCCCAAGGCGCGGTGGCCATTGGAGAGTCGGCACCGTCTGCAGTCGCAACGAGCGCCATCGTCGCCCACGAGTGGCCTGCCTTCCGCGGCGACGGCAGTGGCGTGTCGGCGGAAACCGACCTGCCGACCGTCTGGAGCTCCACCGAGAACGTGGTGTGGAAGAGCGCCATCGTCGGTCGCGGTAGCTCTTCGCCGATTGTTTGGGGCAATCGCATATTCCTGACCACCGCTGTTGAGGGCAGCGAGGTGCCGGACGCCGAAGCCCCGGAGCACATGATCGGTGGGCGGCCCTTCCTTCATCCGGAGAGCCTCGGCGCAAATCGCGAGCACACCTTTCAGGTCATCGCTCTGGACGCCACCGACGGCACGGTGATATGGAATCGAACCGCTCACGTGGGAACGCCGTACGACAACCGCCACAGCGGCGGCTCTTTCGCCTCACCCACGGCGGTCACCGACGGCGAGCACGTCTACGCCTACTTCGGCGCTCAGGGCGTGTACGCCTACGACTTCGACGGCGAGCTTCTTTGGCAAGCTGACATCGGGAAAATCTCGGCGTTCGGGGTCGGTGTTGGAACCTCCCCGGTGCTGTTCGAGAACCTGCTGATCATCCAGGCCGACCGTGGCGAGGGCGAGGATTCGGCCATCGTCGCGCTCAGCAAAGCGACGGGCGAAGAAGTCTGGCGGCGTAGGCGCCCGATCGAGGCCAGCTGGTCGACGCCGGTGCTCACCGAGTGGAATGGCCGGTTGGAGCTCATCACCAACGGCAACGAGCTCGCGATCTCGTACGATCCCGCGTCGGGAGAGGAGCTTTGGCGCGCCAAGGGCGTGGGGAGCAACGCGATCCACCTGCCGCTCGTGGGCGGCGGCCTGGCAATCATGACGTCGGGCTATCCGAAGAAGGTCATTAAGGCGATCCACCTCGGCGCCGACGGCGAGCTCGACGAGGCCGACCACCTGGCGTGGAGCTACGCGAAAGGCACCGCCTACGTGCCTTCCAACCTGCTGTACGACGGTCTCCTCTATCTACTGTCCGATAACGGCGTTCTGACCTGCCTCGATGCCGCTACCGGCGAGGTGATCTACGAAGGCGGCCGCATGCCGACGCCGCAGCGTTATATGGCGTCTCCGGTGGCCTTCGACGGCAAGATCCTGATTGCCGGCGCCGACGGAGACGTGTTCGTGGTGAAGGCCGGACGCGAGTTCGAGGTGCTGCGTACGAACTCGATCGCCGAGCCGATCTCGACAACGCCGGCGCTGAGCGGCGGCCGCATCTACATCCGCGGGGAGCAGCACCTCTACGCCATCGGCTCTTGACCGCGGTAGCCGACGGGCCCGGGCGCTCCGTCGTTCGAGTTCAGGTCGTGCGGCTGCCGCACGGTGCAGACTTGCCCCTGCCGAGCTACCAAACCGCTGGGTCGGTGGCGGTCGACCTCTACGCCGCTCTCGATTCGCCGTTGACCCTGGCCCCGGGTGGCATCGGCCTGGTGCCGAGCGGTCTGGCGATCGCCCTGCCCGATGGCTTCGAGGCACAAATCCGTCCACGCTCGGGGCTCGCGATTCGGCACGGCATCTCTCTACCGAATACGCCGGCGACGATCGACTCCGACTATCGCGGCGAGCTGAAGATCCCACTCATCAACCTGGGTGGCGAGCCGGTCGAGATTGTCCGTGGCATGCGCATCGCTCAGATGCTCGTAGCACGGGTGCCACGAATCCACTGGGACGAGGTCGAGGAGCTCCCCGCGTCCGAGCGCGGCTCCGGAGGCTTCGGCCACACCGGCGAGTAGATCCCGGCCGACCGGCAGGAACCTGCCTGTCGCGAGCCCACTCGATCGGATCAGGCGGCTCAGCGAACGGCGGGCAAGAACAGCGGGCGCACGAAGGGCCCCCCGGCTGAGAGAGTCGCGCCCATTAGACTCCCGGTCCGGAAGGCCCGTCGCTAGCGGTCGCCGGCCACGAGTCCCATGACTCGCGTTGGGCGAATCCGATTCCAATGTTGTATCGAACGCTCTTCGGGCCGCCGCTGTGGGCCGGCCTGATGCTGCTCGTCGAACTCGGGCTCACCTTGCGCCCGTCCCGACCTGGCGCCTCGCGGAGCCATCGCCGGAAACGCGTCCTGCGGCGCGGCTGCTTGCTGAGGCGCTTGCATCAGATAAGACCAGACGCGACCGGCAGAAGCTGTCGTGCAGGAGCAAAGTTAAGTAAAGCTTTGTCAACGCTCACCGCAGACTCGACGGCTGGGCGATGGAGAGGTTTTGAATGGTTGTGACGTGCCCCCGAGCGGGTACGCTGGACGCGGTCGATAATCCATCCGCTCGCCGCGGGTTTCCGACCCCAATCGACAACCTTCCCCGCTTGATCTGGAATCCGATTCCTTCAGGAGCCATGCGCGATCTCAAAGAAGCCTTCCAATCGCTCATAGCGACCCCGGTCCCGACGCTGGTTATCGTGATCACATTGGCGTTGGCCATCGGTGCCAACACGTCGATCTTCAGCGTGGTCAACGGCGTGTTGTTGCGGCCGCTCGGATTCGACGACGAGGATTCGCTCGTTGTGCTGTGGGAAACCAACGCGCAGCAGGCTGTCGACAAGTCCGAGACCTCAACCGGGAACTACCGCGACTGGCGCCGTCAATCGAGCTCGCTCGACGGCCTCCTGGCCATCTATCGCTATCGCGGATTCACGATGACGGGCCTGGAGCGGCCGGCTCGCGTCAACAGCATTCAGATCTCGCCCCGCGCCTTCGACGTGCTCGGCGTCCCGCCCATGGCAGGGCGAACACTCGACGACGACGACGAGGTGCCGGGCAACGAGCGCCTCATCATGCTGACGCACGCCTCCTGGACGCGTCGCTTTGGCGCCGACCCGAGCGTAGTGGGCAACTCCGTTGAGCTCGATGGCGAGGCGTACTCGATCGTGGGAATCATGCCCGAGGGATTCGTGTTCCCGCCGGGCGACGCGAGCGTCGAGATGTACTCACCTCTGACCATCGCCGAAACGAGCGCGATGGACCGACCCCACCGCATGTACAACACGGTCGGCCGACTGGCGGCCGGCACAAGCTTGGCAGCGGCGCAAGACGAGCTCGACGCGATCGGCGCCCAGATCGCCGCCGACTTCCCGCAGTCGAACGAGGGCTGGGGCATCTCGGTGATTCCCATGCGCGCGGAGGTCGTCGGGGAGATCGGCTCCACCCTGTGGGTACTGCTCGGGGCCGTCTTCGCGGCTCTTCTCATTGCCTGCGCCAACATCGCCAACCTGCTTATCGCCCGGTCCCGTGAGTCGTCGCTCGACTTCACGATCCGAGCGGCACTGGGTGCGGCACGCTGGAAGCTGGTCCGCCGATCGCTCGCCGACAGCGTCGTGCTGGCCGCGGTTGGCGGCGCGGGCGGATTGCTGCTGGCGCTCTGGGGAATCTCGTTTCTGCGTACGGTGATTCCGGCATCGGTGCCGCGGAGCGACGAGATTGGCGTCGACGGCACGGTGCTGGCGTTCGCGATTGCCATCACCGCGTTCACCAGCTTGGCGTTCGGGCTCATACCCGCCCTGCGCGTGATGACCCCCAACCTGTCCGACGCGCTCAAGGCGGGCGGTAAGCGCTCGCTGCCGGCTCGGTCGCGTTGGGCGTCGGCGACGCTGGTCGTGGCCGAGGTGGCGCTGGCACTCGCGCTGCTAATTGGCGCCGGCCTGATGGTCCGGAGCTTCACGAGTCTGAGTGAGACCGACCCTGGGTTCCGCAAGGAAGGCGTGGTGGCAATCTCGCTGCAACTGCCGTCGTCGCGGTACAGCGGCTCCGATGACAATCGTGCGTTCTACATGCGACTCGCCGAGCTCGTGTCGCGAATCCCGGACGTTTCCAGCACGGGAGCTGTATCTGATCTGCCCATGAGCGAAGTGGGCTTTGGCTTCGAGATGCCGTTCTCCGTTGTCGGCCTCGACGCCGAGTCCCCACGGAGCGGCCGCGTGCTGCCTTTCGTGGCGTGATTCCGAGCTACATCAAGACCATGGGCATTCCGCTTGTTCGCGGACGCCTCCTCGAGCGCCTCGACGGCGACGAAGGGCGTGCGGTTGCAGTCGTCAATCAGGCGCTCGTCGATCGCTACTTCCGCGACCGCGATCCGATTGGTGAGATGTTGCAGATGCCGATGGCCGGCGAGCTCGAGATCGTCGGCGTGGTGGGCAATACGCGGCACGGCGGGCTGCAGTCGGAGATCGAGCCTGAGCTCTACGTGCCCTTCATGCAGATGCCCTTCTCCGACATGCACTTCGTCGTGGCTACCGACGTGGACCTCGGCGCGGTGGCCCGCGCGGTCAGCGGCCGTATCTCGGAGCTCGACCCCGAGCTGGTGCCAACCTCGGTCACGCGTATCGACGAGATGCTGTGGGAGTCGGTAGCGCAGCCGAGATTCAACACCGCCCTGCTCGTTGGTCTGGCGATGTGTGCCGGCCTGCTGGCGGCCGTTGGCATTTACGGAATCGTGAGCTACTCCGTGGTTCAACGTACCGGCGAGATTGGCGTTCGCATGGCGCTCGGTGCGGACCGGCAGGCAACCGTTTCGTTGGTGATCAGACACGCGATGACGCTTGTCGGAATCGGTAGCGTCGTGGGGATCGGGATCTCACTGGCCGCAGCCCGATTCCTCGAACAGATGCTGTTCGATGTCGAGCCAACCGACATCGCCACCTACACAATCGTTACGTCTTCGGCGCTCATGGTCGGACTCTGTGCCGCCGCGCTGCCGGCACGCCGCGCGACTCGGATCGATCCGATCGTCGCGCTCCGAAACGACTAGGAGCTCCCCGGGAAGAACCGGCCTGGGGATCTTGTTGTTTTGTTGAGTGTTTTTCGTTTGACCCATAAGAACCTCAGGGGTAATCTCTGCCTCAACCCATAAGAACCTCAGGGATCGGATCGAGGCTGAAGAGCCTAAGACAGAGAGCCGGACTTGGAGCTGCTACGAGGCACCCTCGACATCCTTCTACTCAAGACGCTGAGCGGCGGCTCGATGCACGGATACGCCGTGTCACAGGCAATCCGCCGAGCATCGCAAGACGCGCTGCACGTGGAGGAGGGAGCGCTGTATCCCGCCCTCCGACGACTCGAGAAGAAGGGCTTGCTGGAGTCCCGCTGGGGAACTTCGGATACGGGCCGACAGGCCAAGTTCTATCGGCTGACCGAGCGCGGACATCAGCGACTGCGGCGCGAGATGGACCGCTGGGGTGAGTACGTCGACGCGATGGCCGGCGTGCTCTACGGGGCTGGTGACTCCGAATGAGCCGTCGAGCGCCACGGACCGCACAGGGCCAGCTAGCCGAGCCGGCCAGCATGCAGGACGACGTCAAACGAGAGCTCGCCGCCCATCTGCAGATGCGGCAGGCCGACCTCATTGCCGCGGGATTCTCCGCGCAGGAGGCGCGCCGCGAAGCGCTGCGCTCGTTCGGTGACCTGGATTCGATATCTGACGAGTGCTGTCGCATCACCGACACCAGCGACATCACCGACGCCCGGCGGAGCTTCGTGGATATGCTCGACTCACTCTGGCAAGACCTCGTCTACGCTGCCCGGCGACTGCGTCACGAGCCGGCGTTCGTTGCCGCGGCGGTGCTCACGCTGGCGGTCGGAATCGGCGCCAACACCGCCATCTTCAGCGTCGTCGACGCCGTGCTCCTCCGCCCGCTGCCGTACTCCGACCCCGACCGACTCGTGGCCCTGTGGGAACGTGCCGAGAACGGCGGCGAGTCGCACGTTTCACCACCGAACTTCGTCGACTGGTACGAGCAGAGCAGTTCCTTCAACGGCATGGCGGCACACCCCACGTACAGCTTTGGCGGTCGCTCGACCGTTCTTGGCGGCGACTCGCCAGCGCGAATCTACGTCTCCCCGGTTTCGGCAGACTTCTTCTCGGTATTCGGCACCGAGCCGCTACACGGCCGCGTGTTCGCCAGCGAGGAGCACGTCGAGGGCGGCGGCGCGGTGGCCGTCGTCAGCCACCGGTACTGGCGCACGCATCTCGCCAGCGAAGCGAAGCTCGATCGGGAGCTGCGCTTCTTCGGCGAGGCCTACGACATCGTGGGTGTCATGCCCCCCGGCTTCGAGTTCCCCGGCGAGACGGACGTTTGGATTCCCGGCGAGCGCTTCGGCGGCGGCGGCACCCGCAGCGCCCACAACTTCGCTGTCGTGGCTCGGCTGGGCCCCGATGTCACCGTCGAGCAGGCGAGCTCAGAGTTGAACGCCATTGCCACAACGCTGAAAGCGCTCTACCCAGACGACAACGACGCCGTTGGAGTGAACGTTCGCCCGCTGCACGATCAGGTTGTCGGGGGCGCCAAGCGTTCGCTTTGGCTTCTGTTCGGAGCCGCAGGGCCTGTTCTCCTGGTTGGTTGCAGCAACCTGGCGAGCGGACTCCTGGCCCGCGCCGCCAGCCGGGAGCGAGAGATGGCAACGCGCGCCGCCATCGGCGCCGGCCGCCTCCGCGTAGTTCGACAGTTGCTCACGGAGAACCTCCTGCTCGCCCTGCTCGGCGCGGGTGTTGGGTGGCTCGTTGCAGCAACCCTGCTGCGAACCCTCGTGCTCGCCGGCGCAAGCTCGCTGCCGTCGACCTTCGCACCTCAACTCGACTCCAAGGTGTTGACCTTCACGTTGGTGCTCGCGCTCGGAACGACGCTGGCGTTCGGACTCCTTCCGGCCCTCGGCGCGGGGCGCCTCGACCTGACGCACGCGTTGCGCTCCGGAGGACGCGGCAGTGCCGGCGCCGGACGCCGCGCGATGTGGCAGCTCCTGGTTGCAACCGAGGTCGCTCTGGCGGTTCTGCTGCTCGTTGGCTGCGGCCTGTTGCTGCGCAGCTTCGCCGGACTCGTTGCCATTGACACCGGTTTCGAGCCCGACAACGTCCTGACCGTCGACATCGCCCTGCCCGCCACCGAGTATGCCGACGACGACGCGATCGTCGCCTACTACGACCGCGCGCTCAGAGAGATCGGCGCCTTGCCTGGCGCCACGAGGTCTGGCCTGATCAACCACGCTCCCCTGTCGGGCAACACGCTCAACGGCGCCTTCGATTTTGAAGAACGCCCGGGCGAGAACGGCTCCTCCTCGTATCGCGTGGTCAGCGCCGACTACTTCCAGGCGTTGGGCATCGAGCTGCTCGATGGGCGCGGTTTTGCGGCCAGCGACGACGCGGCCGCGGCACCAGTCGTAATCGTCAATGAGGAGCTCGCGAGGCGCTTCTGGCCCGGAGAGAGCGAGAGCGTTATTGGCGAGCGAATCGGCAACCTACGCAACGATTCGTTCGTGTACGGCGACGCCTGGATGACCATCGTCGGTGTGGTTGGCAACGTACGCCACGCCGATCTCACTCGCCCGCCGGCCCCCGCGGCCTACGTTCACTACCGGCAACGGCCGTTCCGTGCCCGCGGCGCTACTTTGGTGGTTCAAACCAGCGCAGCGCGAACAGGTCCCGCAGGGCTGGCAGGGCTGGCAGGGCTGGCAGCCACGATCCGCGACCGAATCGAGCAGCTCAACACCGAGGTGCCTTTCGAGATCAGCAGCATGGAAGCTCGGCTGGCGAGCTCCCTGGCACCCCGACGCTTCGGCCTCGCTCTGGTCGCCCTGTTCGCTGCCGCGGGTCTGCTCCTCGCCACGGTCGGGATCTACAGCGTGGTGTCCTACACGGTGGCGCAGCGTACACGCGAGATCGGCATCCGAATCGCTCTCGGTGGCCAGCCGGCACAGCTGCGACGCCTGGTCGTTGCCAACACCTTGGGCGTGGTCGGGGCGGGCGCCGTTGTCGGTATCGGTGCCAGCCTGCTGCTCGGTCGTGGCATCCAGCGCCTGCTGTTCGACGTCGGTCCCAGCGACCCGATCACCCTGGCGACCGTCACCCTTCTCCTGCTGGTAGTGGCCTCGGCAGCCAGCTACGTGCCGGCACGCCGCGGCACACGTGTGGATCCGGTGGCGTCGATGCGGAGCGGTCTCTAGAAGGGGCTCACGAGCGACAGGAGCCCGGACGGGCGAAGCCTTCGCTTGAACGCAGAACGGGCCCCAGCCGCAGGCTGGAGCCCGAAAATCGTGGCCGACTCCGCGGCGAGCTAGTTGTTGGAACGCCGGATCTTCACGCCGCCGTTGGTGGTAACAGCGCGCACCTTGGGGCCGCCGGAGCCAAGTGCGACGTCGAGGCGCTTGTTGCTCATCCGCTGAACCATTACGGGGAAGTCGAGATCGAGTGAGCCGTTCACCGTGCCGGTCTCGAGCTGGGCGTTGTAGCCGTCGGGAACGTTCATCACCAGGCCGCCGTTGGTGGTGCTGGCGTCGAGGCCAGCGCCGTCCCAGGTGCTTCCCCTCAGGCTCACCGTCAGCCCGCCGTTGCGGGTCTCGCCGACCACGTCACCGCCGAGCGCTTTGAGCGACACGCCACCGTTCTGGGTTTCGAAGCGGATACGACCGCTGACGTCGGCAATCGAGATGCCGCCGTTGTTGGCTTCGAGGTCGAGATCGTTGCGGTGCGGCACGGAAACGCGGAATCCAACCCACCACGACTCCTCACGACCGGTGCTCGGACCGCTGGCGGTGATCTCACCTCCAGACATGCTCAACCGCACCGCCGAGGCCAGCTCGCGGGCGCGCTCGTCGCTTCGAGCCTGTGTCATCACGCGCATGCGGACGAGAATCTCATCGCGATCCCAACCCTCCACACTGATGCCGCCGTTCCTGCCCGCATCAACACGGATCGCGGTCGGCGCCATCGACGCTTCCCGGACCTCGCAGAATCGCTCGCCGTCGCCCGAGCCGCGGCTCTCCAGGCACCAGCTGTCGTCGGCAATCGTTTGCACCTGCTGAGCTGCAGCAGGCGCGGCGCCGACCGCCATCACAATCACCAAGCTCGTCGCGCCCATCGCGCGAAGTCGAGTTCGAATCGTCATATCCGTCTCCATCGACGTTGTCCCGCTGAGCTCAGGCTCGAGCGGGAGTGAAAGCGTCGCAACGGCGGGGAGCGGTTCGCCAACGACGTTGGTGTCGGTAGGTTTGACGCAGAAAGCCCGGTCAGGGTTTGGAGCGCTTGCTCGACGAGCCAGGCCAGACGAGCCAGCCTTTGCGGTAAAAAAACACGAGCGTGATCAGAGCGACCACCAACATCACGCCGAACACGAACGGATAGCCGAAGTACCAGTTGAGCTCGGGCATATTCCACGGCGAACGTTCGGGATTGAAATTCATGCCGTAGATACCGGCCACGAACGTCAGCGGGATGAAGATCGTGGCGATCATCGTCAGCGTCTTCATCACGTCGTTCATATGGTTGCTGACCGCCGACATGTAGACATCGATGAGGCCTGAGCCCAGCTCGCGGTAGTTCTCCACCAGGTCCATGAGCTGGATGGTGTGGTCGTAGCAGTCGCGCAGGAAGAACTCGGTGCCCTTCGTGACGAATTTCTCGGAGTCGCGCGACAGCGCCATCAGCATCTCGCGATGCGGCCAGATGGTTCGCCGAATCGCGATCAGGTCGCGCTTGATGGCCTGTATCGACCCCAGAGTCGAGCGGCTGGTGTCGCGCAGCGCGACCAGCTCGAGGCGCTCGATACGCTCGCCGTAGTCCTCGAGAACCGGGAAGTAGGTGTCGATCACGGCGTCGATCAGCGCATACGTCAGGTAATCGGGTCCGGAGCCCCGAACACGCTCGTGACCTGCACGGATGCGGTGCCGAACAGCCTCGAAGCAGTCGTCACCGTGCTCTTCGAACGTCAGCACGTATCCCGTGCCCAGGAAGAGGGCGATCTGCTTGGTGTCTAGCACGTCGCCCGTAAGCAGGACCGGGGTGCGAACGACGACGAACACCTCGTCGTTGTACTGCTCGGTCTTGGCGCGCTGATGATGATTCAGAACGTCTTCGAGGGCCAGGTCGTGGAGCTTGAACAGGTCCCCTACTTGGCGCAGCAAACCCGGGTCGTCGATGCCCTCGACGTTCACCCAGGTCACCGGCGCCTTGCCGAGGTGTTCGGCTACCTGCTCCGCCGTGTCGCACACATGTTCCTCGAGGACGTCCGGCCCGTAGCAGATCACGCTCATCTTCGACGGCTTCACCTCTCGACGGATGAAGAGCGTCCCGGGAGCGGTGCCCGGTGCTACGCCCAGGTAGTGGCGTGGAACGCGCCCTTCGGAGTCGCTGCCGAACATCACCATGGGTGTCCTTGTACTCGGAAACTACGGTTTCGCGTGCGACGGCCGCACGTAGTCAGGAGACCGTAACTCGCCCTCGACATGGTGAGCGACCCCCTGGGGATTTGACTTTCGAGAGATCGTGGATTTGATTCACGCGATCGCTGCAAGACAACGACGGAGGTCGCCATGGGACCGGCTCGAATGACCATGACCCGCCATCACATCACACCGAGCTCTCTTCACAGAACGATCGCGCTCGCTGCGCTCATGACCCTCAGCGCGACCACCTTGACCACGCCGCCGGCACGAGCCACGGCGAACAACGCCACCGCGCCCGGTTCCACGGCGCAGGCGTTCTCGATCGACGAGGTTCTGAGCTCGTCCTTCCCCACCAACCTGATCGCCGCCCCGGCGGGCCAGCGCATCGCCTGGATCGGCAACGACCAGGGCCGCCGGAATGTCTGGGCGGCAGACGGACCCGACTGGAGTCCACGCCGTCTCACCGGCTACGGCGACGACGACGGCATCGAAATGTCGGACTTGGCGTTCACCCCCGACGGCGAGCGACTCGTATTCCTCCGCGGCGGCGCCCCGAATCGTGGCGGCGAGCTCCCGAACCCCACCAGCGCCATCGACGGACCGTCACGCGCGCTGTGGATCGTCGAGGCCTCCGCGGGCGCAGCGAGTGGACCGCGGCGGCTCGGCAGTGCAGTGCGCGCCACGATGTCACCCACCGAGCCTCGAATCGTGTGGGCGGACAGCGGCAGCGCGTGGAGTCTCTGGCTCGGCGATGGGAGCTCCGTCTCTCACGAAGAGCTCTCGGCCGATGCCGAGACGAAGGGGCAGTCGCCGTCGGATTCGACCCTGAGCCCGGAGCGGCTCTTCTCGGTCCGTTCCGGCCTCAGCGGCCTGCGCTTCTCGCCCGACGGATCGCGGCTGGCTTTCGTGAGCCCGCGCGACGGCCGCGCGATTCTGGGCCTCTTCGCGCTCAACGCCAGCGGGCACGACACCGCGGCCGGAGAGCTTCGCTGGCTGACCAACTCGGCCGATCGCGACAGCCGCCCGCGTTTCTCTCCGGATGGAACCAAGCTCGCGTTCGTGCGCTTTCCGGCGGGCCACGAAGGCTTCGCAATCTGCACGCTCGACATGAGCTCGGGAGTGGAGCGCGAGCTGTGGCGCTCCTCCAACGACACCAGCGGCGGCTACCCGCGTGCCGTGTCGGGCAGCTACGACCTGATGTACGGCGACGGCCAGCTGGTCTTCCCCGGCGAATGGACCGGTTGGAATCACCTCTACACCGTGCCCGACAACGCCCAGGCTGGCACCGAGCCGCGCGAGTTAACACCGGGGAACGGCATCGTCGAGAACGCGACGCTTTCGAGCGACGGCGGCTGGGTTTGGGTAAGCACCAACACGCAGTCGCTCGATACGCGGCAGCTCGGCCGCATCCGCCTCACCGATGGCCACACCGAGTGGATCGAGTCGGGAGGCGCGATTGGCTGGAACCCGTCGCCCGCACCTGACGACTCGTGGATCGCCTACCTGCGTGCCGACGCGCGAGAGCCCGCGAGCGTCTACACCCGAGTGCTCGCCGAGGACAGCGGCCGACGCGCCAACGAGTTACCGGCCGCCTTTCCATACGGCGAGCTGGTTGAGCCACAAGGCGTTGTCTTCCGCGCCGCCGATGGCGTCGAGATTCACGGCCAGCTTTTCCTGCCGCCCGGCGTCAGCGACGAGGCCGACGCCCCTGGCGTGCTGTTCATGCACGGCGGCTCGCGCCGGCAGATGTTCACAGGCTGGCACAACCGCGGCTACTACCACGGGGCTTATGGATTCAATCAGTTTCTGGCCTCGAGGGGCTACGTGGTGCTTTCGGTGAACTACCGCTCGGGTATCGGCTACGGCGTGGAGTTCCGCGAGCCCGACGATTACGGCTGGAGAGGCGCCTCGGAGTACCAGGACATCATCGCTGCGGGCCGCTACTTGCAGACGCGCGCGGAAGTTGATGCCGATCGGATCGGGCTGTGGGGCGGGTCCTACGGCGGCTACCTGACGGCGATGGGACTGGCGCGCGACTCCGAGCTCTTCAAGGCCGGTGTCGACCTGCACGGCGTGCACGATTGGTCCGAGCAGCTGCGCTGGTACGGCCGCGGCGAGATCGTCGCCCCCAGCGAAACCGAGCGAGATCGGATCGCGCAGCTCGCGTTCGCCTCGAGCCCGGTGGCGAGCATCGATACGTGGCGCTCACCCGTGCTCATTGTCCACGGAGACGACGACCGCAACGTGCCGTTCGAAGCCAGCATCGACCTGGTCTCACGCTTGCGCGCCAAGGGAGACGTGCACTTCGAAGAGCTCTACTTCATCGACGACGTCCACGGCTTCTTGCGCCACGACAACTGGCTCACCGTCTTCCGCAGCGCAACCGACTTCTTCGATCGGCACCTCCGGCCGGCCAGCACAGCCGCTTCCGGCGAATAGAGGCTTACTCGCGGATCGTCGAGTCTGTGGAGCTGCAGGCCGGTTCGTGGCCGCGTAGGATTCCCGACATGACCAACGCAGACGTCGACACCAACACCGTGAAAACCCTGGCCGCGCGCGAGATTCTCGATGCCCACGTGCGCGAGATTGTCGCCTGGCACTTCGACCCCGAGACGGGGTCGCCCTTCTGGCTCGACTGGGCAAAGAGCCAGGATTGGAATCCGCGCACCGACATCAACGGCGTCGACGACCTGGTGATGTTCGGCCTGTTCGACGACGAGTATCTGCGCGGGGGGCCCGTGGAGCGCTGGATCCCCAAGGGACTGGCGGGCAAGCCCGTCTACACGTTCGAGACCGGCGGTACCACGGGCACGCCGAAGTCGCGCATCAACATCAACGACTTCCGCGTCGACTACGAGCAGTTCTCCGACACCCTGCCCGACGAGCACTTCCCGCGCGGCTCCAACTGGCTGATGCTCGGGCCGAGCGGGCCGCGGCGTTTGCGCTTGGCGGTGGAGCACTTGGCGCAGCATCGAGGCGGTATCTGCTTCTGTGTCGACCTCGACCCGCGCTGGGTCATCAAGCTCATCCGCAAGGGTTGGACCGAGCACCTCAAGGCCTACCAGGAACACGTCATCGATCAGGCGTTGACCATTCTCGAATCGGGCCACGACATCCGCTGCATGTTCACCACCCCGAAGCTGCTCGAGGCGTTGGCGCTGCGACTCGAGGACAACGACAGCTCGCTCGGAGGCAAGGGCATCACCGGCGTCTTCTCCGGCGGCACCGAGTTCACCCCGCAGTGGAATCGCTTCGCCCACGAGGAACTGCTCGAGGGCGTCTACATGACACCGACCTACGGCAACACCCTCATGGGCCTTGCCGCCAGCGCCCCCAGCGGCCCGCACAACGACTACAAGATCACCTACTACGCCCCGCAACCGCGCGCCGTAGTGCAGGTGGTCGACCCCGACGACCCCGACCGTCTCGTCGACTACGGCGAGACCGGCCGCGTGATGCTGACAACGCTCACCAAGGAGTTCTTCCTGCCGCGCTTCCTCGAGCGCGACGAAGGTGAGCGCGAGCCTCCGTACGAGGCCTACCCCTGGGACGGAGTCAGCGGCCTGCGCCCGTTCAGCCGCTTCGCCGCCAAGACCACCGTCGGCGTGTACTAGTTCAGGGTAGTCCGACCAGGAGCTCAGCGACGCGCCGTGGCGACGCTAGGCACTCAGCCCCGACGAATCGCCTGTGTCGGGTCGATGCGCGTGGCTCGACGCGCCGGCAGATAGTTCGCCACGGCCGCGACGGCCAGAAGCACAGCCGCCGACGCCCCGAAGGCGATCGGATCGACATTGCTGATGCCGTACAGAATTTGGCTTAGCGTGCCACCGAGCGCGACCGAAAGACCGAAGCCGACAACAACACCGATCGCGGCGAGCAGCATCCCCTGGCCCACCACGAGTCGGCGCACGTCGGTGCTCGCGGCACCCAGCGCCATGCGAATGCCGATCTCGCGCGTCCGCTGACTCACCGAGAACGCGATGACGCCATAGAGCCCGACTGCGGCGAGCACCAGCGCCAGCAGCCCGGACGACGCGAGGAGCAGCGCGGTGGCGCGAACGGGGAAGAGCGAGACACCCATCAACTGCTCTACCGTCGACTCCTCGATGAACACCAGCCCGGGCTCGAGCTGCAGCAACTCGGCCCGCAGCGACTCCATCTGTGCGGCGGCGGGACCACGTGTGCGGACGATCACGGTCACGTCAACACCGCCTGTCTGCGATTGAGGAAGATGGAAGAACGGTCGTGGATCCTCGCCCACGCTGTAGACCTTGTAGTCGCGCGACACGCCGACGATCTCGATCGGCGTTGCGTCCAACGTGCCGGGGTAGATGCGCTTGCCCAGAGCACTCTCTCCTGGCCAGTAACGCCGGGCCATCGCCTCGCTGATCACGGTAACCGGAGTGGTGTCGGCGGTATCGAGCTCGTTCAAATCGCGGCCGTCGATGATGGGCACTTCCAGCGTCTCGAAGTAGTCGTGACTCACCGTCATGGTGTCGACGATGTAGCCCGAGTCGTCGGCGTCGGTTTGATGGCCCTCCACATGGATGGTGTTGCCGTTGCGACTGATCGACAGGGGTCCGCGATACGCCACGGTGACCGCTTCCACGCCCGGCAACGCCAGCAATCGCCGCCGCGCGCGCTCAAAGAACAGCCGCGCCTCTTCGTTGTCGTAGCCGTTCATGCGCGGGTCCCCAGAGAAAACCGCCAGCCGAGTCGGCTCATAGCCGAGATCGATGTCCACCGCGGCACCCACACTTCGCACAAGTAGAGCAGCCCCGGTCAGCAGCACCAGGCAGACGGCAACCTGGGCGACAACAAGGGCATTGCGCAGAAGCGAGCGGCCGCCGCTCTCGCCGCCACGCTGACCTTCCTTGAGCACACCGGCCAGGTCGGATCTCGACGCCTGCAGCGCCGGAACCAGGCCGAATGCGAGGCCGCTCACGAGCGTGATGACAAAGCTGAACGTCAGCACGCGCCAGTCGAGCGCCGGCGCCAGCTCGACGACGAGCGGAATGGGCACGCTGGCGCGACTCAGCAGGAGCTGCACTCCGGACGCGCAGAGCAAGCCGGCGAGTCCGCCGAACAGAGACAGTAGGAGGCTTTCGGTCAGGAGCTGCCGGACGAGCCGCCGACTCCCCGCGCCCAACGCCATCCGCACGGCGATCTCCGACCTGCGTGCGGTGGCGCGCGACAGCGTCATGTTGGCGATGTTCACGCAAGCAACGATCAGCACGAGAGCAACCATGCCGAGGAGGACCAGGGCCACCGGACCCATGAACTGATCGATGGCCGGATGGATTCTCACGTCGGAGGCCGGCATCACGCGCAGCAGGTACTCACCATCGATGATCGGATGCTGCTCGCGCAGCCGCTCATACACCGCGTCGAGCTCGGCGCGAGCCTGCTCGATGGTCGAACCGTCGGCGAGTCGACCCTTCAGATGCAGGTAGCGCCAGCCCCTCTGCTCGAGGATGTGGTCCTCTGAAGGAGCATCGCCCACGTTCTGCAGCCCGGCGATGTTGACCTTACCCGTCATCATCGTGGGCACCCAGAGCTGTGCGGTGAGCGCCGGCACCAGTCCCCTGAAGCTGGGCGGCGCCACGCCGACCACGGTGTATTCGATGCCGTTGAGCTTGACCGCGGCGCCGAGAACGTCGGGATCGCGGGCGAACTGCTGCTCCCAGAAGCCGTACGACAGCACGGCCACCGGCACTGTCTCCGGACTGCGGTCTTCCTCGGGCAGGAAGCCGCGCCCCATAGCCATGTTCACGCCGAGCACGTCGAAGTAGTTGGCCGAGGCAATCTCGCCCGACACGATGCGGAACCGCCCAGCGTCTTCGAAGCTGGCGAAGAACATCTGGTGCGCCACCATGCCGTCGAGGAGCTTGGCGCCGTCGCGCAGGTCGACGTAGTCGAGATACGACGAGGTCGACTCGAGATCGGAGTCGGGATCGAGCGTGTAGATCTCGATCAAGCGCTCGGGCTCGGCTACGGGCAGCGGCCTCAGCAGTACGGAGTTCACCAGAGAGAAAACGGTCGTGTTGGCGCCAATGCCGAGAGCCAACGTGATCACGGCAACGCCGACGAACATCGGATTCTTCGCGAAAGAGCGCAGGGCAACGCGGATATCGAGCAGTGGGGAGTCCATGGAGATTCGCTCACGGGTGGATCGTCTGGAGTTTCGGGCAGCTCTCGAGATCGTCGGCGCGCGAGAGCCAGTGGAGTGATGAGAGCCAGCGACGCCGGGAAGTGAGGCCACGGAGCCACGGCCGTCGAACGGCCCGCGCCGCTCGGCTAGCCCCGACAGAACGGCGTCGACGAGGTGCCGGACCGTGGTCAACGCCAGCGCGCCAAACCCACGACTCCGGGCGTCGTCGAGGTCTGCGAGAAAAGCCTGGTGGATCGCCGCTCCGAAGCGGCGTCGGAAGTTCGCCGGATAGGCGATCGTGGCCAGGCGATAAGCGGCGGCCACGGCTCGGCGGCCGAGCGGCCACAGCCAAGCGGGGGAACGGTTCAATAGAGCCCGCGGAGCCGACGGAGCCGGCGGCTCTGTCGCTGGAGGAACTTCGTTCGTCATCTTCAGCGGCCCGATTCGGAGGCACCGAGCAGATCGGTGAACCCGGCACCGCGCACGAGTCCGACCATGCGAGCCGCCTCGGCGCGGGCAACCCGATCGCCGAGCGGCGTGATCTCGTACGAGCGCCGGCGATCGCGAGAGCTGGTTTCGCTGTCTTCCGGATCCGCGCACTCCGAGATCAGACCTTCATCGAGCATCCAGCTCAGCCGGCGGTACAGCGCGCCTGCCTGCAGCTCGATTCGACCTGCCGACCGTTCCGATGCCGCCTTCATCAGCGCATAGCCGTGCTGACGACCCTCGCGCAAGATGACGAGGACAAGAAAAACGTCGGGCTTCAATGGCAAATAGGGCTCAGTGTCGAGATTCGACGGCATGGGTTGTTTCCGGAGTGTTCGTGCGGTTTTCGGCTCGTCCATAGAGGGCAGCTGTCTTATAGACAAAATGTCTATAGCACCTAAAGACGGCCGCTCCGTGGCAATGGTTTCATCGAATCTTCGGCAACCTTCCTCAGCGGCTGGCGCCCACAGGGTCACCCGGCTTGCTCCGGCGCGCGGCAACAACGATCCTGGGGGTCGCGATCGCTAACGCTTGGAGGGAACGTTGATCCACTTTCCGGTGCTGCGCTGGGGCAAGGAGTACCAAAGCCTCGAGACCGAGACCGTTCTGGATTTCCAAACCGGTCAACACGTGGCCGAGGTCAGTCAGGCCAACGCGGGTATCGTGGGCCGAGACCTACGCAAAGCTCGCCGAGCCCGTCAGGCGCTCCAAGAGATCCCTGCCACGGAGCTCGTGGCGATGCTGCAGCGCGCCGGCGATCTGTTCATGTCGGCAGACCTGCCGCTCGGAGACGGCACTCAGACCCCCGACGACTTCGTGCGCCAGCAGTCAGCAACAACGGGTCTGCCCGAGCACATGTGCCGCATGAACATGGAGAAGCTGCGGTTCGTGCTCTCGCAGCTCGACGCCATCCTGGCAGCCTTGACACGCGGCCTCGATCTCGATCTCCTCACGTCGGGCTACGGCGAAGAGGACGGCCTGATGCGCAGCTACCAGCCGACCACCCCGGTGCTCGGCATGGTGTTGCCCTCGAACTCACCCGGCGTCCACAGCCTGTGGCTACCGGTACTGGCACTGCATGTCGGCCTCGTGCTCAAGCCGGGCCCGCAAGAGCCCTGGACACCGTGGCGAATGGCGCAGGCTTTCTTCGCGGCAGGCGTGCCACGCGAAGCCATCGCGCTTTATCCCGGCGGCGCCGACGTTGGCGCGGCGGTGCTGGCCCATACGCCACGGAGCCTCATCTTCGGGGGGCTCCCAACGGTCGAGATGTACAAGTCGAATCCAGCGGTCGAGGTGCACGGCCCCGGATTCAGCAAGATCCTGATGGGCGACGACATGGTAGACGACTGGGAGCAGCATCTCGACCTCATGGTCGACAGCGTGCTCGTCAACAGTGGCCGCTCATGCATCAACTGCTCTGGCATCTGGGCGTCGCGCCACACCGAGGCCATCGCCGAAGCCATCGCCGAGCGTCTTGGGGTGGTGGAGGCGCTGCCGCCCGGCGACCCGAACGCGCAGCTGGCCGCGTTCACCGTCCCCGGGCAAGCCAAGGCCATCTCGGCTGATATCGACGACGGACTCAAAGGCCCGGGGATCACCGAGGCCACTGCGAGCCTGCACCCCGACGGCCGGCTCATCGAGCGCGAGCGCTGCGACTACCTGCTGCCAACCGTCGTGCACTGCTCGTCGCCCGAGCCCCGCATCGCCACCGCGGAGTACATGTTCCCGTTCGTCACCGTGGTGGAGTGTCCGCAGGACAAGATGGTCGGCGCTATTGGCGATACGTTGGTCGCCACAGGTATCACCGGCGACAAGTCCTTCCGCGCCGACCTACTCGATGCGCAGAACATCGATCGCCTCAACATTGGCCCGATCCCGACGATCCAGCTCAACTGGCTGCAGCCGCACGAGGGCAGCATCGTCGACTTCCTGTATCGAGCCCGCGCCTTCCAGATGGCCTGAGCGACGTCGAGCGCTAGGACGCGCGTAGCGGCCGAGTGGGATCAACACGCGTGGCGCGCATCGCAGGGATCCAGCAGGCGAGCAGCGCCACCACAACGAGGAACAATGCGGCAATGGCGAACGCCGTCGGATCGTGTCGGCCGACGCCGTAGCGCTGGCTCTCCAGATACCCCGAAAGCGTCGCGGCGGCGGCGACCCCGAGCGCCAGGCCGAGCCCGACGAGCAGCATGCCTTCACCCAGCACCATGCGACGCAGCTGTTGAGCACGGGCACCGAGCGCCATGCGGATGCCGATCTCGCGGGTTCGTCTCGTCACCAGGAAGGACATGACGCCGTAAATGCCGATGCCGGCGAGCGTCAGTGCCAGAGCCGCGAAGGCCCCCAGCAATTGCACGATCGAGCGACGTGACGCCTCCCTCGCGCCGAGGGCCTCCTCCAGGGTCGTCACACGATCGACGGGCAGTGACGGATCGAGGCGCGCCACCTCGCCACGCAGCGTCGGTTGGTCAAGACGTGGACTCGCCTCGTCAGAGCACGGCGAGCGCGGCGTCGTAGTCGGGCTCCTGGCCGAGTACGGGTACGAGCTCGGTATAGCCAACGTTACCGTTCTCATCGATGATGACAACGGCGCGCGCCAGCAGGCCGGCGAGCGATCCGTCGACCATGGTCAACCCGTAGTCAGTGCCGAAGCTCGAAGAGCGAAACGTCGACACCGCGTCGACGTTCTCAATGCCCTCGGCACCGCAGAAACGAGCCTGCGCGAACGGCAAGTCGGCCGAGATGCACAGCACCGCGACGTCCGAGTTGGCCGCCGCCTCGTTGAAGCGCCGAATCGAAGCGGCGCAGACACCGGTGTCGACGCTCAAGAAGATGTTGAGCAGAACCCTCCGACCGGCGTAGTCGGCGAGCGACACCTCACCGAAATCGCTGCCGACCAGCGTGAACGCCGGCGCGGCGCTGCCAACCGCAGGAAGCTCGCCATGGACGTTGACTGTGTTGTCGCCTACCGTAATTTGCGCCATCTCACTCATCTCCGGATTGGTCGTCAGATCGATTCAGTGTGCACTCTCCGTGCGGTCGAACCCTTTGTACAACGAACGGGTCAAGCCCGCTCGACAGGTGTAGAGTTGGATGGCTGTGGGTATTGTGGCCTCACAGCAGCGTTCAGCGAGTCTGCCACCGGCAACTGCGAGGCGATCATGCGCAACTCAGGGCGAGTCTGGCTGGCCACGGTCGGGACTGTCGCGGTCACTACGATGTTGTCGGCGTCGGCTGCAGCGTCGGCACCGGGCGCGGCCACGCAGACTCGGATGCGGATGCCCGGGCTGGCCCCACACACCGCCTCTCTGTTCGAAAGCGGCCTCATCGAAACCGACGGCGACGAGTACGGCGTTATTCTGGCCCCCGACCACCGGAGCCTGTACTTCGTGCGTCGCATCGAGCGGGATCGGCTCGAGCGCATCGAAATCTCACGCTTCGGTGACCTCGGTTGGGACGAGCCTGAGGTCGTGGACTTCTCGGGCACTCACTTCGATAAGGAACCCTTCGTGGCGCCGAACGGCGTCGACCTCTACTTCGCCTCCACACGTCCTCGTAAGGGCGACGGCCCCGCCAATCCAGACAGCGACGCGTTCGATCTGTGGGTGGTGGAGATCAAGCGCGACGGCTGGGGCAAGCCACGCCATCTCGGCGACCAGATCAACAGCTCGGCGTACGAGAACTATCCATCGGTGAGCTCCGCCGGCACGCTGTACTTCTCGTCGAAGCGGCCCGGCGGCGCCGGCGGCAACGACCTTTACCGCGCTCGCCTCGACGGCCGCGAGTACATGGAGCCCGAAAACCTCCGCGCTCTGAACAGCGATGCGTCGGACGCCGATCCCTACATTGCACCCGACGAGAGCTTCCTCATCTTCTCGTCCACGCGAGCCGGCGGACACGGGCAGGGCGACCTGTTCGTGTCGTTCAACCGTGACGGTGCCTGGAGCGCTCCGCGCAACATGGGCGAGGCGGTGAACGGCCCGGGGTACGAGTACACACCCTATGTGTCGACCCCGTTCAACGCGCTGTTCTTCAGCCGCGACTGGGGTGAGGTGCTTTGGATCGACACCTCGCAGCTACCGTTGCGACCTGAAGAGTGAGGCTGCTCGGCGCATTCGGAATCGCGGCCTACGTGCTGACGCAAGCCGCAACTCCGCCCCAGGGTTGCGTGGTCGACGAGACCACCGGCTGCGCCCTCGGTGACCGCTTTTCTGTGCAGGTGTCCTGGAAAGACGGAGACCACGAGCGACCTCTGACCCTGGTCGATAGCGGCAAGCAGCCCGACGACGAGCTCCGATTCAAGGATCCCGACGGGCGCAACGTCCGCGTCAGCATCACCAACGGCTGTGACGAAAACGGCTACTACTGGATCCACTACAGCAACTCGGCTCGAGTGCCGCTACTGTTCGTTGCCACCGACATCACCGCAGAACAGACGCGCGGCTTTCTCGACCCCCAGGCCGATGGCAGCCAACACAGAATCACCTTCCGCGACGCCTTCAACACGTGTGACTCGACGACAGGTGATTCTGCGTCGGTACCGCAACCACAACCACGTTTGAATGAGCGCATGAGCGATTGAGCCTCTTCAACCGTATCGAGGACTTTCGCTCCGCCGACATGCCGGCGCGGCAGAGCTCTTTCTGGAAACTGGCGGGCCCGAGCGCCGTGCTCGTTGGCCTCTCGATCGGCGCTGGCGAGATCATCATCTGGCCGCGCATCGTGGCCGAGTATGGGGCCACGATGGTCTGGGCGGCGGTGCTCGGCGTGTTCCTGCAACTGTGGGTCAACTTCGAGATCGGGCGCTACACCATCGCTACTGGCGAAACGATCTTCACCGGTTACCTGCGGCTGTGGCCGGGGTTTGCGCCCCTGATGATCGCCCTCACGGTGTTCGGCTACATCGCCCCGGGCTGGGCGCGTGCCTCGGGCCTCGCCCTCAAGGCTCTCACGGTGGGGCCCACGGGCGGAGGCAGCGACTTCTTCTGGACCAGCATCACCTTCGCCGCGGTAGCGCTGATTCTGTTCGGCCCGAAGATCGTCTATCGCTCGGTGGAGCGTAGCGTCACGGTGCTCATCGTGATCGTGACACTCGGGCTCATCGTCGTTGCGGCAGCGGTCAGCAGCGCCTCCACCTGGCGTGACCTCGGCGCCGGTCTGGTGAACGTCGGCTACATCGCCCCGGGAATGGACATCCGCGTGCTGTTCTCCGCGCTGGTGTTCGCCGGAGCCGGCGGCGTGGGCAACCTCTTCTACACCTTCTATCTGCGCGACAAGAACATCGGCATGGGCGCCCGTATTCCCGCGCTCAGCAACCCCCTTCGTGGCGGCGGCAAGACCTTCTCGGAGGCCGGCTACAACTTCCCCGATACCCCGAGCAACCGCGCGGCCTTTGCGTCGTGGTGGCGCTATCTGCGCCAGGACCAGATGCTCTTTTTCTGGGGACTGAACACGTTCACGATGCTGCTGTTCATCGTGGGCGCGCTGGCGGTGCTCCACCCGAACGGCTTGGTGCCTGAACCGGGAACCCTCATCTGGGACGAAGCGGCGATTCTCGGGGAGATTTGGGGTGGGACAGGCCGCGCGCTGTTCCTCGTAATCGGGCTGGCGACGCTGCTGAGCACCCAGCTCGTGGTGGTCGATGGAGTCGCCCGATCGATCTCCGACATCCTGCACACGTCGTTCACATCGATGCGGAAACGTGACCCGAGCGAGCTCTACGTGCTCATTGCCGGCGCCTGGATGGTGTCGGGCTGCGCCATCACCTGGCTCATGGAGTCGCGCGGCACCAGCGACCTCGGCTTCATCATGAACTCGGCCTACATGGGCGGCTTCGCGATGGCGGTGTACGTGCCGGCAACGCTCGTCGTGAACCGCCGGCTGCTGCCGGACTCGGCGCGCCCTGGGCGTGTGTGTACAACGATGATGATCATCGCCTCGGCGGTCTACATCGGCTTCGCGCTCAGCTCGATACTCTGGGAGATCCGCGGCGGCTAGAGCGCTCAGGTGCGCAAGTAGGAAGCTCCGTTGGCGTCGACAATGCAGCCGGTCGCGAAACCAATGCCATCGCCGGCCAGGAACTCGACGATGCGCGCGATCTCATCGGGCTGGCCCACGCGGCCGAGCGGGCTCTGCGCGCGAATGGCGTCGCCGCTGGCTCCCTCCAGATGCGATGCCGCCATGTCGGTCTCGATGAACCCGGGAGCAACCACGCCAACGAAGATGTTGTGCGGCGCCAGGGCCTGGGCCATCGACTGGCTGAACGAGTTCAAGCCGGCCTTGCTGGCGCCGTAGGCCGGGGCCTGTGGCTCACCGCGAAACGCGCCCCGCGACGAGACATTGATGATGCGGCCGCCACCGCGCTCCGCCATGTGACGAGCCACGACGTAGGTCAGGTTGGCGGGCCCGATCAGGTTGGTCTGCAGCGTCCGTTCCCACGCCATCTGCCAGCCCTCGAAGTCGAGCTCGGTGATCTCGTGGAGCTCGAAGATCCCGGCGTTGTTGACCAGGATATCGATCGCGCCCATGCGATCGACAACGCTCTCCGCCAGGTCGCGACACGCGTCCGGAACCGAAAGGTCGGCAGAAAAAGCTTCGTGCGCTTCGCCCTGGAGCTCTGCGACCACACTGTCGGCAGCGTCGCGTGCACTGTTGTAGTGAACCGCCACGCGCGCGCCGGCAGCGGCGAGACGCCTTGCGACCGCGGCGCCGATTCCGCGCGAGGCTCCGGTGACGAGCGCGATGTTTCCAGAAAGATCAGAAAGGGCGGAAGTATCGGTTGCCGAAACCATTTCGCCTCGTTGCCGGTAGTAGAAGCATGTCCGAGGTATCGGACTGAGTCGCGTATCTTATCGTTGTCAACCTTCCCCTCGCTCCAGCGCAATCGAGTCAACCCGTCAAGGAAGTCCCATGGCAGAGAGTCGCCTACTGAGACTATGGGCTGCGCTCATCGGGGTGGTGCTGTTCATCTTCCTGAGCTGGATGCTGTTTGCGCTGTTTCTCCACGCCTTCAGCATCATAGGTGACGGTGGGGTGGCATCTCTGTTCGCCGACGCGATTTTCCAGCACAAGCTCGGCGAGTTGCTGATTGTCGCGACGCTGATCGGCGCGGTGTACGTGGGAGTGCTGCGGCCCCCGGCGCAAGGAGCGGCGTTCTTCAACATGATCCGCTGGCCACTGCGGGTCGGCGCCCTGCTCAACCTCGTTGCCTGGTTGCCGCTGCGCCAGGGAACACGTTGGGGCACGTGGTCGATGATTCTGGCGATCGTCGGCGTTGCGGCGCCCGTCGTGCTGGCTCGCGTGGCGGCTCGCGGGATCACATCGGTGGCCACCACCACGCCGGTCCCTCACGACACGCTAGCCGCGCCAGTGCCTCCCGTCGCGCCCGCCGTAGAGGCCGAGCAGCCCCCCGAGCCCGAAGCCGACACAGGCGACGGCCAGGACGCCTGACTTCGGCGTTCAGAACTCGGTAGAACACACATGGCGCTCGGCTACACTCGCCGCATGTTGCCCACCGAATCCACGATGTACCAGGCTCTGTTCGAGCGCGACAGCTCGTTCGATGGGGTCTTCTTCGCGGCGGTCAAGACGACGGGCATCTTCTGCCGCCCCACCTGTCCGGCCCGAAAGCCGTTGCGCTCCAATATCGAGTACTACGCGGCGCAGCGAGAGGCTCTGCTGGCCGGCTTCCGACCCTGCAAACGCTGCCGCCCGCTCCGAGCCCAACGGCGAGCCGCCGAGCTGGCTTCGCGACCTGCTCGACCGACTCGAGCAGGTCCCCACGCGGCGCTGGCGCGATCGCGATCTGAGAGAAGAAGGGCTCGATCCGGTGCGTGTTCGCCGCTGGTTCAACACGCACCACGGCATGACGTTCCAGGCCTACCAGCGAGCCCGGCGGCTCGGCGACACTCCCGGCCGCAGCCGCGATCGCTCGCTTGTCGTAATGACCCGGCTGCTGACGCCGCTAGGCCCGATGGTCGCGGGCGCCAGCGACGAGGGAGTGTGTCTGCTCGAGTTTGCAGAACGCCGCATGCTCGAGACCCAACTGCGGCGACTGCAGCGTCACCTGAGCTGCGTGATGGCGCCAGGCAGTAATGAGCACATCGAGCGTTTGGATCGGCAGCTGATCGCCTATTTCGACGGATCGTTACGCGAGTTCAGCGTCCCGACCGTGACCCCGGCACGGACTTCCAGCGACAGGTCTGGACCGAGCTGAGCGAGATTCCGTACGGCGAAACACGCTCCTACGACAGCCTCGCCCGCGCCCTTGGCCGGCCCGGCGCCCAACGTGCCGTGGGTCGCGCCAACGGCGACAACCGCCTGGCGATCCTGCTGCCCTGTCACCGTGTGGTCGCGGCCGACGGCAAGTTGCGCGGCTACGGGGGCGGCCTGTGGCGCAAACGTTTCCTGCTCGAACACGAGCGGGGCCAGCGCCTGCCCGACGCGCGGGCAGCGCGCCCAGGCGCGGCTCCCATCCAAGAGCAGCAGCGGACGGCGTAGAGACTACGTCTCGATAGCGCGCTACTGCGGCGGGCCGAGCGGGCTCGGCGCGCAGCCCTCCGGCTCGACGGTGTAGGCGATGCCGGCTACACGCCAGCGCCCGTCCGACTTCACAAGGGTGAACGCGTCTACGCCGCAGTGACTGAAGGCGCCGTTGATGTGGAAGTCGTACGGCGTCCACACCTGAGCAATCGGACCGTGAACCGACACTTCCGAGTCCCACGCGCGCTCGAGAAGCCTGGTCCCTCGATCGCCGATCTGCTTGGCGAAGCTCGCGTGCGCGGTGCTGCGAACAGTGCCATCGGGGCCTACCGAATAGAACCGTCCGTCGGCGGTGAGCACCTCCGACGCCGCGGCAGTGTCGCCGCGGCTCATAACGTCGAAGAACGCCTGCACCGCCGCCAGAACCGCCGCTCTCTCGTCATCGCTCGCACTCGCGCGCTGCCAAGACACTTCCACAGCGGCAGCGACCGGCGCGACGACACGCAGCGAGAACGTCATCAAACCGATCACCACCGCACCCGCGACCACTACCAGAATCGACTTGGCTCGCTTCGTAGTTCTTTTCATGGATTCAGACACCTCACACGTAAAGGGCCAACCAGGCCATCAGAGCCAGGCCGGCCGTGATCAACACGATCTTCAGGCCTCGGTCGGCTCGGCTTTCGAGCTCTTCGCCCAAGATCTCGAAGATCGAGATATAGAGGAACGTACCCGCGGCGAGGCCGTCGAACACTCCTTCGAGCATGCGGGCGTGAGCGCCGATCTGTTCGGCGAGCCCCTGCGCGGCCAGCTCCCCGAGCAAGATCCCGAGCGGTGTGACCGCGGCGAACAGCCAGATCATCGAGCGCTGCCGCGGCTCGGCCAGGCGACTGCGACCCAGGTTGACGCCCAGCGCGAAGGCGGCCGACCCCTTGTGCACGATGATCGCGATGAAGATGACCACGGCGCCAGCGAGAGTCGGATCGAGCCCCATCGCGATTCCCGCGACGAATGAGTGCACCGACAACATGAGCATCAGCAGGTAGACGATCAATCGGCGGCGCATCGCGCCCACCGGACGCTCCTGCCCCAGCGCCGGCAACGGCCCACCGATGGCCCGGCCAATCAGCAGCATCGCGACGAACCCGAGCGAGCACAGCAGGTAGGCGAGCGGATAGTCCACCACGCCGTCGAGCAGCTCGACGCTGTCGCCGAGCATGTGCAACGTGCCGGTACCCAGGAGAATCCCGCCGGCCAGCGCGTTGGCAAGCGAGAAGAACCGCCGCGTGACATCGGAAAACCCGATCCGCAGCGGCAACAGTCCACCGAGAATCGCCACAACGAAGGTCGCGACAGCGGCAAGCAGCTTGAAGGCGAAGAGACTCATCTGTACGGGTCGGGCGCGCGGCGCAGAAACAAGCGCTCGGGAGTCTGACGCGAACCAGGGTGCACCCGGCCCGAGAACGCGGGTAGTCTACGCGGTTGCCATCGACCGCTCGACGCGATTGCCGTTTCTGCCGCGCGCACCTACCAGGAGAGAGTCACCCATGTCCCTTCGTCTTCGAAACCCGCTTGCCGTTCTCGTGGTTCTGTTCCTGCTCGCCCCACTCGCACCATCGGCGTTCGTCTCGAGTCGTCCGGCCCACGCCGCGCTGCAGCAGGACGCCCAGCTCGCCATCGTCGGGGCAACGATCATCGACGGCCACGGCGGTGAGCCGCTCCGCGACGGCACCCTCATCGTGTCGGGCGACCGGATCGCCGCGATCGGCCCGAGCTCCGAGATCGACGTTCCGGCCGGCGCACGCGTGATCGAGGCCGCCGGCAAGTTCGTGACCCCCGGCTTCATCGACACCAACGTCCATCTGTCGCTGTACGGGGGCAACACCAACGCGCGCTACGAGACGCTGGTGCGCTACGAGGATCGCCAGCACGAGGTGGTTCTCGAAGCGGCGCAGCTGCAGCTCAAGTACGGCTTCACAACTGTGCGCGACAGCTACGGCGTGCTCGAGCCCTTGATTCGTGTGCGCGACGCCATTGAGCGCGGCGAGGCGATGGGCCCGCGGATGCTCGTGGCGGGCAACATCGTCGGCTGGGGCGGTCCGTTCTCGATCACCTTCGCGCTCACCCCGGAGTCGAACCTCAGCGTCTTTCAGGAGCGCATGAACGACTGGATCGCCCAGGGCACGGGCGAAGAGCTCCTCGACATGACACCCGCCGAGCTGCGTGTCGCCATCAACGCCTACCTCGACAAGGGTCCCGACTTCATCAAGTACGGCGGCACCAGTCACTTCGCCTGGCCGGTGCTGATTGCCTTCTCCCCAGCGCAGCAGCAGGTGATCGTTGAGGAAACCCACAAGCGCGGCCTCGTCGCCGAAACCCACTCCACCTCGCTCGAGGGGCTACGCCTTTCGGTCGAGGCCGGCATTGACCTGATACAGCACCCCGAGATCGTCAACCCTCGCGAGCTCACCGACGAGCTCGCCGAAGAGATCGCCCGCCGCGGCGTCATCTGCTCGATGCTGGTCAACACGATGACCGGCGACGTCTGGCAAGAACACCTGAAGGCTCGAGAAGCGGCAGAGAAGCACGTTGCCGACAACCCTGAGCCGCTCACCGGCCACCAGGCCAACCCGA
Source organism: Acidobacteriota bacterium (assembly GCA_963666215.2). Classification (GTDB taxonomy): domain Bacteria; phylum Acidobacteriota; class UBA890; order UBA890; family WLXD01. Next base: position 655,530 of record CAXWPL010000001.1, read on the forward strand.
TACCGCGAGCGCGGACAACAGCCGAGATGCGCCGTGACGACGACGCGATGGGAGTCGGCCTCGAGCTGCGCCGTGCCAACGCCATCAAGCTCATCGAGAAGGACTGCATCGTCACGATCGGCACCGACAACTACCGTCGCGCCGCTCCGGAGCTCGCCCGCGGGCCGAAGCCCGAGAACCAGGACCACGGCATCGGCTCGATCATCGCCATCGAGGGTCTCGTCGAGCTCGGCATGACGCCCATGGAAGCACTCGTTGCCGCCACCAAGAACGGCGCAATGGCGAGCCGTGGCCTCGACGACTACGGGACTCTTGAAAAGAGCAAGCTCGCCGACCTGCTCATCCTGGATGCCGACCCGCTTGCGGACATCGGCAACATCAGGAAGCTGTCGATGGTAATGAAGGGCGGCGTCGTGGTGAATACCGAGGCGTTGCCCGAGAACGCGATCTTCTACCGGCGCCCGCAGTCGCGGTAGCTGCAACTCTGGTGGCGCTGGGGGCGGTGCTTGGGGGCATTTCAGACGCGCGGAGACGAGCCGGGGGGCATCTAGGCCGAAACTGAACGGTGCCCGCTGCCCCTCGCCCTCCTCCATCCCGCCTATTCCGAGCCCTCCTCCTCATCATCCGGCTTCGGCGGCCGCGGACGATCGATCCACAGCCGTACACCGCCTCCCCAGAAGGCGGAGCCGTTACGGTCGACCACATGCTCGCCTTCGTAGAGATAGTCGAGGATGGCCTTGTCCCACTGCAGGCCGGCGGTGGCAACGAGCTCCATCCAGTCTCCGTAGGCGGTCTCGTCGGGGGCCTCGGTGCCGCCGGTCCAGATGGTGATCTTCGGGTTGAAGCCGCCGCCGAACGAGCCCGGTTCGCCAGGCCGGCTGCCCTTGAGCGGCATCTGGATGTTGACGCCGTCGGTCATGTCGAGCCTATAGACCTCGGGCTCGAAGTCGCGCCCGTAGCGCTGGTAGCGGTCGTAGGTGCGCTGGTTGAGCGCCATCACGTTGTCGGCGGCATTGATGTAGCGGGTGATGTAGTCGCGAATCTTGAAGGCGGCGTCTTTGTGGTTCGGGTAGAGGGGATCGTCGATGTAGCCGAAACCGGGAATGAACCAGCCGCGGTTGACGCTCCAGTTGCGCTCCGTAATACGTCCACGACGAACCAAGCCGGCGTACTCCGAAAACAGCTGTACAACCTCGTGCGACGGGTAGCCGTGCGGGTTCAGGAAGATGTCGGGTAGCCACGTTCGCCACAGATTCGGCCTGACCTTGGACTCAGGATAGATCGGCATGTCCTCTCTGCTGCCCGACGTGGCGTCCATGCCGAGAGAGCCGAGATAGCCGGCGTGGAGGATCAAGTCGGGAGTTATTTCATAAAGATCGTACGCAAGCTGGGCTCCGTCGGGGTTCGTGAACGGATGGATGACGACGTTGACGTCGAGCAGCTTCTTCTTGAACTCGTCGTCGGTGAGCAGCATCTCGCCGAGCTTGAGCACGTGGCTGGTCGACGAGACCTCGTTGGCGTGCTGGCGCGCCGAATAGACCACCGTGGGCTTGTTGGTGGTCGCCTTGTACTGCGACCAGTGGCTTGCCTCGATGGGTGGCATCAGGTCGAGCGCCCAGGTGTCCTTGCCGAGGTAACTACGGCCCACCTTGTAGATGGTGGCCTCGGGGAACGTCGACATGCGCGCCAGAATCGCGTGGCCCTCGGGCGGCGGAATCGGGGTCTCCCACTGAACGAGATTTTCGCCACCGTAGGAGTAGCTGCTCTCGGGGGTCAGATCGGCAACCGACGCATAGGGCTCGGGGGTCCCGTTAGCCGGAAGCATCGCGGTGACCTGGGTCTCCGCGGTGATGTCCCAGTCCCAGCCAGCCGCCAGCGTGATCGATCCGAGGCCGTGGAATGCGAGCTCGTCGCGATAGAGGCCGCGGCCACGAAGCGCGCCGAGATTCTCGATCATCGACGTCGCCTGCGCGGCGGTGAAAATCCGTGTGTCGATCTGCAGCGCGTCGGCCTGGTTCAGCAGATCACGGCGCTCGTCGGCCTCGAAGTCGACCTTGACGCGCAGAGTCATGCTGTCGAGGCCCTCGTGCCCTGCGCTCACCGTGGCAGCCAGCGCCGCCGGGCGCTCGACAGTTGATCGCGGCACATCGCGACGAAGCTGATGCTCCTCATCATCGCTCACGTAGTCGATGACGACGGCCGGCCGGTTGGTGGCAAAGCCGGTGAGCCGAATCTTGGCGGTGCCGGCGGCGCCGTCGCCCTTGGGACGCATGATCGGGATGACCCGCCCGATGAACTGCAGCTCCTCACCGCGGGCCATGCGGCCGAGCATGCGGAAGAAGAACAACGTCGGGAAGTAGACCTCCTCGTGGAGCGAGTCCATCGACGAGATGTACTCCTTGTCGATGCCGAGCAGGTAATCGGGCTCGCTGAGGTTGACCTCGACGGTCAGCTCACCGAAGTAGGGAGCGTCGGCGGCGCGTGGGTTGCCCTCGCTCTGCTCCATGACGCGGTCGTAGAGCGCCGGCAACGTCTTCGACTGGTAGTGATCCCAGAAGCGCTCGACGTCGGTGATGATGCGCTCGTCAACCAGGTTTCGGCCGTCGGCGCTGGCCGTCAGCCAGCCCGTGGTCACGCGCACCATCTCGTAGTCGACGAAGCGATCGTAGTGCGGCCGCAGCACGTACTTGGGCTCAAAGGTACGGCGCAGCGTCTCGGCGCCGTCGCCACCCGTGACGATGACCTCGTAGGTGGCCGCGTCGGGTGGCATCATCGCGAAGTCGACGAGCTCCGGGTCGAGAGACAGGGTGCCCGTGATGACCTCGTCGATCGGCCAGGCCTCCTTCAGCCAGCGGACCGGGCTGAACATCGCCTGCTGCGGCCAGTCTTCCGGTGCAATCGTCTCGGCGAAGTTGATGCGCACGCCGCCAATCGCCTGGTCGCCTCCGGCCTCTTGCATAGCCTGCAGCTCGGGAAGGATTTTCTCGCGCAGCCACGAGAAGCCCTGCTTGAACGCCGAGAGCACGATGACCTCGGTCGTGTCGGCGTCGGCGCCCGCGTCGACGAGCATCTTCGTCGCCTCTTGGGCGATGTGCTGTCGCACCTCGGGCGGCTCGCTCAGGCGAGCCTCGAGCTTGACGGCTCGATTGCGACGGACACCGGGCAGCACGCGGCTGTTGAATAGACGCCAGAAATCATCGACCTCAGAGTCGATCTCGATCTCTTCGTCGAACACGAGCGCGGCGTTCTGCACATCGCGGTTGTCGAGCTGCACCGTGAGATCGTTGATTCCCAGCGGCGCCAGGCGTTCGCGAACCACGGCCTCGAGGCCGGGCTCGATCTTCTCCAGCGATACGGTCACGGCGGCCGAGTCGATGGACCTGCCCTGCAGCTCGTCGACCATCTGATCGAGCTTGTAGAGCGCCGCCGCCGCCTGCCCGCCGGGGCTGCGCTGCGACAGGAAGCGCCACATCCCCATCTCCACATCGTCGACCTTGGAGCGGTCCTTGCCGTGCTCGGAGAGGTTAGGGAAGCGCTCCGAGAGCTGCTCTAGAGCGCGCGCCACGCCGGCCGCGTCTCCGCCGGTGACCACCAATGCACGCTTGTCACCGAAAGCATCCGGGACGACTTCGATGAGACCCTCGCCCGCGCCCAGGCCCGCGAGTTTCTCGGAGTCGATCTTGTCGTCTTCGACGAGCTCTTCGATGAGTGGATGATCGGCACCGATGATGACCAGGGTTGGCTCCGAGTCAGCCTCTTCGATCTCGTCGGGTGTGCGGGCGAGCGGCAGGGTGATGCCGGCCGACTCGAGCCCCAGACGCGCTGCCAGGTCAATGACCCCGTCGGTACCGTCGCCGGTGGCGCTGAGCACGGCGTCGATGCGGTCGGGAATGACGTTGCTGTCGGAGTCACCCAGCAGTCCTTCGGCGTCGTACAGGACCGACAGGTCGAGGTCGTTCTTGCCGCCACTGCCCGGGCGACCCGGGGTCGGGCGCGAGGGAGCCTCCGGCTCCACTTGCGGAACCTCGACCATCGCCGACGCGCCGCCGGCGGAGAGTGACACGTTCAAGGTCTCGGCCCCGGCATAGGACAGCAGCTGGGTCGGGTCGGCCTCGTGGCCATTGTCGTCGCCCTCGTCGTGGTCGCCCTCCTCGCCTTCCTGATGATCGGCTTCGGAGTCGCCACCCATCTCCTCCATTTCGGCCTTCGCCGCCTCCCTACGCGCCGGCACGTCGGCCAGCGCGGCGCGAGCGCGCTGCACGTCGGCCGCGGACGCCAGCTCGACCGCGACCTCAACGGACGCGAAGCCGCCATCACCGTCGGCCGAGACACGAATCGCGGGCACACTGACCCTCGCGACGGTGATCTCCTCATCGCTCAGATAGGTCTCGAGAGCCTCGATCAGATCGGCGAGCGTGGCGCCCTTCGCAACGCCGACGTTCGGCAAACGTCCGGCAAAAGCGGCGGCCGCTGCCCGCGTACCGGCGTCGTCCGCCCCGGCGATCACCACCCACTGCCCAGCCGGCGCGCTGACGCGCGTAACCAGACCCTCACCCTCGGCGAGCCCCTGGAGCGCCGGCACATCAATGCCGGCACGGGCAACACCACCGCGGCCGATCGCGATACCAATGCCGTCCGTGGGGGCAGTGCGGGACACGGGGATGTCCATCGCCATGGTCTCGAACCCGAGCCGCGCGGCGACATCGATGGCGGCGGCCAGGTCGGCGTCGGAACGGTCGGCGCCGGTTCCGAGTACGAGACCGGTCTCAACGAAGTCGACGAAGTCGTCGCCGTTGCGGTCCTGGAACACGAGACCCGTGTCGAACAGATCTTCGAGGCCACCGGGCGCGGTCGACTGCCCTCCAGCGAGCGACACCGAACCGACGATGCTGATCAGCAGCACGGCCATGACGGGCAACGATTTCCAACTGCGCGGGGCGATTCCGGTTCGTCTCATGTTCTGTTCCTTCGCTACTTGGTGACGTCCGAGGACCCTGTGTCGGCCGGAGCGGCCTGGGTCGTCTGGGAAGTCTGGGGAGTCTCAGGGGATTGGGGCTGTCCGAAGCCGGCGCCGCCGGGGCTTCGCACGCTGATGATGTCGCCTGCCTTCAGCCAGGCGGTAGCTTTGCCGGGAAGATCGCGCTCGCCGTCCGCCGTGATGAGCACGTTGCGACCCGCTTTGCTCGGCTCGCCACCGGCGAGGCCGTAGGGTCGCGTGACGCGTCGGTCGCTGAGGATCGTCAGCTCCGCCGGGACCAGCAACTCGAGCTCGCGACGAATGCCGTCGCCGCCGCGATGCTTGCCCGCGCCTCCCGAACCGCGTCGGATCTCGTAGCGTCGGACGCGGAACGGGTAGGCGTGCTCGAGAGCTTCCACGGGCGTGTTGAGGCTGTTGGTCATGTGGGTATGGGTCGCGCTCAGACCGTCGAGATGTGGGCGCGCCCCCATACCGCCGGCGACAGTCTCGTAGTACGCGAAGCGCGCACCCTCGAGGTCCGTCCCGCCGAGGGTGATGTTATTCATGGTGCCGCTGCTGGCGGCCGGGATGATGTCGGGAATCGCCTGCGCCAGCGCGCCCAGCACCGTGTCGACGATGCGCTGCGAGGTCTCTACATTGCCGGCCGCCACTGCGGCTGGCAGCAAGGCGTTGACCAGCGAGCCCTCCGGAGCACGGACGTCCAGAGGCACGAGCGTCCCGTAGTTCGACGGAATCGGGAACGGCACGATGATCCGGAAGCAATAGAACACCGCCGACAGCGCGATCGCGTAGTTCGCGTTGATGCTGCCGGCGGCCTGAGGAGCCGTGCCCGCGAAGTCGATGAGCGCAGTGTCGTCCGTGATCTCGATCGAGACCTTGATCGGCAGCGGCCCGTTTCCCTGGCCGTCGTCGTCCATCGCGTCTTCAAACCGGTAGATGCCGTCGGGAATCGAGCGGATGGCCTCGCGCGTCATGCGCTCGGCGTAGGCCAGCAGGTGGTCGACGTACGTATTGACCTCGTCGAGCCCGTATTTCTCGACAATCGCACGCAGGCGGCGCTCTCCCGTCTTGTTCGACGCGATCTGCGCCGTCAAGTCTCCTTCGCGCTCACGCGGCGTGCGGACGTTGGCGAGGATGAGGCTCATGACCTCGCCCACCACCTCGCCCCCGCGCACCAGGTGCATCGGCGGAATGCGGATGCCTTCCTGGTAGATCGACGTCGCCAATGGCATCGAGCCGGGAGTCATGCCGCCAACGTCGGAGTGGTGCGCGCGGTTGGCCACGAAGAACGCAGGCTCTTGACCGTCGCCAACGAACACGGGTTGCACCAGCGTGATGTCGGGCAGATGTGTGCCGCCGCAGAACGGGTCGTTGACGATAACCACGTCTCCGCGACCCATCGGCACGTTCTCGATCGCCGCCGATACCGACATCGGCATCGAGCCAAGATGCACCGGCATGTGGTCGCCCTGGGCGATCATGCGGCCAGCGCCGTCGAAGAGAGCACACGAGTAGTCGCGGCGCTCCTTGATGTTCGGCGAGAACGAGGTGCGGCAAAGAGCCACCCCCATCTCTTCCGCCGCCGAGTGGAACAGGTTGCGGAAGATCTCCAGGCGAATCGGGTCGTACGCCGCCGCCGGCGCCGCTCGCGCCTCGCTCATGAGCTCATCTCGAGCACCACGTTGCCGTAGCCGTCCACGCGGCACCGGCATCCAGGAGGCACGACCGTCGTGGTGCTGTACTCCACGAGCAGTGCCGGCCCGGCGAAAGTGCTCCCAGGCTCCAGCCGCTCGCGGTCGACGAGCCTGGCCGCAACCCGCTCACCGTCGAAGATCATCTCGTGGTCGCCGATCACGGCGGCGGCCCCGCCAGATTCCGAGCCGATCGGCCTGCTCGCCAACGTCGGCTTCTCGGTAACCGCGATGGCTCGAATACGGACGTTGACGATCTCGGTAACACGCCGCGAGTCGCTGTAGCCGTAGCGTTTGTCATGAAGCCTATGGAACGCGGCGTCGAGTTGCGCTTGGACGGGGATCTCGAGCTCGTAGCCCTGGCCCAAATAGCGCATGTCGAGGCTGCGCCTGAAGCCGACCTGCGACGGCTCGAAACCATCGAGCGCAAACTGCTCGAGCGCCCTGGCCTCGAGACTGGCGAAGGCCGCGTCGAGGGTTCCCCCATCAGCAACATCAGTCGCCACCATCAGTGTTTGCGAGTAGTCGCGCACGATGTCGGCGAGCAGCATGCCGAGCGCCGACAGAATTCCGGCGGCGGCGGGAATGATTACGCGCGGAATCCCCAGGTCGCGCGCCAGCGCCGCGGCGTGCATCGACCCCGCACCGCCGAACGACACCAGGCTGAAGTCGCGCGGGTCGAAGCCACGCTCCATTGAGATCACTCGAATCGCCCCGGCCATCGTCGTGTTGGCAACGCTAACGATCCCCTCGGCGAGCTCCACCGACGACATCCCCATCGCCGTCGCGAGCCCAAGAATCGCCCCCTCGACCGGCGCCATGTCGAGCATGCTGCCGCCGCCCAGGAAGTGGGTGGGTGACAGACGGCCGAGGAACAGGTTGGCGTCGGTGACGGTGACATCGGTGCCGCCACGTCCGTAACAGATCGGCCCCGGAACGGCGCCCGCGCTCCGCGGTCCTACACGCAACGCACCACCGGGGTCTCGATACGCAATCGAGCCACCGCCCGCCCCCACCGTGTGGATGTCGATCACGGGCAGCCGGATGGGCAGGCCGCCAACGCTCGACTCGGAGGTGCGCGCCGGCTCCCCCTGGCACAGGCTGACGTCGGTGCTCGTGCCACCCATGTCAAAGGTGATGACATCCGGATAACCCGCCAGCCGGCCCACCTCGACGCCGCCCACAACGCCGCCGGCCGGTCCCGACAGAATCGTCTGCACCGCCGAGCGGCGCGCCGCCTGCAGCGAAATCGAGCCACCGTTCGACTGCATGATTCGAATGCGCGGCCCCGGGAGTCGGTCGGCGAGCTCGCCGAGGTACCGCTGCATGATCGGGCCCACGTAGGCGTTCGCCACCGTGGTGCTGGTACGTTCGTACTCTCGAAACTCGGGCAACACCTGGTGCGACGCTGTGAGGAAGCCGTCGAATACCTCTTCCAGAGCCGCTACAACCAGGCGCTCATGTTCGGGGTTAGCGTAGGAGTGCAGCAGGCAGATCGCCACCGACTCGAAGCCGCCAGCAGCGATCGCGCTGGCCACCTCGGCGGCATCACCCGCCTCCAGCGGCACGACGACCTCACCCTTCGTTCCCAGCCGTTCGCGCACCCCGAAACGCGCCTGCCGCTCGACCAGCGGCGCGGGGCGAGTTACCGACAGGTCGTAGATCGCCGGGCGCGTCTGGCGACCAATCTCAAGAACGTCTTCGAAGCCCGCCGTGGTTGCCAACGCGGTGCGCGCACCGCGGCGCTCGAGCAGCGCGTTGGTGGCAACCGTGGAGCCGTGAACAACCTCGCCGATCTCGCTTCCGAGGTGCTCGAGCCCGGCGAGGATAGCCTCAGCCGGATTGGTGGGGGTCGAGGGCTCTTTGTGCACTCGTATCTCGTCGCCAGCCAGGACCACGAAGTCGGTGAACGTGCCGCCGGTGTCGATGCCGACGATGGCCGTCTTCATGCCCCCGTATCGCGAATCGGGTCGATCGTGTTGATGCCATCACGCGGTCCGTACACCAGCTCCTCGATCGTGCCGTGCACTCGGTTCACCGTCGCCGCGGACGGCTTCGGGGTAACCCGCGACACGGCCCACGCAACCAGCCAGTTGGCCGCCAGGCCCCAGACGCCGCCATGCATTGTGAGCGGGTGTGGCCAGACCACCAAGGTAAAGAAGAGCGTCACGAGACCGGCGCCGATCCCGGTGAGCACACCCGTGGCGGTCATGCAGCGGCGGGACGGGAAGAGCACGCCGGCTAGCGCCGGCAACAGCTGCAGCGCGCCGGCGCCCGACAGGGTCACGACGATCACCAGCTGGTCGAACGTATACACGCTCAGGATGTAGCCGATGATCAGCAAGCAGACGATGAAGAAGCGACTCACGGCGATGTAGTGGGCACGGCTGCCGTCGGCATTGATATAGCGCTGGTAGATGTCGCGTGTCAGCACGGCTGTATTGGCATGCAGAATCGAATCGAGCGTCGACATCGCTGCTGCCGTAGCTCCAGCCAGAATCAAGCCCGTGAGCCAGGCCGGAGCGTAGGCGAACAGCAGCTCTGGGAAGATTCGGTCGGGGATCGCGATGTCGGGCATGACCAACGCCCCGCCGAGGCCCACGAACACGGTCGGTATAAACAGGCTTACGAGAAAGATCGGGATCGTTGCGCCCAGCCAGCGGAGCGTGCGTGCATCGACCGCGGTGTAGTAGCGAATGAGCAGGTGCGGCTGCAGCACAACTCCAAACGACAGCGTCACCATCATGCCGAACCACATCGGATAGGTGAAGAAACCCCGTGGCCCGGGAATCGTCAGCAGGTCGGGTCGTTGCTCCTTGACCGCCGCTAGCAGCTGCAGCGGCCCACCGAAGAGCTCGTACGACAGCACCAGCGCACCGACCCAGACGGCGACGTACATCCAGACCCCCTGCAGCACGTCTGTCCAATAAACGGCACGCAAACCGCCTGCCATCAGATAGGTCGCGGCCACCACAAGCAGCACGGCTGTGGCGGCCTCGAATGAAACGCGGTCTCCGGAGGCGGCGCTCACGATGTAACCCAGGCCTTGCGCCTGCACCTGAATGTAGAGAATCGTGAAGACGATCGACACTGCCGCAACCACCACACGCACCGGCTCGCTCTCGTAGAAGTCGGCCATCATGTCGGCCGGAGTCATGTAGTCGAACTTCTTGCCGAGAGCCCAAATCCGCGGGCCGATGACGTAGGTAATCGCCCCCGTTACCACCGTCCAGGTACCGGCGACCCAAAAGCCGATCCCGTGCGTGTAGAAGAAGCCGCTACTGCCAAGGAAGGCGAAGGCGCTGTGGTAGGTCGCAACGATGGTGAGGTAAAGAACGAAGAAGCGCGCCTTGCGACCGTAGAGCAGGAAGTCGTCGAGGTCGACCGAGAGGCTCCTGTTGGCCACAAGACCGAGCACCAGGGTGACGACCAGGTAGATGCCGATGAGCGACAGGGCAATGACCCAGGGCTCCATCGTCAGCGACTCAGGCTCATAGCTGTCGCCTGGCCGCGTAGATCAGCACGGCGATCTTGGCGACGTAGATAACACCCAGATAGGCGAAGATGAACGGGAAACCCAGGAAGGTGGGCTCGATGCGGTTCGCCCAGGGCAGTAGCGGCCACTCGGCGAACGCCAAGAGCAGCAGGTAGGCCACCACCACGCCGCGCCCGGTGGCTGTGCGCGGCACGTAGTGCGACCCGAAAGCCACGTATCGGCTCGCCGGGTCGGTTGTCGCATTCTGGGGCTTCGAGCTCACCCGTGCGATCCGCCTTATCTTAATGAACGCTTGAACGCTGTACGCTGCGCCACACCGAGGCAGTCTAGTACCGAATCCAGGCGAAATTCGGGGATGTCACAGGCTCCGTTGAAAAAGGGTGACGGTGATCCGACCTCGATAGTGTGTCGGGGTCAATCCACTGGCATGGAGGATCACCGTCATGAGCAAGAGTCGCAGAACAGAGACAAGTAGGAAAGCGGAGCGCCAAGAGAACCCGCTCCTGGAGGCAGTGGTAGCGGCGCGATCGGATCTACGAGCGCTGGTCATGGACGCGGGCTTCGGGGTGTTGGGTTCGCTGCTGGAAGAAGACCGGGCGGAGCTCTGCGGAGAGCGCTACGCGCGGTCACAGCAGCGGCGGGCGTACCGACACGGCTACGACGAGGGCTCGCTGGTGATGGGCGGCCGGCGGGTCAAGGTACGCAAGCCGCGGGCTCGGAGCGTCGATGGCCAAGAGCTGCCGCTGCCGCACTGGGAGAGGTTCAAGGCAACAGATCCGCTCGAAGAGCGCGCCGTAGAGCAGATCCTGTGCGGCGTCACGACGCGCAAGTACGAGCGCTCGTTAGAGCAGCTCGACGACGGGCGAGCTTCGTCGGGAACGAGTCGCTCGAGTGTGTCGCGGCGGTTCGTAGCGCGTACAGCCAAGCAGGTGCAGCAGTACCTGGCCCAACCGCTCAATGAAGTGGACCTGCCGGTGCTGGTGATCGACGGCACGCACATGGGCAAGCACTTGTTGGTGATCGCCATGGGCATCGACGCGGACGGCGTCAAGCATGTGCTGGGTGTCGTAGAGGGCACCACGGAGAGCTCCCACGTGTGCCGGTCGCTGCTGCGGCAGTTGATCGAGCGCGGCATGCCCGTCGAACGGGCGCGGTTGGTGGTAATCGATGGCTCCAAGGGCCTCCGTAAAGCAGTGCGCGACACGTTCGGCGAGTGGGCCCTGATCCAGCGCTGCCGTGTCCACAAGATCAAGAATGTATTGGAGCATCTGCCAGGGCATATCCGGCCCTGGTTCGCAGCCAAGATCCGCAAGGCGTGGAAGGCGGAGACGGCCACGGCAGCGACCAAGCAGCTCGACGCCGTGGTCAAGGAGCTGGAGACCGATCACCCCGGTGCAGCGGCCTCGCTCAGAGAAGGAATGCAAGAGACGCTCACCGTCACTCGGCTCCGAGTTCAGGGGCCGCTGCTTCGGACGTTACGTTCAACGAATACGATCGAGAACCTGAACGGGACGATCAAACACGTCAGCCGCAACGTAAAGCGGTGGCGCTCCGGGAGCATGATCGTTCGATGGGCGGTTACTGCACTCATCGAGGCCGAGAGCAAGTTCCGGAGGGTTCGTGGCTACCGCGACATCGCCAAGCTCGATGCCGCACTCAACACCGCCGTCGACGTTCCCCTTGAGCAGGAGCGCCGTACTGCGTAACAATCCCCAACCACTTCACCGTCGCCTTAGTTCAACGGACGGTGGGACATCCCCCCGAAGTGGGCACCGCGCCGGTGAGCGGGTGTCGATAGAACAGAATCGACGACTCTTGTGGCCAGCTCGCGACAGCCGTATCGCGATCGTCGCCCAGGCCCACGAAGAAGGTCCCGAGGACGCTCGGTGGAATCAGCGTATCGTCGAGGATTCCGCGCATCGCCGCGAGGTCCGAGAGCTGGATGGCGCGAATCGGGATCTCGTAGAGCAGGCTCACATGGTCGGTGCTGAGTTGCCGGCGAATCTCTCGGGCCAGCTCCTCGGCTACGCGCACGCCGGCCTGCTCGAACTCCTGCTCGGCGGCGAGCTCGAGGCGACCCAACGAGCCAAGCTCCGAGATCAGCAGCAGGGCGAGGGGGACGCCGATCAGCAGCGCCGGCATCACGCTCGCCAGGAGCCACTTCCGGCTCATCCGAGATTTGAGTCGAGCCCAGAACAGCACGGTCTTCTACCGGGGGTTTTGAATCTGCGCGGGTGCCGCTCTCTACTACTACGCTACGCTTCGACTCTACCTGGGCGATCGCCAAACGAACAGGGGACTTCACAACGCCCGCAGCCATTGTTCCTCTGCGGCTGGCCGCTAGCCAGGTCGCCGGTTGGTCTCAGAACGGCAGGTCGTCCTCCTGGAGACCGAAGTGGTGACCGAGCTCGTGCAGCACGGTCTCGCGGATCTGCTGCAAGACTTCGGCTCGCGATCGACAGACGCGCAGGATGGGCCCGCGGTAGATCGCGACGCGATCGGGCAATTCGACCATGGCAAGGCCCCTCTCGCCGGGCGGGACGCCCTGGTACAAACCGAGAAGCTCGTCGCCATGATGCGGATCGAGGCCCACCGACTCGAGCTCGTCGTCGGTGGGCTCGTCCTCGACCACCACGGCGACGTTGTCGAGCATCTCGCCCCACTCCTCAGGCAACTCGTCGAGCGCCTCGGCGACAAGCTGCTGGAAGCGACGCTCGCTGATCTGCTTCATGGACGAAGCGCCGAGGACCTGGCGACGTGCGCCACGGGCGCAGCCTGGCCCGTCGACTCGAGTCGTTCGTAGTGACCATCGAACATGCGAGTCCAACTCGAGCCATCCTTCGACATCTCCATGCTCGAGCGCAGATGCCCTGCCTCGCTCAGGTCATACGTAAGACGCATATGCGTGCCGGGGCCGGCATGTGAAGCCGTAAGGACCTCGTCTTCGAAGACGCCCGTGAAGACCTCGGGACCTTGGCCGAAGAAATCGAACCAATGGAGAATGTAGACCTCCTTGTCGGCGTCGAAATGCCACACGCCATGCCCGGCGAATGTAATCGCGCCGTCACGTTCCTGCTCGTAGTTGGTGATCACTACGAGGCCGTTCAACGCCAGGCGACTCGACGTCCTGCCCACGGCGACGCCGCCAGCCGGATCCCACTGCGAAGGATGCATCGTCTCTTCCCCTTCCCAGCGCCCGACGAGTGCCTGCAACCGCTGATGGCCGGGACTCGGTTTCGGCATTTCCATGGTCATGTGCTCCCGTTTCGAGGTCTCAGTGTGTCCTGGTCAAGTCATCCCGCCGGCTTCCGCGCTGGAGCCTACCAATTCCGCAAGGTGAACTTGCATTAGTGTTACCATTGTACCAATATAACAAACATGAAGAAACGTATCGAACGCACACAGACCGGTGTCCGCATCGAGAAACGGCTGCTCAAGGTGCTCAAGGCGCTGGCCGAGGTTCTCGACCTCACGCTGGGCGATCTCCTTGAAGGGATCGTTCTGCATGCCTTCGACAACAAGCTGCCGTTCTCTCCGGAGACTCTCGAGAAGATCGCGCAGCTCCGGCAGGTTTACGGACTCGATCTGGACGCCGGTGACAGCCACGAGCTGACCGAGAGCGAGTCGACTTGAGCGCGCCCCCCACAGCGCCCACCGACTTCGCCGACCGATTCGAGAACCTCGAGGTCGACGCCCGGACATTCGGCCATCGCGAACACTTGCAGGCTGCCCACGCGATGTTGTGCCGCTACCCGTTCCTGGTCGCCACTGCCAGATACGCCGAGACCGTCAGCGCGATGGCGGCCCGGGAAGGCGACACCGAGAAGTTCAACGTCACGATTACCTTGGCCTTCATGGCTCTGCTCGCCGAGTGCATGGAAGCAGAACCGCATCGAGAGTTCGACGAGCTCGTTGAAGCGCATCCCGAGCTTCTGTCTTCCAACGTGCTGGAGCGCTTCTATTCGCCCGAGCGACTCTGGTCGCCCACCGCACGGCGCGTGTTCGTGATGCCCGACGCCGTGCCGCAGCTGGCCAACCCACGCGCCCCGCTCGCGAGACCATCGCGCTGAGAGCGCTTGGCCGACAGCATGGATCGCGTGTAGGTTGGGTCGTCTGGCCGGGCACAACAATGGCGGATGTTGCAGCCGAGGAGAGGTGGCGCATGGCTTTCAAGACCGTCGTCACGTACTGGGCGACGTGGGACGTGAACGACCACCAGGGACGGATCTCGATCAAGACCGACGACAACACGGTGACTTGGGACTCGTACACATGCCCCCAAGAGTTCGCCGTTGTCATCGACCTGCTACGAAACGAGAAGCCGCTGCAATGGGACAAAGATCTGCGGCAGCTGCGGACGTTCAACGAAACCATCGGCGAGGGCGAACCGAGCTGAGTCGGCGGCGCAAAGCGATCAGGACGCGGCGAAGAAGCGACAGAGGATCTGACATGAAAGCGTTGACTTGTTCTGCGCCAACACTCCGATGGTGTGTGTCGATCGTCAGCCTGGCAGCTCTGTCGCTCGCTTGCGCAACGCCTCCACCACCTTCGGATCGAAGTGGCTACCTGAGTCCTTCCGCAGAATCCCCATCGCCTCGTCGGAGCTCTTGGCTGCGCTGTACGACCGATGTGTGGTCATCGCGTCGAACGCGTCGGCAACCGCGATAATCCGAGAGCCCAGCGGGATATCTTCGCCGCGCAAGCGATAGTAGCCCGTGCCCTCGTACTTTTCGTGGTGGTAAAGAATCAGCGGCACCGCGTTGCGCATGATGCCGCCCACCTGCTGCACCATGCGGGCACCGTCCTCCGGATGCTTCTGGATCTCGTCCCACTCTTCGGCGGTGAGGTCACCGGCCTTGCGCAGCACGTCGAGGCTGACGTCCACCTTGCCGACGTCGTGAAGCAGCGCGGCAACACGCACGTCTTCGACCTCGGAGTGACTCAGGCGCATCTCCCTGGCGATCGCCGTGGCGCCTTGCGACACACGGACGGAGTGCGCCTCGGTGTACCGATCGGCCGTGTCGATGAACTTCGACAAGATCTGCAACACGCCGTTGTACGCCTGGGTCAGTTCCGCGTGCGCATTCTGGCGATAGTCGTAGAGGTACCCGAGCGCGGCGGCGGTGAGGATGAGGAAACACCCCCAGATGCCGATGTCGACCCACTTCTGCATCGGGGTGGCTCCTGCGGCGAACGCCGTCGGGTGCAGGATCGCGTACCAGACCACCATCGTGACGGCCGCTCCGGCGGTGGCGACGGCCTGAAGTCGTCCGAGGAAGAACCCGGCGAGCACGACGGGAAGGAAGAACGTGTTGAGGTAGCCGCGGTACTGCAGATCGAGCGTATTAACGAACCCCGACGCTACGAAGAGAAGCAGAACGACCACAAGCTCGGCCCTGATGTCGCCGAAACGCGTACGAATGCGCAAACCCACCTGTGCCTCCCGTGCGGTGCCGAATTGAAACGCCAAGCCGATCGTAGCAGGGACGGGAGTGGCCCCCGAAGATCACGATTAGCTTCTGATATCTTTTAGTAACTCTCGATAATCGCCAAGCAGCGCCGCCGCCTGTCGTCACGAGCCCTCCGGATCGAGGTCCAACAGCCGGCGGAGCGACCGTTCGTAGTGCAGAGCCAGACCTGCGTAGGCGGGGTGACCGATGAGACGCCTTTCTGTTTCCTGCATCACCTCCTCGAGACGTCGGAACCCCAAGTCATGAAAGGTCTGACGGCTCGCTGGAACTTCAACCGAGTAGGCCGCCCAGTGACGGATCCGCCGCTCGTCCATGTCGGCGGCGCGCTCGTGCACTTCAGACAGCGCGTCGCCGGGCACGGCGATGAGGACGTCGGGCAGTGCCACGATCCACCATTCCGCCTCGCCGGCATCGGGCAGGCCCGGTTTGCCGCCGCCGCGAAATCGGAGGTAGCTCTGATCGGGCAGCCGGGTCGTCTCGAGGCCGATCCACACGTCCCGACCGTGTTCGGCCGCCGCCGCGAGCTCGCTCTCCGCCAGAGCCAGCACGCCGTTGCTGCCATCGACGGTGGTTCGATAGTCCATCACCGCGATCGAGTCGACGCGCTCCAGCACGGCGTCCACCAGCGTTGACGATTCGATCCGGTCGCCGCGTGGTCGACGCAGCGGTACCGAATCGAACCAGAACGGCACCGCGACCTCGAGAAGGAGATCCGCTTCTTCGGTTCGCTCGCGCAAGGCGTCGAGTGTCCGCAGGAAGCTCACGACGGTCTCTTCGCGTTCGTCGCTCCACTGCGGCAAGAGGTAGGGCTCGATGTCGAGGTGTAAGCCGTCGAGGCGCTCCGCTCCAGTGACCGCGTTGTTGTACGCGGCGACCTCGCCCACCATCCGGAAAAGGTCGCCGTGGCCGCTCGGCAGGGCGTAATCGGGAGCGCCATCGAGCGCCAGCACCTGCAGCCCCGTGGCCGAGAGAAGACCGACGGTTCGGGCCAGTGCCTGCTGCGTCTCGATCGCCTCCAGATCGCTCGGCACCTGCAGGAGAATCCGCGAGATCGCGACGGCCTTGGTCAGATCGATGAGATCGTCAACGCCCTCGGCTCCGGCGGCCAGAAGGTCGGAGGTGTGCCAGACTCAGAGGGAGTTGACCGGGGCTCGGTGTCGCCGCGCCGGGCGCACCGGCTCCGATCCGGAGCGACATAAATAGATGTCGTCGATGTCGACGTAGCCCGTCCCATGACTGCTGAGTTGTAGACCCGCGAGTTGGCGACTGCGCACGCCATCGATTTCCATCGGCAGCGAAACAGTCTGCCAGTCCGCCGTAGCCGAGAGCATGAACGACTCCGAGCGCCGTTGATGAGCATCAACGAAGCTGGCCTCGATGCTGCCTTCGATCTGGCCCCGAACGCGCAGCTGCAAACGTTCGAAGCGGCTGCCGTCCAGGTAGAAGACGGTTTCGTCGCTCGGCTCATCGTCGAACAGTGAGATCTCGAGCCGCGGCCGGTCGCTCGCATCGGCGTCGAAAGCGACGCGGAGCGCGCGGGCGTCGGCTGAGCCGACAAGCTCCGCACGGGCGCCGCCTGTTGCCTCGAGCCCCCCTCCGAGGCGATTGCTGGTGGCATTCTCGAACGGCGCAACCAGGAAACATCCATCGGTGGCTGGGGCCAGCGAGCCCTTCTCGTACTCACGCTCGTCCTGCTCGTTCGTTTGCAGGTCGCCGATGCCCAGAACCGCTCCCCGGTCACTCCACGTCACCCGCAGCTCACCACGATTCAGGTCATCGAGCGCTCGCCGACTATCTGCGCTGAGCTCGATCTCCAGAAGCTGGGGCTCGCCGACTCCGTGCCCACTTCCAAGCGCCGCAAGCAGGCCGGCCACGACAAGAAGGACGACCCGTCGGCTTGCCGCTGCGTGGCTGCCGCTTCTAGACATTTGCTCCCCTGCTCTGCCGTCGCCGCACCGAGTGCCCGTTCGCAGCGTAGCCGCGCCGGACGTTGTGCACGAAGCCCAATTGTTCGGGCTTTGCCGGCAGCGTCGGCCGATGGGGGTGCCGTCAGTCGCCTTGTTCGTTCACGGTCGGGGCGTCAGCGTTGCCGTTCCGACGGTGTACGGAGCTGTGGCGATGGCTCATCTACTCGTCGGGTGGCCGCGGCGCTCTCGCAGAGTCGCCGGCCACCCGCGCCAATCCGGTCGTCGCCCCTCAGGGCTGACTAGAAGCAGTCGCCTGCTCTGGGATCATTCGGCGCTAATGTGACCGTTGCCGACGAGGTAGTGGATCTTGTACTCGCCGTCGTCGCCCAGGGCGGCCAGCAACAGATAGCTGCCGATCTGGATGGCGCTGCCGCCGTCGATCGTCAAGTCGTTCTGGTACCAACCACCGCTGCCTACCCAGCCGTCTCCCAGATCCACCTCTTCCACAGGATGAATGGTGAGCTGCGGCGAGCCCATCGCAATGGACTCCTCCATCTCGGCGGTAATCGCCTCGCGCCCGTGAGCCAAGGGCGCATCAGCGAAGCCAGCCACAGCACCGTCGGCGAAGGTGTCGGCCACCATCGAGGCGTGCCCCATGTTGAAGTGCGTGGAGTAGTAGTCGGCCAGGCTCGACAGCATGCCGTCGGCCAGGTCAGGGGGCGGCGGGTCGTCGTTGTCCACGACCTCGCGGCTTTCGTCCGCAGCGTCGTAGTTGGTCACCAACGCGCTGATCTTCCACGCGCCGTCGGCTTTCTGATAGAAGCCCATCCAGTGACCCGTGGTGCTCGTGGGATCGGCGCCCTCGGGGGCGGCGTCGATCTGGTAGTTGCCAACGGCGGCCGCGCCATCGCCCATGACCCGCACGTCCGTGGTCTCCACACTGACCGTTGGCGACGCCGCCGCGATGTCAGCCTCGAGCCTGGCGGCTATATCCTCCCTGCCGTTCCGGACGTCGCCGTTCGCGGCCAGAAGGACTGCCTCGTCGGTGTAGAAATCGGCCACCATCGAGCCGTGACCCATGTTGAAGTGCAAGACGTAGTCGTCGCCGAGCGCCCGGATGGCGGCCTCGTCATCCATCGACTCCGCGACGGGAGCTGCGTCGGGCGCTTCGGCCTCGGGCTCAGCGGATCCGCCGCAAGCGAACGTCAACACACCAACGAGCAACAAACTGAGAATGCGCTTCATGGTCATCTCCTGGAGTTTGAAGCGAGGAGATTGGAATCGCGGGCGCCACCGTACGTCGACCGTCCAAGGAGATCAACCCCGGCACGCAGGGCTCGCCGATCAGAATCTCTGCGACTCAGAGCACAGATTACCTCGAATCTCGCCATAACACGATCAGCACAACGGAAGACGGACCCGCGCCGCGGAGCTCGAGGCGCTTCAACGACCGGACTTGACCGGCGTCCTGGATCCCCGCCGGCTAGATGCTCGTTCCCGCTTTGAGCTTGCCGCGGTCGACCTTGCCGAGATGAGTCCGTGGCAGGTCATCCAGGAAGGTGACATCGCGCGGGTACTTGTAGGGCTCCAGGCAGGTGCGGACGTGCTCCTGGAGCTCTTCAACGAGTTGTGAGCCGGGCTGATGTGGGCCCGCCTCTGCGCCGTCAGCGGCGTCCGCGTCGGAGAGGACAACGAACGCGTGCGGCTTGACGAGACCGTCGACCGAAGGATCCTCCACCCCAACAACCGCGACCTCCTTCACCGCCGGGTGCTCGAGCAAGCAGCTCTCCACCTCGCCGGGTGACAGCCACTTGCCCGACACCTTGAGCATGTCGTCGCCGCGGCCGCAGTAGGTGAACACACCGTCGGCATCGCGCTTGACCATGTCGCCGGAGACGTACCACTCGCCGCGGAACGCCTCCATCGTGCGGTCCATCCGTTGCCAGTAGCCGATGGCCCGTGAGTTACCCGCGACCCAAAGCCAGCCAATCTCGCCGTGCGGCAGCTCGGCGCCGTCGTCGTCGCAAACCTTCACGCGAAAACCCGTAACGACCTTACCGAGCGTCCCCGGAACAACGTCGCCGGGCCGGTTGGTGATGAAGACATGCCACTGCTCGGCGGTACCGAGTCCGTCGAGAAGCTCGACACCGAAAGCCTCGTCCCAGCGACGATGCAGCTCAGCCGGAAGAGCCTCGCCGGCCGACGTGGAAAGCCGCAACGAGCTCAGGTCCTGCTCGGCAACCAGCTCGTGGGCGAGCATCTTGTTGATCATCGTCGGAACGTTGATCAGAATCGTTGGCCGGTGACGGGCAATCTTGCTGAACAGCACTTCGGGCGTGCAGCGTTCCGGGAACAGCACGGCCGAGGCGCCTACCGCGAAGGGGAAAAGGAGATTCGACCCTGTGGCGTAGCCGAAGAACAGTTTCGGCACCGAGAGGGTGATGTCGTCCTCGCTGTAACCCAACGTTTGCTTGGCGTAGCGCTCGGTGGTGTTGACGAACGAGTTGTGGCTCTGTACCACCGCCTTGGGCTTCCCCGTGGTGCCGCCGGAGAACAGCCAGATCGCGGCGTCGTCGCGGTGAGTCGGGAAACACTCGAGCGCATCCGAGGACGTTGCCAGCTCTTCGTTGAAGTCGGGATCCCCCACAACGAGCAAGCGCCGAAGGAAGCGCGCGGACGACCGTGTTCGATCGCTGGACGCGACGAGTATGCCGTCCGAGGGCTTGCCCGCGGACGTGGCGAGCTCGCCCAACATGCCCGGGTCGCTGGCTCGCGCCACGCTGGCGATCGACGACACCTCGGCCTCGGGTGTTGCTGCGATACCCGCCGCCTGGCGGAACGTGGTCGCGGCATCAATGTGCACGACGGCGGCGCGCGCGCGCGTCAGCTCGAGAAAGTAGGCGACGTTTTCGTCATTGAGGTCAGGATTGACCATCACCACAACGGCGCCGATCTTGAGCGTCCCGAAGAAGGCTGCGACAAACTCGGCTGAGTCGGGGAGTGCGATGACCACCCGCTGTTCCGCCTGAACACCGGCCTCGCGCAGCAGATTCCCGAATCGATTGGCTTGCGCCTGCACCTCCGCGTAGGTGGTGTTGCCCTCGTCGGTTCTGAGAGCCACACGGTCGCCGCGGCCCTCGTCCACGTGGGCATCGAGGAAGTGCGCAGCAAGGTTCAGACGCTCGGGGATCTCGACTGTCATATGGCGGACATTACCGAACCCCTTCGCGCTGCGACAAGCCGGGTTGTGTCACGACGTCTGGACGCACTGGCGACTCGCGACCCTTTCGGCGCCGTTCCGGCGCTTGCGGCGCGCCGTCGGCACAGTGCTGTCGCCGTACCGGCGAACGCGGCATCCTTGTCGCGCTGATCGCGCCCTCCGAAACCGAACGAAGAGACACGCACGAGGACCGAGTCGTGAGATCGAAGATCCCGGTGGGCCTGGCGTTGCTGCTGGCGGCCGGTTGGGTGCAGTCGCCCCAACGGCCTACCTTTCGTGCCGACGCACCCCTGGTGCGCGTCGACGTCATCGTTTCCGACAGCGGCGGCGACTTCATCGACGACTTTCGACTGTACGAAGACGGTCAGCTCCAACGCCTCCTTTCGCTACAGCTGGTCGACGTCGAGCGAGGCGAGGTGACGGTGCGATCGTCGTCCACGTTCGGAGCGACGGCGCTCGCGGCAGAGCCGGTCGAGCTGGTCGAAACCGACGTCGCCGCGCTCTCGGCAATCGTGTACCTCATCGACGGTCCGACGCTCGATCCTACGGTCAAGGGACGCTTCGCCGATATCTGGGCCCGCGTCTTGGTGGAGACCGAGGACGCCACCCTGACGTCGCCGCGCGCCGTCTACATGATCGACTCGATCGGCCAGTTGCGCGAGATCACACCGCTGACACGCAATACCGAGGCCCTCCGCGCGAGCGGCCAGACCATCGCCGATCTGCCGCTGTCGGGCACGTCGCGAATGCAGCGACTCATCGAGGTTGCCGAGACCGCGAGCCAGAACAACGCACCGGCCATCGGGGGTGGCGGCGGCGGCTTGATGGGAGACGACCCGGGTCTGCGCCTCGCACAGATGAAAGCGCGCGCCTTCGAGGCCGAGGAGAGCTCGCGCAGCTTCCATTCCTTCGAAACGCTCGAGCGCTTCGCGAACTCGCTCTCGGCGCGCGGCGGCCGTACGGCGCTGGTGTGGGTGTCGTCGGGCGTCAAGATCACCCAGGGCGGACCCTTTTTATCGGTGGTCGCCGTGGCCGCCGATCCGGCGGGAACCGGCCGCGCGATCCAGCGGCTCGGCGGCATCGCCCCAGATCAAGGTCTGCTATCGGCTCTCGAGCGAGTCCAGAAGGCCGCCAACAGCGCCAACGTGAGCATCTACGCAATCGACCCCAGCCTCCTCAACCAACGCCGTGGCCTCGAGTCCGACGCCAGCACGCAGAACACTTTCGGCCCCGCAGGCAGCGCGCTGGCGTCGCCGCTCGTTCGTGGAGCATTCGACGGCCTGCGCGACAGCATGCGCAACGCCGCCTCTGCCACCGGCGGCAAGGCATTGATCTCCTACACCGACCTGCGCTCGGCGTTCCGTGATATCGAACGCGATACCGGGCGTTTCTACCTGCTGGCCTACACGCCGCCAGCACCGCATGGCGACGGCGTCTATCACGAGATCGACGTCGAGGTGGAGTTCGACGGAGCCGAGGTTCGCCATCGCGCCGGGTATTCGGACCTGGCGCTCGCCGACCGCCTGCAGAACCAAATCAACGCCGCGCTCGCCCTTCCTGGCACTGCCGACGGCCTCGGCATCGAGATCGACGTCGTGCGCTCCTGGCGCCCCAACGGCGCGGCAAACGTCATGCTGGCGCTCGGCCTGCGGCCTTCGGAGGCCGATTTCGCTATTGAGGAGGGCAACAACGGCGCCACCGAGTTGCGCTCGTTCCAGGTCAATGCGCTCGTTCTCGACGAGGACGGTGAGGTGATCGAGACGACGCAGCAACGCCACGAGCTGCGACGGCCGCGAGCGCGCCAGCAAGATCGTGGCAATACCGACGAAGCGAACGCTGCCAGCTCAGATCCACAGGACTCGGCGGACGAGCCCTACCTGGTGTACCGCTACGAGTGGACACTACCGCCCGGCGACTACGACATCCGGGTTGCCGCGCTGGACGAGATCTGAGGGCGCATCGGGGCGGCGAGCATCGGGTTCGACGTACCCGTCTCCGACGACAGCTGGCGGGTAAGCGACCTGGCGTTGATCAGCGGCGCCAACGCGGCGTCGCTACAGCCGGTGGTGAACGATCGCGCACCGGCCGGCGTGCCCCTGATTGCGTATGTCGAGTTGATCGGCGGAGTCCAGCCGATCCTCTCGGGACGTCTGATGTCGAAGGAACAGGTTGCGCTCGGCGGCGACCAAGAAGGCGCGGACCTGGGGGCGCGACTGCCCGCTACGCGGATGCGGCGCGACACCGAGGGAGTGTTCCGCGGCACGATGGCGCTGCCTCCGTACCTTCCGGCGGGCGAGTACCTGCTGCAGGTTCAAGTCACCGATCCAGTCGCCAACCGTCACCACATCTTCCGCCGCGAGCTCCAGCTCCTCGACCACCGCTAGTGAGAGCGTCGTGGCGGAGCTCGTGGCGGCCGTATAATCGCCGCCATGCCGATCGAGCGACTTGCCGAGATGACGTGGGAAGAGGTGAGCGACCTCGATGGCGCGCGATCGGTGGCAATTCTGCCGTTGGGCGCCATCGAAGCTCACGGGCCGCACCTGCCGCTGAGCACCGACGTCGTGATTGGCGAGGCGATGGCTCGGAGCGGTGCCGAGAAGCTCGCCGAGGCCGGGCTGACGCCGATTCTGCTTCCCGCCCTGCCCTACACAACGGCGGGGTTCGCGGCGGCGTTCCCTGGAACGATTACGGTGGGATCGCGAGTCGTCTGCGACCTGATTGTGGAGATCGCGCGGAGCCTTGGCCGTGCCGACGTAGGCACGTTGGCACTGGCGAATGTTCATCTCGACCCGGTTCACCTGGGCGCCCTGCGCGGTGCCGTGTCGGAGATCCGCGCGGCGGAGCTGCTCAAGATCGTGTACCCCGACATCACGCGTAAGCCGTGGGCACTGCGCCTGAGCGACGAGTTCAAGAGCGGCGCCTGTCACGCGGGGTGTTACGAGGGCTCGGTGATGATGGCCGAGCGCCGCGAGCTCGTGCGCGAGGAAATCCAGGCGGTTCTGCCCGACAATCCAGCCTCGCTCTCCGAAGCCATCGTTGCCGGCAAAACCTCGTTCAAGGCGGCGGGAGGACCGCAGGCGTATTTCGGCTATCCCGCCAACGCGACCGCCGAGGAGGGCGCCGCAACGGTGGAGATCCTCGGCGGCATCCTCAGCGAGGCGGTGCTGCAACGCCTCAGGCTATGGGAGCCCGACCTCGACTCAGGTTCCGTGCCCACGGATGTCGGCATGGCGAGGCCAGGCGCATGAATACCCTACTGACGCTCGACGGGAAGACGGCGGTCGTCACGGGTGGCGGACGCGGCATCGGAGCCGCGATCGCCCGGGCGCTCGGAGCAGCCGGCGCGGCCGTCGTCGTAGCGGCGCGCAGCGAGAACGAGATCGACGGCGTGGCGACCGAGTTACGAGCGCTAGGAGTGCAAGCGTGGCCGGTGCCCGTAGATGTGACCGATCCCGACAGCGTCACCAAGCTGACGAGCGCCGCGATCGACCGCATGGGCCGGGTGGACGTGCTGGTCAACAACGCCGGCGTCGTCAAGTCGGCTCCCCTCCACAGCCAGTCGCTGGAAGACTGGAACCGTGTCATCGCGGTGAACGCCACCGGAACGTTCCTGTGCACGCAGTCGATGGTCGCAGGCATGGTGGAAAGCGGCTGGGGCCGCGTCGTCAATATCGCCTCGGTCACCTCGAAAGTCGGCGCCCGATACATCAGCGCCTATGCCGCCTCGAAGCACGCGGTGCTCGGGTTCACCCGCAGCATCGCGCTCGAGCTCGCCGACAAAGGTGTAACGGTCAACGCTATCTGTCCCGGCTATGTCGACACCGACATGACGACGGCTTCGCTGGCGCGAATCGAAAAGAAGACCGGCCAGGGCAGCGAACAAGCTCTCGCGATGATCCTCGCTGGCTCACCACAGGGCAGACTCATCGAACCCGACGAAATCGCACACTTGGTGCTCGCGCTCTGCGATCACAACGCCAGGGGCATCACCGGTCAGGCGATCGTCATCGACGGCGGCGAGGTGCAAACATGAGCTCGAGCTACCGCGTCATCAACCCCGAGGAGCTCGGTGCCCCGAGCGGTTGGAACAACGGCATGCTGGCGGCGCCTGGCGGCAGCGTGCTGTTCATCGCCGGGCAAACCGCACGGGGCGCCTCCGGACGCGTTGAACCGGTCGGCTTTGTCGAGCAGTTCGGCCGCGCCCTCGACAACATCCTGGTGGTACTGCGCGATGCTGGAGGCACGCCGGTCGATGTCGGGAGGATGACGATCTACGTAACCGACCTCGACGCCTACCTCGACTCACTGCGCGAGCTCGGCGGCGTCTACCGCGAGCGCATGGGCCGACACTACCCGGCAATGGCACTCGTGGAGGTCTCGCGACTGGTCGACCCGGCGGCGCTGGTGGAGATCGAAGCCACGGCAGTGCTGCCAATGCCCGTCGACTTGACCGATCGTGGAGGTCACGCGCAGCTCGTCTGACGAACGGCTGAACACCCCAACCCGTGCCAGGCGGTCGCACTCTCCTTCGAGAAAACCAAAGCGAGCCGAACCCACACCATGCCAATCGAGCCGAAGAGCTTTCTGTGGAGCGCCGACCCCGAAACCGGCGTCGCCACACTGATTCTCAATCGACCCGAGCGGCTCAACGCGCTGACGTTCGAAGTCTACGGCGAGCTGCTCCACACATTCCTGGCGCTGCCCGAGGAAACCGACGTCCGAGCCGTGGTGATCACCGGCCAGGGCAAGGCGTTCTGCTCGGGTGGCGACGTGCGAGACATCATCGGGCCGCTCTTGGAGGCCGACTTCGACAGATTGCACGACTTCACTCGCATGACGTGCGATCTGATTGGCGCCATACGGAGATGTGGCAAGCCCGTGATCGCGGCGCTCAACGGCACGGTTGCCGGCGCGGGAGCAGTCATCGCCACCGCGTGCGACATCCGTATCGCGGCGACCTCGGCGCGTATCGCGTTCCTGTTCACCAAGGTCGGGCTATCCGGCGCAGATATGGGCGTTGCCTGGCTGCTGCCGCGCCTCGTGGGACTGGGTCGCGCCACGGAGTTACTCATGACGGGCAGCTTCATCGACGCCGCCGAGGCTCACCGAATTGGTCTCTACAACCAGGTCGTCGACGACGGGCACGTGCTTGATGTTGCGCTGTCGCTGGCGGAGTCACTGGCCCGCGGCCCGGCGGGCGCGCTGGCTGTGACCAAGCGCCAGCTCGACGCAGAGGCCGACCAGAGCCTCGAGCAAGCTCTCGTCGACGAGGCCCGGGAGCAGGCAGTCTGCATGCTGAGCCCCGACTTTCGCGAGGCCTACCAGGCGTTTGTCGACAAGCGCGAGCCGCGCTTCGAGTGAGTCGGCCACTGCGCATCGTTTGCGTGGGCGCAGGTCCCGCAGGGCTGTACTTCGCCTTGCTCATGAAAAAGGCGAACCCGGCCCATCAGGTCACCGTTCTCGAACGCAATCGACTCGAGGACACCTTCGGTTTCGGTGTGGTCTTCTCCGACGCCACGATGGGCAATCTCACCGACGCCGACCCGGAGAGCTGCGCCGCAATCCGCGAGGCCTTCTTCCATTGGGACGACATCAACATCCACTACCGCGGTCAGGTGCTTGCGTCCACGGGCCACGGGTTCGCTGGACTGTCGCGGGTGCGGCTGCTGACGATCCTCGCCGAGCGCGCTCTCGAGCTCGGGGTGGAACTGAAGTTCGAGATTGAAATCGATCGACTCGACGGATCGCTGGACGATTCGGACGACAACGTCGGCGGCGAGCTGCTGCGAGCCGCCGACCTCATTGTTGGTGCCGACGGCGCCAACAGCACGGTGCGCGACCGACTCGCCGACACCTTCGAGCCGAGCATCGACTGGCGGCCCGACCGCTTCGTGTGGCTCGGTACGTCGTGCCCGTTCCCGGCCTTCACCTTCGACTTCCGCGACGACGAACACGGTCTCTGGCGGCTGCATGCCTACCAGTACGACGGCGAATTCTCGACCTTCATCGTCGAGACAACCGAAAAGGCCCTGCGGGCGGCGGGCCTTACCGACGACGACGAGGCGGCTACGATCGAGTACTGCGAGCGGCTGTTCGCCGAGCGTCTTGGCGGACACCGCCTGGTGGCAAATCGTTCGATCTGGCGTCGTTTCCCGACCATCAAGAACACCCGCTGGTCGTGCGGCAACGTCGTGCTGATGGGCGACGCCGCTCACACGGCACACTACTCGATCGGTTCGGGCACGAAGCTGGCGATGGAAGACGCGATCTCGCTGGCGGAGCACCTGCGCGACATCGAGCTGCCGGCGCCTCCGGCGGCCAGGGCCACGCCTCCCGAGCTCACCGCCGCTCTCGAAGCCTACACTCGCGAGCGCATACCACTCGTCGAGAGCCTTCAACGCGCGGCGCAGGCCAGCCTGCAATGGTTCGAGAGCACGCACCGCTACATGGGAACCGAACCGATCCAGTTTGGATTCAACCTGCTGACCCGCAGCTTGCGGATTACCCACGAGGATCTGCGGCTACGCGACCCGGAGTATGTCGACAGGATCGACCACAGCTTCGCCGAGAGCGCCGCAGCCCAAAGTGGGGTCCCCGTTGGCGACATGGCGGCGTTGCCGTGGCGCCTGTCGCCGCGCATCACGCGACCCGAGCCCGAGCGTCGTGATTCGGAACCAGACTCCAGAAAGCGCTCGCAAGCGGCCAGCTCTTCTGAAGGCGGCCGTGCAGCAATCCCTCCGCCCATGTTCACACCTTTCCGACTGCGCGACATGCTGCTGGCGAATCGCGTCGTGGTGTCGGCAATGTGCCAGTACCTCGCCAACGACGGCACCCCCGATGATTGGCACTTCGTGCACCTCGGTTCGCGCGCCGTTGGCGGCGCCGGGCTGGTGATGACCGAAATGACCGACATCTCGCCGACGGCGCGCATCACACCCGGCTGCGCGGGGATGTACGCAGCCGAGCACGTCAACGCGTGGAAGCGCATCGTCGATTTCGCGCACAGCAACAGCTACGCCAAGGTGGGCTTGCAGCTGGCGCACGCCGGTCGCAAAGGCTCGACGCGGCTCGTCTGGGAAGGCATCGATGAGCCGCTCGAACGAGGGGGCTGGCCGCTGCTGGCGGCATCAGCAATTCCGTGGTTTGAGCGTAGCCCCGTGCCCAAGGCGATGGAGCGCTCCGATATGGATGGTGTGCGAGACGACTTCGTGCGCGCTGCCGAAATGGCCGACGCGGCCGGCTTCGACCTCATCGAGTTGCACTTCGCGCACGGCTACCTGCTGTCGAGCTTCATTTCGCCACTGACGAACCAACGCGACGACGAGTACGGCGGCTCCGTGGAGAACCGCATGCGATTCCCGCTCGAGATTCTCGACTCGGTGAGATCTTCCTGGCCAACCGGAAAGCCGATCTCGGTCCGCATCTCGGCAGTCGACTGGGCGCCCGACGGCCTGCGGCCGGAGGACGCGGTAGAAATCGGGCGGATGCTGAAGGAGCATGCGTGCGACATCGTCGACGTGTCCGCGGGACAGACGGTTCCGCACGCGAAACCGGTGTATGGACGCCAGTTCCAGACGCCGTTCGCCGACCGGATCCGCCACGAGGCGGGCATCGCGACCATGGCCGTGGGAAATATCTCTTCGTACATGGACGTCAACACCATTCTGGCGTCGGGACGGGCCGATCTTTGCGCCCTCGCCAGGGCTCATCTTTGGGACCCGTACTGGATCCACAACGCAGCCCAAAAGCTAGGCTACTCGCTTCCCTGGCCCGATCCCTACTCGGTGCTCGACAACTACACGCCACGCTTCGAGTAGCGTTACATTGCACGCGCGCGGACTCGCCGGCGCACTCGCCCACCCGCAGGGTCGAAACGATCAAGGAATAGACATGGGCCGGACGCGGACCTACTCCGAGTACTTGAAGCTCGACGAGTTGCTGTCTCTGCAGGTGCAGTCCGGCAAGCCTGACGAGCCGGATGACCCCGCCGCCCCCGAGCACGACGAGATGCTGTTCATCGTCATCCACCAGGTGTACGAGCTGTGGTTCAAGGAGATCCTCCACGAGCTCGACTATCTGTCGCACTCGTTCCACGACAAGCGAACGCCCACGGCGCTGCACACGCTCAAGCGCGTCCTCACGATCCTCAAGACACTGGTGGGTCAAATCGACGTCCTCGAAACCATGACGCCGCTGCAGTTCACCAGCTTCCGAGACCGGCTCGCGTCAGCCTCGGGCTTCGAGTCGGCGCAGTTCCGCGAGCTCGAGTTCGTTCTCGGCCACAAGCGGCTGGAAGCGATCGAGCGGTTTCCTCGCGAGAGCCCGGCACGCGCGACACTCGAGCGCAGATACGGCGAGCCGAGCCTGTGGAACGCCTTCCTCAACTACCTCGCCAACCACGGCTACGAGCTTCCCGCCGAGGTCCTGGCGCGCGACGTCACCGAGCCGACGGCAGAATCGGCAGCGGTGCAAGCCGTGCTGATTGACGTATATCGCAACAACTCGACGCTGGCGCAGGTTTGCGAGCGGCTCGTCGACATGGACGAGGGTATTCAAGAGTGGCGCTACCGCCACATCAAGATGGTGCAGCGGACGATTGGCACCAAGCACGGAACCGGCGGCAGCTCGGGGGCGGCCTACCTGCAAACCACGCTGTTCAAAGCGCTCTTCCCCGACCTGTGGGCAATTCGGGCGGAACTCTAGCGTTGCCGCCCGTGCGGCGACGGCGCGGCAGCGAGCCGATCGATTGAGCAGCGACCTTTGTGATTCGCGCCGCGTCAGCGCCAGCGAATTGTATCGCGCTCCCAACCGTCTGGCGCGCTACTACCAGGGTTTTCGCGTTGCTCAACGCTTGTTGCTGACCGGCCATTCGCACCAGGCGTGGCCAGATGTCGCTCGCGACGCCCATCTGCAAGCCTGGGACGACGCCGCCGAGTCGGTCGACAACAAATGGTCGCGCGCCTTCGAGATGGCCGATGCTGTTCGCGCTGGTTACGCCCGCCTGCTCGACGACGATCGCGGCAAGACCAATGGCGTCGGCGACATCGCTCTCGGGGCCAACACCCATGAGCTCGTCGTGCGGCTGCTTTCGGCACTACCTCTTCTGGATCGTCCCCGCATCGTCACGACCGACGGCGAGTTCCACACACTCCGACGACAGCTGGCCCGCCTCGAAGAAGAGGGGATCGAGGTGGTGCGAGTCGCGGCGCAGCCGGCGTCGGAAGTCGCGGCACGCTTGAGCGAAGCGGTGGACGACCGCACGTCGATCGTCATGGTCTCCTGCGTGCTGTTCGGCAACGCGCACATCGTTGAGGGCCTGGGCGAGGTGCAGCAAGCCTGCGAGCGCTCCGGCGCCGAGCTCCTCGTCGACGCCTACCACGCGCTGAACGCGATCCCGTTCTCACTGCGTGAGCACGGACTCGATCGGGCCTTCGTTGTCGGCGGTGGCTACAAGTACTGCCAGCTGGGCGAGGGCAATTGTTTCCTGCGGACGCCACCGGAGTGCCGACTGCGCCCGATCATCACCGGCTGGTTCGCGGAATTCCCGGATCTGACGCGGAGCGCGAACGAGAACGTGGGCTACGCCGACGGTCCTGCGCGATTCGCGGGCGCCACGTACGACCCCACGAGCCACTATCGCGGCGCTGCCGTGTTCGACTTTTTCGAGCAGCTCGGGCTCGGGCCCGAGCTCCTGCGCGAGGTGAGTCAGCACCAGGTGGAGCTTCTGGCGAGCGGCTTCGACGACCTCGACCTGGACGCCGACTTGCTCACGCGCGATCGCAGTGTGGCGCTGGAAAAAGTCGGCGGATTTCTCGCTCTCGAGTCGCCCATGGCCGGCGCTCTAGCGGCCCGGCTGCTGGAGCGCGGGGTACATTGCGACCATCGAGGCCATATCCTCCGACTCGGCCCCGCACCCTACCTGCGCGACCAGCAACTGACCCGCGCCATCGAGATCGTCGGCGAAGTGGTCAACGAAAGCAGTCCGCGGAGGTAAGAGTTTCAGCCGTGCGAGGTCCGGCAAACCGAGCACCAGGAGAACCGCGTGAACGACACCGCCCAGCCGGCTCAGCGACGCCGTCCGATTTGGCGCCGACCCTGGGTGTGGATTGTTGTGCTGGGGCTAGCGGCAGCGGCAGTGGCCGCCCCGTTCGTGGCCGAGTGGATGCTGCGACGGACGGTCGACGCGACCCTGCTACAAGACACGATCAACGCGGCGCTGGCCGGCTCCACCGACGATCTCTACTACATCGAGGTTGGCGAGCTCGACTACACGATCGCCGACGGTGACGTACTGGCGCGCAACGTCCGCCTGCGGCCGCGAATCGACGCGATTCACGAGCGCCGAGCCGCCGGGACCCTTCCGGCGTTGCTCTTCGATGTTGTGGTCGACGAGGTCAGCTTCGTAGGCATCGATCTGGCCATGCTGGCTCAGGAACGTGACCTCTACGCGATGCGGGTGTCGCTGCAGCGGCCGCGGGTGCGAATCATCAACGCGATCGACCTGGCACGGCAGGCCGCCGAAGACGCCGCCGCAAGGAATTCAGACGCGGGGCAGGTGTTGCCGCAACTGGGTCTGGGCCAGCGCGAGGGGGAACACGGCAACGAGACGTTGCTGGAACACCTCGTGGAGGGCCTCCCGGTAATCGACATCCGCGAGGTGCGAATCGACAACGCCGACATCACCAGCGAGCAGCTCACCGAGGCAGCGCTACTGGCGGCTGCAAGCAGCAGCGCCAGCGTCACCGAAGGCACCCTCGATCTCGAAACCGTCAACAGCTCCGAGAATATACCCGGCGGCGGAACGGGCGACCTCGCAGGCGGGGCGTTGATCGACCCCATCGAGCTGCTCCTTGCGGAGGCGCCGGCGACCGAGAGCATCGAGAACATCTCGATCTCCCTCGAGGACCTGCGGATCGACACCGCCTCGGCCCGCGATCCCGACAAGATTCTGTTCAGCGACAATGTGCGCGTGGAAATCGGCCGCTACACGCGGACCAACGCCGACGGACTCTACCGACTCGAGACGGGACCGGTGGTGCTGTCGACGGGCGACAGCTCGATTCAGATCGATTCGGTAGCCTTCGCCCCAACCGTGTCCGACGCCGAGCTGGCGCGCCGTCGAGGTCGCCGCGCCGATCGGATCCGTTTCAGCTTCAACCGCATCGTGGCCACCAACGTCGATTACCCGCGGCTTCTGGAGCGCCTCGAGACGTCGGTCGGCAAGGTGGAGCTCACGGGATGGGAAATCGACGTCTTCAGCGACAAGCGTCTAGCGGCCGCGCGACGGGTGCGTCCGCCCTGGATGCCGCAGGACATCGCGGCCGACGGCAGCCCATCGCTGAGAATCGACGAGATCGAGCTGCGCGACGGCAAGGTAACCTACTCCGAAGTGGCAACCGACGGGGCGCGGCCCGGGTCGATCACCTTTGAGGACATCCACGGCAGCATCGTCAACGTCACCAACGACCCCGAGCGCATGAGCGATTCGAGCCCGGCGGTCGTCGATATCGAGGCCAGGTTCGGCGGCTCCGGCGACGTCAGCCTGGAGATGAGGCTGCCGCTGCTCGCCAGCCCGGCCACAATGAGCTACCGCGGCAGCGTCACCAATCTCGACGCCAGCGCGCTCAACTCGATTCTTCCGAATCTGCTCGGCCTGCGATTCACTCGCGGTCGAGTTGATTCCATCGCCTTCAACATCGATGTTGCCCGCGGCCGCGCGACGGGGTCGTGCAAGGCATCTACCGTGACCTGAGCGTGCAAATCATCGACAAGGCTACGCACGAGCGCAGCCTCGGGGATCGCCTCAAGTCGTTTGCCGCCAACCGTCTGTTGCTGCGCACCACCAACGTCCCGCGCGACGGCAAGGCGCCGACGGTTGGCCGGGTTGACCACCGCTTCGACCGCAACGCCGCGTTCTTCTCGATTTTCTGGGGCGGGCTGCGCTCAGGCCTTCTCTCGTTGCTCAGGCGCTAGCTGTCCTGTGGGCAGATCAGCGAGTCGGCGTGGGCTACCGCACTCCCAGGCGGAACCCCGACATCGGATTCACCAGCGTGAAGTCGACGTAACGGTCGGCTCCAAGCTCCCGGACGCTGGCCTCGATGGGCTCGCCATCCAGCGTCACCGCGCCCGAGAGACGCCGCGGAAGCAGCACCGACAGCTCGATCGTAGGGGCACTGGTATGGATCTCCATCGCGATCGCGCGCGCGTCGGCGTCGTAGCGATAGTCGTAGGCCACGCGAGCACCGTCAGACGGCTGCACCAGCGCAACGCGCACTGAGCCCTCGCCAACCCGAGGGCTGAGGCGGAGCAGTCGCCCGTCGGAGCCAGCAACGAGCTCGACTCCGAGATAGCCCTCGATGAGCGCCGAGCCGAGCGCACCAGCGGCACCCGAGAAGCGAGCGCTGCCGTGGGGACGCAAGTCACGATCGCTCCACTCGAAGATGCCGCCGTTGCTCACGCTCAGCCGAGCGAGGGTCCGCAACGCCTCGCTGGCGGCCTCGGCACGGCCGCTGCGGAACATCGCCAGAATCAAGCGCCCGGCAAACCAGTCCCAGTGCCCGCCGTTCTGGTACTCGTACTCCTCGTCGACGGAGGGATGCAGGAAGGTGCCCGACGGATACGGGGGCAGCATCGTAAAGCCGAGGGCCGGAAGGCCCAACCGACGATGGCGATCGACGATCGCGTCGAGTGTGGTCAACGCCATCTCTGGGCTGGCGATGCCCGCGAGGACGGCCATGGCGTTGCCGCCCGTGCCGAGCATGGCGTCTTCGTCGAACTCGTGCTGCAAGCCGTCGAGGTGGCTGTGGACCCGAAAGTAGCCGCGCTCAGGCTGCCACAACAGTCGACGTGTGATGGCGGTAACCCGATCGGCCCGTGCCCGCCAGGCCGTGGCAGCCACGGCGTCGGCCAGGTGTGTCTCTGCGATCTCGGCCCAGCAGCGCGCGGCGAGCACGAACATCGACTGGTCGTAGATATCGACATTCCAGCGCGTGCTCTCGCCGGCGTATATCGCCTGTTGATCCGCATCGACAATGTCGACGTCCCCCCAGTCGATGGTGTGGGCGCCACGCAGCAGGCCGCTGGCCGGGTCGCGACGTGAGCTCCAGGCATGCAAGAGCGCGCGCTGCAGGCGCTCGGCAACCGGCTCACGGCCGATGGTGGTAGCAAGCCAGTCGCGATCTCCGACGCTGCGCACGTACTCGCAAGCCCCGAGAACCAGGCTCGTCTCCTGATCGGTCTCGGTTGTGTTGGTGTCGGTGAGACCCGCCGAGTCCACCCAATCCGCTATGCGGCCGTCCTGGCCCTGGTGCTCGAGGTGCAACTCGAGCCAGCCGCGTAGTGTGGGAGCGTCGAACAACCAGCGCGCCGCTGGCAGCGTGGTGGCGTTGTCGCGAACCCAGAGCTGCGGATAGGTACTTCCCGCGGCGAACCCGGCGAATGCGCGGCCCTCGGCGGCGAACTCCGTTCGCGAGCTCTGCAGCGTACTGCCGATCAGCGTCCAGAGCTCGGCCAACTCGGGATCCGACGCGGTGAGCCTCGATTGCGACGGCCTGGCCAGCTGAGCACTGCTGATCGGTTGCACCTCGAGGCTCAGGAGCTCGACGGGCAGCGATGTCGTTGCCGATCCCTGTTGCGCAAACCAGCTGACGTGTTCGTGCACCAGGTCGAGCTCGAGCAGATACAGGCCGGGGCCGGGTAGCTCGGCCGCTTCAATCGTGAGCGGCAGGCGCACAGTCTCGCCAGTGGCAACCGGGCGCGGCAGCGCCAGCCGACGGTTGTCGAACCGCAGCGTCTCTCCATCGGCGCCGAGCAGATGAAACGACACGAACACCGGGAACGCCGGGTCCTCGGCGTCGCTGTCCCACAACATGCTGCCGTTGTTGGTCACCTCGATCTCCACCGTCTTGCGACCGGCGAAGGGAATCTGCAACAGCTCCAATGGAGCACGCACTGTCGCCGCGTACTCGGCAAGCCCACGGGGTTCTTGCGCGAGCAACGGTACGGCGGGCGGTGCCGCGGCGTCCTCGGGTTGCGGTTCTCGGGCCTCGACCGCGATCGGCGGGGAGGGCGCTGTCGCCGGCGGCGGGTCTTCGGGGAAGGGCGGGACACAGCCGATCTGAAGAAGAAGAAAGAGAACGCCGAGACCGATGCGGCGGAGCATCGCCTCGCGAGGCTTTCGACAGGATCCCATGGCGGCCAAGAATAGCGGCTCGAGGAGCGCCGGGATCACCGAATGCGTAAGAAGTCGGCCGCCACTCAGTCCCTGAATAGAGAGAGTGCCGCGGGCAACCGATGATCCGGATTGCCCGCGGCGCCTCATGCAGGGATCAGAAAACTCCCTCGTTCATACGGCCAGCAGATGGGTCTCCCTGGCTGAAGTCGGGATCGAGCTCGAACGATCGGGGTGGGGGTCCGTCATCGCAGGGTGGGGGGCTCTGCGCCGCCGAGCTCGATCCTGATTATCGTTGTTGTCCTCTTTTTCTGGATTCTGTGGCGATGTTGCCGTGATTCGTTACCGGCGTTCTAGCGACCGCCTCCGCCGGCGACCGCTGTGAAGTCGTCATCTCCGGTGGCCCAACCGCCCGGCTGGTTGAAGGCCGTATCGATCTCACCGTCGGGTCCGGCCGAGTAACAAACCACCGCCGAGCCAAACCCGTCGGTGGCAAGCTTGGCAGCGATGTGCAGGCCGAAGACGTTCGCCATGTAGCGGTTGCCCCACGGATCGGCATCGATACGATCCGAAATGTAGGGTCCGCGCCACGCGAAGAGGCTGTTGAAGCCCTCGGGCATGTCCAGGGGCGTCCGATAGCCAGCGGCGGGATCATCAGCGGGCGTGTTGTGGATCAGATGATTGGCAAAGGAATCCACGACGAACCTCACTGCATGCCCACTGATGTCGTTGCGCTCGGTGATCGAGTCACCGTGAGACGCACGCCAATGGCGACCCGCCACCCGAAGGTCGGGCCGGCTCAGCAACGGTGCGTTTCCGTCGCCAATCAGCAATCCCACCGGCGCGCTGTCGCTTGCGGGCAACTCGTCACGTTGCTGGCGTGCCCGGCGAGGGGAGAAAGCGGTCTCACCCGTGTCGACGATGAACGTCCCGAGCGCCGAACACAGCGCGCCGAGGTCTTCCGCGACCCGGGCGTAGCGGGCCAGGCGGGTGTAGCCGCCCAAGTTCACCAGCATGATGGACGACAAGGCGCTGAGAGCGAGGACGACGATGCTCACCTCGACCAGCGTAAAGCCCCTCTGCCGGTTGTGGTTGGCCATCACGATGTCCCCGCGCTTCGAGAATTCTTGTGAGCACCCAAGGTACCGGTCGGGGGCCGATCAGCTAAGCCGGCGGGGACACAGGTGGCCGCGCCTGGCGCTGGAGTCAGTTCTGCCTAACAGAGCGCAGATCGGATGACGTCCGACGGCCGTCATGACTGCCCTAGGCGCGACAACCGCGGCGTCGAGCCGAGATCTCTACGTCCGCCTAGGCCTGAATCGACACCGGAGGACACCTGAGGCGACAGGCCAGCTCGGCTGATTCCGGCGCCATCGGACAAACGTGGCCAGCGGCAGCGTTGGCTATCGACGGTGAGATTCGCCAAGTGTGCTCATGGTGGCAACAATCGTCCGCTTGTTCGCGGCGACCACGGGTGGGCCCGGCTGCGCATGCGTGCGCAAGAAATTCTTCGACCTCCACCGCGGGCCGGCTGCCTTTCGGCCGCGGTCGACTCCCCATTCGACGCCACACTGCCGATCGGATAGGGACGCGGAAACCGGGTCGAGGGCATACCGCACACAAAGAAAGGGCGCGCCGCGCAATGCGCGACGCGCCCTCCAGGAGTCAGCTGAGCGGGGAGGCTACTCCGCCGGCATCTCGTAGCAGGCTAGCCCGTCGAGGAAAACGTCAAGCTCGAACAATTTCTTGACGACGAGTTTTCCTCCGACTTTCTTGGCCGTGCCGA
Source organism: Acidobacteriota bacterium (assembly GCA_963666215.2). Taxonomy (GTDB): domain Bacteria; phylum Acidobacteriota; class UBA890; order UBA890; family WLXD01. Next base: position 692,249 of record CAXWPL010000001.1, read on the forward strand.
TATAGGACTCGAAGGATGGGTAGTCCGCAGTGTAGGACACATACATCTGCTTGCCGGCGGTACAAGCGCCGGCGATGCGATAGCCCTCCGATACTCCGGGGTAGTCGATCATGAGCGGCTCGACGTTCTTCCACTTCCCGTTGGGCCTGTATTTCACCGCACGGTCTCCCAGGAACTGAAAGCCCTTGCCCCTCCCGTCCCTCTTGTTGGTCATGCCGCCGCCGCGGTTCCAGTAGGACGGGATCGGGAACTCCGGGTCAATGATGCTAGTGTCGCCCTTCTTGTTGATCTTCATGATGCCGCGGATCGCAAACTCGCTGAACAAGGAGCGCGGACCATTGAAGCTCAGGAACGCAGGAAAACCGTTGTTGCTGCCCTGCCGCGCCACACCGCCGGTCGCGGTGGAGTTCGTGCGTAACGAGATGAAATTCTCGAACGTCAGAAAATCTCCGTTGATCTCAGCGACCTTGTCCACTTGTTGTGGGAGTTCAGCACCACGAGCTGAGGGGTCGACGAGCCCTTGTTAACCTTCGAGTTGTGGCAGACGCCGTAGAAATTGCCGTCCTTGTGGTTGTACCAGATCGCGCTGCAGCGCCACCGGCGACCGTCGCCGAGATCAGTCGCCGTCTCACCGACAAGATCGACGCTGTACACCCTGCCCGAGCTCGACTTGATGTGGTCGGCTACTTCTTCCAACTCCATCGTGGCGTTCACGCCATGGTAGCTCGTTCCGATCATGATGACCGTCGGCGACACTTCTTGGGCGGCATCCGACCTCACTGCCTGCTACAGGCTGACGGCCAGACCGAGGGCCAAAAGCGCTACCAAAATACCGGACCTACGCATGCTTCCCTCCAACGTGCTCTGGGGGCGAAACTGCCACTAGTTAAAATAGCAAACCGAGGCTACCAGGTCTGTAACGCGTAGGGGGGATGTCACAGGCTCCGTTGAAAAAGGGTGACGGTGATCCGACCTCGATAGTGTGTCGGGGTCAATCCACTGGCATGGAGGATCACCGTCATGAGCAAGAGTCGCAGAACAGAGACAAGTAGGAAAGCGGCGCGCCAAGAGAACCCGCTCCTGGAGGCAGTGGTAGCGGCGCGATCGGATCTACGAGCGCTGGTCATGGACGCGGGCTTCGGGGTGTTGGGTTCGCTGCTGGAAGAAGACAGAGCTGAGCTATGCGGAGAACGCCACGCACGGTCACAGCAGCGGCGGGCGTACCGACACGGCTACGACGAGGGCTCGCTGGTGATGGGCGGCCGGCGGGTCAAGGTACGCAAGCCGCGGGCTCGGAGCGTCGATGGCCAAGAGCTGCCGCTGCCGCACTGGGAGAGGTTCAAGGCAACAGATCCGCTCGAAGAGCGCGCCGTGGAGCAGATCCTGTGCGGCGTCACGACGCGCAAGTATGAGCGCTCGTTGGAGCAGCTGCCCGAAGGCCGAACTTCATCCGGGACGAGTCGCTCGAGTGTGTCGCGGCGGTTCGTAGCGCGTACCGCCCGGCAGGTGCAGCAGTATCTGGCCCAACCACTCAACGAGGTGGACTTGCCGGTGCTGGTGATCGACGGTACGCACATGGGCAAGCACCTGTTGGTGATCGCCATGGGCATCGACGCGGACGGCGTCAAGCATGTGCTGGGTGTCGTAGAGGGCACCACGGAGAGCTCCCACGTGTGCCGGTCGCTGCTGCGGCAGTTGATCGAGCGCGGCATGCCCGTCGAACGGGCGCGGTTGGTGGTAATCGATGGCTCCAAGGGCCTCCGTAAAGCAGTGCGCGACACGTTCGGCGAGTGGGCCCTGATCCAGCGCTGCCGTGTCCACAAGATCAAGAACGTATTGGAGCATCTGCCAGGGCATATCCGGCCCTGGTTCGCAGCCAAGATCCGCAAGGCGTGGAAGGCGGAGACGGCCACGGCAGCGACCAAGCAGCTCGACGCCGTGGTCAAGGAGCTGGAGACCGATCACCCCGGTGCAGCGGCCTCGCTCAGAGAAGGAATGCAAGAGACGCTCACCGTCACTCGGCTCCGAGTTCAGGGGCCGCTGCTTCGGACGTTACGTTCAACGAATACGATCGAGAACCTGAACGGGACGATCAAACACGTCAGCCGCAACGTAAAGCGGTGGCGCTCCGGGAGCATGATCGTTCGATGGGTGGTTACTGCACTCATCGAGGCCGAGAGCAAGTTCCGGAGGGTTCGTGGCTACCGCGACATCGCCAAGCTCGATGCCGCACTCAACACCGCCGTCGACGTTCCCCTTGAGCAGGAGCGCCGTACTGCGTAACAATTCCAACCACTTCACCGTCGCCTTAGTTCAACGGACGGTGGGACATCCCCGCGATCTCGTGCCGCGCGGTGAGACTTGGTCCTGTTAGTCGCGCCTCATCCCGTACAGTCCCGACCCCATGAGCAGCCCGCCGAACAGCAGGTAAACCGGCACCGATCCACGATAGCCCTTGAACAAGAGGGCGTCGCCAGGGTCGTCGGGATCGTAGTAAACGACCACGTCGCTGCCGGGCGCGTACTTTTCGTGAACTCGCAGCACACCCTCGAGGTAGTAGCGGCCACCCTCGAGGGTGCCGCCCCAGCCCAGGAAATGGCGATCGTAGCCGCTGGACGCGTAAGACTCGCCGTTCACCGAATACGCGTAGCGAATCGTCGCCACGTGCCGTGGTCGGCGGATCGAATTCCCGGGTCGACTGCGAGTGTTCCAGAACTGGAACCAGTACTTCTTGTTCACCTCAACCGACTCGACGACAGCCGTCGTAGAGGGCCAATCGGTGGTCGCAGCGCCGCGCCAGTAACCGAACAACACCACGAGAATCGCGAACGCGCCGAAAACGAAGGAGGCTCGGTGTTTCATGGCCGTGCGGTCCGTTGGGGCTCCAGATGACTCCTACGGTCTGATCCCTACTTTTAGTCTGTCTTGGGCCAGTTCCATAACCCAAAAGACGCCCGCTACTGGATCACGTGCGGTCCGAGGATCTCCGTGGTCCCAGGTGGCTGGTCCATGCGCTTGGCGATGTGTTCAACAGCGGCCACCAGCCGGGCGCCAAGCTGCGCCATGTAGATCACGAAGCCGATCCAGACCAAGACGAGAAAAAAGCCAGCGAGTGGCGCCATCGAAGAGCCTCCTGGGATCGATTGGGAAGGGGTCCTGCCATTGCGGTTCAAGGCGTCGAAGACGATGCCGCCAGCAAGGCCGAGCTCGGCCGCTCGGCTGAGCGCCGACCTTAACCCACAGTTGCTTGCGTGATGGCGCGCCACGTGTTTTGCCCTCTACTCGTCGTAGATGGCCGTGCGGGGGCGCATTCGACGTGCGACGCTCGCCGTATTCTCCCCATCGACCAACGTCCGACGAGCCGATCGCATATATAAGGACGCATGCTGTCGCTCGTTCAGCTCGTGGCCGGAGTGGTTGGCCTCTATTTCGGCGCCGAATGGCTGGTCCGCGGAGCTTCGCGCATCGCCGTACACGTGCGTGTGTCGCCGCTGATGATCGGGCTCACGGTCGTGGCCTTCGGCACCTCGATGCCCGAGATGGCGGCGGGTGTGCTGGCCGCATGGCGCGGCAACACCGACATCGTTCTGGGCAACGTGTTCGGCAGCAACGTTGCCAACGTGGGGCTGATTCTCGGCCTGACGGCGCTGTTCCGCGTCATCCCCGTCTCGATCGGGCTGTTGAAGCGCGAGATGCCCATCATGCTCGCGGTTACGGCCCTGGCCTACGGCCTTGCCTGGTGGGGCAGCATCGGGCAGCTCGTCGGCGCCGCGATGTTCGCCGCCTTGATCCTGTTCACATGGCTGACCTTGCGTTGGAGCCGTGATGAGCGGAAACAAGTCCAGGCCCAGTTCGAGCCCGAGCTCGGGCTCGAAGGCAAGATCCGCACTCGTGTCGAGGGTGCCTACGTGCTCGCTGGCCTCGTGGCGATGACGGCGGGGGCGCACTTCATGGTCGAGGCTGCCGTCGATCTGGCAACCGCGTGGGGCGTCAGCCAGTTCCTCATCTCCGCCTCGCTCGTTGCCGTGGGCACATCACTGCCCGAGCTTGCCACCTCGATTGTTTCGGTACTGCGAGGCGAGACCGACCTGCTCGTGGGCAACATCGTCGGCAGCAACATCTTCAACATTCTGGGTGCCCTGGGCATCAGCGCCGTCGTCCGCCCATTGCCGGTGCCTGCCGAGTTCCTGGGCATCGACCTGCTGGCCGCACCCCTGTTTGCCATCGCCATGGCGCTGGTGCTGCTCGACCGCCGCGTCGGCCGTTTTCAGGGGGCGGCGCTGCTGGTTGGCTACGGCGCCTACGTCTATCTGTTGCTGCAGCGGGGCTAGCGACCGACGGCCAGTGCCATATCCGTTGCTCAGCTGTACCGAGCACGGGTTGTTGATAGATTGCGCTGTCCTCCAACGCACTCTGTCCCGGTGACCCCTTGATCGGCAAGAGCCTCCCGGAACGTTGGCACAATCGGGCGGTTGGTCTAGCCTGTGTCCCGGCCATCCGGCCGTCACGATCATCGGAGAAATCGGAGACAACATCCATGCGTTTCGCCACGCTGCTGGCTACCGTTCTCGTTGCCGCGCCGTCGCTTTCCGCTCCCGTCCTGGCCCAGGAGGGCGGACTCGGGAAGGTGGAGTTCCCGAACTCCGGCGCGCCGGAGTCGCAGGCCGACTTCATTCGCGGGCTGCTGCTGCTGCACAGCTTCGAGTATGACGACGCGCGCGCGGCGTTCAAGGCGGCGAGCGATCGTGATCCCGACTTCGCCATGGCGTACTGGGGCGAGGCGATGACGCTCAACCATCCGGTGTGGCAGCAGCAAGACACCGAGGAGGCTCTCGAAGTGCTCGCCGGCCTCGGCGCGACGCCGGCCGAGCGCTACGCCAAGGCCGGCAGCGAGCGTGAAGCGGCCTATCTGCGCGCACTCGATGCTCTTTACATAGGACCCGACGAGAAGAACGACCGCGACTTCATCTATATGGAAGCCATGCGTCAGCTCAAAGCTTCCTATCCGGACGACCTCGAGGCGGCCTCCTTCTACGCGCTGTCGATTCTGGGCAGCTGCCACGAGGGCCGGGACATTCCGCGCTACATGCGCTCGGCGGCGGTCGTTGAGGAGGTCTACGAGCGCAATCCGGACCATCCGGGCGCTCTCCACTACCTGATTCACTCCTACGACGATCCGATTCACGCCCCTCTCGGGTTGCGTGCGGCGCGGCTGTACTCGAAGGTTGCGGCGCGCACCGGGCACGCGCTGCACATGCCCTCGCACATCTTCGTGGCGATGGGCATGTGGGACGATGTCGAGGCGCTCAACGAAGAGTCGTGGCTCGCCGAGAACGCGCGTCAGGAACGTCGGGGTCTGGGCGCTGAAGCGAAGGGCTGGCACGCGAGGCTGTGGCAGCACTACGCCTTTCTGCAGCAGGGGCGTTACGACGAGGCGCTGCAGGTGATTCGAGAGACCGAGCCGGACGCCGAGATGCCTCTGTCGGGTCGTGCACGTGGCTCTTTGGCCCAAATGCGCTCGGCCTACGTCGTCGCGACGCACGATTGGGACGAGGCGGCCTCGCTCGAAGATGCCTCGGAGCTCGGTGGTGGCAACCTGGCCAACGCGCTGCTGGGGACGTCGATTGCGGCGCTGCACGGCGGTGATCCCGAGACGGCCGAGAAGGCGCTAGCCAAGCTCCAGGAGGACATCGGCGACAGTGAGGCAGACGAGCGCAACGCCTCTTCGCGCATCGTCGCGCTCGAGATCGAGTCGTTGCTCGCGGCCAGCCAGGGTGAGATCGAGCGGGCGTACGAGCTGGTCGGCAAAGCCATGCAGATCGAGGACAGCCGCCCGTTCGCCTTCGGCCCGCCGGTTCCCACGCTGCCGGCCCATGAGCTAATGGGCGACCTGCTCCGAGGCCATGGGAAGCCGGCCGAGGCGATCGCGCATTACCAGAAAGCGCTCGAACGGACTCCGGGTAGAGCGATCACGCTGCTGGGGCTGGCGCGCGCCGCCGACGCGGCGGGCGAGAGTGGGGCCGCACGGTTGGCATACGCCCAACTACAGGAGGCCTGGCACAACGCCGACGCCGACCTGGCGGATCTCGCTGAGGTTCGCCGCGGTAACGCGACGGGCGACCCCGATGGAGCCAGCCACTAGCCGCGGGAATACGCCACAACCAGAAAATGAGGGCTACGAGAGCTAGCCGCCCAGCTGATCGCGGCGGTGGGGCTCGTCGAAGTGGAGCTCGGAGCCGTGCGGCACGATCTGGCTCGGATTGATGCTGGTGTGCGTCACGTAGTAGTGGCGCTTGATCTGATCCATATGCACGGTGTTGGCAACGCCGGGCACCTGGTACAGCTCGCGTAGGTAGCCCCAGAGATTCGGGTAGTCGACGATGCGGCGGCGGTTGCACTTGAAGTGGCCAACGTACACGGAGTCGAAACGTACGAGCGTCGTGAAGAGGCGCCAGTCGGCTTCGGTGATCCGGTCGCCCACCAGATAACGCTGGCTCGATAGGCGGAGCTCGACCTCGTCGAGGCCGGCGAACAGCGCCTCGAAGGCCTCGTCGTAGGCCCGCTGCGTGGCCGCGAAGCCGCAGCGATACACACCGTCGTTGATGTGCGGGTAAACGAAGTCGTTGACCTGATCGATCTCGTCACGCAGCTCGGCCGGGTAGAGGTCGAGCGCTGGGCCAGGCTCCGCGGCCCACTCGTCGAACTCGCCGTTGAGCATGCGGATGATCTCCGACGACTCGTTGTTGACGATTTCTCCGGCCTGCTTGTCCCAGAGAACCGGCACGGTAACGCGCCCGGCGAACGCCGGGTCGGATGCCTGGTAGGCCTGCGCCAAAAAACGGAAGCCGTTGAGGCTGTCGAGATCGGTACCTTCGTCGCCGGTGAACGCCCAGCCGCGGTGGTCGCGGATGGGGTCGACCGCACTCATCGAGATCACGCCGTCGAGGCCCTTGAGATGGCGAACGATAATCGTGCGGTGCGCCCACGGACAGGCGTAGCTGACATAGAGGTGGTACCGACCTGTCGCGGCGAGAAACTCGGCGTCCGGAGCGGCTCGCACGTGGCGGTGAAATCGGCTCGGTTGCCGTTTCCAGGCGCCGTCGGTGGCGGCCTCTTCAGGGAACTGTGCGAGTGCGAGCGGTTTCATGGTGGGCTTAGGATAGCTGCAGCTTGCGCAGCAGCTCGCTGAGCACGGTGGATGATCCGAAACGACGACGGGCTGATAACCTGCGAAAGTTCCCTCGACCGAGCCGACCGCTCAGGCGTCTAAATCAGCAATGTTCTGTGTGCCCGGCGTCCCGTGCGCCCGTGCCCCTCATCGTTGGAGTCAACATGTCCCGTTCGTATCTCTGCGCGCCGATTGCGCTCGTCTCGATGTTCTTGCTCGTCGCCCCGATGGCTTGTTCTTCCGGGGCGCCGGCTGACGGTGGCGGCGCCGGCGACTCGCAGTTCACCTCCGAGACGGTTGATGGCGTTCCAACGGTGACGACCACGGCGGGGTCGAAGTGGGGCGGCCCGGCGATCCTCGAAGAGGAGCTTTCCATCGGCGTCCTCGAGGGCGACGAAACCGCGATGTTCGGTCAGGTTGACGGCGTGTGGATGACAGACGACGCCATTCTCGTGGTGGATGGGCACGCGCCTGCGCTACGTGTGTACGATCGCAGCGGCAACTACCTACGCGACATCGGCCAGCCAGGCCCAGGCCCAGGCGAATACGAGCACCCCTCCGGGATCGCGGTTACCGGCGACGGGCGGATTTACCTGCAATCGGGTCAGGGCGTCAACGTCTATGGCCCCGATGGCGAGTACGAGAGCTCCTGGAAGCCCGAGGGGAACATTCGCTTCGGCGGCAACCTGGTTGCCGAGTCTGACGGTGAGGTCTACACGAGCTATGTCGACACCAGCGGCATGGAGCGTGGGGGGATGCGCAACTTCCAGAACCTGAAGCGCGGCATGGCGGCCATCAATCTCGAGGGTGGCTACGGCGAGCCCATCTATCCGCCCGACTCCGATTACGAATCGCCCACAGTCGAGGTCAATCTGGGCAACTTCTCCCTCGACCTCCCGGCCGTTGGTGCGCCGCGTCGCGCCTGGGGCATGGGGCCAGACGGTACGATGGCGGTTGGCGTGGGAACCGACTACAAATTCGAGATCGTGCGCCCCGGCGGTTCGGTGACCGCGGTTGAGCGTTATTGGGACCCGGTACCTCTGCAGGCGGCGGAGGCCGAAGAGCAGGCCGAGCTGTTGTACTCGATGGTGCGGCAGCGCGACCCGGAGTGGGAGTACGACGGTCCGGCGTTTCCGACGCACAAGCCCGCTTTTGGCAACCTCACCATCGACCTCAACGGCCGCGTTTGGGTTGATCGCGCCGGCGTGGGAACGCTCGATCTCGACTGCGAAGAGGACGACAAAGAAGGCGGATCGAACATGGTGTCCGACGGTGGCCGCGTGATGATTTCGATCGGCGGCGGTGGTGGCTGCTGGAGCTCACCTTCGATCCGCGACGTGTTCGACAGCGACGGCAGCTACCTCGGCGAGGTTATTCAGCCCAGGGGCGTGGAATTCTCGGGTGGCCTCTACATCAAGGACGATGTGGTGCTGGCAGCCGTCGAAGACGAGGATGGCACCGTGATGGTCAAGTTGTACCGGCTGCGCACGGGCGCCGACGCTATCGCCACGTAGCGGCACGGGGTCGACCGGCAGCAGGAAGGCAGGATGGCGCCGGCCATGGTCGAGGTGGCCGATGCCGACCGCCGCCTGCAAGCAGATCGGGTGGGCTTTGAGAACGGGAAAAGGCTACGGATGAAGGCTCTCGATGAGCCGGTCGATCTCTCCCGCGATCTCACGGTGGTCCCAGGCTGAGTTGCGTCGCAGCACGTTGGACGTCATCGCCACGAGGTAAACGCGCTGGGTCTGTCCGGGCGCCGGGAGGGCTGGCGTTTCGACGATGGCGACGGAGTTCATGATGTTGGCGACGGTGCCCTCGTACTTGCCGCACTTGTAGCCGGGCTCGCTGCGACAGCTGTAGATCGATCCCGACTTGAAGTACACGGCGGCGTTCTCGAGCCGCGGGGCCGAGGCATAGCGGTAGCGATCACGGGTGAAGTACAGAAGTCTCTTCATCTCCAGGCTCGACCAGGCGTCGACCAGTCGCCCCTGCTCGAGCGCGATCATCCATGCGAGGAGCCCGCGTGCCGAGCCGTATGAGTGCCCGTCGGGGGTAACCAGCTCGCGCGCTCGACTGGTGAACATGCGCGCCACGCGGATGTCCCCGTCGCGCAGTCCGGCTCGCTGTAGCGGCTCGGCGAGCATGCGCAGCGCCAACTCACGGCGATCGGGGAGGGGAACTCTGGCGAAGAACTGATTCTCCTGTTCGCGGCTCGGTGGATACTGGCGCACGAAGTGCCGCAGCAGCATCGCCTCCTTCCATACGGTCGACGCGGCTGCGTTGGATGACGGGCTGACCATGTGGTCGATCCATTCGTACAGCGAGAAGCGGTCGCCTTCGCGGATGCGCCGGTGTTCCAGTCTTCCCGTTGTCGGGTCGGCGATGGGCACGTCATGAGAATCGCTGCGCACGAACTGGTCGGCCACGATCTCCACTTCGCGAAGAACGCGGACACGCGTAGCCGGGTCGGGGTAGGCGCGGGCCAGGGCGTCGAACAGCCCGGTCATGACGATCAGCTTGCCGATGCTGCCAGGGGCCGCGCGACTGTCGGCGCGAACTCCGGCGTAGCGCGGGTGCTGGCGATTGGTGATGTCGAGCAGCGCAACCGAGTAGGTTGACGACCGGCGCCGGAAAATCTCCTCTAGCCCCGCCTGTAGCTGCGGGTCGGCCGGGAGATCGTGGGCCGTGAAACCGTCGAGCGTGAGATGGCCGGCAAGGCGCTCGCTCATGGCGGTCGACGCGGGCCGACTCTGTGGGGTCGGCAAGGTTGCACCGTCGAGCTGCAATCGAATCGCGGCCGTCGATAGCCGCGCTCCGGGCGATAAATCGGGCCCGGGCAGTTGTCCACGCTGGACCTCTGAGTACGCCCAAAGGCGACGAATCCCGGTGCGCTCGTAGCCGTCGAGGGGATACGCCGAGGCCGAGTGTGTGCTCAACGCGAGGAGAGCGGCCAGGAGCGGGAGCAGCGGCACCCAGCGTGCCAGCGGTGGCTTCGATGATCTCATCGTCGCGTCTATCGGCGCATCTGGGGCGGTTCGTCGAGCGAGATGACGCCCGAGCGGTCGGGATGCTCACCCGACCAGCTCACGGTGGTCACAGCGCTCGAACCGACCGTGGCCGGGTCGCCCACCAGCGGCCGGATCTGGAACAGGTAGGTCTTGTCGTCAACGAACCCGAACTCGATGTCCCACGGCAGCGACGATCCGCTTTCGTCGAAGGCCTTCGGATATCGAGCGTCGATCTCGTCGACAAGACGCCGAAGATCGTCGATTCGCGGCTCGGTGAGCAGCCGGGCGTTCCCCTGCACCGGAACGCGGTCAATGCCGCCGGCGCCGGAGGTTACGAGGATCTTGCGCCACACAGCGCGCGCCGACGAAACCAACACCGACTCGCCGGCGCCAGCCGTGGCGCCAGGCACGAGAATCGTCTCGGCCGGCTCTCCCTCGACCACGCCGCCGACACCTTCCGAGGCCGTGATGGTCCACCAGCCGGCGCGCTTCTCCACCAGGTCGGTGGTGGCAAGCACTCCGGAAGCCTCGGCGGGCACACTGCGCAGCAGAAGAATCGACGGGTAGACGTGCTCGGGCGTTGTCACCAGCTGCTGCCGCCAGGTGTAGGAGCGTTCGCTGAATGGGCTGGCCCACACATCGCGAATGCCGTCGATAATTCCGTCGACGCTGATGCGGTTCATCACGGTCAGGTTGAGACCCGCGCCGGTGAAGTTCGGCAGGTCCTCGACATTGGTGTCGGAGCGAACGAAAACGCCGTACGTGCCATCTGGTCCGAAGTGCTCGTGCAACGCTGCCCGCAGTCGGCGCTCGAAGTCGGGCAGCAGCGGCATGGCCCGTATCGTTCTCTGAATCACTCGCAGGCGCTGTAGGAGTCGGGCATGGGCCTCTTCTTCGCTGTACCCACGCCGCTGTTCTCCCTCGACGGCCAGATAGGTGGCGCGCAGCTCGGTGAAGAGCGAACGGCCGGTGTTCAGCAGGTCGCGCTCGATGTGGGCACGAAAGACGCCGAACGGAATCACCAGGCCTTGCTCAACGCGGTCGGGGAAGAAGCTGCGCAGCTTGGCGAGATTGGCCGCCTTGGGGCCGATGATGCGGCCCGAGTCCTCGGGGCCAACCTCGTCGAGAGTGAAGAGCCGCTGCTCGTCGAGGTCGAGCCGGTCGGCGTCGATGGCGATTCCGGCGGCCGGTTGCTGCGAGCGCTGACGCAGCAGCTCGGCGTCGACCGTGCGCAGATCGTCGCCGCGTCCTACGACCACCCCGCCATCCTGGCCGACGGAGAAGAACACCTCGCGGCCGGCGTAGGCGCGCAGCTGCGGCAAGAGCTGGGCCGAGATGGCGGCGTTCGGGATGCCCAGGCTGCGCGCCAGGAGCTGGATGTGCGATAGCCGCGAACCTTCATCGAGGGTCAAGATGCCGGCCACACGACCCAGGTCGAGCACGGTCTTCGGCAGCACGTAAATGCCTCGCGGATCGAGCCGGCCAAGATCACGCTCGTCGTCAACCACGTACAGGCGTCCGCGGGCCACCCCGGTGTTGAGTGCCATCACGCGGCCTGGCGGCGGGGCGTCGAACACGCTGTGCCGCACGCCGGCGGCGAGGCTGGCATCGCGGCTGAGGTCGTCGATGACGTTGCTCAGAGCAAGCAACACCGAGCCGCGCAACATGCCGTCCTCGAAGCCGCGCGCCGCAGGCTCGACCTGTCTGTAGCGCAGCAGCGGCTCGCCGTACGTTTGTCGAAGCGCGGCCTGTCCCCACAGCACCGCGTTGCCGAGGTACTCGACGCGCTTGCGGTAGTCCTCGGCGGGCAGATCCCGGCCGCTGGGTTGTGCCCGTAGCGCTACATACTCGCGTTCGGTCAGCCAGCCGCTGCCGTAGGCGGCGTCGGTGAGGTTCTCGACGAAGGCGAGATACTCCGCTCGCGATGCGCGACCGCCGCTGGGTGTTCTCCTCGACGCCAGCCACGAGTTGCTGGAGCTCCGTAGGAGAGCGTCGCCGTAGTTGATCAGGTCGAGCACGTGCAGTGCCTGCGCACCGGCGCGGCTGCCTGAGCCCAGCTGGTTGTAGCCTCGGCGCGCCGCCAGCAGCAGGCGCGACAGCTCAGCGACCTGCTGCCGCACGGTGCCGCCGCGAATCGCAGCCGCCGCTGCCCGCATTTCGGCCGTCAGATCCGTTCGGTCGAGCTCGTCGAGCTCGCTCGCAAGCGATGCCCATCGGTGTTCGTCGAGGTCGGCGGAGTAGAGCGTCTGCAGCTGGTCTTGGAGCTCGGCGAGTGTGCGGCGCATCATGCTCGAGCGCCGTTGCGCGGAATTCGCCGCCGCGCGTACAGCGTCGAGGTCGTCGGGCCCGGGGCTCGAGTGGATCTTGATGCGCAGATCCATCAGCTCTGGGTTGAGACGGGCCATTTGCGTGGCGAGCTCGCGAATGCGATCGCCGGGCACTCCCGGCTGGCCGTGCGGCACCGCGGCCACGAGCGGGGTTGCGAGCAGCGGATTGTCGCGGCGCCAGGCAGGATCGCTCAGCAGCCGCACCAGGTGGCGGCGGCCGTAGCGCTCTTCGCTTTCGATTTGGCGCGCGCCTCGGTAGTAGCGCGCACCGCGCAGCACCCAGCCGTCGTCGTTGTCGACGAGGTAGTCCTCGAGCACCAGCTCGCGCAAACGGTAGTGGCCGCGGCGCGCGTCCTCGAATTGTTCGTAGGGCAGCGCCACCAGGATCGTGCCCACGTCGAAGCCCAACGCTTGAAGCCGATCGGCGTCGTCGGTGTAGGAGGCGTGCTGCTCACCGCCGCCACGCTTGCTGCAGGCGTAGGGCGTGGGAGGGAGTACGGCGCCGTCGCGGCAGTACCAGCGAATCCGCAGGTACGGGCCCTTGTCTCGCTGCTTCATCGCAGCGATCTCCGCTCGGACGTCGGCGACTTGATTGGCCGAGAGCGTAGGTAGCGCTTGGTGCTGAGCGCGCGCCGGAGCGACCTGTACGGTCGCGATCAACAGCGCTATGAGCGCTAGCAGTGGCACACAGGTGGTCCGAGCCAGCGATGGCCGGCCGCAGCGGTTGTCGACATGATCTGGAATGAGCATGGCTCCCGCGGATCATCCAACGGGGTAAGCCCAGGCCGTACCGCTGTTTGTATGTCTCGCCGCCCGCGCTGTCAAAGTTGCAGTTGCTTTTTGGGCCGCGACATTTCCTCGCAGGGGCGCCCTTCTAGGGTGGTTGCAAATAGAGTGACAACTACTATAGTAGCTGCAGGAAGACATCCCGATCGAAGCCGTCAGCCCACCAGCCCGAAAGGAAGCCAGATGCCGCGCCGCACCAGCGACCGTACAGACCGCCAGGTTCCGCTCAGCCATCTCTCCTTCCAGGTCCTCTTGGCTTTGGGCGACGCGCCGGCGCACGGCTATGCCATCGGCAAGGAGGTCGAGCGTCGCTCGGAGGGCGCCCTGCAACCGACGACCGGCGCGCTCTACCAAGCGCTCCGACGCCTCGAGGCGGATGGCCTTGTTGAGCCGGCCCCGGCCGATGGCTCCTCCGGCGATAGTCGCCGACGATACTTCCGGCTCACCGAGCGCGGACGCGACGTCGCGTCGCTCGAAGCGGGACGGTTGCACCGGCTTGTGGAAGTGGCGCGAAGCCGCAAGCTCTACGTCGGCTCCTAGTTGAAACGCTCGAAAACAACGATACCGACATGAACGCGACACGCAGCATCTATCGGTTGCTCATGCGCCTGTACCCGCGGGCGGTTCGACATCGTGACGGAGCGGCGATGCTCGAAACCTTCGGGCGCCGCGCCGAGGAGACCGCGGCTCGCGGTGGGCTAGCGGTCCGCCTCGCCTTTCTGGCCCGCGAGTGCACCGGGCTGGTGCGCGCGGCGCTGGCGGAGCGCCGCTCACCCGACGGTCTCGCCGCGATCGCCCGCGACGTTCGCTTCGCAGCCCGGAGCCTGCTTCGAACGCCCGGCTTCACGTCGGTAGCCGTGCTCACGATGGCGCTCGGTATTGGCGCCAACGCGGCGATCTTCAGCGCTGTCGACACCGTGGTCTTCCGCTCGCTGGCGTATCCGGAGTCCGAACGGCTCGTGCGCGTGTGGCCCGAACACACCACGACCAAGCAGATCTTCGAGCAATTGCAGGAGGGCTTGAACGAACACGGCTCGCTGGCGATGTACAGCGGCTGGGACTTCACGTTGACCGATGTCACCGAGCCGCAGTACCTGTCGGGCGCCGCCGTGTCGTCGAACTACTTCGAAGTGCTCGGCGTACAGCCGCTGCTAGGGCGTTTGTTCATGCCAACCGTCATGAGCTACGCCGTGGGTTGCCGCACGAGAGAGCTCGGCATTCGCATGGCGCTCGGCGCCACGCCCACCGAGCTCGTTGGATCGGAGTTGGCGCGCGGCATGATTCCGGTTGTTGTGGGAGTAGTCGTAGGGCTGCTACCGGCCCTGGCCGGTGGCCGTCTGATCGCCTCTCAGCTGTTCGAGATTGAGCCTACCGACCCCGCGACCTACGCGGTTGTGGTTACGTGCCTGCTCGCCGCCGCCCTGCTGGCGGCCTACCGGCCGGCAAAGAGCGCATCTCGAATCGACCCGGTTCGCTCGCTCCGATAGGCGTCATATCGTCCGCGTATTCGCGGCTGGTACCATGCGGTCCATGTCCTTTCGTCACGGGTTGTCGTTTGTCGTGCTCGTTGCTTTGGCCGCGTCAATCGCTGGCGCCGTGCCGGCGATTTCGTCGAGCACGGGTGTCCTCAGCGATGACGTGGCGATGATCGCCGCCGACGGTGAAGCGGCCAGGTACTGGTCGCGCTGGCGCGGCCCCTCGGGCCAGGGACTCGTGGCGGGCGACGGTTATCCGCGCACCTGGTCGACCTCCGAGAACGTCGAGTGGAAGGTCGAGGTGCCGGGCACCGGTAATTCGTCGCCCGTTGTCTGGGCCGACAAGCTGTTCTTGACCTCCGCTTTCGACGGCGGCCGCCGCATCTCGCTGCTAGCATTCGATCGGCGGGACGGGAGCCTACTGTGGCAGGCGGACGCGCCCGATGCTCCGGCGGAGGATGTTTATCCGAAAAACGGGTACGCCTCCGGGACTCCGTCAACCGATGGCGAGCGTGTGTACGCGTATATGGGCAACCACGGTCTGGTCGCCGTCGATATGGAGGGCAAGCTCGTCTGGCACCGGAGCTTCGGCGAGATTTCCGCTTCCCATGGCACCGCCGGCTCGCCGCTTCTCTACAAGGACCGCGTCATCGTCTACCAGGACCTGCGCAGAGGCACCGAGGTGAAATCGTTCGTGGCTGCCTTCGATGCCCGCACCGGAGAGCCCGTTTGGTGGACCGATCGCCGGCAGAACACCGGGTGGGGGACGCCGATCGCCATCAGCGCCGGAGATCACGACGAGATCATCGTCAGCAGCCAGCGCGAAGTGGTGGCGTACGACCCCGACAACGGCACGGAGCTCTGGAATGCCGGAGGCAACAACTTCGAGGTCATCCCAACGCCCGTCGTGGGACACGGGCTGGTGTTCTGCTCGTCGGGTCGCGCCGGCCCGACCCTGGCGATCCGCCCGGGTGGCAGCGGCGACGTGACCAACACGCACATCGCGTGGAGCAGTCCCAAAGGCTCGCCCTTCGTGCCCTCCACGCTGCTTTACGGCGACTACCTCTACATGATCAACGACATGCAGAGCATCATCACCGTTTACGCGGCTGCCAGCGGCGAGGTGATGTACCAGGCGCGCCTCGGCCGTGCGGCACGCGAGAGCTTCTCGAGCTCGCCTGTCGCCGTGGATGGCCACGTCTTCGTCACCAACGACGCGGGCGAGACGTTCGTCATCGAGGCCGGTCCCGAGTTCAAGCTGGTGCACACCAACCGCCTCGAGGAGCGGACACTGGCCTCGCCCGCGCTGGTCGACGGGCACTGGTACATCCGCACCGCGCGGCATCTCTGGTCGATCGGCGACTAGCACTGAGTTCTGCTGTGCCGTCCCAGTCTTCGGTTGGCGCACTTGCCAGGCTCCTGGTACTGTCGTGCAGTTCCAGGCCCCCCTGATCCCGCAAACGTCCAACCTCGGGTAGGGCAGACACTGAGCCCGCACGTCCGCGTGCGGGCTCTTGCTCTATCTAGCGGTCGATGCAGCTGCGAAGCCGGACAAGTTGCGGCGAGCTCGGTCACCGAGCTTCTTCCAGGGCACTTTCGGAGGTCTCCGCGAGAGCGCGGTCGGCTGCGAATTGTGCGTAGTAGAGGCGAGCATACAGTCCGCCGCGTGCCAGCAGCTCGTGGTGGCTGCCGCGCTCGACAATGCGGCCGCCGTCCAGTGCGACGATCATGTCGGCGCGAATCACGGTCGACAGCCGATGTGCAATGACGAGCGACGTGCGGCCAACGAGCAGCCCGCCAGCGCGCTTTGAATCAGCGCCTCGGTCTCTGAGTCGAGCGACGAGGTTGCCTCGTCGAGAATCAGGAATTGTGGATCGCGCAGGATCTCTCGCGCGATCGCTAACCGCTGACGCTGGCCGCCCGAGAGCTTGACGCCGCGCTCGCCGATCAGCGTTTGGAAACCCTCGGGCATGGCTTCGATGAACTCGAGTGCGTTGGCCGCGCTGGCCGCCGCTTGGATCGCGTCGTCGCTGGCGCGCGGAGCGCCATAGGCGATGTTGTCGGCCACCGTGCGGTCGAACAGGAAGATTTCCTGCGGCACCAGGCCGACGTGACGCCGGTACCAGGCGAGGTCGAGATCGCGTAGGTCGGTGCCGTCGATGCGAATCGTCCCCTCGTCGGGGTCGTAGAAGCGCGGCACGAGCTGAGCCAGCGTCGACTTGCCAGCACCCGACGGGCCGACGAGCGCCACCATCTGTTGCGGTGCGATCTCCAGACAGATATCACTGAGCACGGGTCGGCCAGGCTCGTAGGCGAACGAGACTCCTTCGAACACGAGTCCGCCGCTCAAATGCTCGATGCGAGCCCCGTCTGGCGGTTCGATGATTTCACGTTCGGTGTCGAGCACCTCGTAAATGCGCTCCAGCGAGGCCAGCGAGCTTTGCAGCCGCGGGTTGACGCTGATCACGCGCCCCACCGAACCGAACATCTGCATCAGGTACATGAAGAAGGCGAACAGGCCGCCCACCGTGAAGTCGCTGGTGACGATCAGGTACACGCCCGCCAAGACGATGATCGTCGGGGCAACCCCGCCGATCAGGCTGAAGACGTTGTTCGTCCACAGCCGGAACACGTCGCGGCGGACATTGGCGCGCACGTTGTCGTGCAGCACGCTGGCGAAGCGGATTGCCTCGCGGCGCTCGGAAGCAGTGGCCTGAACGAGTGCGTACCCAGACAGCGCCTGGTGGAGCGTGCGGCTGACCTCCGTCCAGGTTTCTCGTGTTGCCTTGGCGAGCTGGCGATGCGTGCCGGAGATGATGTACTCGAACCCGAAAATCAGCGCCGCGAGAACCAGTCCACCGAGCGCCAGGCGCCACTCGACGTAGAAGATCATCGCCGCGTAGCCCAGTCCGCGCACGATCTCGATGGCGGTTCGCGCGAACGTGTCGGCCAAAACGCCGCCGAGATTGCCCACATCGTCGACCTGCCGCGACATCATCCAGCCGGTTTCTTTATTGCTGTAGTAGCGCACCGACAAGCGCTGCACGTGGGTGTACAAGACCATGCGCAGGTCGCGCAGGACCTTGGTGTGAAACAGGGTTGTCGAGTAGCCGATCCCGACTCCGAACACGACGCTGGCAAGTGTCAGGCCAACCAGAACGGCGCCCCAGAACAGCACGTCGTCGGGGCTCGAGAGCAGCACGGCGTCGTCAACAACACGACGTACGATGAGCGGCGACACCATCGATAGCGGTGTGCTCAGAACGAGCAGCGTCGCCATCACCACGACGTAGCCCATGTGCGGCCGCACCCAGGGCCACAATCGTTTGACGAGCGGCCAGGCGCGCCGAGCGCTGGCTGGTGGGGCTTCGGGATCGGCGTCGGCGGCCTGTTTTGCGTCCGGCTTGGAGGGGCTCGATTCGGTCATCCGGAGACGATAGCAGCCGGCCCGCCCGAGCTGGGATCGCCAGGGTCCCTGGCGGATCCGGGCTCACCTCCGCGCGTGGGCTCGAGAGGCGTTGCTCTTGCCTCATCATGTGAGGTATAGTCGCCGCTACCTCCCCTCATCATATGAGTCCAACCTTTCCGACTAGCGGAGACAGCATGCGTCGACGGCGTTCTAACCTGCTGCAGGGTACGGTCGAGATCCTCATCCTGCAGATGCTCGACGGCGAGCCCATCCATGGCTACGCGGTGTCGCAGGCCATTCGTGAGCGCACCGACGGTGAGCTCGAGCTCGAGGACGCGGCGCTTTACCAGGCACTGCATCGGCTCGAGGGGCGTGAGCTCGTCACGTCGCGTTGGGGCATCACCGAGAAGCGCCGACGCGCCAAGTATTATGAGCTCACCGACGCCGGCCGCGAGCGGCTACGCACCGAGGTTGTGTCGTGGCGACGCTACGTCGACGCTGTCTCCAAAGTCCTCGAGCCGGTCTGAGGTTTCCGATGCCCTCAAATCCTTTTCGTCCGTCGAAGTTCCGCTTCCGGCTACCGTTCCACACCGCTCGACAGGCCGATGGAGACCTCTCTCGGGAGATCGATCACCATCTCGACGAGCGGGTCGACGATCTCATCGCCCAAGGTGTTTCCGAGAGTCAGGCTCGCACGCAGGCGCGGCAAGAGTTTGGCGACCTCGAGGCTACGCGGCGTGGCTACGTTCAGATGTCGGAACGCAAGGACCTGCGGCGGCGCCAGCGTGAGTGGTTTCAGCACCTCCTTCAAGACGTCCGCTACGCCGCCCGCCAGCTGCGGCAGAGCCCCGGCCTGAGCGCCATTACTCTCACCGTTCTGGCGCTCGGCATCGGCGCCAACGTTGCGATCTTCAGTCTGGTCGAGGCGACGCTGCTCCGAGCGCCCTCGGTGAGCGAACCTGAGCGACTCGTGGCGATGTGGACGACCTGCCGACGCGGCGATGAGCGCTGCTCGTCGTCGTACCCGGACTATCTCGACTTTCGCGACAGGTCGCGCAGCTTCGACGATCTGGCCGCCTATGACGGGACGGTGGCGACTCTGGGCGGCGACGCCGGTACCACCAGCGAGGCCGAGCTCGCCAACACGGTGTTCGCCACGGGCAACTACTTCGATCTGCTGGGCCTGCAACCGGTTCGCGGTCGCTTGCTCACGCCGGCCGATGACGATCGCGCCAGCCCAATGCAGGTCGCCGTTGTGAGCTATCGCCTGTGGCAGCAACGCTTCGGCGGTGCCGATGATGTCGTAGGTTCAACGCTCCGCATCAACAAGGCGCCGTTCACGGTGGTCGGTGTTCTTCCAGCAGGATTCAACGGCCTCTTCGTCGGCGGTGAGCCCGACGTTGTTGTCCCGCTTCTCACTGCGCCCGTGCTTGGCGAGAGTGGCGTCCCCGTTGAGATCTTCGCCGAGCGCGCTGCCCGGTGGATCGACCTTACGGTCGGTCGGCTCGCTCCCGGGGTCGACTTCGAAACCGCGCGAACGGAGATGCTCGCGATCTCCGAGCAGCTGGCTGTCGAGGATCCGGAGGCCCGTGGTCCGCGCTCAGTTCACCTCGAGCCGATCGGCCGTTACCTGCTGCCGACCTTCGGTGGCTTCGATCTGTCGCGTTTCCTCTTCGTGCTGCTGTCGGTCGTCGGTATGGTCCTGCTGTTGGCCTGCGCCAACCTCGCGAACGTCTATCTGGCGTGCGCCACAGCCCGGCGGCACGAGATGGGCTTGCGCATGGCGATCGGCGCCAGCCGCGGTCGGCTGGTCCGGCAGTTGTTGACCGAGAGCGTGGTCTTCGCAGCGATCGGAGGCGTGCTCGGAATCGCCGCCGCGGCGCTCTCGTTGCGCCTGCTGGCAAGCCCGCAGCTGCCCGGTGGCCTGACGTTGGCGTCGGTTCGGCCCGCCCTCGATCTCCGTTTGCTCGCCCTTGGCTGCTTGTTGGCTTTGATCACGGGCGCCGCGTTCGGCCTCGTACCGGCGCTTCGGGCGACGCGTGGAACCCGCGCCAGCCTGCAGGCCGATCTGCGTGGCGCCCGCAGCGGTGACGGCAACGATCGCCTGCACCACGTGCTGATTGCGGCCCAGATCGGGATCTGCGTCGTGCTCCTTACCGGCTCTGGCCTGTTCCTGCAGGCGGCTCGCAATGGACTGAGCATCGATGTCGGGTTCGCGACCGACGGGTTGGCGGTGGCGCGCTTCGACCTCTCGAGCCTGCAGTACGAGCCAGCCGCGGCCCGCGAGTTCACCGACGCGCTTGTGGCTCGCATCGAGGCACTGCCGGGCGTAACCGGCGCCAGTGTCAGCACCCGTGTCCCGGTTACCGACAGCGCCGGCACAGCCACGATGTTGAGCGCGGTTCAGGGTTATGAGCCGGCGCCCGACGAGGAGCTCAGGCTCGAGTATGCCCACGTCGCGCCCGGCTATTTCGAGGCCCTGGGCTTGCCGGTGGTCCGCGGCCGTACATTCGAGGCTGCCGATGACCAGAGTCGCCCGCGGGCGATGGTGATCAACCAGACGATGGCGCGTGCTTGGTGGCCCGACGGCAACGCCGTGGGCGGGATGGTCACGCTGGGCGAGGCGCAGATCGAGGTCATTGGTGTTGTCGCCGACGCGAAGTGGGACGATGGCCTGCGGGTTGACGGCTATCCGTTCGGGTTCTTTGCCTTGGCGCAGGGCAGCGAAGGCACCGTCGCGCATCAACGTCCGATCAATCTGGTCGTTCGGGGCGCCAACATCAAACAGCTGTTGCCCGCCGTGCGACGCGAGATCCAACTGCTCGATGGCGACCTGGCGCTGTCGAGCTTGCAGACCATGGGCCGCGTTCTGGACCAGGTGTTGGCGCCGCAGCGGGCTGGCGCGGCCTTATTCAGCGGTTTCAGCCTGTTGGCATTGACGCTCGCGGCAGTCGGAATCTACGGCGTGGTGAGCTACAGCGTTGGGCGGCGGACGCGCGAGATGGGCATCCACTTGGCGCTCGGGGCCAGCTCGCGCGACGTCGTGAGCCTGGTTGCGCGCGGCATTGTCATACCGGTCGTTGCCGGGTTGGCGGCGGGCCTGGCGGCAGCGCTCGCGCTGTCGCGAGCCGTGGAGGGGTTCATGTACGACGTGACCCCTGGCGATCCGCTGACGCTCGCGGTCGTACTGGGGTTGCTCGCACTCGCCGCAGCGGTTGCGACAGCGATCCCGGCACGTCGCGCCGGTCGTGTAGATCCGGTGGTCACGCTCGCGGCCGAGTAGCCAGACCTGGTCGAATCAAGCGTGAATCGGCGAGTCGGCCTGGCGCGATGGGGAGTGGGCGAGTAAGAATCGAGGTCCTCACGCTGACGAGTCTGCGCTCCGAACCTTTTGGATGGCAGTCCGCGCGGCGGTGGGTCCACCACGTTGACATCCCCCGACCTACCGGAGGTCACACCCATGCGCCCTGCCGTCTCTTCCAGCGCCCGCGTCGCGCCCAGCCGGCGCCATGACGATGGGTCCGCGGTGTCGAGGGCCACGGGCGTCGCCACGGCCGCGATCGCCGTTCTCGGGGCGATCACGATCTCCCTAGCCGTCGAACCGCTAGGGGCCGAGGCCGCACAATCCAGTCGTGCGGTATCGAGAACCGAGCGGGCGGTCAAGTACATCTCTGACAACCGACCGACCGAAGCGCTCAAGGAACTCGACCTGGCGATCGAGGACGACCCGGAGTATTGGGAGGCCCACTATCAGCGCGGTCGCTTGCTGGGCCAGATGCAGCGCATGGACGAAGCGTTGCCGTCGCTGCTTCGCGCAACCGAGCTCAACCCTGCGATGGCGCACGCACACGAGCTGGCTGCGATCGCCGCCTGGGAGACCGACGAGTACGAGGTTGCCTGGGATCAGGTGATCCAGGCGCATCTCGGCGGCGCTCAGGTCGAAGAGCGTATCCAGCGTATGGCCGGAGTGCGCCCTCCACCCGACGACTTCATGGAGCGGATCACCGCGCCGCGCGGGTTCGTTCTACCGCTCGACCTGGAGGAAATCCAGACTCGCGCCGAGCTCCCGTTCGACCGCAATGCGCAGGTCCGTGACGACGAGAACCGCAGCGGAATCCCGGAAAACATCCTCGGGCGAGACCTGGCCATCGAGACCGCCGCCGAGCAGGTCGACGTGCTCACGGCCTTCAGTAACGCGCTCGCCGACTCCCGCGTGTACGGCGTCGTTTCCGACCCGCGACTGGCGGAGTACATGCTGCGCATCTCCGTCGACGAGCTCGCCGAGCGCCCACCGCGCCGCATGGAGGGCTTTCTCGACCTGGTCGGCCGGGAAAGCGGGATCTCGGGCTACCGCACCGCCTTCACGTTCCGCGACATCGGCTCCAAAGGAGTTCTTCGCGGCGAGATCGCGCGCCTCGTGGACGACATGGGGGATTGGCTGCGTAAGCTGCGCGCTTCTCAATAGTAGGGCGCTGGCGACGGTTGCTGGAGGGCGCGAGGGCGCGCTGCAGAGAGCCTCACGCCTGCGGCCCCGCGTCGTCCGAATCGGTTTCAACCGTGTACTCGACCGCGATGATGTCGGGACGCGACCTCGTGGCCTTCGTCGCGGCGCCCGTTGAGGCCACGCGGCGGCCTCTCCGCCGTAGCCACTGCACTCGAATCAATCCCACAACGAGCAACACCGCGCCGACCACCAGGAAAACGGAAAACAGAAAGCCGGCGAGTACCAGCAGCACGATCCCGACGAGCGTCGCCATCAGGCGTCCGGCGAGCCCCCTCGGAGCGAAGGTGACAACGCGGGCGTCGGTCACCGCGCCGCCTCCGTATGCTGTTTTCGAAGCTGGTCCATACCGACAGTCTACTGCCGTCAAGCGCCCGCGTAACGGCAATCGGAGGTTCGCGGCCGTGCAGTTCGACGACCGCGTGGTGTCCCCAGAGACGCGCGTCGTCGATGCCGACCCGACTCAGACCAGATGGCGATGTCACCTAGAATCAGCCGATCACGATGAACTGCACCCTCACCCGGAGCCCAGACGACAATGATCGACGCACTGCGCACTCCCGAGGAAAGCTTCATCGACATCCCCGACTTCGATTGGGCGCCCAACTACGTCGACGACCTTCCGGGGTACGAGGGGCTGCGTATGCACCTCATCGATGAGGGCCCACCGCTCGCCGAGAACGTCTTTCTCTGTCTGCACGGCGAGCCGACTTGGAGCTTCCTCTATCGAAAGATGATTGCGGTCTTTCTCGAGGCCGGCGGCCGGGTTGTGGCTCCCGACTTCTTCGGCTTTGGCCGCTCCGACAAGCCGGTGGACGACGCCGTTTACACGTTCGACTTCCATCGCGACGCGCTGATCGCGTTGCTCGAGCAGCGTCAGCTGCAGAGCATGACCCTGGTGTGCCAGGACTGGGGCGGCCTCATTGGTCTGACCTTGCCGATGGACATGCGCGATCGTTTCGATCGCATGATCGTCATGAACACAACGCTCGGAACCGGCGACGTGCCGTTGCCCGCGAGTTTCCACGCCTGGCGTCAATACGTGCGCGACAACCCCGACTTCAACATCACATCGCTCATGAAAAGAGCCTGCCCCACGTTGACCGAGCGCGAGCTCGCCGCCTACGAAGCGCCGTTTCCAGACACTCGATACTGCGCTGGCGTGCGGCGGTTTCCCGCCATCGTTCCGGCGCATCCCGACGATCCCGGCGCCGCGGTTTCGCGTCGTGCCCGCGACTTCTTGTCGTCGACGTGGTCGGGGGCGACATTCATGGCAGTGGGAGCCCAGGACCCGGTGCTGGGAGAGCCCGTCATGCGCGCGCTCCATTCGATGATCAACGGCTGCTCCGAGCCGCTCGTGATCGACGAAGCCGGCCATTTCGCGCAAGAGCATGGCGACGTGATCGCCGCCAAAGCGCTCGAGTACTTCGCCGACCTCTGACGGTTGGCGGCCGCAGCTTGTCCGCGAGCCTCCGAGCGTTCGCCGTGGAATTCACATAGCCCGTGGCCGTCTCACTGGGGTAGGGGACCCCTGGGAGGGTTGAGTTCCGCAACCGGGGTCAACCGGGTCTTCTCTCTCGATCTCAGATGACTATAGGAATTGACCATGGTCGTGATAGATTCACGTCATGGAAAAGATGGCGATCTCGGAGTTCAAGGCGACCTGCCTGGCGGTTCTGGAGCGGGTTCGTCGCACCGGCCAGCCGCTGCTGGTTACGCGGCGCGGTGAGCCGGTGGCTCAGGTAGTACCGCCGCCCGTCGACGTGGGTCCCGAGAGCGTCTTCGGATGCATGGCCGGGACGATTGAGCTTCTCGGCGACATCGTCGGGCCGGCGCTCGATCCGAGCGACTGGGAGGTTTTGCACGATCCGGACGCCGTACTCGATCCCGAGGTCCGCCGGTCGCTCGATTCCGAATCGTGAGCGGTGCGTGAGGGGCTACCTGCTCGATACTCATGTTTGGTGCTGGTACGTAACGGGCTCCGATCGACTGGCCGACGCGCACCGGCGGAGAATCGAGGATGCGCCCGCCGAGTGCTGGTTATCGCCGATCTCGTGCTGGGAGCTCGGTCTGCTCGTCTCCAAAGGTCGCCTGCGTGTTGATCGTCCGTTCGTCGATTGGCTCGCCGCCGCGCGTCGCCTATTCCCTGTGCAGGAAGCGGCGCTGAACATCGAAGTCGCCGCGGCCTCGCTCGCCATCGGGCTGCCCCACCAAGACCCCGCCGATCGGTTCCTGGCGGCCACGGCCCAGGTGTTCGAACTCATCCTGCTGACCAGCGATCGCCACCTGCTCGAAGCCGCGGGTGTCGAAACGCTCTAGCTACCGCGGGCCAGCGGGCACTCCAGCCGGCAGGAGACGGCCCCGCTTCCGCGCAAGAATGGCGTCGACGTCGCGCTCATCCCGCTTCTCTCCAGATCGTCGCGAGGCGTCGAATGCCCTCGCGGATCAGTGTCGGCTCGGTGGCGAAGCTGAGGCGGAAATGGCCGCTGGCGCTTCTGCCGCTTTCGGTGTCGAACCCGAACGCGCTGCCGGGGATGAGGACGACGCCGGCCTCGTCGCGGGCGCGCAGGCAGAAAGTCATCGCGTCGCTCCCTGATCCAACGGAATTCAGGTGGGGCAGGGGCAGCCAGGAGTAGAAGCCGCCGTCCGGCTCGATGGGCGCGACATCCGGTAGGTGCTCGGCCATCGCTTCGCGGAGTGCCGACCATCGCACCCGGAGCTGGCGGCGTCCTTCTTCGAGCACCGGCTCGCCGGCGCGCAGAAGAGCAGTTGCTGCGCGTTGCGACGGGGTTGCGGCCGCGATGACCGTGAAGCCCTGGACGACGCGGGCCGGCTGCAGCCAGCGGGGATCGCCGACGCACCAGCCGATGCGAAGGCCAGGGGCCGCCCATGCTTTGCTGAGCGATTCTACGACTACGCCGAGGCCTGTTTCTCGCAGGCTCGGCTGAGGCTGACCTATCGTCAGCTCGCGGTAGACCTCATCGGAGATCAGCAGCAAGCTGCGCTCTTCGCAGGCTTCCGCCACGCGCCGGAGCTGGTTGGTGGTTGCGCCACCACCGGTAGGGTTCGACGGGTGATTCAGGACAACCACTTTCAGTCGCTCGGTGTCGAGCCGGGAGATGATTTCGTCGGCGTCGAGTCGGTAGTTGACACGCCCATCGAAATTCGTCGCGACCAGTGGGTAGGGGATCGGTTCGGCGTCGCACAGGCGAGCTAGCGTCGGGTAGGCGACGAAGCCGGGGTCGGGCACCAGGACGCGGTCGCCGATGCCGAGCCACGCGGTGAAGAGGTTGGCGAACGCACCCTCGGCGCCACAGGTTACGAATACTTCTGCGTGTGTCACTCGATGGCGTTCGGCGAGCGCGTCGCGAATCTCTTCGAGTCCGGCGTGAGGGCTGTATCCGCAGTTTCCAGAGCCCTGCCCGACGAGAGCTTGCCAGCCGACCTCAGCCATGGGCCAGCCGGGCTGCCCAAGGCCGAGCGGGATGGCGCCAGGAGGTGCTCCCTCACTTATGGTGCGTATCGGCGAGGTCTCGATGCCTCGAAGACGTCCCGCGACCGGCATTGCACCGACAGGTTTTGTCTGGTGGGTCGCTTGATCGGTTCCGGGTCCGGTCGGTGCCGTGGTCGGGTTCATCGGAGAGCGCCTTCGAGTGCGGTGGCCGCGTCGGTGCTTTGGTCGCGGTATTTGACGATTACGGGGGCCGATAGCTGCAGGCCGTGGTCGCGCGCATAGTCGCCGCGCGCCGGCCTCGATCCAGGAACCACGACCGCGTTGGCGGGCACCTCGTGGCGTATCTCGTGGCCGTTGACGAGATCGAAGATCACGGTCGAGCCGGTGAGCGTGACACCGGGCGCGAGCACCGCGCCAGCGCGCACAACGACTCCCTCGAAGATGCCGCAGAGGGCGCCGATGAAAGCGCCATCTTCCACCACGACCGGCAGCGCGCCGGCGGGTTCGAGCACGCCGCCGATTTGCGCTCCGGCCGACAGGTGAACGCGTGCGCCGACCTGGGCGCACGAGCCGACCAGGGCGTGGCTGTCGACCATCGTCGCGTCGCCGACCCAGGCCCCGACGTTGATGTACGCGGGCGGCATGACCACGACGTTCGCACCGAGCCGCACCCCACGGCGGATGCTCGAACCGCCGGGCACGAGGCGAACACCGTCGCTGAGCTGAAGCGCGCGGGCGGGATAGCTCGCCTTGTCGATGTAGTCGAACCCCGGCCCCGGCATCGCTGCGGTTTCGCCGCGCCGGAAGCCGATCAGAATCGCGCGCTTCACCCAGGTGTTGGCGCTCCAGTTGCCGGCTGCGTTGGGCTCGGCGGCCCGAACGTCGCCGGCCTCGAGAGCGGCCAACAGGGCTTCGTGGGCCGCGGGCCAGTTGGCATCAACGGCGAGCTCGCCGTCGTCGCGCTCGTAAAAAGCTTGAAGCTCCCCGACGGTCATCTCGTTGTTTCCGCACCTCGTGATTGGGTCATGCGCCAGGTCGGTGATCGCGCTGTTTCGCAGCCTCCAATACTCCGATCTGGGGACGCCGCGATCTAGCCCGAATGTTGCTAGCTCGAGCCAAGTGCGCCGAGACTCTCGAGCGCGTCCCTGACACCGCGTCGCGTCGACTCACTCGCCGGCGCCAGTGGCGCGCGCACCACCTCGGTCGCCAACCCGAGCATCGCGAGGCCGGCCTTGAGCGGGATCGGATTCGACTCGGCGAACAGTGCGTCCATGAGCGGCAGCAAGCGGTGGAACGTGCTCCGGGCAGTGCCGACATCGCTCCGTCGGGCTGCGTCGACCATGACCTTGGTGGGCGCAGGAAGCAGATTGCCGACCACCGACACGAGGCCCGCGGCGCCAACGGCGATCGCCGCAACCGCCATGTTGTCGTCACCCGCCAGCAAACCTTTTCCCGCGGGCAGCGTGCGAGCGATCTCGGCGATCTGCGGCAGGTCGCCCGACGACTCCTTCACCGCCACCACCTGGGGGTTGTCCCAGAGCCGGGTGAGTGTCAACGGTGCGAGGTTGAGCCCTGTGCGACCCGGAACGTTGTAGACGATCAGCGGCAGGTCGGGGGCCGCAGCGGCCACCGCTTCGTAGTGCCGTACGAGGCCATCCGGCGTTGGTTTGTTGTAGTAGGGCGTCACCACGAGCGCGCCGGCGGCACCGAGGTCGGCGGCGCGCCGCGTCATCTCCACCGCTTGCGCAGTGGCGTTGTGCCCGGTTCCCACCACCACGGGTTGACCTTCGGCGGCCTCGATGCAGGCTCGAATCGCGATATCGCGTTCGCCGGCGGTCAAGACGGCGGCCTCGCCGGTCGAGCCGAGGGCGACCAGGAAGTCCACCTCGCCTGCCACGACGTGCGAAACGAGTCTCTGATAGGCATCGATATCGAGCTCGCCGTGCTGGGTGAAGGGCGTCGCGAGCGCTACGGCGAGGCCAGTGAAAATGCTCATGCTTGTTTCCTGTTTCCTACAGGGGCGGGAAGGAGAACAAGGGATTCAGAAGGTCGGCAACAACAGAATCGAAGGGGTGCACGCCCGTCCGGTCGTGGATCCAGCGCGCTGCCACCAATGCTCCCACACCGAAGGCTGCCCGCGAGTGTGCCTGGTGGGTGATCTCGATCTTTTCTTCAGTGCCGTCGACCCCCACAGTATGAAGGCCGAACTCCGAGCCGGCGCGCAGCGACGCCACGGCCAGTTGATCGGGTCTGACGTTGCCTTCGACGAGGTGCCACTCGCGCTTGCGTGGGCATGCCGCGAGGACCGCCTCGGCGAGCTGGATGGCGGTTCCGGAGGGAGCATCGATCTTGGCGGCGTGGTGATGTTCGAAGACGTAGGGGTCGCGCGTCTCGTCGAGTGCCGCGAAGCCACCGAGCACGTGCGCGATCCGCCGCGTCAACGCCGCTCCGATCGAGAGATTCGGCGCCACTACTACGCCGATGCGATCGCCAACACGCTGCTCCAGGTCGTCGAGGGTCCATCCGGTAACCCCGATCACCAGCGGCGTTCGGTCTTCGATCGCCCAGTCCACATGCGCGCCTACCCCGGCGGCCACCGATGCGTCGATGGCGACGTCCACGGCATTGGCATCGTCACCGGGCGCCTCTGGGTTTTCGTCGCGACCCATTTGCCAGACAACCGAGCCAACGCTGCGCTCGGCGATGCACGTCACGATCGCCGACGCCAAACGCCCGCGGCCGAAGAGGCCGATACGCAGCCCGGAATCGTCGGTCACGAGGCGTTCCGGAGGAAATGGAGGGCGAGTCGGCGGTTGAGATCGATGCCGGCCCAGAGGTCGGCGAACGAGAGGTGTTCCTCCTCGGTATGGGCGACGTCGATGCTCCCCGGTCCCGCCAGCACTACGGTTCCTGAGCCAGCCGCGGCTGCAGACCCCGGCGTGGCCGCCCTCGCCAACGCTGCCAGCACGGGCGCGTCGGAGCCGAACGGCACGGTGCCACGAGCGAAGCCGTGGATCTCGGAAAATCGCACGGCCTCGCGTTGCAGCAGCACCTCAGTCTCGCCGCCAGGCGGTGCCAGCGCTCGAACCCTTGTTTCGATTGTCGAGCCCTGGAGCACGCGACAGAACAGCTCGGCCTCAGCCGCGTCGGGAACGACGTTCGGTGCGGTCCCACCCTCGATGCGTGAAAGATTGCAGGACTCCTCGCCAAGCTCCGCATCCGACGCCCATTCCAACGATTCGATCGCGGCCAGCCAGGCGACGAGATCCTCGATGGCGTTGTGTCCGTTTTCGGGAGTCGAGGAATGCGCTGCCCTGCCGCAGGTTCTGAGTCGGAGGTGGAGAATCCCACGCTGGCCGGTTGCCAGCAGGAGGTCGGTGGGTTCACCCACGACGACGGCAGCGCACTCCGGCAGGCGCGATTTCAGAGTCAGCGCGGCGGCGGCCCCATCGCTGTGAGTTTCTTCGCCGACCACTCCGAGCCATCCCACGTCAGATTCGCCCGCGGCCAGCAGCGTCTCGATTGCACCGAGCTGCGCCACGATCTGACCCTTGGCATCGCACGCCCCGCGGCCGAAGACGGCGCCTGGCACCAGTTGAACGCCGCTCGCCTCGCTAGCGCTTCCCGGTATTCGGCATTCAAGCCATTCATCGTCAACGCGACACTCGAGCGCCGGCGGCACAGTGTCGAAATGCGTCGCGAACAGAACGCGCGGTGACCCCCAACAGGCGAGAACGTTGGTTCGATCGGGAGCCACTTCTTGAAGGTGCACGTCGGCGCCGAGCTCTTCGAGCCAGTCGATGAGCTTCGGGAGTCCTCGATCTTCGTGCCCGGTTACCGTGTCGTCCCTGCAGAAATCGGCAAGTCGACATCCGAGACGCCTCACGAACCGCGTGGCCGGGATCTCGTTCGAGCGAAGGTCGACGCCATCACGAATACTGTCTTGCAGGCGCGATTCCGGGCCGGACGAGAGCATGGGAGGAAGCTACCACGCACCTGCGTTCCGGTCCTGGCACTATCCGCAGCCGATATGAGCCTGGAGCACCACGGCACCAGGTTGGGCTCGAGGCGGTCGATCCGCGTGGGCGGGAGGCTGTAATCGGAGTACGCGTAGAAGCCGAGCAGCGAGCGCGGGCGTCGTCGCGCCACGCGGCGCGCAACGTCGTTGGCCAGGTCGACGAACCGATTCGAAAAGCTGACGCGGCCGCTCGAAGGCTCGATGGCGCTCGGGTCGTCCAGCCGAGTGCTTTCTGGACTGAAGTCAAACGCCAGCCCGTCGGGGGGTGACAACGACGCCGGCTCTCCTGGCTCGAGGCGCGTGATCATTCGGCGGGCAAGCTCGGCGCGCATCTCGGGATTGGCGCTGTTGAGCCAGCGGCCACGCACCCGTTCGCCGCGGTCGTTCATGGCGAACCAGTCGGGGTGCTCGTCGAAGTCGTCCTCGGTGATTTCTCGCCACGAGTGGCTCGCAACCATCGGAACGCCGCCGGCGCCGTTCCAGCGTTTCCACGGCGTGGAATCGGCCCAGCCGCCGGATCCCCAGATCCTGCGGTGAGCGAACCCCGGACGGTCGGTGATTGTCATCGGCTCGATCGCCAGCGTTTCGAGGTCGGGGTGCACTCGGCCGAGGTCTCCCTCCATGAACCATCGACAGCCAAGCTCCTCCAGCAGTATGGCCACCGCTCTCGATAGCGCCTGTGGAGACTGAGCACCGATCAAGACGCGGTCGGGCTCGACAACCACCCTGACAGCGTCGTTCGACCTGCTGCTGACATCGCCGAGCTCGAGACCGGCATCGGCGGCTCGACTGCCTATGTAAATCTGCATGCCCGCACCGGGAGCTTCGGCAATCGGCAGCTGTGCACCCGTCATCAGGCCGATCCACTGCTGCAGCAACTGAGCGGCGTGCTTCTCGTGGATACCGCTCTCAGAGCGACCGGCGTCGGGTCCGATGACGATGGTCGCGGTCGCCTTTCGGTTTCGAACCACAACGGCCGCATCGCCGTCGCCGGGTCGAACAGTGGGTCTCGCGAAGTGCAGCTGCGGATCGGGTCGATAGTCGGGCGCCGCCGCCGCGCCGACGAAGTCTGATTGGCGCGAGCCTAGGGTTGCGACGCACGCTGCTATCGTGCCAGCGACCACGAGCGTGGCGGTTGTGCCGAGAGCGCGGAGATCGCCACCACGAGCGGAGCGGACTCGGGCCCACGCGTTGGTTGCCACGCTAGCCGTTACGCTCGAGCCAGTCGGTCAGTTCGGTGACAACGCGCTCGATCTCGGCGGTGGCAACGCCAGGGTCGTTGCTCGAGAGCCGGATGCTCTCGTGTGCTCGTACTCGATCGCTGCCGGTTTCGTGCAGGTGCAGATCGATTCGGAGATCGACTTTCTCCGGCTCGAACCTGTCGACCTCCAACGAAAGCCACCAATCGGCAAGGTCCAGGGTGGCGGCGCGCCCGAGGCCGGGGGCAGCGATGACGGCGCCACTGAAGCGACGCTCGATGGCCCGCAACCATGCCGCTGCCTCCGGGTCGTCGTTCCAAGCGCGCACTACGGCCATGGTCGGGGCGAGCAGACGTAGATCCAAGTCGGGCGGTGGCGTGGAGTCGCGGCGCAATCCATCGATTACGCTGCCGGAATCGAGCCCTGCCTGGTAAGCACGGATGGCGTACTCCCAGGCTGTGTTGATGTCGCCGAGATCGCGCGAGACTCTGGCGATGTGGAGCTCGGAGGTCCCTGGGCGGATCTCAGCAGCGCGCAGGAACGACTCCCGCGCGGCCGTCAGCTTGCCGCCCCTCATCAACGCAACGCCGCGCTGGAAGTTGGCGTCCCACGACTCGACGTCGCTGGCCACGGCGCTGTCGAACAGGCGCAGTCCCTCGGTCGGGTTCGAGAAGAGAAGCTCGCGCGCCGCCGCCGCCACGTCAGCGCGCGCCGCGCGACGACCCCCCGCCGACGTGTAGTAGCCTGGCCTCGCGAATACGGTGGCCGCACCGGGTACTTTCACCTGGATCTGCCGCCAAAGCGGCAGCTCGGCGGCCGTTGCCGGCTCGGTCTCGAGTGACCCGGGAACGTAGCCGAGCAGGTACGACGAGCGCAGCAGCACCAGCACTTCACGGTAGCCGTCGACCAGCGACCCGCCCGCGTGCTTCATCCGTCGCCCGCCACTGAGCTCGGTCATGCGTTCAATCTCGTCGCCGCCGAACGCCGCCGTCTGCAGGACGAAGAGCGGAACCTCCACCTCGAGGAGTCGGTCGAGGGCCTGTGGGCCGGAGGACAAGCTGTGGCTGTCGGTGCCGTCGGTCACGATGACGATGGCGCCACGGCGACCGGAAGAAGTCTTGTCGTCGCTACCACACCCTGGCGCTACATGGCCGCCGCGGAGGGCCAGCAGGCGGTCGATTTGCAGCTCCTCTTGCGCGTCGACAGCACCGATGAGCGCATCCCACAGCGCAGTTCCGCCGTCGGCGCCGGCGCGCTCGATGCGATCGCGCGGTGCCTCGTCCTGTGGGGCGCCCCAGGCGCTGCCCGGAACCCGGTGGTCGAACGGCATGACGTAAACGCAGTCGCGCGACCCGAGCGCGTCGAGAAAGGCCAGTGCAGCTGCGCGCGCGTTGGCCATCCTCGGAGTCGTGCTGCGACTGACGTCGAGCGCCAGAACGAGGTCGAGGGGGGCGTCGTCGGGCCGCAGGAACACCTGGATCGGTCGAGAGTCGCCGTCTTGGCGAACCTCGAAGTCCTCCACCGTGAGATCAGGTAGAGCCTCGCCACGGTCGCCGAGCACGGTAACGGGAACGCGGACGATCTCGACCTCGGTCCGGTAGGTGGGTACCTGACCGGCGGCGAAGATCGAGCTCGCGGCGAGTATCGCGAAAGCCGCGCCGGCTTCACGCATTTGTAACGGACTCATCGGCCCGCGCTCTTTGGAGGCGATGGTGTCGTCGAGCTACTCCTGTCCGCTGTCTGGCGTGATGCTGTCGATCGATCGTTCCATCTTTTGCTCACGCACCATCTCGCGCACGTCCTCACGCAGTTGCTCAGCGTCGTACACGATGCCGTCTTTGATCGTGTATTTGATCTTGCCCACGCGAGCCACGGTGCCGTCGTCCATGAGCTTCACGGCTCCGGTTCCGTAGAGCACCTTGAGGTTCTCGAGCGGATTCTCCGGTACCACGATGATGTCGGCGAGCATGCCTTCAGCGATCACGCCACGGTCGATGGGTTGATTCTTTCTCTTGAACAGCTCCATCGCCGAGTGCTTGGTCGCAGCGCGGATGACCTCGAGCGGATGGAAGCCGGCTTCCTGAAGAAGCTCGAGCTCCTGGATGTAGCTGAAGCCGTAGAGCTGGTAGATGAAGCCGGCGTCGGAGCCGGTCGTTACCTTGCCGCCGCGGTCCTTGTACTCGTCGAGGAACTGCATCCACACCTTGTAGAAGTTCTTCCAGGCGATCTCGTCCCACGACGTCCAGTAGAACCAGTACGACCCGTGCGCGCGTCGCGACGGCTGGTAGAAGTCCCACTGCGAAGGCAGGGTGTATTCCTGATGCCAATCGGCGTTGCGCGACCGCATGACGTCGCGGCCGGCTGAATAGATCGTCATGGTGGGGTTGAGGTAGAAGTCGAGCTCGAGCATCTCGTCCATGACGGCACGCCACTTTTCGCCGCCCGGCTTTACGAAATCGACCTGCCGGGCCACCTGGCCGAAGCGGTGCTGCTCGTTGGCGTAGTTGTGGTCAACCGGGTACGGCTGCACCGAGGTGCCCTCGTACATGGCCTCGAAAAGCCCGTAGTAGTGGGTCATCGAGTCGAGACCGAGGCGTGCGGCGTCGAGCGCGTTCATGTCGGCCACGCCCGTCTGCGCCAGGTGGGCGGTAGTTCCCATCTCTTGCTTGTGGGCCTCGTCGATCAACGCCTCCATGATGTCGGGCCGATAGGAGCCGAGCTTGAGCCCGTCGACGCCCTTGGCCTTGGCGTAGCGCACCCACTCGCGCGCGGTCTCGGCGTTGTCTACGGAACCGCCCTCCCAGTCCTCACCCTGGCCGGGGCGCTGGTAGGCAACAAGACGCGGCGCGGCGATCTCGTTGCGGGCGCTTCGTTCCTTCTCGGCAAGCGAGAACTCCAGAGACCCGAAGCCGACGCCGCGAGCGGTCGTGATGCCGTTGGCCATCCACAGCTTGTAGGTGTACTCGGCCTCGGGCGCCTTGCCTGGACCTCCCGTGTGGGTGTGCAGATCGATGAGCCCGGGCAGCACATACATGCCGTGGGCATCGACCTCGTAGTCGGCGTCTTTTGGGCGGCGGTCCTCGTCGATGGGCAGGCCAGGGAAGCCGACGCCGGTCACCTGCGTAATGCGATTGCCCTCCACAACGATGTCGACCGGGCCCATCGGTGGGCCGCCTGTGCCGTCAATAACCGTGGCGCCGCGGATGATCAGCCGGTTGTACGGGCCCATGCCTTCCGAGCTGCCGCGATCGGGCGCCGGGATCATCTGCGGGTCGGCGCCCTGCTGGGCCAGCGCTCCGTCGGTGGCGACGGGTAGTGCGAGGGTAGCTACGAGGAGAGCGGCGAGCAGTACGAACGAGCGGCTACGCATGGAGCCTCCGGCGGAGAGAAGAGCTTGTTGAGGCTGGACCCGGCGACTCTACCTGCGGATCGCCTCGCCGACAACGGGCGCTGGCGGCAGCGCTGTTGTTGTGTCCACCACGGAAGTCTGTTCTGGACGTGGTGACGTTGGACCAGGATGATCCTCGGTCAGGCGAGACGCGCCTGGCGATGATCGGATATGAGGTCTTTGCAGCGACGAACCAGCGGGCGCACTACCTGTTCCTTAGACATAGATCCTCCAATTGGGGGCGCTCGCGGGAGCGCGGGGAGTATCCGTGCTTACGGCTCTCGACGGCGATCAGAGCGTGACGAACGCGCTGCTGAGCGTGGCGAACGGCCGCCGCGCGCCGTCGATGGCCGGTGTCCGGCAGCGGATCCGATGAGGAGGGCGGCGTTGAGACGCCGCCCTCCCGTCGGATGCGCGATATGAGGGGCGCTACTGCAGGAAGACGCAGTCTTCCTTGGAAGGCGACACGCCGGCGTCATTGAACGCGCTGACGCGGAAGCAGTGCTCCGTTTTCAGGGCCAGCTTGCCGAACCTTTGCCTGCGGGTATTGGCTGGCACGATTGTTACTCTCGTCAGCGACGGGCTGGCAATCCGGAACCCGGTTTCCCCGTCCACGTTCGACCAGCTCACGCGCACGGTTCTGCGGTTCTTGGTCCGCCGCACGGTCACGCGTCGCGGCGTTTCCGGAGCCCCGACGATGTCTTTGCCGAGCTGACGTATTTTCAGGTCTCCACCGCTGGCCACCTTGATCCTCCCCACTCGCGGTGACCCTGTTGCGTTCTCTTCGAGGACGAAATCGAAGTCACCGTCGCCCGACTGCTTGCCACCCTGTGGCTTGATCCAGTCGGCCTTCGACGTGGGTTTCCATCCACAGGCGGGGGCATTCACATCCACCGCCGCATTGAAGGTCCCCCCTGTGCTCCCAGCACAAGGTTCGAGTTCATGTTCACGTCATAGAAACACGGAGCGGTAATCAGGATCGCCCCCGGTGCTCGATGCTGCGTGTCCGTTAGGTAGCCTATCGACGGTAGAGCGACGACGGCCAGGGTAGCCGCCACCCTCTTGACCGATCTGACTGCTAGCGTGCTACGATCGCCAGCGTCGGTCGCAGCGCGCTCCGAGTGTTCCGCGGCCTACAGCTACCTTCGTGTACCGGCGATGCCGGGGCACGACGGCTACCGGCCGGCGGGCGGCGTCGGAAGCCGGGCGAGGTTGGGTCCTCGCTGACCTGAATTGGCCCGGAAAGGAGGTGGTCTAGTGATATCGAATTTATGTGGCTTAGCGGAGGTGGCGGCCCTGTAGGGGACTCTCCGCGCTCCGTGCGGGCGCTCGCGCGCCTGACACGGTGAGAGCGTCAGTGACGCTTGGTTCTAAGGTGCCCCGTAGTACTCAGTGAGTGCTCGATGATCGGGGAACCCACCGCCACCGAAGCAAGTTCGGGCCCCGGCGCGCGACTGTTAGATGTCGCCGCCGGGGCCTTATCTGTTCAGGGCCGCGGCTAGTGGGCTGCGCCTCCTTCCGCTGGGCGACGCTCTGAAGGTCGCGGCCAGCAACGCGAGAGCGGCAACGTAGAGTCACGGGCAACGAGATGCGTGAGTCCCCAGACTTGATAGCCCCGATCACCCCGATCAACCGGATCGCCATTGGCGAGATCCGGGCAGCCGCTCAGCGGTTGGACGGGCGCGTACTGCGCACGCCCCTGCTGCGGTTGCCGGCAGATACCGACGAGAGCGGAGCCGAGATCTGGCTCAAGCTCGAGAACCTACAGCCAATCGGCTCGTTCAAGCTCCGCGGTGCCGGCAACGCCATGCTGCTCGCCGGCAGCGACCGGCTCGCGGCTGGAGTGTGGACCGCGAGCGCCGGCAACATGGCACAAGGCGTGGCGTGGAATGCGCGCGAGATGGGGATCGCGTGCACGGTCGTCGTGCCGGACTACGCGCCGCGGAACAAGCTCGACGCCATCGAGCGGCTCGGAGGGGTGATTCGAAAGGCTCCATTCGATGATTGGTGGCGGATCTTGGTCGAGCATCGAGCGCCTCCCGAGTGGGGGCTCGAGGGATTGTTTGTCCACCCAGTCTCGGACCGGGCGGTGATCGCCGGCAACGGGACGATTGGCCTCGAGATTCTCGAGGATCTGCAGGATGTCGACGCCGTAGTCGTGCCCTACGGCGGCGGTGGTCTGAGCTGCGGCATTGCGTCGGCGATCAGGGGCTCAGGATCCGCGGCCCGGATCTTCGCGGCCGAGGTCGACACCGCCGCTCCACTGGCGGCGTCGCTGGCCGCTGGGGAGCCGCGCCAGATCGACCACAAGGGCAGCTTCGTCGATGGCATCGGTGGCAAGAGCGTACTGCCGGAGATGTGGCCGCTCGCCAGCACGCTCTTGAGTGGCTCGATTGTCTGCGGCCTGGACGAGGTGCGCGGCGCGGTGAGGCGGCTTGTTGAACGCTGCCGGGTCGTCGCGGAGGGCGCCGGGGCAACGTCGGTGGCCGCTGCTCATCGACTCGCGTCGGCGTGCCGGCCGACGGGTTTGGTCGAGCTCGGCCACGAGAGCCGTTCCGCAGAGGGATGGGTCGCTCCCCAACGTCTTGTCTGCGTTGTTTCGGGAGGCAACATCGATACGGCGCGACTGGCCGAGATCCTCGGCGAATCGCGGTGACCGCATGGTCCGGCGGGGCCACGCTTCGACGATCGGAAGCCGGCCGTTGCCACGTCGCGAGTCGCGCGACGGGCAGGTTCATGGTCGCGGCTCGCTGACGTACCGACACCCGGCCACAGCGAATCGCAACGGTCGCGCCGCCCACTCCTGGGCGTAGTCGACGCCGACGCGTGGTCCGCAGGCGATACGGGCCAGCGGCAATGCGCGCCCACGCCTCTGCTCCAGGAATAGAGTCTTGCCACTCACGAGGTCCTCGGCGTCGTGCTGCCGCGTGATCGCCAGCGCCTGGCAGAGCTTCGCCGGTCCGGAGCAGAGGTCGATCTCGCGGTGAGCCTTGGCGCGTCGCGCGAACATGGTCTCGATGCCGATCTCGGGCTGCAGCGCGCGGATCAACGCCGCTACGGGTTGCCCGGGCGTCCCGGCGACGACATTCATGCAGTGATGCATACCGTAGGTGAAGTAGACGTACGCGTGTCCTCCGTCGCCCCACATGCTGCGGACGCGCTCGGTGCGGTGACCCCCGAAGGTGTGCGCGGCCTTGTCGGGAATGCCCAGGTAGGCTTCGGTCTCGACGATGACGCCCGCGGTGCGGAGGCCGCCGATTCTCGACACGAGGCGTTGGCCCAGCAATGCCCGCGCCACGCGTACGGGATCGCGGCGAAAGAAGGCCCTGGGAAGGCGCACGGGGATATCGGCGTCGGCGCTGATCATTGGAGTACGCTACACGCGATGCGGTACACACGATTGGGCGGCACAGGCCTCGAGGTATCGAGAATCTGCCTCGGTTGTATGAGCTATGGCGACCCCGGTTGGCGCTCGTGGGTGCTCGGGGAAGCGGCGTCGCGCGAGCGTTTCGAAGTCGCCCTGGAGGCCGGTATCAATTTCTTCGACACGGCCGATATGTACTCGCTTGGCCGCAGCGAGGAGGTCACAGGGAAATGGCTGGGTGAGCTCGCCGACCGTGACGACTACGTGCTGGCGAGCAAAGTCCACTTTCCGCTGAGCGACGCGCCGAACCGCTCAGGGTTGTCGCGCAAGCACATCCTTGCCGCCTGCGACGATTCGCTGCATCGTCTGGGGACCGACTTTATCGATCTCTACCAGATCCATCGGTGGGACTTTTCCACTCCAGTGGAAGAGACGCTCGAGGCGCTTGATTCGCTGGTCCGGGTGGGCAAAGTCCGCTACCTGGGCGCCAGCAGCATGGCGGCCTGGCAGTTCGCCAAGCTCCTCTCGACTTCCGACCGCTTGGGCCTTCATCGGATGGTCTCGATGCAGAACCATCACAATCTGGCCTACCGCGAGGAAGAACGCGAGATGATTCCGCTGTGCCTCGACGAGGGGGCTGGATTGCTGCCGTGGAGCCCGCTGGCGCGGGGGTTCCTGACGGGCACGCGCACGCGCGAGAATCCGCGTGTCACGGCGCGGGCGCAGGACGATCAGCATGCCGACGCGATGTACTACCGCGACTCCGATTGGCACGTCCTCGACGCGCTACTCGAGGTCAGCGCTGCCCGAGGCGAGTCGCCGGCGAGCGTGGCGCTCGCATGGTTGATGTCGGTGCCTGGAGTGACGGCGCCGATTATCGGCGCCACGAACTCGGATCACATCCGCGCCGCCGCGGAGGCGGCGGAACTGTCGCTAGCGGCGAACGAGATCGAGCGGCTCGAGGCGGCGTACGTGCCGGGCCCGATCCGCGGTCATGATCAACCTCTGCCTCGACAGATGAGCCACTAGCTCAACGTTCGCCTCACGCGGCCGATGCGGCTTTTGTTCCCGAGCCGTATCGCCGCCGGTGGTGGGAAGCGCATCCGATTTGTTATTGGGCTTGGCCAGAGTCGTGCTCGGGTTCTCCCGCTTGCGGCTCGGCGTTCTCGCCCTCCGGGACGGCCCCAGGCACTTGTTCCTGTTCCTGGAACATCGGCGGCGCCTCGCTGAACGGCTGGACCCGCTGCCCAATCGACCGTAGAAGCCACACCATTCCCCCCACCGTCCCGATCAGCAGGACGATCAGAAGCACGATCGAGCCCTTTTGCCAGCGAGTCAGCGGAATCTTCTGCGGCGGCGGGGCGTGTTCGCGCACCGCGGCAAGCAGGAGCTCCGCGCAAGCGGGGCAGTCGCGGCAATGCCCCAGGATGCGCTCCTTCTTGTTCTCTCCGAGCTCCTCCTTGGCAAAGTTCAGGAAGTCCGCGGCGTCGGGATGGCGGGGCAAATCGGTGGGTGACATGGCCGTCTTCTAGCCCCGGAAGATCTTCGCGACGGCCCAGCCGAGCAGCAAGATCGCTCCAAGGACGAATGTGCTGTGGGTGTGTCCGTACGAGATCGTCGGGTAATGGTTGCTCACCATGATGAGGATGAGCGGTTGCACGATGAACGTATTGTGCTTGGAGCGCAGTGGGCCTGCAGCCAACAGCTTGGCGCTCGGGGTTTCGCCGCGCTGTGCCTGGGCGATCAGGCGCGTTTGCGCCGGCAGGATTTTCAGCCACACGTTGGCCGCCATGATGGTGCCCAACAGGGCCCCAATCATGAAGAACGACGCGCGGGACGCGAGCACCTGTCGCAGTCCATAGTGGGTCGCGAGCAGCAGAACCAACCCTACCGCCGCGAAGCCCACCGGGCTACGCGCCAGCGGCGTTGCCACGAGCCCGTCGTAGACCAGCCAGCCGACGAGGAGCAAGCCCAAGCCGATCGCGCCCGCCAGCCGCGCGTTGCCGTTCGGCGGTACGAGCAGGCCGCCCAAGTAGTACGTGAGGATGAGCAGCAGGAAGCCGCTGATCCACGTCGTTGCGGCTTCCTATTTGAACCAGTGCAACTGCGGCGGCATTGCGGCGGAAGGGGCGTGCTTCTCGGCGAGCCAGAAGCCGCCGCCGTGAATCATCCAGACGTGGCCTTCCACGTGGCTCGTTAGTCCGCCACCGGCAGGATCACCTGGTGGTTCGGCAGCGCCAGGGCTGGCGGGCGGGGTCGGCGCCGCCAGAGGTGGCTGAACGGCACGCTCGAAGCGGTTGAACAGGTACGTCTGCCCGATCCATAACATCGCCGCGAACACGTGAGCCCAGCGCACCAGCAACTGCAGCCAAGCGGTCAGGTCGTAGGAGCTCATCCCAGGTGCCCGTCCATCGTGGCCTCGAGAGGTACAAGCGGTCCTGACTCGGTCCGAGAGCTCGAGGACCCTATCCAGCGAGCTCAAGGTCCAACAGTGGCAGCGAGGGGAGGGACCAGCTCGCTACAACTCTGGAGCTCGGACCGCTTGCACCTGTCGAAGCCGCGTGGACTCGACCCAGACTGCCGAGAAAGCCCCCTTATCGTCAACCAGCCGCCTGGTGTCGGATCGCCGGGCCAATCGTGCGATTCGCGCGGCCGCAAGTCGATCGGATACTAGTTGGCCGCCGCGGCGAAAGCCACCGGCGGTCGGGCTAGGCGGGAGCGCTAGTAGACGTCGAGGTCTTGGCCGGAGACGGTGGCACCGTCGTAGCGGCTTGCGACTTCTTCGAGCAACCCGGATTCGGTCGTTCCCCAGAACAACTGGTGGTACAGAACCAGTAGACGTGGCCTTGCGCGCGCCGCAATTTCGCCGAGCTCGGTAGCCGAGGTGTGGAAGCTCGAGTGATATCGCTGCCACTCCGGCGGCCGAGCGGCGAACCCGGCGTCGCTGTAGACCTCGTGAACGAGCATGTCGCAGCCGTTGCAGTACTCGACGATCGCCTCGCTCGGGCTCGTGTCGCCGGAGATTACGAAGGTGCGGTCGGCGGTGCGAAAACGAAATCCGAAAGCGTGATCCCACGAGCCGTGCGGCACGCGGAAGGCGTCTACCGACACGTTGTCGTCGCGGTAGATCTCGCTGATCGGGCGACTCTCGTCGATGCCACGGATCTCATGGACAACATTCGAATGTCCGGTGTCGTTCGCCGGCTGACTGCCGTCCAGACGCAGGCGGATATCGACGGTGTACGCCGCAGTCAGATGCTCCATCATCGACGCGATGCCGGGCGGGCCGTAGACCTCCAGAGGCGCCTCACGGTCGTCGGCCGTCCAGGGCGACAGCAGCAGATCGGGCAGGCCGAGGGTGTGGTCGGAGTGCAGGTGGGTGATGAAGACACGCTGGAGCTGCGAGTTATGCAGGCCGTCGACGCCACGCTCCGCGGCCGCGGCCGCGCGTCGGACGATGCCGGGTCCAGCATCAACCAGATACGACTCACCGCCGACAATCACGGCCACCGCCGGGCCCGATCGCGCCGGGTCGGAGTTGGGTGTGCCGGTGCCGAGAAGCACCAGCCGAGCCGTACTTGGTGCGGCCGGAGCGCTCTGGCCGCATCCAAGGACCGCTAGCACGGCGGCCACGACGCATACACGGACGGACGGTCGACGCGGACCGGGTTCTTCTCCGTTGATCTGGCGCACGACCCCGACCACTGCTCGCATAGACAACCTCAGACCTCGATCTCACTTCCGACCGTCAGCACCCAGCGGCTCCTGCCGGTCACTTCCGACAGCCCGTAGGCCAGGTCGAGGCGGAAGGTGGGCTGGTTCGTCACCAATCGGTTGCGGGCAACAAGCAGGCCGGCGCCGACGTTGGTGCGTAGGTCTCCGAGCGCTAACGACTGACCGCCGGGCCAAGCGTATCCAGAATCCACGAATACCGCGGCGCCAAGCGACAGCACCTGGATGAACTCGTCGACGAAGAACCAGCGGTCCTCGAGGGTCAGGAGCATCGAACGGTCGCCCACCCATTGGTGCACGGCGTAGCCGCGCAGCCCGTTGTGGGCACCCAAGGTGATCTGACGCTCTGGGTCGAGCCGAGATCCGTGTTCGAGCACGGCCTTCGCAACGAGCAGGTTGCGCGCTGCGAGCCGATCGACGTACGAGAGCCTGGCGCTCAGGAGGCTGTTTTGCAGTTCATCGTCGCGCTGCCGCGCGCTCCATGACACCTGTCCACGCACGAACCTGGCGGGGCGGAGAAGCACGCCGCCGCTGTGAGAGAGTCGAAAGAACAGGCTCGTACCGCGCTCGCCCCCGAGCCAGTCGGTCGAGACGCCGAGCGAGGCACGCGTTTCGGAGCCCAGGTTGAAGTCTTCGGCCACTTCGAAACGATTGACGTGGGTGAGCTTGACGAAGCGGTGCTCGACTCGGGAGAGGCCAACCTCGAGGATGCCGAAGTCTCGCAAGTCGCCGGCGACCTCATCGCGTCGCCTCCGATAGGCCGTGTGGAGCCTTATGGCGGAGCTTTCGCCGTGGCCAACGGCTCGCGCGTACTCCAGGTCGTACCAATCGCGGGCGTGCGCAAGCCCGCCAACCCGATCCGCCGACTCGTAGAGCGGGTCGATTTGCTCCCAGCTCTCGGCGCGCGCGGCCATGCTCCAGGTTGCGTCCAGCGCGTAAAAGGGGCGTTCCAACCTGAGTGCCACCCGGTTGCCGTCGGAGCGATTACCATAGGCCGCCGCCAAACGGAAACGCGACCCGCCGAGTCGTGGGTCGCCGTAGGTCAGGCCGGTCTCGTTGCGCTCCAGGTCTTGACGCCGAAAGACATTGATCTCTTTGCCGAGACCGGCGAGGTTCTTTTCGGTGAATCCCAGGGTCCACAGCGTGCGATCGCCGACGCTACCGAACTGGATTTCCGGAGAGGTTGTCCAGTTGTCCCAGGTGGTCACACGCACATGGACGCCACCAGGCGGGCCGGCATCTCCAATGGCGGCTGCCGCGGCGGTTTTCTCGACTCGCGCGTCGCGCAGAAACGGAAGCGCACGCAGGTTGCGCTCAGTTTGCGCAAGGTGTTCGGCGTCGACTCGATCGCCCACGGCAAACAGCAGTTCCCGACGGACGACATGCTCGCGCGTCTGGACGTGCAATTTGTTCGCGAACTTGCGACCGCCGCGCGCTCTGCCGCCGGCCTCGTCGAACACGTCGTGCCGCACGATCTCGACCGAGACGATCGTGTCGGCCTGCTCGAGTGTCTCGAGACTCTCCACCAATTCGCCCGTCGCTGAGTCGCCTCGAGCCGAGCTCGGGGGCGCGGCTTCCACAGCTTGGCGCGTTGCGGCGGCCGCCACAGAAGGGGCGACAAACCCAACGACCGCGACGAGCGCCAGTGGGATGACTGCGAGCCGAGCGAGTTGGGTGCCTTGCGGGCGACTGCTCACAGGACAGGGGACCGAGACATGCCGGCCACCCTATTGCA
The DNA here is from genome assembly GCA_963666215.2 of Acidobacteriota bacterium. GTDB lineage: Bacteria > Acidobacteriota > UBA890 > UBA890 > WLXD01. The sequence goes on from CAXWPL010000001.1 coordinate 735,813, forward strand.
CCCAGGAGTCCCACGCCAACGCCCGGCCAGCATCCAGAGGTCGAACGCCGACGGCCGGCCAATCCTCGTTCTGGACTCGCTCTCGCTGATCTCGTCGATCTGGCGAATCTAAAGGCCGTCCAGGATCTCGACTGAAACGACCGTCTCGACACCCTGGAGACGGTGGCCGCGGTGGGTGTACCAGGTGCGCGCGGCGGGTAATCGTGGGCCGCCAGCTTCGACCTCACCCTCGAACACCATCGTCGAGCCGTCGTTGCGGCGCTCGTTGGTGAGGTGGAGCTTACACCCCAGCAGCTGTGCCGTTTCTGGATCGATGTAGAAGAACCAGATATGCCGGCCCACCGAGCGCTCGTAGCTCGCTCGCATATCCGGTACGGGCGACGACGAAAGTGTACTTTGTACAGAAACTTGAAGTTGTGCCGCCCCGTAGTGAGATGACATGCAGCAGAACGAAGAGAGCAAGCCCGGTCCGGAGACGGCGAGTGTTCCACGACCCTCGGACGCCGGGCGAGGCGCCGGTGAGCATCGGCGTTCGCCGGGGTTGGAGTGGCTCCTGGCGCGCTGCGGTTGCGCGGCTCCACGCGACGTCTTGGCTGATCTCGACGACGAGGTCGCCGCTGCGGCGGCTGCCTCCGGCGACCGCAGTGGGCTGCGCGATCGTGCGTGGCTGTGCTGGCAGGTATCCATTGTGTGCGGCTACGAGCTGCGCGACTCCCTGCAGCGGTGGCTCGGTGGGCGGCGCTCGAGCTGGTCGCTCAAACCCATGCTGGCGGCCCGTCTAGCCGCTCGAAGTGTGCGACGGCAACCGGCGATTCCCCTGGCTGCCGCGGTGACACTCGGGCTCGGCTTCGGGGCCGCCGCAACGATCTTCAGCGTGTTCGCGGGTTTCGGGCGGTCGCTACCGGTACCGCAGGGCGACCGCATTGTCGAGGTTACGCTGGCCGCTCGGGGTGGTGGCGGGGAGCTCGGGTTGGAGCAGTTCGAAACGTGGCGGACGGCGGGCTCCTTCGAGGCAGTTACCGGGTTCTCGCTGAGCACGAGCGTTCTCAGCGGCGACGGTATGTACGCCACCGGCGTCTCCAGCGCGGCGTTCACGCCCGGACTTCTGGAGATGCTGCGAGTGCCACCGCTGCTCGGCCGGTTGCCGGCCCGCCTCGACGACGCCGTCGTCCTCAGCCATACGCTCTGGTCGGGCTATTTCGATGCCGACCCCGACCTCATCGGCCGTACGGTTCGTGTCGACGGCCAGCCTCGCGAGGTCGCGGCGGTGATGCCGGAAGGCTTCAGGTTCCCTTTCTTCGAGAGCCTGTGGATTCCCTACGGCGACCGGGTTGATGGGGCCGATTCGGGGCCGTCGGCTGCGGAACGGCGCGCCTCAGTCGGGGGGGCCGGCCGTTCCGTTCAGGTCGTCGGTCGTCTCGCCGAAGGGGTGTCGCCCGAGCGTGCCGAGGCCGAGCTGCGTGGGCTGCTGTTGCCGGCGAATCGGGTCGGCGACGGGGAGCCGCCACGCGTCCTCGTGCGCGGATTCACCGAGGCGCGTGGCGAGGGCGGGAAGAACGTTGCCCTGATCGCGCTGCTGATCTTGGTTCTGGCCTTGCTGTTGGTGTCGTGCTCGAACGTGTCGAACTTGCTGCTCACCCGGGCGCTCGCCCGCTCCCGAACGCTTTCACTCCATGCTGCTCTCGGGGCCGATCCCGGGCAGGTTGTTCTGCAGCTGTTCGCCGAAGCCCTTTTGATTTCCCTGTTCGGCGCCGCCCTCGGGGCTGGATTGGCGTGGGGCGCATCGGGTTACATCGAGAGCACGCTCGCGGGCAACTGGGGCTACTACTGGATGCGCGTGGGTATGGATGCCCGCGTGCTGCGTTTTGTACTGCTGCTCGCCGTGGCCGTAGCGGTGATCGCCGGCGCTCTACCGGCACTGCGCGTGCGGCGCGCCGATATCGCTGCGGCGCTCAAGAGCGAGTCGTCGGGCACGCTCGCGGTGGGAGGGGGGTGGATCGGGCGCGCTTTGCTCGGCGCGCAGGTCACGTTTTCGGCCTTGGCACTGCTGGTGGCGATGCTGGTGGCGGCGGGCCTGCTGAACACCCGCCAGGTCGCTCCCGGGTTCCCGTCGGAGACCGTTCAGGTGGCGACGGTGGCGCTGACGGGGGAGCGCTACGAAAGCCGCGAGGCCCGGCGCTCGTTTCGCGACAGGTTGGCGCGCGAGCTCATCGAGTCGAGCTCGATTCGAGAGGTTGCGTTCGCCAACGGCCTGCCCGGTCTCAATGTGCCCTTCGGGCGCCTCGAAGTCGACGGACTGCCGGTCGATCCCACCAGCCAGCAAGCGCGTCGCCCCGTCGTGGCGCTCTCGACCAGCGCCGAGTTCTTCGACCTGTTCGGAGTGCGCCTGCTGGCCGGCCGTTTGCCGACTGCGCTCGATGGCGCGGGCTCCGAACCCATATGCGTGGTTACAGCTGACTTCGTTGCTCGACGTCTGATCGGATCCGAAGAGCTCCGACAGCACGAGGGACCCGAGCGTCTTGCCGACGCCGCGAACTCTCCCCGACCGACAGCCTCCGCCGACTCTGACAATGTCGAGCGCCACGAGCGCCCCACCGGCGCGGCCCTCGAGGAGGCGCTCGACCGTCGCATCCGGCTGCAGGGTGTCACTCCGGAGGGAACCTGGGCGCGCATCGTCGGTGTCGTCGAGGATCTCCCGACGTACGAAGGCGAGGACGACGTGCCGCACGACTGGGCGTTTCTGCCGCTCGACCAGCTGGACTCGTCGCGTGCGGGCAGGTTGTTTGTGCTCGTCACGGCAGACGGCAGTGCCTCTTCCGCGGCGGGGGTGACCGTAAAGAGCCAGCTGCAGGCGGCGGTGGCGCAGATCGATCCCGAGCTGCCGCTCAACGGCGTCATGCGGCTCGAGGGTGTGCCGCGGCTGGCCGATGTTCTCGACTACGTTCGCCGACTGTTCGAGACTGCGGGGTTGCTGGCAGCACTGGGCGGCCTGGCGGCGGTTCTGGTGGCGATTATCGGCTTGTACGGCATTGTCCGCTTCGACGTTCAGCGACGCATGGGCGAGCTGGGGGTGCGGATGGCCTTGGGGGCGCGGCGCGAGCAGATCATGGTCACGGTTCTCAGACGTGGCCTCTGGAGCGTCGTGCCGGGGTTGGTGCTCGGTCTCGGTTGCGGGTGGCTGGTTGCGCCGTTGTTCGGCGTCTTTCTGCGTGGCACGGAGCCGCACGCGCCGTGGCTCTACGTCACAGCTGCTAGCGGTTACTTGCTGGTTGCCGCCGCCGCCACGCTGCAGCCGGCGCGACGCGCGGCCCGTGTGGATCCGGTAGATGCGCTGCGTGACCAGTGACGACCGTGGGAAGCACACTGCGAAGCACCAACTCTCATCAGTCCGACGGCTCTGCGTGAGCGACTCCGACGATGGGTAGCGATTACCTCGGCGAGTTCGAGCATCTGGTGCTGCTGGCGATCGCTCGGCTGGGCGGCGAGGCCTACGGTGTGACGATTCGGTGCGTCATCGTCGATCGCGCCGAGCGTGGAGTTTCCTTCGGATCGCTCTACTCCACCCTGCGCCGCCTGCACGCGAAGGGTTTTATCGATTTCGACCTCGTGTCGCCGGGAGCTCCACCCGGCGGCCGGCCGCGAAGGATGTGGCGCTTGAGCACCGCTGGCGAGCAGGTGATGTACGCGGCGCAGCGACGTATGCGACGGATGTCCGAGGGGCTGGGCGAAGAGCATGGGCAGCTCGAGGTCGCAGGCGACCGGGGCTGACCTCGGGCCCATTCGGCCGCGGCCCTCTCTGAAGACCGGAGTGAGCGTGACTACAGGAACGCGCTCGCGCCCCAGACGATCAGCCCGAGGCCCGCGGCGCGGCTTACGAGCTCGCCGTGCTCGAGGATTTTCTCGGCGCATATCAGCGCCGTTAGCCCGAGCATCGCGGCCAGGCTCATCATGCCCACGCCGAGGCAGAGCAGCATCAGCAACCAGCAACAACCCAGGCAATAGAGTCCGTGATGCAGCCCCATCCCGAGCGCGCCTCGGGGTCCGTCGCGCCAGTTGCTGAGGAAATAGGTGAGCGGGTTGCGGCAGTGCCGCAGACAGGCTGCCTTGAAGGGCGTGAACTGATAGAGGCCGGCCGCGATCACCGCGAAGGCGGCGCTTCTTCCGGCGATCGCGACCAGGTCGGAGCCCCACGACTGTAGCCCGGCCGCACCAAGGCTGAACAGCAGCCACACGCCCATGTAGCCGGCGGCGAAGCCGACCGCCGGACCCTTGGCCGGCCGCGTTATCCTCGCCAGCATCCGTAGCCAGGGCGTTACCGCCGGCAGCATCATCACCGCCGACATGGTCATCCAAGCGGCAACCGCCACCAGGAACCGCTCGGTGGTCCCGCCATACAGACCGGCCGTTAGCAGGTGAGCGCTCACCCCGCCGTAACTTCCCACGAGAAGCTCGAGTAGAGGCCGTGGGTGCCTTCGTTGCCGATCACGATCACGCCATCGTCGTAGCGCGTCGAGCCGGTTGCGAGTACCTGCGAGGTGGGGTGGATTTGGTTGAACATGTTCTCGAAGGTCACGGGCCGGGTGCGGTCGCGCCCGCGGATAGGCTCGACGCTCCCCTCTAGCAGTCCCTCGATGCGGACGCGCTTGGATCCGTCGGCCTCTTCGATCTGAATGGGCGCGAAGCGTGTCGGCAGGAAGGTGCTGACGAATGGCGCGAGCTTGGCCCACGGCCCGCCCGATTCTCCCTTGAGGATCGTTTCGATGGCGGTGCGCTGTTGGGGGGTGGCCGCCTCGTCGATGATCAAGACCTCGGTCCAGTCGCCGTCGATCATGTGCTGCGGGGCGTCGTAGGCGATCACCGCTCGGGTGCCTTGGAGCGGAACCTCTTGGAACTCGCCCTCGTCGAAGCGGATCGCCCAGAAGCCAACGCAACGCTCGTGAGTGCAATTCTGGCTGAAGTGCACGTGCCCGGGACAGACGAGAGTGCAGCTGCAGTTCTCGAACAGCAGGCCTCGGGCCCACCAACCTGCCGAAGCTTCGGGATCGCTCATATCGACTCCATCCGTTGAGGTGGGTGATCCACATGGCACCGGGGTAGGGGTAGGCATCGGGCCTGGGCGAGCAGGGTGCCGACGCGGCTTACGGCGCCGCCGGGTCTGGCTACTTTACGTCAGCCGGCGTGGGCATCCCGCCCACGCCAGCTTCGTTCGAGCGTGTCGACGCGGGTGTGGAAAACAAAAGTGCTGAAAAAACAGCAAATACACTTGCGCCGCCACACCGGGAATTGCTATTTTTCCAGCAGTTTCTACGGAACCCCGAGAGTTCGGGCTCGCTTCACCCGCGATGCTCGCCGCCACGCTCGATTACGTAGCCCTGGAGACGGAATGCCGAAAACGTCGAAGCAGTCAGCTCCTGCGGGTGCGCAAGGGCCAAGAACCGCGCAGGCGCCCCGCACCGAGCGCGCACACGAGGCCCTGAGCCGCCGCGAACGTCAGATCATGGATCTGCTGTATCGGCGCGAGCGGGCGACCGCCGCCGAGATTCACGCTGAGATGCCCGATCCGCCGAGCTACTCGGCGGTGCGTGCGGCGCTACGCGTGCTGGAGGAGAAGGGGCACGTGGCACACGAGCGTCGCAGCCACCACTACGTCTTCTGGCCCACGATTTCGCGCAGCGTCGCGCAGCACGATGCCGCACGCCGGCTGCTCACAACCTTCTTTGCGGGTTCGGCATCCAACGCTGTAGCGGCTCTCCTGGAGTGCTCGGACGAGCTGCCCGACGAGGAGCTGGCCCACCTCCGAGAGCTCATCGATGCCGCGCGTCGGGAGGGGCGCTGAGATGCTGATGATGGATATCGCTTCGCGCGCGGCGCTGCTGCTCGCCGCGGCCGGCCTCGGGACGCTGCTCCTGCGTAGGAGCGTGGCCGCGACGCGGGCGCTCGTTTGGGGGACGTCTCTGGTCTGCATCCTCGCTCTACCACTGCTCGGGCGCGTGGTTCCGGAGCTCCGCGTTCCGATTCTGCTGGCGGTGCAAGAACGTGCTTCTCTCGAAGGCGATTCTGCGGATACCGCGTCTGGTGTGGTGAAGCCTCTGGGGTCTGCGTCGGAGGCGTTGGCGACGCGGTCGAGCTCGTTGGAGCGCGCGAACACCTCGAATGGCCGAATTCGTTCCGTCAGCAGCAGCCACACAACCGTTGCGCGGGGCTCGGAGGGCAGGCCACCTCGTCGCTTCCGGGAACTTCAGATCGAGGGCGGGCGGCCGCGCAGCGCCGCTGGTGCTGCAACTTCAGGCATGACCTCGAGCGTGAGCGGTCGGCTGGCTCCTCTCGTCGCGACGATCGTGGCTTTCGCCAAGCTCGTCGATCGGCTTGCCGATGCCGCCCGTAGCGTGGGCTTCTGGCGGGTCCTGCTTGTTGCCTGGGCCGTCGGAGTGTCGCTGCTGATCGCGCGGCTGGCCGTGGGCGTGGGGCGAGTGGCGTGGCTGGCGCGGCGTGCGAAGCGGGTCACGAGCGGTGCGCTGTACGAGCGATCGCGACAGGTCGCGGCCGAGCTCGGTGTGCGGTCACCGGTGGTCTTGCTCGAGACCTCTGCGGCGGTTGTTCCGGTGGTTTGTCATTGGGTCCGTCCTCATCTTCTGGTGCCTCCGGCGATGCGCGACTGGTCGGCCGAGCGTCAGCGTGTGGTGCTACTGCACGAGCTGGCACATGTGCGCCGCCACGACTGCCGGCTGCAGCTGTTTGCCTACCTCTCCGTGGCGCTGCACTGGTTCAACCCGATGGCCTGGCTTGCCCTGAGGCGCCTGGGCGTCGAGCGCGAGCGGGCGTGCGACGACATCGTGTTGCAAGCGGGCGTTCGTCCTTCTGCGTACGCCGACCATCTTGTTGCCATCGCCCGCGCGTCTCGATCGCGCTGGCTGGGCGGTCAGGTCGATCCGGCGCTGGCTGCTGCCATGGCGCTCTTCCGCCCGAGCCGGCTAGCAGGGCGCGTGAGCGCGATTCTTGATCCTTCCGTACGACGACAGTCCCCGAACAGGAGAACCAACGTGTCAGTATTAGCCTTCGCAGCCGTCGTGCTGCTGCCGCTGGCGGCAATCCAACCCGTGCCGGCAATCGCGATCTCGCAGCAAGCGCCCGCGGCGCCGATCGTGATGGTCCAGGCCCCTCCTTCGCCAACTGCGGGTGCGCCGGCAGCTCAGCCCACACAGACACAGTCCGCCGCGCCGGCACCGCTGGCTTCTGAGAGCCACAGCGTGCCGACAGCTGCCCCGCTTCCTCCGGGCATCTTCCCGTCGCCGGCACCCTCAGGGGTCCCGCTCGCGACGGTGGCCCCGACCCCGATCGCACAAAGCGGCGAGCCCACAATCGACGAGCTCGTGCAGATGCGCATTCACGGCGTGACTCCCGAGTACATCGAGGGCATCACGACGATGATGGGTCGGCCGCCGGTCATCAAAGAGCTCATCCAGATGCGCATCCACGGTGTGACACCGGAGTACGCCGAGGAGATGCGGCAGGCGTTCGGCGACGGCCTCGAGCTCGACGATCTGGTGCAGGGCCGCATCCACGGCGCCTCTCCCGAAGCCGCGGCGGCGCTACGCAGCGCATTTGGTGACGAGTTGCGCTTCAAGGATGTCATTCAGGCGCGCATCCACGGCGTCTCAGCCGAATACTCCGGCCGCATGGCGGAGCTTCTGCGGGAGGATCTCGCCTTCAAGGAGCTGATTCAGATGCGCATCCACGGCGTAACGGCCGAAGCCATCGAGGGTATGACCGTGGCATTCGGTCGTACTCCGAGCGCTGAGGAGATGGTGCAGGTGCGCATTCATGGCGTCAGCGCCGAGTACGCCGATGGCATGCGTGCCGTCTTCGGCAACCAGCTGGAGCTCGATGATCTGGTGCAGGGACGCATCCACGGGCTCGACGGCGACTACGCGCGCGGCATGCGCAACGCCTTCGGCGACGGACTCGAGTTCGACGACCTGGTGCAGGGCCGCATTCACGGCGTCTCATCTGAGTTCGCCGGCGCGATGGCCGAGCAGTTGAGCGGCGAGCTGGCCTTCCGCGATCTCGTGCAGATGCGCATTCATGGCGTCGACGAAGAGATGATTCGCGAGCTCGAAGCGGCTGGCTACGACGATCGGACGGCCGACGAGCTTGTTCGCATCAAGATCCACGGAATGGAGCGCATCATGGCGCGCCGCGGGAGGCAACAGTGAATCTATCGATACGCGACGACAAACGCGGCCCTGCAATCGGCAGTGTCTTGCTGGCGACGGTGCTGGCGCTGGGCCTGCAATCTTCGGCTCTCGCCGCCGTAGGCGCCCAAGCAGCGGGTGTCGACGGCACCTGGGAGATGCGTGCGGGCAGCGGCGAGCGCTGGAGGGACGGCCGCGTACAGCTCAATCTGAAGGTCGACCGCGATGGCCGCAGTGACAACTGGAACATGGGCTACGGGCAGTCGCTCGACGACTTGCAGGGCCTTTCCGAAGCCCAGGCGACGGGTTCGGCAGAAGGGGTTCGCTTCGAGCTCGTGCGTGAGGCGGGTACCGTTGCGTTCGAAGGTGACTTCCGAAGCGGCCGCGGCACCGGCTTCTTCAGCTTCACGCCGAGCACGATGTTCGTGTCGCGCATGGCCGACCTAGGCTACCGCGACCTGCCCAATGATCGTCTGCTGATGTTCGCGATTCATGACCTGACGACCGCGTACATCACCGACTTGCGCCAGCTTGGCTACCAGCTCGCGACCAAAGAACTGACGAACTTCGTCATCCACGGCGTGTCGGTGGACTTCATTACCGTGATGAATCAGGCCGGTTACAACAACATCGACGCCGACGATCTCGTGAAGATGCGGATCCACGGCGTAACGCCCGAATACGTTCGCCAGGTCCGCGCCGCACTCCGCAGTAGCTGAGGTCAGCGAGGCCGGCCGCGATTTCAAGCGGCCGACTTCGTCCTCCCCTTCGAGGGAACCGGCTCGCTAGCTCTTGGTTAGCCGCCGGTACTTGATGCGATGCGGACGATCGGCCTCGTGTCCCTTGCGACTCTTGTAGTCGGCGCTGTAGTCGCGGTGGTTGCCAGCGAACCACTCGGCGTGGCTATCGCCCTCGAACGCGAGGATATGCGTGGCAATGCGGTCGAGGAACCACCGATCGTGACTGATCACCACCGCGCAGCCCGCGAAGTCGAGCAGGGCCTCTTCGAGCGCCCGTAGGGTGTCGACGTCGAGGTCATTGGTCGGCTCATCGAGCAGCAGCACGTTGGCTCCCGACTTCAGCACGCGCGCCAGATGCACGCGGTTGCGCTCGCCGCCCGAAAGTAGGCCGACCTTCTTCTGTTGATCGGCGCCCTTGAAGTTGAAGTTGCCGACGTAGGCGCGCGAATTGACCTCGCGCTTGCCAAGAGAGATGCGCTCGTATCCCTCAGAGATCGCCTCCCAGACATTCTTGTCGGGATCGAGAACATCGCGCGATTGATCGACGTAGGCGAGCTCCACCGTCTGCCCGATTCTGAGCGATCCAGAGTCCGGCTCTTCCTGGCCGGTGATCATTCTGAACAGTGTCGTCTTGCCCGCGCCGTTCGGGCCCACCACTCCCACGATCCCGGCGGGGGGCAGGCTGAACGTCAGATCGTCGAACAGCAGCTTGTCGCCGTAGGCTTTGGAAAGAGCCTCCGTTTCGATAACCACATCGCCGAGACGAGGGCCAGGCGGAATGTAGATCTCGACGCTTTCGGGCAGCCGATCTTCACCTTCTTGCAGCAACCTGTCGTACGCGCCGAGTCTCGCCTTGCTCTTGCTATGCCGGGCACGTGGCGCCAACCGTACCCACTCGAGCTCGCGCTGCAGCGTCCTCTGATGCGCGTCTTTGTGCTTTTGCTCCTGTGCCAGGCGTAGCTGCTTCTGCTCGAGCCAGGAGGAGTAGTTGCCCTCCCACGGGATTCCGGCGCCGCGGTCGAGCTCCAGAATCCATCCGGCCACGTTGTCGAGGAAGTAGCGATCGTGGGTCACGGCGACCACCGAGCCCGGGTAGTCGGCCAGGTGCCTCTCGAGCCACGCCACGGATTCCGCGTCGAGGTGGTTGGTGGGCTCGTCGAGCAGCAGGAGGTCGGGCTTCTGAAGCAGCAGTCGACACAGCGCCACGCGCCGCCGCTCGCCGCCCGACAACGTCGACACGTCGGCGTCGCCCGGAGGGCATCGCAGCGCGTCCATGGCGATCTCGAGCGTCGACTCGATGTCCCAGCCGTTCACCGCATCGATCTTGTCCTGCAGATCACCCTGCTCCTCGAGCAGCTTGGTCATCTCGTCGGCGTCGATCTCGGGATCGGCGAACCTGTCGCTGATCTCGTTGAAGCGGTCGAGCAGTGACGTGACGTTGGACATTCCCGCAACCACGTTGCCGAGCACGTCCTTGGTGGGGTCGAGCTCGGGCTCCTGCGACAGGAAGCCGACCTTGGCTTTCTTGTCGGGATAGGCCTGACCGTCGAACTCGGTATCGACGCCCGCCATGATGCGCAGAAGTGTCGACTTTCCGGCACCGTTGTGACCCAGAACGCCGATCTTGGCGCCCCAGTAGAAGGAAAGATGGATTTCCTTCAGGAGAAATCGTTTGGGCGGAACCACCTTCTGGAGGTTCTGCATGGTGAAGATGATGTCGGGCATGTGCTCTCAGAGACGCTGAATTTGCACAGAGTGCGCGCCGTGAGCACGGCAGCGCTGAGAACCGGGTCGTTTCCAGGCCGCTAGATCTAACAGCGTTTCGACCGACAGCGTGAGCACGACCGTCGCAGACAAGCTCTTTCGAACGCCGGCGGGCTGCGAGCGCCTCAACTGGATTGACGCGCGCAGCGCGGCGAGCAGGCAAATAGCACGCGATCGTGGCGATGGCCAGGAGGGCGAGCCTAGCCGCGCCGAAAGTCGCCGGGTCGGTGGGACTGATCTCGAACAGCATCGCGTCCAGGAAGCGAGTCAGAGCCGCGGCCAGAACCAAGCCAGCGATCAGGCCGAGCGCCGCCACCGAAGTTCCCTGGCGCAGCACGAACGTGGCCACCAGACACGCCGGTTGTGGTGATGAGCTACCTTCTTCGCCGGCCTTGAGATCGTCGCCTGCCCGGCGGCTGTGGCCCCAAGTCTTCGAGCCGAGCCCCGCCGAGCGGTGAAGAATGCCAAAGAGAACGCCTGCCGTCATTCTGGGTGAGAGGACGTCCGCGAATCGAGCAACTCGATGGCTGATGTAGCGGCGGCGCCCGAAAGTGTCGAGGTGGTGGCGCCGCCGACGGACGTAGCCAAGCGCGGCGGCATGGGCACGTTCAGCGGGGTGTTCACGCCGTCGGTGTTGACGATTCTCGGCGTCATCATGTACCTGCGCTTCGGCTGGGTGGTGGGCAATGTCGGGCTCGTGCCCGCACTCGGCATCGTCACCCTCGCCACCTTGATCACGTTGCTGACCGCCTGCTCGGTGGCCGAGATCGCGACAGACCGCGTGGTCAGAGTCGGTGGCGCGTACTACATGATCAGCCGCGCCCTGGGGATCGAGACGGGCGGCGCCGTGGGTGTGCCGCTGTTTCTGGCACAGGCACTTTCGGTGGCGCTCTACACCATTGGCTTCGCCGAGAGCATCACGCTGGTCTATCCGCAGGTCGATCAGCGGACGGTGGCCGTGCTGGCGACAATCGGGGTCACGGTGGTGGCCCTGACATCGGCGAAGCTGGCGATCCGCGCGCAGTACCTGATCATGGCCGCGATCGCGTTGTCGCTCGGGTCGTTCTTCGCGGGGCATCCGGTGGATGCTGGCGGCACCGAGCTGTGGGTCGGCCACGCCGACTCACCCGGTTTCTGGGCCGTGTTCGCGGTTTTCTTTCCGGCGGTAACCGGAATCATGGCCGGTGTGAGCATGTCGGGCGATCTGCGCGAGCCCAGCCGGTCGATTCCGCGCGGCACGTTCGCCGCTGTCGGCGTTGGGTACGTCGTCTATATGACGGTGCCGGTGTTCCTGGCGATGCGCGCCGAGCCTTCGACTTTGGTCTCCGACCCGCTGGTGATGCAGCGCATGTCGGTTTGGGGACTGCCGATCCTCTTCGGCCTGTGGGGCGCGACGCTCTCGAGCGCGCTCGGCAGCGTGCTCGGGGCGCCAAGAGTGCTACAGGCGCTGGCGCTCGACGGCGTGCTGCCACGCTGGCTGTGGTTTCTGGGCCGTGGCACGGGATCGGGGAACGAGCCACGTGCAGGCACGATAGTTACGCTTCTGATCGCGCTCGGCGCCGTGTGGGTGGGCGACCTCGATCTCATCGCCCCGGTGTTGACGATGTTCTTTCTCACCACCTACATGGTGCTGAATCTCGCCGCTGGCGTGGAGCGACTGGTTGACAGCCCATCCTTTCGGCCCACCTTCAGCGTTCACTGGTCGCTGTCGTTTCTCGGCGCGGCCAGTTGTCTGGGAGTGATGTGGTTGATCAACCCCGTCGCTTCAGTGGTGGCGGCGGGCGTTGTGGGCGGGCTGTACGTGTGGCTCGAGCGTCGCGAGTTGCAGACCACCTGGGGCGACGCCCGCAAGGGCATCTGGATGAGCTTGATGCGCAGCAGCTTGCTGCGAGCCGAGCGCGAGCACGACCCACGGAACTGGCGGCCCCATCTGCTGGTTCTCTCTGGCGCTCCTTCGCGCCGCTGGCCACTCATCCAGCTCGGCGCCAACCTGACGCACAACAAAGGGTTGATGACCATCGTGAGCGTGGTGCAGCCGGGAGCTTTCGGCGTTCGCCGACGCCACGGCCTGGAGCAGACGATTGGCGATCACCTCAAGTCGCGGGGTGTGCACGCGATGGTGCGGGTTGCGTCGGCCGAGAGCCCGCTCAGCGGGGCGCGCGCGCTACTCGATAACTACGGGCTTGGGCTCGTGGCCCCCAACACCCTGATGTTGGGGATGCGGCACGAAGAGGACGTTGATGACTACGCCGAGCTGATCGCCTACGCGCACGAGGCGCGGAAGAATGTGCTCGTGTACTCCGATAGCGACGGTCGTTCCCCTGACGGCGCCGAGCGCGAGGCGCGATTCGAGACCATCGACGTGTGGTGGGGCGGGCTGCATCGTAATGGCGGACTGATGCTCGTTCTTGCGTACGTGCTCGGCACAAGCGTCGAGTGGAAACGCGCCCGCGTCCGCCTGCGGCTCTGCGTGGAGGATCTCGAGGCCGTTCCGCGGGCACTGAGCAACCTCGCCCACATTGTCGAGGGCTTGAGGATGAGCGCGGTGCCGCAGGTTCTCGTACGAGACGGGCGGCCTTTCGACGATCTGCTGGTGGAGAAGTCGGCCGACGCTGATTTCGTTCTACTTGGAATGGCGGAGCCGGGCGACGATACTGCCGACTACGCGAGCTACATCCACAAGGTCCAGGAGCGTGGGCGCCGTCTGCCGCCGGCTGCATTCGTGTTGGCCGCCGAGGGAATTCGTTTCTCGCAGGTTCTCCTCGAAGACGGTCATGGCGAGCCCGGGTCGGCTTGATGCGTTGTCGACGTGGTCGCTGATCGCGGTTCGCAGCGCACGGGCTCGGTGAGTCGCTGAATGGGTATGGCAATGGGCACGTCAGTCGACGGAACCGTCGATCAAGTCCCGGGGCAGGCGGTCGCGGCCAACCGCGTTCTGCTGGTGCTGGCCGGCCTGGCTGCTCTGCTCGTGTTCGGTACCGACGCGCTGCTGACCCGCAGCGCGTGGTTCTGGGTTGTTGCCGAGGATTGGGGCTCAGGACGACTACTCGAGGCCGAGGCACGGCTGCAAAAGGCCTCGGCGGGGGACTGGGATGTGCTGTTCATTGGCTCGAGTGTCGCCGCCACGAATATCGATGCCGAGACCGTTGCGCACGGCCTGCACCTGCGTCCGGGCGCAGTGGCCAAGGTGGACGTCGCGGGTGCGGTGGCGCTCGAATTCGCGATGTATTCGCGCGAGCTCGTGCGACTGCGGCCGCGAGCTCTAGTCTACGTGTTCACGGCAGGGACCGTGACCTCCGACATCGAATGGGATCTGGTGCGCCCCTACGACCCTTCGGTTGCGCTCGAGCTGTTCTCGTTGCCCGAGCTGGTTGCTGGTCGCGAGTTCCATGCCGGCGGTCTGCTGCGCGCGGCGAACGTACTCATTCGGCATCGCGCGGATCTGCGTTACGGAGCCGTTGGTGTGATCACCCGCGGCAGAGGCCCGGCGCTTTGGCGCGAAGAACGAATGCGGTGGATCAGCCACGTGCCGGAGCTGCCCAATGTCAACACGCGCGCCTTGGCGTTGCTCGCGCGGCGCGCAATCGAGGCCGACATCGCCGTGGTGCTCGCGTCGTCTCCGTTGGGGCGAGAGAACCGGGTGCAGCGCGAAACCCGGCTCGCAGCCGAGAGCTACTTGGCCGAGCTGGGAGAGCAGCGAGGTTTCCGGGTGGTGGCCGCCGGTGACGTGCAGCTTCGGCTCGCAGCCGATCTTTGGGACGATCGTCTCCATCTTGGTCGCGAGGGCGCGCGCATCTTCTCCGAGTCCCTCGTGCCAGCGCTGGCGGAGGCGCTCCTCACCAAGCCGCCTCAGTAGATGCGTTTCGACAGCGCCGAGTTCCTGTTTTTTGTCCTGGCGGTGTTTCTTCTGGGGCGCGATCGGCTGAAGCGTCGCCGTCGCCGTACAGCCCCGGGCGGAATGTGTTGCCTCCGTCGGCCGAGCTGACTGCCGTGGTCACGAACAGGCGGTCGCCCCAGACGACCGGACTCGCGTGGCCCAGGCCCGGGAGGGTCGTCCGCCAGCGGATATTTTCGCCGGACTCGCCGTCCCAAACATCTGGCAGATCCTGCCCGTCGCTGACACCAGAGGCGCTCGGGCCACGGAACGACGGCCAGCTCTCCTCGGCGCTGGCTGGCGCGGGGAGTGGTCGCGTATCGCCCGGCCTCATCGAGATGCGCCGCTCGGCAAAGGCCGGGGCGCTGCCCGCCGCTCGCCAGGTGCTGCCGTCGAGGATCATGCCGCGAATCCCGCAGCCCTCGTCGAGAGCGCGCAATGTCATGGCGGGGCCATCGAGGTGGATCTCGTAGCGCCCTGGTCCCTCGCAGCCCTCGGGCGCTTCCGGAGAAACGAGCACGAGCTCGGTGCTCTCGGCATCAGCTGCGGCCATGGTTTCCCAGGAGCCTCTGAATTCCGGCCACCCCTCGCCCTCGAGGTGATACTCGCCGGATACATCGAACGATGCCGTGAAGCCGCCGAAGGTCAAAGGTCCCGCCAGCGGAGCCGCATCGTCTCCTTCAACGGCGCCGCTTTCGGCGGACACCGAGGCTCCTTGAAGTGGATTTTCTTCGCGGATCGACCACAGGCGATGTTGTGTGCGGATCAGCAGCCGGTCGCCGACCATCGCGGGCGTGGCAAGCGCGAACTCGCCGAGGGAGTTGGTTCCGAGCAGCTCGAACTCGTCACCGGCGCTCATGACGAAGGTGTCGCCCTCCTCGCTGAGCGCGAAGATCTTGCCGTTGTAAGCCCAAGGTGACGAGGTGAAGGCCGAGGCGCCAGGCCCGATGCGCGAGCGGTAGAGAATCTCGCCGCTCTTGGCGTCGTGCTTGGTCAGGATGCCCTTGTCCTGGAGCACGTAGATCGCGCCGTCGTACAGCACGGGGGTGCTGAGGTAGACGCCGCCCTTCCAGTCGAACCAGACGACGTGCTCGCTGCTCGTGGCTCCATCAGCAAGCGTGATGTCGCCGGAGGCGCCGGGGGCGATTGCGGCCATCGGCCAGGCGTTGCCGCCGGGCGGACCGGTGGTCAAGTAGAGAAGCCCTTCCCAGGCGAACGGCGTGGCGATGGGCATCATTCCCAACTTGCCCATGCGCCAGAGCTCGTTGCCGTCGAGGTCGTAGGACACCGCGGTGAGCGGGCCGACGGTAATCAACTCCGTCCGCTGATCGTTCTCCCAGACGAACGGCGACGACCAGGTCGAGCCGCGACCCACCCGGAGGTCGGCGCGCCTCGTCCGCCAGATTTCCTCGCCGGTGCGCTTGTCGAAGGCGGCGACGAAGCTGGCCCCCTCGTTGTCGTTAACAACATAGAGGCGCTCACCATGCAGCGCTGGCGAGGTGCCACCGCCGAAGTCGAGATAAACCTGGTGCGCCTCCAGCGGCGTTGTCCACAGCTCGTTGCCGTCGAGGTCGTAGGCGTACAGGCCCTGGTGAGCGAAGTAGACGTAGATCGCCTCGCCATCGGTCACTGGTGTTTCCGACGCGAAGCTGTTCTTGCGGTGTCGTCCCACGGCCGGCGGGCCGCTGTGCAGCTGCCGTTCCCACACCAGCTCGCCGCTCTCGAGATCGAGGCAGTACAGCATCAAAGCGATGTCGATCTCGTGCGGGTACTCGGTGTCGCGCTCGCCGATCTTTGCCAGTATTTCCTCCATCGACAACCCCTGAGCCTGCAGCTCGGCCACGTAGTCGTTGGAGAAGTCGACGCCGAGACTCGGTTGCTTCATCGGCTGCTCGCTGGTGGCCGACGTGACGAACACCCGGTCGCCCCAGACGATCGGTGATGACCACCCCATCCCGTCGATCTCGGCCGACCACTCGACGTTCTCGGTTGTCGACCAGCTTGTGGGCAGGTTCGGGTGCGTGCCCACGGGGATCCCGGTGGGGCCAAGGAACCGCGGCCAGTTGTCGTCGGCCGCCGATGGTGGCGCACCCAGCGACATTGCGCCAAGGACGAAGAACATCGCGATCGCGGCCGGTGCGAGGGTGGCGAGCACGGCGTGCTGACGAAGGGGCTTTCGCGTAGACATGGTCACTACTCCTGAGAACGTTCTTCGAGGCTGTTCATCGGGTTGAGCGTTGTCCCTGGCGGGCGCCGCTGGGGCGCGTCGATGAAGGGGGCCATTCGCCAAGCGTCACTAGAGTATCGCTGGCTGGGGCGTATCCTGTGGCGTGTGTCGAAACGTCAGACGATCGATGTCGAATGCCACTGCGGCGAGCCGCTGGCGCGCTACCGCAAGGGCGGCAAAGGCCGGCTCGTCAAGATGTTCCTCGATCGTATCGTCGTGGATCACGTTGGAAGGTTCGTAACCGAGCCGCCGTTGCCGTTGCACGCCCACGTGTACTGTCCGGCCTGCGCGGCGTGAGTGGCGACCGTGCAGATTGTTCGAGGGCGCTACGCAGCCAAGGTCAACCAGGGCGCCGTCCGCGTTGCATGACGGCGTCGACCAGTCACCAACTCAGACTTGAAGCGAGATCCGGAAGCAGACCATGGATTATCGCCACCTCGGATCGTCGGGCCTGAAGGTCTCGGCCCTGTCGTTCGGCGCATGGGTGACGTTCGGCATCCAGGTCGAAGACGACACCGCCTACGACTGCATGAAGACCGCGTTCGATGCCGGGGTCAATCTGTTCGACAACGCCGAGGTTTACGGCGGCGGTCGGGCCGAAACGGTTATGGGACAGATCATCAAGCGAGCCGGCTGGAAGCGGTCCGATCTGGTGCTTTCAACCAAGATCTTCTGGGGTGGCGCAGGTCCGAACGAGCGTGGCCTGTCGCGCAAGCACCTCATCGAGGGTACGAACGCTTGTCTGGAACGCTTGCAGACCGATTATGTCGACCTTCTCTTCTGCCATCGGCCCGACGTGCACACGCCCATGGAAGAAACCGTCCGGACCATGAGCAACCTGGTCGATCAGGGGAAGGTCTTCTACTGGGGAACCAGCGAGTGGAGCGCCGAGCAGATCCGCCACGCCTACGAGATCGCCCGCCGCGAGCATCTGGTGCCGCCAACCATGGAGCAGCCGCAGTACAACATGGTCACGCGCGATCGCGTGGAGGGTGAGTACGCTCCGCTCTACCGCGACATCGGCCTCGGGCTGACCACGTGGAGCCCGCTCGCCAGTGGCGTGCTCACGGGTAAGTACAACGACGGCCTCCCGAGGGGCTCCCGCATGGAAACGGAAGGCTACGACTGGCTCCGCGATCGCGAGCTCGGAAGCTCGAAGGGGCGCAGCAACATCGAGACGGCCCGGCTGCTGCTGCCGATCGCCGAGGAGAGCGGTTGCACGCTGGCGCAGCTGGCGATCGCCTGGTGCCTGAAGAATCCCGACGTCAGTAGTGTCATCACCGGTGCGTCGAAGCCGTCGCAAATCGAAGAGAACATGCACGCGCTCGAGCTCGTCGATCGACTCACCGACGACGTCATGGCACAGGTCGAGGCCGTCCTCGACAACAAGCCAGAGCCAGAGGCGAACTGGCGCGACTGATCGCCGGATCCCGGATCGCCTCCGCGCGTCTGAAACGCCCCCCACCCACTCAGCCCAACGACCACGCCACGAAGAACATCCTCCGCATCCCGGTCGCCTGTTGATCTCCGAAGTGAGTCCCCGAGGCTCCCGCGAGGTGGCTAGCCCGCGTGCGATGCCTCGGCCTGTCGCTTGCTCGATGTGAGCAACATCGAGAGCGCCCCGACGGCGAGTACCGCGGAGAAGGCAAACGGCGCTCCCGGGAACAGAATCGACGCGTCGGCCGATGTGAAGCGGCGGAACAGCTGCGTCATGAGCGGTGGCCCGATGATTGCGCTCAGGCTCATCAGGCTGGCCACCGCGCCTTGGAGCTCGCCCTGAGCATTGCCGGGGATGTTCTGTGTCATCAACGACTGCATCGAGGGTGTCACCAGAGCCGCCAGGAGCCAGCTGAACAGCCAGGCAAACATCATCCAGCCCTGGGTTGCGAGGGCGAAGCCGAGCAAGCCGAGGGCACCGCTTGCCAGGCCCAGCGCGGCAGTTCGGCGCTCACCGAGCCACGGAATGACCAATCGCGGCATCGTGCTCTGCCCGAGCACGATGATCGCGCCCACGAACGCCAGCGACGCGCCGACCATGGCCTCCGACCAGTCGAACTTGAACATCGTGTAGAACGACCAGGTGCTGGGCATGACCTGATGGGCCACCTGCCAGACGAAGAAGGTTGCGAGCAACCACAGCACCACCGGGTAGCGCCGAATCTGCAGGAGCGTTCCAACAGGGTTGGCCCGTTTCCAGGCGAAAGGTCGGCGGCGATCTTCCGACAGCGTTTCGGGCAGCACGAACCAGCCGTAGACGAAATTGAGCAGACTGAGTCCGGCGGCGGCGAAGAAGGGCGCACGCGGCCCGAGCTCGCCCAGCAAGCCGCCGAGCGCCGGGCCGAGCACGAAGCCTCCACCGAAGGCCGCCCCGATCAAGCCGAAGTTCTGCGCCCGCTTCGCGGGCGAGCTGATGTCGGCAACGTAGGCATACGCCGGAGTGAATGAGGCGCCGGCGATGCCGGCGATCGCGCGGCCCACGAACAGCCAAGCGATTGTCGGCGCATTGCCCATGATCAGGTAGTCGACGCCGAGTGTGGCGACGGCGAAGAGCAGCACCGGGCGCCGGCCGAAGCGATCGCTCAGGTTGCCGAGCACCGGCGCGAATACGAACTGCATGATCGCGTACACGAAGCCGAGCCAGCCGCCATACACCGCCGCGCGGCTGAGTCCCTCGCCGGTGAGCTCCATGATGAGCTCGGGCGTGACGGGGATGATGATCCCGATCCCCATCGTGTCGAGCAGCACCGTGATCAGAACGAAGATCAGCGCTGCTTTGCCCGCCGGTCGGGGAGCCATCGCGTTGCCTCGGAATCAGCCTCGGAATCGCTTCGAGAACAAGAAAAAAGGCCGGAACGAGATGCTCGCTCCGGCCGAGGTAGCCCCAACGGGATTTGAACCCGTGTCTCCGCCTTGAGAGGGCGGATTCTTGTACTTTCTCGGACCTTCGTAGACTCCCGCGGATTCGCGGTGAAGTGGTTGGGGATTGTTACGCAGTACGGCGCTCCTGCTCAAGGGGAACGTCGACGGCGGTGTTGAGTACGGCATCGAGCTTGGCGATGTCGCGGTAGCCACGAACCCTCCGGAACTTGCTCTCGGCCTCGATGAGTGCAGTAACCGCCCATCGAACGATCATGCTCCCGGAGCGCCACCGCTTTACGTTGCGGCTGACGTGTTTGATCGTCCCGTTCAGGTTCTCGATCGTATTCGTTGAACGTAACGTCCGAAGCAGCGGCCCCTGAACTCGGAGCCGAGTGACGGTGAGCGTCTCTTGCATTCCTTCTCTGAGCGAGGCCGCTGCACCGGGGTGATCGGTCTCCAGCTCCTTGACCACGGCGTCGAGCTGCTTGGTCGCTGCCGTGGCCGTCTCCGCCTTCCACGCCTTGCGGATCTTGGCTGCGAACCAGGGCCGGATATGCCCTGGCAGATGCTCCAATACGTTCTTGATCTTGTGGACACGGCAGCGCTGGATCAGGGCCCACTCGCCGAACGTGTCGCGCACTGCTTTACGGAGGCCCTTGGAGCCATCGATTACCACCAACCGCGCCCGTTCGACGGGCATGCCGCGCTCGATCAACTGCCGCAGCAGCGACCGGCACACGTGGGAGCTCTCCGTGGTGCCCTCTACGGCACCCAGCACATGCTTGACGCCGTCCGCGTCGATGCCCATGGCGATCACCAACAAGTGCTTGCCCATGTGCGTGCCGTCGATCACCAGCACCGGCAGGTCCACTTCATTGAGCGGTTGGGCCAGGTACTGCTGCACCTGCTTGGCTGTACGCGCTACGAACCGCCGCGACACACTCGAGCGACTCGTTCCCGACGAAGCTCGCCCGTCGTCGAGCCGCTCTAACGAGCGCTCGTACTTGCGCGTCGTGACGCCGCACAGGATCTGCTCTACGGCGCGCTCTTCGAGCGGATCTGTTGCCTTGAACCTCTCCCAGTGCGGCAGCGGCAGCTCTTGGCCATCGACGCTCCGAGCCCGCGGCTTGCGTACCTTGACCCGCCGGCCGCCCATCACCAGCGAGCCCTCGTCGTAGCCGTGTCGGTACGCCCGCCGCTGCTGTGACCGCGCGTAGCGCTCTCCGCAGAGCTCCGCCCGGTCTTCTTCCAGCAGCGAACCCAACACCCCGAAGCCCGCGTCCATGACCAGCGCTCGTAGATCCGATCGCGCCGCTACCACTGCCTCCAGGAGCGGGTTCTCTTGGCGCTCCGCTTTCCTACTTGTCTCTGTTCTGCGACTCTTGCTCATGACGGTGATCCTCCATGCCAGTGGATTGACCCCGACACACTATCGAGGTCGGATCACCGTCACCCTTTTTCAACGGAGCCTGTGACATCCCCCATCGCGCGGTGTATTGTCCAAGCCTGATTAAGTCAGGCTCTCGCTCATAGAGCCGGGTCGCGCGCCGCTTCGGCCCACCTTGCGTCTATCCGATACCCGGACGGACTCCTAGCAGCCGAACCTCTCGAGCACAGCGAAATCAGCGTGTCAGGTACCAGGGAAGTGGGGCTACGCAAGGCGCAGCCATGAGGGGTTTCGAGTTTGGCAGGCTGGAGTGCTTTCCAGCACTGGCGTTGTTCTCCCCTTTGAGGGAAACTTCTTTCGCAGCATTTGCCGCCCGGCAGCACGGTCGGTAGCTTCTCAACATGCCCCATCTTCGTACTAGGATCCAAGCGTCGCCGCTAGCACCCGAGAAGCCGCTCGCCTGCCTGGATGCCCCGACCCGGTTCGGAGGGCTATCGGAGCTTCTCCGCATAGAACGCCCATCTCAACTGGTCTTCTGGATCCTCTTTGCTGCGATGGCCTCGCTCATACTATTCATTCGGATATCCAATGTGTTCACCTACCATCCTGTCTTCGCAGGATATGGGGTGATAGTTGGCGCGCTTATCATCGCCCGCTATGTGTTCTTTGCGTTGTACAGCCCCAACCTTCTGCCGCCTGGCGTTTACGAGCCCGAGGTTGCTGCACTTATTCCTGCCAAGAATGAATCAATGGGGATATACGCGACGGCACGCTCTCTTGCCGAGCAGGACTATCCAAGCGAGAAGTTGACAGTGGTCCTGATCAACGATGGAAGCACCGACGACACCCGCTACTGGATGGATCGCGCATCCACCGACTTTGGCTTCAAGGTCATCGACCTAGTCGAGAACAAAGGGAAGAGGGTCGCGATAGCTGAAGGGATGAAGGTACACGATGCCGAAGTCACTGCCTTGATTGATAGCGACGTTCAGCTCGATCGCGATGCGCTTCGCCAGATCCTGAGGGGCTTTTGCTCTCCGCGGATCGCGGCTGTCTGTGGACACACGGATGTCGAAAACCATGAAGTCAATTGGTTGACAAAAATGCAGACGCAACAGTACTTCATTGCGTTCAGAGCATTTCGGGCGCTCGAAGGTCATTTCCGCAGCGTCATCTGCTGCTCTGGAGCATTCAGTGCATACCGCACGAGTGTTCTCAGGAGAGTCATGAAGCGGTGGTTGGGCCAGACCTTCTTGGGCGTGAAGCGGACCTTCGGAGACGATCGAGGCTTGACGAATCTGATCCTGCAAGACAGCCTCGATACGATTTATGTACCTGTTGCCAGGGCGAGGACGATCGTGCCCGAGACGCTCTCCAAGTACATGAAGCAACAGATACGATGGCGTCGATCTTTCATCATCGAAGCGATCATCGGTGCCAGGCACATGTGGAGGAGACCGCTGGGCGCCGCAATGGCGTTCTATGGCCTTGTTCTGGTGACCTTGATGGCTCCCGTCATAGTGGGGTACTTCCTCGTGCTCGGACCGGTCATTGGGCAGGTGAATCCGGTCGGCTATTTGATCGGGCTGTGCCTTATCGTGATGCTACACCAGACTTTCTACTGGGCGTTCCAGCTGCCACCTGCCAAGAAGGTGGGTTTCCTTTCGTTGATGCCGATGCTGCCCATGTGGATCGTGGCGTCGTTGCTCATGCTACCTTGGGCTATGGTCACACTCGGGAAAAGAGGCTGGGGCACGCGCTAGAGTAGAGATACTTGGTAGGTTTGAGGCGCTCGTCGGCTTTTCTGTCCGTGCAAGGCGCCGTCCAGAATCTCGTCGACCTGAGCCGGCACCGACTACGCTCCGCAAACTACCGGGTGCTTCGAACTCGTGCTTTGGGGACCTGGAGCGAGGCAGCAACCGCCTGGGCGTCTCGGGTGGTTAGGACCTTCTACGGTTAGGCCCGCAGCCCAGCCAGATCCGCGCCGAGCGACTCCCCCGCGGTCGTGCTCTTGCAGGCGGCGAGCTCCGTGCGCTCTTTGCCACCTGCGCTGCCGACGACTCTCCCTCGGGCTCAAGAGACGCCGCGATCCTGGCGGTGCTCTACGGAGGGGGCCTCCGGCGGTCGGAGCTGGTAGCCCTGACTCTCGAGCACTACGACGAGTCCACAGGGGCGCTCACCGTGCGCGGTGGCAAGGGGCGCAAGGACCGTGTGGGATACGCAACGAACGGCGCTCTCGATGCCCTACAGGCGTGGATAGAGGCGCGCGGGCGCGAGCCTGGGGCACTCTTCGTCCCGATCAACAAGGGGGGCCGTATGGAGCTCCGTCGCATGAGCGACCAGGCCGTTCTCTATATCCTGCGGAGGCGAGCCAAACAGGCCGGGGTCGCCGCCTTCTCGCCGCATGATCTTCGCCGCACGTTCATCTCCGACCTGCTCGATGCCGGGGCTGATATCGCGACCGTGCAGGCGTTGGCGGGCCATGCCCAGGTCACAACGACTGCCAGGTACGACAGGCGTGGCGAAGTTGTGAAACGGAAGGCCGCCGAGCTGCTTCACGTTCCCTTCGTCGCCTAGGAGATGCCGAGCCGACCGTCGTGGAGGCTGCGGCGGTCGATCTGCGTGATGAGCGAGTGCCTAGCTGCGCTCGTCGATCGACCATCACTCGTATCCGATCGCCTAGCTGGTTTGAGATCGGTGAGACGTCGTTTCGATCTACGCGGAGCGGGTGTCGTGCCACACGCTCGCGACGCGGCCGGCGCGAGTGAGTTACCGACCCGTCGGCACCAGCCGCTTCAACTCCTCGAACCAGTTGAGGACGATCGTGATCTCGGTCGCCGGCGTCACCGTATGTAGCCAAGCGCCCGCAGCGTCCGAAGCTGCTCGGGGGTGTACGGCGACTCCTCGCCGGGGGTGAACTGCTGCGCCAGCAACTGGTGCGCCTCGAACTGCGCTTCGAGGAA
Source organism: Acidobacteriota bacterium (assembly GCA_963666215.2). GTDB lineage: Bacteria > Acidobacteriota > UBA890 > UBA890 > WLXD01. The sequence continues at coordinate 759,819 of CAXWPL010000001.1, forward strand.
CTTCGTATATTTCTCCACCAGGTCAGGCCGTTCCTCATGCAGGCTGCTCAAGGCGTGCGGGTCGTTCCACAGGTCGTAGAGCAACAGGGAGGCCGGGCGCTGTTCCTCTTCCTCGTCCGGGTCGGGGTTGATCTCCAGCGACGCACCCCAGCGTCCGTCGATCACCTCGATCAGGCCCCGGAGCTCCCCCGTCTGTCGATCAACACGGAAGTCATCAAGATCACGGGCCGTGGTTCCCACCCGTCCGTCCCCAGCAGTAAGGGTGCGAGGGACTGCCCTTGCATGATGTCGGGCATCGGCAGACCGGCAAGATCGAGAATCGTCGGCAGAACGTCGATCATGGAGACAGGATCAGAAAAACGCTGTCCTGAGGCAATGCGCTCCGGCCAGACGACGATCAGTGGAACGCGGGTGACGTGAGGCCTGAGCAGTGCCCACTGCCCGGCAGGCGGCATCGGATCGAGGCGTCGGCGACTCGCACCCGGATAGCCATGATCAGAGGCCACGATCAAGAGCGTGTGTTCCCACTCACCGGCCGCTTTGAGACGCTCCACCAACCGGCCGATCTGGTAGTCGTTGTGGGCCATGGTCTCGTCGTAGAGTCCCTGCTCGGCATGGGCGTGCGCGACTCGGCTGACCCCCGCGGCGTCATAGTTGCCCAGACCGGAGCCGCCGGCACTCCTCGCACTCCGCAGCTGGCTCTCCCATCGGTAGTACGTCTCGCGCAGTTTGGGGCTGATAAACAGACCCGCGAACGGAGCCACCGGGTGAAACGGCGCGTGCACGTCGGTGGTCTGGAAATGCACCCAATACGGCTCGCCCGGGGAGGCACTCCGCCAGTTCCAGTAAGCCCGGTGGAGTTCCACCGACGAGGCGGAGTTCACCCCCCCGGCATAGGCGTCGCGATACGTATCCACGCCTCGATCCGTCGCGGTGCCCGCGTTGGGGTTCGAGGTCAACATAGCCGTTTGATAGCCGCCGGCCCTCATGTGCTGGGCCATCGTCATCGCCTGTTCAGGGAGCCCTCTGCCACCTGTGCCGCCGAGAACGCTGTCGTGTAGCGACGTCACGAAAGAACGCGTGGGAGAAGGCGTTCCCTCCGAATTACTGTAGGCATGCTCGAAGACCGCGCCCTCGGCCGCCAATTGTGCGATGTACGGCGTCGTCCGACGGTTGTAGCCGTAGACGCTCATAAAGTCTGCGCCCGCACTATCGATGACGTACAAGATGATGTTCGGCTTGCCGGTGTTTCTTGAACCGCTGAGCGTGGGGGCGACCCAGAGCGCCGGGGTCCCAACCCGATCCGACGTCGCGGTCAGCACCAGGTCCACCGCTTCACCCTCGAAGCGGATCAGATCCACGCTACGCTGTGCCCAATCGCTGCCGGAGTACGTTTCCTCCAGGAGCGTGACGGCGTCACCACCGAGCCGGCGCACCGTAATCGCGAAATCCACTGGCACGTCGTCGCGAACAACCCCCAGCCCAACGTCGAAACGTCCGCCGTCGGGTACATGCACGCAGTACTCCAAGCGCGCTGGCGCATGCGTGTACAGCGCCCGTCGTTGGAGGTTGCCGCTGAATGTTGGGGTGACGCCGACGTCTGCGTCAGCGTAGGCAGCTTCCTTCGGGATGAGACTGACCGAAAGAAAGTCAATGCTGGTTGGTACGCCTCCAGGTTGCGATCCCACACGGATCCGCAGGCCGAGCTGCGTCCACGGTTCATCTCAGTCCTCCTCCCGACTGACGTGCAGGAGGTACGTGTGTACCAAGCCGTCGGTGATGAGAGGTGCGTCATCTCCGAAATACCTCAACCGCCAGCCGCCGGCCGGTGCATATTCTGAGTCAGGAGTCTGGGAGGGGTCAGACTGATCAGTCAGGTTGAACCACAGTCCTATATCAGAGACTGCTGGCTGAGTAGCTCGCGCACGCACCGAGACGTAGGCCCAATCCTCGGGTCTCAAGTCGGGCAGGTCGATGTAGACCCACCCCTCATGTGACCGGCGCCCGCTCTGGGCCGTGCGGTAGTTCGCTTCGGTTATGTCGACGCGCATTGCATCGTCGAGCTGCGTCAACCGTGCTGGCTGGGATTCCGCAAACCCAACCGGTTTCCAGTCCGGCTGGGGTTCGTCGAAGCGCCACTCCAGCACCTCAGGAAGGTCTGCCGGCACTTCCGACCCCTGGATCATGGCTACGTCCAGATGGTCTTCCAGGTGCAGGGGAACCTCGGCCGTCATCGGCGGCTGGCCCGGGTCAAGGCCCGAGCAGCCAGAGGCAAGCAGGATGGCGAGCAGCGATGCTGCACACCGGAAGTAGCGCAAGCTGTGCGCCCGATACACCTCGCCCATACCGCCAGCACCGAGGCGGTCGATGATCTCGTAGGGTCCGAGTCGCCTGCCTAGCATGGCCGCCTAGGCTAGCGGTCCTCGAGCTAGTGCACAACGGTCACGAATACGTGGCCAAGAGCCGCGACAGCCGCATCCATGCGCAGGGTAGATCCACGTCGCGCTAGTTGTGTTTTCTAAGTAGGTTGTTCACATCGGGGCTCACTTCTGAGATCAATGGGGTTGTTCAAAAGACTCCACGACCTCAGAAGGAGCGCCCGATGCAGCTGCATGGTAACGCCCGCACGACGCCGTATATACGCCGAGAGATGGTCCGCCGAGTCCGGGAGCGGGCGGAGCCCGTGACGGAAACGGCGGCGGCTCTGGGCGTGTCGACTCGAACGGTCTACAAGTGGCTGGGTAGATACGAGCAAGAAGGTGAAGCGGGGCTCTTGGATCGATCCAGCCGGCCGCAGGGCTGTCCGCACCACACCGCCACTGGAGTTGTGCGGCAGATCGACAAGTTGCGGCGGCGGCGACTGACGGCCTGGCAGATCAGCGAGAGGTTGGCTGTGCTGCGCTCGACCGTCTCCGCGTGGCTGAGCCGACTGGGTCTAGGCAGGCTATGCCCTCGAGCCCAAGCCCGAGATCGTCCGCTACGAGTACAAGAGCCCCGGTGACCTACTGCACCTGGACACCAAGAATCTGGCCCGCATCCGACGACCGGGGCACCGCATCCATGGCGATCGCTCTCGGAAGGCCTACGGCGTCGGTTGGGAGAACGCACACGTCGCTATCGACGATCACTCACGGGTGGCGTACGTCGAGGTGCTGCCTGCCGAGGACCAACACACCTGCACGGCGTTCCTGCAACGAGCCGTCGAGCACTTCGCGGTGATGTCTCGCTTTCCGTTGAAAAAGGTGACGGTGATCCGACCTCGATAGTGTGTCGGGGTCAATCCACTAGGCATGGAGGATCACCGTCATGAGCAAGAGTCGCAGAACAGAGACAAGTAGGAAAGCGGAGCGCCAAGAGAACCCGCTCCTGGAGGCAGTGGTAGCGGCGCGATCGGATCTACGAGCGCTGGTCATGGACGCGGGCTTCGGGGTGTTGGGTTCGCTGCTGGAAGAAGACCGGGCGGAGCTCTGCGGAGAGCGCTACGCGCGGTCACAGCAGCGGCGGGCGTACCGACACGGCTACGACGAGGGCTCGCTGGTGATGGGCGGCCGGCGGGTCAAGGTACGCAAGCCGCGGGCTCGGAGCGTCGATGGCCAAGAGCTGCCGCTGCCGCACTGGGAGAGGTTCAAGGCAACAGATCCGCTCGAAGAGCGCGCCGTAGAGCAGATCCTGTGCGGCGTCACGACGCGCAAGTACGAGCGCTCGTTAGAGCAGCTCGACGACGGGCGAGCTTCGTCGGGAACGAGTCGCTCGAGTGTGTCGCGGCGGTTCGTAGCGCGTACAGCCAAGCAGGTGCAGCAGTACCTGGCCCAACCGCTCAATGAAGTGGACCTGCCGGTGCTGGTGATCGACGGCACGCACATGGGCAAGCACTTGTTGGTGATCGCCATGGGCATCGACGCGGACGGCGTCAAGCATGTGCTGGGTGTCGTAGAGGGCACCACGGAGAGCTCCCACGTGTGCCGGTCGCTGCTGCGGCAGTTGATCGAGCGCGGCATGCCCGTCGAACGGGCGCGGTTGGTGGTAATCGATGGCTCCAAGGGCCTCCGTAAAGCAGTGCGCGACACGTTCGGCGAGTGGGCCCTGATCCAGCGCTGCCGTGTCCACAAGATCAAGAATGTATTGGAGCATCTGCCAGGGCATATCCGGCCCTGGTTCGCAGCCAAGATCCGCAAGGCGTGGAAGGCGGAGACGGCCACGGCAGCGACCAAGCAGCTCGACGCCGTGGTCAAGGAGCTGGAGACCGATCACCCCGGTGCAGCGGCCTCGCTCAGAGAAGGAATGCAAGAGACGCTCACCGTCACTCGGCTCCGAGTTCAGGGGCCGCTGCTTCGGACGTTACGTTCAACGAATACGATCGAGAACCTGAACGGGACGATCAAACACGTCAGCCGCAACGTAAAGCGGTGGCGCTCCGGGAGCATGATCGTTCGATGGGCGGTTACTGCACTCATCGAGGCCGAGAGCAAGTTCCGGAGGGTTCGTGGCTACCGCGACATCGCCAAGCTCGATGCCGCACTCAACACCGCCGTCGACGTTCCCCTTGAGCAGGAGCGCCGTACTGCGTAACAATCCCCAACCACTTCACCGTCGCCTTAGTTCAACGGACGGTGGGACATCCCCGCGCAGCTGGACGACCGGCGAGGCCACGTACTGGGATAACTATGGGGCCCCGTCAGCGGGCCCAGCTAGACCGGCACGAGACACTGAAGAGCCTCGGCCCCCGCAACCTAGAGGCACCGCCCGACTCGCCGCCGGCAAAGCTTTCGGCCCGCTGATCGACAGCACTTCCGAGCACAGCGCGCTCGCGCTGCCCTTCCTGCGGGACCAAAACTTTCTCCAGTTCCTCCGAGGGCACTCATTCCATTTATTTCTTGTTAGGCGGGACCCCCCGTACGGTTCGGCGGTCGTCGGACCTAGCTAGCTGGCCAGCCAAGCGATCGTTGGCGCCCAGCCAAGCCAACGCACGCAGTGTCTCCCAAGCCTGACCAAGTCAGGCTCTCGCTCGTAGAGCGGGTCGCGCGCTGTACGAATCTCTCAATGGCCTCGTCGGGCAACCCTAGTCCCCTCCGAGCTGAAGTGCACCCCGAGGAATTCGAAACCTTTCTCGATGCGGCCGATAATATATCTTGCTCGGATGCCTGTTCATGCCCACGCCTTAGGATTGAGCTAAGACACAGATGCCAAGCTCTCGCCGCCGGCGCCTTGTTCTCGGAGCCCTCGCGCTCCTGGCCGCGCTGGCGATCAACAAGTGGTCGCTCGAGATCCTGTTCTCGCGGGATCTCCGCATCACCGACCTAGTCACGCTCGGGACCATCTGGGGGTTCCAGCTCGTTGCGACGGTTTTCGGCGCGTGGCTCATTATCGGTAGACCCCAGCTGCCACGACCGCTGCGCGTGGCAGTCGATCACAAAGTGCTCGGCCCAGCCCTGATGGTGGCACTTGTGGGCGCGACGGCTTTCGGCGCGTACGTCGATGTCACTGCCTACGGGCTCTTGCGAAACGACCGCGAGATGCTGCGCCCGACCGCCGAGATGGTGATGGCCGAGGAGGTCATCGCCGAGCTGCGGCCGCACATGCGCGGCGTTGCCCGAGCCCTGCGCAACCTGAGCCTGCCGGATCGAAGCTCACCGGGACTCTGGAGCGACGAGGTGGAGGTCATCGATCTCGAGGCCGGACACACGCAGCTCATCGACAAGCGCCTCGCGCTGCAGCAGACGGCCATGCACGCCGCCGATCGCACGGCGGGTTCGCCGCAGGAGCTCGAGCTGTGGAGCCAACTGTTCGCGGACGTGGCGTGGATCGACAGCGCCGAAACCCATGTGGCGAGCGGTGAGTTCCTCGACGAGGCGCGCCTGCGGTTCCGGACCCTCGTCGACTTCGAGGCCTTGGCGCAACTGTTGGACGGCAGGTCGGCGACGTTGCGCGGCGAGATCCGGATCGGCTGGCAACGTGATGCCCCTGGAGCGGCCTGGCGCATCGAGCTCTTCGAGACGATCGAGCTGGAGCAGCTCGCCGCGGCATCGAGCCTGTTCCGCGACGTGATCCCCGAGGTGCTCCCCGACCCTGCCACTCTGCAAGCGGCAACCCGCTCGCTGCATGATGAGCTCACGGCGGACAGTATTCGCAGCAACGTGGCGGGAGAAAGGAACCGCTTTTCGATCGCGCCGACGCTCGTGCATCCGTCGGTTGCGGTCGTCGACATCGACGCCGACGGCTGGGACGACCTCTACTTCATGCCGGCTTGGGGCAAGAATCTACTGCTCCGGAATCGCGGTGATGGCACGTTCGAAGACGTCGCGCCCGCACTGGGTCTCGACCTCGAAGGCACGGTGGCAGCCCTGTTCGCCGACTACGACAACGACGGCGACGCCGACGTCTTCATCTCGGCAGGACGGGACTCGGCTCGCTACCTCCGCAACGATGCGGGTCGTTTCGTCGACCGTTCGGTGCTGGCCGACGGTGCGCCTCTGCCACGACAGGTCACATCGATGTCGGTGGCCGACTTCGACGGAGACGGCCTGCTCGACGTTTACATGGCTACCTACGCCGCCGGGCCGGTGGATCTGTCGGTTGGCGCGCGGCTTCTGACCTCGGCGCTGGAGGGCGCCGAACGGCCCGGCGCCCTCAATCGTGGCGGGCCACCGAACGTGCTGCTGCGCAATGTGGACGGATCCAACTTCGAGCGTGTAGGCGAGGAGACGATTCCTACCGTACGGCGCTGGAGCTTCCAGGGAACCTGGGGCGATTTCGATGCCGACGGCGACGCGGATCTGTACGTTGCCAACGACTACGCGCCCGACAACTTGTTGGAGAACCGAGCCGGCCGGCTGGTCGACATCAGTGAGGCCGCGGGCATCGACCGGCGCGGCTTCGGTATGGGCGCGAGCTGGGGAGACTTCGATCAGGACGGCTGGCTCGATCTGTACATCACCAACATGTCGAGCCACTCGGGGGCCCGCATCACCGCCCGCTTCCCACAGCTCCCCGAGGCCTACAAGGAAGCGGCGCGCGGCAACTGGCTGCTGCGCAGCGTTACGAATCCAGAAACCGCTCCTTCGTCGCCGGTGAGGCGATTCGAGAAGGTCTCGTCGATCGACGGCACCGGCTACCCCGTACAAGAAGCGGGCTGGGGGTGGGGTTCGCAGTTCGTCGACCTCGACAACGACGGCGACCTCGACATCTACGCCCCGGCCGGGTACTACACGGCGCCGCCGTCGGTGGCGACCGATGTCGACACGTGACCCACGCTCTGGCGCTCGGTCGTGCGCGGGGCAGCGAATCACTCGAGGCGAGAGCCAGAAGAGAGACGCGGGATCGCCGTCCAGCTTCGCGAGGGCGCCTCGTATAGCGGCCGCGAGCGCAACCGCGTGTTCCTCAATCAGCTCGACGAGCCCGGTCGCGACTTCTGCGAGCTTGGCGGGGTGTCGGGAGCCGACGACATCGGCGACACGCGCTCGTTCTCCAGGCTCGACTACAACCGCGACGGTGCCCCCGACCTCGCGCTCGCCAACCTCAATCGCCCGGTTACACGACTGCTGCGCAACGAGATCGCGCCCGACAAGCTCGGCGGCTACGTCGCCATTCGGCTCGAGGGAGGCAATCGGCAGGCGGCAACGAGCTCGGAATGGAGCACGCGCGACGCTTGTGGAGCACGAATCGAGATCGAGCGCAGCGACGACGTGCTACTGGTGCGCGAGCACCGCTGCGGCGAGGGTTTTGCCGGGCAGAATTCAAGCACCGTGATCGTCGGCCTTGGAGAGCACGACGCACACTCGCTGACCGTGACCTGGCCCTCCGGCAAGCAGCAGCGTTCGACCTCCGTGTCGGCCGGCGACCTGGTGACGGTCTACGAGAACCCGGAGCACGCCCCGACCGGCGATGCATTCGTTCACACGCGCTACGCCGTGCCGCTGCCAGCGTCGCCGCGCCGGGCGAAAGCGAACGATCTCGGCTCGCCTCCGCTGCCTGGGGCCGTTGTGCAAGAATTGACGCGAGGCGCGCGCCTGACGTTGCTGACCACCATGGCAACCTGGTGCATCGCCTGCCAGCACGACGTGCCACAGCTCGAGCTGCTGCTGGAGCGTTTCTCCGACAGCGAGCTCAACATTGTCGGCCTTCCCATCGAACCCACCGACGATGACGCCAAGCTCGCCGCCTGGGTGGAGCAGTTCCAACCACCCTACGAGCTCGTTACCGAGCTGACGGCCGACGAGCGCACCGCGGTGATGGCGAGCGTTGCCGAGCTCACCGGCTACGTTTCTTGTTGACGAGCACGGCACGCTGATCGCCGTGCAGCTCGGTGTGCCAACCGTGTCCGACATCCGCCGACATCTGGGAATCAAACCGTGATCGAGCTTTCTCGCGACGACTTCGCCCAGGCCTACGAGCGCGTTTCGCCGCACGTCTATCGCACACCGATGCTGACGTCGCGGCTGCTGAGCGAGCACACCGGCTTCGATATTCGGCTCAAGGCCGAGCTGTTCCAGCGCGGCGGCTCGTACAAGGTGCGCGGGCCGATGAACAAGTTCAGCTACCTGAGCGACGAGCAGAAGGCGCGCGGAGTGGTTTGCTCGTCGGCCGGCAACCACGCGCAGGGGGTGGCGCTGGCCGCCAAGCTGCACGGCATCCGAGCCGTGGTCTGCATGGCCGAGAACGCCACCCAGTCGAAGATCGACGCCACCGAAGGCTACGGTGCCGAGGTCGTGCTGCACGGCCAGATTTGGGACGAGGCCAACGAAAAGGCGCTCGAGATTGTCGAGAAGGAAGGGCTGACCTACATCCATCCATTCGACGATCCGCAGCTCATCGCCGGTCAGGGCACCGTGGGCTGGGAGATCTACCACGACTGGCCGGAAGTCGAAGTGGCGATCGTGCCGATTGGCGGCGGCGGGCTGATTTCCGGCACCTCGATGGCACTCAAGTCGCTCAACCCGGATATCCGCGTGATCGGCGTCGAGTCGTCGGGCGCGCCGGCGATGCAGCGCAGCGTCGAGGCCGGCGAGCTGGTGACGCTCGAAGAGGTCGACTGTGTGATCGACGGCCTGCGCGTGAAGCGAGTGGGGCAGCACACCTTCTCGGTGGTACAGCGCTTCGTCGACGAGATCGTTACCCTCCCCGACGAGCAGATTTTCGAGGCCCTGATCTGGACGATGGCGCACTGCAAGGTAACGCCCGAGGGCGCGGCCGCGGCCCCAGTGGGCGCGTTGCTCCAAGGACTGATCGACGCGCCCGCCGGCTCGAAGGTGGTCTGCGTCCTGAGCGGCGGCAATCTGGGCCTGGACCAACTGCGCGGACTGAGCTGGAACTGAGCTCGGCCAGCTCGGGCACCTCGGTCCGGCTCCCCACCCGGAAACCGGATCGCCGCGCCCGTCTCTTTCTAAGAGAGGCCCCGTTCGCAGGCATTTGCACGCCGACCGGGCGAACGACGCAAGATCCCGAGAGCGCACAAAAGGCGCGGGGAAAACTTGTGATGACGTTATATGATGTCGGCATGAGAACGATCGTGGAACTGCCCAACCGTCAGCTGGATGCGCTCGCGGCGATCTGTCGCGCGGAGAAAATCTCTCGTGCGGAGGCCATCCGCCGCGCTATCGATTCCTGGATCGAGACTGTCCCATCCGAAGCGGTCGAAGCCTTCGGACTATGGCGCGAACGCGGTATCGATGCGCTGCAGTACGAGGCCTCACTCCGGGCCGAGTGGGACCGGCCGGAGTCGTGAGAGTCGTCTTCGACACGAACGTGCTCATCGACTACCTCAACGGCGTTCCACAAGCGAAAGAGGAAATCGCACGCTACAAGAAACGGTATGTCAGCATCGCGACCTGGATGGAGGTGCTGGCCGGTGCCCGCGATGGCGCAGAGATGGACCTGCTGCGTGTCTTCCTTGCAGGTTTCGAGATTGTGGAGCTCGACCGGCCGATCGCCGAAGCGGCGATTGAGCTACGGAGGACGCACCGTGTTCGACTTCCCGATGTCATCATTTGGGCGACGGCTCGAACGCTGGACGGGCTCCTCGTTACACGCAACACGCGCGACTTCCCGGAACGTGACCCCGACGTCCGCGTCCCCTATCGCCTGTAAGTCGGTCCCTCGACTACGCGAATGAACACGACGCTTCCGTTCGATACTGGGCAGTCCCACGCCGACGTCATCGAGGTTGTGCGTCGGTACTGGGGCTTCGAGATGCTGCGGCCGCTGCAGGCCGAGGCGGTGCGTGCCGGACTCGATCGCCGCGACTCGCTGGTAGTGCTGCCGACCGGCGGTGGCAAGTCGCTGTGTTATCAGGTGCCGCCGTTGTTGGCCGGGCGAACCGACATTGTGGTGTCGCCGCTGATCTCTCTGATGAAGGACCAGGTTGACGGCCTGCGCGCCAACGGATATCCGGCGGCCGCCGTGCACAGCGGGCTCGACCGGCAAGAGCGCGCCGAGGCCGAGCGCTTTATTGCGTCGGGCGACTGTCGACTGGCGTTCGTGTCGCCGGAGCGCCTGGTGACATCGTGGTTTCTGCAGACCGTCGAGCGACTGGGCATTCGCTCGTTCGCGGTGGACGAGGCGCATTGCATTAGCCACTGGGGTCACGATTTCCGGCCCGAGTACCGGCAGCTGGCGGTGCTCAAGGAACGCATCCCCGGCGCCAGCGTGCACGCCTACACCGCCACCGCGACGCCGCGCGTTCGCGACGACATCGTGGCGCAGCTCGGGCTCGAGGACGCCCAGGTGCTGGTGGGACGCTTCGACCGGCCGAATCTCACCTACCGACTGGTGCCGCGGCTCGACCTGCGAGCCCAGGTGGAAGAGATTCTGGCTCGGCATACGAACCAGGCGGCCATCATCTACTGCATCAGCCGCAAGGACACCGAGAAGCTCGCCGAGCATCTCATCAAGCGCGGTCACCGCGCCGCCTGCTACCACGCCGGTCTCGAGCCAGCCGTTCGCCGCCGCACGCAGGAGGCGTTCACCAACGAACAGATGGACGTGGTCGCCGCGACGGTGGCGTTCGGCATGGGCATCGATCGCAGCGATGTGCGGTGCGTCATCCATGCCGCGATGCCCAAGTCGATCGAGCACTACCAACAGGAGACGGGCCGCGCGGGTCGTGATGGCCTCGAGGCCGAGTGCGTGCTGCTCAACTCTCCGGCCGACGCGGTGCGCTGGCGACAGTTGCTGGAGCGCAACGCGCAGGAAAACGTGCCGGCTGCGTCTGGCGTCTCGGGCATTTCCGATAGCGAGCCGCCGCCGCCCGACCTCTACGACGCCGACGACCCCGGAATCGCGCAGGAAGAGCCTCCGTATCCTTATGAAGAGCCTCATGAAGAGCCTCTCGATGGAGGGCCTGTGGATGAAGGGCCTCTCGACCACGACGCGGCGATCCCGCGAGTTGTGGTGGCACGCGAGAGCAAGCTCAGGGCCGTGACGCCGCCAGCCACGGGGGTCGACCCACAGAAGGCCGCGCTGGAGCTGCTCGACCAGATGCGGCGCTTCTGCACCCCCGGCACCTGCCGCCACCAGGCGCTGTCGGAGTACTTCGGCCAGACGTACGAGCCCCCGTGCAGCTCCGAGGCTATCGACACCCACGCCGACGGCGATGACGACGACGCTGGCGTCCAGATCGCCGAAGGCTGTGGCGCCTGCGACGTTTGCCTCGGGGAAACCGACGGCTGGGTGGACGGCACTCGCGACGCCCAGATGGTGCTGTCTTGCGTGGCTCGTCTCGGCCAGATGGGCACCGCGTACGGCATGAACCACGTGGTCGATGTGCTGCGCGGCGCCGACACCCAGTCGATCCGTTCGCGCGGCCACAACACACTCTCGACCTGGGGCGTGATGTCGGCAAAGGGACGCAAGGAGTTGCTGCATCTGACCTTCCAGCTCATCGACCAGGCGGTGCTCGAGCGCAGCGACGGCGAGTACCCGGTGCTGACGCTCAACGACCGCTCGCTCGAGGTACTGCGCGGCGAGCGCACCGTGCGGCTCGCCCCGGTGCGCGTCCGAGCCGCCAAGACCTCTGCGCGTGACGCGGCGTCGTGGCACGGCGTCGATGTCGATCTGTTCGAGCGCCTGCGCGGACTTCGCACCGAGATCGCGCGCGCCCGCGACGTGCCGCCCTACCTCATCTTCAACGACGCCAGCCTGCGCGACATGGCCAGCAGCCGTCCCGAGACTCCACAAGAATTCCTCGCCATCCACGGCGTGGGCGACAAGAAGCTTGCCGACTTCGGTGAGACTTTCCTCGCCTGCATTGCCGGAGCGCCCGAGTCGATCGAGACCGCCAGCGACACCGCCTAGCGTCGACTCTGGCTAGCGCCGGCCGATCGCGAACAGGTGCCGGTCGCCGCGCACGTACAAGCGGCCGTTGGCGATCGCGGGCGACGCCCAGAGCGACTCGCCCATCGAGTTGGTCGCCAGCACCTCGTGCTCGGGCCCGGCGCGGACCACGAACATGTCGCCGTCTTGCCCCGACAGCACGATGTTGCTGCCGAACGCAACGGGTGACGCTACAAAGCGCGTCGGCAGTGGCACGCGGCCCGCCGTGCCGCTGATCGCGATCGCCGGAATTGGCAACAAGCACCGCCGCCACAGCAGCAACGAGCGCGGCGCCGTTGGAACGGCTGAAACTCATGCCCCTCTGTTCGTATCGGATCACACGCTTCCTCCCGAGCCGCTGAGCTCCCGTTTCGACCTCTTTCGATCAATCTCGATCGACTGCCATTGTCGAGTCTCGACGCGACCGCGGAACAGTACTTGATTCGAACCTACCCGTCGTCGGATCCGATTCGGACGGCCTCGCTCGATCAGCGCCCGCCTGCGCTTCGTGTTCTGACGCGCTCCAGCAGCTCCTCAACCAGCTCGGTTTGGCGATCCCCGCTGAACCGCGTGGTCGCCAGGCGGCGGGCCTCTTGGCCCATCGTGCGAACCGTCGCCCCGGTCGGCGGCGAGAGACGCGATGGATCTTGCTAGTTTCTCGATGTCGCCCGACGGGTAGAAGCGCGCGGCACCGGTGAGATGCTCGCGCATGTAATCGATATCAACGGTGACAATGGGCAGACCCGCGGCGAGAAACTCGAACAGCTTCAACGGCGACCAGTACCAGGCCCAGTTGTAGCGCCGGGGTGCGCGGCCAGATTGAATGGCGCCAAGCCCACGTCGGCCGCCGCCAAGCGCGCCGGCACCTCGAGATGAGGAACGGCGCCGGGAAACTCGACACGATCCTCCACACCCGCCGAACGAGCGACGGCTCGGGCGGCGTCCCAGCGTGGGCCGTGGCCGAGGAACGAAACCTGGATGTCGACGCCGAGCTCCACACACCTGGCCACAGCCCGCACCAGATCTTCGGCGCCGTGCCTAGGCGCGAAAACTGCTCAGGTACACGCAACGCAACGGTCCGTCGTTACTGGCCGGCGGCCCGGGCTGGAATCGCTCGGTGTCGGCGCCATTGACAACGTCGACGTAGCCCTCCCGATACTCCTCCGGCATCACCAGCGCCGCCTGTCCGTAGAACGCCGAGGCCATCTTCCATCTGCGCACGACGCCATCGCGCGATGGGCCGTATGAGAGAAAGCGCGTCGAGGCGATCGCGCCACGAGCCCGGGTACGGTCGCGCCGGCGTATGCACTTCGGCCACGGCCGGAACGCCCAGCGCGCGCGCAGCCAGCAACCCCGTACCACCGAAAGCATGGAAACGCTCGATGACGATCTCGGGCCCGACCCGCTCGGCAATGCGCCGGACCTGTTTTCGTGCGGTCCACTGCAGCTGGTCCATCGCCAGCCACGGTCGTACCGGATAAAGGCGAATGCCCTGCAACCAGTCCGCGGTCTCGGCGGTCGTGCCAGGCTCGCCTGCTTGGGCAACGAGATGCAGCTCGTGCCCGCGCCGAACCAATCCGCGCGCCAGCTCGATGGTGTGAACGCTGCCGCCGTGCGAGCCCGGAATCGGAATCCCGGTGGTCACGTAGAGAATGCGCAAGTTCAGCGGTGCTGCGGATTCGGGCGATCCGGGCGGCTCAGGGGACCGCCGTCCCAGTTCTGCGCACTCGAGATGTTCGGCATGCCGTGGTCGGCGCCGTTCCATCCCTGGAAGCCCTCCATGCGGAACGCCCAGAAGCCGCTGGTGGAGTCGGAAACCACAATCAACCCGTCGGCGTTGCGCACGTCGACGCCGAAGGCGCCGTTGAAGACGTCGGTGAAATCGGTATTCAACGACCCGAGGTAGGTGTCGTAGTAGGCGACGGTCTGCGGATTCTTCGGGTCGGCGAGCGTGAAGACTTGCAGCCCGTCGACGTAGCCCGAGACGAACACGTAGGGCCAGCGCACCTCGTGGTTATGAACCAGATGGCGCCAGTCGGCGGTCCAGGCCGAGATCGGCGTTCTGATGTTGCTGGTCTCGCCATCGAGCGCCGGCTTGAGGTCGAAAATCCGCAGCGGCGCGTATCGGTATTCGGTTTCGCCAATGGCATAGCGACCATCGGGCGACGGCGTGAAAGTGTGACCCCATTGCACGCCGCTGATCCCGGTGAGCGAGATCCGCAACGCCGGGTTCTCGAGGTCGGTCA
>CAXWPL010000002.1:0-767325 GCA_963666215.2 Acidobacteriota bacterium
GATCGGGAGTATCGGCGTCGGCTCGAACGCCTGAGACGCCGCGCCTCTGCACCGGAGGGGCTCGCTAGGCGAGCCTCCGGAATCGGCGGTCACGGACGTCTCCGGGCCGCTCAGCGCGGCCAGGCCATGAGGTGCCCCCCCGACCGGACCCATCGGCGGCTCGGAGAGCGTCACCCGGCCGCGCAAGCTCTGCTGTGGAGCGAACCGCGCTGGAGCGTCGAGTAGACGGGCCACCGAGTATGCGCATCGAGCGCGTCATCATTGACCCAAGAGACTCCGCGTGAACGTCCGTACCGGCTCACACTGTCGACCTGCTCGCCGACAAGGTCGAGGCGCGCGCCAAAAAATCTGGCATCGCAGCCTCTTCGACTCCGCCCTTCACGCCAGCCGCGCGCAGCCGGTCAAGCAGCTTTGTCTGCGCCAGCTCTTCGCGGGTCGAGCGCTCCCTGGCGACCCTTCCTGGGCGCGGTTATGCTGCGGGCCAGCGTTGCGTTGTCGCTCCGCGCGCGCAATCGGATACTAGTTAGACAGACAGAGGACCAGCCGAAGCCGATGCGATCGATTTTCACGATTCACGCCGGTGAGTACCTGGTCGGAACAAGAATCGAGGAGTCCTTCCCTGAACTGCGGGTCTGGATTCCGTCAAAGGACCGAGGAATCGACCTCCTGGTCACCGACGAGGAAGGCCAAAACTCGCCTCGCTGCAAGTCAAATTCTCGAAGGACTATCTCGCGACCAACTCCCGTTCCGTCGCGACTCCAGCGGTTGGAGCCGGCGGCTGGTGGACCCTGAATCGCCAGAAGCTCCGCGATTCCCCCGCTGATCTCTGGGTAATGGTTCTCTATCAGTTCCACACGCGGAAGTTCGACTTCGTCGTGATCCCTCCGAGCGAACTCCTCGCGCGATACGACGAGCTGAGGGGGAAGTCGCACAAAATTCAAAGCTACGTCTGGGTCACGAACCAGGGGCGCTGTTGGGAGACGCGGGGGTTGCAGAAGGATGAGGTGCAGGAAGTATGCGATGGAACGTACGAAGACGTGATTCGAGACCTGACAAGCTATCTCAATGCGTGGCCGTTCTCGTAGATTGGCGGCATCGGTGGCTGTGCCGGCACCGGCAACAAGCTGGTAGCTATGAGCGCACCTACGTGGCCGTAGCGCCCGAGGTCAGCGCCACCAGGGGAACGCCAGCGGCAATGCGCATGGGCACCGACTCGGGCACGCTCACTCCAGTTCGACCTCGTCTTTGATTCCTAGCCCTCTGAGCGCAGATCTCAACTCCTCTGCCTGAGCGTCGGTCGCGCCTCCGTCTGGCTCCGCCTCGACTCGCAGTCGTAGGCTCAGGGTCCCCTTCGAGACCAAGCCGCTCAGGATCTTCATGTAGAAATTCGTCCACTTCTGGTGAGGTACGTCCCCTTCCCAAATGAGGCGCATCTGGGTACTTGGAGGCGGCGGCGTTATCCCCTCGAAAACTGTGACGCTGGCCGTCGAGATGATGCCCCCCGCCTCAACCGTCACGGAGAAACTACCCAGGTCCTTACCAGCGGTGAACACGCCCGCCGCCGAGATCTCGCCGCCAGTTTTCTCCCAAGACACTTCACCCGCTTCAATGGGTTGCCCGAACTGATCAAGTGCTTCAACGGCGAACGCCTGCTTCTCGCCGGGCTTTAGCTGCGAGGTTGGCGGCTGAATCACAACACCAGTGAGCTCCGGGGGCTGGAGGTGCTTCTCCGCCTCCTCCGCCTTGATGATGAACACGTCGTCGGAGATCTCGACCTCAAGCGGTGTTAGCTGTCCACGGAACACGAATGGGTCATAGCCCTTCGGAGACTTGCCAACGTACGCGAGCAAGCCGTCGGTGACTCCGCGGGCCACAGTGTCTTTAATGGTCGCGGGATCGAGGAGTCGGGGAAACAAGGGCGAAGCGTAGAAGGCATCGTGCACAGCCTTCGTACTCCACTCGGTAAACGCAGGCGGCCAGTTGCGAACAAGGAAGCGAGCCGAGATCGGCCCCTTGTCGACCTCGTCAGTTTGCCGCAGCCGTTCGAGAATCAGCCCTGGAAGCGAGGAATGGGAGCTTGAGGTCACCAGGCCGAGGTCGACTGTCTTGATCGAGTTGTCCTTCCCCAGCAACAGGACGTTCTTGTACGAGCGCCAGACGCTCTCTGTGAGGTCACGTCTCCCTTTCTCCAGGCTGATCCCGAGCTGCTTCCGTTGCGAGTCGTCCAGCTTGAGCCCCTCGGCCTGGATCGCCTCCCATGCCAGGGACTTTCTGGCCGCCTCACGCATCGAAGCAGCCGACTCCGGCACCGCCCAGATCAGCGCGCTCTTGTAGGTGCGGGCGGACTTCCCATGCTCCTTGGTCATGCCCTCGACCGTTGCGACGACCCGTGGGTCATCCTGGACCGCATGGTCCGGCCCCATCACGACGAGTGTGATCACCGGACGGTCTTGGATTTGGCTGCTCTTCTCAGGGAAGGGCAGGATCTCGATACCGTCTGTCCGGGGAAAGACTCCCTGAATCTCCTCACGGACTCGCTGGTCGATCTGGTCGTTCTGAATTGTCGCCCGACGGTCGGCATACCGCTTGGTCAGGTTCTCCCGTGTACTGAAGCGGTAGCGGCTCCCTTCCGTCGTGAGGTAGTAGCAGGCATCGCTGAGAGCCTCCAGGGCCGTCTCGACGTTGCCAAGGTCCACGTGAGGCCCGGCAACGGCCAGTCGTACCTCGGGCAGACTCGCCTCGTTGCGTGATTGCCCGCCGTTGGACTCGAAGAAGATGGAGATAGCGGCCTTTCTGTGGAGCCGAGCCTTCCGGATCGTGTCTACCGCCTCGTCGTCGAGTCGCACGGCGTGGGAGCCCCTCTTCCCACAGATGTCGGTTGTAACCGGCCCTTCGAGCTTGCTCTCGCCGAGCTGCTCAAACAGCGCCGACCGGAAGATCGGCTCTTCAAGTGGAGCCGAACCCAAGCCAATGAGCGGAACCTGTTCTGCCCGCTTGAATGCCTGCTGGTAAGCGTGGGAGACCCAAAGGGCGAGCAGGCGCAGGACACCTCGGGTTTGCTGGAAGCGAGGCAGTTCCTGCCACTTGCGCTCGAAGACGGAGAGGACCGCAGGGTGGAACGGGTAGGTGGACTCGAAGGTAGATTGGGCATGGTCCACGGGGAACCATCCTGGGATCTGTGCCCGATTCTCCTGGAGCCACTCCGCGTACTCCCGTGCTGTCATGAGAGCCTCCTGGGAGAGTAGGACCCTGCCGTCCTGAGAGACAGCCTTGGGGTCCCACTCGAACAGCCTGCGCCGGATGATCTCGGAGGTCTCTGCTTCTGCCGACATCATCACGGCCTTCCCGACGCGGTCGAGCATCTTGTGCAATCGCTCGTAGTCAGATTGGTCCTCGGCGCTCATCTCCAACTCCGAAGCTGGGATCGAGACCACCAGGACTACGTTGTCGCTGCCACGTGCAACCTCGGACAGGTTCTGGATGAAGCTGTAGAGCTGCGTGGCGAGGCCGCTCTTCCGATTGCGGCTGACGTAATTCATCAGCTCATCGACGAGGATGAGACTCGGCCTATCCGTCGCCAGGAAACTGCGAATGACTTCCCCGGCAGGGGCGATCATCTGCTTCTCGTGCTCTTCAACGGTGCGGAAGCCTGCTTCCCCCGAAAGCTGGAAAGCAATCTCGCCCCAGGGAGTCTTCCGCCTGGGGGTCCCGTCGTCACCTCCTCGGCCCTTGATCGAGTCGAACTCTGTCCCTACGAAAACAGCGGTCGCCGCCGCAGGCACTTCCTTCACGCCTGCGTGCGTGAGGACTTGCCCAACGCCCTGCCACTTCGAGGCAGCAGCTCCGTGCTCAGCCAGGTGGTAAAGGGCGGTCAGGGCGTGCGTCTTTCCCCCGCCGAACTGCGTCGCCATATTGAAGACCGCTGAGGTCGCCGTCTTCTCGCCAGACAGGCGGCGCACAACCTCTGCAGCCATCTTGAGCAGGTTCTTCGTGAAATAGGTCCGCTCGAAGAACTGCTCTGGCTTCTGGTAGTCGTCGGAGGCCATGCCCTTTCGGACCTGGTCGAGGTGTACGGCGAACTCGGAGGCATCAAGGGGCTTGCCCTCTCGGAGATCCTCCCGTGGGGTGACGACCTTGTACCAAGGCTGAAGCTTCGCCATTGGAGCCTCGCTTCCTAGAACAGCTCGAACTCGCCAGTGTTGGATTCCAGGCTCCACCACCGGAAGAAGCCATCGGGGAACGTGGTTGCCTTACTACGGTATCCGACAACAACCAGTGTTTCCCCGCTGAGTGCAACGCGATCCGAAATCGCCAACGACTGAATGACACTCCTTTCCAAGTGCTTCACCAACGCTGTACCTGTCTCCACCGAGGGCCGATAGCAGAAGAGCACCCGGAGCCCGACTCGTAGGTTCAGGAGCTTCCAGAGTGAGTAGGCAACCCGTTGATCGGTGGAACTGTTCTCAAGCTCCACGGCGACAGCAGGGAAGATCCAATCGGCCCCATCGTCCTCGAATGCCATTGCGTCGACGGTGCCTGTCAACGCGGATGAGACGGTGGTCACGAGTAATTAGTGAGCATTCTCGAGGGTGGCAGGCTTGTTGATCCAGACGGCGGTGGGGATCGCCGGCGGGCTGGGTGGTTGACGAAGCGCTCAGGCCGGGCCCGGTAGGCGGCCAGCAGGACTTCGGCACGCCGGTCGCGGGTCTGCTGGGCGAGCCCGTCCTGCACCGTCGCCGGAGTCATCAGGCCGATGCCCGAGTGGCGATGCTGGTAGTTGTACCAGTGGAAGAATGCCCGGCAGAAGAGACGGGCGTGTTCGATCGACTCGAAGCGAGCAGGGAACTCGGGTCGGTACTTGAGCGTCCTGAAGTGGGCCTCGGAGTAGGGATTGTCCGACGAGGTGTAGGGCCGCGAGTGTGTCTTGGTGACCCCGAGATCGGCGAGCAGGAAGGCGACCGGCTTGGAGGTCATCGAGCTGCCGCGGTCAGCGTGGATGGTGAGCTGATCAGGTCCGATGCGTTGCTGGAGCAGCGCCTGGTCGATGAGCTGCTCGGCCAAGGGACCGCTCTCGCGGTGCTGGAGAGTCCAGCCCACCACGTAGCGGCTGAACACGTCGAGGATGACGTACAGGTAGAAGTAGGTCCACTTGGCAGGGCCTCGCAGTTTGGATATGTCCCACGACCACACCTCGTTGACTCGCTCGGCGAGCAGCTCGGGCTTGTTGTAGGGCGGGTGCACGAGCTGGTTGCGCCGCTCGCCGCCCGCGCCCTGGGCGGCGAGGATCCGGTACATCGTGCGCTCCGATGCCAGGTAGCGGCCTTCGTCCAGCAGCGTCGCCCATACCTGGGCAGGAGCGCAGTCGACGAACCGCTCGCTGTGCAACTCGGCGAGAACCTTCTGACGTTCGGGCTCCGACAGCGCCCTCGCCGGCTTGGGCCGCGGTCTGCTCGGTCGGGGCGCAGGCGGCCGGCGGCGGCGGTAGATCGTCGCGTGCGAGGCGCCCAGCGTCCGGCACGCCGGGCGAGTCCCGATGATGGGAGTGAGTTGTTCGACGGTCTGCTCGATCATCGCTTGGTAGTCGCGTTGGCGCCCCTGGGCTCGAGCAGCTCTCCCAGAAGCGCGGAGACGTTTCCCTGCACCTCGATTACTCGCCGTGCCTTCTCGAGCTCCGCCTCGGCCCGCTCGGCTCGGCGACGCAGGTTGGCAAGCTGCGCGTCTCGGGGATCGGGCGCCGGCCGGCCGCGTGGCTTAGCCAGCGCCACCAATGCCCCGGCGTCACGCTGCTTGCGCCACACCGACAGATGCGACGAGTACAGCCCCTCGCGCCGCAGCAGCGCGCCGACCTCGCCGGGCTTCGAGCACCCGTCCGCCTCGCGTACCACCCGGACCTTGTACTCGGCGGTGAACTTGCGGCGCCGTGGTCGCTCGACCAACTGGGGGTCGGGGGCCGGGACCGCGGGCTCGCGCGACGTCCGCTTTCGGTCGCCTCCGGCTCCCTGCACCGGACGTCCGGTGGCCTCGTGGTCTCCTGCACCGTTGTTGCTCAACTCCGACATTCTTGTGTCTCCGACCTCGCCCTCTTGCTCAGTAATTATCCAACCTCCATCGTCTCACCCCACGTTGGCAGAGAGGGCGATACCCAGATACTCCTCCTGCGGCTGTGGCATCCGGCCTAGACGGTGGCCCTTCGCTGCAACCCGCCAACCGTGGGCCTTACAGGTGGCGACAACAGCATCGGTCAAGGACTCGGTCCAGTCCTTGAGCCGCGTCTCCAAACTCGCAGCCTTCAGATCCTGCGCGAATGGTTCGGACGCGACTGTCCGGAAGAACAGATCCTTCCAATCTGCGCCCAGACCACTCATTCTCTATAAACCTAACCCCTTCTTCCGCCCGAGCACTCCATCGGCCCATCTCTTCTCTTCCGTGACCGATGGGTAGAGCGCGGAGAGGGCCTGCGCCAAACGCCAGAACAGAGGATTGCGCCCCACTCCGTCCTCTACGAGGAGTCGTCGGAGAGCCACGCCCCTTCCCGCACCAAAGAGGATCATGCTCTGGTGGAGTTGGTCCAGAATCGTTAAACCGGGACCAGCCGAGAGATCATCCGCCCAATTCCCATACTCCGCTTCAAGCTCTCGCACCTCTTCAGCGAAATCGAGTGTCATCTGCGGTTTCTTAGCCTTCCTGCCACGAGGGGCCTCCATGGCATCTTTCCCGAACAAGTATCGGACTCTAGCGGCGGCGCTGAGGAGTGTGGCGGTGGCTCCCCTGATCTCAACGAGGGTGCTCAGATCCTCCAGGTGCGCCCCGAGACCCTGGGCTATCTTCCTAGCTGCGTCATAATCTAGGCCATAGCCGGGAAGGCTCTTCGCCCGCTCGGGGACGCCCTCCTGGCGATCGCTAGAGCCAGTGTGCAGTGTCCAGAGCCACATGGCTGTCAAGCGGGCGTCTTCCTCGAAGCCAGAGGCATCGGCACCCTCGAAGATCATGTTCAGAGCTTCGTGAGAAACGGCCGCCCACACCTCGCCCAAGTACTCTTTCAGTGTTACCTCCTCGCCACTGGCCCTCTCGACAGAGGAGTATCGAGAATAGACCTCCAGCGCGGGTCCCAGACAGGCAAAGATAGCGTCGGCTCCGACGACCCCCTCCTCAGCCAGTCGCGGCATCCAGGCATGGATTCGCTTCGGCAACTCCGCTAACACCTCCCTCCAATTGCCTATGTCATCGGCCTGCAGGGAGCCGTCCGGGTTCTCGCGAGGACGGCACACGATATGCACCGATGATGCCAGTGCCGCCGAGCCTCTTGCTCTCAGTCTGAAGCGAAGCTCAGTATCGATGGGCCAGGAAGCGGTTATCGTCCAGCCTGCTTCGATGAGAGCCTGCAGCATCGCCTCCCAGCCCTGAGTGGACTTGTGCGCGAATACCACCACGCCGATCCCCTCAGGCCGCACTACACGCCTGGCTTCGCCCAGTGCCCGCGCCATCTCGGTCTCAAAGAACGCTGCGTTCTTGTGCTCATCCCGGCCAGACGCTCCGCCTCCCATCTCGCATATCTCCTCCGCTTTCGGGGTCAGTTCTGCCCCAAACAGTTCGGGGAAATAGAAACCGACCGAGCGCTTGAGCCACACGTAGAAGAAGTCAAGGAGATCTGCGTACGGCACTGCGTCGTAGTACGGAGGGTCGGTGAACAGGGCATGGACAGAATCGTCTGGGAGCGGTAGCTCAGTCGCTGAACCTTGGGACACCCAAGCAACTCGGCCCGCATTCCGCGCCTGACGAGCCACGACTGTTTGCGCCCTTCGTATCGTCGATTCCGGGGAGCCACCTGCCCCAGCGAGCGGATTTACTTCCCCAAAGTCGGAGGCCATTGGAAGCGCCCAACGATTAAAGGTATTGACAGGATTCCGCGTGTTCAGTTGCCACCGGCATAGGCTGGAATTCAGATCCGCGAGTCGGTCGACTACAAGACCAAGGGCGGCCGCGACCCCACGGCGAAGCTCCGGATCGCAATCGCCAAGGTCCTCCAGATACTCTCCGACCAAGTCCGAGTAGGTAATCAAAGCGAGTAGCTGGCGCGGCGTGAACAGATCGCACCAGAGACTCATTCCATAGCGCTGAACGCGAAACCCCAGTGTTCCGCGTGGAGGAAGCGGCTCGCGTGGGTAGATGCTGAGTCCGTTCCGGTCTGGCTTCGCTTCCAAGCGTCTGAGTTCATCACTCGCCGATTCCGCCGCACGTAGTTCGGCCTCCTCCGGAAGAACGAAGTCGCGGCGGCCCTTAGGTGGATCGACAACAACGCAGTACAGGCGAGCATCGTTGGTGCCACCGCCGCGTGCGCGAAGTTGAGCCGCCACTCTCTCAGTGGGAGTCGTGTAGCCGGTGACCGGACAGGTGGCCGCCAGGCGAGCCACGGTTCCCACCGCGACATCTTCGCTGTTCTTCGGCTCGAACACCTCAAGCAGTGGCCTCCTTACAGTCACAACTTCGCCGTTGGCCAAAGTTCTCGTTGCTACCTCTGTCAAGACCTCTTCGGCTGCACTTCGAACCCAGCGCAGGGCTCGCTTCTTTCCGCCTTTCTTCGCGAGCCACATCGTGTTGAGGAGTGGAACCTCGATGGGATGAGCAGATTCCTCAGGGGACTCTGAGAGGACCGTTCGAGCCCACAGGTAAACGACGGGCTTTGACCCGTCAGATCGACCTGGATAGAAACGCCCGATCCGATCAGTCGCGCGGGTTTTGGCCCACCCGAGCCAGTCGTGGAGCCGATGAGAGATGTCGTCGGCAAACACGGGCAAGTACTCCAGCAGCACCTTCTCCAGGAGTACAGCCACCGGATTGAGGTCAGATGCATATGCCTGCGCTCCAACACGCAGCGCTTCGAGTGGGATAGCACCCCCGCCTGCGAAAGGGTCAACGACTATCGGTCTATCGCCATCTGCTTCCGCTATGACACGGTGCGCTAGCTTTGTTAGGCGACTCGCCGACTGAACAAAGAAGTCCTCGTCCGACTTGGTCTGATCCGAGAAGTCCGCGATGAAATGAAGCAGTCCAAGTCGGATTTCCTCTGCAGCTTCAAGAGAACCCGGATCCCGAGAAACCCGGTTTAGGTATCGGAACGAATCCTCGCTGGCCAGGTCAAGATGCTCGCGTCCCCAACAGCACAGGATCAGCCGCGCCGCGCTTAGATACTGGTCGATAGCGGTGTGTTCCCGATCCGTGCCGGAGGACTGACCTGCCGTTGGGAGATCGCAGGGATCGGGCCAAAGCGCCGCACACAAGACCGCTCGGCAGGCCCCGGTGGGTCTGGCCGCCGGGTAGATGTGCAGCCGAGGTATATGACCCGCCCTCGACGCCTTCTCAGCACTTGCGCTAGCCGAAATCCGAGCGATTGGAAGATCGACCTCAATCAGCCGCTTGCAGTACCTATCCATCGGATGTCTGCGCCTTCAGGATCTCGGTCGCTCCAACGTGGTAGTGCTCCACCTTCACTATCGGCTTCCACCCGAGGCGTGCTGGGTCCTGGACCAGATGGACCTCGGGCTGTGAGGCGCAGTTGAAAACCACGTAGAGCCAATAGTCCTCTTTGAGCCGCTCGGCGGTCCGGTACTCGTTGGTCGTCAGAGCAACTTCGCCAACATGCGAGCGCCCCTTCACTTCAATGAATCGCACGCCAATAGCCGTCTCCGGGTCCTCGGGGTGCGGCTTGCGCGAGATGAGGTCGAAGCCCCGGTTCTCCTTCTCTACGCTTTCGACACTCCATCCACGAGCCTCTTCGTACTTGGTCACGGCCTCGACGGCGATCCTCTCAATCTCCGGATCTGAAACCATCCCCCTCGTCTCCGGGTCCTCGCGGGCCGGGTGTGGCAGGACCCACGCGCTCCCGAGGTGCTGGATGTTCGTCACCGTGCACTGCCGCTCTTTCTCCAGGTCGACCCTTCTGCGCTCCAGGCGGTTGTTGAGTTCGTCGAGCCGATCCTCCTGAATCTTCAAGCGACCGTCGAGCCCCGGTTCGTCCGATCCGGCCTGCTTCCGCTGGATCAGCTCGCCGAACTTCACCTGCTCCCGGTCGATGATCGCGTTGAGGCTGATCTCCAGGTGTTCGGTGATGGTCTGGATCTCCTTCGCCCTCAGGGCGACGGCCTCGTCCAACAGACGCTGTAGCGCCTGGTCGTAAAGGCTTGCTTCTAGCTCATCCCTGCCCGGCAGCCCTGTGAGATCAGGAGCCACTGTTCCCTTGGGCGATACCGAGAGATCCAGGAAGATCGTGGGCTGGCGGACGGAGATCTCGCCGTCCATCGCCGCCTGGGTGACGAAGAGCCGCTTGTGGAGGATCTGGCCGAGCCCGTCGCGGACTTCTGCCGAGAAGACGTCGAGTTTCACGGGCTCCGCTCGGTTCAGGTCGTAGAAGACGGCTCCTCGCTCCAAGTCGCCCTGGACTCTGTCCTGTGTGAAGGAGCGGATGCTCTCGAACAGCGGATGGCCGGGGGTGACCCACTCCAAGGTTGGGTCGCCCGGGAGGAGCTCCTTGTCGAAGACGACCCGCTTGTAATCTCGGCCGAGCTTCCCGAATTTGGACTCCAGCCGTTCGCCATAGGGCGCGAGGGCTCGCGGGAGGCGGCCCACTCGGTAAATGTGCTCCTGGCCTCTTTCCGGTTTGGGCGTGAGGCCGGCAGACGGCGCAGCTTGGACGAAGAACTCCTCGATGACCTCGGGAACCAAACGGCGCTCTTTGGCCTCTTCGGACTTCCCGACGATCGCCGAGAGATTCAGCTCGCGCTTCGCCAGCCCTTCGAGGGCGGACTCGGTGATCTGCTGGAGACGCGCAGTGTCCACATCGGTGACGATACGGTCCATGATCGCCTGCTCGGTCAGGTTGCGGGCGTACATCTCCCGCAGCATTCGCTCCAGGTGCGTCGCCGGGAACACATCGCCGAGCACGTTGAACACCTTACCCGTGCGGTCCGGGTCGAGGTCCTCCTCGATCTTCTCGATGCGCTCGAAGAGCTTCTCCAGAACCCGTCCCTCGCGGGTGTTGCTGCTGACGAAGTTGATGATCAGGCAGTCCTTCTCCTGGCCGTATCGGTGAATGCGGCCCATCCGTTGTTCTAGGCGGTTCGGATTCCAGGGAATGTCGTAGTTGATCATGTACCAGCAGAACTGGAGGTTGATCCCCTCGCCCGCCGCCTCCGTTGCGACGAGGACCTGGCAGTCTTCCTTGAACTCCCGCTCGGCGTAGATCCGGGATCCAGGGGTGTCCCGGTCGCCGATCTTCATGCCGCCGTGGATCTGCGTAATGTTGAGGCCCCACTCCCGGAGCTTCCCGAGGGGTCGTCCGTCGCGGCCATCGGCGGCTAGGTAGTCGAGGGTGTCCTTGTGCTCTGTGAAGACCAAGAGCTTCATCTTGGGATCAGAGAAGATCCCCTTCTCGGTGATGACATCTCTGAGCTTCTGGAGCTTGGTCTCGACCTCCCGCTCTTCGAGCTGGACAGCCTGCTTCGCCAGTTTGCCCAGATCCAGGATCTCTTCCCTGAGGTCCTCGGGGTTGATCGATGCAACGACTCCCTCCAGGTCCTCCAGAATCTGCGTCTGGGCATCCTCAGGGAGATCCTCGAAATCGTCGGGGATTCGCTTGAGGATCTGCTCTTGGCGGTAGCCCTCTGGGTCTTCCAGGATTTTCTCGCGCCGGGCTTTCATCCGCTCCAGCGTGCGGCGCACCGCGTAGATGCTTGAAGCGAAGCGGCGCTGGAGCATCGCCATCGTGAAACCGAGGGCGCGGCCACGGGCGGAACTATCCTGGACCGCCTTGATCGACTGGTCTTCGACGTAGCGGGTGAGGCGGTCGTAGAAGTCGAGTTCCTCGTCGTCGATCTGGAAGGCGATGGTCCGGACGATACGCTTGGTGAAGAGACTCTTCGCCTGCCCCGTGTCCGGATCGGGGAAGGTCACTAGAGCCTCCTTGACGCGGCGGAGGTAGAAGGGGGCCTCCCGCTCCTCCATGGCCTTCTCAAGGCTCTTCACGTCGCCGTAGACATCTGGGTCCAGGAGGCGGAGGAAGAAGCCGAAGTTCACCGGGTCGCCCTTGTGGGGCGTCGCCGTCATCAAGAGGTAGTGGTCGGTCCGCTCGGAGAGAGCCTCCCCGAGCTGGTAGGCGAGGGTCTTCTTCTCCTCCCCGTAGGCGCTCATCTTGTGGGCCTCGTCCACGATGACGAGGTCCCAGCGGCTCCGCATGAGGCTCTCGTGGGCGTCCTCAATACGCGAAACCCAGGAGACCGAGGTAATGCACTGGTTGATCTCCTGCCACGGGTTGACGCCGTAGTTGGACCGGAGGAGGTGGCTGCGGACGATCTGGAAGCTCTCCCGAAACTTGTCCTTCAGCTCCCGCTGCCACTGGAAGCAGAGGTTGGCGGGCGTGACGATCAGGACGCGTTGGATGAGGCCCCGGACCTTCAGTTCCTTGATCAGAAGCCCGGCCATGATGGTCTTGCCCGCGCCGGGGTCATCGGCCAAGAGGAACCGGATGCGAGGGATCTTCAGGAAGTAGTCGTAGACGGCCTCCAACTGGTGGGGCAGAGGATCAACACGGGCGATTGAGAGGCTGAAGTATGGGTCGTACTCGTAGGCAATGCCGAGGCGCATCGCCTCGATACCGAGCCGGAACCTGGCCGCGTCGCCGTCGAAAAGAGGAGTCTCAGGCGTGGGCTCTAGCTCGGCGACCTGGGCGGAGGAGAGGACCGGCTGGTGGACCTGCCCCGTGCGCATTCCCTCGCCGATCAGCTTGACAGAGTCCCCCAGTGGGACCGTCTTGATGATCTTGACCGGCTCGGGAAGGACCGACCCTCGAACAATCAGGTCCGGCTTGAGATCGTCACTCTTCATCCGCCCCATCCCTCGCCACGGCGTTGCCACTCGGTGATCGCAGCCTCCGGCTGGCTCACGCCGACCTGCTCACCGTCCGTGTTGCTGCCCAGCAGGTCGGCAGCTTGCCAGAGCTTGGCCTCGAAGCCGAGGTTGGCGCCTGGGTTCTTGTTCTTCTTGGCCAGGCTTCGTCGCCCTCCTCGGTCACGAGATCGCGGAGCATACCGACAATCGTTCAGCGATTCCAAGAGCAAGCTCGCCGAACACACGATCAGCGTTCGTCGGGTGCGAACCCTTGTAACCGGTTACCAACCGCACGGCAGCTCGGGGCCACCTCGGAATTGATTGACCTGCCCCCCCCAATAGTCGGGCCAGTTTGAGAGTTAGGATTTGAGGCTCTCAGACGGGTTCGAGAAGGGGGATAAATGGCACGGAAGCGCTACACGGTCGAGCAGATCATCGGCAAGCTCCGGGAGGCAGAGGTGCAGTTGGCGAAGGGAGCCAAGACACCGGAGGTGTGCCGGGCGCTGGGCATCAGCGAGAACACGTACTACCGGTGGCGGAAGGAGTACGGTGGACTGAGAGTGGATCAGGCGCGGCGGCTCAAGGAGCTCGAGCGCGAGAACGCCCGGCTGAAGAAGTTGCTGGCAGAGACCATGCTGGACAACTCCATCTTGAAGGAAGCTTCGTCGGGAAACTTCTGAGCCCGGCGCGGCGACGCCGGGCAGTGCGGAACGCACAGCAGTCGCTGGGGGTCTCCGAGAGGCGGGCCTGCAGAGTTCTCGGCCAGAGGCGCTCGACGCAGCAGTATCGAGCCAAGGTGCCTCAGGACGAAACGGCGCTCGTTGAGCGAATGAGTCAGTTAGCGACCCAGTATGGGCGCTATGGGTACCGTCGGATCACGGCGCTGCTTCAGGGTGAAGGCTGGCGCGTCAATCACAAGAGGATCGAGCGGTTATGGCGACGTGAAGGGCTGAAAGTGCCGCGCAAGCAGCCGAAGCGAGGACGTTTGTGGCTCAACGACGGGTCCTGCGTGCGGCTGCGGCCGGAAAGGAAAGATCACGTGTGGGCGTACGACTTCGTGCACGAGAGAACGCACGACGGGAAAGCGCTTCGTCTGCTGACGATCGTCGACGAGTACACACGGGAGTGCCTGGCGATCGATGTGGCAAGGAGGCTGAACTCCGAGAACGTGCTGGAGCGGCTCGCTGAGCTGTTCGTGAGCCGGGGTGTTCCGGATCACATCCGCTCGGACAACGGGCCGGAGTTCACGGCCCAGGTGGTGCGGGAGTGGCTTGGGCGGATCGGGGTCAAGACGTTGTTCATCGAGCCCGGCTCGCCCTGGGAGAACGGCTACGTGGAGAGCTTCAACGGCAAGCTCAGGGACGAGCTCCTGAACGGGGAGATCTTCTACACACTTAAGGAGGCAGAGGTTCTGATCGAGAGATGGCGCAAGCAGTACAACCGCGTGCGGCCCCATAGCGCGCTGGGCTATCGGCCACCCGCACCCGAAGCGATGTTGTTGCAGCCGGCTGCGCTCCGCTCCGCCGGCTCCAACAACCTCTTGTCAGCACCGATTCAATGAGTTAACAAGTGGCCCAAACACATGGGGCAGGTCACTCACGCTCAAGCCAGACCCACGCCTCCATGAGGGCCAGGATCACCTCTTCCCGCGAGTCCTGCGGATACTCTTGCACTGTGTGTTCGAGACCGAAGTTGAACCGGTTTAAGTTTCTCTGTTCGGAGGCAGGGAGACGGTTGAGCCGTTCCACCAGTAAGCCGGCAAGCTCCTCGGGCTCAAGCGCGAGCACAACCTCCGGGTCGGGAATCAGCGAATGGATGGAGCCAGGGACCGCGCCTCCTGTGTCGTTCATGCTTGCCCTCTCGTGTCGTTGATCTCGTTAGCCAAGAGGAGATCGTCCCTCGCTCCAGCGACGGTCACGTGCTGGTGACCTGCCATCCGCCGCGACGAGGGCGACTCACGAAGTCCCCCGCCCGTGTTTCCGCGCCCCACTCCCGCGGGTCATCCATCCAGGCGTTGATGTCTGTGGCCCAGTGCAGGGAGCGCTCGGCAGTCGCCTTGATCGGCTCCGGGAACTTGCCGACTCGGCGCAGGTGCCAGCGCGTGGGTCGCGACAGAATGCCCTTCAACGCCGCTTTCAACACGTGCGGCGACTTCTTCGCCGGTGAGCCTATGCTGGCCGACAGCGTTGCATGCGCCTTCGTCATTTCAGAGCATCCCGATGCGCTGCGGTCCGCCGGGGATGAATTCTTCTTCTGCCGAGCTTCCGGCCTGCTGTTGCTCGCCCCCGTGGGCACGTGCCACGGCGCGGAACATTTCATCCCAACTGCCACTGACGCCGAGTTGTCGTGCGCGCTCGGCGAGCGAGCTCGTATCGGCGCAACCCGTCGCGGCGGTCTCTCTTGCGCTCAGGACGATGCCCCAGCGCCGGCGCTTCCCTTCCGCTATCGCAACCAGCGCACCGGCGACAGCGTTGGCGACGTCATCGTGGCCGCCGGGAGCATGATCTAATGCTGTCGCGGCCACCACGGGCCACACGCCTCTCGAGGCCACCGAGCTGGGCTGCTAGTCGCGGCAGATCTAGCAGCTCGATGCCGCCACTGTTGAGCGCGGGCAAGAACTCACGGTACAGATCGGACTTCGCCTTGTCTGCCGCCTTGAGGTCGATCCCCTGCCGTCTCATCGCCTCTGTCGCGAAGTCGGCAGCGTAGCGATCGGCCGTCGCGCGGGTGACCCGGTAGCGCTTCAGATCGCCGGCGAAGTCGCGACACACCTGCTCCGGAGAGAACGGCGGCCGGACCTCTCGCACCAGGTCCAGGACGCCCATGCTGCGCTCTTCGCGGAACTCGAGGTGCGCGATCGCCAACGTAGCGGAGTCCTGCCCGGAGCCACCCGCAAAGTCAACGAAGCCGCTGTATGACACGCCGGGCACGGGTGGCAACTCGTGACGATCGACAACAGTGCAGCCATCGACGACCTCGCGGGAAATGAACCCAGAGACGTCAGTGCGGAACTGGGCCCCGTACTCGGCCGCGGCGGCAACCGGATCCACCTCATAGGCCCGGTCGATGATCTCCTGGGGGACGGCTGGATTCAGCAGACGTGTCTCGGCCTGTACCACCAGCACGTCACCGTCGACTCCGTAGTGATGACGGTGTGCCCGGTAGAGCTCGCCTTTGCGGGCGTAGGGGCTCGACACGCATAGCAACATCGCCCCCGGCACGGTGGCCATCGCGGGACGCAGGGCGGCGAGGATCTCGCGGTCCGGATTCGCTGCGTCGTCCGTCGGCCAAAACGCGATCTCGTCGAGGATGGCGCCGACGACCGTATAGCCGCGCACGCTTCTGAAACTTGCCGAATGGATCTCGATCGACAGGCCGTTGGTGAGTTGGATCTCCGTCTTCGTCTCGTGTGCGATGAGCTGCTCGAGCACCGGCGTGCTGTGCAACAGGCCACTAATGTAGCGGCGCACGACGCGCGCCTGTCGGCGGTCGGCGGCGATCACCATGAAGGTGCCTACCTCACCTCGAGCGAGCTTGTACGTCCGGCACGTAGTCAGGTACACGGCCACCAGCGCCGCGATGATGCTCTTGCCACCGCGCCGACCGGCGATCGCCCACACCTCGCGGGCCGGAACGGTCGGCGCCGTCGACCTGCCCGTGAGCTCCTCGAATGCCTCGAGCTCGGCGTCGGTGAGGGGCAGAGCGAACATGGCTTTCAACAGCACACGCCAGCCGTCCCACGTCTCGCCGGCGAACTGGTTGCCGAGCACCTTCGACATCAGCGTCAGGATCGAGCGGCTACTCATCGTCCATCACCTCCGCCAGTGTCTGCGCCGGCCGCGGCTCCCGTCGGAGCCCGACGAGCCGCAGGTGTCTTTCTGTTCGATCAAGCGCAGCACACCAGATCGTGAACGCGTGCCTTGTCTTGCCCTTGACGGTCAGCGGTCCGCCCTGCTGAACCATCCGCGTGAAGGCACTGTCTCGAACCAACGCGGCCTGCGCAGCGCCGTCGGCGGCGAGCTCCAGGGCCCGCGGAGCGTCGTAGAGCTCGTAACCGGCGTCGGCGATGATCGCGTCTCGGATCTCACGCTGGGCTTCGGCGTGCTCGCGCCAAAAGGCGGCGCTTCTGTGGCCAACGACGAGAGCTAGGTCATTGCCGGTGAGGACGTGGCCAGCAGCGCAACGATCAGGGTGCTTCGTGCTTGCGCCGGCGCCACAGCGGCAGACGGCACCGGCGCGGCTCGCACAATCGTCGTCGAGCGATCGCCGCCAGTCTCGATGCGCGGCGGCGGCAGCTTCCTGCTCGAGCATGTCGGCGGCGATATCGTCGCTCATGGGGCCACCTCTACCGCCTGTAGGTCATGGTCAGGGATGCCGGCGCATGTAGTGGGCGATTCACCCGGCACATCGCGGCACGTCGTCTCGACGTAGCTGCTCTCGTGGATGATCGCCAGCAAATCGGTGAGCGTCAGGATCGCCACCCACTCAGACGCGTTGCGCCGATGCGCCACGATCGGCAGCTTGTCGCCAGCGTCGCGTCGCGCCTGGGCGACGGCGTCGTACAGGGACAGCCGTTCGGTTCGCTTTGCTTCGAAATGGATCGATGGCAGGGAGGGCACGATGACGTCGGGGCTGTCCGGGCCGCCCCGGTGCTGCTGGCCGCGGCGTGCGTCGAAGCCTTCGGCGGTGAGGATGGCTGCGAACTCCACGTCGCCGCGCTTGCCCTTGTTGTGGGAGCGGTCCCCGCTCATGGCGCCCTCCGGGAACGGGCCGTGAGCGAACCAAGGGTGCTGAACGGTGGCACTCGCGCCGCAGATGCCTTATCTGACCTTCGGGCTGTCACCCTGACTTGCTCCTGTAAGTCCCTATCATTCAACGGCTTTCAAGCGTCCATGCCACGGAATGCCGCGGCTCGCAGATGCTCGACGAGCCCGGCGCGCAGGTCGAGCCGTACGCGGAAGAATGCGAGGAAGGAGGGGCGGGAACGGCCGCGGGTATGGGTGCCAACAAAGAGGTCCGGACGTAGGCCGGAGCCCGGCGCCGCCGTGTGGAGAGATCGGCAGTAACGCCCGTGTGAGCACCGACCCGGCCCATACGCGTCGTACACGTCCGCCTATATAGGACGTAACGCGCGCGCGTTATTCGGATAGCTATACGTCCAAAAAGGGAGCACCCGTACGATGCGTATTCCCGGGCGTACGCCCAAAATCGGCGCACCCGTACGACGCGTACGCTCATGATCCTGGCCCTCCCCCGGGCTCTGGCATCAGCCCGCGATATCCGCGCTGGTTGGAGCGCGTGAGGGGCTCGAAGCCGCGATCCTGTAGCTCCTGGCTGAGGCGTTTCTTAGAAATCACGAACTCGCCGCCGGTCTCGGCCCACTGTCGCCAGCTCTCGTAGAGATCTGCGGACGATGCCCAGCGCTGGGGATTCTCCGTGACGCGCTCCTCCAGCCAACGGCCCACAGCGTCCTCGCCGGCGAGATACTCGTCGGTCGCCGCCAAAACAGCCCCCGGTGGATCAAGCCCCCGTTCCTGCCATTCGAGGCAGCCGTCGATTGCCCAGCGCAGGATGCCCGGCCACTCGGCGCGGAGCTTCTCGGGCAGCTTCGGGTCCTGCTCGGCGGCCGGGATCTTGACAATGAACGGCACAAGGTGAAGCCGGCGTCGGATGCCCTCGTCCACTCCGCGCAGGGACGGCTTGCGGTTGCCGACGATGAACAGTTTGAAAGTCGGGTCAAACTCGAAGAAGTCCTGCCGCATGAACCGCGCCGCGATCCGGTCGCCGCCGGTGAGCGACTTGATACGCCCCTGGGCCCAGGTCCTGCCGACCTCTGTCTCGGAACCGATCGCAAGGCGCACACCCCCAAGCCGCGCCAGCTCAGTCGGGTGGCGCTCGTTTCGCGTCACCATCAGCATCTCGGTCGGCACAGTGTTGGCGTAGTCGCCGAGGACGCCTTGTACTGTCCCGGTGAACACGCCCTTGCCATTGGCGCCGGTCCCGTAGCCGAAGACGAAAGCATGCTCCTCGATGCTGCCGGTGAGCGCATAACCGGCGAACCGCCGCAAGTACCCGCTCAGGTCCTTGTCGTTGTTCTTGTCCTCCGCCATGATGCGGCGGAGGAACGTGTCCCATATGGGCGTCGGCGTACCGGGTGGCGCGGGCTCGACGGCGGTCGCCTTCATGATGTAGTCGTGTGGTCGTGGGTCTCGCAGCTCGCCAGTACGCAGGTCGACGGTGCCGCCCGGCGTGCCGAGCAGCATCGGGTCGCGGTCCCACTGGCCGACGTTGGCGGCCTGGGTCTCGTTGGAGCGAGCGAGGCCGATCACCTGGACGACGGTGTAGGCGCTCCGGAGCTTGTCGCCTTCGCGCTGCGCCCACTTTCGGAGGTCCTCGGCCGCCTTCGCGTCGAGGCCCTCGGCCTTGCGCTCGGCCCACTCCGCCACCTCCTCGGCCTTGTGTCGCAAGAAGCCACGGCAGCGCGTCATGTGCAGCCGGGTCTCGTCCGTCGCCCAGCGAGCCTCATCCCAGAACAGCCACCGCCCCCACTTCGCAACGTACCGCGCGTCGGGCCAGCCCTCGCCGAGCTTCAGGGCCAGGCTGTCATGTGTGAGGCCGTGATCCTCGGACCGCTCTCTACGTCTCCGGGCGGCGATCCCCAGCAGGCGCGCCACCTGCCGGTCGTCCTGGGTCGCCGAAACCTGCCCGTGCCGGTAGCTCCTCAGCGCGGCCTCGATGGCCTTGTCGGGGAACCCCATCGCGCCGAGCGTTGCTGCGAGGCTCGCATCCAGCCCGGATCCGGACTTGTCCCCTCCGTCCTTTTCACCTCGCCAGAGCCGGCCGGCTGCGGTGGTCTCGTCCTCCAGGGCGGGCCACAGCTCCTCGGGGATTTCTGTTGAGCCGGTGGGTTTGCGCTCCCGGCGGGCGCCCCCGCCGTTGCGCATGGCGTGCTCTGCCAGCTTGGCGCTCAGGCGGCCCCAGGCCTCGCCGGCGTCCGCGATGCCCCCGCCGTTGACGGCCTCGCCCGTGAGCGCGAAGTAGCGACCCGAGACGTACGCTTCGAGTGCCGGACGCTTGCCGTTGATCGGTTCGCCCGACATCGGCAGCACCGAGGCCGGCAACGCGGCAGGTGCACCCCGCGCGAGGATCTTGACCCCCGTACCGCTGGGGCTAATCTCGGTGTAGCTGTGAAACTCCTCAATGGCCCCCCGCGCCCACCCAGCGATCTCACCCGTCTCCGGGTTGCGGCACGCGTCGAGATCAACCCCTCCGAGCCCGCGCCCGAGCACGATGCCGATACCGGAGTAGCCTTCGCGGACATGTGCCTGGACCGCGTCGTGGAGGGTCGACCACGTCGTGGGATCGGTCGAAGACGCCCGGCGCCCGTCCGGCTGGTAGGGGACCTTGATCGGCCTGCCTCCGCGATCTTCCGCCCGCCAGCAGACCCACCGTTGCTCGTCGGTGAGCTCGCCGAAAACCTCGGCGACACTGGCGACGTCGACCTCGACGCTCACGTTCCGGACGCTCACGTTCCCTCACCCGACGGGTCCCACCACCGCGGTGGCCACGCAGGCTGGGCCCAGGTGGCCCGCCCGCACGCGTGGCACCGCAGCAGGGCGAACAACGGTCCGGACTCGGGGCCCTCCGTGACGTTCACCGCGCCGCATGCCTGGCACCTCCGGTTCGTCAAGCGCGCTCCGCTACTTCGATGGGGGCGCCGCGGTGGCGAGGCGTCATGCGCGTCCATGGCCGTTCCCCCGTCCTCGGGCTCGTATCCACATTTCGAGCTCGCTGGCCCGGAATTTGATGTATCTCCCCACCCGGTAATACGGGAGGCGTGGTGGATCCTGTTCCACGGCGGCATACACCCAGCTTCGGGGCACGCCGAGTATCTCGCTCGCTGCCGCAACGTCGAGAAGAGGCTCAGGCCGCGTCATGGCCGAGTTTCTCGGAGGGCACGGGGAACAGGTCACGGACCCTAACGCCCAATCGACGTGCTCATAGCCGGCTCCGAGCGCAGCGGTGTCAGCTCACGCTAGACCACGCTCTACACGGGACAGCATCGGGATCGATACCCCGGTGAGGTCGGACACGTCCTCGAGCGTCAGCCGGTTCTTGTGCCGCCACGCCCGTAGCTTCGTCATGGTCGCTCTCCACCTCCTCAATAATTTGTGAGCACATGGTCGAAGTCTAGGCACACGGCAATTGCGCCGTCAATACTTTCTTGAAGAAATTCTACGATATTCGGAGACGGGACAGTTACCGTGTGGCAATGAGCACGGCAAAAAACATCTCGGCTGTTGTTGGTGAGAACCTGCACACGTGGCGGATGGACGCTGGTCTCACTCAGGATGAAGTTGCCCACTGGGCATGCTCGCTTGGGTTCGAATGGACTCAGGCAACCGTCGCTGCGATCGAGACGGGCCGGCGTGAAGTCAGTCTCAGTCGAGTTCGTCGCCCTGCCCTTCCTCGCCCAACTAGCCGGTTCGGCCGACTCGTGGAACCGACTTGCCAGTTTCTTGCCTAGATGCGCCCGAGCCCGACACGGAATCGACGGGCGATGGCGACGACTCGAATGCTTCGGCTTTCGTGCTCGACTTGCGCACGTGCGGCGAGGTTCAGCTGTCGCCGGGTTGCTGGATTTACACCGAGCACCTCCGTGCTCTGCTGGGGGGACATCCGGCCGGGGGGCGAAAGGTACCAGAAGGACGCGCTGGTCACCTTCCGGACTCTTGGGGAGTCGATTTCCTCCGTGCCGGAAACGATCAAGGCCTCATTGGAAGCACGCGCTAGACGATCTCGAGGCCGTTCTCCGAGCAACGACGGCCTAGGCATCGGCCTCCTAGGCCCCCGAGATGCTGAGCAGAAGGCCGCGAAGAAGCTCGGCGTGACTGCAGACGATGTCTTGGCCGCCGCGTTGACTCTGTGGGGGAAGACGCTGACTGACGAGCGCGACGCTCGAGCCGAGAAGCAAGTCAGCGGCGATGCGTCGCCCGGGCGATTGCAGGCCATTCGCGGCCACATGACCCGCGACCTATTGAACGAACTTCAGCCCGTTCTCGAAAAGAAGGGAGACACGAAATGAGAGGAATCATCCGCACGCGCATCCTGCGAGACGGCACCAAGCGCTATGACTGCCGATATCGAACCCCTGAAGGCGACCACCGGACGAAGACGTTCAGGCGGAAGAAAGACGCTGAGGCTTTCCTCGACAAGACGTGCGGCCAGCTCCGAGACGGAACCTTCCGCGAGGTTCAGCCGGCGCCGATGAAGAAGGTCTTCAAGACATGGCTCTCCGACGAGCTCGACGTCCGCCTTGCCACTGGCGACCGCATGAAGCCGAGCACGGCCCGGACCTATCGCAACATCGTCGAGAAGCACTTCATTGACGCGTTTGGCGACTGCCCTTCCGACAGGCTCACGCCGGCCGCGGTCGCCGCGTGGCGGAAGGAACTGGCCGCGAAGGTCGGTGAAGGTGAGATGAGCAAGAAGACGCTCAACAATCTGCTCGGTCTGCTCCGGCAAGTCCTGACGTGGGCGCGGGAGCCAGCACAGGGCTTCCTCAAGCACGATCCGATGCTCGGTATCAAGCGGATGCAGGTCGACCGCGCCGACCGTCGCGCGTCCCGTCGTGACTTCCTGCAGCACGAAGAAATGGCCGCGCTGCTCGAGGCGTGCGCAACGCCCGAGGAATCGGCCGCGGTTCACCTGGCGCTGTACTGTGGGCTGCGCCGCGGTGAATTACTCGCGCTCAAACACCGTGACATCGAAGCTGGCAACAACGGCAACGGTGGCCGGGTCCACGTGCGCCGCGCACTGTCGGCGGGCGAGGTGTCCACGCCCAAGACAAGCGGCAGCGCCCGCACCGTCGACGCACCACGAGACGTGCTCGCCGCTCTTGAGCATCTACGCGACACGGACAGCGCCGGCTCCAACGATTACGTGTTCCGCACACCGAAGGGCACCCCGGTCGACCCCGACAACTGGAACACCCGCGTCTGGGCGAAGCTGCGGGAGCGTGCCGGCCTACGGAACTCGATCGGCCTGCACTCGCTGCGGCACACCTTCGCGTCGCTGCTGATCGACAATGGCGAGAGCATTAAGTACGTGAGCCGCCAGCTCGGCCACGCAAGTGCCTCCTTCACGCTCGATGTCTACGGGCACTGCTTCGAAGAGACCAGCGACCGCGCAATGGGACGCTTGCAAGAGGCGATCCGCGCGACGAAGCGTCGCCGGTTCGATGTCCTCGAAGGAGGTGCCTGAGTGGCCCTGGTCATGCCGCGAAATGCCACGGACGGAGCCGAAGCGGCAAGAATCAGCGGGAATCAGATGGAAGACAGGTAACCTGTAACCTGCTGACAACACGAAGGTTATCGACTTATCTCGAACGAGAAGGAATGAGCCGCAAACGCCCCAAACAGACTCATAACCCGAAGGTCGCAGGTTCGAACCCTGTCCCCGCTACACCTAGCGTCGCCGAGCGAAACCGCGCGGCGGTCTAAACGCCACCCGCCGCACACGCTTGTCTGGAACCACGCGCCTGGCTGTCCTCGCGCCCCTCCGCTTGGGAAGGAAAATGGGTAGGAGACGCCCATCCATTTGGGCTCTTTGAGGCTCTCCAGCAGAGGCGCGGAGAGAAACGCCTAGATGGCCACGCGACAGCGGTTCCGCGTGTAAATACAGGCGTTCAGGGGGGTTGCTCGCGAGGCCCGAAAAAGGGCGGGCAGAGTCTTTTGAATCCGGCGCGTCTGCTGATCAGCAGGGACGTCCGCTGAGTCAGCGCGCCAGAGCTCGCCCCACGAAGGCCTTCATGTCGGACTTCATCTTGGCCAGCGATGGCTCGTCGATGTACATCATGTGTCCCGCCTCGTAGGTCTCGATCGTGACGCGGTCGCGCAGGCCGGTGAAGTCGAACTGCGAGAACGTGAACTCGGGCCAGAAGTAGAGCTTGTCGTAGAAGCCATCGGCGACCATCACGTGCAGGTGCGGATTTTGCGCCATCGAATTGCGAAGAGTCTGAAGCAGGTTCATCCCGGGGGGTGGATCGGCCCACGGTCGCACGTCGCCCGAAACCGCGTAACCGAAGTCAGGGCGATAGCCGAGTTCTTCCCGAACGTAGCTGTTGAAGGTCTGCGTGAACGGCCCGCGGATCGCTGCCATCGCCGCGTCGTAATCGTAGGTCTCCCCGCCCGAGTCGAAGTCGTTGCCGGTGAAGCGTGAATCGAGTCGGCCCACCGTCCGTCCCTCGGCGCGCAGCAGTTCCTTGCGGTAACGATCCATGTCGAGCCGGAAGTGAATCGCGTCGACGTACGCCTCGGACAGTCCGGTGTAGCGCGCGACCCGGCCCACGATGCCGGCTCGCTCAGACGCGGTCAGCTTGTTGCCCTGCAGCAGCGCCGTCGCGTACTCGCCGAGAGCGAACGCCTTGGCCTTTGCGAGAGCCTCGCGCAGCGGCAAGGCCTGCAGGTCGGCGGGCAGTTTCCCGTGATACCAGGCGGTCGCGGTGGCGTGGGGAAGGCTGATTGCGTGCCGCAGGATTCCGAAATCGCCGAACTGATCGCCAATCGACCCCGCCGAGACCAGGATGAGTCCGTTGAGGTCCATCCCGTGCCGTCCCTGAAGGGAGCCCGAAAGGCCCGCCGCCCGGCGCGACCCATAGCTCTCGCCGATGATGAACTTGGGCGAGTCCCAGCGATCGTTCTGCGACACCCAGCGAGTGATGAACTCGGCGACCGCTCCGATATCCTCCGCAAACCCGTGGAACCGACTGGCATCGACGCCGACCAGCGCTCGGCTGAACCCGGTCGAGACGGGATCGATGAACACCAGATCGGCGACGTCGAGCATCGAGTACTCGTTGTCGATCATCGCGGCCGGCGGGATCTCGCGGGCGAGCGAACCATCGCGGTGCACGCCACCCCCGTCGCCGAGCTGCACTCGCCGCGGTCCCAACAACCCCGTGTGCATCCACACGGACGCCGACCCCGGGCCGCCGTTGAACGAGAACAGCACGGGTCGTTGCGCCACGTCGGTGACACCGTCACGGACATAGGCGATGTAGAAGACGCGGGCGAGGGTCTCTCCGTCTGTGTCGATCAGCGGCAGCGTGCCGGCGCTCGCCGTGTAGCCGACCGCTTGGCCGCCGATCACCACGGAACCCATGCTGACGGCGTCCGCCGGCCAACGCCCGCCGGGCGGCTCTTCCTGCGCGGGAGCGAACGCCAGCAGGGCGGTGGCGGCGAACGCGAACGGTAGATAACGGAAACGGCGTGCCGGATTCGGAATGAGAGTCACGGTCTACTCCACGGCCATGGTGAAACCGCAGGAGTGTACTGCGCCCAGGCGCGACTCTGTTGATCCCCGGTAGGCCTTCCGACTAGGCTCACCCTGTCTTTCCGGGGCATGAAGCCTTCACAACGGTCGGAAGAACACTCGGTCACCACGAGATTCTCGGGGGCCCCAAGCGTTGAGCGATATCCCTTCGGTGGGCGCAGCTGACCGGCTCTTGCGGCTGATTCGCCGATCGGTCGAGATGACGATCGTCGCCCTCTTCGCCGGGTTGACGATCGTCGTGTCCGTACAGGTCGTCGCGCGCTACGTGTTCAACCAGCCCCCCACTTGGACCGAGGAACTCGCCCGCTTCTGCCAGGTCTGGATCGTCCTCCTCGCGTCATCCATCTGTTTGCGCAAGGGCAGCCACCTCTCGGTCGACTATCTGGGGCCGGCCTTGCCCCCGAGAGTGCGAAGCGCGGTGGCGGTGATCAGCGGATGCCTGGTCGCGATCTACTCGGCGGTGGTGGTGATCTGGGGTGTGCGACTTCTGATGATCGGGCTGGCGCAGACGTCTCCCGCCATGCAGCTGAACATGGGGTTGGTGTATCTGATCTTCCCCATCGGCGGCGGGCTGATGTTGCTGGAATCGATCCTGGCGACGCTGCAAAGGGCTCGCGGCCGGGAGGTCTCGTGATTCTCCTGGTGTTGACGATGCTCGTGCTGATCATCATCGGCATGCCCGTGGCGTTCGCCCTCGGAGTAGGCGCTCTGGGTGTCCTCGTGACCGAGCCGAGTCTTCCGCTCACGCTGGTGCCGCAGCGCATGTTCACCGCACTCGACTCGTGGCCGATCATGGCGGTGCCGCTGTTCATGCTGGCCGGAGGATTGATGGACAAAGGGGGCATGTCGCGGCGAATCGTGGAGTTTGCCGCCGCCTGTTTCTGCTTCGTGCGCGGAAGCCTCGGGATGGTGACCGTGATGGCTAGCATGGTGTTTGCGGGCATTTCGGGATCGTCGACCGCGGATACGGCGGCAGTGGGCTCGATCATGCTGCCGGCGATGAGGCGCAGGGGCTACGACATGCGGTTCGCGGCCGCACTGCAGGCGGCCGGGGGAGCGATCGGCCCGGTCATACCGCCGAGCATTCTGATGATCGTGATCGGCTACGTGACCGGAACCTCCGTCGCCCAGTTGTTCCTCGCGGGTGTCGTGCCGGGGGTACTGATTGGCCTCGCCCTCATGGTGGTCGCCTATCGGCAGGCGCTCGCGGAAGGGCCCGACTTCGATCCGCCGGTGCCTTTCGACACGCGCAAGACCTTGGCTGCCGGCGTGAAGGCGCTCCCGGCTCTGGGGCTGCCGGTGCTGATCGTGTTCGGGATTCTGGGAGGGGTATTCACCGCCACCGAGGCCGCCGTCGCGGCCGTCGTATACGGGCTCGTGGTCGGACTCTTTCTCCACCGTGAGATCAGCTGGCGAGATGTTCCGTCCATCGCGCTCGATGCGGCCGAAAAGTCGTGCGTGGTGCTGTTCATAGCGGCGACGGCGATGCTGTTTGCCTGGCTGGTGGCGGCGCACCAGGTGCCGCAGGCGTTGGGGGCTTTCCTGGAGACCCACATCAGCAGCCGCGTCGTGTTCTTGATATTTCTCAACCTGGCGTTGCTCCTGTTGGGAATGTTCCTCGAGAGCTTCTCGGCGGTAATCGTCTTCGTGCCGATCCTGTTTCCGCTGGCCATCAATTTCGGCATCGATCCCCTCCACTTCGGGATTCTGGCCACGGTGAATCTGGCCATCGGATACATCACACCGCCGTACGGGGCCACGTTGTTCGTCGCCTGTGGCATCGCGGAGGAGAGCGTGCGTGATGTGAGTGCGCGGGTGGTGCCGATTTTGATCGCCATGCTCCTGGTGCTCGGGCTCGTGACCTACTGGCCCGACGCCGTGCTGTGGCTGCCGCGCCTGGTCGCCCAATGAGCCGCTGGGTCGCAGTCGCGGCGGTCTGCCTGCTGATCACAGGTTGCGGCTCGCAAGAGCCAGTCACCATTCTGAAAGCTGCCCTCTCCCAGAATCCGTCGGAGCCGCAGGTGCGAGCCGTCGAGCTATTTGCGGATCTGGTCTCCGAAGGTACCGAGGGCCGTATTCGCGTTCAGGTCTACCCCAACAACCAGTTGGGCAATCAGCGGGATGTGGTCGAGGGATTGCAGATGGGCAGCATCGAGCTGGCCAACATCGCGAGCGTGATGGCCAGCTTCGTACCCGAGACCAACCTCTTCGAGTTGCCATTCCTGTTCGACGGGCCGGAGCACTTCGATGCGGTACTGGATTCGCCGATAGGGCAGAGCCTCGCGCCGGCGTTCGAGCGTCGCGGACTGCACCTGCTGGGCTATTTCGACGTGGGCGAGCGCCACATAATGACCGCCGAGCGCCCAGTCGAACGCCTGGAGGATCTGGGCGGCCTGAAGATTCGCGTGATGGAGAACCGGTTGCACCTGGCTACCTTCGAGGCATTCGGTGCGAGCCCGCTGCCGATGGCGTACGGCGAGCTGTACACGGCGTTGGAACAGGGGGTCATCGACGGTGCGGAAGCGGCAGACCCAAACTATTTCGCCAAGCGGTTCTACGAGGCGGCCCCGTTCTGGGCGCGAGTCGGTTGGATCCGACTGGTCGAATACGTGGTGATGAGCCGGTCCTTCTACGACAGTCTCTCGGCGCAGGATCGTGCGGCGATCGATCGGGCAGCCCGTGCCATGATCCTGCAGCAGAGGGTCTGGTA
Source organism: Acidobacteriota bacterium (assembly GCA_963666215.2). GTDB lineage: Bacteria > Acidobacteriota > UBA890 > UBA890 > WLXD01. The sequence continues at coordinate 27,923 of CAXWPL010000002.1, forward strand.
TCGAGCCGAGGCCGACGCGGCCCTCGAGCGGCTTCGGGCTGCGGGCGTGACGATCAGCAGTCCCGACCGAGAGCCCTTCCGAGCCGCCGCGCGGAGCGTGTATGAAGAGTGGGCCGATCGAGTCGGCGGGATCGCAAGGATCGAAGAGATCCTGAGCCTGGGTGAATCGGGGCCGGCGAGATAACGAGAGGACACTGAACGACTGCTGGAGGATTCGATCATGGAATACAAAGCGCTCGGCCGAACCGGCGTGAGGGTATCCGCGATTGCTCTGGGTACGGCAAATTTCGCCGACCCGACCCCCGAGGCCGAGGCGACGCAGATTCTGGAGCGCGCGGTCGACGCCGGGATCAACCTGATCGACAGCGGTAACAGCTACGCCGACGGGGAGGCGGAGCGGATCATTGGCCGAGTCCTGAAAGGCAGTGGCCTGCGCCAGCAAGTCCTGCTCACCACGAAGGTCTTTCCACCGACGGGACCGGGGCCCAACGACCGGGGCAATTCGAGGCTGCACATCATGCGGGCCTGCGAAGACTCCCTCGATCGGTTGCAGACGGACTACATCGACTTCTATTTCATCCACCGGTTCGATCCCGATACCCCTCAAGACGAGACGCTGGCCGCCCTCGACGATCTGGTTCGTTCCGGCAAAGTGCGCTACGTCGCCTGCTCGACGCACCCCGCCTGGCGGGTAATGGAGGCTCTGGCCATCAGCGAGCAACGTGGCTTTGCCCGGTACTGCTGTGAACAACCTCCCTACAACCTGCTCGACCGGCGCATCGAGAACGAACTCGTACCGCTGTGTCTCGAACACGGGTTGGGCCTCATGCCCTGGTCTCCCATGGCCCAGGGTGTGCTTGCGGGCCGCTACACGAATGCCACGGCTTTTCCCGAAGGCTCGAGGGCCGCGTCCAGAGGCGGGATCTATGCCGAGCGGATCAACCAAGCCGGGATCGATGTGGGCCGCCGGTTCGTGGCTCTCGCGAAGGAGGCGGGAATCCTGCCGCACCAGCTCGCGGTTCTCTGGGTGAAGGATCAGCCGGGCATTACGGCGCCGATCATCGGTCCGCGTACACTCGGCCACCTCGACGATCTGATACCCGTTGGCAACATGCGGCTGAGCGATGATGTGCGGCGGGCGTGCGACGAGATTGTTCCGCCGGGCGGCGTGGTGGCGAACTTCCATAATTCAGCCGGGTGGGGGGCGCAGAGCCGAACCCCTGGTGTGGCGGACAGGGACTGAGTAGGATCCAACAGCCGAGGCTCGGCGACTCACGTCGACTTGATTCGAGAGGGGAAGATGGCATCTATACAGCTCGAGTTCGAAAAAGGGGGCGTTTTCACCGCGAGGCTGCTGGAGGATGAGGCGCCCAAGACCTGCGCCACGATCAAGAGCCGGCTGCCCTTCGAGTACCTTTTCCAGCAGAGCATCGTCTCGGGCCAGGCGATGGTGGCGATCCCGCCCGACCTGACCGTGGAGCGGGAAAACCAACGTGTTGCCGGCATACCGCCGGGCGCCTTGAGCTTTTTGGTGAAGGACGAACCCGTGCTCGTGCCGGACGAGATCTATATCGCGTACGGCATCTTTATTTCCCGAGGCCTCACGGTCGATGCCAAACAACCTGTCAACGTATTCGCCCAGATCGTCGGTGACCTCGACGAGTTGCAGGAGATCGGGGCGCGGATGATCCGACACGGTGCCGAGATGGTGCGCTTCAGCCTCGCAGCCTGAGAGAGGGGATCGAATGACCGTTCGAGTTGTCGCGCTTTCGATCGTTGTCGCGTCGGTACTCCTGCCCGCGGGTGGTCCCGCACTCGTCCAGGAAGAAGGCGATTTGCGGGAGTGGAATCACCGGATTCGTCGCGAGAAATTCGACAGGGTCCTGCCCGAGGTCATGAGGAAGAACGATGTCGACATGTGGATTCACGTGATGCGAGAGAGCATCCCGGATCCATTCGGAGCCGAGGACCTGGGGAGTACTTCCGGCGTGTTTGTCTTCACCGACCGCGGCGGCGAGCGGATCGAGCGCGCGGTTCTCGGCCGTCGATGGGGAGATTCCCATGCGGCAGAAACGTGGCGCGTGACCTGGGAGACACGGTTGGTCGAGGAATCAGGGGCCTACGACATCCTCGCGGACCCGGTTCTGGTGAAGCAGCCGCCCGGGGGGCCGGAAACCGAGTACGACTACCGATTCGAGGGCCTCAGAGAGTTCGTCGAGGAACGTGATCCTGAACGCATCGCGCTGAACTTCATTCTCGACCTGGGACCCTATCCGACCACGACGCGAGCACGCGATGGCCTCTCCCATACCGACTACCTCCTGTTGGCCGAGGAGCTCGGCGAGCGCTACGCCGACAGGATCGTCTCGTCGGAAGCCCTGATCATGGAGTATGTGGCGACTCCGGTGCCGAGCGAGGTCGAGCTTCTAAAGAAGCTGCGTGCGGACGAAGTCGAGCGCATCACGGCGGCGTTCGATCAGATCGTCCCGGGCACGACGAGGAATCGCGAAGTCGGGCTGACCGTTTTCCGTCGTCGAGGCATCGGAGTGTCACAGAGGGGACGCACTCCGGGGCACGAGAATGTCGTGATCGAGGGAGGTGACATCCTTGCCGCCCCGAGCCAGGGAATGTACGCCTATGTGCTCCGCGAAGGAGAGTCGGAACCACCTCCGGAGATCAAGGAGATCTGGGCAACGTATCGAAGGATCGACGAGATCCTGGCCGAGAACGTCAAGGTAGGACTCACGGGTCGGGAGATCGTCGACAACTACACGGCCGTTCTCGAAGAGGAAGGGATCATCCTCCGCGACGTCCAGTTGCACCTGTTCACCCCGAGGAACGACTTCTCGGCGTACACGGACCCCTTCGAACCCGGAAGGACCCACCTCAACATCGACCTGCACGCCATGGCGAAGGGAGCGCGGGAGAGGAAGTTCGAGAATTACTTCGGCCCCAGGATCGGCTCGAACGGTCCCGAATGGATGTGGGACATACCCCTCCCGCCGAACCACCACTTCGTGCTCGAGTACTTCATCTATATGCCGTGGCCTTCGAGCGAATACGAGAACCAGTACCTGCTCTGGTGGGATCACGAGCAGGCGATCGCTACCGAGAACGGCGTCGAGTACTTGTCACCGCCGCAAGAGGAGCTTCATCTCATCGGATGACGGCAACACTCAATGTTCTCGCCGGAACATGGAGAGTACCGAGGGAGGGACTCGAACCCTCACTCCCTTGCGGGAACCGGATTTTGAATCCGGCGCGTCTGCCAATTCCGCCACCCCGGCGAGTTGTGCAAGTGAGTGTAGAACAGCGGTTTGCGCGGTGCAGACTCCGTTTCGAGCCCCGCGTTGGCCGGCGGTCGCATGGCGTGAGGGAGCGGCCCCGCCGCGGCCGTAGGGTGGGGAGGTCAGGCCGCGGCGGAAGCCGACCCTCACCGTCATAGATCGACGTCGAGCCGATAAGTCACGCGCGACCGCAAGAAAGAGCACAGGGCGGAGATCCTCGGCGAGAGGGACGGTGCCGGACACTCACCGCCCCGTGCCTGCAACGCGTCGCGGTGTGGGATGCTGGCTCCGTCCTACTCAAACCAAGGAGCTTCGCCATGCCTGATCGTGTGTTCCGTTCGCCCCTGCCAGCCGCTGCGAGAACCCGCCGCTGGTGGTCGAGCACGATCGCGATCGTCACACTCTTGATATCGGCCACGGCGCCGGCGGCAAACGTTGGCTTGGCGCGCGCGGCCGGTGGGGGAACATCTCAGGCGGGGCCCGCCTTGGCGCCGGCGCACGTTGCTGGCGTGCAGGCGGTGCTCGACGAGATTTCCGTGGACTCCATGCGGCAGGTGCTGACCGTGCTAGTGGGGTTCGAAAACCGCCACACGATGTCGTCGAAAACCGATCCGGAGCGCGGCATCGGGGCGGCGCGGGAGTACATCCTGGAGACATTTCGCGGCTACGGTGGGCGGCTGCAGCCCGCTTTTGACAGCTACCTCGTCAAGGGCGACGGACGTCGCGTGACCGAGGACGTCGACCTGCGCAACGTGGTCGCGGTGCTGCCGGGGAGCGACCCGGCGGGACTGGGGCGTGTGCTGATGGTCGGTGGCCACTACGACAGCTCGGCGTTCGGTGGTGACCGCAGTCGGCCGATCGACGAGCACTCGATGCCCGGAGCCGATGACGACGGGTCGGGCACGGTGGTGGCCATGGAGCTGGCGCGCATCATGGCCGACTACCCCACCGAGGCGACCATCATCTTTGTCGGCTTCGCCGGTGAAGAGCTCGGGCTGGTGGGCTCGACGCTGATGGCGCAGCGTATGGCAGGAGAGGGCGCCAACATCGAGGCGATGATCACCAACGACATTGTTGGCTCGCCACTCGGCGGCGATGGCGAGCTCGACGCGACCCGCGTGCGTGTGTTCTCGGTCGGTCCGGCGGACTCCAAGCCGCGGGCCTGGGCGCGCTACATCCGCAGGACGGCCGCGACCTACTCGCCGTCGTTCCACGTGGACACGATTTTCCGCTACGACCGGTTTGGTCGCGGCGGCGACCACACGCCGTTCGTTCAAGAGGGCTACGCCGGCGTGCGGATAACCGAGAGCCACGAATTCTACGAGCGTCAGCACACAGCGGAAGATCTGCTCGAATACGTCGACTTCGACTACCTGGCGTCGGTGGCGCGGGTCAACGCGGCAGCGCTGGCGTCGCTGGCCAACGCCCCCTCGCCACCGCGCGTCAGCGACGACAACGGCCGACCGACGCTCGGGCGCGGGGAGTCGCGCTACGACGCACACCTTCGCTGGGAGGCGAATCCGGAGCCCGACGTGGCTGGCTACACCGTGTGGATGCGGCGTACCACGTCGCCGTTCTGGGAGCGTTCGTGGAACGTCGGCAACGTTACCGAGCATGTGATGCCGAAGGTGTCCATTGACGACTGGACGTTCGGTGTGCAGGCCGTCGACGCGGACGGTCACGCGAGCCTGATCAGCGCGTATGTCTATCCCGGTCGAGAGCGCAGGGTCTACGAGACCAGCCAGCCGAACGAGCGCTAGCCGACCCGAGGTGCCAGTGGAACGACTCGGAATCGTGGGCCGGAGCTCCGAAAGCGCTGAGTTGCGCCAAGCGTCCCTGATTGCGGCCGAGAGCCTCACGGATCCGGGGCTCTACATCAACCGGGAACAGAGCTGGCTCGAGTTCAACAACCGCGTGCTCGACGAGGCCTGCGACCCGGCCTGGCCACTGCTCGAGCGGGTGAAGTTCTTGTCGATCTTCGCCAACAATCTCGACGAGTTCTTCATGATTCGGGTGTCGGGGCTGCGGCGGCAGCTCGAGGCGGGCGTTGTGGCGGCGCCACCCGACGCCATGACTCCGTCGGAGCAGCTGGCCGCGATCCGTCGCGACCTGCTGCCCATGCTCGAACGACACTCGGAATGCTGGCATGACCAGCTCCGCCCCGAGCTGCACCGGGCCGGCATTCGTGTGCGCTCCTATGACGAGCTCGAGAAGAAGCAGCGCCGTTTGTTGCGCCGCTACTTCTGCCGCGAGGTCTTCCCCACGCTCACACCGCTCGCGTTTGATCCAGGACATCCCTTCCCGCACATCTCGAACCTGAGCCTGAATCTGCTCGTGCTCCTGGGAGGCGGAGCGGGCGGGGAGCGTGTCGCGCGGGTGGAGATCCCGGGCTTTCTTCCGCGATTGCTGGCGGTGCCGAGTGAGAAGGACGCCGCCGACGCAGTGTCACCGGGCCTGGTGGCGGCAGGGCGCTCGAATTTCGTCTGGATCGAAGACGTCGTTGCCGCCAACCTCGACCTGCTTTTCCCCGGGCTCGAGGTCCATGCGTCGTACCCGCTGCGCGTGACGCGAGACGCCGATCAGGACATCGAAGTCGACGAGGCCGGCGATCTTCTCACCGCCACACAGGAGAACCTGCGGCTGCGTCAGTTCGGCAGCGTGGTGAGGCTCGAGCTGGCGGAATCGGCGGTCGAGAGCGTACGGGAGCTGCTGGCCGAGAATCTAGGGTTGGCTCCCTACCTGGTCTACTCACTACGGCAACCGATCGGTGCAGCCGACCTCGCTCAGCTCGTTCAGCTCGACCGTCCCGACCTCAAGGACCCGCCGTTCAAGCCGGCCACGAGTGTCGCGGGCGGTCCCGACGACGACATCTTCGCCACAATCCGCTCGCGCGACCACCTCCTGTATCACCCCTACGACAGCTTCGCGCCCGTCATCGAGCTCATACGCGCTGCCTCGGAAGACCCCGACGTGTTGGCGATCAAGCAGACGCTCTATCGCGTGGACACCGACTCGCCGGTGATCGAAACCCTCGTCCGGGCGCGTGAGAACGGCAAGCAGGTTGCAGCGCTTGTTGAGCTCAAGGCGCGCTTCGACGAGCAGAAGAACATCGAGTGGGCGCGCACTCTCGAGGATGCGGGGGGTGCACGTCGTGTATGGCGTTCTGGGCCTCAAGACCCACGCCAAGATCTGTCTGATCGCGCGCCGCGAGGCCGACGGGATTCGGCACTATCTGCACCTCGGTACGGGCAACTACAACCCGCAGACCGCCCGGGTTTACACCGACATCAGCTACCTCACCGCCGATCGCACCCTGGGCTCTGAGGCCGCGCTGCTGTTCAACGCGCTCACTGGCTACGCCGCTCGCGCCGACGAAAACACCTACACACGCTTGCTGATGGCGCCCGGCGGGATGCGCGCCGGCCTCCTGGCGCTCATCGAGCGCGAGATCGAGGCGCACCGCGAGGCGGGTTCGAAGGGCCACGGGCGCCTCGTGTTCAAGATGAACTCACTGGTCGACTCGGACTGCATCGCCGCGCTGTACCGCGCGTCGCAGGCGGGGGTGCAGGTCGACCTGATCGTGCGCGGCATCTGCTGCCTGCGCCCTGGTGTAGCCGGCCTGAGCGAGAACATCCGGGTTCGCTCCATCGTCGGGCGCTTTCTCGAGCACGCACGCATTTACTACTTCGCCGGGGGAGGGGAGCCGGGAAAGGAAAAGGCGCTGATTGGCAGCGCCGATCTGATGCCGGGCAACTTCGATCACCGGGTCGAGCTGCTCTTCCCCCTCGACAGTCCCGAGCTCATCAGTGCATTGCGTCGCAATGTTCTGGAGACGCAGCTCGAAGACACGGCCAATGCGCGCTCCCTGCGTGCCGACGGCGTCTACGAGGATCTGGCTTCGCCGGGAGAGGGCTTCGACACGCATGCCTGGATGATCGAAAACCGCCATCGCTGGCTCGAGGCCGAGGGCGAGGGCGACTAGCTGTGTTTTCTAAGTAGGTTGTTCACATCGGGGCTCACTTCTGAGATCAATGGGGTTGTTCAAAAGACTCCACGACCTCAGAAGGAGCGCCCGATGCAGCTGCATGGTAACGCCCGCACGATGCCGTATATACGCCGAGAGATGGTCCGCCGAGTCCGGGAGCGGGCGGAGCCCGTGACGGAAACGGCGGCGGCGCTCGGCGTGTCGGCTCGAACGGTTTACAAGTGGCTGGATAGATACGAGCGAGAAGGTGAGGCCGGGCTGCTCGATCGATCAAGCCGGCCGACGTGCTGTCCGCACGCAACAAGCGCTGGAGTTGTGAGGCAGATCGACAAGCTACGTCGGCGGCGACTGACGGCCTGGCAGATCAGCCGAAGGTTGGCTGTGCCGCGCTCGACCGTCTCGGCGTGGCTGAAGCGGCTCGGACTCGCCAAGCTTGATGCGCTCGAGCCCAAGCCCGAGATCGTTCGCTACGAGTACGAGCACCCCGGTGACCTACTGCACCTGGATACGAAGAAACTGGCCCGTATCCGGCGACCTGGACACCGCATCCACGGCGACCGCTCCAAGCGGGCCTACGGCGTCGGCTGGGAGAACGCCCACGTCGCTATCGACGATCACTCTCGGGTGGCGTACGTCGAAGTGCTGCCCGCCGAAGACCAACACACCTGCACAGCGTTCCTGCAGCGAGCCGTCGAGCACTTCGCTTCGATGGGAGTAGCGGTGCGCCGAGTGATGACAGACAACGGGCCTGGCTACGTCTCGAAGCGCTTCAATCGCCTATGCCATCAACTCGAGATCCGGCACATTTACACCCGGCCCTACACCCCCAGAACCAACGGCAAAGCCGAACGCTTCATCCGCACACTCAAGGAGCAGTGGGCCTACGGCACCTGCTACCAGACCTCAGCTCGACGTACTCGAGCTCTACGGCCCTGGCTCAACCACTACAATCGTCACCGCCCCCACGCCGGCATCGGCATGACACCGCCGATCGCTCGGCTCTCAGGGGTGAGTTCGTGAACAACCTACCTAGAACTCACAACTAGCGCTCCGGGTTTCCCGGACGGTGATCTTTTCCTTGCTCGTGGCTCGCCGGGTCGAAGAGCCTCGCGTCGATGCCGCCGTTGATCGTCACGTGTTGGATGACGTTGTACCCGGTCCGCTCGCCGCCCACCCAGTACTCCATTCGGAAAGGCAGCTGGATCGGGCCCGCCCGGCGATAGTCGCTGAAGCGGTAGACGATCTCGGTCATCTCCTTGCGCTCGGGCGCGCCGGCGAGACGTTCGTGTTGCGGCTGCCCGTGAAGCAGGCGCGCCTCGATCAAGAGATGCGTGGCGGTGTCGATCACGGCTGTCCAGACGTCGTCCGCGGCAACGCCGACGCCCCGGTCCGCGCGTAGCTCCACGCGGTAGGCTTGGCGCCCACGCACCTTCTCTTGTCCTGCGCTGCTCGAGATCATGCCCGGGTCGGCCCACTTGAACGGCAGCGCGCGCAGGTAGTACTCGCCGTGCGCCTGGTAGTAGGCTTCCGCTGCCGCTCCCGGGTCGTTCCGTAGGTTGCCGTCGAGGAGCGCGAAGCCGGCCTCGCCGTCGTGCAGGAAGGTCTGGATTCCGTCGGACCGTCGCTTGATGAGCAAGGTCTGGAGCCCGCCGCTGCGCTCATCGCGGCGCATGTGCTCCTCGTAGATTTCGTCCCCTGGACGGGCGGCGATGATCGTCCAGTCGGCGATCGACTGGAAGGCCGTCAGGCCGCCATGTGCCGCGAGGGATCGCGATAGTGGATCTTGTGCCGGCCTGCTCGTCGGAGCCACCGCGGTCAGGGCGGCTGCGATTGCAACACAGAGTTGGCGAACCCCGAGGGTCATGGCGATGCCGGCTGTTTCTATGGCTTTCTTGGCTTTCGTGTTCCATTCGCGCGCTCACGCGCGCCGGGGCGAGACTAGCATCTGAGTTTTCGAGCGAAGTCGACGCGCGAGCGCTCCACCCAGGGTTCAAGGCCTATCCTCTCGCCAGCGTCTTTTTCGCCCAGGCCCGTCTCCCGGGGGAGGGGCGGGAGCAGGCCCGCGGCTCACCTCGTTTGCAGAACTCGAACGGAGCTTTCCATGCGTCTCTACCGCGTTCCGTACTCCACCAATGTCCAGCGCGTCGACATCGCCTTGGCCTACAAGGGCCTCGAGGCGACGGCCGTCGAAGTTCCAGTGGACGATCGGTCGGAGCTCGAGCGGGTCAGCGGACAACCGCTGGCTCCCGTGCTGGTCGATGGCGACAACGTTGTGCTGGACTCGTCGGAGATCCTTCGCTATCTCGAGACCAAGCAGCAAGATCCCGTGGCCGGCGCTACGCCCTCGGGCGCGTCTCCGGTTCGTTTCGATCAGCGTGCCTTTCGCCGAACCAGCGCAGTCCGACGATAGTGCCGAGGATCACGATCCCTCGGCTGGCGTGAAACGGCGAGCCGAGACCTGTCGACAGGTGCGTATAAATCGCGCCGACCATCAGCACGACGAGAGCAGTGGCCGCCCACCGCGCCGACCGTGGCCACAGAAGCAGGAACGCTCCAGTTGCTTCCCAGATACCGACGAACAGGTTGAAGATCGCGCTGTAACCGAACGCTTCGAAGATGGCGATGGCTGAGGGTGCGCGCGTCAGCTTCGGCAGGGCCGACAGCAGGTAGCCCACGGACATCAGCAGGGTCAGGGTCCAGGCGACCACACGAGCCGCCTTCGCCGCCACGGGATGCCACGTAGTGGGGCCGGACGCAGGAGGAGGTGCTTCGTCAGAAGAGCTCAGCGGAGCGGCATCTCGATTCGACGAATGCGGGTGGGGGCGAGCAGCATGCCGTCGCTGGAGTTGTCGGCGATCTCGTTGACGTACAGGTAGCGGCCGTCTGGACTGAAGCCGAGATCGTTAGGATAGTTCAGCGTTGACTCGAGCGCGTCGCCGTCGCGGCCTCCCTGTTCGCCCGATCCGACCAGCAGGGTTGCATCGCCTGTCAACGTGACGGCATAGATCTGATGCGCTCCCCGGGCGACGACGTAGAGCATGCCGTCGCGCTACACGAGGTGACCGTTGTTGTTGCCGGGCAGCGTCACCAAGCGGCTGGCCTCGGCTTCGGGCGTGACTCTGACGACGTCGCCGTTGTTGAAGTTGGCCACATAGAGGTTGCCGTCGTTGTCGATCTCGCTACCCGAGGCGCCCTCGAAGCCATCGGCGAAGACGCTCGTGGCGCCGTCGGGGGTGATGCGGAACACGCGTGTGCCCGCGGTCCCGCCACTGCCGAGCTTCGACCCGAAATCGGAGGAGTAGATGTTGCCGTCGGCGTCGATGGACATGCCGCCCGAGCCGCCGTCGACTTCGGCGAGCGTGTTGACCACGACGCCGTTCGACGTCTGGGGTACCTCCACCGGGCTCGGCGGCGGGCTACCGGGGCCGCAGGTCGCCACGACCATCGACGTGACGCACGTGGCGGTGCGGAAGAGGCGCGAACGAGCGGACATGGCAATCGGTTCCGGGGAAGGATGCGGTCGCGCGAACGTCGCGGATCATAACAGTGAGAAGCTGGTTGGCTCGTGTCTCCGGTCTCTTCGCATCGCGACCGCGAAGTGTTCGTCAGAGCTTTGTTGCCCGAGGTTTTCGTCGGGCGCGGCGGCGTGCAACACTCGCCCGACCATGGATACGGCAACTGGGCTCAACGTTCGTGCGTTCGCGATCACCTCCGGCTTGTTCTTCAGCGGCACGGTGCTGTGCGTGAGCCTTCTCAGCGGCATCGCCCTGGGCTATGGCGACGCGGTGCTGGAGCTCTTTTCGTCGTTGTATCCGTTCTACGACGCTGACGGCAGCGTGCCCGATATCCTCATCGGGGCGGTATTGGCGCTGCTGGATGGCGTCGTCGGTGGGGCGATCTTCGCCTGGTTGTACAACCGCCTCGTCGCGGCTGTCGCACCGGTCGCCCCCGGGGGCGGCAAGGGTTGAGGGTCGGCACCGCGGGCTCGATCGCGTTGGTGGCCGCGGATGGCGATGAGGACCGCAACGGTCGCCGCAACTTCGACGAGATCAAGCTGTGGACCGAGTATCTCGACCGGGTGGGCGGCGACCCGGCCCTGTACGACGACAACGGTCGGCTTGGAGGCTACGACTCCGATGAGCCGTTCATTATTGTGGGCGACCTCAACGCGCGCCCCGGCGCGGAGGAGCCGGCTTTCGACGGCATCTCGGCTGTTGATCAGCTGCTCTCCCACCCGCGCCTGCAGGATACGGGCGGCTTCGCGACGAGCGGCGGTGGGCTCCTCGGCCGCGGGGCGGGGCCGCCGGAGTACGCCGAACGATCGACGGCAGCGTTCCTCGGCGGCGCCCGAGTCGACTATGTGCTGCCGAGCACCGGCCTGCGGGTCATCGGTGGCGGTGTGTACTGGCCAGATTCGCAAGACGATCCCGCCGGTGCCGAGCGGGCCTCGGATCACCATCTTGTGTGGATGCAGCTGGAGATCGATGGAGGTGGGTAGAAAGAGCCCGGCCGTTAACTCGAAAGAGCCTTTCAAGAGACCGGCCTCCTTCAACCGCAGAATGGAGCTCGCGATGAACCGAAGAGACTTCGTGCGTGGCGCGGTTGCCACCGGCACCGTCAGCGCGGCGGCTGGCGTCGCACCAGCCGGCGCACTCGCAGGGGAGGGCGCCGGCGTTGCCCCTCAGGGCAGCTCGCGCCTGATCGTCGACGGGCTCGACACCTCGGTGCTCAACGAGGAGTTCCTTGGCATGCTGCAGCAGGCCGAGGTCGACTGCGTTCACTTCAGCGTCGGCGGCCTGCTGAGCTACGGTGCTCGGCTCGAGTTCTTCGACCGCCACGCCGACGCCATCGGGCTGGCGCGCACGGTGGGCGAGATCCGCCAGATGAAGCGCGACGGCCGCATCGCGGTGATCTTCGGGGCGCAGTCGGCCAACTGGCTGGATCCACTGTTCGACAAGAGCGCGACCGGCACTGTGGCGCCGTTTGCGGCGGTGCGGGCGGCCTACGAGACCGGATTGAGGGTCTGCGGTGTGTGCTACCAGGCCACCAACATCTTTGGCGGCGGCGCCACCGATCCGCATGTGCCGCTCACACGCACCGGGCGCATGCTGGTGGAGAAGATCCACGAAACGGGCATCGTGCTCGACGTCGGTGGTCACACCGGCGAGCAGACGAGCCTCGACGCCATCGAGATGTCGCAGGGTGTGCCGGTGGTCTGCAGCCATACGAATGTGGCCGCGCTCAACGCCAACATCCGTGCTATCTCCGACGAGGTCATCGAGGCCATCGCCGCGACCGGCGGCGTGATGGGCCTCACCGCGATCAGTGACTTCCAGATGCGCAATGCCTCCAACTACCGCGAGCACGGCCCCGTGAGCCCGCAGGCTACCCTCGACATCCATATGGATCAGTACGAGTATGTTCGTGACCTGGTGGGGATCGATCACGTCGGGCTCGGTCCCGACTTCGTGTGGGGTTGGGGCGACACCTTCGTGCTCAACCCGGAGCAATCCATCACCTTCCCGCCCGAGGCACTGAGCGTGGCGCCGCCGGTGCTCACGGTGAAGGGCTTCGAGGACATCTCCGGGCTTCCCAACCTCATCGCCGGCCTGCGCGGGCGTGGCTGGTCGGAAACCGATCTCGACAAGCTGCTCGGCGCCAACTGGCTGCGGGTGTGGGAACAGGTCTGGGGCGGCTGATCGAGATGTCGAAGAACACGCGTCGCACACGTGGCCGCCGTCTTCGCCGCCGCTGGGAGGAGCTGCTCATCCAAACCCAGAAGGCGAGCGGCACGGCGATGGGATGGGCGGGTTCGGCCATGAGTCCCGACAGCATCGCGGCGCGGGTCGTTCGCGATTTACAGGAGGCCGACCTCGGCCGCAACGTCTGGCGCGACCTCGAGGACTCGTACGGTTTCTTCCTCGACGACGAAGAACGCGAGCAGCTCGCCGAGATGGGCGATCTCGAGCGCCATCTCGTTACGGTGATCTGGGTGCTCAAGCGGCTGGTCATGAGCCTGGCGCCGTCGCGCCGCTGGATCGTCCTGAGCTCGTTCGCCGGCTTTGTCTACGGCCTGGCGACCCTGCGCTGGGAGATGCTGGCGATCGCGTTCCTCGCATTGCTGTTTCTCTTCATGTTCGAGCTGCGCGACAAGCTACTGGCGCGGGACGAGCTCGAGGTCGGTCGTGCCGTGCAGTTGGCGCTGCTGCCGTCGGCCAACCCGGAGCTTGCGGGGTGGGATATTTGGCTCTACAGCCGCCCGGCCAACGACGTCGGCGGTGATCTGCTGGACTACATCGAGCGTCGCGATGGCCGCTTGGGCCTGGCGCTCGGCGATGTCGCCGGCAAGGGACTCGGCGCGGCGCTGCTCATGTCGAAGCTGCAGTCCACGCTGCGCGCCTATGCCTACGACACCGAATCACTCGTCGACCTCGGTAGCCGCACCAATCGCGTCTTCTGCCGCGATGGATTGTCGAACCGGTTCGCCACGATGGTCTTCGTGACGCTCGGCTCGAACGAGAGTCGGGTACGGGTGCTCAACGCCGGCCACCCGCCGCCGTTGTTGCTTTCAGGAGGAGCGGTGACCACTCTGCCGCCGGTGGCGCTGCCACTGGGCGTCATGCCCGACGCCAAGTTCCAGGAGCAAGCGCTCGAAACGAAGCCCGGCGACGTGGTGTTGATCTACTCGGACGGCCTTTCCGAGGCGACCAACGCCGACGACGAGATGCTTGGCGACGACCAGGTGGTCGAACACCTCAGGCAGATCGGCAGCTTGTCGGCAACCGACGTCGGCGAGCGCATGCTCGAGGTTGTTCGCGACTTTGTTGGTGAGGCACGCGTCCACGACGATCTGTCGATTGCGGTGCTACGGCGGCGTTAGGGCGGATCCGATTCGACCGGTTCGACCGCGCTGCGAGAACGGTAGCTAGACGTCTCCGGTTTCGAGCTCCATCGACACGTCGAGCACGGGCGCGCTGTGGGTGATCCAGCCAGTCGAGATCAGGTCGACACCGGCGGCGGCGATCTCGACGATGTTGTGTGGGCCGATGCCGCCCGAAGCCTCGAGGATCAGATCTGGTCGCGACTCGCGTGCCAGGTCAACGGATCGACGGAGCATCGCCGGCGCCATGTTGTCGAGCAGCACGGCATCGGCACGCGTCTCGCGATCGTCGGCGAGCTCGAGCACGCGGCGTAGCTGCTCGACGGTCTCGACTTCGATCTCGATCTTGGCCATGTGGCCGCAGTTGCGGCGGGCGCGGCGAAGGGCGTTGGCAATTGCCGCCATCGCCGCAATCGAGTCCGGCGCGTCTCTCGAGACGGTCGCCGCCGGCGCGTCGATCAACCGCCTGGGGTCTTGTGAGGATCCGGTGCGGCTCGCGAGCGCGGCGAGATGGTTCTCCTTGATCAGAATCCCATCGTCGAGGCCGCTGCGGTGGTTGGCGCCGCCGCCGGCGCGCACCGCGTACTTCTCGAGCGCACGTAGCCCCGGCGTTGTCTTACGGGTGCAAACAACGCGCGCCGCGCTGCCGGTGATCGCGTGGCTAAGTTGCGCTGTGGCCGTTGCCACGCCGCTCAGATGCGCCAACAAGTTCAGTGCGGTGCGCTCCGCGGTGAGCAGAGAGCGCGCACGGCCCGTGATCTCGGCGAGTTGCTCGCCTGCGCGGACCTCGGCACCGTCGCTCGAGTGCAGGCGGATCGTGACATCGCTGTCCACCAGCGAGAAGGCCGCGCAGGCGATTTCCAGGCCCGCCACGCGGCCAACGGCGCGAGCCACGATCCGCGCAGTTCCACGTTGGTCCGTCGCGATGAGCGCGTCGGTGGTGGTGTCGCCCGCGCGTCCCAGATCCTCGGCCAGTGCGCCGCGGACGATGGGTTCGTAGATCAGCCGCGAGAGGGGAGGAATCTGCTCCGCTCGCGTCCCTGGAGTCATGACGATGCGGTCGCGCCAACGGCGAGCATGCGCTCAACGGCGCGCCGTGCTCCGGCGGCGACCGCCGCTTCGACGACGACCTCGTGTTTCATCTCGGCAAGCGAACGACGGATCTTCTCGAGCGTGATCTTCTTCATGTGCGGGCACAGATTGCATGGCCGAACGAACTCGACCTCCGGGAACTCGATGGCCACGTTGTCGCTCATCGAGCATTCGGTGATCAAGGCAACGCGCTGCGGCCGGTTCTCGTCGACCCAGGCGATCATGCCGCTGGTAGAGCCGACGAAGTCCGCCTCAGCCAAAACATCCGGCGGGCATTCCGGATGGGCGACGATGCTGATGCCGGTCCCGTTACCGTTGCCGCTCCTGCCGCCGTTGCCGCTTCCGCTAGCGGAGAAACGTTTTCGCCAGCCACGCATCTGCTCGCCCGTGAAGCGCTCGTGCACCATACAGGCGCCTTCCCAGGTGATGACCTCGACGTCGGTCTGCGACGCTACCCAATCGGCGAGGTATTTGTCGGGGATAAAGATGACGCGATCGGTGTTCAGCGAGTTGACAACCTGGAGCGCGTTCGAGGAGGTGCAACAGATGTCCGATTCCGCCTTCACCGCCGACGACGTGTTGACGTACGTCACCACCGGAACTCCGGGATGCGCGCGCTTGAGGCGCCGCACGTCCTCGGCAGTAATGCTTTCCGCCAGCGAGCAGCCCGCGTCGAGGTCGGGGATGAGGACGATCTTGTTGGGGTTGGCGATCTTGGCGGTCTCCGCCATGAAGTGGACGCCCGCCAGCACGATCACCTCCGCGTCGGTCTCGGCCGCCTGCCGCGCCAGCTGCAGCGAGTCGCCGGTGAGGTCCGAGACGCCGTAGAAGATGTCGGGTGTCATGTAGTTGTGTCCCAGGACGATCGCGTTGCGCTTTTCCTTGAGGTCGCGAATCTCTTCTATCAGAGGGGTCAGAAGGGCCCATTCCATCGGCGGAATCGCCGAGGGCGATCGTTCCGGCGGCGTGATGAGTGAGCTTTGGGTTGCTGTGGTCAAGATCGGCCTCGTCGGTTGGGGCTTTTGCCGAAGTCGGCAGCGCGTTCCAGGTTGAGTGGAGCTGTAGAGATCATAATACTTATACTCATGATAAGTCTTATAGATCGAACCCGAGACGCGGGTACCGCGTGGCCCGGCGGGAACGCGGCCCTTCGGCCTGATCGGCGCAGCAAGGAGTTCGCCCGGTCGGCGGAGCAACGAGCTGGCGATCCCCGCGCGTGGGCCCCTGCGCAGCTGCTAGGGCGGTTTTGGCGGCAAACCGACCCTGCGCAGCTGCTAGGGCTGTTTCGGCGGCAAACCGACCCCCGGCCGTGGCCGCTCGAGAAGGACCTCACGCCGGAACCGGTAGAGCCTGGCAGGGCGGCCAACGACGCCGCGCTCGTACTCACCAGTTCCTTCAACAAGGCCGCCTTGCTCTACCAGGCGGCGGAAGTTCGCCTTGTGAAGACGCACGCCGTTGAGAGCTTCGACGATCCTTTGAAGCTGCAGCAGCGTGAAGGCATCGGGCAGCAACTCGAAGACCACAGGCCGGTAGGTCAGCTTGCCGCGAAGGCGCCCGAGTGCCGTGGCGAGGATGCGGCGGTGATCCAGCGCCATCCGGGCCTGGTGAGTGCTACCAGGCGCCGCGGCATCGGCGGTGCTGAACGCTGGCGAGGTCTCAGTGGGTGCGGCTTCCGCCGCTTCTTCGACTGTGCCCAGCTCATACAGCAGCTCGTAGCGCTCCAGCACGCGAACCGGATCCCACGTCGTCTGCGCGAGCCCAAACGTTATACGAGCACGCTCTCGCCGTGCGTATCGTGAGCTGGGGCTCGAAGCCGCTCCGCCGGTGCCCGCGGCGATCCACTCAGCGAGAGCGGACTCAGTATCGGGATTGGCAAGGGCGACCTGTGGCCCCGATTCTCGTCGATCCTCCCAGGGAAGAAATCGGTAGACATCACGCCAGGCCGAGCCGGAGCCAGGGAGCTGCTCTCGCGTAAGCGCCAGGTAGGCGATCGACAACACCCGGGGGCCACCGTCGCGCTCGCCAGGGTGCCGGTTGCGGTCGCCGAACGTATACAGCTGCTCCACGTAGCCGATCCCGAGCCCCGTGTGCTCGGTGACCCAGCGTCGCAGGCAACGATCGAGCGTCAGGTCGTTGACGGTATCGAGCGTTCCCGTCGGCAGTGCGGCAGCTCCGCGATCGGCGGCGACCGTCAGTACGCGCGGTGTTTCCTCGCTGACCGCGAAGATGACGGCGTTGAGCTCGACTTCGATATCCAACATGCCTCCCGAGTACCACGGCGAGGCCGTCAGCGCCATTCAGTCGACCAGAGCGAGGGCAGGGCGTAGACCCGCTGATTGGGCTCGAAGACCAGCTTCCGCCGCTGTGCTTCGGCTCCCAGCGCCGCCGCGCGAGTCATGGTCCCGAGCTCCCGGCTTGGCGGAGGGAATCGCTGCCCCTTTCCCTTCTTGTCGGACCCGAGCTCGTTACTCGGCGTCCATGTGCGGGTAGCGGTAGTCGGTTGGCGGCACGAAGTTCTCTTTGACGGTGCGCTGAGAGACCCAACGCACCAGATTCAGTAGCGAGCCGGCCTTGTCGTTGGTGCCCGAGGCGCGGGCGCCGCCGAACGGTTGCTGGCCCACGACGGCGCCGGTGGGCTTGTCGTTGATGTAGAAGTTGCCCGCCGAGTGGCGCAGAGCTTTTGACATCGCGACGATGGCCTGGCGGTCCTGCGCGAACACGGCGCCGGTGAGCGCGAATGGGCTCGTCGTGTCGCCGAGCTCGAGCGTCTCGGTGAGCGCGTTGTCGTCGTAAACGAACACCGTCAGCGCCGGGCCGAAGATTTCCTCCGACATCAGCTTCGACTTCGGGTCGTCGCTGACGACAACGGTCGGCTCGATGAAGTAGCCGGTCGACTTGTCCACGCCACCGCCGGCGATGATCTCGTGGTCGGTGGCGTCGCGGGCGTAGTCGATGTAGCCGCTGTGGTCGTTGAAAGCGGCCTCGTCGATGACGGCACACATGAAATTGCGGAAGTCGGTGGGCGAGCCCATCGTCAGCGAGCTGACCTGGTCGACGAGGGCTTCCTTGATGCCGCTGTCCCAAAGGGACCTCGGCACATAGGCGCGCGATGCGGCCGAGCACTTCTGGCCCTGGTACTCGAAGGCACCACGCACGAGCGCCGTCACCACCGCCGTAGCGTCAGCCGAAGGATGCGCGAACACGAAGTCCTTACCGCCGGTCTCGCCGACGATGCGTGGGTAGCGACCGTAGTGGTCGAGGTTGTCGACGATCGTTCGCCACATGAACTGGAAGGTTGGCGTCGAGCCCGTGAAGTGCAGGCCGGCGAAGTCGCGGCTGGTGAACACGGGGTTGCCCACCGACGAGCCGCGACCGGGGGCGAAATTGATGACGCCGTCGGGCAGCCCGGCCTCTTGCAGCAACTTGAAGACGTAGTAGTTCGACAGCAGCGAGGTGGAGGACGGCTTCCAGAGAACGGTGTTGCCCATCAGCGCCGGCGAGGTCGGCAGGTTGCCACCGATCGACGTGAAGTTGAACGGCGTGACGGCGAAGACGAAACCCTCGAGGGGTCGGTACTCGACGTAGTCCCAGATCCCACGCGCCGAACCGGGCTGCTGCGTGTAGAGCTCCTGCATGTAGTGGGGGTTGTAGCGCCAGAAGTCGATGAGCTCTCGGAATGCGTCGATCTCGGCCTGGATGGCGGTTTTCGACTGGCCCAGCATGGTCGATGCGTTGAGCGTGTCGCGCCACGGGCCGGCAAGCAGCTCGGCGGCCTTCAGAAAGATTGCAGTGCGGGCTTCCCAGGGCATTTCCGACCAGTCGTGCCATGCGTCGCTTGCTGCCTTGACGGCCTGTTGCACCTCGGCTTCGCCAACCTGATGGCAGACGCCGAGGTGGTGACCGTGATCGTGCGGGCAGACCACCGGAAGGGTGGTTCCGGTGCGAATCTCCTTGCCGCCAATGATGGCGGGGATATCGACCTGCTCGTCGAGTATCTCGTCGAGCCGCGACTTCAGACTGGCGCGCTCAGGGGAGCCCGGCGCGAAGTCTTGGAAGGGCTCATTGACCGGGTTTGGGATGCGAACGATTCCGTTCACGATGCAACTCCTGGGACGGACGGGCGGCCAGCGCCGGTGGCTCGGCCGCGGACGGGACGGAAGCGGGATCCGACGCGCGAGGCCGGCGGGCACGCCTGGCGTCGCGACGTTGGAGGTCGATCGCCGCTCATGAGATCGACGCAACGCGGGCAAGAATAACAGGGCGCTGAGGGAGCGGTGGGTCCGGTCCTCGTAGGCGGAGTCGAGGCTCAGCGACGTCGGCGAACGAATGTTTCCTATGCACAACGGCCGGCTTGGTGGATCATGTTCGGGTGAGTCGCTCCGGCTCACCTTCCACTCTTGCCCCGCAAACGTCGAGTCACGATGAAGCTACGCATGTCGATCGCCGGCAGTCTGTTGACGCTCCTTGTTAGTGCTGCACTTGGCCTGCCGCCGAGCGCACTGGCGCAAACCAGCCCCGGTCCGCAGCCGCAACCGCGTGCCTGGGAGATCCCGGCCGACGCCGCGAATGCAGCGACCGCCGGCCTCGACGAGGTCATGCCGGTCGATCCGACCGTCATGATCGGGCGTCTCGACAACGGCCTGCGCTACTTCATTCGCGAGAATCAGGAGCCGGCCGACCACGCTGTTTTGCGTTTGGTTGTCAACACGGGCTCGCTCCTCGAGGACGATGACCAGCTCGGACTGGCCCACTTTCTCGAACACATGGCCTTCAACGGCACGCGCAACTTCAGCCAGAACAAGCTGATCTCGACTCTCGAGTCGTTCGGGGCCCGCTTCGGCGCCGACATCAACGCTTCGACGAGCTTCGACGAGACCGCCTATATCCTGCGCGTTCCCACCGATCAGCCGGAGATTCTCGGAACCGCATTCCAGATCCTCGAGGACTGGACGCAGGGGATCACGCTCGACAGCGCCGAAATCGACAAGGAGCGTGGCGTCGTCATCGAGGAGTGGAGACGCGGCCTCGGCGTCGGCTCGCGATTGCGCGACAAGCAGCTGCCGGTGCTGTTTGCAGGGTCGCGCTACGTCGATCGGCTGCCCATCGGCACTCTCGAGAGCCTGGAAAACTTCGATCACGACGCACTGCGCCGCTTCTACCGCGACTGGTACCGCCCCGACCTCATGGCGGTCATTGCCGTTGGCGACTTCGACGGCAGCGAAGTACGGGAGTATGTCGACCGCCATTTCTCGGGTCTGGTCAATCCTCCCGACCCGCGGCCGAGGGATTACTACGGACTGCCACCACACGCCGACACCCTCTTCGCCATCGTTTCCGACCCTGAAGCTACCTATTCGAGCGTTAGCCTTTACCACAAGCTGCCGCTGCGGCGGCAAGGCACGCACGGAACGTATCGTCGCAGTCTCGTCGAGAATTTCTACAACAGCATGGTCAATCGGCGGCTTCGCGAAGCTGCACAGCAGCCCAACCCGCCTTTCCTCGGTGCAGGTGCCAGCCAGGGGATCATGCTGCCGACTCGGGAGGTCTACGTTCTCGAGGCCGGCGTGCCGGATGGCGGCATTGAGCGCGGGCTCGAGGCGTTGCTGCGCGAGTCGAGTCGAGTCGCTCGATTCGGTTTTACCGAGTCGGAGCTCGAGCGCGAGAAGCTCGTGGCGCTGCGCGGCTTCGAGCGCCTCTATACGGAGAGGCAAACTCACCCGTCGGACAACTATGCCGAAGAGTTCCGTCGCGCCTTTCTGGAAGGCGAGTCGGTGCCTGGCATCGACTACGAGTGGGCGCTGTACCAGCGCTTCGTGCCCGAGATCACCATCGATGAGGTCAATGCAGCAGGCGCTCAGTGGCTCAACGACACCGATCGCGTGGTCGTGGTGACGGCTCCGGAAAAGGATGGCGTTCGACTTCCCACCGAAGCTGAGCTGACGGCGATTCTCGATCGCGTGGACGACCGGCCGATGCGACGCTACGTCGACACGACGGTTGACGTTCCCCTCCTGGCCGACGTCCCTGAGCCCGGTAGTGTGGTCGAAGAAACGCGTAACGAAGAGCTCGACATCACCGAGTGGCGGCTGTCGAACGGCGTCCGCGTGGTGCTCAAGCCCACGGATTTTCGCCAGGACGAGGTTCTGATGCGTGCCATCAGCCCCGGTGGAACGTCGCTAGCGAGCGACGAGGACTGGGTTGCGGCGAGCAGCGCGACGCAGGTGGTCGTCGCCAGCGGAGCGGGTGACTTCAGTGCTCGTCAGATCACGAACTCGCTCACCGGCAAGGTGGTGAGCGTGACGCCGACGATCAACGTGCTCGAGGAAGGCTTCGTGGGCAGCGCGTCGCCGCGCGACCTCGAAGATCTGTTCCAGATCGTCTACCTGCACTTTACGCAGCCGCGCGCCGACCCTGGTGTTTTCCGTATCATCCAGGATCAGTTCCGGGCGTCGCTGGCCAACCGCGACATGAGTCCCGAGGTGGCGTTCAGAGAGAAGCTGCAAACGACGCTGACGCAGAATCACCCGCGGCGGCGGCCGATCACCAGCGACCTCGTCGAAGAGATGGACCTGGACAAGTCGTTCGCCTTCTACCGCGACCGATTCGCCGATGCCAGCGACTTCACGTTTCTGTTCGTGGGCAACATCGACTTCGACGAGCTACGCGCGCTGTCGGAGCGTTACCTCGCGACACTGCCCTCGATCGGCCGCGAAGAAAGCTGGCGCGACGAGGATGTCGATCCGCCAACGGGGGTAGTGAAGGAGGCGGTCTACCGCGGCCTCGAGCCCAAGAGCCTCACCAGCATCGTGTTCACCGGCGATTACGATCACGAAGAGGGCGAGCGCTTCGCGATGGGGGCTCTGGCCAACGTCCTGCAAATGAGGTTGCGCGACCGGCTGCGAGAAGAGCTAGGCAGCACCTACAGCGTGTCGGTGCAAGGTAGCGCGGAGCGCATTCCAGATCCGGAGTACTCGGTGTCGATCAGCTTTGGCTGTGATCCGGATCGAGTCGATGAGCTGGTGCAGGAAGTTTTCGACGAGATTGGCAAGCTCAAGGGGTCGGGGCCGACGGTTGAAGAGATCTTCGCTGTCCAGGAACAGTCGCGTCGGATCTTTCAGCGCAACAGCCGGCAGAACGGCTTCTGGCTCGGGCGGCTAGCAGCGGCCTATCGCGGTGAGGACGATCCTCGCGAGTCCCTTCAGGACGTGCTCAACTACGAGGCGGCGCTGCTCGAGCTGACCGCCCAGCAGGTGCAGGAGGCCGCCTCGACGTATCTCAATGTCGACAACTACGTGCAGGTTTCGTTGTTGCCGGAGGCCAAGGCGGGCGACGAGGGAAGCTCGACTCGCTGACCGCCGGCGGCGTTGCGTGGTCGGCTAGGTCGGACTTCCGCTCGCGGCATTCGGGGGTGCTTCTCGCCGCCGCGTGAACCGCAGCGCGCCGTCGCGGGCGCGTTCGCGTCGATAGCCGAGCAGGTGGAAGAGCTCGACGGTGAGCCAGCGCGCGATCCTCGGTTCGACGACCAGAGTCCGTGCCCGCTGACGGGCGCGACGCACGCCGGGCAGCCAGTGGACGATGCGGTCGAGCTGTAGGCGTCGCAGCCAGCCCGACAGACGAAGCCAGAACGGAGCCACTCGGCGCACCAGAAAGAACCCGTCGTTGCCGAGTCCCTGGTAGAGCGGCAGTAGCACGCGCCCAGTCGCGAGGGCCGGGATCTCGCCGTTGACGTCGTCCGCCAGCAGCGTGCCTTCGTCGACACGCTGGAAGTTGTCGAAGCCGGGCTGCATGACGAAGCAGGCGTCCGGCCTGATTGCGTGACGGTAGCGAACCTCCATGATCGGCGGCAGGCCGGCAGAAGCGTCCGCCAGTTGGGCGCGCAATTCGGCTCTCCTCGGTAGGTCCATCTCCTCGAGGCAGCCAGCGCCGAGCAACCCCAGCAGGAGCGCTGCGGTGTGGTGCTCGATCGACGCTGAGTCGTCGTGCTGGCCGGCCTCAACGCCGACGGTGACATGTCCGAGGTCGTTGACGTACTCCAGAAGTGAGCCGTCGACCTGCTCCTCGAGGCCGAGGATCACTGGAACCGCGAAGGTGCCGGCGAACTCTCGGTTGCGCAGTGTGTCGCCGATACACACGAAGGGCTGGCCGGGCGCAGAGCTGGTGTGGAGATCGAGAAGATGTACGGGTCCGGTCGCTTCGGCGAACACCTGTTCCAGGGCAGCGAGCAACTCGGCCTGCTCGCGGTGCTCGGTGGTGTCTCCGCCGGCGCGACTCTGTGCGACGTGCTGGCTCGACCAAACGCGATTGAAGTCCGAATCGACGAAGCGTTGGCCGATCTTCAGGGCCGATCGGTTGCCACTCAGGGCGACGAACCGACCTCTGCGAGGCATGTCCTTGCTGGCCAACCAGGCGGAAACCCGGCGTACCGCCGCTATGCCAGACGGTTCGTTGCCGTGAACACCTGCTACTGCCACCACGGTGGGGCCTGACTGCTGCGAACGGTGGTCGACGAGGACGCGCTCAATCGCCGTGTCCGTGGCCACCGAGTTGTCTTCCGCTCTCGACAGCACACCGTCTCTCCGCGCAGGAATCACCCAGATGTTGGACCGGGCGCGAGTCTACATCGCGCCTGCGAGAGTGGTCGTCTCGATTCGCACGACGAAGATGGTTGGGCGCTGGAGCAAGGATTGATTATTATTAGTTAGCAAAATTGCTTTGTAGTTCCAATTGACCATCGTATTATTGCGTAGGTCTAGAGAACTCTCACAGAGTCAACCGAGCCTCATCGGTCCGGAGAATGTCATGTCGCGCCGTCGCAGACGGAAAGAGTGCTTCCCGTGGGCGCGAGCCGGCCTGCTTGTCTTCGCGGTTTGGCTATCGCTCTGGGCCGCCGGATTGGCGGGCGCACGCGTGGGCGAGAAGATCTACAACGAGCGTTACGCCGAAGCTGCTCCGTACACCGCTGAAGAGCTCGAGTCGCTCGATAACATGGCAGCCGCAGCGGCAGCCGCGGAACGCGAGATGCACATCTGGCGCGAGAGCGTGAAGCTCGGTGGATCGGTCGCTTCAGTCGAGGGCGCCATGTTCGGCACGATCCTGCTGCTGGCGATTTGGGTGACTGGCGGGATGATCTGGTTATGGATGCGCGAGCGTCAGCGTCAGATCGAGGCTCAGTGGGAAGAGTTCGGCTACGAGTACGAGGGCGCGTAGGCGCCTAACCGCCTCGAAGACTGCGTTCGAGCGCCGCCGCCGCCGACAGCACGCTCTCGTCCTCGTTAACCCGACCGACAATCTGCAGCCCGACCGGCAGTCCGTTGTCGAGGCCGCAGCGCAGGCTCAGAGCCGGCTGCCCCGTGAGATTGAACGGGCGCGTGAACAGCGTGAGCGCGGCGCGCACGTCCATCTGTCGATCTCCAATTTCGACGATCTCCGCGTCGACCCGCGGCGCAACCGTCGGTAGCGTGGGCAGCACGAGCAAGTCGACGTTGGCCATACCGCGCGTAAAGTCGCGCGCCAGTCGACCGCGTGCCCGTTGCGCTGCGAGATAATCAGCACCCGTCACCGCCGCCCCACGGGCGAGAAATTCGCGTGTCGCCGCTTGATACCGATCGCCGTGCTCGGCAAGGGTACGGGAGTGCACCGCGTTGCCCTCCGCCAGGAGCAGCGCCAGCGCGATTCTCGGAGCGTCGTCGACGGCAGGTGGCCACGCGAATGCCACTCTTACGGCGCCCAGCCCTTCGAGTCGCGCCGCGGCGCTCTCGACCTGATCCCGGACCGCGGCCTCGGAGAGCGCCAACGGATTCTGCGGTAGTGCGAACCTCAGGCCGGCCAGAGGTCGTGACTCTGGGTCGGTCGAGGGCTCGTGGTCGCGTCGGTTCCACTGCGGCGACGCGTGGGTTGCGACGGGTGAGCCCGACGGCGTGCGATCGAAGCGGTCGAGCACGTGGAAGACCGCTGCGACGTCGTCAACGCAACGGGCCATCGGGCCGACATGATCGAGGCTCCATGCGAACGGGATGACGCCGGCGCTGCTCACCCTACCGTAGGTCGGCTTGAGTCCGACGACGCCACAGCAGGCCGCTGGAATCCGGATCGAGCCGCCGGTGTCTGTCCCCGTTGCGGCCACCACCAGGCCCGCTGCCAGTGCGGCTGCCGATCCGCAGCTCGAGCCTCCTGCAACGTGCTCGCGATTCCAGGGGTTTCGTGTGGGGCCGTGAATGGAGACGGTGCCGGTTACTCCGGTAGCAAACTCGTGTGTGTTGAGCTTGCCGAGGCTTATGGCGCCCGCTTTGCGTAGCCGGGTCACGACGTCGGCCTCGACGTCGGGTGTGTAGCCCAGCAGGATGTCCGACCCTGCCGTGGTAGGGCAATCGGAGGTAGCGATGATGTCTTTGTGGGCGATCGGTACGCCTGCGAGCGGCGGCAGCACGTTGCCTCCAGGGTCGTCGGCGTGCGCCGCGACTTCGATAGCAGCGGCTCGAGCGCTTTCGACCGTGACGTTGACGAAGGCACCCAAGCGGTGTTCGGCTGCCGCTCTCTGGGCGACAGGTGAAGCTCCATCGGGGGGTGGCGCGGTGTCCTGGTTGGCGATCCGCCGAAGGGCGAGCTCGACGATGCTCGCGGGGCTGGTGTGGCCGCTTGAGATGGAGGTCAGGAGCTCCGCAATCGACGGAAGGTCGCCCCGGCGCGGCTGGATTCCGTGTGCAGACGTGCCGCGGGATCCGGGCTCGAATCCCGCGACGCCCTTGGACGACTCTCTTTGACCGGCGGCACTCGCGACCATGCCGGGGAGGTCGGTGAGCGGGTCCGACGCGTACGCGGTCTCACCCGTTTCGAGCACGACCTTCAGCACGGTGGAGGGCCTGTTCTCTCGCCCCTCCGACGAGGGTGGTTGCGCACAGAGCCGGATGGGACCACCCTTCTCGGCGGCAGCGACGATCGATACGACCCACCCGAGTGCTCATTGCGCGAAACCCTGCACGTACGTGAAGCCGCAGAGCTGGCACGACTTGTGGACCGTCTCGCGGCGAGCGCTGATGAGACGCTCGCGCTCGACACGGAATTCCTGAGAGAGCGCACATTCTACCCCAAGTTGTGTCTCGTGCAGATTGCGACGGCCGATGTGGAGGCGATTATCGATCCGCTCGCCTGTGGGGACATTGCCTCGCTGCTCGAGCTGATCGTCGATCGTTTCACGCTCCTGCTGCACGCGGGCTCGCAGGATCTCGAGATCCTACTGCACTCCATTGGCCGGCTCCCGAGGCGAGTGTTCGACACACAGGTCGCCGCTGCTTTCGTGGGCTACGGCGACTCACTCAGCCATGCCCGCATGGTCGAGCGGTGCCTGGGACGGCGCGTGTCGCGGTCGGAGGCGTACACCGATTGGGCGCGGCGCCCTTTGAGCTCCGAGCAACTCGAGTATGCACTCGACGATGTTCGCCATCTGCACGAGTGCCATGACCACCTTCAGAGCGAGCTCGAGGCCCGCGGTCGGCTCACCTGGGTCGAGGAAGAGTTGGTGAAGCTGGTCGCCCGCGTTGAGCAGCTGGTACAGCCGAACGATCGGTGGCGCAAGGTCGCCGGTGCGCGGTCCCTCAAGGGCGGCGAGCTGGCGGTTCTGCGTGAGATCACAACGTGGAGAGAGCGTGAAGCGATGTCCCGAGACACCCCGCGTCAGCGCGTGGTG
Source organism: Acidobacteriota bacterium (assembly GCA_963666215.2). Classification (GTDB taxonomy): domain Bacteria; phylum Acidobacteriota; class UBA890; order UBA890; family WLXD01. The sequence continues at coordinate 54,850 of CAXWPL010000002.1, forward strand.
CCCGACCGCGTTCTCGTGCAGATCGCCCGCCGCGCTCCAAAATCGCAGGAGCAACTCGATCAGCTGCGAGGACTCCACCCACGCGAAGCGCAGCGCTCGGGTCGCCGGATTCTCGAGGTCGTGAGCACCGGGTTGAGCACTGCCGAGAACGACTACCCGCGCTGGCTTTCCCCTCCGAGCAAGCGCGATGAGGAGGGGGTTTACGCGATCGCGTCGCTGCTCGACGCCTATCTGCGATCCAGGTCGCAGGAGTTGCAATTGTCGTCGCGCCTGCTGGCGAGCCGCAACGATCTCGTCAGCCTGGCGGGGCGCACGTCGCGCGGCGAGCAAACGGACGCGAGCCGGAGCGGTGACAAACCGCAACTGGCGATCCTCGAGGGCTGGCGCCGGGAGGTCGTTGGCGAGGATCTGCTGCGCTTACTCGAAGGAAAAATCGCACTGCGCCTGGAGCGCGCCGATGATGGGTCCGCGGGACTGCGGCTTGTGGCGAGCGACAGTTGAGTCCCTCGCCACGACCGAGTCGATCCCGCCGACGGGAGCCAGACGCTTCGGTTCAGCGCTTCACCCTGAGCAACAGGGGCAGTCGCTCTTCGCCCGCGCCGAGCGCCGGCGAGGGGTGAAGAGCAAGAGCGCGGGCTCTCCGAGGTTCAGCCCCGGCGCTCCGGTTGCTTCGCCCGGCATCTCTTGGCCGCGGCCGCGATCTTTCAGCTTCCGGATCGCGTCCGCTCCTGGTGCAGGGCTACTGGCCTCGCGGCTTGGCCTTCCGTGTTTTTCCGCCGCCGGTCGACGACGAGCCTCCGCCTGTGTAGCTCCCGCGGCCCACCGAACCGCCGTTCGTGACACCGCCGCCGCGCTGGCCTCCGCCGCTGAGCAAGCGACTGAACCCGCTCGGGGCATCGTCGCGCACACCAACCCGTGTGTAGCCCTTGCCTTTCACAACGCGGCCACCGAGTTGACTGTCGGGTCGTCCGAAGAACGGCCCGATCGGGTTGAATCTGCCGCCGTAGCCGAAGGGCGTGAACGCCGGGCTGTAGTAGCCGTAGGCGTAGGGCTGGTATCCCCACCAACCGTAGCGCCCGTAGCCGCCGTAGCCGCCCACCACCCCGCCGCCGCCGCCGCCGCCGTAGTAGTCGCGCCCGTCGTCGACCACGAAGTAATCAGGGTAGGAGAGGGCGACCATCAGGTCGATGATTTCAGCGGGCACCTCGGCGTCTGCTAGTCGCAGGAGCAGATCCGCGTTCATGTTGAAACTGGAATCGGTTTCCAGGATCGCCGCCTCAACCACCGCCGGGTCGACCCGCGCCAGCGCCTCGATCACGTCGCTGGCGTCGAGGGGGCTGGCGGCGGCCATGCGAGCGGTCGACACGGAGAGTGATTCTTCGAGCTCGAGCGCGGGTGCGCCGGCAGCGGCGGCCATGTCGGCGCCAGCGAGCCGGAACTTGCGCGCCAAGAGCTCTCGCTGACCTGCGACGCTAACGACCTGAATATCGATCCATGTCGAACGATTCGCGATGAGGCCGATACTCGTCTGCGTACGCCTGAGTCCGCCTTCACAGACTAAGTCAGAGCGTGTGAAAAGTCGCTGTCCGTCGCCCGACCAGGTCGCCGCCGTCGTGCCTTCGCAGTCGCTATCGCTGACGGGGTGCTCGCGGCCGTCCGTGATGATTGTCTGCTCGAGAACAGCCTCGCCGTCGACGAAGCTCGTGAGCTTCGCGCCGGCGCCGACTTCGGTTCGCTGCAGGCAGACCATCCGATCGCCCTCGATCGGCTCTTCCACGTCTCCGACTCGATCATTCAACAGCTCCCAGCAGCCGAGCCAAGGCAACCATCCATCCCCACGCGCCGATTGCGGGCCACTCGGCAGCGCCTCGGCAACGGGGGCCGTGGCCAGCAAGGCGATCATGCCGACTGCCAGAATCAGAATCCGCTTCGATCTCACTTCGTTCTACCTCCTCCAGGGGGCTCTCATTGTAACCCAGGAGAGCCGGCGACCGGGCGGTGACTTGCCGTTGATGAAGCGTCGCTCGGCACACTCGAGTCTCAGAACTTGAACGCCACTCCCGCCGTGGCCCGCAATCCGCCGAGATCGATGGCGTCGAAGCCCACGAAGCCACCGTTCATTTCGACGTCGGCCCACTGATAGCGGGCCTCGAGTTGCAGCGCCAGGCTGGGGTTGAGCAGGATGTCCGCCCCGCCGAACACGTGGAAGGTCGCGCCCCATCCGTCGGAGATGAAGTGGTCGGTGAAGATCCCCAGATCTTCGAAGTCGACGAAGTCTCCCACCTGCTCGAACTGATGCCACACGAAGCCCGCTGCTCCTCCCACGTACGGCACGAAGGAGCTCGGCACCCACGCGTACTGGCCGACGCTACGACCGCGGTCGGTGAGGTAGAGCTTCAGGCCAGCTGTGACCGGTACCTGCGTGAAGTGCGTTTCCTGGACGATCGGAAGGTCGTCGTCCTCCACGAACTCGCGAAATTCCGACGTAGCAGACGCCCGCGAGTACTCCACTCCGAACACGGCGTCGACCCGATCGTTGATGCGCCATGAGAGATCCGCGGCGATCGTGGGAGCGTTGAAGTCTGACTTTTCGACGGTCAGCTGGTCGGTGACGAACTCGAAGATCTCGCTCTGGGCGCGCGCGAACGTGAGTCCGGCACGGACCGCGAAGGAGCCCTTCGGTGCGCCGAAAAGGAAATCCGGGCTCTGAACGCCATTCGCGGCGCCGGCAATTCCGTTCGCGGCGAGCTCCTTAGACTTGGCCTTCTTGTCTTCAGATCCGGGGCCGGGGTCGGCGTTGGCAGGGCCGATTGCCACGAGCAAGATCCCCGCTAGCAGCGTCAGCTGGCGAACCGCGTGAGCGCCCCAGCGCCTCGGGTCGGCTTCGGCTTTGGATTCCCATCTCGAGGGCCTCATTACTGCGATACGACGCTGGGTGTTCATGAAAATCCTCCGGGGGGGGGGAATCAAGCTGTCGGGCGGTGTGGGGCCGTGGAGCCGACGGTCCGGGCCTTCAAGCTGTTCTTGTGGTTGCGTGAGGCGAGTGGCAAGGCGTTTGTGTTTGCCGCTCTGTGTACAACATCACTGCATCATTGCAACGTGCGTGCCGGGATACTCTCTGTCGCCGGTTGGCCGCACGCAGCTGCTCCTGCCCGATCGGCGCAGGACGGCCTCGAGAAGGCAGGCCGAGCGGGAATCCGACTGTGTCCGTATATCGACGGCTGACGGAACGGTCGACCGCCACGGGTCAGTCGCTGCCTCGATCGACGCTCGTCACGCCATCACGCCGTTAACCGGGAACGCGAGGCCAGCTGTGGCCAGTGTCCTTTGACGCTGGCTGCCATCGACTCCTATCCTGCGCAAATGCTAATTCTGCCAGCCGCTCACAGGGTCGATAGACGGTCAGCGTGCGGCTGCTCGGCCTGATCATGACGATTAGTGCGCGCTCGATGCGACTGCTCCTATTCAATGGTGGACGTCGAATGCCCCATCGCCACCCTCTCGCCGCGCGCCAAACGGGCCTTGCCGCGTTGCTGGTCGCCCTGCTGACGTTGCCACCGTTGAGCAGCGCCTCCGCGCTGGCCGCCACCGCCGTCTCGGGCTCGGTGGCGATGCGCGGCTTCTTCGCGATGCGCTCGGCTTCGGCGCTCGACGCCGAAGCACGTCTTCTCGACGTTCTCGACCGCGGTCGCATTGCCGATTGGGCGCGCCGGCTTGCTCAGCAGCCGCGCATTGCGGGAACCGATCGCATGAAGGAAACAGCCGATTGGGTTGCCGAACGCTTCGGCCAATGGGGCCTCGAGGTCGAGATCGACACGCACGACGTGTATCTGCCGCACGCCCTATCGGTGGCGGTGGAGCGCCTCAACCCGGACCCGAGTCCGTTGTCGTTACGCGAGGACGCAGTCAGCGAGGATCCGGACTCAGCCGCCCCGCTCTACCCAGCCGCAAACGGTTACTCTGCGGCCGGCGATGTTCGCGGCTCGGTGATCTACGCCAACTACGGCCGCGCCGAGGATTTCGACGCCCTGAGCGCCTCTGGCGTTTCGGTCGACGGCAAGGTGGTGCTGATGCGCTACGGACGGGTGTTTCGTGGCGTCAAGGCACGCAACGCTGAGGCCGCCGGTGCTGTCGCGGTGCTGCTCTACTCGGATCCCCTCGACGACGGGTTCTTTCGTGGTGACGTCTATCCGAATGGCCCTTTCCGGCCGTGGAGCGGACTGCAGCGGGGCTCCGTCCGCTGGGGAGCGCCGGGCGACCCGGCCCCCCAGCACGGTGGGTCTGCCGCCGGTCGGCCGTGAGATCAACCATCTCGCCTGGAGCTCGCGTCGCTGGCCGCGGCCATCGATTCGGCGGCTGTTGAGCTCGAGTCGGCCGTTCATCTGTTGACCGACCGGACCCTACGTCGGCGAGGCGTCGATACGCCCTAGGTGCGACCCTGGCCTTGGTGCGGGCAAAAAAAGAACAGGCGATCCCCGTGAACGGCCTCCCCGAATGCAGCCGGTCCCGGGAACTGCCTCTGCTCCGAACGAGGTCTGCCCCTAACGGCCACGTTCTACGCCTGCTTCGCGCGAGGCCTCGGGAATCCCGACCGACAAGCCTCCCACCGATGCGCGGTCGGGGCTGTGCCGGCGCATCGGAGTTGTCGACGTCCCGAAGGACGAGCTTCGTGTTCAGCAGACAGCAAAGACGTTGTTGAACCCGGGGCGCGCGGCTGACCCGTGCGGCCTGGAGGATCGCCTGAACGCGCAGATCATTTTTCCTGGGCGCGGGTTTGTCAACCAGCCGCCGCGAGGATCCCCCTGTGGACGTCCTCGCCGAGACGCCAAAGCACTCATGACAAAGGATTTCGGCCCGTAACGGCGAATCCGGCTTCGTTGTGGAAAAGTCCGACGCGCTGTACAATCCCACCTTGTGGGCGCGGCGAGAGCTGTTTCTCGCGAGCTGCAAGTAACGAAGCTAACGAACGGGGGGTCGCATTGCGTTTTGAGGTCGGCGACAAGGTCGTCTATCCGAACCACGGCGTGGGCGTCATCGAGGACATCAAGCGTCGGGCGATCGCGGACACAGATCAAAATTTCTATCATCTTCGGATCCTGGCCAACGACACCATCGTCATGGTGCCGGTTGGGAATTCGAAGGCGGTCGGGTTGCGCAAGATCTTCCGCAAAGCCGAGGTCAAGAAGCTCTACATCCACCTCCGCGATCCCGATTTCGAGACCCACAAGAACTGGAAGGGTCGCTACAAGGAAAACGCCGAAAAGATGCGCTCCGGGCACCTCGTCGAGATGGGCGACGTGCTCAAGAATCTGATGCACCTGTCGCAGCGCAAGGCGCTTTCCTACAGAGAAAAGCGGATGTACGAGAAGGCCAAGACGCTCACCCTCTCTGAGGTGGCGATCGTCGAGGGCGACTCGGAGAACGATGTCCGCAAGAAGATCGAGGAGGCGCTCGCCGACTGCATGGTGGCGCGCGAAGCTCGCAAGTCGAAAGCGTCCTGATTCGGTGCGATAGCCGGCCGACTCGGCTTCACGCGCACGCTTCCGCCACGCCCCGCTAAGGATCTCCGCCTCATGGACGCGCTCAAGCGACTCTCCCTGCCCACGTGGATCGCCATCGGCATGCTGATGGGCATCCTGGTGGGAGTCTTGTTCGGCGAGTCGGCGACGATGATCAAGCCGCTGGGCGACCTTTTTCTGCGGCTGATCCGCATGGTTGTGGTGCCGCTGGTCTTCTCCTCGCTGCTCGTCGGCACGGCGATGCTCGGAGACCCCAAGCGTCTCGGGCGCATTGGTGGGAAGACGCTCGCGTACTACATGTGCACCACGGCAATCGCGATCGTCATCGGCCTGGTGATCGCCAACGTGGTGGAGCCGGGATCGTGGATCGACACCGAAACGCAGCAGCAGCTTCTCGCCAACTTCGCCGGCGACGCCGACGGTGCCGCGGGTCGTCTACGCGAGCGTCCGAGCGTCACCGATACCTTGTTGAACATCGTGCCCACCAATCCGGTGGCGGCCATGGCCGAGGGCTCGATGTTGCAGATTATCTTCTTCGCGCTGCTCTTCGGCGTGGCCCTGACGCTGATTCCGAAAAAGACTCATCGCGAGCAGGTCTTGGTGTTTTTCGACGGCATCAACGAGGCGATGATCCAGATCGTCCACATGGTGATGAAGCTGGCGCCGATTGGAGTGCTGGCGCTGATGGCGGCGGCGATTGGGCAGTTCGGACTGGACATCCTGGGCGTGCTTGTTGCTTATGCCGCATGCGTGGTGGTTGGCCTGTTGCTCCACATGACGATCGTTTACGGAGGTGTCGTCAAGCTGTTCGCCGGCATGTCGCCGATGCGCTTCTTTCGTGGCATCCGGCCGGCGCAGCTGATCGCTTTCTCGACCTCGTCGAGCAGCGCCACTCTGCCGGTCACCATGCACCACGCAACGCACGATCTGGGAGTTTCGGAGCAGATCTCGGCCTTTGTACTGCCGCTCGGTGCCACCGTGAACATGGACGGCACGGCTCTCTACCAGGGAGTCGCCGCCGTCTTCATCTCACAGGTCTACGGGATCGACCTTGGCCTGAGCGGTCAGGTGACGATCGTACTGATGGCGACACTGGCCTCGGTCGGAGCCGCTGGAGTGCCGGGCATCGGCGTGATCACACTGGCGATGGTGCTCGAGCAGCTCGGCCTGCCGCTCGAGGGAATCGCGCTCATCCTTGGTGTCGATCGCGTTCTCGACATGCTGCGCACGGCGACCAACGTCACCGGCGACGCCTCGGCCGCGGTGATCGTTGCGGCGAGCGAGGACCAGCTCTGGAAGGCGCCGCCGAAGGACGCGACCGCGAGCGCCTAGCGAGTCGAGCCTTGGCACCGACCGCTGGCGGGCGAGTGGTGTCCGCAGCCTGGGTGTGACGTCCGCTATCTGGGCTCTTTGAGCTAGAAGTCCGTCGTCTGCCGGATCACCGGCCTCAGCACCCATTCGCCGTTCGCCTTCAGTCGTACCGAGGCGTCAACGTCGAAGTCCAGCGCTACCTCGATCGACTGATTCTCGACCACCGGAAACAGTACCGGTACGACGATCTCGGGCGTCTCGATGCGCAGATCCTTACGGCGACCCTCGAGGTTGATTACGGAGCTGTTGGCCTCGGAGAATCGAATGCGGATCTGCGTGTAGTCGCCCTCCTCGAGCTCGTTGCCGAGCGCCAGTAGCGCCCCGCCGAGCTGCAGGCCGAGCAGCTCGTGTACGACGCTGCCCGAGAAGAGCGTGACGAACTGGCCCGAACGAGCGTCGAGCACATCCACCTGAGTGACCTCGACGGCCACCTGCTGCGCCGCAGCGGTGGTGGCCTGTAGCCCCGCGCTGTCGGTGAAGAAGATCGCCAGCTGTCCCCGGTGCTGTACACAGCCGGCCGCGAAGATCGTGAGAGCGCCGATCAGGCCGATCGTGGTCCCGAGTTTGCGCATCGGTGTTGCTCCTGAAGATTGCGACGAACGTTGAGCCGATTCGGTGATTCTGCGGGTGTCAGAGGTCGCAGTGTGGCAGTAGCAAAATCGAGCGTGCAATCCGAAAGTGACCACGAACCGGACAGAACTGGCCGCAGGCGACCGACGGGTTTCACCATTGCGAGGGGGTCGTCGACAATGCCGTGGCCGCCTCCGTGCCGACAGACGCAGAAGGTCTTTGACTTCCGTAGTACCCCCGCCTACATTGTCCGCTCGTTTCTGCCCGTTGCAGACTCCGTGACGATCGCGACGCGCGGGGCTGGGGCAGAGGACCCGAACGACATCTCGCTGCTTGCAGCGAGCGGCGAACCTGGCGGTGTAGCTCAGCTGGCAGAGCAGGCGGCTCATATCCGCCGAGTCGGGGGTTCAAGTCCCTCCACCGCCATTCACTCTCGACGATATGCTGGCAACCTTCGCCAGTGCGTTACTCCAGCGCGACCTGTTGGGTGGTGTCGAGCGCCTGCTCGTGGGGTGCAGCGGCGGAGGCGACTCGACTGCGCTGCTCGATCTCCTGAGCCGACACCTGGAATCACAGCCCGTGGTGCTGGCGGCGATCGTGGTCGATCACGGGGTCCGGTCAGACTCTGACAGCCGTGCCGATTTCGAGCTCGTGCGCAGCCAGGCCGAGTCGCGCGGGCATGAGTGTCTGATCGAGCGGGCCCCGAGCGTTGAGCGCTGGAACGAGGCCATCGGGCGGCAGCAGCGCCTTACCGCTTTCCGGCGCGCGGCTGGTCGCTGGCAAGCCGACGCGGTTGCTGTTGGGCATACCCTGGACGACCAGGCCGAGACCGTGCTGCTGCAGCTCGCTCGCGGCGCCGGCCCTGGCGGGCTTGCCGGAATTCGTCCGCGCCGGCGCTTGGACGGGCTTCTGATGCTGCGGCCACTGCTTTCGTTCCGTCGCGGCGACCTACGCGACTACCTGCGCGCTCGCGGCCTTCTGTGGCGTGAGGATCCAACCAACGAAGACCTTTCGATTGCCCGCAACCGTGTACGCCGCGAAGTCCTTCCGAGCCTGCTAGAGGCAGTGCCCGGGGCGGTTGCCGCTATCGCCCGTACGGCCAACTTGCTGCGTGACGACGAGACGTGGCTCAACACGATCGTCGAGCAGACGACTCGAGCGCTCACGGTACCGGAGCCCCACGAGGGGGGCTCCGCACTCGATCTCGCGGGACTGACCGCGCTGCCCGTCGCACTCCAACGCCGCGTGCTTCGCGGCGCGCTACGTGAGCTTCGCGGCGACCTGAGCGGTATCAGCGCGGCCCACGTCGAAGCCGCGTTGGCCGTGGCTGATGCCGCAGCCGGCGGCCCGTCCGCCCAGGATCTTCCGGGAGTCCGCGTGATTCGAGGGAACGGGAGCTTGCGGCTACTGCCGCTCGAGGCGCGCCGCCTGCGAGCGACGGATGGCGTCTCCTGAGCCCGGGCGGCGCCGAACAGGGTTTCCGAGGAGTGGTAGGCCACAGTGTCACGAGCGCGGCCATGCAGCCGGTTTCGCGGTAGTTGGCCCGCGACGAGGTGGTGTATTCTGGTGCGATGAGCTCAGGAATCAAGCAGGTCGCATTGTGGCTGGTGGTGATCACGATCGCCATCGTCGTGTACAACGTCTTCAGGGAGTCGGCGGCGCCTCCCCAGGAGATCATCTTCTCCGACTTTCTCAGCAAGGTCGAAGGCGGAGATATCGCCCACGTCACGATTGCCGGCACCAAGATCGAGGGCGAGCTCACCGATGGCAGCGGCAGTTTCGTCACCATCGCGCCGCCGAGCTACGACGGCCTCGTAGCCCTGCTGCGCGAGAACGACATCGGGTTCGAGGCGCAAGACGCCAACCAGAATCCCTACATCACGGCGCTGATCACCTGGGCGCCGATGCTGCTTTTGATCGCGGTCTGGATCTTCTTCATGCGGCAGATGCAGAGCGGCGGCAATCGTGCCCTCGCATTTGGCAAGAGCCGCGCTCGGCTATCGTCGAACCAGCAGAAGAAGGTCACATTCAAGGACGTCGCCGGCGCCGACGAAGCCAAGGAAGAGCTCGCCGAGATCATCGAGTTCCTGCGCGAGCCGCAGAAGTTCCAGCGCCTCGGCGGTCGTATCCCCAAGGGAGTGCTGCTCATGGGGCCCCCCGGCACCGGCAAGACGCTGCTGGCGCGGGCAGTGTCCGGCGAGGCCAGTGTTCCGTTCTTCTCGATCTCGGGGTCCGACTTCGTCGAGATGTTCGTGGGTGTCGGCGCCTCGCGAGTGCGCGATCTCTTCGATCAGGGCAAGAAGAACGCCCCATGCATCATCTTCATCGATGAGATCGACGCCGTTGGGCGCCATCGCGGCGCCGGCCTCGGCGGAGGCCACGACGAGCGCGAACAGACACTCAACCAGCTTCTAGTGGAGATGGACGGTTTCGTCAGCAACGAGGGCGTCATCCTCATGTCGGCGACGAACCGCCCCGACGTGCTCGATCCGGCGCTCCTACGCCCGGGTCGGTTCGACCGGCGTATCGTTATCGATCGCCCGGATGTTCGCGGTCGCGAGGGCATCCTCAAGGTGCACAGCCGCCACATTCCGCTCGATCCCGATGTCAATTTGTCGTTGGTGGCGCGCAGCACTCCTGGGTTCTGCGGCGCCGATCTCGAGAATCTCGTCAACGAAGCCGCGCTCCTGGCCGCTCGCCACGACCACGACAAAGTGACGATGGACGACTTCGAGTACGCCAAAGACAAAGTGCTGATGGGCGCCGAGCGCAAGAGCATGATCATCTCCGATGAGGAGAAGAAGATCACCGCGTACCACGAGTCTGGCCACGCGCTGGTTGCACACCTGTCCGAGGGCGCCGATCCGCTGCACAAGGTGACGATCATCCCGCGCGGTCGTGCGCTCGGCGTGACGATGCAGATGCCGCTCGACGACCGGCACAACTACAGCCGCAACTACCTCGAGACTCAGATCGCCGTCCTCCTCGGCGGCCGCATTGCGGAGGAGCTCATTCTCGGAGAGCAGACCACCGGTGCTGGCAACGACCTGGAGCGGGTCACCGATATCGCCCGACGGATGGTGACCGAGTGGGGGATGAGCGCTCGCTTCGGACCGCTGAACTTTTCTAGCGGCCCCGGCGAGATTTTCCTCGGGCGCGATTTTGCCAAACAGAACGAGTACTCCGAGAGCACAGCGAACATGATCGACAGCGAGGTCAAGGGCCTCATCGATCGCGGGTACGAGAAGACGACCGCGCTGCTGTCGGCCCACACCGAGGTCTTGCATGCGATCGCCAAGGCGCTCTTGTCTCGAGAGGTGCTCGACGGCGCCGACATCGCGGCACTGGCCGCCGGACAGCCGCTTCCGGATTCTGATTCTGAGACGAGCCCGACATCATCGGTGTCGCAACCGGACGCGTCGGAGCATGCCTCGAGTGACGAGGATCGGTCCGTGAAGCTTCCCGGAATCGCCGACGGCCACCCGGCGGAGGGCTATACCGGTTGAGCCGGCGGGCCGTCCGGCCCGCGCGCTCGGCCGAGGAGTCGTGCTTGGGGCCATTCTTGCGTTCACGCCGGCCCCCAACCCGGCTGATTAAATGAGCGGCGAGTCGGCACACAGAAGCGTCGGCGTCGGCTCCGAGGGCACGTCTCGGCGCATTTCTCAGCGACCTTCGTCGATCCCGATGCTGGCTCACAACGCCTATGTGCTGCGCGGTTACGACCCGCAGCCACCGTCGCCGGGATACCCCGCGGGCACGGGGGCTCCGGAAGCGGACGAGGCCGGAGCGTCGCACGGAACGTACATCGTTCGCCTGGAGGGTGTGGCGACCGAACTCGCCGACGGCTTTGTCGACGCGGTGTCAACGGCCGGTGCCGCGGCCGTCGTCCAGCCTCGTGGAGACTCCGGTGCGCGCCTCGATCTGTTCGCCAGCTTGCCGCAGGTGGAGGTGCTGCGCAGTCAGTTGCTGGCGGCCGCTCCCGGCCTTTCGCGCCTGGCCGAGGAGGTTGTCGCCGCGTTGCAGGCATATCACAGGCTCGAATTTCGTCTGCGTTGCGGCGCTCGGACGCTCGAGTGTGGTCGCCGGCCGCTGGTCATGGGGGTGATCAATTGCACCCCCGATTCGTTCTACGGCGGCAGCATTGCCCTCGGCGACGCGGCTCTTCGGCGCGCCGAGCGGATGGTGGCTCGAGGCGTTGACATCGTTGATGTGGGCGGAGAGTCGACACGGCCAGGGAGTCAATCGATCGACGCGGCAGAAGAGATGCGCCGCGTCGTCCCGGTTGTCCGGCTGCTGAATCGGCGGCTACGAGTGCCGATTTCCATCGATACGACGAAGTCGGTGGTCGCGCGAGCTGCCATCGACGCCGGGGCGACGATCGTCAACGACACGAGCGGCTTCAGCGCCGACGAGCGACTCGGCTCGGTCCTTGCCGCCGCGGGCGTTCCCGTTACTTTGATCCTGATGCATACGCGGGGGCCATCGCAGCGCATGTACGCGCAGGCCGAGTACGGCGATGTGGTCGGTGAGGTGATCGCCGAGCTGCGTGCCGCCGTAGGTCGCGCGACTCAGGCGGGCATTCCGCTCGATTCAATTGTTGTCGACCCGGGCATCGGCTTCGCCAAGAGGGCCGAGCACAGTCTCGTGATTCTGCACAATCTCGCGGCGTTCCGCTCGCTCGGACGCCCCCTTCTGGTGGGTGTTTCGCGAAAGTCGTTCATCGGTGCCGTGCTAGATTTGCCAGCAGAGGAACGTTTGGATGGAACTGCGGCGGCTGTCGCTGCGGCGGTGCTACAGGGCGCTCATATTCTGCGCGTGCACGATGTCGGCGCGATGCGGCGGGCCGCCGACATGGCCGCGGCGATCCGTTGTGAGGGACGCGGATGGATTTGCTGAGCCGAATCGGTTTGATGGGTCCGTTCGGGCTGCGTGACGTTGTCGACGTGCTCATCGTTGCGGTGATCTTTTATCAGATCCTGCTGCGCATCCAGGGGACGCGAGCGGTGCGTATCGCCGTCGGCCTGGGCGTTGTTTTCGTCTTCTATCTGTTGGCCCGTCTGACCGGCCTACGGACCGTCGACTGGCTCTTTGCGAACGTCTTCACGTACATCGTTCTTGCCATCCTCGTGCTGTTCCAGCGCGAGCTCCGACAGGTGCTGGCGAGCATCGGCCACACGCCGTTCTTCCGCTCGCTCAGCAACCCGGTCGCCGAGGAGCCGCTCGACCACGTGATCAGCGCCGCCACCGCGATGGCGCAACAGCGTCGCGGCGCCCTTATCGTGTTCGAGCGCAGTGTGGGGTTACGCAACTACGTGGCGCAGGGGATCGGCCTCGACGCACAGATCTCGTATGACCTGTTGCTGTCGATCTTCCACACGGAAACACCGCTGCACGATGGCGCGGTGATCGTCCAGGGTGACCGTATTGCGGCGGCGTCGAGCTTCTTGCCGCTCACAACGAACCCGCGATTGGCTCGCGATCTGGGCTCACGGCACCGCGCGGCCATCGGTGTCTCGGAGGAAACCGACGCCGTGGCAGTGGTGGTGTCCGAGGAAACCGGGACGATCTCGATCGTCGTTGACGGGCGTATCACCCGGCGGGTCGACGCGGCCAGCTTGCGCGTTCGACTGCGGGAGCTTTTCCACCCTGAGTCGTCGGACGACGATCAGAGTGCCGACAAGCAGGCGTCCGGGACCGCAGAGGCGTCGGCTGCCGCCGAAGCCGACGCCGAGGTCGCGAAGGTGGGTCCGTGAGCGGCCTCGCAGCGGTCCGAGTGCTGCGCTTCCGGCCATTTGGCAACCTGAACTTGAAGCTCACGGCGATCGCACTCGCTTCTGGGTTGTGGGCGTTGGTCAGCATCGACGTATCGGTTCCGCACATCGTTTCTGGCGTCCCGGTTCGAGTGGAGTCCATCCCCGACGACTTGGCCCTCGCGGAGCCCTTCACGCAAACCATCAGTATTCAGGTGCGCGGTGCCACGGCGCGGACCCGCGAGCTCGTGGCTGGAGAGCTGTCGCCACGCATTGATCTCTTTGGAGCCTTCGCTGGCGAGCAGGTTATCCGTCTGGTGGCCGACGACATTCCGGCGCCACTCGGTGTGACGGTTGAGCGCATCGTGCCAGAGACGGTTTCGATTCAACTCGAGGAGCGTGTGCGGCGACAGGTGCCGATCAGCGTTGTCGTCGAAGGCAGTCCGCGCAGCGGGTTCGAGATTGCCGACAAGCAGATTGATGTCGCAACCGCCGAGGTGAGCGGGCCACGCAGCCGCGTCGAGGCGCTGGCGTCGATCCCTACCGAAACCATCAACGTCACCGGCAGAAGCGAGTCGGTGGAGCGACGCGTTACCGTACTGAGTCCCGACCCGTTGCTGCGCATCGAATCGGCGCCGATCGTGCAGATGACGATTGTGATTGTCGAGTCGACGGCGCGCGCCGAGATCGCTGGTGTCGGCCTGGAAGTGGTTAGAGCGCGCACGCGCGTCGACCTCAACCCCAACGAGATCGGGGTGTACGTGAGTGGCCCGGCGTCGGTAGTGGCGTCGCTGATGGCTGTGGACTTCCGCGCCGAGATCGACGTGGAAGGCCTCGACCCGCGCGCCGAGGACTATCGTCTGGAGCCAAGCATCGAGTTCACGCGCGACGGACTCGCCGAGGTGATTACCGTCGAATGGGTGACCCCACAGCGGCTCATCAACGTTCACGTTTACGACCTGCCGGTTGAACGCTGACGGTTCGCGGACAGGTGCGCTCCCGAACCCGATTTGCGCTCGCTTCGATCCGCGAAAGTGCTTTGCCGCACTGGCAGGAGTTCGCTACCGTAAGGTGCTGCTAGCCGCCTGGGAACCACGATGACACCCGCTACTCGACCGCAGAAAAATCGCCTCTTTGGCACCGATGGCGTGCGAGGCATTGCCAACGTCGAGCCGATGACGGTGGAGACGGCGGTGAGCCTGGGACGTTCGGCGGCTCACGTCTTCAAGGATGGCACACACCGCCACAAGATCCTGATCGGCAAAGACACGCGCCTGTCGGGCTACATGATCGAAAGCGCGTTGATCGCCGGCGTGTGCTCGATGGGCGTCGACGCGATCGTGGTGGGGCCGCTGCCGAGTCCGGGAATCGCCTTCGCCACGCGCTCGTTGCGGGCCGATGCCGGAATCATGATCTCGGCCTCCCACAACCCGTACGTCGACAATGGCATCAAATTCTTCTCACGCGAGGGCTTCAAGCTCGACGTGGGCTTGGAGCAGCAGATCGAGGACCTCACGTTCACCGGTCGTATTGACGATATCCGGCCCACCGCCGGGGAAGTCGGCAAGGCCTTTCGAATCGACGATGTTGGTGGGCGCTACGTGGAGTTCCTCAAGCGCTCGGTGCCGCGCGACTTCAGCCTGGAGGGGATGCGCATTGTCGTGGATGGTGCCAACGGTGCCGCGTACAAGGTTGGGCCCGCGTTGTTCGCCGAGCTCGGCGCCAGTGTGATTCCGATCGGCGTGCAGCCGAACGGCACGAACATCAACGACGGCGTGGGCTCCCTGCATCTGGAGAACGCGGCCGAGCAGGTGCTGATGCACGGTGCCGACCTGGCGATCTGTCTCGACGGTGACGCCGACCGCTGTCTTTTTGCCGACGGCGAGGGCCGTGCCATCGACGGCGACCGCGTGCTGGCGATTTCCGGCCGCTGGTTGAAGGATCGCGGAGAGCTGGCCAACAACACCGCCGTGGCCACCGTGATGAGCAATCTGGCGCTCGATCTGTCGCTGCGCGAGGTCGGCGTGCACGTTGAGCGCACCCAAGTGGGTGACCGCTTCGTTGTCGAATGCATGCGCGCCAACGGCCATCGACTGGGTGGCGAACAATCGGGGCACATGGTCTACCTCGACCACAACACGACGGGCGACGGACTGTTGACGGCACTGCAGCTGCTCCGAGTCATCGCCGACACGGGCAAGTCTCTCGCCGAGCTGTCGCGCTGTATGGACCCGATGCCACAGGTGTTGCTCAATGTCGAGATCGCGGACCGCCGCTCGTTCGACGAGCTGCCCACCGTGACGAGCGCAATCGCCAGCGCCGAGGACGAGCTCGGTGACCGCGGCCGCGTCCTGGTACGCTACTCGGGTACGCAGCCGATGGTTCGTGTCATGGTCGAGGGCGAGAATCTCGATCGCATCGAGGGCTTGGCTGGCGACATCGCCGGAGCCTTGAAGGCGACGATCGGGGCTGCTTGAGCGCCAGTCGACCACGAGCTTTTTGGTGCAGACCAGGAGGTACGCTTGGCCGTAGCGGCTGCCGGCGGCGAGTCGGTTTTTCTCGGAGTCAACGTCGACCACGTCGCCACTCTCCGCCAGGCGCGTCGCGCGCCCGAGCCCGACCCGGTGCACGCCGCGGTGCTCGCCGAGCTCGGTGGAGCGGATGGCATCACCGTTCATCTGCGCAGCGATCGGCGGCACATCCAGGACCGTGATGTGGAGCTGCTCTCGGCAACCGTCAAGACGCATCTGAACGTCGAGATGGCGGCCACCGAAGCCATGCTTGCGGTCGCTCGTCGCCTCCGTCCCGACGCCGTCTCGTTGGTGCCCGAGCGGCCCGAGGAGCTCACTACAGAAGGCGGACTGGATTTGGGCGCGGATACCGAGCACCTGCGAACACACATCGCCGCCTTGCGTGGCGCCGGAATCTCGGTGGCTGTTTTTCTCGATCCGGACGAGCGGCAGATCGAAACCGCCGCCTCGCTCGGGTTGCAGCAAATCGAGATCAATACGGCCGCCTACGCCGACTGCAGTGAGGCCCGTCGGGTCGAACAGACCACCATCGAGTTGGAGACGCTGACTCGTGCCGCCCAGCTCGGACACGCAGCTGGTTTGAGGGTCGCGGCGGGGCACGGCTTGACCTATCGAAACGTTGCCGCCGTGGTGGCGATTCCGGAGATTGTCGAGCTCAACATCGGCCACAACATCGTGGCGCGCGCGGCGCTGGTCGGGATGGAACGCGCGGTCTCCGAAATGAAGGTGTTGCTCCGACGCTAGTGGTAAAATCCCGGCCCCGTGGGCGGTTAGCTCAGCTGGTAGAGCGCCTGCCTTACAAGCAGGAGGCCACTGGTTCGAGTCCGGTACCGCCCACCAAAAATTGCGAGTTCGAGCGTCGCGCGTGACCAGCCACGGCGGCAAGTCGCCGGCCGACTGCGCCGGACAGCATCAGTAGTTTGAATGCGGGGCCGTGGTGTAGCCTGGTTAACACGCCGGCCTGTCAAGCCGGAGATCGCGGGTTCAAATCCCGTCGGCCCCGCCATTCTTTCGCGCCTCTTCCCGCCGAATTCGGCACTCCACCTGCCCATTGGGCAGGTCCTACGGCACCTGCGGTTTTCGGGGTGCATGAAGCGTGTGCTACTGTCCGGCGGTCGAAAACCATCCCGAATTCCTACATGGCTCCTACATGGGCGAAGTTACCGGCCCCAGTTCAGGCCGTGAAAATGGGGCCGGGAGAGGAGGCAGGTATGGAAGTCGTCGAAGCTGACCGCGAGCTGTTCGTCAACACCATCTTCAAGGAACTCACGAGCGTTGCCCGCAAGCACCTTGAGGCCATCCAACAGATTTGGGACAGCGGGCGCGTCGCCGTCGTCATCGTGAACCCGGCCCCCGAGGCCGAGAAGCATTTGCGCCGCCTAGGCTGGCCGAAGCGCGTCGTGCTGTCCTTGCCCGAGGCCATGCGTCGGGATCTGACCGACGAGACCTCGATAACGTCCGACCCGGCAACCCGACGTTGGATCGAGTGCCCCCGCGACGGCATCGGCCGTGTGCTGCTCTTCCACGGATACAGTTCGTTGCTGTTCAACTTTGGTGAGGAAGGTTGGTGGATCGAGCCCGGAAGTACCGACGGACCCATCAACTGAACGGAAGGGTGCGGCGGTGGCAGAGCGGGTCAAGCTGACCAAGAGCGTGGTCGACAAGGCGGTGCATGAGGGGGCAGGGAATCAGAGCTTCCTCCGGGACAGCGAGTTGGCGGGGTTTTGTTTACGGATCACTGCCGGGCGCGTCAAGAGCTACTGCGTCGAGTACACCGTGGCCGGGCGCAACCGTCGCGTCACTCTCGGCGGACACGGGCGGATCACCGTTGATCAGGCGAGGACCTTGGCGCTCAACGAGCTGAACGCCGCCGCGATGGCGGACAAGGGAATGGGCGTCGACCCGGCGGAGAAGCGGAAGCGGGAGAAGGAAGGCGACACCCTCCAGGACGTCGCCACCCGCTACCTCGATGACCTCAAGGGGCGGGCGAAAGCGGGTGCGGCCAAAGGCCGGCTGAGCGGCTGGGAAAGCGCGAAGGGACTGTGGGGCCGGCACGTTCCCCCGTCACTCAAGAGCCGGAAGGTGGCCGACATCACGACGGCCGATGTCAGTAAGGTGCACAAGAAGCTCGGCAACGCGGGCATGGCTCCGACGGCCGATCACGTCAGGACGGTCCTGCATAGCGTGCTTGAGCTGGCGCTTGCCGAGGGGCTGATCGACCGCAACCCGGCGACGGCCGTCAAGCGCTACTCGAAGCCCTCGAAGAGGCGCCGGGCGCTGACGCTGGAGGAGTTGGCGAGCATGGGGGAGGCGCTCTCCGAGGCGGAGCGGACCGGGAAGCTCGACGGCCAGCCGGTGGACCCGGCGGGGGTGCTGGCAATGAGGTTGCTTGCGCTTACAGGCATGAGGAAAAGCGAGCTTCTGGGGCATCACACCAGCGCAAGACGGGGGCCGAGAGAGGGGTTGCGGTGGGCCGACATGGACCTCGACGGTCGCAGCTACAGGCTGCAATCGCATGGTGGAGGCAGCGGGGGCAAGGGGGGTGAGCCGAGGGTGTTGCCGTTGGGGCAGGCGGTGGTGGATTTGTTGCGGGGGGTGAAGCCCGAGGACGTCGACGAAGAGCGACCGGTGTGCCCGTCGCCACGCGATGCGTCGCAGCCGTTCCAATACATCAACCCCGTGCGGGGCGCCGTCTACGAGGCGGCGGAGATCGAGGGCGCCGACCTGCATTCCTTGCGTCATTCGTTTGAGAGCATCGCCTTCAGCATGGGGCCGGCGTACGGGGGATGTTTGACCGGTCGGACCATCGTGAAGGGGAGCTTGCGCGCCTATGTACACATCGACGCCGACGTGTTGCATGAGCTGGCGGACAAGGTTGCTGGCAGGATTGGCGATGCGATGGCCGGCAGGCTGGCGGACGTGGTGCCGATTGAGCGCAAGCGAGGGCAGCGGTGACGAAGGCGCGGCGGGTACCGACGCACGACCGGGGCGGGCGGCCGGTCGAGGGCGCTCAGGAGCTGCTGGACTGGATCGGACGGACGAACGAAGAGCGGTATGCGCGGGACCGGGTGCTGGGGATGATCCGGCGGGAGGATGACCCCAGCGACCAGGACTTGATCGAGTACCTTGAGCGGCCCGAGGGGCACGACCCGTACGGCATCAGTGCGAGAGACCTCGTGCCGGCGGTGGTGCGCGAGTACCTGGAGCGTCGACGCCGGGAAGGGGTGAAGATCGGCGCCAAGAAGGGGCGGCGGCTGACGCCTGGGGATGAAGCGTTCATCGTGTCATGCGTGCTCGATGAGCTGGCACGGCTGCGGCACCTGAAAAGCGACGGGGAGAGCGTCAGGGGTGGCGTGCTGACCACGGCCTACCAGAACGTCGCCGAGGAGCTGGACGTCGGGTGGCGCCGGGTCCAGCAGCTGGTGCGCGACGCGGACAAGCCGCGACGCCATCTATCAGCGCGAGCTCGAAGGGGTCGGTGAAGCAACCAAGCTCGTTGGCCTACGTGCGATCGCTGCACGAAGGAATCCGGAGAGATTCCTCACGGACGACACCGATCCGCTGTTCGGACCGACCGTGTTCGACAGCATTGTGATCAAGATCCAGGAAGCCGAGGAAGTTGACTACTGGGCCGCCGTTGAACGGACGGTCGCGTACCTCGAAAGCGATCATGTTCGGCAGATTCCGACCAGCCGGATCCGCGCCGAGCTATTCGCTGAAGTCGCGGTGGCCATGCGAGGGCCCCATGCGCGGGTGCTCCGCGCGAGCGATGTCCGCGATATCGATCACCTGGCGACTGGGCCTGCCCCGATTTCACGGACACTTCAAGAGGCCAGATAATGGTCTCGGAGGTGACCGATGGGAAGAAGGCGGCATTTCAGTCGAGAGTTCAAGATCGAAGCGGTGCGGATGACTCGGGAGGGCGATCATACGCTTGCCGAAGTCGCGCTGGATCTGGGTATCGGCGCGGGGCTATTAGGTCGGTGGCGAAGGCAGCTCGAGCAGCAGGGGCCATCCGCGTTCGCCGATGTGGGCAGCAGGCCGGTGCCCGATGAGCAGATCCGCGAGTTGCAGCGCGAGCTGCAGCGAGTACGGCAAGAACGCGACATTCTAAAAAAAGCGTTGGCGATCTTCTCGGACCGCCGGCGATGAGATATCCCGTTGTCGAACAGCTCAGCGGCCGGTACCCGGTGCGGCGGATCTGCGAGACGCTGGAAGTCTCTCGCAGCGGTTACTACGACTGGCTCGGACGGACGCCGAGCCCAAGGGCACGAGAAGATCGCCGGCTCAGGGTCCGGATACGAGCCACGTTTCGAGAGAGCCGCTGCCACTACGGCAGTCCGCGGATCTACAAGGAACTGCGGCAGGCCGGCATCCGGTGCTCGCGCAAGCGGGTGGCACGACTGATACGGCAGGACGGCCTGCGAGCTCGCCAGCGTCGACGGTTCAGAGTCACGACGAGATCAACACCCGGTAGGCCAGCAGCGCCCAACCTGTTGGGACGGCGCTTCACCGCCAAGGCTCTGGACGAGGTGTGGCTGGGCGACGTCACGTATGTGTGGACGAATGAGGGATGGCTGTATCTTGCAGCGCTGATGGACCTGTGCTCGCGGAGGATCATCGGCTGGTCGGCGAACGAGCGCATGACGGGCAACCTGACCCTGACGGTGCTGGAGAAAGCGATCCGCCAACGTCGGCCCTGCGCAGGCGCGATGCATCACACGGATCGCGGCAGCCAATACACGAGCAAGGAGTACCAGGAGAGGCTCAAGACACTCGGGTTCGAGGTCTCGATGAGCCGGAAGGGAGACTGCTGGGACAACGCGCCGATGGAGAGTTTCTTCTCAACCCTAAAGATGGAGCTCGGGGATCGGTTCACGTCACGGGCGGCGGCGCGAGCGGCGCTGTTCGAATACATCGAGGTTTTCTACAATCGGGCTCGGATGCATACCTCGATCGGAGACCAGAGCCCCGCGCAGTTCGAGCAGGCACTACGCTCGCTCGAGAACGGTCGGCGGCCAAACGTGGAAGCTGATGTGTCCATGGAAATCGCTGCGCGTTTCCCACAGCCACGTGGAGAACGCTCCGCGTTCCCCACGGCTCCCACGGCTGCTACTACAACTGTCTAAACAACCTTAACTTTGTGTCCGTGAAAACGGGGCAACCCTACTCGTCCCGAATAAGGCCATGGCCCTCGATCGTATAGGTCTGTGCCCGCTTCGGCAGAAGCGTGGCCTGGACGGCAAGGCGCAGGGAGGAGAGCATCTCGTCCAAGCGCACGAAAAAGCCGTCATGGCCCATGCGCTCGTCTGCGCCTTCTAGGATCCGCCTCCGCTGCTCCGTCCAGAACTGCAGGTCGTCGTTCTGAGGGAGCAGGAGCACGTCCTCTCCCAGAAGGGAGTCAACTTTAAGGCACTCAGCGACGCGGTTGATACCGGCGGGGTCGTAGGCCAGGGCCCCGGCCCAAGGGCCCGAAATCACGTCTGACCAATTGTGCCGGAAGAGCAGGAGGAAACGAGAGGCAGGGGAGACAATCCCCAACCCGACGAATGCTAAACCAAGCGTGTGCTGTTGGATCGCGAGCCCGGGCCTCTCCAGGGTGAAGGCGGAGCCGTCGAGAGCGACGACGTCAAAGAGAAGAGCAAGCCCCAACAGTTCAAGGACAAGGAACTGCATCCAGGGCCGCGATTTGACGAAGAACTGAGCGACCCACTCCATTCTTAGGAGATCCTTTGACTTCTACCGGTTCTTAGCCCTGTAACGGCTCTGCGCTGGGATGTCACAGGCTCCGTTGAAAAAGGGTGACGGTGATCCGACCTCGATAGTGTGTCGGGGTCAATCCACTGGCATGGAGGATCACCGTCATGAGCAAGAGTCGCAGAACAGAGACAAGTAGGAAAGCGGAGCGCCAAGAGAACCCGCTCCTGGAGGCAGTGGTAGCGGCGCGATCGGATCTACGAGCGCTGGTCATGGACGCGGGCTTCGGGGTGTTGGGTTCGCTGCTGGAAGAAGACCGGGCGGAGCTCTGCGGAGAGCGCTACGCGCGGTCACAGCAGCGGCGGGCGTACCGACACGGCTACGACGAGGGCTCGCTGGTGATGGGCGGCCGGCGGGTCAAGGTACGCAAGCCGCGGGCTCGGAGCGTCGATGGCCAAGAGCTGCCGCTGCCGCACTGGGAGAGGTTCAAGGCAACAGATCCGCTCGAAGAGCGCGCCGTAGAGCAGATCCTGTGCGGCGTCACGACGCGCAAGTACGAGCGCTCGTTAGAGCGGCTCGACGACGGGCGAGCTTCGTCGGGAACGAGTCGCTCGAGTGTGTCGCGGCGGTTCGTAGCGCGTACAGCCAAGCAGGTGCAGCAGTACCTGGCCCAACCGCTCAATGAAGTGGACCTGCCGGTGCTGGTGATCGACGGCACGCACATGGGCAAGCACTTGTTGGTGATCGCCATGGGCATCGACGCGGACGGCGTCAAGCATGTGCTGGGTGTCGTAGAGGGCACCACGGAGAGCTCCCACGTGTGCCGGTCGCTGCTGCGGCAGTTGATCGAGCGCGGCATGCCCGTCGAACGGGCGCGGTTGGTGGTAATCGATGGCTCCAAGGGCCTCCGTAAAGCAGTGCGCGACACGTTCGGCGAGTGGGCCCTGATCCAGCGCTGCCGTGTCCACAAGATCAAGAATGTATTGGAGCATCTGCCAGGGCATATCCGGCCCTGGTTCGCAGCCAAGATCCGCAAGGCGTGGAAGGCGGAGACGGCCACGGCAGCGACCAAGCAGCTCGACGCCGTGGTCAAGGAGCTGGAGACCGATCACCCCGGTGCAGCGGCCTCGCTCAGAGAAGGAATGCAAGAGACGCTCACCGTCACTCGGCTCCGAGTTCAGGGGCCGCTGCTTCGGACGTTACGTTCAACGAATACGATCGAGAACCTGAACGGGACGATCAAACACGTCAGCCGCAACGTAAAGCGGTGGCGCTCCGGGAGCATGATCGTTCGATGGGCGGTTACTGCACTCATCGAGGCCGAGAGCAAGTTCCGGAGGGTTCGTGGCTACCGCGACATCGCCAAGCTCGATGCCGCACTCAACACCGCCGTCGACGTTCCCCTTGAGCAGGAGCGCCGTACTGCGTAACAATCCCCAACCACTTCACCGTCGCCTTAGTTCAACGGACGGTGGGACATCCCCCCCGTGGGAGGGTCCCGGTAACCCACTGAAACAGCAGGAGTTACCCATTTACCCCTAGATCCCGCTGCCGGCGTTAGGGGTATAAGGCGAGCCAGGCTCGAGCGGATCCGCCTGGCATTCGCTGCCCGCCGCCGACAAATTCGACGCGCCATTTGGGCTCCTGCGCTGGCCCGCAACTTTCCTCCCGCCCCTCTCTCCGTTGGATCTCGCACGCTTTGGCGGTAGGCTTCAGGCGTTCGCCCCCTACCCCGCTGGGCACGCGGCTCGGCTGGCCGAGGAAGTTAAATTGACAATGCCCTTTCGTTCGGTGCGTCGCGCAACATCACGCCCCCGGCGCCGGCCGGAGCGAGCTCGGGGACATTCGACAGCCGCTCGATTTCGAGCCTACGAGTCGTACCGAACGATTACCCCCTCGGAGAATCGCTCCATCTCCTCGTACTGCGGGCTGAACTGGAGTAACACCAGGTCGACCCCGGCGGCCTCGAAGGCGCGGAGGCGCTCGACGAGCTGCTCGGGAGTTCCCACCAAGCCGCTCTTCAGGCCCCGGTTGGAGACCGAGTAGTCCTGCACCTGCAGCTCCTGCTCCAGCTCCGTGCCGGCGAGCCACTGCTGGAAGTTTTCGAAGCCAGCGTCTCCCTCCCCCAGGTTGGTGACACGCTCGTACTCGCGTCGAACCTCTTCCTCGGTATCCCGGCAGATCGCGTAGCCCGACACACCGTACACGAGGTCGGGGAGGTCGAGGCTCGCGCGCCGGGCGCGCATGTCGGCGATCTTGTCGGCCACCGTGGCGGGAGGATCGCCGTGCATGAGGTAGGCGTCGCAATGGCTCGAGATCATCTCCTTAGCCCTCGGAGACTCGCCGCCCGCGTAGACGATCGGTCGCGGTTTCTGCACCGGCTTGGGCTCGAGGATCGCGTCCGCGACGTTGTAGTAGTCGCCGGAGAAGCTGAACCTCTTCTCGGACCACATCCCCGAAACCACCTCCAGCCACTCCGAAGAGCGCGCGTAGCGATTATCGTGGTGATCGAATCCGACACCGTACTGGCGCGCCTCATCCTCCCACCACGACGACACCAGGTTGATGGTCAGACGCCCTCCGCTGATCTGATCGATATTCGCCGCTTGCTTGGCTAGCAGGGCCGGTTCGTGAAAGGTGGGACGCACCGCAACCATCAGTTCGAGGCTCTCGGTGACCGCCGCAAGCGCCGACGTCGTGGTCCAGGCGTCAAGAGAAGGAGCCTCGACGCCCTTGATGTCGTTAAGGTTGAGCTCGGCGATCAGCGTGAGGTCGAAGCCGATTTGCTCGCTGCGACGAGCCAAGCGAGACACGTAGTCCCAGGAAGGCTCCATCCCTTCCTGCTCGACGTTGCGCAGCCATCCTCCGAAAACCGGCAGCCAGAAGCCGAAACGCATGTTCACACCCTATCCGGCGCCGTTTCCGTTCGACGCCCGATCGGCCTCTTCAACCAGGTAGTCGACCAGACGGCTGAAGGGATCGAAGCCGATGACGTTGGGGGCGTCGGCCACGAAGTTCGATAGAGCGTTGAGGTCGTAGAAGTAGTGCTGGCCGTCGCGTGCGTCGACGATGTACTCGATGCCCCCTACATCGACGTGGGCTGCGGCCATGATGCGCTCGACTTGATTGACAATCTCCTCCGGCGGCTCGTAGCCCTCGACGTACAGGTCGTTTTTCGGCGCGTCCTCGGGGTAGGCGGCGCGCTCCAGCTTGTCGCCCCCGACGCACATGGAAATGCTGCCGGGACAAAGGTTGAAGCCGCCGTCGCCCTGCATGTAGATCCGGATGGCGTACAGGTGCCGCCCCCCCACCACCTCCACCCGAACGATCCTGCTCTCCGACGCCGGAATGAACTCCTGGAGGAGCGCGGTGCCGTCCAATCCGAAATCCAGATCGTTCTCCTCGGCGGCCTGTCGGAGGTCAGCGGCGCTCTCGAACTTCCGGATCCCGGCGCCGCTGCCGCCGATGTTGGGCTTGAAGATGACCGGGAAGCTCAGGCCCTCGGCGAGTTGCGCGGCAGCGGACGCGTTGTGGATGAGACGGGACGGGGGCGCCGGCAAACCCTCCTGTGCGAACAGCGCTAGCTGCCGCGCCTTGGAGATCTCCGTGGCGAAACACTCGTACCCGTTGATCACTTTCACGCCCAGCTTCTCAAGGTGTGCCAGGTATTGCAGCGTGTAGAAGATCGCGCCCGAATGACCGCGGGTGAACGCGGAGGGACTGACGCGGTTGAACAGGAGGGAATACGGAGGGCGGGGGTCCGCGATGTCGTAGGAATGATTTTCGACATGCAGCCGGTCGTGCGCGATGCCGCGCAGCTCCAGCTCGTCGAAGAGGGGGCCGAACCAGCTCGGATGCTCGTAATAGATGGCGATGGGTGTCGTCGCCGGTTCCGTCGATCGAGTGGACATGTGGAAACTCCTCGCGTTTCTCCGCGGCCTACATCCGAACCAAGGGGCCACGCGACCCAAGGGCCCACCAGACTCCCACTCGACTGCGCACAGTAATTCTGAGTGAATCCGTCAGAATTTGCGATTGTAGGCTGCGCCGCCCGCGACAACGGTGCCATGACGTCGTGATTCATCTGGTTCTGCATCGGTTCGCATAGCGACTACGACAGAATGCTTCGCGAGCTGTGCCCCGGATCTCGGACCGGCGAAGTTAACTTGAGAGCGTCCCCAGAACACCCAAGAAAGTATGAGTTACGCAGAGGAGTGTCTCATGTTCCGGGGGGATGTCACAGGCGTCCGTTGAACTAAGGCGACGGTGAAGTGGTTGGGATTGTTACGCAGTACGGCGCTCCTGCTCAAGGTGAGCGTCGACGGCGGCGTTCAGTGCGGCATCGAGCTTGGCGATGTCGCGGTAGCCACGGACCCTCCGGAAGTGGCTCTCGGCCTCGATGAGCGCGGTAACCGCCCATCGAACGATCATGCTCCCGGAGCGCCATCTCTTTACGTTGCGGCTGACGTGTTTGATCGTGCCGTTGAGATTCTCGATCGTGTTCGTTGAACGCAACGTTCGAAGCAGCGGCCCCTGCACTCCGAGCCGGGTGACGGTGAGCGTCTCTTGCATTCCTTCTCTGAGCGAGGCCGCGGCACCCGGGTGATCCGTCTCCAGCTCTTTGGCCACGGCGTCGAGCTGCTTGGTCGCTGCCGCTGCCGTCTCCGCCTTCCAGGCCTTGCGGATCTTCGCCGCGAACCAGGGCCGGATATGCCCTGGCAGATGTTCCAAGACGTTCTTGATCTTGTGGACACGGCAGCGCTGGATCAGGGTCCACTCGCCGAACGTGTCGCGCACTGCTTTACGGAGGCCCTTGGAGCCATCGATTACCACCAACCGCGCCCGTTCGACGGGCATGCCGCGTTCAATCAACTGCCGCAGCAGCGATCGGCACACACGTGAACTCTCGGTGGTGCCTTCTACGACGCCCAGAACATGCTTGCCGCCGTCCGTATCGATGCCCATGGCGATCACCAACAGGTACTTGCCCATGTGCGTACCGTCGATCACCAGCACCGGCAAGTCCACCTCGTTGAGTGGTTGGGCCAGATACTGCTGCACCTGCCGGGCGGTACGCGCTACGAACCGCCGCGACACACTCGAGCGACTCGTCCCGGATGAAGTTCGGCCTTCGGACAGCACGTCTCGAGAGCTCAGGCAAAACCGATGGTAGAGCCAGACGGCGTGGCTGATGATCTCGACCGCAAAACGGTGTCTGCGGTAGCGGACGGATGCGGTGGCCACGGCTGCACTCTGCCAGCATCTCGGTTGGGTTGACAACGCCCTGAAGAGCCTCCTTCCTATCCATGTGCTGTACGATCGCGCCGCTCCAATCCTGAGGACCAGACCATGACAGACAATCCACTCGCCGACCTCAAGACGAGCCTCCGCGGAGAGTTGATCACCCGCGACGACCAAGAAGCGTTCACCGCCGCGCGCTTTCGCGGATGGAACCGCGACCTGAACACGCGCTCGAATCCACTGGGCTTCGTCATCGCTTCGGGTGTGCGGGACATCGCGACGACGGTGACCTACTGTCGGTCGGACAACATTCCGATCACCGTGCGAGGAAAGGGCTGCCATTCGCCGTATGGAATGGCGAACGACGCCGTCGCGATCGACCTCTCCAAGATGACCGCGGTCCGGGTCGACCCTGAGAAGAAGCTGGTTGCTATCCAAGCGGGTGCCGATGGAGGCGACGTCGATCACGAGACGGCCCTCCACAACCTCATTTGCCTCACCGGTACGGTTTCGCACACCGGATTTGCCGGTGTCGCACTTGGAGGTGGCATGGGCCATCTGAGCCGTTGGCTGGGCGCCGTCGTCGACAGCATCGTCAGCTACGAGATGGTCACGGCAATCGGAGACGTCGTTCGCGTTGACGAAGCCAAGGACCCTGAGCTCTTCTGGGGCATGCGCGGGAACGGGGCCAGCTTTGGAATCGTCACCGAGTTCGTCCTCGAGCTCCGCGACATGCCCAACAACGGGATCATCCGAAGCGCCCCGATCCTATGGGGCGCGGACAAGGCAAAGGAAGTGATGACGCCCTGGATGGGTCGCATCACCGGTCCAGAGCGCAAGGAAACCGAAACCCTTCAGTTTGCGTTCCTGCACTCGCCGGATGGTCACCCAGTCTGCGGTGTGATCCCCCTGATCGTCGGTGAAACGGAGCCCGCGGCCAAGGCCACATGTGACGAGCTGGCGGCGTACGGGGGTGGGGCATTGGTCCGGCAAGACACCCAGTTGCCGTACACGGCCCTCCAGGCGGCACTGGGCGACTGCTTCCCTTTCAACAGGAACTACTGGGACAAGGGAGTGTTCATCAACTGGGACCCCAGCGATACGAACGCTGCGAACAGCATCGTCGACATCGCCGTGAAGCACTGGAGCGAGAAGCCAGACTTCGCCACGAAGCTGTCCACGTTCCTGCTCTTCTTGGAGGTCAACGGAGCGGTGGGTAGGCCAGATCCCGCCTCCACCTCGTTCTCCGCTCGTACCGGACGCCTGTGGTGCACAGCCCTCATCGGTTGGCCCGACGAAGACGACTCACAACGCGCGGCCAGCAAGAAGTGGTGCGGCGATTTCGTCGAGAAGCTGCGCCCGTTTCATGTGACCAGGTATCTGAACAACGCCATGCCCGAGAGCGATGCGGAAATGCTGGGCGTATTCCCCGAGGACACCATGAAGCGCCTGCGGGCTCTCAAGGGAAAGCACGACCCCGGCAACCTGTTCAAGATGGGCGCCTGGCAGTATCAGGCCAACATGTAGCTGGCACTCGAAGCCGTCGGGCTCACGGGGTGGGATTCGACTTGCTCGGTTGCCGGGCGGTCCGCGAGCGATGAAGTGTCGCTCAGGCGGCTTCGTCGCCGTCGCGTCCAGCCGCATCCGGTATTGGTGTACGAAGTTCGGGCCCGAGTACGCAGCCAAGCTCCGGCAGCGGCAAGACGAAACGCCGGAAACCATGATGACGTCGCCGTTGGCCGCCGAGGAATCCACCTATCGCAGGCCGCCCGCCGGTAGGCCTCAGCCAAGACGCGAGGGCACGGAGGGCGGAACAACCTCGAGCGGTGACGGTTGCGTCGCGCCGGGATATCCGCTCCGCCTGCCTTCAGACCGAGGTGGCCGGAAGTAAGGAGTAGCCCTACTCACCCCGAGTCCGAACCGGATCACTGCGTGGTCGGACGCGTTTGTCGCCGCGGTCAACAAGCGGTGACGTGCGGTTCCCTGCACCTAGTCGCTATGTCCGCCATTCTGTTTGAACGTTGGTGGGACTTGTCTTGACTCGGGTTGTTGGTGATCTAGACCTGAACGCATACGCTTCTGGCCCATGGAAACGGGAACCCGACTCGGACCTTACGAGATCCTCGAGCAGTTCGGTGCGGGCGGCATGGGCGAGGTGTGGCTGGCGACCGACACGCGCCTGGGCCGCAAGGTGGCGATCAAGGTGCTGCCCGAGCAGTTCGCGTCAAAAGTGCTCGACTTCGGCCTGGCCAAGACCCAGGAAGGCGCGTCGTATTCATCCGGGAGGACGCCCGACCAGACCCAATCGCCCACCATGCTGCAGGCTACGGGCGCCGGCATGATCATGGGCACGGCGGCTTACATGAGCCCCGAGCAAGCCAAGGGGAAGGTCGTCGAGCTCCATCACGCGGCCCCACTGACCCCTCTCGGGATTCTCGTCGTCGCGGCCAGGACGGCGGCGGCGGCCAGCGCCATGACCGCGCCGAGCACGAACGGTGCGTGCGGCCCGAGCGTCGACCATAGCCAGCCGGCGAGTAGGCTCGCGGCCAGCAACAGCGCACCGTTGATGGTCTGGTAGAGCCCCATGGCGGTGGCGCGCCGTGCGCCGGTGGACAGGTCGGCGACGTAGGCTCGCGCCACGCCCGACGTGGCGGCCGCGTACAGGCCGTACAGGCACATGAGCGGCCACGTCCATACCGGGGTTCGGATGAGGCCGAAGGCGCCGTAGACGAAGGCGAAAGCCACAAAGCCGGCAACAAGCACGCGGTGGCGGCCGATGCGGTCCGAGAGCGCCCCGAGGGGAGTGGCCGCGATAGCGTAGATCAGGTTGTAGAGTACGTAGAGCCAAAGCACGTCCATGTCGTCGAGGCCGAGCTGGCGTGCCCGCAGCAGCAGGAACACGTTGCTGCTGTTGCCGAGCGCGAAAAGCGCGCTCACCCAGAGGAAGCTGCGCAGCTCCGGAGAGGCAGCGAAGATCGCTGCCGGGGGCGTGGACTCCGCTGGTGGCGACTCTGACGATTGCGATGATGGGGCGGGAGACGGAGTGGACTCGGATCGGGACTGGGAGATCGAGTCGGCGCCCGCTCGAACGGCCTGGCTACTTTCGCCCTCGCCCTCGGACGCGGCCCTGGCTGCCGCGAACCCGCGCGTTGGCCTCAGCAGCCCCAACGACGCAACAGCCATAACGCTCGGCACGGCGGCAACAAGAAAGATCGCTCGATACGAGAGCCCCAGCGTGTTCAGCAACAGGATGCCCAGAAGCGGGCCGGCGACGGCGCCGGTGGTGTCCATGGCCCGATGCAGCCCGAAGGCCATGCCGCGCCGCTCGGGGCTCACGGAGGCCGCCAGCATCGCGTCTCGCGGTGGTCCGCGCAGTCCCTTGCCGGCGCGATCGAGCAGGCGAGCGGCGAGCAGCATCGGCCAGGTGCCCGCGAGCGCCAGCAAGGGTCGCGACAGTGTCGACAGGCCGTAGCCGGTGTACAGCCATGGCAGGCGACGTCGGTAGCGGTCGGAAAGCACTCCGGACACCAGCTTGAGCAGGCTGGCGGTACTCTCGGCGAGGCCTTCGATCAGCCCCACCACGCTCATGGGAGCCCCCAGAACGCTCGTCAGGTACAGCGGGATGATCGGGTAGAGCATCTCGCTGCTGACGTCGGTCAGCAGGCTGACGAGGCCAAGGACCACGACGTTGCGTCCGAAGCGGGCCCGCGACGGCGGCTTGATGCGAGCCTTGGAGCGCGACGTGGAGCCGGATCGAGGGTCCGACGTCACTCTTCGCGGCTGGCGACGGACAACAACCAGGCCGACAGCGCCAGCAGCAGTACCAGCCCCGGCCAGCCCTGCAGAGGCGCTTGCGCGACGGTGAACATCTCGGCACCGAAGAAGCTCGACCAGTTGGCGAGCACGATCGGCAGCGCCAGCAGGATACCTACGAGCGCCTCGCCGGTGATCATGCCCGACGCCAGCAGCAGGGCGCTGATCGCCTGCTTACGTTCCTTGCCGTGGGCCTTGACGCGCCGCTCCGCGAGCCACCAGATCACACCACCAAGAAAGATTGCCGTGTCGAGCTCGAGCGGCAGGTAAATGCCCACGGCAACAGCGAGGATCGGAGCCCGGAACTCGGAGCCCCGTGCCTCGAGGGCGCGATCCCAGAGGATGATCGCGACGCCGATGGCCGCGCCGAGCGCCACCATGCCCCACGGCAGTCCACCGCGGAACACACCCTCGGCGACGCTCGCCATCAGCGTCGCCTGGGGGGCTGTCAACGAGTCGGGGTTGGCCGCCGTAGCCGGGCCGATGCCGTAGCGCGCCTGCAACAGGTAGAGCACCGGCATCATCACGAACGCCGCCGACACGACGCCGATGAGCTCCATCGTTTGCTGCTTCCACGGTGTGGCCCCGAGGATGTGGCCGGCTTTGAGATCCTGCATGGTGTCGCCGGAGATGGCGGCGGCGCAGGCGACAACCGCGGCCACGAAAATGGCGGCTGCGGGCCCGGCCGGGCTATCGGCGCCGAGCAGCAGCAACAGCAGCAGCGATGTGAAGAGCAGTGTAGCGATGGTTACCCCGGAGATCGGGTTGTTGGACGATCCAACGAGCCCCGCCATGTACCCGGCAACGGCTGCGAAGAAGAACCCGGCGATCAGCATGATGACCGCCATGAGCGCCGAGACCCCGATCTGTCCGACGATGGTCTGATAAAGGAAGAAGATCGGCACAACGCAGGCCACGGTTGCGACGATTACCCAGTTCATCGGAGCGTCGTGTGCGGTGCGCTCGATCGCGCCGGCTCGCCCAGAGCGTGCGTTCCGATAAGCCTGCAGCCCGGAGGCGACTCCGCGTTGGACGGGCTCGGCGAGCTTGATCAGGGCCCACAGGCCGCCCACAACCATGGCGCCAACGCCGAGGTAGCGGATCTGGCTGCTCCAGATTCCGTCGGCCGCCGCCACCACGTCACCTGCCGGCATGCCGTTCTGCCAGACGTAAATCGGGATGCCGACGAACCAGGCGATGGCACCGCCGACGAAGATCAACGTCGCGATGTTGAGCCCGACGATGTAGCCAACGGCCACCAGGGCGGGGGAGAGGTTGATTCCGAAAACCCAGATCGTGCCCAGGGCGCGCGCGCCAACCGCCTGGGTCCCCGTCCAAAGCCCCATCCCGGTCTCGCCGAACTTCATGGCCGCGCCGGCCAGCGAGGCCGCGGCAAGGACGCGAATGCTGCGCCGTTGGCTGCCCTCGTCGGCCGACATCGCCGCGATCTCGGCAGGCAGATCGGGTGCGTCGCCGCGTGTCACGCCGCCTGTTTTGAGAACCTCGGCGGTGGCGACCCCTTCGGGGAAGCGCAGCTGCTGCTCCACGACAAGCGCGCGCCGCAATGGAATCGAGAACAGCACCCCGAGCACGCCGCCAACCCCGGCGAGCGCGGTGACCTGCCAGTAGTCGAACGTGTCCCAGTGGCCCATCAGCACCAGTGCCGGGATCGTGAAGATGACGCCGGCGGCGAGCGACTCACCCGCGGAGGCCGCCGTTTGCACGAGGTTGTTCTCGAGGATGTTCGACGTGCGGAAGGCGCGCAGCACCGCCATCGAGACCACGGCCGCGGGAATCGACGCCGACACGGTCATCCCGGCGAACAGCCCCAGGTAGGCGTTCGCTCCGCCCAGCACCACCGACAGCAGAATCCCTAGGATCACCGCCTTGAAGGTGATCTCCGGCAGGGTGACCGTAGCCGGGATCAGCGGCTCGGTTGGCGAGTTGGGCGCGGGCCTAGGGTCGGACGTCACCGGGGCATCCTAACTGTTCTAGTGGGCTGTTGTGGAAGTGGGTACGACTGACTGCAAGCGCCTGCGAGGCGCCTGCAAGCACGTCCACGATAGCCCGCTAGCGCTGGATGGCGGCGAGCAGGTCGGCGGCAGCCTCTTTGAGGCTCGCGCGCACCTCGTACACACCGCTGAGATGCGCCGGGCGGACGTACACTCCGTCGGTGGCGAATTCGTCGGCATCGGCGGCTCGCGGAGCTTCGCTGCCGATCGCCAGGTCAGCCACGACTTCGCCGTCGATCAGAGCCCGCACCTGATACGTCGGTGCGGCGAGGCCCCACGGCCGCAGATCCGGCGCGGCGCCGTTCCATTCGCTGGCGACAGCTTCCATGCGGAGATAGTTGACGTCCCAGAGCAAGTCGGTGACCGCCTCGCCGTTCTCGAGCGAGGCCCCGGCGGGGGAGCCGAGGCTCCACTCCTCGCCCGATTGGTTGAAGACGTACTTCGTGCCGTCGCTGTCGTCGACTTCGATCGTTGTCAGGTCCGACTGGCTGAACTGCACGATGGTCTTGCTGCGCAGATCGAACAGGTTGGTGCGCAGGACTTCGAGATCCTCGGCCGTAACCAAATAAACGGTGTCGTCGCCCGACACGCTCACGTAGTTCGCGTCGATCGTCTCGGGCTCTTCGTCCGGCGGGGCATCATCACTGGCCGCTACGGTTGTTGCGGAGCCGATGTGGATTTGGATCGGCGCACTCGGCGTTGCGGCGTCGGCGCCGGTCATCTCGACACTCAGTGTGAGCTCAGGGTTGGCAAGGCCGGTGCTCGTTGCCGCCATCCCGAAGCTGTGGGCCCGGAGGTCGACGAGAGCGCGGAGCAATCGGGAGGCGGCCGAGGCGTCGGCGTCGATGGGTCGAGGCGAGGTGACGCGCCAATCGCTACCATCGCGCTCGATGCGCACCGACTCGGCGGCGTCCGACGTTGACGAGATGGAGATCGCGGAGACGAGATCGCGCTCGAGAGCCAGCACCGACTTGTTGCGCAGGTCGGTAGCGCTGGCAGGGAGCGAGTCGAGCAGGTCGCCGGCAACGACGAAGATCGAAGGGCTGCCCTCACGCATCGCGAAATAGCCCTCGTGCTCTTCCGAAGAAGACCCGATCAACAGCGTGTGCGAGGCATCGGTTCGGGTGCGCAGCGTCAAGCGCACGGCCGGCTGGTCGAGGCCATGCTCGGCGAGTTGCTCCGCGCTGGGCGCATCGTCGAGCACGAACGCCTCGGCTTCCTCGCCGTGCAGCGCCGAGAGAAGATCGTCAAGGGTCTCGTTGTCGGCTCGACCACTGAAAGGCGCCGACGCAACCCACTGTGGCTCGGCGCTATTGCCTGGCACGTTTTCGCGGTGTAGCGCCGCCGTCAGGCCGTCGCGGGTGATCTCGACGTCGCGGATCTCCGACTCCTCGAAGCGCAGCACAGTTCGGTCACGCAGATCGAGCATGCTGGAGCCCACCGACGCCCGAACCGAGCGGCCGGCGCTGTAGACCTTGTTGTTACCCGTGGTGACATACAGATTGTAGCCAACGGGGGTGTCCTTACCCACCGCGAGGGTCAGCTCGGATCCATCCTCGAGCTGCAGCGTGACCGCGGCCTGCGGACCACTGTCCCCGCCGAGCTCAAATGGCGCCATGTCGTCGGCCGCTTCGACGACGAGGCTTTCTTGGGTGAAGCCACCGATGCGCTCAACCAGCGAGTCGATCTCGGTGCCGTCGGCCGGTACGCGCCGTGGCTCTACGATCGTCCAGCCGTCTTCTTCTTTGGCCGCCGCGAAAGCGCCGGACTCGCCCTCGAACGAGATGCGCGTGACCTGCTCGGCGTCGAACGACAGCAGCAGCTCCGATTGGCGCTCAGCCTCTTCGCGCCCTTCGCGTCCCCGGACCTCGTAGAAATAAACGAAACCGCCCAAGGCAACCAGCAGCACCGCCATGAATATCGTGTTGCGTGTCTGCATGGCCCCTACCTCCGGCCGCGCCGGAGCCAAAGCATCATCCCGGAGAACAGAATCAGCTCCGGCAGGAGTAGCACGGTCGTATAGAAGACGGCCGTGCTTTGACCTTGGGTCAACATGACGCGCGAGGCGCGCGTGTTGCGCGGCCGGATCGAGATCAACTCCTCTTCGCCACCCAGCCAACCGACGGCGTTGAGCAGCAAGTCCTCGTTGAAGTATCGCCCCAGCAGTCCGTTCGTTGTCCAGTCGGAATCGCCAAAGACAACGACGCGTCCCTCGAGATCGGCCGGTGCCGAGTCGCTGGCCTCACCGCCACCTTCCGCACCGTCGCTGGCAGACGCGATTCGAGGTGCCGTCCAGTTGAGGGCGTTCCCCGTCAACGTCATCGCAACGCCGAGCGATACGGGGCCGGCCCTGTCGTCATCCGTCTGCTCGACCTCACCGGTGTCGAGCAGGCGTGCGACGTCACTCTCGGCCCAAGAGGCGTCGGACGTCATCGCCAGCTCGGTCACGCTGACGCCGTCGGCGGCGCTTTCGTCATTCGCCTTGCTGACGGTGCGGACCATCCGAAAGTTGGTGTACTCGCTGAAGCCGGCGGTGATCGCGTGCGGGCCGTAGCTACCCACCACCGGATCGACTCCGAGCGTGGCGCCGGCGAACAGCTGCAGCCGCTGCTCGACCACGACATCGTTGCCCACGGTAACGCCTCGGCGCGCCAGCAACGGCACGAGTTGATCGCCAGCCTGCGGGTCGAGCAGCAGCAGGGCCTTGCCGCCGCGGTCGATGTAGCGCTCGATCAGCTCGAGCTCGAGGTCGAAGAACGGCCGCTTCGGTCCCGCCACAACGAGCAAACCGCAGTCCGCCGGAACGTCGGGAACCGAGCCGAGCACCAGCGACTCCATGTCGTAGCCCTCATTCGCGAGAGCCGCCTTCGCCAGGCCCCAGCCGTTGGGGGTGCTGGCGTCATCGAGGTCGGGCTCGGCATGCCCGCTGACAAAGTACGCAACCTCGCGCGCAGCTGCCGTGAGCCGGATGAGCGTGTTGGTCAGCGATTCTTCACTGACATCGTTGATCCGGCTGCTCTCTTCTCCGACGGTCAGATGGAGCGTGTTGTAAGCGGTGATCTCGTAACGCTCCGCCAGCTCGGGACGCTTGTCCGGGTCGATGATCTCGTAGGTGAACAGATCCGACTCGGCAGCGTAGCTCGCCAGCAGGTCGCGGACTGCGGGATCTTCGCCCTCTCGGAAGAAGGCACGCGCTTCCACCGGCGAGTCCAGATTGCCGGCCAACTGAGCGCTCTGCGGTGCTAGCGAGAACATGCTTTGTTCGGTGACGTCGTAACGCGTTGGATGCTGGACCGCGAGGTAGTTGACGACAGCCACCACAGCCAGCGTGACCACCGTGTAGACGATGGAATTGGTGCCGTGCTTGGCCTTGCGGCTGCCAACCGACTCCTTGAGCGAGTCCACCTGGGTGAACAGGTAGAGCGCCAGCATCATCGAGCCGAGGATCACGTGTACCAGAACGTACAGGGAGGTCCAGTCGCCTGTAATGAAGCCCGCAATAACGCCGAACACCAAGACAATCAGGCCGAGTGGGCCAAACATGCGATAGCTACCCATTCGATCTATCTCCAGCGCAGCGATTCGAGTGATCGCTGCGACAGAAAGAGCCCCACGGTCACCACGCTGAGGTAGTAGATGACGTCGTCGCTCTTGACCAGCCCGCGCATCATGTCTTGCGAGTGGTCGGTCAGAGAGAGGTGGCGCAACACGGCGCCCATACTTTCGCCTACCGCGTCGGCCGGCCAGCTGATCAACAGCAACAGGAGCAGCGTGCCACCGGCGAGCACTCCGGCGACGATTTGATTGTCGGTAAGTGTCGACGTGAACAAGCCGATGGAGATCGCCGACATGCCGATCAGCAGGAGGGCGAGGTAGCCGGTCAGGATCCGCGGTACCTCCGGGTCACCGAAGTACATCAGAACGGCGGGGTACACGAACGCGCACGCAAGCATCGCCACGAGAAACAGCGTCGCGCCAGAGAACTTGCCGAGAGTGATCTCGAGAGTGCTGACGGGCGATGTGAGCAGCAGCTCGTCGGTGCCGTTGGCGCGCTCCTCGGCGAACAGCCTCATCGTCAGCAACGGGATGATCATGATGAAGACGATGATCATGTTGCCGAGCAGAGGGCTCAGAACCCAGTCGTTGAGGTTCATCTGTTCCATCTGCCCGGGCTGTTGCATCGACGAGTAGATCGCCACGTAGCGCGAGAACTGCGCCAGCATGTTCCAGAACATGAAGCCGGAGATGAGCAGAAAGCCGGCCATCACGACGTACGCCACGGGCGAATAGAAGTAGGAGCGCAACTCCTTGTAGGCGATTGCCCAGATGTTGGTCATCGATCGTCTCCTTCGCCCTCGGTCACGCCAGTGATCTCGTGCACCGCGGTGTGGTTGTAGTCATCGAGTGTGGTGTCGTCCGCGGCCTCGGGCTCCAGGTCTTGTTCCGCTTCGCCGACCTCTTCCTCCTCAACCTCTTCCTCGACTACCGGCTCGTCGCCGGTCGTCACGCGTAAGAACACTGTCTCGAGGTCTTCACTCGCGGTCAAGGA
Source organism: Acidobacteriota bacterium (assembly GCA_963666215.2). Taxonomy (GTDB): domain Bacteria; phylum Acidobacteriota; class UBA890; order UBA890; family WLXD01. The sequence continues at coordinate 91,903 of CAXWPL010000002.1, forward strand.
GTCGGTCGTGTCATCCGCGACGATACGGCCGCGAGAGATGATCACGACGCGGTCGCAGATCTGGTTGACCTCGGGGAGGATGTGGGTTGACAGAATCACTGTGCGGTCTTCGGCGAGAGTTCTGATGAGCTTTCGGATGCCAATGATCTGCTGAGGGTCGAGGCCGATGGTGGGCTCGTCGAGCACAATCACCTCGGGGCTGTGGACGATGGCCTGAGCGATCGCTACACGCTGCTTGTAGCCGCGCGACAACGTGCCGATTGGCTGCCGTGCCACTTCCTCGGTCGCGGTCGCCTCGAGCGCGCGTCCCACCGCGGAGGCTCGATCGGGGCGCGGCACGCCCTTGATGCGCGCCACGAAGTCGAGGTAGGAGGTCGGTGTCATGTCGCGGTACAGCGGCGGATTCTCAGGCAGGTAGCCGACGCGGCGTCGCACTTCGCGCGACTGCTCGAAGACGTCGAATCCAGCCACCCTTGCGGTGCCACTGCTCGCCGGCATGTAGCCGGTGATGATCCGCATGGTGGTGGTCTTGCCGGCGCCGTTCGGACCCAGAAATCCGAGGATTTGGCCGGGCTCAGCGGTAAACGAGACATCGGCAACCGCGGCGTGGTTACCGTAGTACTTGGTGAGGTGATCGACTTCGATCATGAGGCAAGCTTCACGCAGGTTAGAGAGTCAAGGTGGTCTGACGTCGAGCCCGTCTTTTTCACGGACCGGCCCCATTTTCGATCAAGGCTGATCTGCGGTCCAACGGATTCTGTTCGGCGCGGGAAGAAATCGCATCCGGCGAGAACGTCAGGGCGGCTGGGGGGAGCCAGCCGACGGTCAATTCTAGCAAAGCGCGGATTCCCGCGACGGCGATTCGGCAAATGGAGTCGAATGGACGCGGCAGGGACACTGGCCTTACTACACTGCGCCGGTGATCGACCCCGGCTTTTCGCTGCGCCGCTGGCTGCCGCCGTGGGCCCTTGGCGCAGGGCTCGTAGCGCTGAGCGCTCTTCCCAGCCTCGAGCTGGCCGAGAACCTCAGTCCGTTCACCAGCACCTTCCTGTTGGTGGTGGCGTTGAGCTGGTATTGGAGCCTCGAAACCCGCGTCCAGCCGGAGGCGCTCCCGAAGCTGCGGGTGGCGGGCTTCGCCACTCTGGCGCTCTTGATGGCGCTCATGTACGGCGTCCTGGCCAACGCCCTTTCGCTGCCCGACAGCGTGGCGGCGATGGTTAATGCCCTGCTGTTGGCAACAGCGGCGGCGTCGATTTGTGTGGTGCTCGCGGCGCTCGTGGATCTCACGCTTCTTGGCGGCCAGCGCTGGGGTCGGTACCTCGTGGTTGTCATCGGCGTGGTGTTTGCAGCCATTCTGGTGGTTTCCGTGTTGCGCGCCCATATCGATCTGCCGGCCGGACTCTGGGAGCAACTCACCGATCCGGTGCGTGCCCCGTACCCGCTGATCGCCCTGGTGTTGCTCGCTGCATTCACCGCCCCACTCGAGTGGCTGATCACGCTAGATCGATGGCCTCGGCTGGCGACTCTCGCCGGCTGCGTGGCCGCGATGCTGCCGCTCGGTGGCTCTGTGTATGTTGACCAGCTCTTCTCTCCACCGCATCAGCACTTGCTGCAGGCCGCGGTGAGAGTCGGGTCGATGGCGGCGCTCACGTTCCTCGGCGTTATTGTGGCTCGCGCGGCGCTGGCGCTGCCGGGCGTGCGGGCCTACGAACGCAAGGCGCGCGAGCTCGACGCGGTTTACGACTTTGGTCTGGCTGCTGGCACACCGTTCAACCCGGACGAGCTGCAGACAAGGATTCTCCAGTCGTTGCTGCTGGTGGCGGCACCGGATGTGGCGGTGGTTGTGGAGCCGGCTCTGCCGGGTACCGGGTGTCGCTGCGTGCTGTTGCGTGCCGACGCCGAGGGGCAACACGTCTACCGTTTCCGTAGCCGCGCCCGGTGGGCCGGTCTGGCGGAGAGGTTCGGTGATCGTCGCCCTGTCGCCATCGTGGACCATCGCAAGGCCCCGCCCGGAGTTCTCGAGCGCATCTGGGAGCCGGCTTCGGGTAGCTCGGTCATCGTTCCGGTGCTCTCTCACGAGGGGGCGGCGCGCGCGCTGCTGATCGCCGGGCGGTTCGTCCACCACGGCTTCAACGCTGCTGAGGTCCGGTCGCTCGCGGGCTTTGCGAGCCAGGCGGGGCTAGCGCTCGAGCACGCGGATCTGGTGCGAGAGCTGGTGGAGGCGGAGCGCCGCAAGCGCGAGCTCGAGATCGCTCGCGAGCTGCAGGTGAACCTGCTGCCGAAGTCGCCTCCCTGCGTCGCCGGCCTCGAGATCGCCGATCGCTCGGAACCCGCCACCGAGGTTGGCGGCGACTACTTCGACTACCTGCCACTCGACAACGACCGTCTGGGTATCGTCGTGGGCGACGTCTCGGGGCACGGTATGGCTTCGGGGTTGTTGATGGCGATCGCCAAGAGTGCGATCCACACGCACGTTCAGAGCGGCGGGACTCCAGCGGTGCTGATGGAACATCTCGGCGAGACGCTGCTGAAGATGTCGGCCGACAACCACTTCATGACGCTGGTGTTCGCCGAGCTCGATGTCGCCTCGGGTCGATTCAGCTACGCCAATGCGGGCCACCACTACCCGCTCCACTATCGCGCCGCCACGGACACGTTCGAGGAGCTCGAGTCGACCGGCCTGCCCTTGGGGCTGCTGCCGATCCCCCCCCGGCCCGTTCCGGGAGGGCACAATGGACCCCGGCGACATCCTGATCTTCTACAGCGACGGCATCGTCGAGGCTAGCGACGCCAGCGAGGAGCAGTTCGACATCTCACGCTTGCGCGACGTCGTCCTTGCAAGCCGCGACCGGCCAGCCAAGACTATCGTCGAGGATGTGTACCAGGCGGTCCGTGAGTTCTGTGACGGCGTGCCTTTCGACGACGATGCCACGCTGGTGATTGTCAAGGTGCTGTCCAACGGCGAGACGTGAGTCAGCGATCGGGTTCCCTTTCCCGCAACGAGCACAGGAGAGAAGCAGGATGCAAACTGACATCGGCAAGATGATGCGGGGCGAACGCTCGAGTGAGGCGAGGCTCGGGACGGTCGGAGCCTTCCTTTGCGTGATGGCGGTCGCCGTGGGTGCGATGGTGCTGGCGATTTCTTCGGGCCCTGCAGTCGCGGCCCTCGGGAACGCCGCCAGCCAGATCGACGGGCTGGCGGGGCCAGAGGAAGACGAGTCGCTATCCGATTGGACCGACCGGTGGCTAGAAGGACCTACCGGACTGATCGCCACCAAAGAGGAGGCGCGGATCTACGACGAGCTCGACTCTGTTCAGGAGCGGCTGCAGTTCATTCGCCTGTTCTGGAACCGCCGCGATCCGCAGGTGCGCGGCGGCCGCAACGAGTTCCTCGACGAGTTTGCCGAGCGCTTGGCCTACGCCGACGAGCACTTCAGCGAAGGCGACAAGGCCGGTTGGCAGACCCTGTTCGGACGCGTCGTCATGGTCTACGGACCACCCAGCCGGACTCGTCGCGACATGACAAGCTTCCCAGCCGGATTCTCGAATCGCCCGGCCGTTCTATGGACCTACGACAAGCGGCTGCCCCAAATACCGCCGAACGAGAATTTACTGTTCGCCTTCCGGCGCGGGCGCTGGCGGCTGATGCCTCCGTCTCCTATAGGTGACACCGGGGTGGCGGCGCAGGCACGGGCTCTCGAGCGAGCCTCCGATCTTGTGGTGATCGCCGGCGATTACCAACGGTCGTTTCACGAGACCATCGACGAAACTCTCGTCAATCCGGTTGACTACACGGAGGCGATCGACCGAGTGCGATCGCGATTCGTGGTGCCCGAGGCGCAGATCCCCTTCTCCTGGACAGCACGCAGCAGCGCGGCTGCTGCCGCCGACGGTGCGAAGGTCGACATCGATCTGACGTGGCGAATGGACACGCTTGTCTTTCATCTGGTCGGCACCAACTTCGAAACCGACATGACCATCGACGTGCAACTCCTGCGCGACGGCGTGCCGGTAGCCACGACCTCCGAGCGTGTCACCGTAGAAGTTCCCGAGTCGGAGATGGAAGGGCGTCGCGATGAGATCGTCCGGCGCTCGGTGTCGCTCGAGGCGGAGCCCGGCACTTATGTGCTCGAGCTCACCCTGCTCGACCAGATCCTCGGCTACCGGACGATCTACCGAGATGACCTCGAGGTGACACGCTAGTCACATAGTTGGAGCGCGGGCGGGTGGCTCGACCTGCTCACGCGCTCCAGCAGTAGAATCTTCCAGCGCCGCCGGCTCGCGCTAGCGCGCTGCTCGGCCTGAGCTAGCGCGCGGCCGGCTTGGGTCGACGCGTCACGGTGGCGGATCGTTGTGCGCCGATCGATGGCCGGCGCCGCCGTTGGCCCGCGGTCGTGCTGTGAGCCTGCCGTTCGGCGATACGACGTAGGTCGTCCCAGTTGCTTTCGAGGGTGTGCAGCTCTTCACGGAAATCGACGTCGATCGCGATGCCGCCGTGGTGCAGGGGCACGAGACGCACGCCACGCTCGGCCTTGAGGATTTGTGTGCCGTAGCTCTGCATTCGCTGCGCGCGCACACGTCTCGCGAGCCATTCCTCGGCACCCTCCGCCACGCGACCGATGAGCCCGCCGCGTCGCGCCACCTTCTGCAGTTCCTTGGCGAGATAGAGCACGAGGGCGTCGACCAGAGCCATGGGGGAGCGTCGTCCGAGCAGATGGATGAGGCGACCCAGCAGCCCGACGAACGAGCCGAAACGCTCGAGCTTGCGAATCGCGTACATCTCGTCGAGCACCTTGAGTCGATGCAACCTCGATGGCACCGCAAGATTCAGTCCACTCACTCGTCCGTTCATCTCGCGCATGTGCACCGAGGTGCGGTCGGAGTACGGGCGGAAGTCGCGGTAGGCGCTGCGAAGCGCAATGCCATGGAAGTAATCTGCCTGGTCGAGCATGCCTGCAGCTTCGCTGAGGAAGTCATCGAGCGCCGCGGGTGTGTTCAAGGGATGATCGCCGAAGACCACGAGAACGGGCTCGTCGGCAGCCGGTTGTACGGCGTCGTACGCGGAAGTCAGGTTGGTGACGATCGTCGATCCCGGCGCCTGGGGTAGCGGCTCGAAGTGATAGCTATCGGGAATCCGAGCCAGCGACTCGTCGGGCGCGAGGACCCAGATCCGATGCAAGCCACACTCCTCCAGCCAGTCGAGCACGTACTCGATCACCAGCCGGCTGCGCAGCGTCAGGAACGCCTTGTTTTCGAGCGGGACCTCGGTCTCGCCGCGCTGACGACGCTGCTCGCGGCTCCGCCGCCGACGCTCCGACACCGGATTCGAGCCGGCGAGAACCAGAACCTTGAGATCGGCTGTAAAGGGGTGGGGCAGGCTGCTGCTCATAGACGATCGATTATAGCTGTAGTGGGCGTGCGAGCGACGGAGGCAGGGGAGCCCGATGGCCGGAGACCCCGCAGAACCCGTTGCTAGCTCGGCGGGGTGACTCGCCGCCTGAACCCGGAGAAGGGTCGCTAGGCTCGCCTGGCGGGACGCTTGCTGCGCTGGGCGAGGATCTCTCGCGTCGAGCACGGCGCTCGCTGGATCTCACACGCCTCGAACGGCGACAGCATCAGCTTGGTTTCTGCGTCCACCCAGGCGTCGGGAAGGCGCGGCGCGGTATCGCTCGATCGGATACGCAGTTGCTGACGGTCGTGGATCTCGAACTGTCGCCGCATCTGGAGCTGCGCATCGCTGTCGACAAAAACGGCGTGCAGCAGGCCTCCAGGTAGCAGCAAGCGGTGACACTCTCGTGCGTACTGCTGGGCCAGCACGAACGGCAGACGCTCGAGCACGTTCCAGGCGCAGATCGCCGAGAAGCCGCGGTCCTCGAAAGGTAGGCCCCGTAGCTTGACCTCGTCTTTCGAAAGCGCTGCCGGACTCGAGGGCAATCGTTGCAGACGTTGGATCTCGTGCATGAACAGGTCGAAGCAGGTGACTTCGAAGCCACGCTCGGCCCAAAAGCGCATGTTCGCGTTACTGGTTGCACCGAGGTCGAGAACTCGAGCCGGCGGGCGATCTGGCTGCAATCCGCGGCTCATGCGCCAGAACAAACGCGACGTGTACGCGCGGTTGGGCAGCAGCTCTGTTTGCTTCCGCGGCGGCGCCGCGGGTGCAGATGACTCGGATGTGGCGAAATCACGAAGCCGGAGGTCGCGGTCTCCCTGCCGCGGGTTCAACCGGCCAACCAGACGCGGCATCCGCTAGTTGCCACCGACAACGGAGAACCGAGCCGACGCCATGACCGCCGGTTCGAGTGGTCGTCCGTCGGAACGCCGCAACTCGGCGCGCAGTTCGTGCTCGCCTCGAGCCAGTCCCTTGAACGTGAAACGCTCGGAGTAGCTCTTGACCGCGGGCAGTGAGTCGATGCGCAGGAGCAAGTAGGCGCCGGAGCGCGACCGAGATCCGAGCTCAACCCCCACCACCTCGGTACGCACGGTGACGTCCGGGCCAGATATGGAGCTGCCGTCTTCGGGCTGTACGATTTGCAGGGAGGGCTGCGGTAGAGGCGAGGCCGCAACCGTCGCCAGGCTTGCCATCAAGCAGACAGCAAAAGGCACTTTCGATCTGTGCGAGTCGCACCAGATCATGTTTCGCCCTCCCGTCGCATGGGGGCTCCCTTCTGGCCGGGACGAGCCCGAAGGACACACGACACCGACAAGAATAGCAGGTCGGAGCGAGCTTCTGTCTGCAGGGCGTCAAAGGCCCGCAAAAAGCGGCGCTAGCGGTTGTTCGTTTCGAGGGTGGTGTTGCTGAGCATGGTCCTCAGCAACACGACTTCTTCGTTCAGCAGTCGAAACGGATCCTGATCCGCAGCCAGCCATTCCATCAGATTGAAGGAGCCGCGCATCAGCCCGGCCGGGGAGTGATCGAGCTTGTTGAGCAGGATATGCACCATCTCGTGGGCGGCTGCGCGAGCGACGATCAGCGGCGTTAGGGACGGCAGGTAGTTGCCGCAATCGGCAGGTGCGATCTGGTCGATGCCAGCGGCCGGCGTTTCGCCACGGGCCGTTGCCTGGGTGCGCTCGCGGGTAGCTTCGCGGCAGCGGAGCACGGCCTGTTGCCAGAACCACTGCGCTTGGCGATAGAAGACGAAGCAGTTGCGTCCGATGCCGTCGTCGTCGTGCGGTGCCAGGCCGATCACGTTCGAGGGGCCGTGGAACCATCGCGTGCCGTCGGAGGCGAGCAGAATGACGCGCAACTCCTCTGTGCGCAGCTCGCGCCTCGGCGACGCGTCCATCTGCCACTCCATCTCGAGCCCGGCCTGCTGTTCGAAGATCGCCTCGATCTCGCGCTGGATCGTCACCAGCTCCTCGGGATCGATGTACTGGTGATCGATCATGTAGACGATCAGCTTGTCGGTGCCCTGCTGCGGTGACGTGGCGGACGACTCGTCCTGCGTTGGCGCAGCGATCGCCGGAGATCCCACCAGCGCCGCGAACAGCGTTAGGGAGACCAGAACCGCTCGAGTGGGACGCGTCTTGGTGGTCAAGTCGCCTGTGTCCTCATTGCGTGTGGGGAGTTCTTGACGGAGGCGCGACAGCCGAAGGACGTGCCACTATATCACCAGGTGTGCGGCACTTCGGACGCTTCTGGACCGGTTGCATCGTCCCACGATACACGACAACACAGGACGCCTCCACGGTGCCCTACGAAGACATTGAAGTCCTGACGTTCGACTGCTACGGCACGTTGATCGACTGGGAATCGGGGATCCTCGGCGCGCTCTCGCCGTGGGCGCGTCGACACGGCCTGAACATCTCCGACGAGCGCCTACTCGAGCTCTACGGCGAGCTCGAGGCAAAGGCCGAAGCCGACGGGTCTCGTTACCGCGATGTGCTGGCCCGGGTCATGCGCGATCTGCACGACCTGCACGGGATTCCGGCGTCTCGCGTGGCGCCCGACGACGAAAGCCTTCTGGCGGTGTCGCTGCCGTCGTGGCCGCCGTTTCCCGACACTGTCGCAGCCTTGCGGCTGCTTGCGGCCCGCTATCGTCTTGGCATTCTGTCTAACATCGACGATGACCTGTTCGAGGGCTCGGCCCGGCAGCTCGGTGTGCCCTTCGACTGGGTGGTCACGGCGCAGCAGGTCGGCAGCTACAAGCCGTCGGAGGGCAACTTCCACGCTCTCCTCGAGCGGGTGGGCGGCGACAGCCGACGCATCCTGCACGTTGCGCAGAGCCTCTATCACGACATCGGTCCGGCGCGAGCCGTTGGCTTGCGTACCGTCTGGGTGAACCGGCGTGGGGCCAAGCCGGGTAGCGGAGCGACGCCAGCGTCGAGCGCGCGCCCCGATGCTGAAGTTGGCAGTCTGGCCGAGCTCGTCGAGCACCTGGGACTGTAGATCGGGGAGACGGGAGGAACGGCGCTCGGCGCGTGGTCGAGCCGGCGCTCGGCGATCCGGCCCGCCGGTCATCCGGGTGATCCGCGTCACCCGGGTCATCCGACTACGGAAACGCCGTCGGTCTCCCATAGAAGGTGCTGGTCGCGACGGATGCCGCTGTGGATCGCGCCTTCGACGATGTCGATGCCCTTCTTGAAAATGAGCGTCGCCAGCGCGCCGGTGTCGATGACCTGATGCTTGCTGAGCACCCCGGCGTCGATTCGCAGCTCCAGCGCGAACGACGCACCGTCGTCACGAGTGACGTCGAACGAGCAGATCGAGTCGTCCGGATCCTCGTTCTCTTCCGGAGCGTGCCAGGTGGGCAGCCGGTAGCGAATTCGGAACGTTTCCTGAGTCGTGCCGTCGACGAAGATCCACGGCAGCTTGGCTGGAGCATCACTCATCGAATGCACACGTAGGTGGGGTCAGGCCACAGTTTGCTGGAGATGGCGGCGGCCCAGCTTATCACCGCCGCTGCGGCGGGTCAGGTGGGCTCCTTCGCGGGTATCAGGCCGCTCGCATCAAACGAAATATCGTGGCGTAGTCGGGCTTCTTACCCACCATCAACAACGCGAAACGGAAGATCTTCGCGGCCGCCCAAACGGAAAGCGCAATGCCCGCAACCAGCAGCACGATGCTGAGCAGAATCTCCCAGAACGGCGGCCGCAACGAGTTGATCCGCGCCAGCATCACGAGCGGTGTGAATGGCGGGAACAGGCTGGCGATCCGCGCTGCCGTTGCCTCGGGGTTGGTGGCGGCGTAGAAGCTGATCATGAGCGCGATGATGATCGGCAGCATCGCCGGGAAGGCGACGTGACCGAACTCCTCGGTTGTCGTGCAAATCGAGCCGGCAACGGCGAAGAGCACCGAGTAGAACAGGTAGCCGAGCACGAAGAAAATCGCGAAGTACGTCAGACGCGCCGGGTCGAGCAGGTCGGTCAGATCGATGTCCATCGCCGCGGCGCCAATGGCCATGGCCGGCAGCACATAGAGCAGCGCAATCAGCGCCGTGCCGACCCAGATTGCCAGCTGGGTGACTCCCGACCCGAGGACGCCGATGATCTTGCCGAACATGAATTCGGTCGCGGTCACCGCACCCAGCACCACCTCGATGAGCCGCGACGCCTTTTCCTCGACGATGGAGATCCCCATCTGCTGGTCACCGATCAGCACGGTGATGTACATCAGCATGCTGAACACCATGGTGTAGATGAGGGCTCGCCGGGGGCCGCCCTCTTGATCGCCCTGCTCGGTCACCGTCGTCGCGGGCATGGCCGACCGCATCAGGCTGCGGATGCGCTCGAGGTCGGCTGAGCTGTCTGCAAGGTAGTCCGCCAACGCAGTCTCGCGGATCGAGCTGCGGATCTCGCTGAGCACAAGCGGGTTGTTGGTATCGCGCGCGAAGCACCGGCCTGTAAGGCCGAGGTCTTCGGTGTTTTCGATGACCAGGTATCCGTCGATGTCCTCGTCGAGGACCCGTTGGGAAAACTCCTCGCGCACGGCGTCGAGGCTTTCGAGGGTGACCTGCGTGCGCTCGCTCACCGTGACCGCGAAGTCGTCGATGCTGGCCAGTCTCTCGGTGAGAACCTCCGCACGCCCGGTGCCCACGTCGAGTATTGCGACGTTCAGCTCGTCGATGCTCGAGCGGCTGAGCAGGGCACTCACGCCGAACTGCAAGCCGATCATCGCTGGCACCAGCAGCGTGGTGAAGATGAACGCCTTGTTGCGCACGCGCGCCAGATACTCGCGGCGGGCGATGGTCATGACCTGAGTGAAGTTCATGCTGCTTCCTCGTCAGGCTGGTCGACTGCGGCAGCCTCTTCCATGCTCGTTGCCCCGACCTTTTCGAGGAAGATGTCTTCGACCGAAGGCTCCTCAACGCGGAAGGCTCGTAGCTCGACCTGCTCGAGCAGAGCACGAACGATCGCCTGGGGATCGGCGCCGTTCTCCATCTGCAATCGTGCGGCTCGACCAGAGTCATTGACCTGGCGGATCCCCTTGATACCGCCCAGCTTGGCGGGGTCGCCGGCATATTCGATTGCCAGCGTGTTGTGGCCGTAGCTGGCCTTGATGTCGGCGATCTTGCCGTTCACCACCAGCTGTCCACGGTGGATCAGGCCGATCGACTCGCACATCGCTTCTACTTGGTCCATGCGGTGCGACGACAGCACCACCGTGCAGCCGCGGCTCTGCTGTTCGAGGATCAGCTCCTTGAGCAGCCGCGTGTTGACCGGATCGAGTCCGGTGAACGGCTCGTCCAGCACCACCAGGTCGGGCTCATGGATGACGGCAGCGGCAAACTGCACCTTCTGCTGCATCCCCTTGGAGAACTCGTTGGTCATCGACTTGGCTCGGTCGGCGAGCTCCAGGCGCTCGAGTCAGGAGTCGGCGCGCTTGTTGGCTTCCGACATCGACAGCCCGCGGATCGCCCCGAGGAACGCCAGCTGCTCCTTGACGATCATCTTGGGGTACAGGCCGCGCTCTTCGGGCAGGTAGCCCACGCGGTGGCGCAAGGAGCGTGGATCGGGCGAGCCGAGCAACCGAACCTTCCCACGATCGGGGACGTAGATGCCCAGCGTCGTGCGGATGGTGGTGGTTTTGCCCGAGCCGTTGGGGCCAAGCAGGCCGAAGATGCTGCCGGACGGGACCTCGAGGCTCAGATCGTTGACGGCGACGAAATCGCCGAAATCCTTGCCGAGTGCTTCGGTCACGAGCGCGGAATCGTTTGCCATACGCAGCACCCTAGCTTCGCGCCGCCTCGGCCGCAATCGGCGTTGCGTCGATTGGTGCGCCCGGCGCCGCGAGCGGTTCGAGGCGCAGGCCAGTGGGGCATCGCGCACCCGAATTGTCGGCTCCACGCGGCACGGCCCGCCCGGAGCTGATGCGGGCGGGCCGTGGGGAGAGCCTGAGTTGGGTCGACTTCCCGAGTGCGCTAGCTCGTGGCTGCGGCGAATCGACGCGCCACTTCGTCCCAGTTGACGACGTTCCAGAAGGCGCCGATGTAGTCGGGTCGGCGATTCTGGTAGTTCAAGTAGTAGGCGTGCTCCCAGACGTCGAGGCCGAGGATCGGTGTTCCACCGCAGCCGGCTGCGTCGCCAATCGACGACGCCATCAGCGGGCTGTCTTGGTTGGCGGTCGAGCTCACATGCAGGGCGCCTTCCTTGACGCACAGCCAGGCCCAGCCGCTGCCGAAGCGCGTCGCGCCGGCCTTGGCGAACTGGTCCTTGAAACCGTCGAGGCTGCCGCACGCTGCGTTGATGGCCTCGGCCAGCGCGCCGCTCGGCTCGCCGCCGCCGTCGGGGCTCATGACGGTCCAGAAAAGGCTGTGGTTGGCGTGACCGCCGCCGTTGTTGCGGACGGCGCCGCGGATCGCCTCCGGGACACTCGAAAGATCTGAGATCAGCGCCTCGATGCTCATGCCGGCGAGGTCGTCGTGTCCGTCGAGCGCGCCGTTGACGTTGCCGATGTAGGCCTGGTGGTGCTTGCCGTGATGGATCTGCATGGTGCGCTCGTCGATGTGCGGCTCGAGCGCGTTATGGGCATACGGCAGATCGGGCAGTGCGTAGGCCATTCAAAGCCTCCTGGGGTTGCGGTCTCGGTAATTCGCCGCCGCCGTCTATTGGCGGCGCGTTCGAAAGCGAAAAGAACACGGGCCATGCTCTCATATCCGGCGAGAGGCGGCTAGAAACGGCCTCGTCGCGGTGTTTCAGCCGCTCGCCACCCGTGCGAGGATAGCGCCACCGCGACCGCCGGTCGGCAGTCGCTCACGCTCACGAGGAGTGCGTGATGAATCGTCTGCCGGATCTCCCGTTATTCTCGGTGGTGGCGTCTCGAAAGTCGCGGTTGGTCTTTGCCAAGACCCTGGCGCCGGGGCTTGTGGCAGGCTCGCCGTCGCCGACAGCCGTTGCCGGCGGGGCGCAGGAAGAAGGCTGGATGCCCACCAGGCGCGCCGCGGTCGAGGGGGTCGCCGCCAACTACGCCTCTCCGCGTTCGATGAATCAGGCTGTTTGGCGCTTCGCCGAGCGGCAGCCGCGCCAGCGAGAGCACTAGGCGATGAGCCAACAGGTTGGCGTCGTCGGCATGGGTGTCATGGGCTTGAACCTGGCGCTGAACATCGGCGACCACGGCTACTCGCTGGCGGTGTACAACCGCACGCAAGGGCGTGTAGATCAGTTCCTGGCGGCCGCCAGCGAAGCCTCGGCGGATAGGAGCAGCAAGATCAACGCCGTCGGTACTACCGATCTGGCCGAGCTGGTGGGGATGCTGGAGCGCCCGCGTCGCATCATCCTCATGATCAAAGCCGGGGCGCCGGTCGACGCCGTGATCGGCGACCTCATGCCGCTGCTCGACGACGGCGACATGATTGTCGATGCCGGCAATTCTCTGTATCGCGACACCGCTCGTCGCGCCGGGGAGGTTGGTGCCGCCGCCAGCTCCGACTTGGAGATTCGCTTTGTCGGCATGGGGGTGTCTGGCGGCGAAGAAGGCGCGCGCCACGGGCCGAGCATCATGCCTGGCGGTTCCCGTGCCGCCTACGAGGCGCTCGAAGAGCTGCTGCTGGCGATCGCCGCCGAGTCCGATACCGGTCCGTGCGTGACCTACTGCGGCGCCGGTGCCGCCGGCCACTTCGTGAAGATGGTCCACAACGGGATCGAGTACGGCGACATGCAGCTGATCTGCGAGTCGTACGACCTGCTGCGCAATGCCGCCGGGCTCTCGAGCGCGCGGCTGGCCGAGACGTTCGGCTCCTGGAACGAGGGCGAGCTGCAGTCGTATCTCATCGAGATCACCGCCGACATCGTGGCTTTTCCGGACGATCGTCCGACCCCAGATCCAAGGAACCAGGAGCGGCCGAGCGGCCCGTTGATCGATCGCATTCTCGACATCGCCGGGCACAAGGGAACAGGAGTTTGGACGGCGCAGGCGGCGCTCGAGCTGGGCGTGCCGGTACCGACGATCGCCGCCGCGGTGGAGGCGCGCTTCCTTTCTGCTCGAAAGACGCAGCGCGTCGAGGCCTCGGCCCACTTCCCCCAGGCCGTTGTGTCGCTGGCCAGCGCCGATCGGGACGGCGAGTGTGGCGAGGCGGAAGCGGGCGGCGCGGTCGAAGAAACACAGATCGTCGAGGACGTCCGGCAGGCGCTGTACGTTGCCAAGATCTGTTCGTACGCTCAGGGCTTTGACCTGTTGACGGTGGCCTCCGAGGAGTACGAGTACGGCGTCGACCTGGCCGAGGTGGCGCGCATCTGGAAAGCCGGTTGCATCATCCGAGCCGCCTTTCTCGACGACATCCGACAGGCCTTCGCTGCCAGCCCGCCACCCACGAATCTGCTGCTGGCGCCTCACTTTGCGGAGGCGCTGCGCCACGGCGAGCTGGCGCTGCGGCGGGTTGTTGCTTGGGGAGCGAGGTCAGGCGTTGCGGTGCCAGCATTTGCCGCCTCACTGGCGTACTTCGACAGCTATCGCCGGGCTCGCCTTCCCGCCAACCTCCTGCAGGCCATGCGTGACTACTTTGGGGCTCATACCTACCAGCGCACCGACCGCGAGGGCACGTTCCATACTCAATGGATGTGAGCCGCTAACTCTGCCGGCATTGGGCATCCCGGGTCGTTGGGTGCGCCACCGTTCTGACGCGGGCTGCTAGCGAGGCAACCTTGGACCCGTCGCGTTCGCTGATTCTGTTCGCCATCTTCCTGCGCATCGCGGGAGCCGGCGGACGTGCGCTCGCCGGCGCTCGTGCCACCGCCTGGCTTGACGACGGCAGCGAGAAGGCCGCCGCGGACTTGTCTGGCGCGACGGGTGGGCTGAGCTGGGGCAATACGCTCACCCAGGGGTTGCTGCTGGCCGGCTGGTTCCAAATTGCCGCCGGTGGATGGGCCGCGGCGGCGAGCGCCGGCGCTTGGTCGCCGCTGTGGCTGGCGCTGCTGATAGCGCTCGGTGTGGCGTTGTTGAACCGCTGGCTCGGACTCCAAGCTCGCCCGTGGGCTCGTCTTCCCTTGTGGCTGCTTGCCGACATTTCGATGCTCATGGCCGCCTGCGCAATATCGGCCCCGGCGGTCGACCTGTGGGCGGGAGACACGCCGACCCGAGTGGCTATTCCCTACCTGTTGGCGGGCTCTGTTGCCGACCTTGTGCTCGCGCGCGTGCCGCGTGCGCTGGCCACCGCGGCGCTCGTGGCACCTCTTCTTGTGCGGCTGGCCAACCCATTGCTGGGCGACAATCGGCCGGTGATCGTCAACTTCTTTGGCGACCTGTTCCTCGAGAAGCCGGCGCTCGACCTGGGGCTCGCGGTGCGCCGCCGCGGCCAAATGATCAAGCTGGAGAGCGGCGTCGTGGGCTGGATGGAGCGTCCGGCCCAGGCGGGCCCGGCTCCGGCCGCGCTGTTTTTCCATGGCGCCGATCGCGACGGGGCGATGCAACCCGCGGCGGCAATTATCCGCCGAGGACTGGTCGAGGCCGGGTTCGTCGTCCTCAGCCTTGATCACCCGGGATTCGGCCGCAGCCCCAGGGTGGCGTACGACGCGCCCATGAGCGCCTGGGACGATCTGACGTCGGCCGTCGAGGCGTACGGACGCCTACGCGCTATTCGCAGAACGCGCGAGATCGTGGTGGTTGGCCATTCCATGGGGACCACCGAGGCGTTGAGGCTGGTGGCCCAGGCTCCCGAGCTCGGACTCGATCTGGCGGGAGCTGTGCTGTTCGGTGCCGGGCCGTTTCCTCCGTCGCGCCAGGACGAGTTCTATTACGTACGTTTCAACGCCGACCGCAGCATGCCCAATTGGGTTGATCGCGAGGGAACGCTCGCGATTCGCCGGCGCTACTACAACAACAGCCGCGCGGCGCGCGACCTGCCACGCGACCATCTTCCGGTGATCTTCACGATGTTCCACGAGGATTTTGTCGATCAGCTCGGCAGTCGTCTGCGCCTGTACCGGTCGATCCCCGGACGCAAGACCGTGTGGGAGATCCCTTCGTCGCACTACTTCGATGCTTTCGTCTACGACAACTTCATCTTCGGAGGCACAGCGCCCACGCGCATTGTCGCGAGGCTCTTCGAAGGCGTGTTGGAGCAGCTCCTCGACCTCGCGGCCAGTCCACTTTCGGAGTCGTCTTCTCAGCCCTCGCCTTCTCCCGTTAGGCCCGAGGGCTCAGAGTCGGGTGACCCCGAAGCGGGCAGCGGAGCCGCGGAAAGCGCCGAGCATGCTGAATAGCGGCGCCTGCGGAGCGGCGAATCTCCTGGTTGACGCCCATGTCCATGTTCACCCTGTCTTCGAGCTCAGCGTGGTCCTCAACGGCGCTCGCGATAACTTCGAGGGCGCTGCGGCCGAGCTGGAACTCGACCCCGGAGAGAGCTGGCTCGGAGTGTTGCTGCTTACCGAGGCCGCCGGTGCCGACCGCTTCGAGACGTTGGCCGAGCACTGCGACCGCGAAGGCAGTGCTCGGGTCGGCGGCTGGTGCCTGCGTCGAGTCGGGCCGTTGACGCTGCGGGCCGAGCCGTCGGCGGCGTCAATGGCTCCAGCGCACGTGGGCAAATCGGGCGCGGCACCTGCCCGTGCGCTGCTACTCGTTTCGGGATACCAGATCGCGACCCGCGACGGCCTCGAGGTTCTGGCTCTCGGCACACGAACCCGTACTGCCGATGGATTGCCGCTCGACGCCTCGATCGAGGCGGCCGGTGTTGCGGGCGCTCTTCCGGTCATCCCGTGGGGATTCGGCAAGTGGTCGGGCCGGCGCGGAGCGATCGTGGAGAAACTGCTATCGGGCCGCGACGCTGGCACGATTTGGCTGGGCGACAACGGTGGCCGCTCCAAGCTGCTGCGCTCGCCACCTCTGTTCGGGCGCGCTGCCGAGCTCGGAATGCCGGTGCTGCGTGGTAGCGATCCGCTGCCGTTCAAGAGCCATGAGCGCCGCGCCGGCTCCTACGGCTTTCATCTGCGCGACGCACCGCTCGACGTACCGCATCCCACAAGCGACGCGCGCACTGACGATCCGATCATGCGGCTGTTCGAACAGCTGCGTGCTCGGGCCCAGCCGCGCGGCTTCGGGCGGCGCGCCGGTGTGCTGGCGTTCGCGCGCGATCAAGTAGCGATGCAGCTGCGCAAGCGGAGCGGCCGCCGATGAGGACCAGAGCGCTGGTTGTAGCTCCGCAGCCCTTCTTCACTCCGCGCGGTACCCCTTTCAGCGTCTACCACCGGGCCGCGGTGGCTTCCAAGCTAGGCGTTCAACTCGACCTGCTCACCTACGGCGAGGGCGAGGACGTCGATCTTCGCGACGTGCGTATCATCCGCATTCCGCGGCTGCGATTTCTAGAGCCCGTTCGGGTGGGTCCATCGTTCGCTAAGCTCGTGCTTGATTCGCTGATGATCTTGTGGACGCTGGGCCTGCTGCTTCGACACCGGTACGATTTCGTGCATGCGCACGAGGAGGCGGTGTTCTGGTGCCGGCCACTCAAGCCGCTTTTCCGCTTTCGAATGGTCTACGACATGCACTCGAGCTTGCCGCAGCAGTTGACGAATTTCTCGTTCACTCGCTCGAAGCTCTTGATTGCCGCGTTCGAGCGACTGGAGAACAGCGCACTGCGCGCCGCTGACGCCGTTCTGACGATTTCGCCCGAGCTCGCCAAACAAGCAGAGGCGGCGATGCCCGACAGCTCACGGCATTTGCTGATCGAGAACTCGATCTTCGATGACGTTCGAACCATCGCGACAGGGCGGACGAGCGAGGCCGCTACTCCCGCTACTCCCGCCACTCCCGCTACTCCCGACACGGCCGCCGCGTCCGTGCCCGGGCTGCTGTCAGGAAGGCGGCCGGTGATCGCCTACGTGGGCACGTTCGAGGCGTACCAGGGTCTGGAGATTCTGCTGGGCGCTTTTGCGGAGCTGCGCTCGAGATCTCCTGCACGAGCCGCCACCGACCGGGCGCCGCTACTGCTGCTCGTCGGCGGCCGCGACGACCAGGTTCAGGAAGCGCACGAGCAGGCCAGCGACCACGGACTGAGTGTGCGCGTGACGAGCGAGCTCGCGTTCGAGGCCCGCCCGGAGGTTGCAGCCAACCTCGACGCCGACGTGCTGCTCACCGGCCGCGTCGCCCAACCTCTCGCCAAGGCCTACCTGCGGCGCGCATCGGTGGTCACCTCGCCGCGCTCGCGCGGCACGAACACGCCGCTCAAGGTTTACGAGCTTCTGGCTCTGGGCAAGCCGATTGTGGCCACCCGGATCCTGTCGCATACCCAGGTCCTGGACGACGGCGTCTGCATCCTCGTCGAGCCCGATGCCGAGTCGATGGCCGACGGGCTCGAGCTCGCCTTGCGAGGCGGCGAGCGGGTGGAGGCTCGTGTCGACGCTGCCAAGGCTCTGTACGAGCGGCGCTATTCGCGGGCCGCCTACGAGTTGAAGATGCGTCGGATGCTGGAGGTTCTCGGGTTCGACGACTTCGCGGAAACCGATTCCGAGTCCGACTCTGGCGCTGATTCGTCCACCCTCGTCGATCACCGGGGCGGCGGCTGATGTGCGGTATTGCGGGCTTCGCCACGCGGCGTCGAGCCCACCCGGGCGATTTCGGGCCTGGCCCGGAGCTGCTGCGTGCGATGTGCGACACGCTGCAGCACCGCGGGCCGGACGACGACGGAATTGTCGTGCGGGATCAGGTGGGGCTCGGGATGCGCCGTCTCGCGATCATCGATCTGGCGAGCGGCGCGCAGCCGATGTTCAACGACGATCGCTCCGTGGCGCTCGTACAGAACGGCGAGATCTACAACTACCGCGAGCTGCGAGCCGACCTCGCGCGCAGAGGGCACCGCTTCGTCACCCAGTCCGATACCGAGGTGCTCATCCGTCTTTGGGAGGAGTACGGCGAAGATTTCCCCACGCACCTCAACGGCATGTTCGCCATCGCTCTGCACGACGAGCGCGCTGCAAAGCTCGTGCTCGTGCGCGATCGGCTCGGAATCAAGCCGCTGTACGTGTACCTCGACGAACAGCGGCTGGTGTTCGGGTCGGAGATCAAGGCCTTGCTGGCCTGCGATCACGTTCCGCGCGAGCTTGATCTCGACGCGCTTGGCGAATTCCTGGCCTGGGAGTATGTGCCGGCGCCGCGCACGCTGTTTCGCGGCATTCGCAAGATCGAGCCCGGAGCCATGCTCGTGCTCGACCTCAACGGCGGCGACGTACGCGAGCGAGTCTGGTGGGACCTTCCCGGGCTGGCGGAGGGGGCGCACGAGGTCGCATCGCGTAATGGCCTGCCGTCTTCGCCTGCCGAGTGGGAGGAGGCGATCGACGCCCAGGTCGCTCGCAGCGTCAAGGCTCAGCTCGTAGCGGATGTGCCGGTGGGAGCCTTCCTGTCGGGCGGCGTCGACAGCTCGCTGGTGGTCGCCGGCATGGGCGAGGAGGCGCTCACGTTCAGTATCGGATTCGACGATCCGAGCTACAACGAGCTCCAATGGTCGCACCAGGTGGCCGAGCATCTCGGCGTACGGCACGAGACGGAGGTCCTGCGGCCCGACGTCGTGGCGCTGTTCGATCGCCTGATGAACCACATGGACGATCCGATAGGGGACTTCTCGATTTTCCCCACGTATCTCGTGTCGCAGCTGGCCCGGCGCGACGTCAAGGTGGTGCTCACCGGCGACGGCGGCGACGAGATCTTCGGTGGCTACGATACCTACGTCGCTCAGCACTACGCCCGAACGTGGGAGCGCATTCCTTCGTTTCTGCGCCGCGGCCTGCTGGAACCGGCACTCCGCGGCCTGCCGCCACGGCCGCAGAAAAAGGGTCTCGTGAACAAGACGCGGCGATTCGTCGAAGGCCTGGCCCTCGACCCGAGTGCCGGCCACGCCCGCTGGCGGGCCTTCGTTACGGGTGCCCTACGAGGAGAGCTCTTCGCCCCGGCGGCCCAGGAGGAGATGCGGACCGCGACCGAGGGGCACGTGCTGCAGCTCGCCGAGCGCGGCAGTGCGCTGCCGGCGGTCGATCGCGACCTGTACGTCGACATGAAGAGCTACTTGAGCGACAACTGTCTGGTGAAAATGGACCGCATGTCGATGGCCTGCTCACTCGAGGCACGCGTGCCTCTGCTCGACCACGAGCTCGTCGAGCTGGCCTTCCGCATGCCATCGAGGTTGAAGGTCAAGGGCGGCGGCGTGGCCGGTACGAAGCCACTCTTGAAGAAGGTCGCGGCGCGCCATCTGCCGCACGACGCCGTGTACCGGCCCAAGGAAGGTTTCAGCATCCCACTCAAACAGTGGCTTGGGAACGAGTTCCGTGAGCTCATGGAAGCCGAGCTCGCGCCCTCGGTCATCGAGCGTGACGGCATCTTTCAAGCCAGCGTTGTCGAGCGCTTGAAGCGCGAGCACCTCGCCGGCCGGGCCAATCACAGTCACGTGCTTTGGGGGCTCTTGGTTTTCCACGACTGGCGCCGACGTTGGAACGTGTGAGCGCCGCTGAAACGATGGGGCCGGAAGTCGCTGGTGTGGGGCGTCGTGCGATCGTGCGCGACCCGGCGGCGGCTGCTCGACAGGGCTACGACCTGATTGTTGTTGGTGGCGGCGTGTACGGCGTGATGTTGACGCTCGAAGCGGCGCGGCGTGGCCTGCGTCCGCTGCTTCTGGAGCGCGACGATTTCGGCGGTGCAACGAGCTGGAACAGCCTGCGCATCGTTCACGGTGGCCTCCGCTATCTACAAACGCTCGACTTGCCGCGGTTCTTCGAGTCTGTGACCGAGCGGCGCTGGTTTCTGCGCACCTTTCCCGATTTGGTCACGCCGCTGGGCTGCTTGATGCCGCTCTATGGCGTCGATGGCACGAGTGGCGGAGGCCAATCGGTGATCGGCGTGGACCGTGAGACCGGCCGGAGTGGCGAGCGAGGTCGGAGGGCATCCGGGCTGCTGCGTAGTGGTCCGGTATTTCGCCTCGCGTTCGCGGCTAACGATCTGCTCTCCTGGCGTCGCAACGTCGGCGTGGACCGGCGAGCCTGGCTGCAGCGCGCGCGAGTCGTCGGCGCCGACGAGGCCACCGGGCTGGCACCGGAGCTCGAGGGCTCGGAGATCGTCGGCGGCGCGCTCTGGCACGACGCGGTCATGGTCGACTCACAGCGACTGCTGCTCGAAGCGCTGCGCTGGGCGGTGTCGGTGAGCGAGGGCGCGTGTTGCCTCAACTACGTCGAGGTGACCGAGCTGATCGCCGACGGCGGCCGAGCACGCGGCGTGAAGGCGATCGATCGGTCCACAGCCGCAGCGGATCGTGCGGATGGCGACGGCAAGGGGGGAAGCGAGCACGGCGCCGTCGTCCATGAATTCGAAGCGCCGCTGGTGATCAACGCGGCCGGCCCCTGGGCGCCGACGGTAGCCAGGCGCCTGACCGGATCGGCCTCCGAAGACCGGCTGTTCGAGCCGTCGCTTGCCTTCAATCTGTATCTCCGTCGCCCAACCGAGGCGCGCGTGGCGATCGCTGTTACGCCGCCGCGGCCGGGCGCCCCGACCTACTTCCTGCACCCTTGGAAGGAGGGACTCTTCGCAGGAACGGTCCACGCGCCATGGCCTGCCGCTTCGGGCTCTATCTCCGGTTCGGCGTCTGGCTCCGGCGGCTGCGCCGGCGACGCAACCGCGGAGGATGGCCGACCGAAACGCCACAGCCCGGTCGTGCTCGATTTTCTGAACGACCTGAATTCCGCCTTGCCGGGGTTCAACGCCAGCGCCGCGCAGATTGCCGCGGTCACCTGGGGGCGCCTACCGGCCACGCAGCGCGGGTCGGCGAACCTGGCAGTGCGTCCGACGCTTGTCGACCACCGAGACACGGGCGGCCCGAGGGGCCTCTACAGCATTGCCGGAGTGAAATTCACCACCGCGCGCGCGGTAGCGGCCCGCACTCTGGCCGAGTTGCCGTTGCCCTTGGCCCGTAAGGTGCGCTCGGGCGACGCCCCGCGGCCTCCCGTGGTCGCGATCCCGACACGCGCCGAGTTCGAGCGGCTTCTACAGCACGACAGCCCGGCGGCCGCGGATCTCGTCGCCAAGCTTGTCGCTGATGAAGCCGCGATTCACCTCGACGACATCATGCTGCGCCGCACCGATTGGGGGATTCTCGCCCCGGTGTTCGCGTCGGACCGCGAAAGCGACGATCAGCTGGCCGCCGGCGTGGCCCGACTCGCTGGCTGGGAGGGACCTCGACTCGTTGCCGAGCTTCGGCGCTACGCGGCGGCCCTGCGCCGCGTCCGGGGGGATTGACGAGAGTCGCCTCGCGCCGTTCGTCGGAGCGCCTGAGGAATGTTTCAACGGGTCGACGGCTGAGCCCAGGGAACCGGCGTCGAGCGACAATCCAGCCGGTCGCGATCCGGCCCCGTCGGGCCTAGTGCTCGGAGGGCTCGAGAGAGCTCTCGCGTGCCGCCTTGAATTCGTTGCCCGGTCTCCACGTCGGCCAGACATCGGTCTGCGCGATGGCGAAGCCCACCTGGAACAGCGCGCGGATGTCCTGCTCGGCGCCCGAGAAGTCCCACGTCGGATCGAACTCGTCGCTCGGCTGGTGGTAGTTGAGCAGGTTGTACTGCTCACGAACGAGCTCCGAGTAGTTTTCCGGCTGGCCGATAAAGTGCACGCCGGCGTCGGCGTAGAGGGCGGGCACGCCGACCTTGGCAAACGGGAAGTGGTCGGAGCGGTAGAAGAACCCTTTTTCGGGCTCCGGATCGGGAGTCAGCGAGCGCCCGTCGGGTTCGATGGCGGCGAGCAGGATGTCGTCGAGCGTCGAGTTGCCAAGGCCCACAACGGTCACGTCCTCGGTGCGACCCCACACATTGATGCCGTCGATATTGATCACCGCCAGGGTTTTTTCGAGAGGCACGAGCGGATGTGACGTGTAGTACTGCGCACCCAGAAGCCCCTGCTCTTCGAGCGTGGTTGCGATGAAGAGATGCGAGCGCCGCGTGCGAGCCTCGAGGGCACCGAACGCCTCCGCGAGCTCGAGAAGCGCGGCCACACCGCTGGCGTTGTCGAACGCGCCGTTGTAGATGCCGTCCTCACCCGCGTCGGCAAGATCTGTGTCTTCGCCCAGGTGATCCCAGTGCGCCGAATAGACCACGTACTCGTCGTCGACCTCGCTTTCCGAGGCCGACCCCAGCTTGCCGACGACGTTGTGCGAGTTGATGCGTCGAATCTGGTTGTCGAGATGGACGGTCGCGGCGAAGCCGAGGGGCACCGGCGCGAAGTCAGGGCTCGAGGCGCTGGCAACCATATCGGCAAGGTTCATACCTGCCGAGGAGAACAGCTCGGCGGCTGTGCGCTGACTGATCCAGCCCTCGAACCGTGTCGGCGCCGGCTGGTCGGTGGGTGAGGGCAGGCTGAACTGCTCGCCGGTCCAGGAGGAGCGCACGACCTGCCATCCGTAGCCCGCCGCTTCGGTCTCGTGGATGATCAGCGCGCCGGCGGCGCCTTGCCGGGCGGCTTCCTCGTACTTGTAGGTCCAGCGACCGTAGTAGGTCATCGCCGCGTCACCGAACTTGCCGGCAACCGGCGGGTCGTTGACGAGAATCACCACGATGGCGCCACGCACGTCGGTCTTGAAATCGTTCCACGACTCGTTCGACGCGTCGACGCCGTAGCCGACAAACACGAGCGGTGCGGTGACATCGATGGCCGCTTCTTCATGCAGGCTCCAGACAACGTAGTCTTCGCCGAAGCTCAGCGGTTCGAGCTCGCCTCGACGCGCCGCCGGGGTCGAGCTCGGCACCTCCATGCGGACGGTCTCCGGATCGAGTGTGATGCCGTTGACCGGAACCCGCTGCAGATACGTGCCGTCGTCGCCAACCGGATCGAGCCCGAGCCGGCGGTATTCCGCTTCGAGATACTCCAGCGTCACGGGCTCGCCGCGTCCGGCTGGGCCTCGTCCGGCGAATTCGTCGCCCGACAGCTCCTGCGTCCGACGGGCGAGGTCGGCGGCGGTGATCGTTGCCTCACCAACGGTTGAGTCGATCGTCACCGCACAGCCGAGCTGAGGCGCCAACCCGACCGCGATGACCAGTGCCAGGAGGAACAACCTCCACCCGGTAGAGCGGTTCCCGGCCCCGAGCGTGCGGCAGCGACGGATTTGCCCGGGATCGGTTGCTGCGCATGGCGTGAAGGCTCGCATCACTGGGGTCATCGAGGTCATCCTCATGAGTGTCGAATTGGGCTGGATGGGGCTAACCGAGAGCTTGCACCTCAACGGGTCGACCCGTCGAGGCGCAGCGACAGAGTTGCCACCAGGGTGGCTGGTGGTCCGAGCAGCAGCACCGATGTCCGGCCCACCTCAACCCGCTTGTCGAACAGGTTCTGCGCCTGTACACCCAGCCGCAGCTGGTCGCCCAGGGGCAGATCGAAGCCAAGGTCCACGGTCGCTGCGGCGCGCAGCGGCAATTCGTTGCGATCGTCCTCGAACTGCTCGCCCGTTACATGCACCGCCGCCAGCACGTTCCAGCCAGCGGGCGCCACGTAGCTGCTCGAGATTGTGGTGCGGTAGGTCGGTACCTGTGGCAACCGGTTGCCGACCACGCTGACCGGCGTGCCGGGCGGGTCGATATCGATCTTCGAGTCGAAACGTGCGTAGGCGGCGTCGAAGCGCCAACGAGACCCGAAGGCGAGTTGTCCCGACAGCTCCAGCCCGCGTACCGTTGCCGCCCCGGCGTTCTGTCGCTGCCGCAAGATGAGGCCGTTACCCTCGCCGACGGTGGCGTTGAGGACCGCACCTTCGAGGTCATTGATGTAGGCGGTTCCCTGGACGCGCCAACGGGTGGAGCCGTCGATGCCGCCACCGTCGACGCGCAGCCCGGCCTCGACCCCCGAGAGCTCTTCTGCGGTCAACTCCGGGTTCGCCGCAGTCGACACGTTGCCGACTCGGAAGCCCCGGTACAGCTCGTTGAGCGTCGGCGCTCGGAAGGCGCGGTAGGCCGAGGCGTGCAGGGCGAGATCCGGGCCGGCCTGCCAAACGAGACCCGCACGCGGCGACAGCGTGCTGGCGCTGCGGTTCGAATCGGCAGCCGAGAGCGGTCGGTTCTGCCAGCCGTCGGCACGCAGCGACAGGTCGAGGGCTACGGACGGCCCCAGATTGGTGTGCCCGCTGGCGTAGACACCGCCCAGATTCTGCACCCCACCGAGCGATCGCATGAGGTTGATCGCGAGCACGGTCTCGTCGCTCCGGCCTCGCACGTGGCGCCAGTCGCCGCCGGCCGCCAGGCTCGCGGTGCCAGCTACGAGCTTCCAGACGCTCGCCGAAAGTCCGATTTCGGTCGATGGCACATGCTGCGCCAGCACCGGGAATTCGCCGGAGCGGCTGCTGTTGACCGCAGAGAAGCGACTGCGGAATCGCTGCACGCGAGCCGAGCTCGCCAGGCGCCAACCCTGTGTGCCGGGAGCGTTCTCACCGCTCCAACGGAGCGAGGCCCCGAGCCCCCTCGTGCCATTGGTCTGTTCGGGAGTGCCGTTCTCGCGGTCCTCGTGGTAGGCGTCGACATCGGCGGTCAGACCGCGGGCGATATCCACGCGCAAACGTCCGGCTTGGTACAGCGACGCCACTCGTCGGTCTACGGCGCCGCGCTCGCTTTCGCCCACCGCGTGGTACCCGCCGGTGCCGAAGGTCTCGAGAGAGCCGAGGAATCCAGTGCCCGGTCGGCCGAACGCGTGTCCAAAGGTCAGCGCCGCCGAGTAGGTCGAGCTACTGCCCCCGCCGACCATCGCGCGCAGATCGCTGCTGGCCGCCGGCGCCCGCCGGGTAACCAGTTGCACCACGCCGCCAAGCGCCTGGCTGCCGAAGGGCGCCGATCCGCCGCCAAGGACGATCTCGACCGCTTGCAGAGCCAGCCTCGGGACGCGATTCCAGTACACCCACCCACCGAACGGATCGGTGAGGGGGACGCCATCCACCATCACCAGGGCTCGACTCGTGCCACTCGGGGAGAGGCCCCTCAGGTTCAGACCCTGGGTCGTGGGATGCGCGGCTCTCCCGGGGGTTCTGCGCAGCAGACTGGCTTGCGGCGTCCAGCGGAGCGCCTCGTCGAGTCCGAGCGCCGGCCGTCGCCGCAACTCGTCGCCGTCGATCACGATCGCCACCGCCGGAATCTCGCTGAGCCGCAGCGGCAGGCGGGTAGCCGTGACCGTGATCACGACCTCGCTGCGAGCTTGGGGCTCGTCTGCAGCTTTCTCCTGCGCCTGGCCAGCCGGATGGGTCGGGCTCGTCGCGCCGGCCTTTGCTGTTGTTTCGAACTGTTGCCAGGCCGCAAGTGACGCCGGTTGAAGCAGCGGCACGGCCGCGGCGAGTGTGCCGATCAGGAGGCTTCGAGGGGTCACCGTTTGCAACATCGACAGGAAGGCTCGGTAGGGGATTGCCGTGGAATCAGGCGAGCAGCCTCGCCAATAACGGTAGGTCGACGTTGCCACCCGAGAGGACAACAACCACTCGCGCGCCGGCTTCAAGCTCGAGGCGGTGGCTGAGAAGCGCCGCCAGCGCCGCGGCGCCGGCGGGCTCGACGAGCATTTTCGTTCGTTCGAGCAGCAATTTCATCGCCGCCACGATCTCGTTGTCTTCTACCAGCACGACCTTCTCGACATGAGCCTGCGCGATCGCCAGGTTCAACTCCCCCACAAAGGGCGGAGCCAGGCCGTCGGCGATCGTGTCGGTCGTGTCGAGGCGCACCGGTTCACCCTTCTCGAGAGCCCTCGTCATCGTGGGCGCGCCGCTCGGCTCCACGCCGTAGACGGTGGTGGAAGTGTCGGCGAAAGTTGTCGCGACGCCGCCAATCATGCCGCCACCACCAACCCCACAAACCACCGCGTTGATCTCCGGCAGATCGTTCGCGGTCTCGAGTGCCAGGGTTCCGTGGCCGGCGATCAGGTAGCGATCGTCGAAGGGGTGGATGAGCGTCAGCCCGCGCGTGCGGGCGAGCTCGGCGGCGGTGGCGAACGCCGCGCCGGTGTCGTCTTCGAGCACGACCTCGGCGCCGTAGTCGCGGGTAGCCGCGACCTTTGTCGTCGAGGCTGTCTTCGGCATCGTGATCACAGCGGGGATTCCGGCAACTCTCGCGGCGAAGGCGATACCCTGCGCGTTGTTGCCGGCGGAGATCGTGATGACACCGCGCGCCCTGGCTTCGTCGCTGAGTGTGGCCACACGGTTGATGCCGCCGCGGGGCTTGAACGAGCCGGTTTTTTGGAAGAGCTCGCACTTGAGGTGGAGATCGAGGCCAGTGAGCTTCGAGAGCGTTTCGGAACGCCACAGAGGAGTGCGGTGAAGCTTGCCCGCGATACGGCCGGCGGCATCGCGAACCTCACCCAGGGTCGGTAGAGCCGGCAGGGATGCGGGCGGCTCGCCAGGCGAAGTCTCGGACTGTGCGTCAGGCGTGCTCATGGCGGAGAGACTAGCAGGCCGATCGATTTCTTCGCCCCGATCTCAGGTCATGACTGTCGCAGTGGTGCGGCAGCGTTGGCCGGATCCCGTGACAGCGAGAACCGCCGTATACTCCGAGGCGCTCCCACGCGCCCGGCGTGCGTCGGAGCCGCCCGCCAGCGGTCGAGACCGAGAGTGTCCGACGGCTGCCGACGGGTACGGCGTGGATCGTTAACTTATTTCCTCGAGTCCGCCTGGTCGGTCTCGTTCGGTTGGATTCGTTGGGCCGAGTCCATGGTCAGAATCCATGGAGCCGAGCTCACCTGTACAAGCGGAGGCATCGATGCTGAGCGATCTCCTGGCCACGCTCGGACGCGGCTTCTTCGATCAGCTGACATACTGGCGGCATACCTACTCGCCGCTCAGTCCATGGCGGGCCCGCTGCGCCGCAACGAGCGAACAGCTCACGGCCGAGGCTGCGAAGTATGGCGCGCGCTCACGGCTCGACCCGCGGCGCGTATACCAGCTGGCGCGAGGCCTGGTACTGAGCCGGCGTGGCGAGGCTCTTGTTAATCTGGTGCCCGACGCCTACCTGGTTTTTTCGCCACCGTCGGCCGCGACTTTCCACAACGGGAAGCGCAGCTACGCGGCTCCGGCCGATCGCCGCATTGCCTTTCTGCAGCACCCGCAGACGCTCGCCTACGCCCTCACGCCGCCGAAGCTGTCGCGTCTAGGCGTGGGAGCGTCGCCGACCGGTGGACTCGTGGTCGTTGGCGCGGGAGAGAGCGTTAATACCGAGACGGTCGTCGCGCGGCTGCAGAAGCTGGTGGACGGCAAGGCGTCCGACGCCGACCTGCGCGCCTACGCCGAGGTGCTCGTTCGTCTCGACGCAGGGATCCCGGTGGCCGAGCCGGCCGCCGGACCCGAACCGGAAGCCGCGGCAGCCTGAGCCGCTGGCGCCGACCATTTGCGTTGGTTCGATTCACATCGATGGGTACAAAGAAAAGCGGCCCCGTGCGCTGTGCACGCGGGGGCCGCTCTTTCCTACGCCTGAAACCGCGATCGACTCGACTACATCGTCGGCTTCTGGAACTTCAGCACGTAGCGGTCGGCCTTGTGGCGGCCGGTCTCGAAGCCGTTCGTGGAGTGATCGTCGTCCGGATTCGCCAGCAGGTCGGAGCGCCCGACGAGCTCGAACCCACCGGCGGTGAACTCCTCGACCACGACCGACTCGTTAAGCCGGTGGGTATCGGTGTCCCAGCCCTCGCGGTCGGTGGCGACGTCGACGATGCCGACAATGCCGCCGGGCTTCAGCATGCGCAGCATCTGCGCCACCGCCGCCTCGCGCCCGCCGCCAAGATCTGCGGCGTCGTGGTAGTTGCGCACCGAGATCGCCACGTCAACGACACCATCGGGGACGTCCTCGAGGTTCATCGACAGCTCAACGTTGTTGAGCATCGCGCTCTCGATGCGCTCGGTGAGGGGCTCGAGGGTGGCGAATTGCCCCTCGCTGTAGAAGCCCATAACGCCGTACACCTTGCCGCTGTCGCCCGTCAGGCGCGATAGCAGGTGGGTGTTGTAGCCACCACCTGGCCAGATGTCCGCAACCGTCTGACCCGCCTGGATGCCGAAGAACTCATGCACCTCGAGGGCCTTGCGGAATTCGTCCTCCGCGACCTCGTCCTCGGGGCGCGTTTCATCACCCAGAATCGAGTTGTCGAGTGGCATCGGTTCCGGCGCCGCCTCATCAACCGGCTCGGGCTCGGGCGTGGGTTCTTCGGTGGCGCCACAGGCCGCTACCGCGAGGCCCAGCGTGGCGAGCATGAGCAGCACCGCGAAGCGTGTGCTGCGAAGCTGTCGAATGGAGTTCATGATCACTGTGACTCCTACTTGCTTGCGGGGATAAGGGGCGGCGGTCCTCAGGGGCCGCCACCTCGACGTCCCAGCTGTTCCGGGTCGTTGAACAGCTAGATCGTTGCCGCCGAAGCGGCGCTCCGAGCGAACGCGAGTCCTGCTAGTGAGCCGCTGGCTTGCTGTACTTTTGCACGAAGCGTTGCACGTAATAGCGATGGATCGGCGCGTCCTCGGTGGAGTCGCCGCGGCCGGCTCGCTCACGACCATCGAAGTCGAACGTGTCGTCGGCGTTGTGCAGCACGTCGGAAGCCGCCACGAACTCGAAGCCACCGGCCGTGATCTCCGCCTTGGCCAGCTCGTCGTTGATGCGATGCACGCTCTCGTCGCGCTCGTCGGGCTTGTTGGTGTACGCGTCGATCACGCCGAGCGTGCTGCCGGGCTTGAGCACCCGCAACAGCGCCGGGACGGCGGCACGCCGCTCATCGGCCGTTCCGAGGTCGTGGTAGTTGCGGACGGTAAGCAGGACGTCAAGGCTGTCGTCGGGGATGTCCGCCAGCGAGTCAACGATCTCGAGGTTCTCGAATCCGGCCGCGCCGGCGGGGCCCTCGGCGAAGCGCTGCCGGCTCCTCTCCATGCGGTCGGGCTCACCAGCTTCGAACGTCAGAATCGCCAGGACGCGACCGCTATTACCCACCACACCCGCCAGGATGTGGGCGTTGTAGCCACGCGAGGTCATCAGGTCGCCGACCGTGGCGCCTTCGCCAATGCCCAAGAAGCCGTAGACCTCGAGCGGCTTGAAGCCGGCGTCGCGGTAGTGGTCGTCCTCGGTGCGACCCTTGGCGTCGAGGATGCTCGCGTCGAGCATCGTTGACATCTGCGTCGGCTCGGCGGCCGGCGCAGGCTCCTCGACGACTGGAGCGGCTTCTTCAGCGGCGCAGCCAGCCAACAGGAGGGCCACCGCCACGACGGCGAACAGCCCCGATAGCGGTACTAGCTGGATCTCGGTGGCGGTACGGCGACGTTCGAAGCCCCTCGGAGGACCTCAGCGAGGGTCGACAAACAGGTCGGGCCACATGTCGTTGCCGGTGTAGTGGGTCACGCGGACGGCATTCTTCCAGGGGGTGCCAACGCGCCACACGAAGATCTCGTAGTCGGCGTGGTCGTGCTCGTGACCCTCGGCTGCGGCGGCCCAGACGAGCCAGTCAGCGTTGTTCCCGAGCCGTGGGAAGTACTCGTGGCTGTAGTCGCCGGGCAGGTCGACGAAGATCTCCGAACCGCCGGTGGCGAGCTCGGTTCTCATGATGCGGGTGCCGCCGCGTCCCTCCGCCTGCACCCACAGCACCGTGCCCGCATCCGGTCCCCAGCTGACCTGGCAGGAGCTCGGCGAGCCGAGCCCGAGATCGACGGCCGCGACAGTGCCTCGGGCGGGAGGAGGCGGCGCGCTATCGGCGCGCTGCCGACGGCGCGACTCTCGACGGCCATCAACGCCCGAATCCCGATCAAGAAATCCGACGACGGCGGGGCTCGCCGGGTCGGAGAGGCTGTAGACACGCGTACCGCCGCCGTCCAAAGAGACGCCGAACCGTCGGCCGTCTGGCGCTGGATGGACGTCTCCCTGACGCACCGCGGGGAAGCCCTCCGGCGGCTCGAATAGCTGGCTCTCGACGCCGCTGGCGACGTCGACCCGGAAAATCCGCAGGTTGCGCGAGAAGACGATCGATCGGCCATCGGGCGCCCACGCGGGCCGAAAGGCGCGCTCGGCGAGCCTGCGCGGCTGCGGCATCGTTTCGGCGCTGGCGGTCGCTCCAGCCGCGGCAAGCTCGACGATGTACAGGTCCCAGCCTCTGTGGTCGCGCCCCGAGACATACTCCTCGCGGCTGCGCTGAAACAGGATGCGGCTGCCGTCGGGTGAGAAGCGCGGGAAGAAGTCGACGTGTGGGTGGTCGGTGAGGCGCCGACGCTCGAGGCCAGGGAGCTCGAGCATCCAGATCTCGTGGTTGCCGCTGCGGTTCGACGACCACACGAGCCGCCCCGAGAGTCGTCGGCCGAGTCGCGCGAGCGCGCGCTCGGCGCTCGGCTCGAGCTGACTTTCGTCGCCAACGGCGGGCGGCACCCAGCGCGCCAGAACGCGCTCGCTCAGATGTTCGAGGGACGACCAACTCTCGGTGTTGCGAACCCCGATGGCCGAGGCAAGACCGAGGAGCACCACGAAGCCCACCAGTACGAGCGGCAGTCGGGCGCGGCGCAACGGCGATCGTTCAGCGCTGTCTATGGCCGTGCCTTCGCTCAACCCAGGTTCCTCCCGGCGCGGATTCTGATTCGGATTCGAATCGCGAGGCCTTGCCGACGCTCCTGAGACGCCGGCGATCGTGATCGCGCCGATCCCGCCGTCCGCGAGCGGCGGCTCTGCGATCAGGACGCTCGTCGTCGGCCCGGAAGCATCAACAAGAGGAGAGCTACGATACCCAGGCTATAGTCCCATGCCTGCGATAGCACGTGCGTGGCGAAGCCAACGAGGACCATCGCTTGCGGTGGCAACGCGCCACCCTCCGCGCCGGCAAGCCCCTGCAGTCCACCGAGACTCTGCAGCCCCAGAGCCCAGGCTCCTTCCCAGGTCCCGAACCCGCCGAGTCCCTGTATCGGTAGCGCACCCGAGAGCTCACCTGCCGCCGCGCCCAGCGTGGCCACGATCGGGTCGACGCCGCCCAGAGGCACGCCGTGGGGCACCAGAACGCTGGAAAGAAGAAGCCAATACGAGGCGTACTTGCCCACCCTGATGGCGAGAGACAGCACCATGAGGGCGGGCAAGCGTGAGCCCGGGAGTTGGTCGCCGATCTGGCTCGCGACGCCGCGGGCGAGCGAGATCACCCCAAAGACCGTACCCGTGACGCGCCCGGCCGACGATGCCTCGGTATCGCCTGCCGGGCGCGAACCCGCCCAGTGCTGGAGTCGCGAGGCTCCCCAGCGCAGCAGTGCAGGCGACGTCCACAGCACCGCCCCCGCCGCAGCTGTGAGCGTTGCCGCGGCGACCACCAACGACGGCGCCGCGGGTGCGTCGCCGCTGCGCGCGGAAATCGCCGCCCAGGCGCAGATCGCCAGCAGAATGCCGAGGGCGGCCAGGTCGAGAAGAAAGGCGGCGTAGAAGGAGGCGACGGCACGATCGGCGGCTACACCGAGCCGGCGGTTGAGCAGAACCAGGTAGGAGAGCGAGCCGGCGCGGGCGGGCAGGAGGTCGACGAGCATGCCGCGCACCTGCGTCACCAGCGTCAGCGGCCAGAAAGGAACATCATCCCCGAGAAGCAGCCGGTAGCGCAGCGCCCGCAGCAGCAGGACGAGCAACGCGATCGGAACGAACATCGCGATCCCACGCGGCGACGCGTCGGCGAACGTCGACAGCAGCTCCTCGGCGCCGATGTCGCGCAGCAGCCACGCCAGAAGCCCAATCGCCAGCAGAGCCGACGCTCCGAACGTCAGCCATCGTGTGTGGAGCCCCTTCATACCGAGTGGTGCGGCCCCGCCGCGCTTGCCGGCCCGCGTGTCGCCCGCGGCGCCCGGAGGGTCAGCTTCCACCGTCCTCGGGCGCTGGCGTCGCTGCTGGCGCGCTACGACGATCGCGGATGGGCTTGGCTGGAATCCCGGCGACCACGGTGTAGGGCTCGGCGTCGCGAGTGACAACCGAGTTGGCACCGACGATGCAATCGTTGCCGAGGGTTACGCCGTCGAGCACCCGCGCACCAGCGCCGAGCCAGCAATTGCTGCCGATGTCGATCCCCGCGGATAGGCGTTGTTGCTGGCTCACCGCCACATCGGTGCGCTCGTGCGCGTGATCTCCACCGATGACGTAGACGTAGGCGGCGAGCAGTGTATTGGAGCCAATGCGCAGCTGGCTGCCCGAGAACACCGCGCAGTTGTAGCTGATGTTGACGCCGTCCTCGAGCCGCAGGTCGCCATCCTTGCAGGCGACGATGGTGTTGCGGCCGATAAAGACGCCGCTGCCGATGCGGATCCCTTCGTTGCGCTCACCCTTGGCGTCGAGGACGCAGTTGTCGTCGACGGCGACGTTGTCGCCGAGATGGATCTTGTGCGGGTGTCGAAGCACGACGTTGCGGCCGAAGGTGGCGTTGCGACCGCAGCTTCCGAGCAGACGCTGGTAGAAGACGCGACGCAGCAGCAGCCCAAGAGCCCCGGGAACCCAGCTGGCAAGAAGCTGTGCCGCCTCGTAGCGGATCAGCGGCCAGAGTCCCCGTTGCCCGACGAACAGATCCTGGTAGCGCTGTGCTGCGCTGCGCGAATCGTCGAACAGCTCTCCCGGCACGCTGCTGGTGGCAACCTCGCGGTCGTGGTGGCTGGAGCCCGGATCTGGCGGCGTGGCGGAGGAGCTCATATCGTCGGGCTTGCTCTCTAGCGGGAGTTGAGCGTGGAGGTGGCTTCCGGGTTCGCGGATGCGTTCGCCGCAGCGCCTCCGGAATTCCGTCGGCCGAGCACGTAGGCGATCGCTCCCGGGACCAACGCTACTACCAAGGTGAACAGGACGACGAGCGTAACCGCGACCGCCGAGGTGCGGTCGCCGCCGAGCTGCGCCGCCGCGGCCACGAAGCCGAGTTGCTCCACGCCGAAGGTCGCGAGGGGCAAGCGCGCGATCAGATAGACGAGGGGGACGATCGCGGTCAGTTGTAGCAGACCGAGGTCGGCTCCGACGGCGCGCGATGCCGCGGCGTACAGCGCAATCGGAAACAAGCTCTCGAGCAAGGTCAGAAGCATGAAGGTGCGCATGGCGCCGGGTACGAGACGCCATGCGGCGTAGTCGGCGCAGAGTGCTCCGAGCTTGCCCATGAACCCGCCGCGATCCGCGCTCGCTTTGGCGATGCGCTTGGCCAATCCGAACGACAGCGGCAGCGCCAACATCAACAGGGCAAGGAGACCGGCCAGCCCGAGCCCCCAGCGCAGCGGCTCCACCTCGACCTGCATCTGTGTCGCCGCGATCAGCCCGACGCTGAGCAGGCACAGCAGTCCTTGGGCGAGGGCGCCGATCAAGCGCTCGATGGCAATCGACGATAGCAGTGCCGTGGTGGGCGCTCCGGCTCCCTGCATGGCGCCAATCCGAACGATGTCGCCTCCCACCGTCATCGGCAGGAACATGCCAACGAACGAGCTCACGTAGTAGCCGCGAATCGCCGCTGAAAGCGAAACCGGCAGCCGTTTGGCGCGCAGCAACAGCCACCACTTGAACGCCATCAAGAGGCGGTCGGCGCTGTGCAGCAGCAGCAGGGCGGCGAGCCAGAACGGCGCCGCACCGCGCAACGCCGCGACGGTCTTGGCATCAGCCATGCTCGCCACCGCGCCGAGCAGCGCGATGCTGAGCACGACACGGACGATGGGCCCGAACGACAATCCTCTGGCGCGCATGGCGCTCGCAGTGTAGGCGATCCGAGGCGCCCGCGATTCCTCGGGTTCAGCGTCTGCAGCGATCAGCCAGCGGCGGCGCGGACGCAAGTGAGCGGCTGCGGCGAGGTGAGGCAGGGTCGGGTCGTGGTCTCTGAAGGTTGCGGAGCCGATCAGGCTCGCGTCGGATGTGTCGCGCGCGCTAGCCGCCGAGTGCTGGCCGCGCCATTTCACGCTGCATCCAGGCTCGGGAGGCGGTCAACAGGCGGTTAACCCGCGGCAATTCTTTCGTGGAGCCAATCCGGCCCGAAGAGTTGGTTCGGCACAGTCGCTTCTCCTCGTCTCGCTGAATCGCTCATCGGTCACCAGCGTAGACTGCTCTGGAAGGGATGGATCACCCGCCTCCCCTCGGAGCTTGCTTGGCTTGACAGTATTCCAGCCCGATCTCCGGATCTCAGCCCAACGCACCATGTCGACCCACAACCATGTCGCCTAATGAGCCTCTGGTCTGGTCCGGCGACTTCGTCGGGGCGGCCCGTTACGCCTATCTCGACGCGGCCAACATCGCGCTCACGTACCGAGGCGCCGTCGAGGCGGTCACTTGCTGGTACCAGGAAACAGGGGAACACGGCAGCCTGTTCTTCGACGCCGAGGCGGAGGCACGAGCCTTTGTCCCGCTGCACGAGTGGGCGGCACGGCTACTCGGGGTCGAGGCCGAAGACATCGCCGTCGGTTCGAGCAGCACCGAGCTGCTGGGCTCGCTGGCCTGGGCGCTGGCACCGCCGCGTGGGAGCAACGTCATCAGCACCGAGGCATCGTTCCCGAGCACGGTCTATCCCTGGTCGCGAGTGGCGGCTCACACCGGGTGCGATGTCCGGCTCGTGCCGGCCCTCGATGGCTGCGTCGACGAGCAGGAAGTCGCGGACGCGATCGATGACAACACGGCGGTCGTCTGCCTGTCGCACGCAGAGTACGCGACCGGCCAGCTATACGACCTGGCACGTATCGGGCGCGTAGTCCACGAACACAAGGCGCTGCTGATCGTCGACGCGATGCAAACAGCGGGGACGATCCCGATTGACGCTCGGTCCTTGGGAATCGATGCGTTAGTTTGCGGCGCCTACAAGTGGCTGTGCGGTCCGTTTGGCGCCGCCTTCATGTATCTGGCTCCCGGGCTCCAAAGCTTGCAGCCTGGGCTGGTCGGCTTCCGCAGCCACGCTCAAATGTGGGACCTGCAGGCGCGTCGGCTCGAGTTGCCCGACGGCGCCCGTCGCTTCGAGGCCAGTACGACGGCATTCGGAGCCGCTGTTGGGCTCGCAGCCTCGATCGAGTACCTGCTGGATATCGGCATCGATCGCGTTCGCAGCCACAACCGCAGACTGGCTGCGGTTCTTCGCGACGGCCTCGGCGAGCGTGGCATCACCGTTCACGGTCCCGCCGACCCTCGCGCTCAGACTTCGGTCGTACTGACCGCGGCTGAGGGGATCGCGCCGAACGTACTGGCAGGAACGCTCGCTGCTGCGGGGATCCGCGTGTCGCCGCGGGGCAGCGGCGTCAGGATCTCGCCGCATCTGTACAACGACGAGGCCGACATACAGCGGCTCCTCGAGCACCTGGACACCCTACGCTGATCCTTCATGCCCCAGCCAGGCTGGGCTACAAGGAGCGCTTGGCTGCCCTGTCGGGCCTCCAGATGTTCCTGGCCTGGCGATCGAAACGGACCTCTGATCGCCTGCCTGCCCAAGGAAACACGCGTCCGTTCGAGCGCGCGCTCAGGTCAGTCGCGGACGACGTGGATCGACTAGCTCCTGGGGAGGATCTGGGACAAGCATCCGGTCTTCTTCGCCCAGCCCTTGCCGACTCCGATCCGGACCAAGCTGCCAGTCACGGTGTTCTCCGTGAGAGTGGTGTCGGAAGTCGGCAATCCCTCGTCGTATTGCCATTGGGCGTTGTCCTCCCCCACTGCGGCGATTACAACTGCAAAGCGGTATCTTCAACGCCACCCGTACGCATGGCCGCCGACAAGCCGACGAGCCAGTAGGTCGTTCGCGCGGAGCTCAGAGCCCGTGGTAGAAGCTGTAGACCTTCGTAGGGATCCCGGCGGTGGCCTCGACCAGCTCGGTCGAGGGCTCGCCGAAGATCTCGACGGAAATGTCGCAGGCTTCGAGCAGCGTCCCGAGGAGCTCTCCGAGGTTGTCGATGTGGTCGAGTAGGGCCTCGGAGTCTCGATAGCGCTCGCGCACCAAGCAGAGCGAGCGGTCGTCGCTGAAGAACCAGTCGTACTGCAAGGTGCCCGTGTCCTTGGCGCGCACGCTCTCGATGCAAGCCGTCGCCGTAGCCTTGAAGGCATCGAGCATGCCGTCATGGATCTCGCAACGCGCCGTAACCTGTAGCTCTCTCATCTCCGTACCTTCGCGTTCAGTTGGACGATCAGCAAACTGGAGTGCGGATGACGCCGCCCTCGCTTCGCGACCCCGGCGAATACAACCAGAAAATGACTTGGCCCACCGCAACGACCGCGTGTAGGCGACGGAACCGACTACTGATCGTCTGCCGCACGAGGTCGGACCCGTCGGTGGGCGTCGGCGCCCGATCACCGAACGCCAACGCCGGCACGCCCGGACCAACGATCCGACTCCCACACCGAGACTCGACCTGTCCACCGCCCGAGGTGCCCAAGGGCTTTCCTGAGCGGCAGGACTACGCTCAGCTCCCGCGCGGCGCTGCCGGGGCGCCTTCCATCCACGATCGTCCCTTCGTCGAAAATCCCAAGAACGCGGATAGCCTTGCTAAGATCATGGGCTAATCAACGAGTCGGGATCCCCTTGCCGGCGCCTCACGGCGACCGAGAATGACGGAGGGAGGAAACCATGCGTAAGCTCTGTCTTGCCCTGGCCGTGGCCGCGATTCTGGTCGCCATTCCAGGTAACGCCTCTACGTTCGTCGCACTGCCCGAGGACGAGCTCGTCGGCGGAGCCGAAGCGATCGTTCAGGGCAAAGTCGTCAACCAGTCGAGCTTCTGGAGCGAGTCGGGACGCATCATCGTCACCGAAGCCACGGTCCGCGTGCGTGTCGGTGACTTCAGAGTCGAGGCGCCAGGCTTTCCCAGCTTCAACCCAGGCGAGCGCGTAATTCTGTTCCTGAGCCGCGCCGAGGACGGTACGCGCCGGGCCCACGGTTACCAGCAGGGCCACTTCGAGGTCGTTGTCCGCCGCGATGGCGTTCGGCTCGCTGTGCCGCGCATCGAAGAGGGCACACGCCTCGTCACGCGCGATGGCCGTGTGCTCCCGGAGCCGCGCAGCCTGCCGCTGAACGAGTTCAAACGCTCCGTCCGCCGCATCGCCGCCGAAACCGGCGGCCCGCGCCGCTAGCAGGAGGACGAGACGATGAAACGAATATCGAGCTCTAAGATCCTCCTGGGCGCCCTCGCAATCTCGCTCGTGGCCACGAGTATCTCAGCCTATGTGATCCTGAAGCCGCGTCGCACATGGAAGAAACCGCCAACCGTCATCGTCGACAACAGCGGCCAGGCCAGCATTGACGACCCTGGCGGGCAAAAGGACCACGGCCGTGACGAAACGATCATGGCTATCAACTCGGCTTGGAACGGCGCCGTCGCAGGAGTCGTGAACGCGGTACCAGGCCCCGTGGATGGCGTGTGGGCACTCGGCGACGGCACGCCGATGCTTAGCTTCGAGGACCCATCAGGTGCTTGCACCGGCAACTGCCTGGCGGCGACCTTCACCGGCTTCTTCACTGTCGGCAGGGGCCCGAAGCGCATCGTCGACGCCGACATCGTCACGAACGCCAACTTCCAATGGACGTCAGAGACCGAGCCGGACGGTTGCAGCGATGAGTTCTTCATCGAGGGTGTGCACGTGCACGAAGTTGGGCACGTCCTCGGCTTCGACCACTCCAACGTCTCGGGCGCCACGATGTTTCCGTCGGTCTCGTTGTGCAACAACGGTCCGGCCGACCTCTCACAGGACGACATCGACGGCATCCTCGACCTCTATGGCGACGGCGACGGAGGCAACGGCGGCGGCTGCGAGCTCGCTCCGAAGGGCGCCTCCTGCAACATCAACGATGACTGCTGCTCCGGCAAGTGCCGTGGTCCGAGCAGCAACAAGAGCTGCAAGTAAAGAACCGACTGCGCTTGTCTGAATCCCGGATCGCCCGCTGGCCGCGGACGATCCGGGTAGCTCGGCGCGTGGCCGGCCCCGCTTGCGCGTGAGTTCACGCGTGGCTTCGGGAGCGGGCGCAGTCTCGAGGGTCGAGGCACCTGAGAGGCACTCTCGCGTCGAGAAGCCGCGGCCGGGAGCAAGAAGTCACCAGGTCCTCCCGATCTACGGACCGGAGAGGCTTGGTGCGCCTTCGGCCCGGCGTCCGACATGCTGCCGCGAGCCCGCTCCGATGCAAAGCACCCGACTTGCCCCTACCGGATCCTCGAGACGCTCGGCGTGGGCGGCATGGGCGACGTTTATGTCGCCGAGGACGCGCGGCTGGGTCGTCGGGTCGCCCTGCTCAGTGGTACGTCGCGCCTGTCCGTCACTCGATCCAGAGGTCGCGGTCGATATCGTTCCAAACCTCGACGCGCATGTCGCCGTGGTCGAAGACCTCCTGATAGTAGGGGTCGTTCTCCTTGTACTCGGCGTACGCACCTTGGTAGTCGCCGCGACGTGCCTTGTAGGCCTCGAAATCGGCGAGGCTGTCGTACTCCCACATCACGAAATGGCGGCCGGACGACTCGCCGGCGATCTCCTTGCGGAAGTAGCGCACGCTCTTCCATTCGCCGAAGAGCTCGCGGTGGTCGTTGACCCACTGCAGCCAGCGCCGCATGGCACGGTCGTGTTCGGCTTCCTTGCCCTCGGCAACCTTCCAGCTCTCGACCTCGAATACGGCCATCGTCCTACGCCCTGCCGCCGAGCTCGGGCCCGTGCCCGTAGCCGTCGAGAGCGGCGATCAGCCGGCGCCTACGCTCGTCGAGTGGGTCGCTTTCGGTCGCTTCACGGCCGGCGGCCGCCTCCGCTCGGCGCAGCTTCGGGAGTCCCGCCGCCACAGCGGCTGCAGCCGTCAGCAGCAGCCAGCGGCGTGAATGAATCGGAGGTGGATGGGCAGCACTCGCGGAGCTGTTTCGTTGCATGTCCGCCACTCTAGTCAGAGATCTTATGGGGAGTCCACTCGCCGTCGGGCGAGAAACCCGCTGCCACCAGTGGCGCTGGCCGCCGGTCCTGGACCGCGGGCATCCGCCTGACCTGGGCATACGGCATTGTCAACTTAACGGAGCTGCTGGCAGAGTGCGGCCATGACCCATACCGTCAGCCGCTATCGCAGGCACCGTTTTCCGATCGAGATTATCAGCGAGAAGGACTCGGTCGGTGTTCTTGTCGCTGGCGCGCAGCTCGATGTCCTCCCCAATATGGCTGACGCGCAGCGCCGTACGTTTGAGGCGTCGGAGTGCCTCACCGACGCATTCGACGGTCGCGTGTCGCGGCGTCGACCACGACTTCACCCGGGCGGCGATCAACACGCGTTCCGCGGCGCCCGGCACGCAACGAGGCGACGATATCGCGCCGCCGCGAGTCCGAGATCGGCAGGACCAGCGCCGCGAGCGCCAGTACGATCACCACGTCGAAACGGCCCTCCATTTAGAAGAATGCCAGGAGCAGGAACGCGATCAACATGGCGGCGACGAGGAGTGTCGCTTCGCTGATGGCCCAGGGCTCGCCCAACAGACTGGTAGCCGGACTGTGAAGGCGACCCACGCGGTCGACGACTTGCATCAGGGCGCGACCAGCGGCAGCGCGCCCGATCCGGTACCAGCCGCCGACGAAGTGCCCGAGCACGAGTACCAGTCGCTTGCCGCCCCGGCGGTAGATCCATTCGCTATCGACGTTAGTGGACCTCAGCTCCGCCGGGTAGAGCCCGGTCTTCTGCAGAAACACGAACGCGAGCGCTGAAGAGAACAGCAGCTGTGACATCGTGACGACGTGGGTCATGTCGTAGGGCGTCCAGCCGAGCTTCTCCATGTCGAACGGGAGCAGCTCGTAGAGTGGTGCCGGGTAGATGCCAATCGCGACGCACAGGAAGGCCGCGGCGCCCATCGCGATCAGCATGTTG
The DNA here is from genome assembly GCA_963666215.2 of Acidobacteriota bacterium. Classification (GTDB taxonomy): domain Bacteria; phylum Acidobacteriota; class UBA890; order UBA890; family WLXD01. The sequence continues at coordinate 132,015 of CAXWPL010000002.1, forward strand.
GTCGGTGCTTCCTCGACCTTTTTCCCGCTGTCGTGCGCAAAGAACGCGAAGTACGGGATCTTGGAGTGGTGAAACAGACCGGCACTGGCGAACAGCAAGACGGCGAACACGATCGTATGGTGTCCCTCGGCCGCCGCCGTCAGGATCATGGACTTGGTGACGAAGCCGGAGAACAGCGGGAAGGCCGAGATCGCGGCCGCGCCAATCACGCAGAAGACGGTGGTGTACGGCATCCGGCGCCAGAGCCCTCCGAGCTCGGAACCTTTGATCGTGCCGGCGCGCAGCAATACGGCGCCCATCGACATGAAAAGCAGTCCCTTGTAGATGATGTGCGCGAACGCGTGGCCCGCGGTTCCGTTCAGCGCCAACTCGGTGCCGATCCCGATGCCGACCACCATGAAGCCGAGCTGGTTGTTGAGGCTGTAGGCGAGCACTCGGCGCAGGTCGTTTTCGATCACGGCGTAGAAGATCGGGAACGCCGTCATCGCGGCGCCAATGGGAATCAGCAGGTCGGTGCCGGCGAATCCTCGCGCCAGTGCGTAGATGGCGAGCTTGGTCGTGAAGGCCGAGAGCCAGACGGTGCCTGTGATCGTGGCTTCGGGGTAGGCGTCCTGCAACCAGTTGTGCAGTAGCGGAAACGCCGCCTTGATCCCGAAAGACAAAAAGATCAGCACGATCCCGGGGCTCGCGTCAGCGATGTCGTCGAACGCGAAGAGGCCGACGGGCTGCGCCTCCGTGCCGAACGCGAGCGATCCCGTGGCACGGTAGTGGATGATGGTCCCGGCGAGCAGCAAGACGCCGGACCCGACCTGGATGAGCAGATAGCGCATCCCGGTGGCATAGGCGCGCTCCGTGCGCCGCGCCCAGATGAGAAAGACGGACGTGATCGCCGTCGCCTCCCAGAACACGAACAGGCTGACGAGGTCGCCGACGAACACCGCCGCAACCCCTGAGCCGGCGTACATCAGCGCCGCCACCTGCTGTACGGTGTCCTTGATGTGCAGCGAGTAGATGACACTCAAGAGCGCCGCTATGTGAAAGATGATCCCAAAGATGCGGCTCAGCTTGTCGACCCGCGTCAGGATCAACGAGTAGTCGAACATCTCCACGGTGATGAGAGTCCCGGCCGGGATCAGCCACGTCATCACCAGGCCGACGACCGGCAGAGCCAGCATGTAGGCGGCACGGGCGCGCCCTTTCAACAGCGGGATCAGCAGCGCGCCCAGGAGCAGAAGGAGCCCGGGTGGGAACTTCGCGGCGATCGCGGCGACCAGCTCAATCACGGTCGTAGTAGTCCTCGTCGCGCCTGACGACTTTGCGCAGTTGCGTCGCCAGAATCACGAGCAGCACGCAGCTCACGAAGCCGTACCCGGCGTGGAATCCCGGCCATGCCTCCCAGGTGTAGTGACCGTGTTTTTCGTAGGTGAAGTCCAACAGCACCAGGACGGCGCACGCAACGTAGAGGCTGCGTAGGATGCGCTTCACCGCGACGGCGCCGACCGAAGGTGGGCCGTGATGTGGGTCGTCGCTCATCTCACCCTCCGGTTACCGCGGGAAGAAGCAGCGCGCGCAACTCCGGGGCGAACACGAACAACACGATGCAACCGATCGCCGTAAAACACAGCGGCACCGTGCACTTCCAGTCGCCTTCCCTCAGTTCTGTTTGGGCCGCGTGTTCGTGGCCGTGCTCATCCACCCAGGGGGCCGGCGGCAGAAAGAATGCCCGACCCACCACGGGCATCAGGTAGCCGATGCTCAAGAGCGAGCTCAGCATCAGCACGGCGACGAACACGTTCATGTCGGCCTCGGCTGCGCCGAGAGCGAGGTACCACTTGCTCCAGGATCCTCCCATCGGCGGAAGCCCGATGATCGACAGGCTGCCCAGCAAGAACGCCGCCATCGTCAGTGGCATCCGCCGGGCGAGCCCATCCATGGTGGGAATCTCGGTCTTGTGGGCGAAGACGATGATCGACCCAGCGCAGAAAAACAGTGTGATCTTTCCCATCGCGTGCATCGCGATGTGCATGCTCCCGCCCAGCGCGCTCGACTGGGTGGCCAACATCGCGCCGAGCACGATGTAGGACAGCTGGCTGATCGTCGAGTAGGCCAGGCGTGCCTTCAGATTGTCGAGCGTGAGTGCGATAACCGAGGACGCCAGCAGGGTGAACGCCGCGACCCAGCAGAGCCAATCGGCGTAGTTGCCGTCGGCCAGGTAGTCGATCCCGAAGATATAGATGACGACCTTCAACACCGTGAAGACGCCCGCCTTGACGACGGCCACGGCGTGCAGCAACGCGGAGACCGGGGTCGGCGCGACCATCGCGTTCGGAAGCCAACGATGGAAGGGCATCAACGCCGCCTTACCGGTCCCAAACGCGAACAGCCCGATCAGCACCACCGCCTGCGTCCCTTCGACCTTGCCAGACATGATGCCGCCTGGGGTGAACTCCATCGTCCCGCACAGCTGGTAGGTCCAGATGATCGCGGTCAGCAGGAACGTCACCGAGGTGAGGACGAGGATGCCGAGGTAGACGCGCCCGGCGCGGATCGCCTTCGCATCGCCGGCATGGGCCACCAGCGGATAGGTCGAGAACGTCAGGATCTCGTAGAACAGGAACAGCGTGAAGAGGTTGCGAGAGAACGCGATCCCGAGCGCCGCGAAGATTGCTACGGCGAAACAGACGAAGAAACGCGTCTGGTGGTGCTCGTGGTGGCCGCGCATGTACCCGAAGGCGTAGACCGACGTGGGGATCCACAGGCCCGACGCGACCAGCGCGAACAACATCCCGAGCGGCTCGACCTTGAAGGCCAGCGCGACCCCGGGCATCACGGTGAGCACTTCGAGTTCTGGGCGTCCGCCGGCCATGACTTCCGGCACGAGTTGGACGACGAATCCAAATGTAGCCAGTGTCGCGACGACGGTCGTCCAGTCGCGCACGTTGTCGCCCTCGTCGTTGCGACGCCCCGTGATGGCGACCGCCAGGGCGGCTACCAGCGGCACGCCCAGCGCCGCAGCGATGGCGAGCTCAGGGCTCATGGTCCGACCCCGAGGAGCGATTGCGCCGCCTGCAGCGCGACGGTCGATGGCCACTCGGCGCCGATGCCGAACACGATCGTGCCGCCGATCAGAATCCAGGTCGGAATCAGCATCGAAAGCGGCACTTCCTCAACGTCGGGCGCGTCGGCCGGCCGCGGCCGGAAGTAGACCACCTCCAGGACCCGCCACACGTAGACGCCGGCGAGCAGCGAGCTCAACATGATGAGGACGGCGATGATCGGCCAACCGCGCTCGAAGGCGCCGAGCACGAGATACCACTTACTGACGAGCCCCACCGTCCCGGGGATGCCGATCAGGCTCAGGCCGCCGACCACCAGTGCGGCCATGGTCCAGGGCATTTTTCGCCCGAGCCCGGCCCAGTCGTCGAGGCGGTCGGTGTTCAGTCGCGCAACCACACACGCCACGACCAGGAACAGCCCCCCCTTCGTCAAGGCGTGGTTGAAGAGGTGCACCAGGCCGCCAGCGAGGCCGGACACGTTCCCCATGCTGATGCCGAGCGTCATGTAGCCGATCTGCGCGATCGACGAGTAGGCCAGAAGCCGCTTGACGCTAGACTGGTTGATCGCGGCGAACGAGCCGACGAACATGCCGGCGATCGACAGCGGCACAAGCAGGACTTGGATCTCGAGGACCTCGAAAACGAAGACGACGCCGAAGATCGTGAAGAGGAAGCGCACCAGCACGTAGATTCCCACCTTCGTGGCCGTGGCGGCCACGAACGCCGACACGCGTGGGGGTGCGTACGTGTACGCGTCGGGAAGCCACTGGTGGAGCGGAAACAGCGCCAGCTTGATGCCGAGCCCGACGACGATGAACGCGAACGCGACGTGGACAGTCCGCGACTCCCAGACAAGCTGCAGCCGCACGGCGAGGTCGGCCATGTTGAGGGTGCCGGTCGACTGGTACAACAGGCCCAGGCCGATCAGGAAGAACGTGCCACCGATCGTCCCCTGAATCAGATAGCTGTAGGCCGCGCGGAAGGCGCGCCGACTGTCGGCCATGGCGATCAGGGTATACATCGACAGCGAGCTGATTTCGAGGAACACGAAGACGTTGAAGGCGTCCCCGGTCGCCGTCATGCCGAGCAGGCCGGTCAGACAGAGAAGGAGCGCCGCATAGTACAGGTATTGTTTGTCGGGATGAAGGTCGAGGCCCTCCGATCCCGAACCGAACGGCAAGACGACCGACGGGATCATCGAGACGATCACGAGCACCCAGGCGTTGACGACGTCGATCCGGTACTCGATGCCGTACGGTGCCTCCCAGCCGCCGAGCATGTAGGAGATTGGCTCACCGGTCGAGAGCACCGTCGACAGCATGTGAAGGGCGATACAGAGGCAGGTCCACGCTACGGCGATCGCCAGCACGCGGGCCGCGAACCGGTTGCGGAGCAGGACGCATGCCGCGGCCGCGAGGAGCGGCACCACGACCTGCAGAACCGGGAAGTGCTCAGTCATCTCCGCACTCGCCGCGAACGTTCTGCGGCGAGCGCTTCGTCGCGGTCCATCTGGACGATCTGGTCTTCTTCGGCCGTCCCGTAGGCCTCGCGAATCCGGACCACGAGCGCCAGACCGACGGCGGTCGTCGCCACGCCGACGACGATCGCGGTCAACATCAGGACGTGGGGGAGCGGGTTGCTGAAGTAGGCAAAGCCCTCGGCCCCGGGGCCCAGGATCGGCGGCGTCCCTCCGATGATCTTGCCCAGTGCGACGTAGAACATGATCACCGAGACCTGGAAGATGTTGAGGCCCATGAGCTTCTTGACCAGGTTGTCGCGGCTGATGACGGCGTACAGCCCGATCATCATCAGCGCGATGCTGAGCCAGTACACCCAGTGGCCAGCAAAGCTGCTCATCGGGCCCTCGCCGAGAAGTAGTAGAACGCGGCCGTCATCGCGGACGCCACGGTCAGGCCGACGCCGAGCTCGACGAGCAAGATGCCGAGGTGCTGGCCGTGCATCGGCTCGTGGGCGCTGAGCACGTTGTAGTCGAGGAAATTCCCGCCGAGCAGGAGGCAGACCACCCCAACACCGCCGTAGATTACGACCCCCAGCGCCGCCCCGCGCTCGACCATGATCGGCGGGATCAGTCGCTGGATCGCGTCGAGCCCGAAGATGATCCCGTACAGCACGAAGCCAGCAGCGAAGATCACCCCGGCCTGGAACCCGCCGCCGGGCCCGAAGTCGCCGTGAAACTGCACGTATAGCGCGAACAGGAGGATGTACGGGATCAGGCCCTTCGACGTCACCCGCAGGATCGCGTTCTCGCGCATCCGCATCGGATTGTCGTGGCTCACTCTTCCCCCTCCTCCGAGCGAGGTCCGGTGGACGCGTCGTCCTCGTCGTCCTCTTCGCGGCTACGGCGACCCCCGAGGAGCAGCATGACCCCGATCGCGGCGGTGAAGATGACCGTCGTCTCGCCGAACGTGTCGTAGCCGCGGTAACTCGCCAGGACGGCGGTCACGACATTCGGGATCCCAACCTTGTGTTCGGTTCCCTCGATGTACTCCTTCGTGATGTCGTTGTTGACGGGCGCGTTCGGGTCTCCGTAGGCCGGCATGTCTGCCGTGCCATACAGCAGGGCGGCGCCAGTCAGCCCCACGACCAGAAACGGCATGACACGCCACGGCTGCTGGTTCTCACGTCTATCGGTAAGCGCGAGGGTGCCGAGGAACAGGATCGTCGAGATCCCGGCACCCACGGAGGCCTCCGTGAACGCAACATCGACAGCGTCCATCAGTGTGAACAGTCCGGCGCTGACGAGGCTGAAAATCCCGGTGAGCATCGCCGCCGCGAAGAGATCGCGCATGCGCACGATCGCCACGGCGGTGGCGACGAGCAAGAGGAACAGGAGGAGTTCGAACGAGACCATCAGTTGTCGCCCTCCTCGTCGTCCACGATCGGCGTGGCGACAACCGGCCAGCGAACGCCTGTCGCTGCGGCCGCTTTCACGAGCGCATGGCTCGATGTCGGGCTGGTCACGAACAGGAACGCACCGATCAGCACCAGCTTCACGCTGACCAGATTGGGGCCCGCCTGCAGCATCAAGCCGAGGAGAACCATCGTCGCGCCGAGCGTGTCAGTGAGCGAGGCGGCGTGCATGCGGGTGTAGAAATCGGGAAAGCGCAGCGTTCCGACGCCTCCCACGATGCAGAACAGGCTGCCGCCCATCAGCAGCGCCCACGATGCGAAATCGAGAGCGCTCATCGCCTCCCCCTTCCGTCATCGTCGGCGAGGTTGCCGAATCGGGCGAACTTGGCGACCGCGATCGTCCCAATGAAGTTCACCAGCACGTAGACCAGCGCGAGATCGAGCCACTCCGGTCGTTTCATGAAGAAGCCACCCACCGCGATCAAGAGCACAGTCTGGGTCCCGAACATGTTCACGGCGAGGATCCGATCGACGACGCTCGGGCCGAGCGCCGCCCGGATGAGGGCCAGCACCATGGTCACCACCACGCCCACCATGGCCGCCGCAAACATCATGGTTCTAGCTCCAGCGCTGTGAGGTGTCGGTTCATGTCACCGCTGGCGAGCCCGTCCGCGCTTTCTCTGGTGAGCGCGTGCACGAGGAGCTTTCCGTCGCGGATATCCAGGGTGATCGTGCCGGGCGTCAGCGTGATCGAGTTCGCGTAGATGACCTGGGCGAGCTCGGTACGCTGACTGGCGTCGATCGCCATCAGGCGGGGCTGGATCGGCATGTCGGGGTCGAGGATCACGCGGGCGACATGCAGGTTCGACTTCGCGATCTCTTTCAACAGCCAGACGACATAGGACGCCAGCCTCAGCGGGTGAAGCCGAAACTCGGACGGCTGCTTGTCGATGGCGTCCATCCGCCGTGCGAGCCAGGTGACCAGAAGAACGGATGCGGCGCCAAAGCCGAGAATCAAGGGCTCGGAGTGCCCTGACCACAGGAGCCAGATGCCCGCGAGCAAAACCATTCTCACGACACTGCGCATCGTTTCTCCGACGTCGGGCCAACGATTCTGCCAGGCAAACCGCCAGATCCCCTTGGTCTGCAAGAACTTGCGAGTAGTGCCCAAGAGAGGACTTGAACCTCCACGGGCCGAAGCCCACTAGGTCCTGAACCTAGCGCGTCTGCCAATTCCGCCACTTGGGCCCAAAGCGGCGCTCATTATAACAAGGTGGGGTAGCGCGGAAGCGTCGGATTTCTGTGCGAGCTCCATCAGGAACCACGCAGTGGTCGGGCCGGTTGGACGCTGGGCTCGACGAGCAGTCCGAGTGGTCGCTTGTCGGTGCTGATCTCGGCTGCCTGGCCTGGTTCGACGGAGTCGAACATCGGCATGCCGCCGGTCTCGGAGTACACGCTGAAGCGATACAGGAACATGTCCTTGTAGAGGTGGGCACGGCCTGCCGGCAGGACGATCTCGATGCGCTCGTCGGGCTCGAGGGCCCGATCGAACACGTGGCCTCCCATTCGCACGATCGCGCGATTGGGTCGGCCGCGATTGCGCAGCCGCAGGGTGATCGTGTCGATAGGCTCGCGCGTCCGCAGAATGACTTCGGCCTCGTGCGCGGCGCCCAGCCAGAAGCCGGTCGCGTCGGGCCGTTCTTTGCGGTACGTCTCGTCGTCGATGAAGTAGGCGTCGAACGTGGCGGGACTGTCAAACTCCACCAGGCGCGAGCGCGCGTGGACGTTGAACGGCAGGTCGTGGAGCATCGTCAGCTCCACCGGCAGCAGGGTGTACGGCAGTCGCTTGGTGTGGAACGACGGGTTGAACGACGAGAAGAAGGGCGACATCACGATCTGCGCGACGAAGGTCGACCAGACAATCCCGATCGCCAGAGCCGGGCCGAGGCTGGCTGTCGCCGGAAGCAGAAAGAACGCCGCGGGATAGGCATTGACGAAGTAGCGGCTGCCCACCGTACCGCCGCCACCGATCCAGTTGGTTTTGACAACGATGACGATTGCCACCACTTCGAGCAGGAAGCCGGCGGCCAGGAAAGCGTGCGGACTCCACATTCGCTCGCGGCCGCGAGAGGAGACGAGGAACAACAGCAGCGCCAGGACCGCTGGAAACATGTAGGGAATCATGCCTCCGTTGCGGCCGATCCAGATGTAGATCAGGTCGCGCGCCAGGTTCCCGGCCTCGGGAATCCGCTCGGCGTAGTCCGACAGGTTGGTGACCATCGAGATGCCGACGTCCTCGAACCCGATATCGGGCGTTTGCAGCGGGTACCCGGTCCCCGAATGGAACGTCTTGCGATCGCCGCCCATGTAGTTCCAGTCGCCGATCGCCAGCCAGGTGGCGCCGAACAGTGCGGCGATGATCATGGTGGCCGTGAGCCCGAGCGCGAAGCCGCGAAGCCAGCGGCCGCGGTAGGCCTGCCACGCCAGCAGCGGCAGCAGCAGGATCGCGTTCGGTGGCTTGGAGTAGATCGCCAGGCCGTAGAGCATCGCGGCGAGGAAATCGGTCGACGGCGCTCGTAGCCAGGCGGGGCCCGCTCCCACGGTCGTCGCGGTGGGGCCGTGCCAAGCCGGCGGCCGCTCTTTGTAGAGCCAGAAGAAGGTCGCCAGGAACACCAGGCTCAGGTTGAACCACTCCGGCGTCAGCCAAAAAAAGTACAGGGCGGCAACCGACCCGAGCACATAAAGCACGGTGTACAGTGCAGCGAGCCCCGCCGCCGCAACACGCAACAGGTACAGATAGCCCGCGGCGAACATCGCCGCCAGCAGAAGGGCATGCAGAACAAAGAACCCGTTGTCTCCCAGCAGGCGGACGAACGGCGCCGCGACGAGCGCGTAAACAAAAGCCTTGGCGAAGTAGATGCGCCCGTTCTCGGGGTTGCGGACCAAGAACACACCGGCCGGGCCTGAGGCGTATCCGGCCGCGTAGATGCGCTCCAGGTCGTGGCGCTCGTAGGTGATATCGCCGTCGAACGCGAGGCTGTAGGCCATCGCTGCATAGGTCGATTCGTCGCTCCAGAACGTGCCCTTGTTCTTGCTCTCGGGGACGCGCATGGTGAGCGCGGTGCCGAGGGCGCCGAGTGCGATCAAGGTCAAACAGATCGCCGGAAGGCGCGCGACTGAGAGCGTTCTCACGGGTGGGGTCGACATGGACGGCAAGCCTACAACGCCGCCGCCTGCCGCAGCAGCAAACCGTTAGCTTGTCGACCCGGTGGGTGTTACCGTTAATCCGGTCGCCGCAAGCAAGCGGCTGAAGACCAGCCGGATCGACGGATCAGGCCGCGTGCCCCGCCCTATTCGCCGGGAGCCGCCGCCCCCCGTAGGGCACAGCCCCTCCGGCACACGCGCAGGCCGCGCGGTTCGCAAGCGCGCCCCTACCACGGGCACTACTCGAACCCGCCCCACCTGCGCATCCGTTCACGCGAGCAGTGAGATCTACATGGCAAGCGAAGTTACCCCCCCCGAAGCAAACACCGAACCCACCGCCGACGCTCCAGTCGATGCGACACCAACGCCGTCCGAATCGACGGCCGCCGCGGAATCCACCGCGGCCGTAGAAGTAGAACCCGTGGGCGCAGAGGAAACTCCTGCCGCCGCGGAAGCGACCGACACGGGCGAACCCACCGCCGCCGGTGAACCCTCCAACGCCACAGCGGCGGTCACCGAAGAGCTCGCGGCCGCCGTTGAAGAAGCCGCCGTCGTTGAGGAAGTCGTGGCCGCCGTTGAAGAACCCGCGACCGTTGTTGCCGAAGCCGCAGTCGTCGTAGAGGAACCCCCGTCGGCCGCGGAGCCCGTTGCCGACAAGCCGCTCGATGCCAACAGCGTGCTCGCGTTCATGCGCGGTCCTGCTGGCCGCCCGGTCGATGCCACCGCGCTGGCGCGCGAGCTCGATCTGGCCGATAGCCAGGGTCCGGCGCTCGATCGATTGCTCGCGAAGCTCACCAAGAAGGGCCGGTTGATCAAGACTCGGGAAAACCGCTACGGTCTCCCCGAGAAGATGAATCTTGTTGTTGGCACGCTGAGCGCGCACGCCGATGGCTACGGCTTCGTGGCGCACGACGGTGAGGGTCGCGACCTGTTCGTCACCGGGCGCAAGCTCTCGGGTGCGATGCACGGCGACCGCGTGGTTGCTCGCATCGAGCACCTGCGGCGCAGCGGCAAGGCAGAAGGCCGCGTCATCCGAGTTCTAGAGCGCGGCCGACAGACTCTCGTGGGTCGACTGACGAGGGGCAAGAACTTGACCTATGTGGCGCCGCTCGACGCGCGCCTCGGCGACCACGTGATGATCTCCGACGAGGGGATCGACGAGTCGCACTTCGGTCACCTCGTGCTCGCCGAGATCACCGAGTATCCGCGCGGCATGCGCGGCCCGATGGGGCGCATCGTGGAGCACCTCGGCGACCCGGCCGATCCCAAGCTCGACGTCGAGGTGATCATTCGCGAGTTCGAGCTGCCGCACGAGTTTCCGGCGGCGGTTATTGCCGAAGCCGAAGCGGTGGCCACCGAGGTCAGCGAGGCGGAGCTCGAAGGTCGCGAGGACTACCGCGAGCTGCCGATCGTCACCATCGACGGCATCAATGCCAAGGACTTCGACGACGCGGTCTACGTCGAGATTCTGCCGAGTGGTCACTACCGGCTGCACGTGCATATCGCTGACGTGGCGCACTACGTGCCGGTGGGCTCGGCAATCGATCGGGAGGCCGAGCTGCGCACCACTTCGGTCTACTTCCCCGACCGGGTCCTGCCGATGCTGCCCGAGTCGCTGTCGAACGAGGTTTGCTCGCTCAAGCCCGGAGTGGATCGCCTTGTGCAATCGGCGTTGATCGACATCGACCGCGAGGGACGCACGGTCAACTTCGAGTTCCACGACGGGGTGATCCGCTCGGCGGAGCGTATGACCTACGCCGATGTCGCCGCGCTCCTCACCGAGAGCGATGGCACCAAGGAGGAACGCTCGGAGCTCAGCGAGCGCTATGCCGACCACACGCCGCAGTTCAGACGGATGCGCGAGCTCGCGACGATTCTGATGGAGGCGCGTCGGCGGCGCGGCAGCATCGATTTCGATCTGCCCGAGCCTGAGCTGGTGATCAACCTCCGCGGTGATGTCGAGGACATCGTGCGCTCCGAGCGCAACGTCGCGCATCGGATTATCGAGGAGTTCATGATCCGCGCCAACGAGGTGGTGGCGAGCCATTTCGTTTGGGAGAGCGCCTCGACCTTGCTGCGCGTCCACGAGGGCCCCGATCCGGAACGGGTGGCGAGCTTCCGAGAGTTCATCTCGGGCCTCGGTCACTCGCTTGAAGGCGGCCAGCGTCCGACCCCGCAGCACTTCTCTCGCTTGCTCGGGCGGCTCGCTGGTCGGCCCGAGGAGCGCGTGGTCTCGATGCTGATGCTGCGAACCATGAAGCAGGCACGCTACGAGGCCCACACCGCGTCCGCCGCAGGCAAGGGCGACGGCGGTGGCCACTTCGGCTTGGCGTCGCCGCGCTACGGACACTTCACGTCGCCGATCCGCAGATATCCCGATCTGATCGTGCACAGGTTGTTGAAGGCCGATCGCGACAGCAGTCATGTACCGGACTTCGACGCGGCGGGCCTTGTTGCCCGTCTCGAGACCATTGCGCTGCGGAGCTCGCAGGTGGAGCGTCGTGCCGAGAAGGCCGAGCGGGAATACTGCGGCTGGAAAAAAGTGAAGTTCATGGCCGACAAGGTCGGCTCCGAGTACATCGGCTACATCACCGGCGTCCAGTCGTTTGGTTTCTTCGTCGAGCTCGAGGAGGTTTTTGTCGAGGGTCTCGTACCCGTGTCGACGCTCGAGGACGACTACTACCGCTTCGACGAGCCCAATCACGAGCTCCGCGGCGAGCACACGCGCCGGCGCTTCCGGCTGGGTGATCGCGTTCGGATTAACGTCGCGAAGGTCGACGAGGAGCGCCGACGTGTCGACTTCGGGCTCGTAGAGGGTCCGCTGGCCGTCGATCGGCCTGCCGCGGTCAGCGAGGACGCACCGTCGACTTCGGCGGGGCGCGGACGTCGCGGACGTCGTGGACGTCGCGGTGGCCGAGGCGGCCAAAAGCGTGGCCAGCGCCCAACCGATGCCGCGGACAAGAATGCGCCCGCGATCGCCGCAAGCGCAGCGAGCCCGGCCGCAGAGGGCGGCGCCGAGCAGAGCTCCGGGGCAGAGCAAACGACCGGCTCCAGGAGCTCGCGCGGTTCGCGGAGTCGTGGCGGACGGCGTCGGCGCGGCCGCGGTTCCTCCTCTTCCTCGCCCTCGGCGCCGGCTGCGTCGTCGAGCGCCGGGGAGTCCGGCGAACAGGCTTCCGCCGCCGGTGGGCGGAAGAGACCAGAGCCGTCGACCGAAGAATCGTCGAGCGCACGGTCTCGATCCGGCAGGGGTGGACGTGGCGGGCGTGAACCGTCGCGAAGCAGAGGTCGCGGCCGCTCAGGTGGCCAGGCCGAGGCCGATCGTTCGAAGGCGACGGGCGCCGACGGTAGCAGCGCCAGGGGACGCGACAGCGGCGGTTCGGCGGCAAGCTCTGGTAGTCGTGGTCGAGGTGGCTCTGCTCGCTCGGGCCGGTCGTCAGGATCGAGCCGACCGGGCGCATCGGGCGGCGCGTCTGGAGCGGGCGCGGCGCCGGCCCCGACGGCGTCTGGCAGTTCTCGCGCTGATGGCGCCGACAAGCGTGAAGTGGCCAAGAAGGGCGCGTCTGAAGCGGCCAAGCCGAAGACGCGCAAGGTCAACCCTTACCTGACCGACATCGATCCCTAGCACGGAGTCGGAGCTCGATCCCGGGCTGCAGGGCGCCGGGCGGGCCGTGCGACGAGTCGACCTGCCGGGTTGGCCCGACGGATCTGGCTGGCAAGCGTTGCACGAGTCGGCTCGAGGCCTCCGAGCGTGGGCCGGCATCGTCGATACAATGGCGCGATGACAGGCACGGGCGGGGGGGCGGAGTTCGAGACGGTTATCGGCCTCGAGATCCACGTGCAGCTGGCCACCCGGTCGAAGCTCTTTTGCGGCTGCTCGACTCGTTTCGGGGCGCCGGCCAACACCCAGACCTGTCCCGTTTGCCTGGGCCTTCCTGGCGCGCTGCCGGTGCTGAACCGGCGCTCCTGGCAACTGGCGCTGAGCGTGGGGTTGGCGCTCGGTTGTCGCATCAATCGTCGATCGCGCTTCGCTCGCAAGAACTATTTCTACCCCGACTTGCCGAAGGGCTATCAGATCTCGCAGTTCGACCAACCGCTCGCCGAGGACGGTCGTTTTGACTACTTGCTGGGATCTGAGCGCCGCAGCGTGGGCATTGTGCGGCTGCACCTCGAGGAAGACGCAGGCAAGTCGACGCACAGCTCTGGTGCGACCCCAGGAGCCCCCCCGCGGACCCTGATCGATCTCAACCGTTGCGGCACGCCTCTGATCGAGACGGTTACCGCGCCGGAGCTGAGCTCGCCCGAGGAAGCAGATGCGTTTCTCAACGCTCTGCGCTCCACCTTGCTCTACCTGGGTGTGACCGATGCCAACATGGAGGAGGGGAGCCTGCGCTGCGACGCCAATATCTCTGTCCGTCGGCGCGGCCAGGTAGAGCTCAATCCCAAGACCGAGCTCAAGAACCTGAATTCGTTCCGTTTCGTGCGTCGCGCGCTGCGCTACGAACGCGCCCGGCAAGAGGCTCTGCTGCGGCAGGGCCAACCGTCGAAGCAGGGGACGCGACTCTGGGATGAGCGCGCCAATCGCTCCGTGCCGATGCGCAGCAAAGAAGAGGCGCACGACTACCGCTATTTTCCCGAGCCCGATCTGGTACCGATCGAGGTCTCCGATCCCGACCTGGCAGCAGCGCGGCAGGCGCTTCCGGAGCTCCCCGTTGCCCGACTCGAGCGTTTTGTCGTCCAGTACAAGTTGCCGGTCGGCGAGGCGGCAGTGCTGGTGGAGGAGCGTCGGCGAGCCGACTATTTCGAGGAACTGATTACCGCCGGCACCCCGCCGGGTCCGGCGAGCAACTGGGTGCGAGGGCCCTTGCTGCGGGCGCTCAACGAGCGTGGCAGCGCCGCCGATGCCAGCGGCGATACCATGCCAGTACCGGCGGGCCAGCTCGCCGAGCTCCTCCAACACGTCGATACCGGGGCGATCTCACACGCCGTCGCCAAGAAGGTCTTTGCTCGAATGATCGAGACGGGGCTTGCCGCAGCAGCGATCATCGCCGAGAGCGAACTGGTGCAGATCAGCGACACCGCCGAGCTCGAACGAATCGTCGACGAGACGCTGGCGGCGAGTCCGGATGAAGTGGCGGCGTTCCGCGCCGGTCGCACGCAGGTCGTGGGCTATCTGATGGGGCAGGTGATGCGCGCCTCGGGCGGTGCCGCCAATCCGCAGCGTGTGCAGGAGGTACTGCACGAACGCCTTCGACTGCGACAGTCCGTCGACACGGTCCGAGCGCTGGATGAGTCGTCATGATCCGTGCCTTTCACGCCACCAAGCGCTATGGCAGCATCACGGCGTTGCGCGACGCCAACTTTCACGTTCGGCCCGGCGAGTTCGTGTTTCTCACGGGCGCCAGCGGCGCCGGCAAGACGACGCTGCTGCGCCTCATCTATCGAGCCGAGCTGGCAAGCAGCGGCCAGCTGATCATCGACGGCTTGAACCTCGCCACGATGACCCGTCGGCAGGTTCCGGAGTTGCGACGACGAATCGGCGTCGTGTTCCAGGACACCAAGCTGATCTTCGACCGTACGGCCGCCGACAATGTCGGATTCGTGGGGCGGATTGTCGGGCTTTCTCGCGCCGAGGCGCGCCGTCGCTCCGAGGAGCTGCTGGAGCTGGTGGGCATGCAGCACCGCGCCGATCTCTATCCCGAGCAGCTTTCCGGCGGTGAGCAGCAGCGCGTCGGCCTGGCGCGGGCGCTGATGTCGGCGCCAGTGCTTGTGCTCGCCGACGAGCCGACCGGCAACCTCGATCCCGACACCGCTGTCGAGGTGCTGCGTATCTTCCGCGCGATCAACCGGCGCGGCACCACCGTTGTGTTCGCCACCCACGACCCCGACCTGATCGCCGCGCTCGGCTGCCGCACGCTGGTGGTTGAGGACGGTCGCGTGAGGTCTCTCACTCGCGGCGACAACGCCGTCAGCGCCTGATGGCGGCTCCCGAGCGCGCCTGGCGCCGCTACGCGCAGTTGTGCACCGAAGAGGCGGTTCGCGGGCTGTGGTTCAACCGTCGGACGGTACTCCCCGCGCTGGTCGTGATGACGACGTCGCTCATTGTGCTCGGCGCATTTCTCCTGGTCTCCGAGAATCTCGGCGCGGTCCTGGCACGCTGGCGCGAACGTGGCCAGATGCAGCTGTTCCTCGACGACGCGATCACCGAGCAGCAGCAGGACGCCATTGCCGCCGTGTTGGGCGAGAGCGAGGAGGTTGCCCTTCACAGGCTGATCACGTCGGCCGAGGCCGCTGAGCTGTTCCGCACCGACTTTCGCGAGCTCGGCGACGTTCTCGCGATGCTCGATGAGAATCCGCTGCCGTCGTCGTTCTCGGTGTCGATCGCGTCGCAGATGCGCAGCGAACGCCTGCTGCAGCAGCTCGCTGAGGAATGGGGTGCGCTCCCCGGTGTCGACGGCGTGCAGTACGACCTGCAGATCATTCGCCGGCTCGAGCTGGGCGTGCGCGCGGTGCGATTCGTGGCGTTGTTGCTCGGCGGCACGGTTCTGCTCGCCGCCGTCATCACGACCGCCAACGTCGTCCGCGTTCTGGTGGTGGCACGGGCTCGCGAGATTGACGTGATGCGGCTCGTGGGTGCTCCCGACGCGGTCGTCGTGGGTCGCTTCCTGTTCGAGGGGGCGTTGCAAGGCTTGGTTTCGGGCGTGCTCGCCGTGGGGCTGCTGTACGCGGCGTTCAGCATGGGCCTCTCGTACGTCGGTGGCGATGCCTTCGGGCTCCTCGCCTCGGTGCCGCTACGCTTCTTGCGCGCTACCTTGGTCGCCGGCCTGATCGGCGGCGGCCTGGCTACCGGGCTGCTCGGGTCATGCCTGGCGTTCGGCCCGGGCGGCGGGTTGCGCAGCGAGATCTAGCCGGCCGTGAGCAGATCAACAACCGCGGGTGCTGGCTCGCCGCCGACCGACGCGAACCTCGATCGTGTGGTCGATCCGGCGACCGCAAGGGTTCTCGAGATCGATGCGCTACTCGACCTGCTGGCTGGCGGCGCGCAAACCGAGATGGGCGCGGGGCGGGTCGGCGGGCTGCAACCTTCAACCCAGATCGATGAGATCGAGGCGCGTCTCGACGCCGTTGAGGCAACGCGCGATTGGGCCGCCAAGAACGGCTACCTGTCGCTCTCGGCGGCGAGCCCGCTGGAGCCGATTCTGCGGCGGCTGCATACCGCCGGTATCGTGCTCCACTCCGAGGAGCTCCTCGCGGTTGGCCGCACCGCAGGCGTTGCACGAGAGCTCCGGCGGCGACTTGCGGACGCGGGCGCGTCGGCGCTCGGTCGACTCGCCCGCGCGACGCCCGATCTGTCGCATCTCGTCGGCCACATCGATGGCTTGTTCGACCCCGACGGCGAGGTTTGCGACGACGCCTCCCCGGCGCTGGCGCGGGCCCGACGACGCGGCGGGCGGCTGCGCAGTGAGCTGCGCACGCGCATGGACAAGCTGGCGCACGACGATCGTCTTCGTGACGTCCTCAGCGAATCTCTGGTCACCGAGCGGGCCGGACGATATGTGCTGCCAGTCCGGTCGGGTCGGCGCGAGGCGGTGGAGGGCATCGTACACGACTCGTCGTCGTCGGGGCAGACGGTGTTCGTGGAGCCGCTCGAGCTGGTTGAACCGCAGAATCGGTTGGCGGAGGTGGTGCGCGATGAGGCCCGTGAGGTCCAGCGCTTGCTCGCCGAGGCAACCGCGCACGTGGCGGCCGCCGCTCCTGGGCTGGAGCAGGCAATCGAATGCATCACCGAGCTCGACGGGCTGCAGGCTCTGGCGCGCTACTCGAACCGCGCCGAGGCAGTGCGACCACGATTGATCGTGGCCGCCACAGCAGCCTCGGAGGCCCGTTCTGACGACCAGGCGGTGGTAGTCGAAGTCGACGGCCGTGTCGATGCCGATCCCGATAATGATGCCGATTCCAGGGTCGGGCTGCGCTTGCGCGGTGGCCGACATCCGTTGATGGAGACTGCGGATGCAGCGGATGGACTCGATGTTCCGAGCTTCGTCCCTCTTGATCTCGAGCTTTCGAGTCACCAGCGTGCCCTCGTGATCACCGGCCCCAACACCGGCGGCAAGACCGTCCTGCTCAAGTCGATCGGGCTACTGACTTTCATGGCGCAGTGCGGAGTTCCAGTGCCGGCCGTCGAGGCCTGGTTGCCCGTCGTGCCACGGCTGTACGCCGACATCGGCGACGAGCAGAGCATCTCGGCGAGCCTGTCGACCTTCTCGGGGCACCTCGAGCGTATTACCAGCTTCCTGGCCGACTGCCCTGCCGGCAGCCTGGTGCTGCTCGACGAGCTCGGCACCGGAACCGATCCGGCCGAGGGTGCGGCGTTGGCGATTGCAGTGGCGGAGCGCTTTGTCGAGCTCGGCGCGCTCTTGATGCTCTCGACCCATCACGACGCGTTGAAGTCGTTTGCCCACTCGCACCCGAGCGCAGTCAACGCGGCCATGGAGTTCGACGCCGCCAGCCTGGCGCCGACCTACCGGGTTCGCGTCGGCCGGCCGGGGCGCAGCAGCGCGCTGCTCGTCGCCGCCGGACTCGGGTTGGATGCCGAGCTGGTGGCTCGGGCTCGAGGACTCCTGAGCGGCGACGCGGTGCAGCTCGATCGCGTCATCGAGCGTCTCGAAGAAGAGGCCGCCGAGGCCGAGGAGTCGCGGCGGCGTCAGGAGGAAGATCTCGACGCGCAGCGCGTCGAGCTCGAGAGCTCGCTGCAACGGCTGAGAGCGGCTGATGCCGAGCACAAGAAGCGGGCCACGGAGCTTCAAGCGCAGCTCAAGAACGCCATCCGCGATGTGGCCGAGTCGCTGCGTGAGCGCGGCGAGCAGAAGCTGGCCGAGCTCGGTGACGTTGCACCGGCGACGGGGCAGCGAACGCCGAGTGTGAGCAAGAGGACGGCCGACAACCGTCGCGCGCGCTGGCGTTCGGTCGTCGGGACGCTGGAGGCCGAGGCACACCAGAGTGCCCGAGAGCGATCTGGAGCTTCGAGCTCGAGCCTGGCGCCCGGCATCCACTCAGAGCTGGACGAAGAGGAACAGGCTGACGCGGTGGGCCCGTTGGCGCGTGGCCAGCGGGTGCATGTTGAGCCGTTCGGTATGCGTGGACGGGTCCTGCATGAGTGGACGCCGCGGGGTCGAAGCGCCGGTGAGACTGACGTCGAGATTGACGTCGGCGGGAAACGCATGCTGGCGCCACGCCAGCAGGTCAGGCCGCTCGGTGTTGCCACGGGCACAGGCGCCGGCGACGGCGGCGTCCAGACCCGAGCGTCGAAGCGCCGGGCCCGAGCACAGCGCGGAGCTTCGGTGGCTCGGGGCGGTGGCACCAGCTTCGAGCGGCGCGAGCGCTTCAGCGTTGCCACCGAGCTCAAGCTTGTGGGCCAGACCGTTGACGACGCGCTCGCGATGGCCGACAAGTACCTCGACGATGCGTTGCTCGCCGAGCTGACCGCTGTACGCTTGATCCACGGCTACGGCAGCTTCAAGCTCCGAGACGCGCTCCACGAGTGGCTGCGCGATCGCCCTGGCGTCTCGGGATTCGGCTCCGCCGGGCCCAGAGACGGTGGGGCCGGCGTCACGATTGTGAACCTCGGGAGCTGATCGCCAGTGAGCTGGCCGCGGGACTTCATCGACGAGGTACGAAGCAGCGCCGATGCGGTGCAGCTGATCGGCGAGGTGGTGGGCCTGGCGCGCCGCGGCACACGCTTCCTGGGCCTGTGTCCGTTTCACACCGAGAAGACGCCCTCGTTCGGAGTCAACGACGAGGGCCTGTGGTACTGCTTCGGATGCCAGGAGGGGGGTGACCTCTTCAAGTTCGTCATGCAGTACGAGGGTGTTGGCTTCAACGACGCCGTCCGCAGTGTTGCCGAGCGCGCGGGGGTGTCGGTTCCGGCGCAGGAGCAGCGCTCGGCTCGGCGCTCCGGCCAGGATCAGCCGCAGGTTGGACGCGACCGCATCGCGGCTGCGGTCGCGGCGGCGCAGGCTTTCTATCGCGAGCAGCTCGCTGCGTCTTCGGGGCAGGCGGCCCGCGAGTATTTAGCCGGGCGTGGTCTCGGGCCGGAGGTTATCGAGTCCTTCGGCTTGGGATTCGCCCCGCCCGGGTGGGACGTATTGAGTGGCCGCCTGGCGCGGCAGGGGTTCAGGCCCGAGGAGCTGGTTGCCGCCGGCCTCGCGAAACACCGCGATGCTGGACGCAGCAGAGATCGCGACGCCGGCAGCGTGTACGACCTGCTGCGCGATCGGGTCTCGTTCCCGATTCGCGACATTCGCCGGCGTCCGATTGCGTTCGGCGGCCGCATTTTCGGCCCCGCCGCCAACGACGATCAGCCCAAGTACATCAATTCACCGGAGACCGAGCTCTTCAACAAGAGCCGCACACTGTACGGCCTTGGCGAGGCTCGGGCCGCGATCAAGGCGGTCTCTTTTACTCTGCTCGTCGAGGGGTATCTCGACGTCCTGGCCTGTGTGCAGCATGGATACGGCAACGTGGTCGCTCCCATGGGCACCGCCTTCGGGGCCGAGCACGCGCGCCTGCTGTCGCGTCATGCCACCAAGGTCGTGGTTGCCTTCGACGGCGACAGTGCCGGTCAGGCCGCGGCCGAGCGTACGGTGGGTGTGTTCCTCGGATCCGGCTTCCAGGTCAACGTGCTGCCGCTGCCGGCGGGGCAGGATCCCGATTCCTTCCTGGCGGACAAAGGTGCCGAAGGCCTGGCCACGGCCCTGCGCTCGGCACTGCCGGCGCTGGCCTTCTTGCTCAGTCGTGCCGGCGAGCGGGCCGATCTACGCTCGCCACAGGGCAAGGCACAGGCACTGCAGTCGCTGCTCGGTTTCGTCCTGCACATCGAAGACCGTGTTGAGCGCGCCGGATGGATCGGTCGCATCTCCCACGAGCTCGACGTCCAAGAACCGCTGGTGTTGCAGGCTCTCGACGAGCTCAACGCCCGCCAGCGAGGAAGCCAAAGAGGTCAACTGCAGGGCCGTGGTGCCAGCGACGGTCACGGCCGGAGCCTGGCCGCAGCGGCTGGCGACCTGAATGTCACGCAACGCCTGGAGGAGGTTTCGCACGCCGAGCGCGAGCTTCTTCGGGGCACGCTGCATCACCCGGAGTGGCATCAACGTCTGGTCCAGATCTGCGGTGTCGATGTGCGCGACCCACGTGTCGCCGGCCTTCTGCAGGCGATCTCGGTGGCCTACGCTCAGGACTCTTCGCAGAGGTCGACGAGAAAGGCCGACTCCATTTCAGGCCACGGGTTAACCGGCGAACAGATCTTGGCGCACTGCGACGTGGACGGGGCCGCTGCCTTGTTATCCCGCCTGCTGCTCGATCAGGAGCCGATTCCCGACTGGGACGGGGCCCGCGGCGCGGCGGAGGCGGTTCGGCGCGGCGCCCTCGAACGACAGCTGCGCGAGCTTCAGCAGCAGGTCAACCTCGCCGTCCGGGGGGGGGATCGCCAGTTGGCGGACGAGCTTACCGCCAGGAAGCTTCAGATTGTCCACGAGCTCCGCGGGCTCTGAACGTGACGCTGGCTGATGACTCATCGTGTTCGATCGCGACAGCGCTGCGAAAGGGTCGGCTGCTAGGGGTGGCCGCCGCAACCGTCGCACTCGATCCTGCGTACGTGCAGCTGTCCGGCGCGCGCGCGCGTCAGTTCGCCGGAGCGCATTACAATCACTCGGGGAGCTGCCGAGTCGGTTCACCGCTCCGGCATCGTGATTCTGGCGCGAGCCTGGGTGGGCCCTTAGCTCAGTTGGTCAGAGCCGCCGGCTCATAACCGGTAGGTCGCAGGTTCGAATCCTGCAGGGCCCACCATATTCAGCCGCGATTGGCCGCAGATGACAGGCGTGGTCCCGAGCGGCTAAGATGTCGCGTCCGGGCGGCAGCACGATCGCCCGATCGTATGGAAGCGGGTGGAACCGGATGCGAGACGACGGAACGGCCAGGTTGGCACATCGAGGAACGACGGCCGACGCGTGGCGGCACGCGGTCAGAGCGCATCTAATTGTCACCGGGGGCAGCTCCGCCCCTCGGGGGCGGCGAGCGGGTGGGCCTACGCCCGCCCTTTTTCTTGTGCTCAGAGGCATTGGGTCAAGGCGTAGCGCTCTCGAGTGGCGAGCAAGGAAGTCAATGTGAACGTAAGCGACCAGCTGCGGGTATTGATCGAGTTGCAGCGTAAGGAGCTGGATGCGGCTCGGGTCGACGCTGAGCGGGCGACGTTGCCGGCGCAGAAGGAAGCATTGCAGGCGAATGTTGCGGTGGTGAAGGCGGAGATTGCGGTGGCCGAGGCACGGCTCGAAGAGTCTGCCGCCGACCGCAAGCTGCTCGAGCGTCAGGTCGAAGATCAGGAGGCCAAGGCCGAGAAGTATCGCGAGCAGGAGCTCCTGGTCAGGACGAACGAGCAGCTCTGGGCGCTGCAGAAGGAAATCCAGCAGGCGCGCGACGCCATATCGGGGTTCGAGGAGAAGATCCTCGAGCACATGGAGGGTTCCGAGGCGCTCAACACCGAGCTCGCTTCTCGGCGGCAACGGCTTGCCGAGGTCGAGACGCTGGTCGCCTCGCAGGTGCGTGAGATCGACGCCCGCGCCGCGGCGCTCGCCCAAGAGCGCGAACAGCTGAGCGCGGAAATCGGCGATGCCGAGCGCCAAGCCGATCACGATCTGCTGCGGCTCTACGGGCGCGTCAAGAACATTCGCCGCGGGGTTGGCGTGGCCGAGGCTCTCGAGGAAACGTGCTTGGGCTGCAACACACGAATCCGGCCGCAGCTGTACGTGGATGTCATGAACATGGAGCGCATCGTGCAGTGCGACTCGTGCAAGCGCTTGCTGTTCTCGCGCAAGGCGCTCCAGCTGCCCTCCTCTGTGGAGATCGAGCAGCCTGCCTGACATGGAAGGCCCGTTGATCGCGTACGTCGACGGGGCCTCTCGTGGCAATCCCGGAGCCGCCGCGTTCGGTGTCTGCGTTTGCGCCCCCGACGGCAGCGAGGTGGCCTGTTTCGGTGGCTCCTTGGGGCGCCAGACCAACAACTACGCCGAGTACCGCGCTCTGATCGCGGCTCTGCGCTGGGCGTCCGAGCAGCGGGTGACGGAGTTCGAGGTGCGCTCTGATTCGCAGTTGATGGTGCGGCAGATGGAAGGGCGTTACCGAGTCAAGTCTCCCGGGCTCAAGCCGCTACATGCCGAGGCGAGGGCCCTGGTGTCGTCCTTCGAGAGATTCCGCATCGTGCACCTGCGCCGGGAGAACAACGCCGAGGCCGACTCGATTGCCAACCGCGTGCTCGATGGCGATCCGGACCTGGAGCTGCGCTAGCTGGCCGATGCGGCCAGCTAGCGGAGTTGTCGCCGTTTCACCAACCGGCGAGAGCTCGGCCTAGCCTGCTAGGCGTACGATGCCCGCGAGCATACGACCCGCGGCGTCGCCGTCGCGGCGGTACGAATGGAAGCGACCGGGCTCGCAGTGCGTGCAGGCCTCGAAAACATCTATGTTGCTGGAGCTGAGGCCGGCCGTCACCAGCTGGTGGTGGGCCGCGGCGCCGAGATCGCAAAGGTAACTCGGTCGCGTCGGCTTCCTGGCCCCCTCGACAAGATCGGCAGGATGCATACGATCGGACGCCGAGGGTCCACGGGCAGAATCAGCCAGCTCCGCCGACAGTCCATCGGGCTCGGGCTGCAGCAGCTCGGCGCTGAAGACGGTCTTGGGCAGGCCTGCCGCCAGGAAGCCCTGGCGTACTTCCGGGCCGACGCGATAGCAGCAGGTGCCGGCTCGCGGGCCAACAGCTGCCACGAGGCTCGAGGGGTCGGTACCACTGACGTCGCACAGGCTCGCCACGGTCGCCCGCAAGACTCCCGCTGCGATGCCACGCCAGCCAGCGTGCGCCGCCGCCACCGAGCTGCCGTTGTCGACGGAAAGCAGTACGGGCACGCAGTCGGCCGTGGCGATAGCGATGGGTGTCTTGGCGCGGGCGGTGACAAGTGCATCGCCCTGCGGCCAGGAGTCGCGAGTCGGCGCGTGGTGTGGTGCCAAAACCCTGTCGGCCGCGTCGGCGTCAATCAGGATGACGCCACGCTCGTGGACCTGGCGCACTCGAGCTACGGGCGCTGGCAGTTGTGATTCGAGGCGCGAGCCGCGGGTCTCGAAGGCGTGGTCGATCGCTCGGATCTGCCTGAGCAGCGAGCTTTGCAGCAGCTCCGAGCGGTCGGCGCTCGCGGGCGACTCCATCGAGGTCTCGGAGGTGTCAGGCGGTTGACTCACGTCGCGCTGCGGTCGGGTTCGCGGCGGCCGGCGTCGGAGCCGCCGGCGAGCTGGGCGGCGCTGGAAGCGGTCGGGTTGCGGAGGAGGCCGGCTGGCACTTCAACTTCACGACTCTCGCCGGCGCTGTCTTCACGTTGGGCGATGGCGCTGGCGCGCATCCACTGATTTGTCAGCGCGGCGTCGCTCGGCCCCGTTCGCAGATGCCCCCACGGCAGCGGCGCCACGGGCGAAAGGGCGCGCAGGTGGGCCTCCAGGCCAAGGCCTCCAGCGGCTTTCCAGTCGCGCATGGCGGCGCGGAAGCTACCGCCGCGATGCCACGTCTCCAGGAGATCGGCGGTGCGGCGGTCGCCACGCGAAAGCACCGCTTGCATCTCGGCATCACGTGGTCGCATGGCGTCGATGATGACATTCGGGAGACCGCCGAGAGCTCTGCGGAGCCAACGCAGCTTCGCGCGGTACTCCCGCGCCGGGATCTGTGGGGCCCACTGCATGGGGGTGCTCGGCTTCGGTATGAGGCAGTTGATCGACAGTGTGATGGTGCCAATGCGGCCGCGAGATCGGCACTCGTCGAGCATGATCGTGCGCATGTCGCGCGCCAGGTCGACAATCGCCTGCAGGTCGGCTTTTCTCTCGCCCGGCAAGCCAATGATGATGTAGTTCTTCAGGTTGACTGCCCCGGCGCGGAAGATCATCCGCACTTTCTCGAGAATCTCGTCATTGGTGATCTTCTTCATGATCAGCTCGCGCATCCGGTCGCTGCCGGTTTCGGGCGCAATCGTGATGGTCCGCTGGCCCGACTCGATCACGGCGTTGAGCAACGTCTCGCGCAGCGTCGAGATGATCAGGCTCGGACTGAAGACGCCGAAGCCCATGCGTCGTAGTCCGGCCGCGATGGCTTCGATGTCGGGGTGATCCAGAAGTGCCGTCGCCACCAGTCCGATACGGCTGGTGTGCTCGCGCCAGCGGTCGGCAACCGCCAGCACGTCGTCGACCGGATGGACGCGGAAGGGGAGGACGTTGTAGCCCACCCAGCAGTACCGGCAGCCCTTGGTGCAGCCACGTGCCACCTCGATGGTGGCCCGATCGCCGAACTCGGTGTGTGGCGTGAGGATCGAGGTGGCGGCGATGTGGTCGGGTCCGTGTGCTCCACCGAAGCGCGTGCGCACCTTGGTCACCGTTGGAGGCGCCCCGGGGCTATACAGCGGATCCGGCTCGAGGGCGGCAAATCTCTGAGTCCCTCGCTCCTGTTTATCGTCGTCGATCGCGGCGTGAGCTCCACCCTGCACCGAAGTCCGGCGCTGTTCGGAGCCGGCTCTCTCAGATGAATAGCGAGCCCTGTAGAACTTCGGCACGTAGAAGCCCGGCTCCTGCGCCAGCTGCTCGAGCATCGCGTCGCGCGAGCACGCCGTTAGCGCCGCGTCGATAAGCGGGCCTGCCAGCTTTTCGCCTTCTCCGAGGCAGAAAATGTCGACGAATGCGGCGACGGGCTCCGGGTTGATCGAAACCGTGGCTCCGCCCATCACCACCAGTGGGTGCGTGGCGTCGCGGCTGGCGGCGCGCAAGGGAAGGCGGGCCAGATCGAGAAGGCGGAGGAGATTGGGGTAGTCGTTCTCGAAGGAGGCCGAGATCGCCAGCAGGTCGGCATCGGCGATCGGGCGGCCGCTCTCGAGCGATGTCAGCGGCGAAGACCTGCTGTCGGCCCCACCGCGCCCGTGCCCGGATCCACGGCGCTCCCCGGGCTCCGGCGATGGCAGGAAGGCTCGCTCGCAGCACACTTCGGGGTGCAGGTTGAACAAGCGATACAGCGTATGCACGCCCAGGTTGCTCATCGCCACGGCGTAGGTGTTGGGGTAGGCCAACACCAGCCGCATGCGAGCGTCGAGGTTCGGCGAAACGAGCCGAATCTCGTCGTTGAGGCGGGGATCGCTGAATCGCACTAGTTTCCGGCGGCGGACGCGAGAACGCCGTGGCGGAAGTGTGGCCTGCCGCACAACAGGACGCCGCCGACCGTGCGGGCGGTGCCCGTCATCAGGCTCAACGGCGCCGCTTTGTTGCCAGCGGCCGACGTCCTATTCGAGCACGCGGCCATTTCTACCCATGGGTGCTCGGCCGCGCTCCGCAGATCAGCTGCGGTCGCTGTGTTGGCGCAGGAAAGCGGGGACATCGAGGTCGTCCTCCTCGAGGTCGACGCCGTGTTGCGCGACGCTGAGTTCCCGTTCGCCAACGGTGTAGCTGGCCGTGTCTTCGAGCGATGGCGCGGTGGGCGCCACACTTTCATGCTCCGGGATGACCACCGGCTGCATGTGTGGGTACGCCTCGAACCCCGTAGCGATCACGGTGATCTTGATCGTCCCAGCGAGCGACTCGTCGACGACGGCGCCGAACAGGATGTTGGCGTCATCATCGGCCGCCTGCTGAATGATCAGTGCCGCCTCATTGACCTCGTGCAGCGTCATCTCCGGACCGCCGGAGATGTTGATCAACACGCCGCGCGCGCCGTCGATTGAGGTGTCCTCGAGCAGCGGCGAGTTGATGGCAGCCGTTGCTGCCGCGCTGGCGCGGCTCTCGCCATCTCGCATCGCCGAGCCCATGATCGCCATCCCCATCCCCGACATGACGGTGCGGACGTCGGCGAAATCGAGGTTGATCAGCCCTGGTACGAGGATGAGATCGGCAATTCCCTGCACGCCCTGGTGCAGCACCTGATCGGCGTGGCGGAAGGCGTCGATCATTGACGTGTCGTTCGGGACCGTAGCGAGCAGGCGGTCGTTGGGCACGGCGATGAGCGTGTCGACCGATTCCTGCAGCTCGCGGAGCCCCATGTCGGCCTGCGCCATCCGCCGCCGGCCCTCGAAGCCGAACGGCTTGGTGACCACGGCAACCGTTAGTGCGCCGAGCTCGTTGGCAAGCCGCGCGATCACCGGAGCCGCACCGGTAGCGGTGCCGCCGCCCAGCCCGCCGGTGATAAAGACCATGTCGGCGCCCTCGAGCACCTCAACGATGCGGTCGGTATCCTCGAGTGCCGCCTGGCGACCGATCTCCGGGTTGGCACCGGCGCCAAGCCCGCGCGTCAGGTTGATGCCGAGTTGCAGCTTGATCGGCGCGGTGTTCGACTCCAGCGCCTGTAGATCGGTGTTGGCCGCAATGAACTCGACCCCTTTGAGGCCCGCGAGCATCATGCGCGTCAGCGCATTGCCTCCGGCCCCGCCCACACCGACAACCTTGATGTAGGCGTTGTGTCGGCGTGCCTCCCCCGGGAGGAGGGAGATCGGCGACGCGGCGAGAAGATCGAGGTCGTTGTCGATGGCGTCACCGTCGCCAGGTAGAAGCGAGTCGGCGTCGTGCGAGTAGTTATCTGGAGTCATCCCCACATTCCTCCTGACCCCGCACGCTGCCTCCCAGAAGCGGAGATCGGTCGCGACTCGCGTCCGGTCCGCACTTCACAACGCTCGGGGTGCTAGAACAGTTCTCCAACCCAGCGCGCCACGCGGCCGCCGATTCTGCGGTACCACGCGGGGTCGCCGAGCTCGTAGTGTTCGTGGCCACCGCGATCGCGGAGACCATAGAGTGCCAGCCCCACCGCAGTAGAATAGATCGGACTCGACACCACGTCGACCAAACCACCGACGTTTGCCGGCATTCCGAGTCGTACCGGGAGCCCAAACCGCTGCTCGGCGGCCTCGGGGAGCCCCTCGAGAAGCGCGCCGCCACCGGTCAGGACGATGCCGGCATGGAGGGTGTCGGCGAAACCCGACTTGCGGATCTCGTCGCGAACCAGGTCGAGCACTTCCACCGCGCGCGGCCTCAAGATCTCGGAAAGCTGGCGACGGGGCAACAGCCGGGCGCCGCGTCCGCCGATACCCGGCACTTCAACGGTCTGGTCGCTCGCGGTGAGCTCGGGCAGCACGCAACCCGCGCGGATCTTGATGTGCTCGGCTTCCAGCAGCGGTGTGCGCAGCCCGACTGCGATGTCGTTGGTGAAGTGCTCTCCGCCGGTCGGTAGCACCGCCGTGTGGCAAACGGCTCGATGGTGATAGCAGGCGATGTCGGTGGTGCCGCCGCCGATATCGACCAGCCCAACGCCGAGCTCGCGCTCGTCGTCGCTGAGCGTTGCCTCGCTCGAGGCGAGCTGCTCGAGGACCACGGCGCGTACCTCGAGGCCGGCGCGGTTGGCGCAATTCACCAGATTCTGCACCGCCACAACGCCGCCCACCACGAGGTGGACGTTGACCTCCAGGCGCGAGGCCGACATGCCACCAACCGGATCGAGGATGCCGTCTTGCCCATCAACCAGGAACTCCCGCGGCAGCAGGTGAATGATCTCGCGGTCGTTCGGCAGGTCGAGGTTGCGGGCCGCGTCCATGACCCGGCGCACGTCTTCCTCGGTGATCTCCCGGGCCTTCCCTTCCAGTGTGAGCATCCCGCGGCTGTTGAAGCCGCGAATATGGCCGCCGCTGGTGCCGACGAAGGCGGCGTCGACGCTGACGCCGGCCATGAGCTCGGCTTCTTCGACCGCGCTCTTGATGGCCTCGACCGTGCTCTCGATGTTAACAACGAGGCCCTTGCGCTGGCCTCCCGAGGGCGCCAAGCCCACACCCAGGACTTCGAGCCCATCGTCAGCGGTCCGCGCGCCGATTACCGCGCATACTTTGGTGGTGCCCACATCGAGGCCCACGACGTAACGGTCGAGCCGTCCCACGGTCCTTCTCCTGACAGGTTGAACTGTGGCGCGTTGCGACTAGCTTCCGAGCGCCGCGAGATTGTCGCGCACGACCACCATGTCGCGATAGCTGAGGTCGATGCGCTCGACTTCCGGCCCCAGCCTGGCGGCGTCGTTGCTGCGGATTGCGCGCAGGTTCAGCATCTTCTCCTCGAGGCGCTCGGCGCGGCCGAGAACGATCTCCCATGGCTCGTGTAGTGGAACGAGCACCACGCCCTCGCTGCCGAGCCGAAGGTAGGCGAGCACGCCGATTTCCGCGGGCGCTGTCCGCTCGAGCCATTCGACGATCGTAGCCGCATCGGGCAGCCAGGCAACTCCGGGAGCGCTAAGCGGAAGTCGATGCGTGCGCTCCACGTCGTCGGCGATCGAGGCGTCGAGATACAGCAAGGGCAGCGTGTCTGACCTTGGTCGAGCTTTCGCATCGGGCCGACCGGGCTCGGGATCTGCGAGGTTTCCGATGGCGGACGGTTCCTCTGACAGCACAACGCCGTCGATGTCGACCACCCAGCGACCGTCGGTCGCTTGCAGCACTGCCCAGGGCGCGCGGGTCTTGGCCTCAACCTCGAGGTCGTGCGGCAGCAGACGGCGGATCGCCACCGATTGGAGTTGTGGGACCCGGTCCTCGACCCGCCGGCGCAGCGCCTCGAGGTCGAGCAGCAACAGGTTGTGACCCAGAGTCGGGAGCAGCTGGTCGGCGACGGCAGTGCGCAGCTCTCGGGGCACCTGTGCGAGGCTCACGCGGTCGACCACGAAGGCTTCGGACTCGAGCGCCCAGGTTGTTCCGACGTAGGCGAGCCCGCCGCCTACGCCGAGCCCCGCGGCCACGCCAACAAGACGCATGTTGAGGAGAAGCTGACTCTTGCGGCGCAGCGCCGGACGATTGTGCACGCGACGCAGAAACTGCGGTGAGCGACCTTTCGAGCTCCCTACCATTGGCGAATCTCCGTTGACAGTTCGACCTCGAAGCGCTCGCGTACCCGCGTGCGGACGCGTTGAATCAGCAGCTCGACGTCGTGCATCGTTGCCTTTCCGAGGTTGACGATGAAGTTGGCGTGCTGCTCTGAGACCTGCGCGTCGCCCTCGCGAAGGCCCTTGCAGCCTGCCTGATCAATCAGTTGTCCGGCGCTGCGTCGTTCGGGTTCCCGCGGCTGTCGCGCGCTCGGTTCGCCGTCAAGCTCCGAGCCCGAACGCGACGCCTCTGTGGGTGCGTCCGGATTGCGGAAAATACACCCCGAGTTTCGGGCTCCCATCGGCTGCCTCCGACGCTTGGTCGCTTGCAGCTTCTCGTAGCGAGCTACCAGTTCTTGCGCGTCGGCCGATTGCAGACGTATGTGGACGCGCACGATCGCAACGTGGGTATCGCCTCGGCCGGCGTCACCGCCAACCACGATCGACTCCTCGCGCTCGGCGGCACCGGCGCTTGTGACGGTTGCCGGCATTCTCAGTTGACGGTAGCTCCAGCCGAGCTCGGAGCCGCTGAGCTCGCGAGCCTCACCGGCGCCGGTGATGACCTGCAGCCGATCGACGACCTCGGACATCTCGCCACCCCAGCAGCCCGCGTTGCCAGCCGCGGCGCCGCCGATTGTCCCGGGTAATCCCGCCGCCCACACCAGCCCATCGAGCCCCGCGGTGGCGGTGTGTCGCAGCGCCTGCGCCGTGGGCATACCAGCCGGCAGATCCGCTTGTTGTTGTGAGGCGTCGATGCGCGCGCCCTCGAGCAGGCTGGAGAGCGCGATCACCGCCTCGGCGACACCCTTGTCGGCAACCAGCAGGTTGCTGCCGCCTCCAAGGCAACGCCAGGGCAAGCCGCGGACCGCGAGCCAGGCGATGATGTGGCGGACGCTCGCCGGCCGCTGCGGCCACAGCATGACGGTGGCTGGTCCTCCTACTCCCATCGACGTGTGCCGAGCCATCGGCTCACCCTCGGAGTAGCGGCAACCTTCGCGCGCGGCGAGCTTCTGCAGATCGCTGCGCGCGCTGGCGCTCCACGGCTTCGCCGCACGGCCGCTTTCTGCGGGATGGACCTGGCTGTTGGTCATGAGCATCAGCCGTTGTCTTTCCCTTTCGCTTCAACGGGCGGTTCGTGGCTGGGTTCCGCGCCCGTGGACCCTGCTGTCAGGCCGTCGGGCGAGGCGGAGCTCGACTTCTCTTCGGCGGCGAGCCAATCGGCCAATCGCCGCGACAACTTCCAAACGTCGCCGGCGCCGAGCGTGATCACCAAGTCGCCGGGCTGGACCATGGCGGTCACCCGCTCGAAGGCCTCTTCGAGTCCGTCGACGGAGGCGACGCACTTGTGGCCGTGCTCGCTCACCGCGGCTGCCAGGTCCTCACCGCTGACACCCGGAATTGGCTCCTCGCTGGCGGCGTAGATCGGCAGGATGAAGACGGCATCAGCCTCGTAGAAGGCGCGACCGAACTCCTCGCGCAGCAGCTGCGAACGGCTGTATCGATGCGGCTGGAAGCACACCACCACACGTCGGTTCCAGGCTGCCTTGGCCGCCGCGAGCACCGCGCGGATTTCGGTGGGGTGGTGGCCGTAGTCGTCGACCACGAGTACCTCGCGTGCCGAGCCGATTCTTTGGAAGCGGCGCGCCGTGCCCGAGTAGCCGGCCAGCGCCTCGGCCGTCGTCGCAAAGTCGATGTCGAGGTCGCATGCCACCGCAACACAGGCCAGCGCATTGAGCGCGTTGTGATGTCCCAGCACCTGCAGCTGAATCGTGCCCAGCGCTCGGTCCGCGGCGCGACACTCCAGCCGCGTGCCAGCGGGTGTGACCTCGATGGCCGTCGCACAGATGTCGGCCTGCGGGTTGACGCCATAGGTCACCATCCGTCGAGTGACCCTCGGGATGACTTCTTGCACCTCCGGGTCGTCCAAACAGACGACGGCGGTTCCGTAGAAGGGGACCTTGTTGAGGAACTCGACGAAGGCGTCGCGCAACGCGTCGAAGTCGGTGTAGTGGTCCAGGTGTTCGAGGTCGATGTTGGTGACCACCGCGATCGTCGGCGACAGTCGCAAGAAGGAACCGTCGCTCTCATCCGCCTCGGCGATCATGAACCCGCCCTTGCCGAGTCGAGCGTTCGTGCCCCAGGCCTCGAGCCGACCCCCGATCACCACCGTGGGGTCGAGGTCGGCGGCCTCGAAAACCGTCGCCATCATCGACGTGGTCGTGGTCTTTCCGTGAGATCCGGCGATCAGGATGCCGTGCCGCATGCGCATCATCTCGGCGAGCATCTCGGCCCGCGGAATTACCGGGATGCCGGCGGCCAGTGCTTGACGCACCTCCGGGTTGTCGGTGCTGACGGCCGACGAGGTCACCACCACATCCGCCTGCCCGACGTTCTCGGCGGCATGACCGATGGTTACGACGCCGCCGAGTTGCTCGAGCCTCTCGGTGATCGGCGATGCCTTGAGGTCGGAGCCAGACACCCGATAGTCGAGGTTGAGCAGCAGCTCGGCGATGCCGCTCATGCCGATGCCGCCGATACCGACGAAATGGAGCTGCTGCACTCGCTTGAGCATCGTTCTAGAGCTCCATCTGCGGTGAGCGGCCCTGTGGGCGGGCCGCTTCTGCGCCGCGTTCGGCGTCGTTGGCGCTGGCGGGCGTGGGCACCGTGCGGATGCTCAATTCCGCGGTTTCGCCAGGCTCGCGCCCGGCCAGGCGCAGCGACAACCTGGCCACCGTGCCGGCGGCGTCGTTTTGGCCACACGCGGCCGCGGCAGCCTGCATGCGCGACAGCAACTGCGGATCGCTCGCCAGCTCGAGAATGGCCGCCGCCAGAGGTGCGCCGCTGTCGCCCTCGTGCACCACGCGAGCCGCTCCAGCGGCCTCCAGCGCTGCCGCGTTGGCATCCTGATGCCGCGCCGCGGCGTGGGGGAAGGGCACCAAGATCGAGCCCAATCCGACGTATGCGAGCTCAGCGATTGTCGTGGCGCCCGCTCGCGCGCACACCAGGTCGGCGCGCGCGTAAGCGTCGCCGATGTTCTTGATGAACGGCGTCACGATCGCGGGGATCCCGTGGCTGCGGTAGGCCTGTTCTAGCCGCTCGACATCGGCAGCACCGGTCTGGTGAGTGACACTCAATCCTACCTCCGCCGCCGCGAGCCGCGGCAGAGCCATCTCGATCATGGTGTTCAGCCCGAGGGCGCCTTGGCTGCCCCCCAAGATCAGTAGGCGCACGTGGTCGCGTGTAGGCGATGGGAGGGGGCGTCCGTCGCGGCTGGACGCCGCCGGTAGCGACCCGCGGATTGGGTTGCCGGTGAAGACGGCCTTGTGACCCCAGTGCTCCACCGTGCTCTCGAACGACACTGCGGCTTTCGCGCAAAACGGGTAGAGAAGCCGATTGGTGAGTCCTGGGTGGGCGTTCTGCTCGAGCAGCAGAAGAGGGATTCGGCGCAGAGCCGCGGCCGCACCGGTGGGCCCGCTCGCGTAGCTGCCGCTGGCGATCACGAGGTCGGGGCCGAACTCGCGCAGCAGCAGCCGCGCCTTGGAAACGGTTCGCGGAAGCCCTGCAAGCGTGCGGAAGCGGCCCAACCAGCCGGTCCGCGCCAACGTTCCCGCTTCAACCTCGCGGACCGGGTACGGCACCAAGCCTCGCAGGCGCCGCTCCGACTCGCGCGTGCCGCCCACCAGGAGGAACTCCGCGGCAGTCTGTCGCTCGATCGCCTCCGCGGTGGCGAGCGCTGGCATCAAGTGACCACCGGTACCGCCGGCCGCCAGCACAACACGCAACGGGCGTGCGGCGTCGCTGTCGCGCTCGTGGGCGTTGCCAACGACGGGCGACGTCATCGCGCGGAGATGTGAGCCGCAAGGCTCGATCCGAACAGGCTCATGCGTGGCTATGCTGCGAGACGTTGAGCAAGATCCCGATGGCGGCGCAGCAGACCAAAAGCGACGATCCGCCGTAGCTGATCAGCGGCAGCGGTATGCCCGTGGTCGGCAGCAGATTCACCACGATACTCATGTTCACGAGGGCCTGTATTACCAGCATCGAAGTCAATCCCAGCGCCAGGTAAAAGCCGAACCGATCGGGGGCTCGAACCGCGGTCCGCAGGCCGCGCCAGAAGATGACCAGGAAGGCGAGCACCACGATTGCGGCTCCGATGAGCCCGAGCTCCTCGGCAATCACGGCGAAGATGAAGTCGGTATAGGGGTAGGGCAGGAAGAACAGTTTCTGACTGCTGCTTGCCAGCCCCACACCTGTAACGCCGCCGCTGCCGACCGCGATGAGCGACTGAATGGTCTGGAACCCGGCACCGGTGGGATCTTCGAACGGGTTCAGCCACGTCATGAGCCGCCGCAACTGGTACGGGTGGCGGAACACCTCGATGGCGCCGAGAATCACCATTACGCTGGCGGCCTGCGCCACCAGCTTGTACGAAAGGCCTGCCACCCAAAGCATCGAGCCGGCGATTCCGACAATCACGATGGCGGTACCCAGGTCGGGCTCGATGGCAACCAGCAGGGTAATCAGCCCGACAACGGCAAGTCCGGGCAGAAGCCCGTGGCGCAGATCGTTGATGCGGTCTTCCTTGCGAGCCAGATACGAGGCCAGGAAGAGAACCACGACCAGCTTCGCGGCCTCGGATGGCTGTATCGAGAAGGGGCCGACAAAGATCCAACGCCGCACACCGTTGCCGGGGAGCGCCAGCACGAGCACCAGCGCCCCCAACACCGTGGCGAGCGAGCCGCCAAGTACGAGGGGTCGGCGATAGTCGCGATAGTCGACTGACATGCCAACGCCGATCAATCCCAGCCCGAGCCCAGCCCACATGGCCTGGCGGGTCACGAAACGGTACCCGTCGTTCCACTGCCGCTGGGCCATCGGGAAGGACGCGGAATAGACCATCAGTAGACCGAGGCCCAACAGACATACGGCGGCGGGGAACAACAGCTTGTCGGCGCTGAGCCAACGGCTAGCGATCATTTTCCCGTGTCTTTCTCGGAACAGCCGCCTGCTAGTTACGAGCGGCTTCTCCGTGGTCCGTGGTTGATGAGGAGGCGCGGTCCACCAACTCTTTGAAGTGGCGGCCGCGGTGCTCGAAGCTGTCGTACTGGTCGAAGCTTGTGCAGGCTGGTGCTAGCAACAGGACGTGGCCGCTCGCGGCGGCGTCGAGTCCGCGCTTGAAGGCGGTGGAGAGGTTGCCGCAGATCTGCAGCGGTACCGCTCCTTGCAGCGACGCGGCGATTCGGCCGCTCGCCTCGCCAATCAGCAGGGCGCCGCGAACACGGTCACGCATCAGCGGCCTTAGCAGGTTGAAGTCGGAGTTCTTGTCGCGGCCGCCGAGAATCAACCAGATGGGTGCCTGGAGTCCCGAGAGCGCCGCGACCGTGGCGCCCACGTTGGTTGCCTTGGAGTCGTTGATGCACAGCACGCCGGAGATCTCGGCGCAGACCTCCATCCGGTGCTCGAGCCCGGCGAAGCTGCGTAGTGCCTCGGCGGCGGCGTCGGGCGTGGCCCCAGCCAGACAGGCGAGCCCGATGGCGGCGCAGGCATTCAGCTGGTTGTGACTGCCGACGATGCGCAGCTCGTCCGTCGCGAGAACCTCTACAGGCTGCGATCCGGGTGCCTGCCAGAGTAGCCAGCCGCGCTCGACCCAGGCGGCGGCAGCTGTTGACGGCCGTCGCTCGCCGAACCCGACACGGCCTGGATCCATGCCGGGCACGCCGGCACGCTGGGCCACGAGCTGCGACAGCGGCGCGTCGTCGGCTCCGAAGACGATCCAATCGCCGGCGTCAACGTTATCGAGCAGTCGCAATTTGGCCGCCGCGTAGTTCTCGAACGTGCCGTGGCGGTCGAGATGGTCGTCGCTGAGGTTGAGCATGCCCATCCAGCGCGGCTTGAAGTCAACAACCGACTCGGTCTGGAACGACGACAGCTCGAGCACGAAGCGATCGACAACGCGGCCCGCCAGCTCCTCGCGAACCAGGCGCGAGAAGGGGACGCCGAGGTTGCCGCCAGCCGGCGCGTCGAGGCCGGCAGCACGGAGAATCGCCGAGACCATCGTGGTCACCGTGCTCTTTCCGTTCGACCCGGTGATCGCCACCGCGGGTGCCTGGGCAAGTGCAGCCGCGACTTCGATTTCTGAGAGGATCGGCGATCCGGCCGCAGTCGCCGCGGCCAGGGGAGGCGCGGTCGGAGGGATTCCGGGTGAAGCGACCACCGTCGTGTCCGCCTCCCAGAGCGACTCTGGGTGTCCGCCGAGCTCGAGCCGAACGCCGCTGCGCACGAGCTCGTCGAGCGCCGAGGCACCGACAAGCTCTTCGGCGTGGCGGCGATCGGTGAGGTGGACCTGGGCGCCCAGGGTTGCGAGCAGCTCAGCCACGGCGATGCCGCTGCGGCCGGCGCCGACAACAACCACGCGGGCGCCGTCCCAGCTCTCGGGCGCATGTCGTCGTTTGCTGGCGCTCGTACGGCCCGGTGGGTCGGTGCGGCCTGTGGAGGGGGTCGAGCCCACGGCGCGCGAGTCGGAAGCACTCATCGTAGTTTCAGCGTCGCCAGCGACAGTAACCCGAACACCATCGCCAGAATCCAGAAGCGAACGATCACCTTGGGCTCGGACCATCCGCCGAGCTCGAAGTGATGGTGCAGTGGTGCCATGCGGAAGACACGCTTGCCGCGCATCCGATAGCTGCCGACCTGCACGATCACCGACAGCGCCTCGAGGGTGAACACTCCGCCCACCAGCAGCAGGACGAGCTCTTGCTTGATCAGCAGTGCGATGAGGCCAATCGACCCGCCGAGTGCCAGCGATCCGGTATCGCCCATGAAGACCGTGGCCGGGAAGCAGTTGTGCCACAGGAACCCGAGGCAGGCGCCGACGATGGCCCCGGCGAACACGGTGACCTCGCCGATGTCGCCGACGTGCAGGATGCCGAGGTAGTCGGCGATGATCGCGTGTCCGGCGAGATAGGCGAGAGCGGTGTAGGTCATCGCCGCCATGAGCACGCAGCCCGTGGCCAACCCATCGAGTCCGTCGGTGAGGTTGACGGCGTTCGAGGCCGCCACCAGCACCAGGACCGCGAAGGGCACGAACCAGATGCCCAGATGCGGGCTTACGTCTTTGAAGAAGGGCAGCTGCAGCTGAGTCGTGAAGAGCCCCTCTTGCGCGAGCAGGAGCAGGGCAACTCCGAGGGCCGCCGACAGGGCGACTTGGCCGGCGAACTTGCTGCGCACCGAAAGGCCGCGGCGCCGTGGGTGCACCACGCCGAGGTAGTCATCGAGCGCGCCGAGGGCGCAGAACCCAACGAGGCCGGCCATGCCGATCCACACGAACGGATTCGATGGCGAGGCCCACAGAAGCGTGCCGACGAGCACAGCTACGACCATGAGCACGCCGCCCATCGTTGGCGTCCCTTCCTTGCTGGCGTGCGTCGCGGGCCCGTCTGTGCGGATGATCTGGCCGATCTGTAGCCGGCGCAGTCTTGCGATGACCCAGGGACCGAGCGCCAATGACAGCAAGAACGCAGTACCGGCCGCGCCGGCGGTACGAACCGTCAGGTAGCGGAAAACGTTGAACGCGAACCATTGGTCGGCGAGCGGTATGAGCAGTTCGGCAAGCACTACGGATTTCCTCCGCTCGTGTCGGCGCGCGATACGTCGCCTGAGCCGATCCCCGGCGTGCCCCCGCTCGGTCGATCTGGATTCGGTCGATGCAGAAGGGCCTCGCTGATGCGCTCCATGCGCACGCCCCGCGAGCCCTTCACGAGCACCAGGTCGCCGGCGCCGACCGTGGCGCCGAGAGCGGCCGAGGCCGCCGACGTAGTGGCGTAGCTCTCGATGTGCTCGGTCGGCATACCGCCGAGCCGGGCACCCTTGCCAATGTCGCGTGCCAGCTCGCCGACGGTGACCAGAAGGTCGATGTCGAGCTGAGCGGCGTGGAGTCCGACTTCGCGATGGGCGTCCTCGGCCCAGCTGCCGAGCTCGAGCATGTCGCCGGCGACGAAGATGCGACGTTGCTCGGCCGGGAGCGCGACCAGCGTGTCGAGTGCGCGCAGCATGGCTTCGGGCGAGGCGTTGTAGCTGTCGTCGATAATCAGCGCGCCGGTCGGAGCGAGATGCATCTGTCCGCGCATCACCGGCAGCGTCAGTGTGGGTACCGCGCGGGCAATGGCTGCTGCCGAGAGCCCGAGGGCGTGGGCCACCGCGGCGGCAGCAAGGAAGTTGGCAAGCGAGTGCGGCCCCGGCAGAGGCAGCTGCAGGTCGATGTCGTCGCCACCGGGGAGCGCCAGCTGCAGGGCCCAGCCCGTCGCGGTGGGGGAGGCGCGTAGAGCACGCACGTCGGCACTCTTTGCGAGGCCGAAAGTGAGTGCTCGCTCGATCATTGGGGCGCGACGCTCGGCCATCGCAGCGGTGCGCGGATCGTCGGCATTGACGATAAGCGTACCGCCGTCGGACAGCTCCGCAGCCAATTCTTCCTTGGCGGCGGCCACGCCCTCGAGGCTTTCGAAAAACTCCATGTGCACCGGCGCGACGTTGGTGATGACGCCGATCGTTGGCCGCGCCAGTCGCGCCAGCTCGCGGATCTCGCCGGGAGCGCTCATGCCGAGCTCGGCCACCATGACCCGATGGTGCGGCTCGAGCCCGAGCAATGTCAGTGGCAGCCCCCAGCGGTTGTTGTAGTTGCCCGGCGTGGCGTGGGTTGGAATCTCGGCAGCGAGCACGGCGTGGATGAGCGATTTGGTGGTGGTCTTGCCGATGCTGCCGGTCACCGCGACGACGGTCGGGTTGATCTGGTCGCGCACGTGCGCCGCGAGGCGTTGCAAGGCTCGAGTCGTGTCGTCGACGGCGATGATCGAGACCGGGCTGTCCTTCGGGTTGCCGACGGCCACATCACCCGCTCGTTCGCGCTCGACAACCAGGACGGTGGCGCCCGCCTCGACTGCCGAGGCGAGGTATCGGTGGCCGTCATCACGGGGCCCGACGATCGCCACGAAACAGTCACCGGACGACAGCGTGCGGGAGTCGATGATGACGCGGCCGAGCTTGACCTCGGCTCCGTTGCCGCCGGCGAGCTCCCCCTGCATGGCCGCGGCGGCGTCGGCAACACGTACCGCGATCATCGGTCGGTTCCTTCCGTTGCCGAGTCGCTACCAGCTTCGCCGTGGGCATCGCGGTCCTGGTGCCTGGGGAACCAGCCGAGCTCTGCCAGCGCCGCTGCCGCCACCACGCGGTCGTCAAAAGGAACGGCGCCGTCGGCGAATACCTGCTCGGTCTCGTGCCCCTTGCCCGCAAGCAGCACACAGCCGCCGGCGCGGCCGGCGGCGATTGCCCGGCAGATTGCGGCAGCGCGATCTGCCTCGATCGTCACTCGACCCCGCAGCTCGTCGGGGATGCCGGCAACGATGGCGGCGATGATCGCCTCCGGCTCTTCACCTCGCGGATTGTCGGAGGTGACGATCACCTGGTCCGCTCCGCGCGCCGAAATCAGGCCCATTTCGCCACGCTTGCTGGCGTCGCGGTCACCGCCGCAGCCGAAGAGAACGACGAGCCCGCCGTCGATTGTCAGCTCTCGGCTCGCTTCGATCGCCGACTCCAGGGCGCCGGAAGTGTGGGCGAAATCGACGAGAACGGCGAACGGCTGGCCGCGGTCGACCCGCTCGAAACGGCCGGGCTCACCCGCAAAGCGCGCCACGACCGCGGCGATCTGCGCCTCGTCGATGCCCAGTTCGAGAGCGATGGCCACCGCCGCGGCGATGTTCTCGGCGTTCACACGGCCGAAGAGCGGCGATTGCAGAGCCAGTCTGCCCGCAGCGTGCTCGATGCGCAGCCGCATGCCTCGTGGCCCGCAGGAATAGTCGGCGATGGCAAAGTCGAGGTTCTCGGTGGTCTGTCCGTCGGCCGAACTGTCGGCAGAGTGGGCCCAGCCGTAGCGTCGCGTGCGTCCTGCCGCCTTGTCGGCGAGCTCAGCGAGACGGGTGCAAGCGTGGTCGGCGGCGTTGAGAATCGCGGGCGCCTCGGCCGGGAGCATGGAAAACAACTTTCCCTTGGCCTCGAGATAGGCCTCCATGGTGCCATGGAAGTCGAGGTGGTCGGGGGTCAGGTTGGTGAATGCGGCGGCTGCGAAGCGCACGCCGTCTACCCGATGCAACTCGAGCGCGTGCGAGGAAACTTCGATCGCCGCGGCCCAGCATCCGGCGTCTCGCATTTCGGCAAGCGCCGCCTGCAGATCGGGCGCCTCGGGTGTGGTGCGCTCGGTGGGCTCCGATCGGCCTGCGATGCGCACCTGGGTCGTGCTCCAGCGCCCAACAGGCCCTCGAGTTGCGAGCATGGCCTCGCAGAGCGCTGTTACGGTGGTCTTGCCGTTGGTTCCCGTCGTCCCGACAACGCTCATCGAGCGGCTCGGATGATCGTAGAAGGCGGTGGCGACGGCCGCCAAGGCGGCGCGAGCGTCCGACACACGCACCCAGGTCGCCGGCCTGTTTCCGGCGTCGATGCCTCCGGGCTCCGACTCCGAGAGAACAGCCGCGGCACCGCGGTCGGTTGCTTGCGGTACGAACGACAGGCCATCCTGACGGAGGCCTGGGATGGCAACGAACAGGTCCCCGGCGCCCACCTGGCGAGAGTCGTAGGCGATACCGGTGATGTCGATGCCCGCGCCGGCACCGACTCCGCCGTCGATTTCTGCTTCGATGCCCACCAGCAGCGCCGCCAGCGGTCGCGATCGGGGTCTCGACGCGGTCGGCATGCGGTCGGCAGCTACATCCCCGGCGCGGTGATCGCCGTGCCGACCGCGTCGGCAGGCATCGACCGGGCAGGGGAGGCCGAGCGGTTGCCGAATTCGTCCGCGCCGAAGTCGTCCGGCTGGATGCGGAGCTTACGAATGGCGGCCAGTGCCACCTCGCGGAAAGCCGGAGCGGCGGCCTGACTGCCGCCGTGGCCGTAGCCGCGCGTCGGCTCGTCAATCATCACCAGAATCAGTATGCGCGGCGCGCTGACTGGTAGGAATCCCACGAAACCGGCGACGTACTTGGTATAGCGGCCGGTAGCGGGATCGATCTTCTGCGCCGTCGACGTCTTGCCGGCGACCCGGTAGCCCGGAATCGCCGCCGGCTTGCCGGTGCCGGCGCGCACGACGTCTTCCATGATCAGCGCCGTTCGTGTCGCGATCGACTCTTTGAGCACTCGCCGTCGCGCTAGCGGCTCGTTGATTACGGTCTCGTCGTCTTGGGCGCTGCTGGCGTGCGTGACCACGTAGGGCCGCATCAAGAGACCGCCGTTGGCGATGGCGGCGACGGCGGACGCCAGCTGCAGGGGCGTCGCACTGATTCCCTGCCCGAAGGCCATCGAAGACTGCGACAACGCCGACCACCCCTCCGGGTCCTGCAGCAGTCCGATGGTCTCGAAGGGCAAGTCGACGCCGGTGCGCTCGCCAAATCCGAAGTCGCGTACCCATTGAAAGTAGGTCTCGGGAGAGAGGCGCAGGCACACCTTGATGGTCCCGACGTTGCTCGAGTTCATCAGTACTTCGCGGAAGCGCAGCAGGCCGAATCCGAATCTCCAGTCTTTGTAGATATGATTGGCCACCTGCAGGCGGCCGCCCTGACAATCGATGATCTCGTCCTCGCTCACGACGTTCTCGTGCAGTGCGGCGGCCGCCGTAATGACCTTGAACGCTGAGCCCGGCTCGAGCGGCGTTTGCACGGCGTGGTTGCGCATGTTGCGCAGCAGGGCTTCGTCGCGGCTGTTCGGGTTGAACGTGGGGTAGGACGCCATGGCAACGATTTCACCCGTGCCGGGGTCGAGCGCCACGATGCTGCCACTCACCGCGCGGTGCTTCGTCACCGCGTCTTTTAGCGCCCGTTCGGCTGCGAACTGCAGAGTCCAATCGATGGTGAGGTGGATGTCGCGGCCACGCGAGGGGTCGGTTCGACCCAGTCCACTGCCCGCGATGATGCGGTTCCAGCCGTCGCGCAACGTGTTGAGTCGTCCCGGCTCGCCACGAATCCGCTCGTCGTAGTACCGCTCGACGCCCGCCTGCCCCACGTTGTCGCGGTTGACGAAACCGAGCACGTGCGCCGCCAGCGTTCGGTTGGGGTAGTAGCGCGTCGACTCTTGGTGGATCCCGATGCCCTGATGCCAGCCGTTCGCTTTCACGACATCTCGCACTGCCGCCACCATTTCCGGCCGCGCGGCACGACGCAGATAGACGAAGCGACGCTGGGGGTTGAGCTCGCGCAGGAGATCGTCCTCGCGGAGTCCGAGGATCGGAGCAAGGCGCGCTGCCGCAGCGATGCGATCGGGGAGCAGATGGGGATGGGCGAAGATCGAGCCGAGGTCGATGCTGGTCGTCAACTTCTGGCCGTCGCGAGCATGGATGTCGCCGCGTTTGGCGACCAGGGGAATCACCGCGGTGCGCTGATCGCCGCCACGCGCCACCAGGCGCTCGTGCTGATTCACCTGCAAGTCGAACAGCCGCGCCAGCAGAAGCAACGACCAGCCACAGATCGCGGCCATCAGAAAGATCGCTCGGCGACGGTGGTAGGGCAGCTTTTCGTGGTTTTTCAGGCTATGGATGACCATCGGGTCCTCGTCCGCCGCCGCTGGTCAGCAGGAGCCGCTCTCCGCCGCTCTGCGGGCGTCCCAGGCTGGCAACCTGTTCGGGAAGGGGCTCGCCAAGTCCCGCGAGCTCGCGAGCCTTGTGTTGCAGCCGCCAGGGGTCGAGCTCGACCGCGCGCTCGATCAGCAGCTGGCCGCGGCGCTCGTCGAGGTCGGCGAGACGACTCTCGAGAGCGGCGATTTGGCCGCGGTTCTCGTGCAAGCGCGCGCGCTGAGAAGCGTAGAGGAAGCCCGGGATGATCAGCAGAAGGATCGCCACGATGAGCTGCCCGAAATAGGTGAGACGCTCTGGGTCGCTCGGCTTGGTCAGCTGCCGGTTGATGACACGTGGCACCGGACACTACTCCCAGCTTGAGCCGATCGGGCGTTTATGGCATGCGTGGCGGGACGATCTCTCCCGGTGGCGATTCGTGGACGCCTAAGAAGGAAGCGAGCGGGGAGAGTCGGGCATCTGTGGCTCCAAAGGCCTGGGGCGAAAGCTAGCCAGGGTTGTAAAGGGAGGCATGTTTACAACGCATGGGTTACTAGCTGGCCTTGGAGCCACAGATTCCCGACTCTCTTCGTCGCTCCTTTCTCAGAGGTGCCTGACCGCGCGGAGACGGGCACTCCGTGCGCGCGGGTTGGCGCCGATCTCACGTTCGCTCGGTAGCATCGGTCGCGAGGTCAGAATCTCGACCTCGGCACGCTTGTCACATCCGCAGACCGGCATCCGAGGCGGGCACTGGCAGTCACTCGCGAGGTAGCGGAAGGCGCGCTTGACCTGCCGATCCTCTAGCGAGTGGAAGGCGAGGGCGATGAGGACTCCGCCCGGTGTCAGTAGCCGTGCCGCGGCGATGAAGAACTCTTCGAGCCGGGCGATCTCGTCGTTGACCGCGATGCGGAGTGCTTGGAAAGTGCGAGTGGCTGGGTGGATACGCTGCGGACCACGGCTTCCGGCCGCCGCCGCAACCACCTCGGCCAACTGGGTCGTGCCAAGTAGGGGAGAGGACTCGCGCGCTTTCACGATGGCGCGCGCGATCCTGCCGGCCTTCGGCTCCTCGCCATAGTCGCGAATGATCGCCTTCAGCTCCCCAGCCTCCAGACGGTTGACCAGGTCGGCAGCCGTGCGAGGCTGCTTCCTGTCCATCCGCATATCGAGTGGGCCCTCGCGGCGGAACGAGAAACCCCGCTCTGCCGTTTCGAGCTGAAGTGACGAGGCGCCGAGGTCGACGAGGATTCCACCCACGTTCCCCCACCGGTGATGTTCGGAAAGTTCGCGCAAATCGCGGTAGTCGGAACGAATGAGCTCGTAGCGGCCATTCCACCGTGAAAGACGTAGATCTGCCATTGCCAGCGCATCGGCATCACGGTCGATGCCCACGAGCCGACGATCGGGCATCGCCTCGAGCAGAGCGTCGGCGTGACCGCCAAGTCCAACAGTGCCGTCGATGAGCAGGCCCTCAGCGCTATCGCGCAGCAACTCGACGACCTCGGCCAGCATGACGGGCCGGTGCAGGTCGGCGGGGCGGCTCTCTGCCTGAGAACGCGGGCGGATCGCGGCCGCCATGTCGATTTCGAGACCGATTTTCGCGACGGCACTACGAGCGCTCAACATCATTAGACCCCCAAGTCGGCGAGAACACGGAAGCGATTGTCGGTGAATCGG
The DNA here is from genome assembly GCA_963666215.2 of Acidobacteriota bacterium. Classification (GTDB taxonomy): domain Bacteria; phylum Acidobacteriota; class UBA890; order UBA890; family WLXD01. The sequence continues at coordinate 175,345 of CAXWPL010000002.1, forward strand.
CGTTGCTCGAGGCGGCTCTTGAGTGCGGTGTGGTTCCAGATCTCGAGGTGGTCCATTTTGCCCATCACCGCAACCTCGCCGGTGGTTTGGGCGCTTTCACGCACGAGCTGGGGGATGAGCACACGGCCGGCCTTATCCATGGTCCCGGCCTGTCCGAAGTAGTTGACCCAGGTCAGCAGCTCGTCCCTCTCCGGATGCATCGATGCCACGGCCGACAACCGTTCCTCGAAAGCGATCCACGCGGGTAGCGGATACAGCAGCACGTTCTCGCCGGTGAAGCTGGTGAGGAAGACCTGCTCTCCGTACTTCTCGTGGATCTCCTTGCGGAAGGCGGCGGGTACCTTCAGCCGGTTCTTGGCGTCGACCGTTGCCGGGATATTGCCCCTCATCCTGGGCCTGCCTGTTTTTCGAGGAAATTGGCATCGTTTTTGGGTGGCTAGACCACTTTGATCCACTTCCGACCACGCGCGGAGTGTACGAACCGACCTGGAGGCTGTCAAGTGCCGGCGACGCTTTTCTCAAATCGCGTCGTGTGTGGGCTCTGAGCCCCCAGCGGCCGGATCGGCGCAAAGGTGGTCCGAAGTGGACCGTTAGCTCGCAGAGATCGGCGAGGCTGTCGCCCCGTGTCGCCTAGGCCGAGTGATTCGAGATCTAGTGGCCTCGGAGGCGAGCGATGCGAGCCTCCATCGGCGGATGCGTCGCGAAGAGATTGCCCAACCCGCGGCCCGAGAACGGCTTGACGATGAACATGTGAGCGGTCGCGGGTGAGGCCTGCGTCGGCGCCACCCTGGCTACGCTGTCGAGCTTTTGAAGCGCGCTGATGAGACCGTGCGGCTGCCCGGCCATCGCGGCACCGGTGGCATCGGCTTTGAATTCGCGCGTGCGCGAGATTGCCATTTGCACGAGCATCGCGGCGAGCGGCGCGACGATCATCATGGCGATGGCACCGAGCGCACCGCCGCCGTTTCGGTCGCGGCTGCCGCCGCCAATTCCACCACCGAACATGGCCGAGTAGCCGACAAAACGCGCCAGCATGGTGATCGCGCCGGCCACGGTCGCGGCGATCGACGAGATCAGGATGTCGCGGTTCTTGATATGCGCCAGCTCGTGGGCGATGACGCCTTCCAGCTCCTGCTCATCGAGGCGGTGCAGGAGGCCCGCGGTGATGGCGACCGCGGCGTGGTCAGGGTTGCGGCCAGTGGCGAACGCGTTGGCTCCGTCGGCGGGCAACACATAGAGCGCGGGCATCGGGAGCCCGGCGCGGCCGACGAGGTTGCGGGTGATGCGGTGGAGCTGTGGCTGGCTGTTCTCGTCTACAGGCTGCGCGCGGTACATCTTGAGCACGATCTTGTCGGAGAACCAGTAGCTCCCGAAGTTCATCACAACGGCGAGCCCAAAGGCGATGAGCATGCCGCTCTGGCCGAAAAAGGAGCCCACGGCGACCATGAGCCCGGTCATGGTGCCGAGAAGCAGGACAGTCTTGATTCCGTTCATCTCGAGGTTCCTTGTCAGGGACTAGGGTGCTGCGTTCCAGGTCGTGTGCTTGCGGTCGGTCGGCATGCGCTCGACGCCGCTAGTCAGATTCTACAGACCCCAGAGGCGTGTTGCCCGGCCGCTGGTGCAGCTCGGTCGACGTCGAGACAGGCTGTCCACGCCGTCGAACGGGCTGCCGGCGCGGGACGGCTGAGTGCCGACCGGTGGCTGCTGAGAACGCCGCTGGCGGTCTGCTAGGGAAGGAAGGCGACGAGGGCGGCCGCACAAGCCGCGCCCACGGCGGCTATCGTCGCCGTGGTGATCAGCCGCCCGGTGGCGCTCGCGCGTGCTGGCGCGTCGATCGAGTCGGTGTCAGCGCCGGTGCTCGGGCCTGTGCTCGCAGTGAGACCCGCCGCAAGACGGGGTCCGATAAGAGCCCCGATAAGGGCGCCCAACGTGACCAAGCTGGCTTCGCCGGGCCCGATCAGATGCCAGCGCATCGCCAGCGCCGGAAGGATCGCGGCAACGGCAAGCCCTCCGGCACCGCCTCGCAAGGTCAATCCGGCCGGCGTCGCAGCGCCCGGCGGCTCGGGCTGCAATCGCAAGAGATCGTAGCGAGTGGACGGGTCGAGCTCGGTGGTGGCCGACGCGACGACAGCCGCCGCGAGGCCGGTGAGGCCGGCTGACACGGCGGCCAGCCAGTAGCCCGGGAGCGGCCCGACAGTGGTGCCGAGCGATCCGGCCAACGTCAACAGGCCGATCAGCGCTGCCTCGGCGCTGGTGAAGGGCACGTACAGCCGAGACAGCGGCCCGCCAGCGTTGCCGACTGGCGACCCTGTTCCCGCGACGGCCGCCCGCCAGCGTTGCCCCCGAACGATCACACACGGCAATACCAGTGCGCTGCTGCCCAGCAGTCCGCCGGGGCCGCCGAGCAACGCTGCCAGCACCATCACGCTCGCGGAGGTTGGTAGAGCCGCCCAGAACGGCAGCGACCGAGAGAGCCGTAGCAGGGCGAGAGCGGCGGCTCCCCAAAGCAAGGCATCGAAGGCTCGGGCCTGGATGATTGCGGCGAGCATCGTGAATGAGCTCGCCGGCTCAGGCATCGGGCGTCTCGCTTCCGTCGCTCGCGACGCGGTCGCGCCAGTGCTGAAGCGTGTCTGTCACGGTCTCGCTGAGTGGCCGCGCTGCTTCCCAGCCGAGCTCGCGCTTGGCGCGCCCGGGGTCTCCGACGAACAACGGAACGTCCGAGGGGCGAAGCCGTGAGTTGTCGACAACGATCTCGATGGGCACTTGCGACAGCCCGACGATCATGTCGAGGAGCTCCGACATCGCGATCGCCCGCCCCGAACATAGGTTGTAGCCGGCGCCCGCCCGTCCGTGCTGGGCGATTGCGAAGAAGCCGGCAACCATGTCGCGCACATCGGTGAAGTCGCGTCTAGGCTCGAGGTTCCCCACCTCGATGAGCGGCGCGGTGAGCCCGGCCTCGGCGAGCGCGACACGACGCGACCATTCCGAGCAGGCGAAGGTGGGTTCCTGGCCGGGGCCGGCGAAGTTGAAAGGCCGAGCGACCAGGGTGGGCAGCCCATGGCCCCGCCACGCCTGTCTGCCGAGAACCTCGCAGCAGAGCTTGCTGGCCGCGTAGGGACTCACCGGTTGAGCGGGAGCGTCCTCGGTCGGCGGCTCAAAGCCGTCTGTCTCGGAGTTGCTCGGGTCGCGGTTGATGAACAGCTCGCCGTAGACCTGTCCGCTGGAGATCACGACAAACCGCGGCTTCGGGTCGAGGCTGGCAGCGGCTTCGAGGACAGTGTCGGTGCCCAGAACGTTGATCTCGAACGTGCGCCGGCGATGCGTCCACGATTCGCCTACGTGTGACGCCGCCGCCAGATGGTAGATGGTGGTCGGCCGGAGCTCGCCGATGACACGGCCCACCGCCTCGCGATCGAGGATGTCGCCGTGTACCAGCTCTACACCCGTGGGCAGCGGAATCGCCGCGCTGGCAGGAAGCGGCAGCGTGTAGCCGGCGACTTCGCCGCCGGCGTCGAGCAGCAGTTGGGCCAGATGTGCGCCCGCGAAGCCGCCGATTCCGGTGATCAGACTGCGCTGGCCGGCGGTAGATGTCATGCGAGGTTCCGTCTCCGATCGGCAAGTGCTGATGAGCGCGTCGCTCTGCCGACTCGGCTTCTTGGGGCTACTCTAGCGGGCCGACGTCGCCGCCGGCTGTGGACTGGTGGACCGATGTTCCACTCGCTGTCGCCAGTACTCGAGTGTTTCTCGAGCAGTCTGCTCGAACGGGATCTCCGGCTCCCAGCCAGTGGCCGCCTTCAAGCGACTGGCGTCGCCCAACAGCAGCTCCACGTCGGAGGGGCGCAGTCGGGCAGGATCCTCTCGGACCTCGATTGTCTGCTCCGAGAAGGACAGCAACAGCTCGAGCACGTCGGCGATTCGCCACGCCTTGCCGGTAGCGATGTTGTAGGCGGCGCCAGCCTCGCCCTTCTCCAGCGCCAGCCAGTAGGCGCGCACCACGTCGCGTACATCGGTGAAGTCGCGCTCAGCCTCCAGATTCCCGACGTTGATGACTGGCTCGCGCACTCCCGCCTCGATCTCGGCGATCTGCTTGGCGAAGTTGCTGACGACGAACACCTCGCCTCGCCGCGGGCCAGTGTGGTTGAAGCCTCGCGTGCGCACGACGTGCATGCCATAGGAGCGGAAATACTGGTAGCCGAGCAGGTCCTGAGCGACCTTCGAGACGGCGTACGGTGATAGAGGCCGCAGCGGGTTGTCTTCGGTAATCGGCGTCTCATCGCGATGCACGAGGCCATACTCTTCCGACGAGCAGGCGAGCTGAATTCGAGCCTCGCAACCCGTGGCACGGAGCGCGTCGAATATGTTGAGTTGACCGAGGACGTTGGTGGTGAAGCTCTCTGCCGGCGCGTGCCACGACGTTGGCACGTAAGACTGCGCTGCCAGGTGGAAGATACGATCCGGCCGCACCTCAGCGATGAGGCGATGCACCGACGTAGCGTCGCGCAGATCGCAGTCGATCATCGCCACTTCGTTGGCGAAATGGTCGATGTTCTCGGTGCGCGAGCGCCATCGGCGAGTGCCGAAGAGTTCCACATCCGGCATCCCGAGCGCGAGCTCGGCGAGGTGCGAGCCGGCAAAGCCTGTGATGCCGGTAATCAAGACACGCATCGGACTACCTCCGGTGCTTCGAGTCGATGGTGATGGAGCCCGCGGCGCGTGTCCGTTGCTTGTCGCAACGGCCCGCTAGACCCCCGCCTGAGAGAGGAGTGGCTCCCACCAGCTTCGGTTGTTTCGGTACCAATCGATTGTTTGAGCGAGGCCATCGTCGAACGAGGTCTCCGGGCGCCAGCCCAGATCGCGCAGCCGTCCCGCGTTGATCGCATAGCGGCGGTCGTGCCCGGGACGGTCACTCGTTGGCCGAATCAAATTGGCACTCGCTCCGGCGAGCTCACAGATGCGCGCCGCCACGTCGCGGTTCTCGCGTTCCTGTTCGCGGGCGATGTTATACACGTCTCCAGGGCTCGCGTTTTCCGCGATGTGAATCAGTGCCGATACACCGTCGGCGACGTACAGCCAGTCGCGCTGCTGCCGCCCGTCGCCATACAGCGGGATGAGCTGCTCGCGGAGCGCCGACAGCACGCAGACGGGGATGAACTTCTCGATGTGCTGGCGCGGGCCGAAGTGATTGCTGGGGCGAACGACCACGGTCGGCAGCCCGTGTGTGTGCGCGTAGGCGCGGGCCAGCATGTCGCCCCCGGCCTTGCTCGCACTATAGGGATTGCGCGGTGTGAGCGGCGCCTCCTCGTCCACTCGGCCCAACCCGATCTCGCCGTAGACCTCGTCGGTCGAGATGTGGACGATGAGCTCGGGGTGCCGCTGTCGAGCGGCTTCGAAGAGCACCGCCGTTCCCACAACGTCGGTTCGCGCGAACGGTACCCCTGCCTCGATGGAGCGGTCGACGTGCGTTTCGGCGGCCAGATGGAAGACGACGTCGGCCTCAGCGACCACCGACTCGACAGCCACGCGGTCGCAAACGTCGGCGTGAACGAAGCGGTGCCGCGGGTTGTTTTCCACCTCGTGGAGGTTGGCGAGATTGCCGGCGTAGGTGAGAGCGTCGAGCGTGATCACGCGACAGCCCGGACGCTCAGATAGCAGCGCACGTACAAGATGCGAGCCGATGAATCCGGCGCCGCCGGTCACCAGAATCGTATGGTCGTCGAGCGACAGGCTCATTCGCCAATTCCAATCGTGCACGAGTCGCCAACGACCAGATGGTGGCGCGGCTGCGCGCGCACACTCTCGCCGTCGGATGCTACCTGCGCACCGTGTCGATGGGCGCCAGCTTGATCTCGATTGCCGCTGACTCGCGTGTGGCGCCCAATCAGGCTATCAACAACGCGACCCTGCAGGCCTCTCACCTGCGCGCCGCGGAGCAGGATGCTGTGCTCGATATGCGCGTTCTCGACCACGACGTCGGCTGCAATCGAGGCGTAAGGGCCGACGCGGGCATGGCTCAGACGGGCGCCGGCACCGATGACCACCGGACCACGGACGACGCAGCTTTCGATGCTGGCGCCCGACTCCAGCACGACGACGCCTTCGACGCTCGAGTCATGGTCGATGCTGCCGTCGATGCGGCGCTCGAAGCCGTCGAGCACGACTCGGTTGGCCTCGAGGAGGTCCTCGGGCTTACCGGTATCCTTCCACCAGCCGCGCACGAGGCGCGAATCAACGCGGTCGCCCCGGTCGATCAGTGCCTGGATCGCGTCTGTGATCTCGAGCTCTCCGCGCCCGGAGGGTCGGATCGTCTCGATAGCCTCGAAGATGGAGCGATCGAACAGGTAGACGCCCACCAACGCCAAATCGGAGCGCGGCTCGCTGGGCTTTTCGACCAGGCGGACGATCCTATCGGGCTCGTTTGGATCGAGCTCGGCAACTCCGAAGCGCTCCGGATGCGGGACGCGCGCCAGCAGAATCTGGGCGCGGGCATCGTTTTCGGCGAAGCCCTCGGCGACCTCACGGACGCCGTCGCGCAGGATGTTGTCGCCGAGGTAGACCACAAACGGATCGTCGCCAACGAAGTCACGGGCGATCTTCACGGCGTGTGCCAGGCCCAGCGGCGCCTCCTGCGGAATATAGGTGGCGCGCATCCCCCAGCGTGAGCCATCGCCCACGGCCGCTTCGATCTCCAACGCGGTGTCGCCCACCACGATGCCGACATCGCGGATCCCGGCATTGGCCAGCTGTTCGAGCCCGTAGAACAGCACGGGCTTGTTCGCCACAGGAATGAGTTGCTTGGCCTGCGTGTGCGTCAGCGGTCGCAGGCGTGTTCCAGCACCGCCAGATAGCACAAGTCCCTTCATCGTCATCTACGGGCTCGCCGAGCGGGGTGCGGAGTGCGGGGAGGGGCGCGGGGTGCTGGGCAGTCGCAGCCAGGGAAGCCTAGCGCCGCTGCGTCTCGAAGCCGATGTCCTTGCCTACCTGGGCGAGGTTGAGCAGGAAGGTGAACTGATTCTCTAGGCGGTCGGCGAAGTTGAAGCGGCGGAAGTTCACGCCGAGCGAGCAGCACTGTAGGTTCCACGCAAGCGAGCCGCCGGCTGTGCGTAGCTCGTCGGCGGTGAGGTCCATCTGCAGCTGCCCGCCGAGAGTAAGGTGCTGGCCGAACAGGTCGACCTGGCCGTTCGCCTCGATCGTGCTCGAGCTCGGCTCGATCAGGACCTGAGTCAGATCGAAGGGGTCGCGCAGCGCGAAGGAGCGCCGCGACCAGCCCACCCGAAGCCTGTCTTTCTCACCGTTCAGGGTGGCCCCCACGCGGATGTTGGCAGGCTGTAGCCCCGGGGTGAAGTCGAACTGGCTGTCGAGCGCCACTCGGGCGCTCGGCCGCAGTCGGAAACGCATGGTGTAGGGCAGCAGGATCCGCGGCGCTCCGATCGCTTCGAGGCTTTCGTCACTCAGAGGGTCGAGGTCGAACGTGCGGGCGACGGTGATTTCGCCCACTTCCCACACCTGACGCTCGTCGTCGCGTGGTGAGTTGAAGCGCTTCGCGAACAGCCGAGTGGTGAGCTCAGCGACCAGCTGTTGCTGATCGCGCACGCGGCTGTCGATATCGTCGAAGTCGATGATGCGGCCCTCGATGTCGAGCTGTCCCACAGGACGTACCCGGCGATACGTGAGGCGCGGCTGAATCAGGTGCTTGAATCGCGGCGAGTACTCCATGCCCGGTGTCTCGACGATCTTGAAGAACGACGGACCGACCAGCTCGACGCCGGTCTGGAACGACTGGCGGAACGCGGTCTCCTCGAGCAGTGTGCCGTCTTTGTCGGCGGTGTTCGTGTAGTAGGTCGACCTCAGGCGCGCGAACGGCTTGAAGGTGAGCCACGGAATCTGCGTCAGCGCCACCACGACATCTGGCGAAACATTGAACCGACCGTAGGAGCCGCCGATTTGAGTGTCGGTGGAGTCGTCGCGCACGAACTTCTCGAACCGACCTACCGACGTCGCCAGGCCGACGTAAACGGGGCCGGCAACCTGGGTGCTGCGCAGCTGATAGTCGATCTCGGGGAGCCGACGACCGATGTTCGATCGTGTGTTGGTGAAGAAGCTCTCACGCTGATCGACGACGACGGTCAACGTGCTCGATCCCCAGCTCTTGAGGATGTTGGCCGAGACGATCGAGTCGCGCTGGAGGAAGCGACTCACGTCGTCGCGGATGCCGCGAGCGAACTCCGTGCTGGTGAGGAAATCGGCGCGCGCGCGTAGGGCGAAGCCTCCGGGCAGCGCCTGCAGGTGCTGCCCGCGCACGCTCCAGCCCGACGCGAATGAGCGTTCGCCGAGCGCCTTCTCCTCGGGCGTCACCTGGCGGCCGCTCAGGTGATAGAGGCGCACGTATCCGTTAGAACCCTCGCTCAACGAGTGACGGAATTCGGCGGCGTAGGCGTTGCCGGCACTCGCGAAGCGCTCGTACGTGAGACTCACATCGGCGCTCCTGCCAAGGGTCGCGAAGAACGTCTGCGAGACCATGAAGCCGCGTAGGTTCGACACCCCGATGCTGGGCAGCAGGAGGCCGGTCTGCCGATGGGTGTCTTGAAGTGGCCAGTACAGGTACGGAAGTCCGATGATGGGAATTCCCTTCACACGCACGTTCGGCAGGCTCATGCTGACGTGATGGCCGGGCTGAAAAACCATGGTGCGGGCGCGGAATTCCCAAATCGCCGAGGTCTGGTTGCACGGAGTCACCCTGCCCTTGTGAAGCCTGAACTTGCCGGGTTCGAGCTGTTCTACGCGCTCGGCGCGGAGGTAGAAGTCGCCAGCCGGTCCTTGAGCGATCCCCACCATGTCGAGCATCGTGAGCGTCTGGTCGTCGAGGTCGCCCTCCATGCTGGAGCCGTTGAGCAGCAGTTCCTTCTGCTCGAACGACACGTTGCCGGTCGCGGCGAAGATCTTCGTATCGGTATCGAAGCTGAGCTCGTCAGCGAGCAGCCGGACCCCGTGTTCGCTGTCGCTCAGATCGACGTCGCCGATCAGCGTGAACGTCGTGCCTTCGATGGCGATCGAATCCGAGCGGAGCTCGATGTTCTCGAGCCCGGGGAAGCCGGCGAGGCCCGCGAGCCCACCGGTGGGCTCCTGCTGCGCTTGCCTGGCCGGCGGCTCGGGAGGAGGTTCGGCCATGGGTTCCGCTGCGACCGCACCAGCAATCCCGAGTGAGGCTACCAGCAGGGCCGCGCAGCTTGGGGAGGAGGCGACGCTCACACGGAAGGCATCTGGGTGTACGCCCCTCGCCGCGGCGCGAAAATGAGGCTGTGACATGCAGGGCCGGTCCATTGTGTCGACAGATTGTGTCGACAGATCGGGTCGATTCGTCAGGCTGCGGGCGGGTGGACTCATTGTAGCGGTTCGCCGGGCCTGCGGCCGCGCGGCTGGCTCGATGAGCGACGACGCAGCGGGATCCGTAGGAGATCTGGCGGCCTGTCTCGTCTGATCTCGCCGCGTCACCCTGGCAATGAGTCCAGTGAGTCTCTCGATTCGAGCAAAGGTCGCAGTCGACCCACAAGGTAGAGCGATCCGGTTACGCAGACGACGTCATGAACCTCGGCCCCGCGCAGCGCTTCGAAGAACGCCGCGTCAGGGTCGTCGATGGCGACGATCTCCGGTGGAGAGTCGCCAAGGCTCGCCGCCGCGATCGCCGCCAGCTCTGCCGCCGTCGCGGCGCGTGGGGACGTGGCTCGCGTGGTGATGACGCGGGTGGCGAGCGGAAACAGCTGCGCCGTCATGCCCTCGATGTCCTTGTCGGCCATCGCTCCAAAGAGAAGGTGGAGCTGCGGTGTTCCTCTGTTCGCGGTGTTCTCGGCTGGTTTTCCGGCGGCCGAGTTGCCCGTATCGGCGGTCGGCTCAGGCTGTGCAGCGGCGCCGAGGGCTTCGCGTAGATAGTTGGCCAGAACCGTCGCGGCCGCCGGGTTGTGGGCGCCATCGAAAAGAACCGCCGGTGCGCCTTCGATCCACTCACAGCGGCCGGGCAAACGCGCGCGCCTGAGTCCTGCCCAAATGGCGTCCGAGCCGAGGCGGAGGCGATGTCGATCGAGCGCTTCTGCGGCGAGCACCGCACAACGCGCGTTGTCGAGCTGGTGCCGGCCGGGCATGGCGAGCTCCAGTCCGCTGTAGGAGCGCATTCGCGCGTCGAGATCGAAGGAGCATCGCACTCGGTTGTCAATCTCGCGCAGCGGCATCGCGTAGCGATCGGCATGTACAAGCGTCGCGCCGCGCTCCAGGGCGAGCGTTTCGAGATGTGCTGCAACCTCTGGCTGTTGCGGCGCGAGGATCGCCAGGCCGCCCGCAGGTACGACGGCGAACTTCTCGGTGGCGATCCGTAGCAGGTCATCGCCGAGCCAATCTGTGTGGTCGACGGCGATTGGTGTAATGATCGCCACCCGTGGTCGCGTGACGTTGGTGGCGTCGAGTCGTCCGCCGAGTCCCACCTCGAGAACCACGAGCTCCACACGGGTCTCGGCGAAGGCGCGGAAGGCGGCGGCGGTCAGCAGTTCGAAGTAACTCGGATACGGCTCGAGGTGCCCGGATGCCTGGAGCCTATCGGCGGCGGCGAACACCGCGCGCAGCTGCGACTCGAGCGCGTCGTGCGAGATGGGATGGCCACCGATGCTGACGCGTTCCTCGAGCTGCGACAGATGCGGAGAGCTGTACGTGCCAACGCTGATACCCGCCGCATCGGCAATCGCGGCGAGCATCGTCGCCGTCGAGCTCTTGCCGTTGGTTCCGGCGACGATCGCCGTCGGGTAGGCGAGATGTGGATTGTCGAGAGCCTCGAGCAGCTTCTCGACGCGCTCCAGGCCGGGTGTGATGCTGCCGCTACCGATGGACTCGAGGCGCTCGAAGACCCCGAACATGTCGCGACGCTGTTCCGCTTCGCTGAAGGGAAACTCCGGCATGCCCCGATTCTCGACGTTTCTGGGTGTGCTGCTGCCCGTAACTCGGAAAGCCCGTCTGCCGGTTATCTGTCGCTCGCGGTTGGCGGCGCGACTTAGCCGCTGCCGCTTCCCCGAGCCACCTTTAGAGACGTTCAGTCGGCGCCGTGCTCCGCCACCGCGGGGTGTAGGTGAATCTTGGCGACCCCGCGCTCGTCGCTTGCTGCCGCTGAGCGGCCGGTAAGGAGACGTAGAACGCGCTCCAGCGTCGACTTGAGCTCGCTACGCTCGACAACCATATCGAGCATTCCGTTCTTCACAAGGAACTCGCTACGCTGGAAGCCCTCCGGCAGCTTCTCGCGAATGGTCTGCTCGATGACGCGTGGTCCGGCGAAGCCGATGAGCGCGCGCGGCTCTGCGATGTTCAGGTCGCCCAGCATGGCAAACGAGGCGGTGACGCCGCCCGTCGTCGGGTCGGTGAGCACGGAGATGAAAGGAAGGGCGGCTTCATCGAGGCGCGCTAGAGCCGCCGAGATCTTCGCCATCTGCATAAGCGACTGTGTCCCTTCTTGCATTCGCGCGCCGCCAGAGCACGAGACGATGACAACCGGCATCCGCCGGCTGAGCGCGTGCTCGATGGCTCGAGTGATCTTCTCGCCTACAACCGAGCCCATGCTGCCGCCCATGAAGCCATACTCCATGGCGGCGATCGTCAGTGGCATGCCGCCCAGCCTGCCCTCGGCGGTGATCACCGCGTCCTTGAGGCCGCTGCGTTCCTGATAGTCGGCGATGCGGTCGCGGTAGCGTTTGGTGTCGACGAATGCCAGGCTGTCAACCGGTCTCAGCTCCGGATCGAGCTCCTGCCAGCGGTCGTCATCAAACAGGAGCGTCAGCCGCTCGCGGGCCGATATGCGAAAGTGATAACCGCATTTCGGGCACACACTGTTGTTCTCGCGGATTTCCTTCTCGTAGACGATCTCGCGGCAGTTGGCGCACTTCTTCCACAGCCCGGCGGGGATGTCGAGCTTGCGCTCCCCCACGGGGCGTTTGGCGCGCCGTTGCTTGCGGAACCAGGCCATCGTTAGTGTCTCGTGGGCGAGCCGCGTTTCGGACTGGAGGGGTAAAAGGAGGGTCGTAGGCGCATCCTAGCGATACCCCCGGAGGGGCGTCAACCGAACGTCGAGCGCTCAGAGTACCCGCGAAGCTCTGTAAACGGGCCGAAACCCCAGCAGAACTCAACAGGCAGGCGATGATCAATCCGATCGTGTGGACAGACGAGGCTGTGGTGCTGCTTGACCAGCGGGCGCTGCCCGAGGTCGAGACCTATGTCGAGCTCCACGAGCTCGACGAGGTCATCGCGGCGATTCGGGATCTCGTCGTGCGTGGCGCGCCGGCGATCGGCGTCACCGCGGCGATGGGGCTGGCGCAAGCTGTGCGCAAGATGCCCCTGGACGTGTCGGGTTTCACGACGGCTTTCGACGCTGCCTGCGTGAGCATGGAGGCGGCGCGGCCGACTGCCGTGAATTTGGCTTGGGCGGTGCGTCGGCTCCGGCGGTTGGTGGAGCGACATCTCGACGAAGGTATTCCGGCGGTGTGCGCGCGTATGGAAAAGGAGGCGCGCTTCATGCATGCCGAAGACATCGAAATGAATCGCACAATGGGCAGGCATGGGTCGGTTCTGGTGCCGGCCGAGGCCTGCGTGCTGACGCACTGCAACGCTGGAGCTCTCGCCACGGCCGGCTACGGGACGGCGCTCGGCGTTGTGCGCGCCGCGGTCGAGGAAGGCAAGAAGGTCAGCGTGATGGCCGATGAGACGCGTCCGTTCCTGCAGGGGGCTCGGCTGACGGCTTGGGAGATGCAGCGCGACGGCATCCCCTGCACGGTGATCACCGACAACATGGCCGGCCACTTGATGAGCCGTGGCGACGTCGATCTGGTCGTGGTGGGCTCCGACCGAATCGCGGCCAACGGCGACGTCGCCAACAAGATCGGCACGTACACAGTTGCCGTGCTGGCGCGCGAGCACGGCATTCCGTTCTATGTCGCTGCTCCCACGAGCACCGTCGATCTCGCCGCCGTCTCCGGCGCGGACATTCCAATCGAGGAACGCTCGGGCGAGGAGGTCGTGGTGATCGACGGCAAGCGCATCGCACCCGTGGGCGTGCCGGCTCTCTACCCGGCGTTCGACATCACCCCTGCAAAGCTTGTCGATGCAATCGTCACCGAGGAAGGCGTGGCGCGGGCGCCCTACACCGAGAGTCTGCGCGCCTGTTGCGATGCGTCGGCGGCACGCACAGAGCAACGCGAAGCTGCCAGCTAGTCGACCGTGCTCGTTCTCGGCATCGAGACCTCGTGCGACGACACCGCAGCCGCGGTGGTAGCGGGCGGTTCGCGGGTGCTGAGCAGCGTCGTCCACACGCAGCTCGAGCATCGCGAGTACGGCGGCGTGGTGCCGGAGATCGCGGCGCGGCGTCACATCGAGCTGCTGCCACTGGTCGTTGCGCGTGCGCTCGAGCAAGCCGCGGTCACGGCCGACGACATCGAGGCGGTGGCGGTCACGCGGGGTCCCGGCTTGATCGGGGCGCTACTTTGCGGCTGGTGCTACGGCAAGGCTTGGGCGGGCGCTCGAGGCTTGCCCTATGTTGGCGTTCACCACCTCGCGGCGCATATTCACGCTGCGCTGATGCCACTCCTCGCTGACGGTGCGGCGCCCGAAATCGGACTGCCCGATCCGTTGTTGGCGCTGGTCGTTTCCGGAGGTCATACGGCCCTCCATGAAGTCTGGACCGATGCCTCGCCGAAGTATCGACTGCTCGGCCAGACCCGCGATGATGCGGTTGGCGAAGCGTTCGACAAGGTGGCGAAGATGCTCGGCCTGGGGTATCCGGGCGGGCCGGCGATCGACGCGTTGGCCGAGCGCGGCGATCCGACCGCCTTCGCCCTGCCGCGGCCGCGGTTGGGGGTGGAGTTCTCGTTCTCGGGACTCAAGACGGCGGTGCGGCGCCTGGCGATTGAGCGCGGGTGTCTGGTGGAGGCGCCTCGCGTGCCCCGCAAGTCGCGCCGTGGCCGGCAAGCCGGTCCGACTGACCGCAGCGAAACATCGCTCGAGGCGGCACCGGCGGTAGATCCGGAGCCGGTTGGGGCACGCTCGGATCAGGCCTGCGCATCCGGCCAGACTCATCCTGGGCAGGTGATCGCCGATTTGGCCGCTTCGTTCCAAGCCGCCGCGGTCGAGAGCTTGGTCGAAACGACGGCGTACGCGCTCGACTCATACCGCGGCAGGCATGATGGCGGCCAGGACGGCGTGGAAGGCTCTTCGCCACGGGGTCTGGTCCTGGCGGGCGGCGTGGCGGCAAACTCGTTGCTGCGTCGTCGCATGCAACACTTGGCCACCGACCGTGGACTGCCGCTCATGCGCTCGTCGCCCGAGTTGTCAACCGATAATGCGGCCATGATTGCCGGGCAAGGGCACGCCCGGCTATCGCGTGGCGAGAGCGACAGCCGTGACGCCGAGGCGCGAGCTTCCTGGCCCCTCTGACCCGAAGACCGGCGGCATGGTCGGCCACCGGCCCCGCCGCGCATGAGGAGACAACTCCAGCCAGCACGTGCCGCGCTTGTCCGCGATCCGCCGATTCGTCTCCTTTCGGCCGTAGGCGCCCTGCTAGAATCGGCTTACCATGTCCGCAGTGTCCACAGTTGTCCTGCCTTTGTTGTCCTGCCTTTATCGATGGCTTCCATGCATAAGTCGACCTTCCGGGAATACCTCGAATCGATCCTGATCGCGGCGATCCTTGCGCTTTTCATCCGTACGTTCGTGTTCCAAGCCTTCAAGATCCCGACCGGGTCGATGGAACCGAACCTTCTTGTCGGCGACCACATCATCGTCAACAAGTTCGTGTACGGCCCGACCGGCTCGGGCGACGGCGGTCTGCTGGTGCCAACGGCCGATATCAACCGCGGTGACGTGATCGTCTTCCGCGCGCCGCAGGAGCCCGACAAAGACTTCATCAAGCGGGTGGTCGCGGTGGGCGGCGACAAGGTCGAGATGCGCAACGGCATCGTGTACGTCAACGACGAGCCGGTCGACGAGCCCTACGCGCACTACACGAATAAGCGCCGTCGGGGGCGGTTCGCGCCGCTGTGGGTGCCCGAGGACAACTACTACTGTCTGGGCGACAATCGCGATAACAGCCGCGACTCGCGCTACTGGGGGACGGTTCCGCGCGAGCTCGTCAAGGGGAGGGCGATCCTCGTCTACTGGTCATTCGAGGCGCCCACGAGAACCTTTTTTGTGAGCGGCCTGACGGAACGGCTGGCGAGGCTCGGCCAAGCGGTGCCGGACTTCTTCACGCAAACGCGATGGAACCGGACGTTCCACATCATTCACTAGCGATTCAGAAGTGGGGAGCGATCCGGATCTGCGCGACCGCGCGATCTGCCCGGTCGCGCGAACAGGGGGAAGTCGCATGGGGAGGAAACTGAAAGCGACGAGCCGGGCGGGGCTCAGCGCGTCGGCCTGGCGCTCGCTCGCCAAATCAGCGTGGAGCGGCAGCTCTGACGAGTCGGGAAAGGCGTCGTTCCAGGGGCTGTTGGGGCTGGCAGTCATGGGGACGATGGTCTATCTGGCGATGACGGTGATACCGGTGCGCGCTGCTGCCTATCAGTTCGACGACGAGGTGCGCGAACAGGTGGTTTTGCTGGGCTCGGGGCGGCGTCGCGTGACCGATCAGGAGGTCCGCCGCACGATCTTCACGCGATCCCAGGAGCTCGGCGTACCGATCAAAGAACGGGACATCAATATCATCCGGCGGCGTGGCTACGTGCATATCACTGTGGACTACACGATGACCGTCGAGTTCGCGCTCGGGTATCGGTACGACTGGAACTTCGAAGCAGACTACGAAGGCCCGTCCTTCTAGCCAGGTTCGCTGGCGATCTAGAGACCCAGCGCCACCTGCCGGATCGAGGCAACCAGGGCGCGGCGCAGGAAGACGATCGCGAAGATCACGACGATCGGCGATAGGTCAAACCCGCCCATGGGAATCCGGCGCCGAACCGGCGCGAGCAGCGGCTCGGTGACCTTGTACAGAAACTGCACGATCGGGTTGAACGGATCGGGTGAGACCCAGGAGATCAGCGCACGCGCCACGATGACGAAGGTGAAAAGGCCCAAGGCCATGTCGAGCACATCGGCGGTGGCCAGCATCAGATTACGCAGTACGAACATATCGCTAGATCTCTCGGGTTCGTTGGGTTAATCGCGGCGCCCGAACAGCGCGGTGCCGACGCGTACGATCGTCGCGCCCTCTTCGATCGCGACCTCATAGTCGTTTGTCATCCCCATCGACAGCTCGGGTAGGGCCGCCCCGGTGGTCTCGGCGGTGCGCTCGGCGAGCTCGCGCAAACGCACGAAATACGAGCGTGTTGCCTCCGGCTCGGGCGAGTAGGGAGGCAGTGTCATGAGGCCGCGTAGCTGCAGTGCCCCGGCCTCGTCGCAGAGTCGGCATAACTCGGCGGTGCGGCGGCTGATCTGCTCGTGGCTCGCCCCTTCGCGCTCGAATTCTACCTGCACGTAAGCGTCGAGCCGCCGGCCGAGGCTCGCCGCGGCGCTGTCCAGACGTTCGACGACCTGCGGACGGTCGATGGATTGAACCGCGTCGAATACTGCGGCGGCCAGGCGAGCCTTGTTGCTTTGCAGGCGGCCGATGAGGTGCCAGGTCGCGCGGTCGTCCTCAGTGGGACCTTGGAGTCGATCCTCGAGCTCCTCCAGCTTGCGCGCAGCCTCCTGCACACGGCTCTCTCCGAACAGGCGGGCGCCAGCGTCGAATGCCTCGGTGACGTCCTTGGCCGGCATCGTTTTCGAGACTGCCAAAAGAGCGATGGAGCTCGGCTCGCGACCGCTGCGCCTGGCCGCAGCGGCGATCCTCTGGCCGACCACCCGGAGATTGTCCTCGACGCTACCCATGGGTGTGGATGGTAGCATCGGGGCCGCTCGCCGGCGCCGCTCCCGATCACGTTCGCGGGCGCCGATTCCGGCCGTTTTGCGCTGCGGTGTGGCCGAAACTTTCTCGGCTTTGCGGACGTACTAAGAGGCGTTGTGCGGAACAGATGAGCGTGTCCGACCAAGAGATCGTCGCCGAGGTGCTCGCAGGCAAGCAGCACCGGTACGCCGAGTTGGTTGGGCGCTATCAGGGGCCAATTGTGAACTATGTGTATCGGATGATGGGGCAATACGAGGACGCGGTCGATTTGTCGCAGGACGTCTTCCTCTGGCTGGATAGATACGAGCGAGAAGGTGAGGCCGGGCTGCTCGATCGATCAAGCCGGCCGACGTGCTGTCCGCACGCAACAAGCGCTGGAGTTGTGAGGCAGATCGACAAGCTACGTCGGCGGCGACTGACGGCCTGGCAGATCAGCCGAAGGTTGGCTGTGCCGCGCTCGACCGTCTCGGCGTGGCTGAAGCGGCTCGGACTCGCCAAGCTTGATGCGCTCGAGCCCAAGCCCGAGATCGTTCGCTACGAGTACGAGCACCCCGGTGACCTACTGCACCTGGATACGAAGAAACTGGCCCGTATCCGGCGACCTGGACACCGCATCCACGGCGACCGCTCCAAGCGGGCCTACGGCGTCGGCTGGGAGAACGCCCACGTCGCTATCGACGATCACTCTCGGGTGGCGTACGTCGAAGTGCTGCCCGCCGAAGACCAACACACCTGCACAGCGTTCCTGCAGCGAGCCGTCGAGCACTTCGCTTCGATGGGAGTAGCGGTGCGCCGAGTGATGACAGACAACGGGCCTGGCTACGTCTCGAAGCGCTTCAATCGCCTATGCCATCAACTCGAGATCCGGCACATTTACACCCGGCCCTACACCCCCAGAACCAACGGCAAAGCCGAACGCTTCATCCGCACACTCAAGGAGCAGTGGGCCTACGGCACCTGCTACCAGACCTCAGCTCGACGTACTCGAGCTCTACGGCCCTGGCTCAACCACTACAATCGTCACCGTCCCCACGCCGGCATCGGCATGACACCGCCGATCGCTCGGCTCTCAGGGGTGAGTTCGTGAACAACCTACCTAGAACTCACATCTAGTCGTCTTCGCTGGTCTCGACGGCTGCGGGTTTTCTGAAGGAGCCAACAGGCCCAGCAGACTCGTTCTGCTCGATGGATTGGACCGATTCGAGAGAATCGACCGATTCCTGCGGCAGCAGATCCGGCGACAGCGGTGCCACACGGAGTGTCTGGTGGCGGCTCAGTGTCACCAGCCCCGGGCTCGCCCCTCGGGGTCGTGCGACGTGGCGGACTTGCGTCCAATGCACTTCGACGCGAGTCGATCCACGCTCGCGGCTGAAGAACGCCGCCAAGCCGGCCGCCTCATGCAGCGTGTCGGTGGGGATCGCGTCGGCGTCGAGCCGCTCGAGGTTCCGCACCACCACGTGGGATCCGGGTCCGTGCGAGTGCAGCCACCAGTCATCGCGTCGTGCCACGCGATGCGTCAATTGATCGTTGCCCTTGGCTGAGCGGCCGACCAGAATCTCGAGGCCGTCAGAAGATCGAAAGGAGCGAATTCCGGGCAGGTCGCGTGTTCGTACAGATGCCGGGGACTCTCGATCGCGCTCGCCTTCTGGCGAGTCGGAATCTGGCTCGACTTCCGTAGGCTCGACGATGGTTGGCGGTGTCGATCGCTCCGATGTCACCGCGGCCGGTAGCTCGGGGTCGAACAGATCTTCCGCGGTGAGCGCCATACGGCGCAGTCGGTCGCTCGATCTGCGCACACGGGCTACGAGGGATCCGAACGCGGCAGGCTCGACGACCTCCTGGGTCTCTGTCTGTAGTGCGCTGATGTGCTCGAGCCGCTTGTTGATCTCTCGCAAACGCTCGGTGTTCTGGCGCAGCTTGCGCTCCGATCGCTGTGCCCGTCGGTAGTAGCGTTGGGCGTTCTTGATGCGGCTGAGAGCGGGGTCGATTACGATCGTCAGAGTGGGCGTGGTGGCGCCCGACCCGCCGCCGACGGCGTTGCTATTACCTTGTTCGTAATCGTTCGGGACAATCACGGCGTCCCTGCTCGCCACCGTCTCTATGTGCTGGTAGGCAAGCAGAAGATCTCCCCGCTGACGTAGTCGAGTTGCCTCATCGTCGTCCGGCATATTGCGCGCCAGGCGGCCGCCGGCTCGCTTCAGGCGAGCCAGCTCAGCACGCAAAGCGGCGCCGAGCCGCGTACGCGCGGCGCCCAGCGATCGCACGCGCGCGAGCCCGACGTAGAACGCCTCCGCCGCCGCGACCAGCGACGGGTAGGGCAGGCAACACGACGAGTCGCGGTGGAGGAGCTCGAACGGTGCGAGCGCCAACGAACTGGCAGCTTGCCGTGTGTGCAGATCGGCGAGCCCGCTGCAGTCGTCCGGCAGGTAGATGAACGCCGACGTTGGGGCGTCGTGGCGACGCTGCAACACTGCCGTGAGCGCGGAACCCAGAGGCGCACCCGTTGCCGACATCGCGAGTGCCTCGCGGGCCAGAAGCGGCGTCATGCCGTCGATTCCCGATATGAGCGCGCGCAGGCGGTCACGCTCGTTGTGCAGCATCGCGATCCTGGCGAGCCCAGCGGGCGTGATGACCTCGAGAGGAGCGCGCTGCGAGCGCTCAGGAGGCTCGTACGGTCTGCCAGGAGAAGGACGTCCGCCGCGCGGATTCCACACCGCCCGTACCTGGTCGTCGCCGTCAACGAGATAGGCGCTTGCACGCCGCGGCATGAGCTCGAACAGCAGGCGACCAGGTTGGCTGCCGCCCCAACCGAGCTCGACGATGCGATCGCCATCGAGGAGAGCGAGGCGGTTGATCCGTCGGCCGCGCGCCAGCTTGCGCGTGGCCATTGCAAACGCCGGTGGCTGCGGCAATGTGCGATGTCCGGCGTGCCGTAGATACAAGTGGGGTTGTTCGGCGTTGGCTGAAAACCACAGCCGCCGCGGCGTCGCGGCATCGCCGTCGAGGACCACGACCACGTGATGCCGCGGCAGCGCGTACACCTGATCGATGCGCCGACCGACGATCAGGTCGCTCAGTTCGACGGTCAGGCGTTCGAGTACGGCGAGGTCCACCGCTCGTCTACTTGGCTACTTGTTTGCGGAGATTCGTCGAACGGGCCTGGCACCCTGGCGATAACCAGAGGTCGCTAGAAGTACCGCGTGCGAATCGAATCGGCGACCTGCAGTACCTGCCGGCGGTAGATGCGGGGCACCCAGCCGCGTTCCTCGACGAGCTCGGTGAGGCGCGTGGGGCCCACGTTGTAGGCGGCGAGTGCGACGTCAAGATCGTCGAAGCGATGGATCAGCTTCCGCAGATAGAAGCTCCCGAGCAGAATGTTGATCTGCGGATCGGTGAGCAGCTCGGCTCCGCGCCACTCAATATCGAGCTCTTCGGCCAGCGCCGAAGCCGTTGCCGGCATCAGCTGCATGAGGCCAACGGCGCCCATACCCGATTCGGCATCGACGATGAAGCGGCTCTCGGTAAAGATGATGCTCAGGATGAGCTCCGGCGCCAGGTCGTACCGCTGCGCAGCCTCGATGATGGTGTCGGCAACGGCGCGCTTCTTGTTGGGAGCGACATCGAGGCGATAGTGATCCAGCACGCGCAATACGGCGATCTCGACGCGCGCGGCTTCGGCATCCGCCTTGAGGAGCGCAATCCTGGAACGGTACGCGGCAGTCTCGGCGTCGTGCCGCACGAGGGCCGTGTCGTAGTCACGAACGGCCTGAAGTAACACCAGGTTCAAACAGACGAGGCCAAGTGCAACCCACTGCAACTTGTTGCCCATCGATCTCTTCTCCAGCCCGCGGCGTACGCACACTCCCGAGCCGTATGTAGAGAAAGTGCTGCTAGCGCTTTCTGCGGGAGTGGGCATCGCGTTGCGGGACAGCCCCCCGGTTGTCCCATCTTGCTCCTGGCCGCGGGGGGAGCTCGGGCCAGGCGAGGCTTGGTGAGTACCCACTATCCAAGCCTGCGTAGATCCTTGAATTTTAGCCGCTCGTTGCCCTGGGTCAAGAGGAAAAACGCGGCCTCAACTCTTTTTTAGTGTGTTTTACTGAGCAATAATATGCTTTTAAGATCATACAAATTAAAAATTGACCATTCGTATCTAATTCAGCTCGAGAGGCCCACTCGAGAACAGGCAGAACCGAGGGCGTTTGACACGTCGCGCGGCCGCTCGGATAATCCGGCCAACGATCGATGGGTTGCTCCGATGCAAGGGGCGCCTCACGCCATTCGTTCCGCCCGCACCGTTTCCCGACCGAAGCCCACGTGGGCGGTCGGGCGCTCGCGGACCGAGTGCCACTGCCCTCGCTGGTCCCCGAAGCCGAAGCGATCCGATCTTCGACCGTTCCTGAAGGAGGCTCCCATGTCCGTTCGCGTCGCCATCAACGGCTTTGGACGTATCGGCCGCAACGTGGTTCGCGCGGCAAAGCGCGACAACGCCGACATCGACTTTGTGGCCATCAACGATCTCACCGACCCTGAGACGCTCGCGCACCTGCTGCGCTACGACTCGGTACACGGCCGGTACCAAGGCGAAGTGAAGGTCGATGGGGATTTCCTACGCATCGACGACGACTCGATTCGAGTGCTGTCCGAGCGCGATCCCGCCGGCTTGCCGTGGGGGGATCTGGGGGTCGACATTGTTGTGGAGTCGACCGGCCTGTTTCGCACTCGTGAGGCGGCTGGCAAGCACCTCGCGGCAGGCGCCAAGAAGGTGATCATCTCTGCTCCCGCGGTGGAGCCGGACGTCACCATTTGCCTCGGTGTCAATCAAGAGACTTACGACGCCGACAACCACCACATCATCTCGAATGCATCCTGCACGACCAATTGCCTGGCACCGATAGCCAAGGTGCTCAACGACAACGTTGGCATCGAGAAAGGCTGGATGACGACGATCCACGCCTACACCAACGGTCAGCAGATTCTCGATTTGCCGCACAAAGACCTACGCCGGGCGCGCGCGGCGGCACTGTCGATGATTCCGACCACCACTGGCGCCGCCAAAGCCGTTGGGCTGGTGCTGCCGGAACTGCTGGGCAAGCTCGACGGATTCTCGATTCGCGTTCCCACCCCGGACGTTTCGGTGGTCGATCTGGTGGCCAAGGTCGGGCGCACCACCAGCCCCGAGGAAGTCAACGACTTCATGCGCGCAGCCGCCGCTGGTGCGCAGCAGAACGTGCTCCACGTTTCCGACGAGCCCTTGGTGTCGGTTGACTACGTGGGGTGTCCCTTCTCGTCGGTTCTCGATGCCGAGTTTACCCGTGTGGTCGATGGCGATCTCGTGCAACTGATGTCGTGGTACGACAACGAGATGGGCTACTCGACTCGGGTGAAGGATCTGGCCGAGTTCGTCGGCTCGCGGTCATAAGCGAATGGTCGACGGGCAGCCCGAGCCCGAGACACGCGCGCTCGGTGCGGTTGAAGGTCGCAGCGCGCCAACGGCGGCGGTGTTGCGCGGCAAGGTTCGGCTGCAGGATCTGAACGTTGGCGGGCAGCCGGTTTTGGTGCGCGCCGATCTCAACGTCCCGGTCGAGGACGGCGAAGTCACCGACGCGACGCGTATCGAGGGGACGTTGCCGACACTGCGTCACCTGCTGCGCGGTGGCGCTCGCGTTGTGCTGATGTCGCACCGTGGTCGCCCAGGCGGCCGTCGGCGCCCGGAGCTGTCGATGGCGCCCGTGGCGGTGGCCTTGTCGCGGCGTCTGCAGGCGTCCGTGGTAGCGGTCGAGGAGTGCATCGGCGATGGTGTAGGTCGGGCGATCGAACGGCTCTCGGACGGCGACGTGTTGCTGCTCGAGAATCTGCGGTTCCACCCGGGCGAGACCGCCAACGACAACGAGTTCGCCGCCGCGCTCGCTGCGCACGCTCCGATCTACGTCAACGACGCCTTCGGTGCTTCGCATCGTGCCCACGCATCGATTGCCGGCGTGCCCGAGCGCTGCGAGGTTGCTGCGGTGGGCGATCTTCTCTATCGCGAGGTGACGACACTGAGCCGCGTGCTCGTTCAGCCCACGGCACCGTTCGTTCTCGTGCTTGGCGGTGCCAAGGTCACCGACAAGGTCGGTTTAGTGGGCAATCTGCTGCCTCTGGTCGATCGGATCGTGATCGGCGGCGCGATGGCCAACGCCTTCCTGGTGGCCGAGGGGCGCGATCTGGGCGGCTCGTACGCGCCAGAAGAGTCGATCAGCGGAGCCGCCGAGATTGTCGAGCGCGCCCGCGACTCGGGTGTCGAGTTGGTGCTGCCGCACGACTTTGTTGTTGCATCATCGCGCGACCGTGGTGACGAGGCTCGCATCACCGAGCACGTTGGTGCCGAAGAGATGGCGCTCGACATCGGCCCCGAAAGCCGAGAGCGGTTCGGCGCAGCCCTGGTGGGTGCGCGCACGGTGGTGTGGAACGGTCCGATGGGTGTTTTCGAGACCGAGGCGTTCGCGGGCGGCACCCGCACTGTAGCAGCCGCGATTGCCGATCTGGGGTCGGAGGCATTCACTGTGCTCGGCGGCGGCGACACCGCCGCGGCCGCGTCGATGACAGGGATCACCCACCAGGTCTCGCACATTTCCACCGGCGGCGGAGCGGTGCTCGAGCTCCTGGGAGGCGCTATTCTCCCCGGCGTGTCGGTTCTCAGCGATCGTGGCTGAGGGCAAATTCTTCAACCCGACAACTCAAACCCGATGACGACCATGGCTTCGCGAACCTTGCTGATTGCGGGCAACTGGAAGATGCACAAGACGGTTGCTGCCACGCGCACACTGATCGCCGAGCTCCGCGACAGGCTGGATGGAGACGGGTCTCGAGGAGTTGACGTCGCCATTGCACCGCCCTTCACCGCGCTCGGGGCCGCGGCCGCGGCTCTCGCCGGCAGCTCGATCGAGCTTTGGGCGCAGAACATGCACGCCGAAGACAGCGGTGCTTTCACCGGCGAGGTATCGCCCGTGATGCTTACCGACATCGGGGCCGATGCCGTGCTCCTGGGGCATTCTGAGCGGCGGGCGATCTTCGGCGAGACCGATGTCGACGTCTGCCGCAAGTTGCGCGCGGCTCTGGCACACGACCTGCGTGTCACCCTGTGTGTGGGCGAGTCGGAAGCCCAACGCAAGGCGGGTCAGACTACCGACGTTGTCGCGGCGCAGGTGCGGGGCGCTCTCGAGGGGCTGCCCTCGGAGCGCAGCTCGCATCTCGTGTTGGCGTACGAGCCTGTCTGGGCCATTGGCACGGGGTTGACGGCCACACCGGAGCAGGCGCAAGAGGTCCACGCGATGATCCGGGGCCTGCTGGGCGAGCAGCTGGGCGCGCGGGTTGCCGATGCCATCCGCATCCAGTACGGCGGTAGCGTGAAGCCGAGCAACGCCAAGGAGCTGATGAGCCAGCCCGATATCGATGGCGCTCTGGTCGGCGGTGCGAGCCTCGACGCCGATTCTTTTGTCGGTATCGTGCGAGCGCTGGCGTAGCGGCCGCGATGGTACACTGATCGGGATCGGCGGCCAGGCTGGTTCGGCCGCCATTCGTACGTCAGGGAGCGCAAGAGCGCTTCCACGGCTGCTCAGAACAGAGATCCTCCGATGACCTTCCTGCTCGCTAGCCTGCACGTCTTCGTTTGCTTGTTCCTGATTTTTGTTGTCCTGCTGCAGTCGGCACAGGCAGCCGACCTCGCCGGAGCGTTTGGCGGCGGTGGTAGCCAGACGGCGCTCGGCATGCGGGGCACGGCGACTCTGCTGCAGAAGGCCACCACCGGTGCGGCGATCATCTTCATGCTGACGTCACTGTCGCTGGGTCTCTTCGGTCGCCGCGAGACGTCGATCATCGAGGGGATCGAGGGCCCGCCGCCGGCGGCAGGTGCTGCGGCCACCGACGCCGATCCCGCCGACGAGACGTCTGGAGACGCCGCTGGTGAGGTTGACGAGTCTGCCGGCGCCGAAGCATAGGAGGGCGAAGGCGAGGCCACGTCCGCGGAGTCTGGCGAGGGCTCAGAGGGCGATCCGAGCCCAGGCTCTTCCGGCGAGGGGCAGGGGAGCGGCGGCGACTAGTCGACCGTCCGGCCACCCGATCGCTGGATACCAGGGTTGGCGAGCAGGCTCGACAGCTCGCGGCTCAGCCGACAGCGGATCAGCGCCGGGATCGCCCCGCCAAAGGCTTTCGCGCGGCATCTTGATCGACTAGCCTTACGCCTCGCGCCGAGGTGGTGGAATTGGCAGACACGCATGGTTAAGGACCATGTGGGCTAACGCCCGTGAGGGTTCGAGTCCCTCCCCCGGCACTGCCAGTTTTTCCGAGGGTTCCCGCCCTCCGGGTGCCAGGTTGTCCTACAGACCTAGCGTCGCGCTCGTCCAGCGGCGCCACACCGACGCCGGTAGCAGCTGCACCACTGCGTGGGCGGTCGCCTTCGCGTAGGCGCGATGGAACGCGTCATCGTCGCGAGCGTCGCGCTTGGCCTCTTCCCAGGCGCCGATCCGACTCCGGCGCTGGAGCCGGTCGCGCACCTCCACGAGGACCTCCACGCTGCGAGCCTTTTCGTGCACACCGCCGCGCAGCGGCAAGACCTCGAGGCTGCCGAGCTCCCGCGATCCGGCCACGATATCGGCGTGGAACAAATCGATCTCCGCGAAGCGACGCTTGATCTCGCCTTCGACCCAGATGTCCACCAGCTCCGTCAACGTCATCTGCTCCAGAACTCCACCGGTTCGAGCTCGACGCGGAACTGACATCTCTAATGTTTCCAACGATCTAGAGGGAATGCACGAGTCTGCAGCGGCCATCATATGGGGATTCTCAGAGCTCGGTCAAGCCTCCCTAACACCGTGCTACACTCCGTTGTATCCTCGTCTGAAGTGTCGATTCCGGGCGTTCCTGCGGCCTCAACCGCCTCATTTTCTGGGCCTTGTCCAGGGCCACTCACGCCGGGTCCGTCGTCGGCTTCCTCTCCGACCCGCCTTGCAGCCTGACTTCCATGCAGGAGCATCTCGAGACGATCGTCGCTGAGCTCGAACAGCAGCGTTCGCTGGCGCTCGCCGTGGTGATCGAGCGACGCGGATCGCTGCCGATGGCGACCACCGCACGAATGCTCGTCAGCGCGGATGGCTCGACGGGTGGGACAGTGGGCGGTGGGTGCCTCGAGGCGGAGATCTACGCGCGTGCGCGCCGCCTCCTCGCAGCATCAACCGGGACGAGCGCAGCGATCGATACCTTCAGCCTGACCGAAGTCGAGGAGGGGTTGCAGGGTCACGTCTGCGGCGGCACCGTGAGCATCCTTACGGAGTTGCTGGTGCCCGATGCCGCAACCACGGGCCTTTTTGCCGACCTGCGGAACCGGCTGGCGAGGGGCGAAAACGTGGCGCTGGCCACGCTGCTCCCCGGGCAGGGATATCCACGGGGCGGGCACCGGTTGTTGCTGACGCCAAAGACGAACGAGCCGGTGGCAGGTACCGCCATCGAATCACGCGCCGGATCAGGGATCGATCCAGACGGTGCGGCCTCGCGGCTGGCCGCGGCCGGGCGTCAGGCACTGGCCGACGCCCGGCCGCGTGTCGTCGGGCTCGACTCGCGGCACCGGTAGCGGGCTGGTCGCTGCCGATAATGCGATCGCCGGCGCGCGCTACTTCGTCGAGCCGCTGTTGACGGAGCCGAGAGCGGTGATTTTCGGCGCCGGACACTGCGGGCGCGCCATTGCCCGCATTGCCGGTTTCGCTGGCTTCCGGACCGTGGTGCTCGACGACCGGCCGGCGTTTGCCGATCCTGAGCTGGTGCCGGAGGCGGACGAGGTGGCCGTGGTCGACTTCGCCGACCTGTGCGAACTTGCCGGTCCCTCCGGTCCTTCGGGTTCTCCCGGTCCTTCCGGCTCTTACGATGATGCCGACTGCCCCAGACCTTCCAGTCTGCCGAGCGGCGGGGTTCTGGGCGGTGGGCAGCGTGACTACCTCGTGATTGTGACCCGCGGCCACGAGCACGATCTTACGGTCCTCCGGCAGGTGCTCGCGGCGGCTGGCACCGGTGGAGCGCCTGCCTATCTGGGGATGATCGGCAGCCGGCGGAAGCGTTTGATGTTCTTGAAGACACTGAAGGCAGAGGGGTACTGCGACGAAGATCTCGCCGCCCTGCGCTCGCCGATGGGGCTGTCGATCGGCGCTGACACGCCTGAGGAGATCGCGGTGGCGGTGGTCGGCGAGATGATTGCCGCGCGCCGAGGTGTCTGACGGCGATCGCGCGGCCGCGATCGCCGGCGTGGTCCTGGCAGCCGGTGCTTCATCGCGCATGGGGTCGCCGAAAGCCCTGCTGCGAATCGACGACGATACCTATCTGAGTCGTGTTGTCGGCACGTTTCAACGCGCCGGCATTGCGCGGCCGCGGGTGGTGGTCGGCGCCCACGCCGCCGAGATCCGGCAACATCTGCCCACGGGTGCCGTCGAGGTGCTGAACCCCGACTGGCGACAGGGCATGTTGAGCAGCCTGCAGGCCGGTATCCGCGATCTGATAGCCGCCGAATCGCCCGCCGACACGTTCATCGAGTCGGGGCTCGAATCGGCTGTTGAGTCGGCCAGCGAGCCGGTGGAGCCTGGCGTTTTGTCGGGCCGCCGGTGGGACGGGCTGTGCATGGCGCTGGTTGACGTGCCGAGGCTGTCGCGGCGGACCGTTGAGGCGCTTCTCGCCATGCGGGCGGGTACGCGAGCCGCTGTTGTGCTGCCGACGTACGAGGGGAGGCGAGGCCACCCCGTGCTCTTCGGTCGCGAGTTGTGGGTCGCGCTGCTCGAGGCGCGAGCCGAGGAGGGCCCGCGTGCTGTGGTGCGCGCTTATTCCGAAGAGCTGGCTGAAGTCACGGTCGACGACCCGTGGATCTTGCGCGATGCCGACACGCCCGACGAACATCGCCGGCTGACGGGTGACTGAGCCCCGCCATACCCACCGCGGAGGGCGGCGGTTTTAGGTTTGCCGAATCTTCTCGGCAGCTCAATCCGAGGCGGGAATGTCGCCGTTGGGTGGCTCATCGCCGACCTTCGAAAGGTCAAGCTGAGCGTCGGTGGCGGCATCAGGTTCTGCTAGCTCAAAGAATTGCCGCGCGTGCGACTCGATGATGTCGTGGCTGCGCGGGTCGCCGAGGTTGAGAGCGAGCTCGTTGATCACCTTGATCTGCATGTCGAGCCATTCCTTCCAGCAGGCGGCGCAGACGACGGCCTGTACCTCAGATTTGAGAGGCTCGCGGAATGGGATCCGCGCCTCGATGGGCGCGCGCTCGTTGCCGCAACGGCAGCAGCTCGGGGTGGGTTCTGTAGCGTCCATCGGGAGTCCTGATTGAGTTGGAACGTGGCGAACTGAGTTACGGCGCCGGGAGCGTGCGGCCGGGTGCATCTCGTGGCCGACGGCCGGCCACCAAGCTTGCCTCATCCGTGCGGCTGGCGTGGGTCCACGATCTCTAGGGAGCCATCAGCGGCGCTCGGCTTCTGGCTCCGAATCGGCGTAGATCGTCGTTATCGGCTCGCCGCTGCTTTGGAGCGGCGCCCGCAGGCCCAGGAGCTGGGTGATGGTTGCTGCAACATCGATGTTGCGCACACGACCGATTTCGACTCCCGACCGAATTCCGGGCCCCGCCGCGGCGAAGATGGTGTGGATGTCGGGTCGCTTGGGGTCGAAACGGTGCGCGCCCATCGGCCGGTACGAACCCGCAACCGGTCCTTCGAGATCGGCGCGCAGCTCGTACTGCGGCAACACGTCCAGATACAGATCGCCAGCGTTCGGTCCCGCCAGCTCGGGCTCCTCGGTGGCACACGCGATAGCGGTGACGATTTGCGCACCGGTTTCGGGGTCGCGTGCGGCCAGGAGCGCGCTGATCGCGGCGTCGCTGACGGCTTGGCGCTCGCTGGGCGGCACGATTCCCTGGTCGCGGTCGACACCGTTGATCAGCAGGTAGCCGCCGTTGCCGTGGTGGTAGACAACCTGCGTGCGTGTCAAATCGAGACGCCGACGGTTGCCGGCGGGTGCTGTGCCCAGCAGCCCTGCCGCCTCGAGGACGCGGTTGGGCCGGAAGGCACGGCTAACAGCCGCGTGCCCGTGGTCGCTCGTCAGGAACGTCGTGACGTCCTTTCCGGCGGCGTCACGCAGAGCGCCCAGAAAACGATCAACCCAGATCACCACCTGCTCGAGGTGGGGCCGTACACGCTCGGCGAGGGCAGCGTCGTAGGCCGCGCTGCGTTTCGACACCACTCCCCACCAGGTGTGAACCGCTTCGTCCGGGTAGGGGAGGTAGCCGATCAGGAGGTCGTAGTCGTTCTGCGAGGCGAGGGCAACCGCGCGCGCCGTTTGGTTGGCGATCGTCAGCGCCACGGTCTCCAGATAGCGTGCCTCGGCGGTGCCGTCGCCACCACCCGCCAAGGTCTCGCCGAAAGCACCACGCACGTATTCTCCCGAGCCGCCGTTGCCCACAAAGCCCGGCGCAGTCTCCGAGAGCCTGCCGGCCAGATCGGCGTCGGCGGTTGTGTTGCGGGCGGATACCGGGCGGTAGCAAAGTGGGGGCTCGGTGGCCGCAGCACGCGAGCGGCCGTCACCGTGGATGTTCCAGCAACGCACGTAGACCTCGAGTGGGCCATCTTGGTCGTTGAGGGTGACGGTGGTGAATTCGGGAGGAATCGGTCCGGCTTTGCGACCCGTCTTGATGGCCGCCGGGTTGGCGGCTGCGACCGCGAGGCGTACGAGCTCGCGTCGCCCCGGATCGCCGGTGGGCACCTGGAGCGCCAGAGCGTCGTGGCCAGTGCCGACGATCTCGGGGTCGTCAAAGCGCCACATCAGCAGATGATCAGGGCCGTTCCAATCGCCGGGGTTGCTGCCGTCGGGTCGTAGCGGCCAACGCCAGCCGTGCGGTTGCAGCTCGCCGCCGCGCACCGCGGCGGGCGCCAGCGCCGCGACCTCGGCCAGGCTCAGCGGCTCGCTGTCGAGAGGCATGGTCGATCCAGAGAGGATGCGGTAGGCATAACCGTTGACCAGGCGCTGGCGGCCAGGGTGCGGTTGATTCGCGGTGCCGCCAAACCGGCCGCCCTCGGCGTAGATGGCCAACGGATAGGTCTGCGTGGCGTCGATCGCGACCGCCGTGGCTCCCTGGCGCGCCAACGCCGTCCAGATCGGCTCTGCTACGAGGAACTCTGCCGAGAACCCGGTGACGCCACCGGCAACCGAGCCTCTGGGCCGCGGGATCGTGTTTCCGGTAATTCCGTGTCGCGCCGGCACGGTGCCGGTCCACAGCGAGGCGAAGCTAGCCGCGGTCAGCGACGGGCGCACCGTTTCGGCATGATCGGCGACGACGCCAGTGGCTTGCATCTGCTGGAGGTTCGGCAACTTACCGGCAGCCAACATCGGCGCGATCAGGTCGCGTGGGCTGCCATCCCAGTTCACCCACAGCACGCGTCGTCGCGTCCCATTCCGGCCTGTCGTGGCTGCCGCCGCGTCGGCTTGTTGTAGGCCATCGGCGGCCGTCACTGGCGTCGCGACCGCGGCCCCTCCGGCAACACTCCCGATCGCCGGTGACCGCACGGCCAGCCCCCATGCCAGGCCGGCGATTCCGAGCACAGCTGCCGCCGTCAGTGCGACGCAGAGCCCGGCGGCTGCGGGGCGGGCTCGATCTCGGCCCCAGACTTGCCTGGTCGTCACCCGGTCAGGCTGTGGTCGTGGCATCACGAGACCCGTGGCGGTCGAGGTCTCACGTGCCACCGGCTATGCGCACGCCGGCGCTGGCACCGAGTCGTGTGGCTCCGGCCGCGATCATCGCCGCGGCGTCCTGTCGCGAGCCGATTCCGCCGGCGGCTTTGACCCCCATGCCGCGGCCCACGGTCCGTCGCATCAGCGCCACGTGCTCGACGGTGGCGCCGCCGGGCCCGAAGCCGGTGGAGGTCTTGACGAACTCGGCGCCAGCGTTGCGGGCGTGCTCGCAGCCGCGGACGATCTCGTCGTCGGTTAGCAGAGCTGTCTCCAGAATTACCTTGACGAGTGCTCCCGGATGCGCGCTTTCCACAACCTGCCGGATGTCCCACACCACCCAGTCCTCGCGTCCCGACTTGAGGGCGCCGACGTTGATCACCATGTCGATCTCGTCGGCGCCTTGGTCGACAGCGAGCCGTGTCTCGGCGCTCTTGACGTCGGGCATGTTCGCGCCCAGTGGGAAACCGACCACGGTGCAGACCCTGACCGCGCTGGAGCGCAGCAGGTCGGCGGCAAGCGGCACGTAGTAGGGGTTGATGCAGACGCTGGCGAAGCCGTACTCGAGCGCCTCTTGGCAAAGTTTGGTGACCTGCGCTTCGGTGGCTTCGGGCTTGAGCAAAGTGTGATCGATGAGCGGCACGATGGCGTCGTCGAGCGGTGGCTCGCAGGTGGCGATTCCGACACGGTCGGCCCCCGCCTGAACGATGCTCTGCAGCGCACCCGGATCGATCGAGCAGCCATCGCTCCAGCACCAGCGGGCGAGCTGTTCAATCTGAGCGAGCGATAGCCCCCGCGCGAGCTTCGACGCGAGCTCCTCGGCCAACGTGTCGACGCCGTTGCGGCACGTGTCTTCGTTGGCGGTGGCGCCAGTGGAGGCGCTCGTCAGCGCGACATCGAGCTCGGCTGCGCGATCACACGCAGCTGCCGTGACGATAGTGTCCGGAGTCACTGGCAGCGATATCGTGCCGGCGCGTGCCGCCGCTTCGACGTCCGTGACGGTGATCAGCGGTCGACCTTGGCCCGAAGCCGAAGCCGTTGTTTGCTCGTCTCTGGTGCCGCCGGCGCTGGTTGCCATCGATCCGGCGAGCTGGCCGTCCTCGATCAGCCGTTGCAGCGCTCCGCAGAGCTGCCGCCGGAGCTCGGGCTCCGAGCCGGTGACCTCGGTGGGCGATGCCGCCGGCCGATCGCTGGCTCGCGGGGGAGCGGGGTGATCGGCCAAGTCAATCGCCGCCGTTGGTCACTGCGTCGTTGCTGAGAACAACGAACTGCCCCGAGACGACTGCGCTGGTGCCGGCCACTTCGTCGACGATCTCGAGCCGGGCTTCGTATCGACCGGGCGGGTAGCCGCGCAGTGGCAATGCCAGCGAGAAGGCCTGTCGTTGCATGGGTGCCGGGTGAGGGTGCTGTCCGGGAATGGTCAGGAAGCGGTTGCCGTCACGCAGAATTTGCCCCCGTAAAGTGACGTTGTTGGACCCCTGAGGGTCGAGCTGCAGACCGTAGACCTGCAGGTAGAGCATCAGTGGTTGATCCGGGAAGAAAACGCTGCCAACGTTAGGCACGACGCGAAGATCGCCGTGCTGAAAGTCGTGCACCGGCTCATCGGCGCGCACAGGTACGCGCTCAACCCGACTTGCGAAGGTGAGGCTCGACAGCCGCAGGCCGTCGTCACTCAGGTCGGGTACCTCCACGCGGTTGACGGTACGGCCGATGAGTTCGGCAACATTGTCGCGCGCCAGAACAATCAGGTCGTAGCTGCCGGCGGGCGCCAAGAGTTGCAGCGGTTGCAGGATCTGGCTCGTCCCGATCTGCTGGGCCTGCTCCTGCGACAGCGTGAAGCTGATCGTCTTCTCGGTATCGACAACCGTGTCGCCTTCTCGGTCCAGCGCGACGTACAGATCGGCGGAGTAGTAGAGGCGGTCACCGATGAAATTGGGCCGCAGCACAGACTGGCTCAGGGCTACGGTTACCTGCACCGCGGTGTTGTTTCCGATGGCCTCGTAGTAGTCGACGCTGTTAGGCACCGTGAACGTGTCGAAGCGCACTTCGGTGTCGGCGCGCAGGCGTACGTCGCGCAGCCGGTCGAGGTAGATCGTGGGCACTTCGGCGATTTCCCGCATCTGCTGCTGGAAGTCGAGGAAGTCGACCGCTACGCGTGTGGGGTCGGTGTAACGGCGCGCCAGCACCCGCTCGTCGTAGATCGAGCTGGCGTGCCGGCGTAGCGCATAGACGTCGATCGAGCTGTTGGTGTAGCCGAACTGCGGATCGGAGATCGGCGCGGCCGCGTCGAGGTCGCTGACGAGCTCGAACTCCCCGGTGCCATGGAAGTCGACGAAGCTCAGGTCAAGTGTCGGCGGCAGAAGCGGGTTGCCGACGAAGCTGTAGGTCCAAACTTCGGAGGCCCGCTCCATTCCACCGCGACCCGTGGGGTTGCGATTCAGTTGATTCGGGGCCCCGAGGATGATGAACATGCGGCCGCGGTCGGTCGCCCAGCCGGGCTTACCGGCGCTGAATCGTTGTGTGGCGATGGCGAAACGCTCGAGATGCTCGCGTCGGTACTCGTTGGAGGGTGTGCCTGGTGTTGGGTCACGAACCTCCCAGAAGCGGTCGATGAACGCTACCCGCTGCTCGTCGGTGGGAAGCGCCTTGTAGATCGTCTTTTCTTCGTCGGTGATGATGTAGCGCACGTACTCATCGACCCATTTTTCGAGTGCCTTTTCGAACTCTTCGTCGGACGGATCCCAGCCGGCTGTTTGGACGCGTTCGGCCGTTGTTTGTTGCTCCAGCGCATGGCCACCAAGAGCCTCGAGAGGCAGCTCCCGCGCCGCGACGCTTGTCACCGAAAAAACCAACAGGCCGACGAGGACGGCCTGCGTGAGCTGGGCGAGCTGCTTGTTCATTGCTGTTGCCGGGCTGCCAGCAATCGCCGGTAGGTCGCCATCGAAGCCTCTTCGAGGCTCGTCTGACCGAGCTGTGAGTAGGCGATTGCCAAGTTCAGGTGATGGGCGGAGTTTTCGGGCTCCAGGTCGATGGCTGCACGATAGGCGGCGGCTGCCCCCTCAGCGTCACCCATTCCGAAGAGAGTGTTCCCGAGTGCCGCGTGGGTGGCGGCGAACGACGGGTTCGACTGCAGCGACCGTTCGAGCGGCGGCAGGGCCTCCGCGTATCTCCCGCCTCTCGACAGCATCAGTCCACGCAAGTATAGGGTTTCCCAGTCGTTAGGCGCCGCCTGCAACGCGCGCACGACCGCTTCCGCGGCGCGGTCCGTGGCTCCGGCCGAGTACCAGAGCTTGGCGGCGATGATCAGGGCGCGTGGATCGTTGGGGTATTCCTCGAGCAACCGCGACGCGGCCGCGTCGGCCCCCGGCAGATCGCGGGCCTCCAGGGCCGCGGCAACCTCGTTACGCAGCGTGTTGAAACGCTTGCCGCCGTGGTCGGCTTCGTCTGCCGCCGCCTGCAGCTCCTGGAAGCGCAACATCGTCCGCTGAGCCGACGCGCGGTCGCCAGCCCGCGCCTGTGCTTGCGCCAGGCGGTAGGTGGCGTCGAGCTGGTCGGGGTTGAGCTCGATGCTGCGCTCGAGCGCAGCGATCGCTGGCGCCAGGTCCGAGGGTTCGGCAGGGTCGGCTTGGTCCGCCCGGTCGGCGAGAATCCGACCGATGAGGTAGCTCGCGTTCGCCTCGTCCCATCCGGCCGCGGCCGCCACCTGCAGCAGCTCGAGAGCACGGTCGTGGTCGGCCGGCCGGTCGGCCAGGATGACTCCCAACGTGTAACTACTAGGCGGGTGCCGTGGCTCTCGTGCTAGCGCGCGTTCCAGCGTCGCGATCGCCGCGTCGTAGTCCTGGCCCAGGTACCGGGCAACGCCAAGCAGGTTCAACACCTCGAGATCGTCCGGCTCCCGCTCCAGGAACGCCTCGAAGGCCCGCGCCGACGCGTCGTATTCGCGCAGCTTCATGCGGGCGCCTCCGAGCAGACGGTAAGGAAGTGGGGCGTCCGGGACGTAGGCCATCGCGCGCTCGTAGAGCTCAATCGCGGCACGAAGATCACCGGCGACCTCGCGGATCTCGCCCATGGCAACCAGAACCTGAGGGTGCTCGGGCGCAATCTGAGCGGCTTGCTGGTACGCGCGACTGGCGGCAGCGTCATCGCCCTGGCTGCGGTGCGCGTGCCCGAGCCAGAGCAAGACCTCGGCGGTGGGCGTGGTTTCCGCCAGCGCCTGCAGGATCCGCAGTGCCGCCTCGGGGCGGCCCTCTTCGAGCGCCAGCCGGGCTCGTTCGAGCGCGGCTGGGTCGGCGGCGGCGGCTTGCCAGATCGCGGGCCGTGGAGCGCGGTTTGCAGGGCTCTTGAAGGCGACCCGACCGATACTCGGTGAGAAACCCGCGACAGCACTCACGGCTAGACGGGTGTCTTCGGTCGATGCGATGGCCTCCCCGAGCACAGTCGAGGCAGTCCCGAGTGCGACGACCACAGCCAGGCTACGGGCCGTTGAAGCCAGGCTCACGATCGACCGAGGCCAATCGTTTGTTTGCCAACGCGGTGGTTCATTTCAGCCTTGGAGCCTGTCGGCGGAGCGTGGTTTGTCGAGCTTGATCCAGAAACGGCAAGGGCCCTCCCGGTGAGGAGCGGCCCTGAGTACCGGGCGGTGTCCGCGAGCCTAGTAGGCCCAGCGGAACCCGAGCTGTAGTTGACGCACGTTGCCGATGAACGTGTTCAAGTCGCCGAAGCGGCTCGAGTCGTACTGAGTGCGCGTGGTGTACAGGTTCTCGCTGTTGAGGGCGTTGAAGACCTCCGCGAAGAACTGGAACTGTCCGGCGCCCGTGGCGAACTGCTTGGTCAGACGCAGGTCGACGTTCGAGAACGACGGCTGCTCGAACGAGTTGCGCGCGATGATCGATCCGTTGATCGCCGGCCGATCGTTGGTTTCGTTGTCGCCGTTGACGTCGCTCGTGAGAATGCCATTGTAGGGCTGACCCGAGCGCGCCGTGAACGTTCCGGCGATCTTGAAGCCCGCCGGCAGGTCCGTGAAGGCGCTCATCACGAAGCGGTGGCGGATATCACGGTCGGAGCTCCCGAAGTCGGCATCCAGGTTGAAGATGTCCGTCGGTTGGTCGCCCGTTGCAGAGCGCTCGTTGCTGTCGTTGTCTTCGTCTTTGGCCAGGGTGTACGAACCGAACATGCCCCAGCCGTCGGAAAAGCGCTTCTTGAACTCGAAGATGAGCGCGTTGTAGCGCGAGCGAGCCGAATTCTTTTCGATGCGCCACTCCACCCCCGCCTCGATGGGGCCGCCGTAGAGGCGACGCCCGTCGGCATCGAGACCAAGGTCGACGAGGTTGCTGTCGAAGAGAGACTGCAGGCCGTCGGCGCGTGCGTGCACGTAGGAGACGCCCAGCGACAAGTTGTCGACAATCTCACGCTCGACGCCCGCGTTGATGCGAATCGTGCGAGCTTCCTGATAGCTCGGGTCGAACCAGTAGATCTCCTGAGTCGCCGAGATGCCATCGGGCAGCGACGGGAACAGGTTCGGCCACAGGCCGTCGAGCTCACCACCGAAGCCGCCGATGAAGAAGATGCCCACGCCGGCCACGCCGGCCGAGGTGAAGGGATTGAAGAACAGGATTGTAGGCGTGCGGCTGTAGAAAACGCCCACCGACGAGCGCAAGACCGTCCGCGGATCGGGCGAGTAGGCGAAGCCAAAGCGCGGCTGGAAGTTGTTCAGATCGTCGGGGATCTGCTGTGTCACCGGCCGGTCTGGATTGCCAATGGGCGTCGGGTTGAACGTGCCTTCCCAGCGCACGCCGTAGTTGACCGTCAGATGATCGTTAACCCGCCACGAATCCTGCAGGTATACCGCTGCCACCGTCTGGCGGACATCGAAGTTCGGGCTCAGGTCGTTGGGGTCGAAGCCGCCGAAGCGCTGCAGCATGAACGACGGCTCGTTGAGCATGAACTCGTCGAGCGAGTCGAAGCGGAATTCGCCGGCGGCGAAGCCCGCGAAGAACTCACTCGTCTTGTCGGTCTCGAAGTCGAAGCCGGCCTTGATGTCGTGGTTGTCGAACAGGTACGAGAAGTTGTTCTGCACCTGGAACTTCTTCTCGTCGACGAAGATCGGCATGAAGAAGCGACGACCGAACTGCACAAACGGGTTTCGGATGTCCGTGTCCGGACCCTCGAGGTCGTTCGACAGCCGATCGAGGTCGTCGATCGCGTACTGCACGCGGAACTCGTTAAACGCGCGCTCACCGAGGACCGACGTCACCTGTAAAACCGTCGAGATCGTCTTTTCTTTCTGGGCGCCCAGGCTGGAGTTTGACAACGTCGTCGAGCCCTGCAGGTTGGTGTCTGTGCCGCCGCCAATCGTCTCGTGGTCCGAGAAGTTGACCCGCAGGCTCACCTGGTTGTCGTCGTTGATCGAGTGGTCGAGCTTGCCGAACAGCACGACCGTGTCGTTGGTGCGCGTAAAGCGTGTCTGGTTGATGTCCCAGGCCGGCCGGAACTGGGTGACGTAGGCCTCGAGCGCGGACGTCTGTGCAGCGTCGAGGTCGTAGTCGACGAAGTAGGGAATGCCGAAGACCTGCGCGTCTGCAGAGAAGAAGGCAAAGGTCTCGTTGCGCGCCAGCGGCCCGCCGACGCTGCCACCGAACTGCTTCGCCGAGAATTCCGTCTGCTCGCGGTCGAACGGGTCGGTACCGGTGAACCCCTCGTCGCGCAGGAAGAAATGCCCGCCACCCCGCCACTGGTTCGTGCCCGACTTCGTGACCACGTTCACCAGACCACCGCCGGAACGTCCGAACTCGGGCATGATGCCGGAGGTGATGACCTGGAACTCCTGCACCGACTCCTGGCTGATCGTGAACGGCGAGTCTGTACCGCCGCGCTGGTAGCCGAAGAAGGCGCTGTTGTCGGAGCTGCCGTCGACGTTGACCGAGGTGTTGATCCCACGCTGGCCCGAAATGGCGATCGTGTTGCGGCTGCCCTCGATGAGCGTGCCCGGCGTCAGCAGTGTGAAGTCGGTGAAGTTGCGGCCCAGGATGGGCAGCGAGTCGATGGCGGTCTCACTGATCGTCGTGGAAACCTGAGTCTTTGACGTCTCCACCACCGGCGACTGGCCGGTGACGATCAGAACCTCCTGTACGCTCGCGAGATCCATCGAGATATCGACCTGCATCGCCGAGCCGAGCGAGACCGGGATGGCGTTGCGCTCCACCGACCGGAACCCCTGGAGGTCGGCTCGCACCGAATAGAGTCCCGGTGGCAGCAGCGGCACTCGATAGGTGCCGTTGGCGCTCGCGACCGCCGTGCGGACGCGGCCTGTCGATTCGCTGGTGACGGTGATCGTAGCGCCCGGGAGCACGCCGCCGTCCGGATCGAGGATCGTGCCGAGGATGTTGCCGGTAGTGCTCTGCGTCTGCGCCCACGCCGGAGACGCGATCAATAACAGGAGCGAAACACTCAGAACAGAGAGGACGCTTGCACGGATGCGGTTCAAAGGAACCCCCCTTTGGGCCCCTGAAAAGTACTGGGTCGGGTCGCCGGTCGGTGAAACGGATCCGACGAGCCTCGCTGCGTTGCTCCCCTCTGCACACGCCCCCGTGTGACCTGCCCAGAACCGCGCCCACCTGTGCGGTGCGCCGGGCTCGAAAGGAGATCGCTGGCGGCAGGATCTACCCACCGCACGCCGACATCCTATCGAGTCAAACCGTCAGGTCAAGGTACCTAGCGGCCTTTTGCATCGGTTTCGACAATCCGATGCCGACCCCCCGCGGCGTGGACGCGCAGACGCCCACAATCGGCTTCCGTAACGCCCCGTCGGAAGACTCGCCAGGAGCGGGATCACACGCGACCAGCTCTCCCAGAGACGCCGATCGGGGACTCCTCGATCGGACTGTGTTCAGCTTCTGTCGCCAGCGGCCGAGGCGATCGCGGTGCGGATCCGAGCCGCCACACGGCGGGCGTCGGCGACGATACTGGCGGCGTCGAGGGTGCGGTGCTCGCCGTCGAGATACAGCACCTTGCCGTCGACGATCGTGCCGCGCACGTTGCCGCCACGTGCGGCGTAGGCAGTGTGCGAGTAGGGGTCGTAGCGCGGCACCATATTCGCTGCCTCACCGTCGATCACGATGAGATCGGCGCGCTTGCCGAGCTCGAGAGAACCGATCTCGTTGTCCATCCGCAAGGCGCGGGCGCCGCCGATTGTCGCCATCGCCACCACGACCTGGGCCGGAATCGCGGTGGGATCCGAGTCGTCGTGCTTGTGAAGGAACGACGCCAGGGTGAGGGCGTTGAACATGTCGAGGTCGTTGTTGCTCGCCGCCCCGTCGGTGCCGAGGCCGACGGCAACGCCGGCCTCGAGCAGGTCGGGCAGGCGCATGCGGCCCGAGGCGAGCTTCAGGTTGCTCTCGGGGTTGTGCACCAGGCCGACGTCGTGACGTCGCAAGATCTCGATGTCTCGGTCGGTGAGCCAGATTCCGTGAGCGCCGAGCAGATCGGGTCCGAGAAAGCCCAGGTTCTCGAGGTGTTCCGCGGGCGTGACACCGTAGCGTTGTTCGATCTGCTCCACCTCGTCGCGGGTCTCCGCCAGATGGATGAGTAACGGCACGCCGTATTCGCGCGTCAACGCGGCTGTCGCCCGCAACACGTCGGGGTCGACGGTGTACGGCGAGTGCGGAAACGCGGTCGCGGTGATACGCGGATGATCCAGCCAGCGCTCGATGAACGTGCGGGTGTACTCGAGGCTCGACGTTGTGTCGGGGTGGTCGGGAACGGGGAAGCCGATGATCGTCTCCCCCAGGACGCCGCGTAGACCGGCGATGTCGGCCTCCTCGGCGATAGCGTCCTCGAAGTAGTAGCCGTCCACGAAGGTTGTCGTGCCAGAAGCGATCATTTCGAGCGCCGCCAGTCGCATGCCGACCCGGACGAACTCCTCGTCGACGGTCTTGGCCTCCGCCGGGAAGATGTAGTTCTGCAGCCAGTCCATCAGCGCCAGGTCGTCGGCGATGCCGCGCATCAGCACCATCGGGGCATGGCCGTGGCCGTTGATCAGGCCGGGCATCACGATGTCGTGGGCTCTCGCCTCCACGACCTCGGCCGCCGAGTAGGCGGCGCGGATCTCGTCGGCGGTGCCGATCGCGACGATCTCGCCATCGATGGCGGCCAGCCCACCATCCTCGATGACACGCCGCGCCCGGTTCATCGTCACCAGCGTGCCGCCAACAACGATCAGATCTGCTCTGTTATTGCGGTTGGCGGTACTACCGCCACTCTGGCGCGCGGTTGTCGGTGGAGTCGGCGCTGCTCGGTCCTCCGAACAAGCTCCTGTCGAGAGCGCGGCGCCGAACAGCAGCGCGATGACCAGCGGGCCGCGGGCTGCCCGGCACGGCGGCACCGTGGGCAGCGCCCAGCGGAGTGCACGGGCGGTCGTACTCGAGTTACGAGCTTGCATGGATACCTCGTCCTAGTCGCTGTTGTCGAGGTCGTCGGGTCCGAACGGTCCCGGCAGCAGGTTTCGCGGCGACCAGACCGCAACAGACCCGCTCGGGGTGGCCAGCAGGACGTTGGCCTGCGGCGCGAGGTCCCAAATCACCTGGCGGCAGGCGCCGCACGGTGACGTGGGAATTTCGCCGCGTCCCGGGCCCATCACGGCGAGCTCCACGATGTCGTCGGCACCGGCGGCGCCCACGCGGAAACGCGAGTAGGGGGCGTGGGCGTTGCCGCGCGCCAGCGCGGCGGCTTCGACGAGCGCTTTCTGCTCGTCGCGCAACTCGTCGAGCCGAGTCGGCTGGTCGGGGTAGTCGGCGTGGCCGGGATCGTCCTTGCCGCTCACAGACTCTGCTTGTCTCCAGCGAATGCGCTCTTCAGGACGATTCAATCGGGTGCTCCCTCCGCGCCGGCCCAGCCTTCGTCGACGGCGATGTTGGCGACGAGTCCGCGAATGAGCTGCGTGAGCTCGTCGCGGACGCGTTCTCCGGTTTCCATGACCTCCCCGTGGTCGATCGGTTCCCCCAGCACGCCGGCCGCCATGTTGCTGAGCATGGAGATCCCCACCACCTTCACGCCCGCGTGATTGGCGACGATCACCTCCGGAACTGTCGACATTCCGACGGCCGACGCGCCGAGCGTGCGCAGCATGCGGATCTCGGCGGGGGTCTCGAACGACGGTCCGCTAAGAGCCGCGTACACTCCCTCGCGCAGCTCGATGCCCGCCGACAGCGCCGCGGCTCGGACCGCGTCGAGGTAGGGCGGGTGGTACGCGTATGTCATGTCGAAGAAGCGCGGCCCCATGCTCGTCAGATTGGCACCGATGCACGGGTTGGTACCCTGCAGGTTGAGATGGTCGGTGATCAGCATCAGGTCGCCAGGGGCGAAAGAGGTGTCAATGGCACCTGCCGCGTTGGTGACCAGGAGCGCTTCGCAGCCAAGGAGTGCCAGGGCGCGAGTCGGGAAGGTGATCTCCCAGGGCGCGTAGCCCTCGTACAGGTGCACGCGGCCCTGCATGACGGCAACGGGCACGCCCTCGAGGCGCCCCAGGACAAGCCGCCCCGCGTGCCCCTCGACAGTGGAGAGAGGCCACCCGGGAATGCGGTCATACGGCAGGATCGCCACGTCGGCGAGCTCCTCCGCGATGCCACCGAGTCCCGACCCGAGGATCAACGCCATGCGCGGCTGCAGCGTTGATGCCGCGGCAACGGCGTCGCGCGCCGCGCTCAACTTGGCGAGCAGATCTGGCGGTGCGGCGTGGCTCATGGTGCTCTCCTGAGGGCGTTGCTTGTCGAGCGTATACGCGGATGAAGTCCTGCTAGAGGCCGGAAAGTAGGCCGGCGAGAGTGGCGACGGTGTACGACGACATCATGCCGGCGATCATCGCCCAGATGCCAATGCGGGCCAGATCGGCTTTGCGGTCGGGAGCCAGCGCCCCGATGCCGCCGATCTGAATCGCGATCGAGGCGAAATTGGCGAAGCCACAGAGCGAGTACGACGCGATCAGCTCCGACTTCGGCGACAGCAGCCCAGCGTCGACCATCTCTTTCATTCGGGTGAAGGCGACGATCTCGGTGAGCACCAGCTTGGTGCCGAACAGCTCGCCGACGCGGGCGGCCTCCTCCCACGGCACCCCCATCACGAAGGCGAGCGGCGCGAACAGGGCTCCAAGCAGGCTCTGGAGCTGCATGGGTACCGGGCCAGGGCCGCGGACTGCGAAAACGATCCAAGCCGCAACCAACGCCACCGCTACACCGCCGCCAACTCGCAGCGCGAGAGCTCGGTCGGGGCGGTAGATCGCCCAGTAGGCGGCAAACAGCACGAGCAGGCCAATCGTCAGGTTGCGCAATCCCGACATGCTGGCGAACGAGCCGCCAATCAGACCAAGAATCCCGTTGATCAGCGTGATGAGCGCGATGAAGGCCACCAGCATGCCGGCAATGTTGAGTGCCAACGTAACGCCCTGCCCTGCACCGCGCGCCGCGGCGTCGAGCACGTTGACCTCTTCGCTGTCGACGTCAATCGCGATCTCGCCGGCGGTCTTCGACTCGTCGGTCTCGGGCATGAACAGCTTGGCCATCACCAACGAAGCCGGCGCCGCCATGACGCTGGCGGCGAGCAGGTAGTCGGCGCGAACGCCGATTGCGATGTAGGTGGCGAGCACTGCGCCGGAGACCGTGGCAAAGCCGCCGGTCATCAGCGCCATGAGCTCAGAGCGCGTCATCGAGTTGATGTACGGCGAGATGATGATCGGCGCCTCGGTCTGCCCCATGAAGACGTTGGCGGCCGCGGCCAGCGACTCCGAGCCCGACACGCGCATCGCCCGGTGCATCACACGAGCCATCAACATCACCACGCGCTGCATCAACCCGATGTGGTAGAGCACCGAGAAGAAGGAAGCGATGAAGATCACCACCGGGAGTACCTGGAAAGCGAGGATGAACCCGCCCGCATTGCCGGTGGCGAGAGGTCCGAAAACGAACTCCGAGCCCGCCGAGGCATAGTCGAGCAGCCGGGTGACGCCGTTGGCCGCCGCCTGGAACGCGGCCTGCCCCGGACTGGTCTTCATGACGACGAGCGCGAAGACGACCTGCAGCGCCAGCCCCCAGACGATCGTCTGCGGGTTGACCGCGGCGCGATCGCGCGACAGCAGGTAGGCGATTCCATACAGGACGATCAGGCCGAGGATGCCGATCATGCGTGCCTCTCGAGCACCAGGGGCGCGGCGGCGGCGGGGCCTCCGCGACAGTCAAGGCAGAAGCGAGCAGGCGCTCGGCCCGCTCCACGTCTGCGCCGTCATTGAAGAACACTCGGGCCCAGGGTTGCCCTGGGTCCAGCGCGTCGCCGCGCTTGGCCAGAAGCCGGAGGCCCGCCGCCGGGTCGACGACGTCCTCCTTGCACGATCTTCCGGCGCGCAGCGCGATGGCCGCTTCGCCGACCTGGCGAGCTTGGATCGCGCCGACGTAGCCCGGCCGGGGTGGAAATACCCTGTGTTCGTGGACGGCTGCGGGTAGCAGCGAGGGGTCATCGATCACACGAGGATTACCACCCTGCGCCTCGATCAGCGCTCCCAGACGCTCGAGTGCGCGTCCGTCATCGAGAGCCGCGATTGCGGTTCGGAGACCGGAGTCGAGGTCGCTCGCGACGCCCGACACCACGAGCATCTCGGCAACCAGAATGGTTGTCAGCTCTCGGATGTCGGCGATTGCGCCGTCCGGATCGGGATCTCGACGCAGTACACGCAGGCACTCCGCGATCTCGTTCGCGTTGCCCACCGCCGAGCCCAGCGGCTGGTCCATGTCGGTTACCACCGCGACACATTCGAGATGCTCCCGGCGCGCTACATCTCGCAGTCGTCGAGCCAGATCTCGGGCGGCCTGTAGGTCGACACAGAAGGCCCCCGAACCAGCCTTTACATCGAGGACGAGAGCGTCGGCGCCCTCGGCGATCTTCTTGCTCAGGATACTGGCGGTAATCAACCCCGAGTCATCGACCGTGGCCGTTGCGTCGCGCAGGGCATAGAGCTTGCGGTCGGCGGGAACGAACGTGCGGGTTTGCCCGCCCATCGCCACACCGACGCGTTCGAGAACCGAGGCGAATTCGTCCCGCGAAAGGTCTGTGCGCATGCCGGGGATGCTCTCGAGCTTGTCGAGGGTGCCGCCGGTATGGCCGAGACCACGGCCCGACACCATGGGAACAAGCAGCCCGCACACGGCCGCCAGCGGTGCGAGGCAGATACTGATCTTGTCGCCGACGCCGCCGGTGCTGTGCTTGTCAACGCAGGGTCGGCCGCATCGAGCGCCGTTTCCCTGCGACAGGCCTGACCAGTCGTAACGCTCGCCCGATTCCACCATCGAACGGGTGAGCTGAGCGGTTTCCTCATCGTCGAGCCCGCGCCAACGAATGGCCATGAGGAGCGCGGCCATTTGATAATCGGGCACTTCTCCGTCCACGTAGGAACGGATTGCCTCGTCGATCTCGCGAGGCTGCAGCGCGCCTCCGCCCTTCTTGGTCTCGATCAGGTCGAGGAAGCGCATCGATCTCCTGGCGGTTCTACCCGAAGAGCTTCGGGGCTCACGGTATCGCCGCGTTTCTTGTCGGAGGCGTCGTATCGAGTGGGAGCGGTGGCTGCGGCTCTTTCTGGCGACTGCTCTTTCTACGGAACCCGCCCGATGGCGCGCGAGTTTAGCAGCAGCGGCCCAACCCGGCCGCTGCAGAGCGGTTCTCGATTGAGCGCCGCGTTGGCGCGCCAGTAGCGCGGTGTGATCAGCACGACACAAAGCCCGTAGAAGGTCGAAGCGAGCGTGCTATTGTGCCGCCCCGCGCGCGGTTTGCCGGGATACAGCTGCCGCCGCGGCACCACCCGAGCTTGGACGTCGAACTCGGTTCCTTACGAGCCCCGCTGGGGCTATCGGGTGGTCGGCAAA
Organism: Acidobacteriota bacterium; assembly: GCA_963666215.2. Taxonomy (GTDB): domain Bacteria; phylum Acidobacteriota; class UBA890; order UBA890; family WLXD01. The sequence goes on from CAXWPL010000002.1 coordinate 219,862, forward strand.
ACGGATGGGGCCATGGGCAACGAGGAGTTCAGACTCACCAAGTTCGCCAGCGCCGGCGGGTGAGCCGCAAAGCGAAGTCCGGTGGACCTCGCACAGCTACTCGACGACCTGCGGCAGGCCGAAGGTGAGGCCGACCCTCGCCTGATCGTCGGGCTTTCAACGAACGACGACGCCGGCGTGTTTGCGCTGACCGATGAGATCGCCCTGGTGCACACCGCCGACGTGATCGCGCCTTTGAGCGACGATCCGTATCGCTTCGGGCAGATCGCCGCGGCCAACTCGCTTTCGGATGTGTACGCCATGGGAGCGGAGCCGCTGACCGCGCTGAATCTTGCTTTTTTCCCGAGCCCGTCAGCCGGAGTGCCGCCGGAGGCGTTGGGAGAGATTCTGCGTGGCGCCAGCGACACCGTGCGCGCGGCCGGAGCATTCCTCGTCGGCGGGCATACGGTTCGCGACGACGACATCAAGTTCGGCCTTTCGGTAACGGGAACCTGTCACCCCGATCGCGTGTTGACCAACGCCGGAGCGCGCCCGGGGGAGAGACTGGTACTCACCAAGCCGCTGGGAACCGGCTTGCTCGTCGACGCGTTGCGTCGTGGCTGGGTAACCGAGGCCGATCTTGCCGAGGCGCTCGACTGGATGGCAGCCTTGAACGACATCTCCGGCCGCGCCGCCGTTGCTCACGGCGCCAGCGCCGCGACCGACGTCACCGGGTTCGCTTTGGCCGGGCACGCAGGAGAGATGGCCCGGGGGTCGGGAGTCGGGCTACGTCTCGAATACGATCGCCTGCCACGGTATTCGCAGGCGCTCGAGCTGATCGAGCGCGGCGGAAAAACCGGGCTCACCGGCGCCAACCGGGAGAGCGTCGCAGACTTGCTGCGGATCGATTCTGCGGGCTCGGTATCGGACACCGAGCAGGCGTTGCTGTTCGATCCACAGACCTCGGGGGGGTTGTTGGTGTCGTTACCGCCCGAAGCCGCCGAAGCCTACGTGCTGGAACTACGGGAGGCGGGGAACACCGCCGCGGCGGTTGTCGGGGAAGTACTCGATACCGATTCGGATGGCCATGCCTTCCTGGAGGTGGTGCGCGGCGGATGAGGTCCGCTGCTGTCTCCGTAGCCGCCCACGGCGTTTGACGCAGGGGTCGACGTTGCTGGAGTGACCGATTGGCGCGACTGGTGGCGCGATCCGGGTGGTGTGTGGATTGACGGCCGGATGGACTCACCGACCGCGCACCCCGACTTGTATCGCGACCGCAGTCCAATCGAGCACGTCGATTCGCTGCAGCGCCCGCTGCTGTTGCTGCATGGCAGCGCCGACGGTCCGGTGCCGTGGCTCGAGAGTCTGAGGCTTATCGACGAGCTCGTGCGAGCGGGCAAGCCGTTCGAATCGATGGTGTACCCCGGCGAGACACACCTTTTTACGCACGAGCACACGTGGCTCGATGCGTTTCGTCGCGTCGAAGAGTTCTTCGAGCGCCACCTGCGCTAGCTGGCCTCACCGCAGGTGGGGTGGCGCTCTTGCAGATCTCCGCCCGATCGCCATCGGCGGCTATGAATGGGCCGTCCGCACCGCGTGGTCGACCGCACGATTGCACCTCATTTGAGACGATTGCGCGGGCTGTGCTACCTTTCGCCTTTGCGACTTTGTATGAAGGCACCCTGGACAAAGCCGAAACTCGGACCGCTCGGTCCTCCTGACCGATCTGCCGATAGTCTTTCCCCCGCGAGCGAGCTGGAGACTCCGAGCCCCGAGCTCATGACGGTGTTCGGTCCCGCGTGCGAGCCCATGACGAAACGCCTTCGAGCGGCCCTTCGGTGTCGCGTGCCCAGAGTGTCTGCTTCGTCTCCCTTCTCCACCCTGTCTGCCGTGTCCGCGCTTTATGCGTTGTCCATAGGCCAAGCCCGGTCGGGACCTGATGTGCGCGGTTGGCCGGCCGCACTGCGGCCGCAGACGATGATGGTCTGCGTCCTCGCGATCGTCGTGGCGGCACTTTCAGTTGGCTCCGGCAGTCCGGCTTTCGCGGCCGCCCTGCAGCAGGAGCCAGCCCTCACGGTCCGATTGCTGGCGCCCTCATCGACCACCTACGTTTCGGGGCCCACCACGCTCAGCGCGTTGGTCACGCCCGTCGGTGACACCGCGATCGCACGAGTGACCTTCATCGTGGACAGCGCAACGGTGGCTGTGGTCACCGAGCCACCGTGGGAGGCGACCTGGGACGCCGGCGAGGAATTCGCGCGCCACCTCATTACCGTGCAGGTGGTCGACGTTACTGGACGTCAGGCCGAAGACACCGTCGTCACGCGCGATCTGGAGACAGCGGTCTTCCGTTCCGAAGTCTCGGCAGTGGTGTTGAACGTCAGCGCCGTCGACGGTCGTGGCGCTCTGGTTGCCGACCTCACCAAGGAGGATTTCGAGGTCTTCGAGGACGGCAAGAAGCAGGTGATCACACACTTCTCGCCCGAGCCGCGACCCATGGTGATCGGGCTGTTGCTCGATACTTCGGGGAGCATGCAAGGCGCCAAGATGGAGCGCGCGCGGCAGGGAGCCGTGGCGTTTCTGGGAGAGCTTGGCGATGAGGACGAGGCGTTCCTGATGACCTTCGATTCCTTTCCCGACCTCAAGCAAGACCTCACGGGTAACAAGGCACTGCTCCGAGATGCCATCAACGGACTGACCGTCGGCGGCGCGACGTCGCTCAATCTTGCCGTCGTCGACGGCTCTGACATTCTGGTGGAACGACCCGAACGACGCGCCCTGATCGTCCTCTCGGACGGCTATGACACCACGCAGACGGTCAGCGTCGACCAGGCGGTTGACTACGCTCGCCGACAGGACGTTCGCGTGTACACGATCGGCGTGTTCGAATCGCGCCTTGGCGGCGGCGGTGGATCGAACTTTCGCCGCGGCTTTGACACTATCAACCCTGGCGAGAACAGTCTGCGCTCCTTTGCCGATGGCACGGGAGCCAGCACCATTCTTTTGAATTCCCTTGGAGAGTTGGCCGACGCCTATGCCAAAATCGCCCGCGAGCTCAAGAGCCAGTACGCGCTGGCGTACCGCCCGTCGAACTTGCCCAAGCCGGGTGAGTGGCACGACATCGAGGTCCGCGCCAAAGGCGCCAAGGAAGTACGAACCAAGCCAGGATACTTCGGTAGCCAGTACTAGCCCGGCGAAGCATCAGCTTCCCGAGCCGTTGGTTTCGCTCACCGCGGTCGCGAGCCTGACGCTTGCTAGCCTGCTGGGTCTGGGTATCGGTGCATCGGTTGCTTCCGAGGCTTCGCGGACTTCAGCCGCCGGGCTCACCACCAGCTCGATCCTCCAGGGCTTGACCGTCGACGAGCTCCAGAGCCAAGCCGAGCTCGTGGTCAGCGCGCGCGCGTTGCGCTCGCGCACAATCGTGACCAACGGCCGCGTGGAAACCGAGACCGTCGTACGGGTCGAGCGAGCTTTTGTTGGTGAGGCCGGACGCACGTTGCGGGTGCGAGTTCCCGGGGGTCGCCTGCAGGACGGCCGAGTTGTACGCGTACCGGGCGCGCCTCAACTGACGCCGGGTGAGCCGGTGTTGCTCTTTCTCAGTCGTTCCGCCTCGAGCGCCGCCTGGACCCCTGTCGGGCTGTTCCAGGGTGTCTGGCGCCTCGACCCTGCTCATCCGGAGCTTGCGTGGGCCAGCAGCGCCTCGGGCGCCCTGTTGTTGCCTTCATCGGCCGGTGAGGCGGCCGTAGATCGGAGAAGAAGATCGCTAGCCCGCCTGCTTGCGGGAGGTGGCCGATGACGAGGATGAGGAGCGGCGACGACGCTGTGCAAACCGACATCGTGCGAGCCTCAGAGCGCTCAGCCAGCCCAAGCTGCACGCACGGCTCGCGGATCGCGTGGCGCCTCAGCGTGGGAACCGCCGCGCTGGTGCTCGTGCTACTGACGACGGTGGCTCCCGCGCCGGCCTATGTGCGAGGCACGATCGACTTCGTCGACGGCGCGCCTGTGTTCTCGCGCTGGTCGACAGATGCGTTTCCACTCGGGTTCCAGGTAACAACCGGGCTCACCAACGACATCGGTGGAACAGCCGACCGCGACGCGCTTGTTGCGGCGCTGGGAACGTGGACTGCGGCCCCAGACTCCACGGTTTCCCTTTTTCTGGCTGGCGAGGGTGATGTTGAGGCGGGAGTGCTCGACGGCGTGAACGCACTCGAGTTTTCCAATGCCGCGGCTCTCGACAATGCCGGGTTTTCGGCGCTCGCCTTCTTTCTCAGCGACCCGGACGGGACGATCACCGAGGCCGATTTGCTCATCAACGACCGTCGCTTCGGCTTCGCCACCGATGGCGGCAACGTGGGCCTGGATCTCGAGACTTTCATGGTGCGTCAGCTGGGCAGCCTGTTGGGGCTCGACAGCTCGCCTCTCGGCGGTCCCGATCCGGACGACTTCAGCATGCTCAGCGGCGATACCTCCGTCATGTTTCCAGTAACGCGCGGGATCGGCGATCTGGCACGCGCGCTGAGGCAGGACGACATCGCAGGCATCGCAGCGCTGTATCCTCTGGCGGGCTCCTCGCGGGGTGCGATTCGAGGTCGCGTTGCCCGGCAAGGTAGCCCTGTGTTCGGTGCCCACGTCGTGGCCTTTGACCCGGCAAGCCAGGTTCTGGTGGGCGCCGTCAGCCTGCCCGACGGGAGCTTCTCACTCGAGGGCCTGCCGCCCGGCCGATACCTGATCCAGACGGTTCCGCTCAACAACCAGGCCGGCCCGGCCACGCTTGGCGGTATTTTCGCTCTTGGAACGCTCAATACGAGCTTCCGAGCGGCATTCCATTCAGATGTCATTCGATTGTCGGCGGGCGCTACTATCACCGGCCTGACGTTGGAGGTGCTTTGAGTAGCGCGGCGAAGGGACCAAGCCCCCGCAAGGGGCAGGTGGCTCTGGACGACACCGTTACGGGCCTCGTCCGTGGCATGGCGGGAGCAGGGCTGGGGCTCTGCACGGCAGTGGCGATCATCGTCGCTCAGCTGCTCAGCCCGGCGGCCGCGTGGGCGCAAGGCGCTTCGGAGAGTGGCGAAAGCTCTCAGGCGGAGGCGCAGCAGGAGGCGCAGGACGTACGTCGATCGCCCTCGCAATACGACGATGACGAAGGTGATCACCGTAGCTATTCGGTGGGAGCCTTCAGCGGTGTGATGGCCGGCGGCACCTCGCTCGGCAGCTCACAGAATCTCTTTTTTCGCAGCACGTTCGAGCAGGGGAGCTCGGGCTTGTTCGGCGGGCGTATCGGCTATGCGCTGGCGACGCGCCTCGACCTGGATGTCGAGTTCGGCACCGGTTCTCCGGGCCTCGACGTCATCCTGAGTGATCTGTCGGGCCAGGGGAGAACCGAGTTCGAGTTCGCGGACCTCGATTCGACCTACGTCGCTGGCAGTCTGCGTTACGGCATGGTGCGACGCAGTGCGCGCTTGGTTCCGTTCCTAACGGCGGGACTCGTGGTCGTTTCCCTGAGCTCGAGCACCGAGCCGGGCCTCGATTCGAGCAGCGTGGGCGCTCTCTTCGGCGCGGGTCTGTTGCTCCGCCTGGCCGATAGCCTCAAGCTGCGAGTCGATGCGCGAGGGCTGCGCGCGGGTGGTGTCGGCGACGGGGCGCCGTTCACCGACCGGCTCAACTCCACGCAGATCTTCTGGACGGGCGGGCTGAGCTACGAGTTCTGACGTTCCGCTGCGCGGACGCCACCGCAGGCAGCCGCGGGGTTGTGAGGGAGCGGCGTTCGCGCCATATGCGCCGGTTCGCCCTAGTTCGCCTCGATGGGCGTGGTGCCAAGGAGTCGGCCGAGCGCGGCGAACATCTCGCGCTCGATCACGCCGGTTGAGCGCAGCACCTGGTAGCCGAACTCCTCGTTGATGTAGCCCTCCACCCGGGTAACGACCTTCACCCGGGTGCTCTCGTTGCGCACGCCGCGCACCGTTAGAGTGACGGTGTAGCGGCCGCCGATGAAGCCACCTGCCCCGGTGATCGCCACACGGTCGAGATGATCGGTGGGCTTGTCTCCAGTGTCTGGAAAGACGCGGAAGCCGCTCTCCACCAGACAGGCGTTGTCCTCTTGGCGCGATTCTTTGACGCTCAACCCGAACTCGGCGATCACCGATTCGGCGGCCGCGCAGGCACCGCTGAATTCGGCGTCGTAGATCCGGTTCGTGTTCAGCGGCTCGATACGCGGCTGGCGCCAGTGAATGGTGCAGGCGGGCAGCGACAGAAGCATCAGGGCCAAAGTCAGGCAGGCGCGGTAACGCGAAGAAAACCGGTCCATCGTGCTCTCAGTCAGGGGGGTGTGGATGTCGGGCGCCGGGTGGTTCTCGGAGGCGGGCAGCGCTTGACGCCTCGCAGGCTGATCAGGCGTCTTCGTCGTTGCCTCCGCGCATCGCGGCCTTGAAGTTCTGGATTCCACGACCCAGGCCACGACCGACCTCGGGCAACTTGCGAGCGCCGAACAGCAGCATGACGATCAAGAACAAGAGCAGCAGTTCGGTGGGACCGATGGAGCCGAGCATGGCGGCGCACCTCCTGAAGGTTGTTGCCCATAATAGGCGCGGGCCGACAGCCCGGTCAACGATGGCGGCCGACAACACGGTGAGCGGTCTCTCGTGGGTGGACGGCGCGGTGGCACGCAGCGTGCCTTCTGGACGCCTTGCGGGTGCCTACAGCCGCTCGCGTACGTTGCCGACACGTCGTGTGATTCGCCGTCCGTCGAGATACTCGAGCAGCGGGATCGCGTGCTTGCGGGTGACGCCCGCCCAATCCTTGAAGTCGGCCACCGAGAACTGCTCGCCGCGGGGGTACTGCTGGCGCAATCCGTCGACCAGGCGCTCGAGCGCCTCCTGGTGGAACGTCATTCCGTCCTTGAGCCGCACCAGTTCTCCCTGGTGGATCAGCAGTTGAAGCACCTCGCGTCCACGATCACCGCTCCCGGCCTCCACGCCGTCGCCGCCCGCCAACGCCTCTTCCAACGATGGCGGCTTCAGGCGGGCCTTGGCGAAGCTCGCGAGCAGGCCGGCGCGTAACTCTTCGAGATCGTCGTCGAGGACTACCCGGTGTCGTACCGCCGCTACGCCGTCGAGCTCGACGCGGACGCGCTCGTGCTGCTCCAGGCGCGCAATCGCTGCCTCGAAGATCGCCACCGCGAGCTGCGGCGCCACTGCCGAGCGCAGCTCCTCCTTGGGCATCGTGGGCCGAAGCGGGTGGGTCGCGTGATAGGCCGCGACGGTGTCGTTGATCGTCGTCATGAGGCCCTCGAGCGCCTCCGGAGCGACCGCACGTGGCGGCGAGCTCTCGATGAGCTCCGCTACGCCGTCGGCTGCCGCGCGCTCGAGAAGCTCTGTTACGGCGGCCGCGGGTTGAGCATGGCGCGTTGCCAGGTCATTGAGCGTGAGCCCGCTCGGACCGGCCTCGCCGATCCACGTCGCCATGCGGTCGATGTCGGAGCCGTTCTCGAGGCGCCTCAGCGTGGTGGCAACGGCCAGGTCGGCGCCGCGGTGCTTGGCCGGGACGGGATCGATCACTACACCGCCGCCGATGGTGGTGACCGGCGAGTAGCGTCGCAGGATAAAACGATCACCGGGCGCGACCGGGTAGGGGCTTTCGAGTCGTAGCTGTACGAGTCCGCTGCCCCCAGCCGGGAGCTTGGCTCTCTCGGAGAGGTTGTGTGCGCCGGCGGTGGCATCGTCGGCTTCTCCGGATTCCTCGGAATCCGAGAGCAGGGCGACGCGACACAGCACCTCGGCCGCCCCGTGGTGAAACCGCAGGCGCTGGAGGTGCTTGAGCGCGCCAGCGTCCGGCAGCAGGCGAACACGAGCGTCGATGAGGTGGCTGGCGCGCAGCGACGACGGATGTCCGATGACCGTGCCGCGGTCGATCTGCTCGCGGCCCACGCCGTGGAGGTTCAGCGCCAGCCGCTGGCCGGCTTCAGCGGCCGACTCGGCGACGCCGTGCACCTGAATCCCGCGCACCGTCGCGCTGAGCCCATCGGGCAGTATCTCGACCCGCTCTCCCACTTCCACTCGACCGCCGAGCAGAGTGCCGGTAACCACCGTGCCGAACCCCTTCATGGTGAAGACGCGGTCGACCGGGAGCCGCAGCAGGCCGTTCGAGGCACGTGCCGGGCTGGCGGACAGACAGCGCTCGAGCGCTGCGCGGAGCTCGTCGATGCCGGCTCCCGTGGTTACGCTCGTGTGTACGATCTCGACGTCGCTCAACGAGCTGTGGGACGTATCTTCGAGCAGCTCGCTGATCTCGAGCTCGACCAGTTCGATCATCTCGCTATCGACGAGGTCGGCCTTGGTGATTGCCACCACCCCACGCTCGACTCCCAGGAGCTGGCAGATCGCCAGGTGTTCGCGCGTCTGCGGCATGATCGATTCGTCTGCGGCGACCACCATCAACACGGCGTCAATCCCGCCGACGCCCGCCAGCATGTTCTTGACGAAGCGCTCATGGCCCGGAACGTCGATGAACGCGAGGCGCAGCCCGCCTGGGAGCGTGGCGTGCGCGAAGCCCAAGTCGATCGTGATGCCGCGGTCCTGCTCCTCCTGCAGGCGATCAGGATCGGTGCCGGTGAGCGTCTTCACAAGAGCGCTCTTGCCGTGATCGATATGTCCGGCGGTGCCGACGACTCGGTAGTTGTCCAACGCGATCTTCCAGGAGTCGAGACGCGAGCTCGATGTGGGCTACGAAGGTCGAGGACGAGTCTAGTGCCTCACCCTCGGCCGCGCGTGAGCCGCCCTGAGCCGAGTACGCGCGGCTCTTGCGCCGAGCTCGGACACTGCCCGGGGTGGCCGTCGCGCTTGTCGGCTGTCGGCTACGCCGTTAAGCTCGCGACATGTTCGACGCACATATCGTTGCCTCCGCGCGGACTCCCAGTGGCCGTCTCCTGGGAGCGCTGAGCTCGCTTCCAGCCACACAGCTCGGAGCCATCGCCACGCGCGCGGTTGTGGAGCGTGCGGGGCTCGATCCGGGCGACGTTGATGAAGTGATCATGGGCCAGGTTATCCAGGCCGGTGGCGGGCAAAACCCGGCTCGTCAGGCGGCGTTGGGCGCCGGGTTGCCCAGCAGTGTCGCGGCGATGACGCTCAACAAGGTGTGCGGCTCGAGCCTCAAGGCCGTCGTGCTGGCGACCCAGGCGATTCGACTCGGCGACGCTCACTGCATCGTCGCCGGCGGCCAGGAGAGCATGTCGAATGGGCCCTTTCTCCTGACGAAGGCCCGTTCTGGCTACCGACTGGGCCACGGCCAGCTCGTCGATGCCACCGTCCATGACGGCCTCTGGTGCGCCTTCAACGACTATCACATGGGCCTCACAGGTGAGGTTGTTGCCGAGCGCTACGACGTGTCGCGCGAGGACCAGGACGCCTGGGGCCTACGCTCGCACGAGCGTGCCGGTGCGGCGGCGGCAGCAGGCGAGTTCGACGACGAGATCGTTGCGGTGGAGATTCCACAGCGCAAGGGCGATCCGAAGATCATGCGAGCCGACGAGACCATTCGCGCCGACACCAGCGCCGAGGCGCTCGGGAGGTTACGGCCGGTATTCAAGCCGGACGGCACGGTAACCGCCGGAAACGCGCCTGGCGTCAACGACGGTGGTGCCGCCGTGGTCGTCATGTCCGCCGAAGAGACCGCACGGAGAGGGCTGCAGAGCCTCGGGCGGGTGGTTGCCTACGCCACAAGCGGGGTGGAGCCGGAGTTGGTGATGATGGCGCCTGTGGGCGCTGTGGAGCAGGTGCTCGCCAAAACCGGCTGGTCGCGCGACGAAGTCGACTTGTGGGAGCTCAATGAGGCCTTCGCGGCGCAGTCGGTGGCACTAGCCCGCGAGCTCAGGCTTGATACCGAGCGCATCAACGTTCGCGGCGGGGCGATCGCGCTCGGACACCCGATTGGTGCTTCCGGGGCGCGCATCTTGACGACGCTGCTGCACACCATGCGCGATCGCGACGCGCGGAGGGGAATCGCCGCGATGTGCCTCGGCGGCGGCAACGCTGTCGCCCTGGCCATTGAGCGGCAAGACTAGAGCGCTGGAAATCACGAGTCGGGTGGGCTGAGTGGGGCAAATCCGCAAGGTCGGGGTGGTCGGGGCCGGCACGATGGGAGCCGGAATCGTTCAGGTGGCGGCGGGGGCCGGCTACGAGGTGGTGGTGCGCGATGTCGAGCAGAGCTTCCTCGATCGCGGACTGGCCAGCGTCCAAAAAGGCCTCGACAAGTGGGTTGAGAAGGGGATCGTCGATGCCGAGCGCGGCACGGCCATGCGATCGGCAGTACGCGGGACCACCGATCTCGAGGAGCTCTTCGACGCCGATCTGGTGATCGAGGCGATCATCGAGGAGGAGGTCGCCAAGCGCGAGGTGTTCGCTGTTCTCGACCGTGGCTGTAGCGCGGGGACGATTCTGGCCTCCAACACCTCGTCCATCTCGATCACACGACTCGCGGCATCGACGCGGCGCGCCGAGCGGGTTATTGGAATGCATTTCTTCAACCCGGTGCCGCTGATGAAACTGGTCGAGGTTGTCCGTGGCGAGTCCACATCCGACGAGGTCAACAACGCCGTTGTTGCCGTTGCCGAGGTCATGGGCAAGACCCCAGTAAGCGTCAACGACTACCCCGGATTCGTCTCCAACCGCGTCCTGATGCCGATGATCAACGAGGCCGTCTTCTGTTTGCAGGAGGGCGTTGCGACGGCCGAGGCGATCGACGAGGTGATGAGGCTCGGCATGGCCCATCCGATGGGCCCGTTGGCACTGGCCGATCTGATTGGCCTCGACGTCTGCCTGGCGATCATGGAGGTTCTGCATACGGGCTACTCCGACTCCAAGTACCGCCCGTGCCCCCTGTTGCGCCGCAAGGTCGACGCGGGGTATACCGGGCGCAAGGCCGGCCGCGGCTTCTACGTTTACGAATGAGGAGGCTCGACGGCAGGCCCAGGTGGCGCGCCGGCACGAGCGGCGTGGCTGCTGTTTGGGGAGCCGCGCTAGCCACTCTCCTGTTCTTGCAGTCGCCAGCGGTGAGTGCGGCTGGACAGCAGACCGGCGGCGCCTCACGCGTCGGCAGCGATCTCGAGACTGAACGTGCCCGCGTTGCCACGCTCGAAGCCGAGCTCGAGCGTCTTGCCTCCGAACGACGTTCGATAGTCCGTGACATCGAGACCATCGACGTGCAGCTGACACTGCGTCGGCAGCAGCTCGCGGCTCTCGAGGGACGCGGAGCGACTCTGGAGACAGCCCGAAAGCAGCAGGTCGAGCATGTTGCAGCGCTGGAGGCGCAGTTCGGAACAGCACGGGAGGCGTTGAAGGGTCGCGTTGCGGCGCTGTATCGCATGGGGCCGCTCACCTACAACCGACTCCTGTTCGCGGCGGGGGAGGAGGGCAACGTCCTGACCGGGTACCAGATCGCAACCTACATGGCCGAACGCGATCGTTTGCTGGCGGAGCGTGCACGCGAAACACTTGCGCAGCTCGATGGCGCGCGTGAGTCACTCACCGAAACGGGCGCCGAGTTGAGCGACGTCCGCCAGCTGGCCGCCGAGGCCGCCGTGCGCCTCGAGGGACAGATCCAGGCACGCCGTCGGCTGCTAGCGAACATCGACGCAGAGGCCGACGCGCAGCGAGCAGCGCTCGAGGCCGCCGCTCGGTCGTCGACCGCGCTGGAGGCCACACTGACGCGTTTGTCGTACGCCGCGCCCGGCGTCAGCGGCGCGGCCTTCAACAGTCTGCAGGGCAATCTGCCGTGGCCGGCGATCGGCCGCGTGCTGCGTGGGTTTGGTCGCCAACGACACCCAATCTACAACACGTACACCCAGTCGACCGGCATCGAGATCGAGGCCGCCATAGGCGATCCCGTGGTTGCCGTCGCCACCGGAACGGTGGAGTTCGCCGATTGGCACCGCGGCTACGGCCTGCTCGTCATCGTCAACCACGGCGACGGCTACCGAACTCTTTACGGACACCTCAGCGCGGTCACGGCTCGTGTGCACGACCGTGTGCAGGCAAGCGAGGAGATCGCACGCGCCGGCGAAACGGGCTCGCTCAGCGGACCGAACCTCTACTTCGAGCTTCGCGAAGGCAACTTCGCCGTCAATCCTACAGCTTGGCTGAGCGAGGCAAACGCGGAACCACCCGACTGAGACCCGCCGGCCACACCCGGGTCGTCGAGCCGCAGGGAAACCGCAGGCGATCGAAGATTAGCGGCCCGCGGCCTCGTCGAGCAGTTCCTTGAGGTTCTTGCTGCGCAGAGGGTGACGGAGCTTCCGGAGCGCCTTGCCCTCGATCTGGCGGATGCGCTCGCGCGTGACGCTGAAGTACTCGCCAACTTCCTCGAGCGTGTACTCGCGGTCCTCGCCGATGCCGAAGCGCATGCGCAGAACCTTCTCCTCGCGCGGCGTCAGGGTGCTGAGCACTTTGCGGGTCTGATCGGAGAGGTTCTTCGAAAGAACGATATCGAGTGGCGAGACCACCTGCTCGTTCTCGATGAAATCGGAGAGCGACGAGTCTTCACCGTCGCCAATCGGCGTCTCGAGCGACAGGGTCTTCTTGGCGGCTCGCAGCACCTCCTTGACCTTCTCGGTGGGCATGTCCATCTCCACACCGATCTCGGCGGCGCTGGCCTTGCGGCCGAACTTCTTGAAGAGACGTCGAGACGTCTGCGAGACTTTGCGGATGGTCTCGATCATGTGCACCGGCACGCGGATCGTCTTGCCCTTGTCGGCAATGGCGCGAGTGATGGCCTGACGGATCCACCAGGTGGCGTAGGTCGAGAACTTGTAGCCCTTCTTGTAGTCGAACTTCTCGACCGCCTTCATCAGGCCGATGTTGCCCTCCTGGATCAGATCCGAGAAGGGCAGGCCGTAGTTGACGTACTTCTTGGCAATCGAGACCACCAGCCGGAGGTTGGCCTGTGTGAGCTCGCTCTTGGCCCACTCCACCTGCGAGTCGGACTCCTCGATGGCTCGCAGATAGCAGCGCAGCTCGGGCCGGGTGACGAGGTGCTCATCGGCGAGTGCCGCCATGCGCTCCTCTTCGCCGTCACGTTCGGCATAGGCGAACTGGGCGGCCAGCCGCCTCATGCGCACGATAGCCTCGTCGAGGATGTCCTCGGTGATCTTCAGATCGTCGAACTTTTCTACAATCTTCGACTGCACCTGGATGAGCTCGAGGCGAACGCGCAGCTCGGTTTCGTCGCGCAGCTTGCGCTTCAGCTTGGCGCGGGTCTTGCGCAGGTTGGCGCGCAGGCGATCGACCGACTTGAGGGTGCTGCGGATCTTGCGCATCGCGGCGTTGTCGTCGGTTTCCTCGAACGCTTTCGAAAAGCCGTCGATCGGCAACGAGCCGTCTTCGAGCAGTGGCCGCAGCGAAAGCAGATAGTCGGTTGCGACCGGGCAGTTGAGCACCGCCTTGACGGTTCCCTCGAGGCCCTCTTCGATGCCGCGCGCCAGCCGAATCTCGCCCTCGCGGTCGAGGAGCGCTTTCTCGCCCATCTCGCGAAAGTAGATCTTGATGGGGTCGTCTAGATCGCCGGCGCCGGGCGCGTACTTTTCGGGCTTCTCGTCCTCGTCCTCGTCCTCGTCGAAGTTGTCGTCATCCTCTTCGGGACTGGTCTCGAGGACGTTGATTTCCATCCCCTCGAACATCGACGTCAGGTGCCGACGATTGAGTGCCGGTTCGGCCCCGTCGGGAAGCACCTCATCGACTTCTTCGTAGGTGAGATAGCCTCGCTCTTTGCCCTTCTCGATCAGAGCTTGGATCTCTTCGACCTTGCCCTCGTTTGTCATGAATACCGTGGCCTGCTTTGATTGCGGCGGCTGCCGGGAGGTAAGGCGGGGCGGGGATGTTGTCGCCGGAAGTTCGGTCCAAAGGGCACACGTGTCCCAATGTACCTGTGTCAAGCTAACCCGAACAAAGTGCCGGGGCAAGCACGCTTTCGCGTGGCGTTGAGGAGAAAGATGGTCAACCCGGACGCAAGCGAGCTGCGCGAGAGGCTTGTCGAACGGATTCGCGCTGACGGCCCGATTTCGTTTGCGGAGTACATGCGCGCCGCCCTCTACGACCCCGAGCTCGGATACTACTGCGGTGGTGGTACGCCGTGGCCGAAGGGCGCCCAGGGTGGTGACTACACCACGATTCCGCAGGTGTCGCCGGCGCTTGGGTACGCAATCGGGCGGTTGGTCACCGAGGCCGACGAGCTCTTGGCGCGACCGACCCAGTTTGCTCTCGTTGAGGTCGGCAGCGGCGACGGCGCGCTACTCGCCTCCGTGCTGAGCTGGCTGGGTCGGCAGGCCCCAGAGCTGGTTTCGCGGCTCGAAGTCTGGAGCGTGGAGGCTGGTCGGTCGGCACGCCGCGCGCAGCGTCAACGTCCGGAATTCCGGCGGCGCTGGGGCAATGCAGAGGACGAAGCGCCCGCCTGCGGTGACCAGCGGGAAGGCGCCCCCATCAATCTCACATGGCTCGCCGACGTTGAACAGCTGCCACGGGGTTTCTGCGGGCTGGTGTACAGCAACGAGCTGCTCGATGCGATGCCCGTCCACCAGGTGCGCGCCACCGCGGCGCCGGCGATTCTGCAAGAGGTCTTCGTTGCCGAGCGGGCCGGCCGTCTGGAGTTCGACCATCGGCCGCCCGCGGTCGCCGTGTTGGATCACCTGCTCGCCAATGGCGTGAGCCTCGAGCCCGGACAGGTCACCGAAGTGTGTCTCCAGGTCGAGGTCTGGCTGCGCGCGGTGGTGGATCGCCTGACGAGGGGCTATGTGCTCACGATCGATTATGGGCACGAGACTCGAACGCTGCACGGCGCATCACGATCGCTCGGGACGCTCGTATGCCAGTCGAAGTATCGGCTCAACGACGAGCCGTTGCGGTGTCCTGGGAAGCAGGACATCACCGCTCACGTCGACTTCGGCAACCTACGCCGCTGCGGACTGGCTCTCGGAATGGCCGACCTCGGGTTCTGCAGCCTGCGGGTGTTCCTCACCGGGCTCGCGTTAGTGAACGAGGCCATGGAGGCGGCAACCGACCGGGAACGCTTGGCGATTCGACACGCCTTCGTGTCGGAGATCGGCGACGCGCACAAGGCGATGCTGCAATCGCTCGATGCACCGACTCTGCGATTTGGTCGAGCGCGGCTGGAGCGCTGAGTTGGCTGGTCCCGCGCCGACGCCCTCGCACCAGGTCGGTCGCCCGGTCCGCTAAGATGGCGAGGCTCGCGAGGCACTCAGAGGTGCCGGTGAAGACCGTTGGCGCGCGAGCGTGTGGGCAAATCCCAGATCGATCGAATCAATTCGAGGGCACGATGAGACCAGCGTCGAGTTCAATGGCTGTGGCAGGGCGACGGGGTCGGTCGAGCACCTTCCCAGCGTGGCATGGCGCCGCTCGTGCGGCGGTGGTCGGAGCGATTGGGCCGGTGACGGCGATGGCGGTTGCCTGCGCTCCCGTCGCGACGACGACAGTCGCCGATGGACCGATGGTCGACGTCGGGCGCCTGGCGATCGGAGCCGAAGCGGCCGTGGTGAGCGTCGACGGTCACGCGACCCAGGTCGGTATCGACGTGATGCGAGCTGGCGGCAACGCGATTGATGCGGCGATCGCCGTGGGCTTTGCCCTGGCGGTTACGCATCCACAGGCGGGAAACATCGGAGGTGGTGGCTTCATGGTGCTTCACCTCGCCGACGAGAACCGCTACACGACGCTCGATTTTCGCGAGATGGCCCCGGGAGCATCTGATCCGCAGATGTACCTCGGCGAGGATGGTCGCCCGGTGCGCGGCCTCAACTACGTCGGATGGCAGGCGCCGGGCGTGCCGGGCACCGTTGCGGGGTTCGCTAAGGCACACGCGCAGTGGGGCAAGCTGTCGTGGGCGAGGTTGCTGCGACCGGCGATCCGGCTTGCGGAGGAGGGGTTCCTCGTCAATCCGTACCTGGCAGCGTCTTTCGCGCGCGTCGCCCAGACATTCCAACGGTTCGAGGGCTCGGCAGCTGCGTTCCTGCGTGACGGCAGGCCCTATCAGGCCGGCGACATGCTCGTGCAGCCAGATCTTGCCTGGTCGCTACGTCAGATCGCCGAGCATGGCCCGAGTGCCTTCTACGAAGGTGAGATTGCCGACAGGATCGTGGCGGCCATGGAGGCCAACGACGGGCTGATCACCAAGGAGGACCTGGCAGCCTATGTGGCGCACGAGCGCGAGCCGATTCGCGGCACGTATCGTGGCTATGAGGTGATCTCGATGCCGCCGCCGTCGTCGGGCGGCACGATTCTCGTCGAGATGCTCAACATGCTCGAGACATTCGACTTCACGGGCTTGGAGCCCGAATCGCCGGAGGTTGTCCACCTTCTTGCCGAGACCATGCGGCAAGCGTATCTCGACCGTGCCACGCACCTTGGCGACGCTGACTTTGCCGACGTCCCGGTGGAGCGACTCACCTCGAAGACATATGGCCGCGAGCTCGCGTCAAGTGTGCCGCGAGATCACGCCCGTGCCAGCGCCGACCTGGGCGAGATGATATTGGTGGCCGCCGAGTCGCCAGAGACCACGCACTATTCGGTCGTAGACGGGAGCGGCAATGCCGTCTCGCTGACCTACACGATCGAAGCCGGGTTTGGCGCCAAGGTCGTGGCGCCCGGGACCGGATTCTTGCTCAACAACGAGATGGGCGACTTCAACGCCTGGCCTGGCGTTACGGACGAGCGTGGCTACATCGGCACCGACGCCAACCTTATCGAGCCCCGCAAGCGACCGCTGTCGTCGATGACGCCAACGATCTTGGCTCGCGAGGGTCGGCCAGTGGCGCTGATCGGCAGCACCGGCGGCAAGACGATCATCAATACTGTGCTGCGCGTGATCGTTGGCTTGGTCGATTTCGAGCAGGGGCTGGTGGACGCCGTTGCCACGGCGCGAGTTCACCATCAGTGGATGCCCGACCGGCTGAGCTTGGAGCCGACGTTCGACCCTGCAACCGTAGAGCGCCTACGGCAAATGGGGCACGAGCTGGGACGGTCGAGGCTGCAGGGCGACGCACACTGCATCTACATCTACGACGATGGGGCGAGGCTGGCGGTCGCCGACGCACGTCGTGCCGGGTCGGCTGCTGCCTACTGAGCCGTCCCGAGCGGCCGGCCAGTTATCGAAGAGCCCACCAGCTTCTGCGGGGCCCTGACTCCGCGCCAGGCCCCGCCGCTGTCCGCCATGCGCTGGCGGCTCAAATGAGCTCGCTGCGCTAGAGGTGTTGCGCAGCAGAACAAAATGCGGGCCGGCCAGCGCAGCCCTCGACCGACGGCGGGAGGCAGCCATCGGCCCCGGCCGGCCCGACTATCGTGCCGTCACGTCAACCTCGCGTCATTCGCGCCACCTGCCAGCAGCGCGGAGAGCGAGGCCGCCGCCCACCCCTGTGCGGCCTGCTCCCCGCGTTGCGTGGCAACTTGCGCGGCATTGGTGGAGGTCAAGAACATGGTCACTGGATCTTCTACCTACGGGGTGGAGGTCACGAGCAGCCGGAGGTGCTGCCGCAGTTGATGCACTTGTGGCAGCTGCCGTTGGTGACCATCAGCGAGCCGCATACCGAGCACAGGGGCGCGTCGAGCTGCGGCACGAAACCGATGTCGGGGCCAGTCGCCGACGCGGTATCGGTCGCTGCCGATTCGGAGTCACTCTGGCCAGCCGCCAGCGCAGTCAGCTGCTCGGCGGCAGCGTTGTCGGCACGGGTTTCGCCTCCGATCCCACACTCGGCACGCTCCGCCGGGGTAAGGAAGCGCAGCGCTAGCCAACGGAAGATGTAGTCGGTCAGCGACTTGGCGTACGGAATTTCGGGGTTGCCAGTCCACCCCGCCGGCTCGAAGCGGGCGTTGGTGCATTTCTGTACGAGAAATCTCAGCGGCACGCCGTACTGCAGCGCAAACGACGTCATGCTGGCGAACGAGTCCATCAGGCCGGAGATCGTCGAGCCCTCCTTGGCCATCGTGATGAAGACCTCGCCCGGTGTTCCGTCTTCGTACAGCCCGACCGTCGCGTAACCCTTGTGCCCGCCAACCGTGAACTTGTGAGTTAGAGACTGCCGTTCGTCCGGCAGTGGTCGACGTACGGGGCCAGTGACCGCCGCGGTCGTCGAGATGGTCTCCGCGGTGCCCTCGGTGCGTGCGCTCGTCGTTGCCATGGGCTGGCTACGCTTGCTGCCGTCGCGATAAATCGCAACCGCCTTGAGGTCGAGCTCCCAAGCCTGCAAGTAGGCATTGGCGATCTCCTCAACCGTCGCCTCCGTGGGCATGTTGATTGTTTTGGAGATCGCCCCCGAGATGAACGGTTGCGTGGCAGCGAGCATCTTGAGGTGCCCTGTGTGATGCACCGCGCGCGTGCCATTCATCGCTCGGAACGCACAGTCGAACACCGCGAGATGCTCCTCGCGGAGGTTCGGTGCGCCCTCGATCGTTCCGGTCTCGTCGATGTGGGCGACGATCTCGTCGATCTCGTCGCCGCGGTAGCCGAGCTTGCGCAATGCCACCGGGACCGTCTGGTTGACGATTCTGAGCGTGCCGCCTCCCACGAGGCGCTTGTGCTTGACCAGCGCCAGGTCGGGTTCTACGCCCGTTGTGTCGCAATCCATCATGAAGCTGATGGTGCCTGTCGGGGCGAGGACGGTCGCCTGGCTGTTGCGGTAGCCGTGCTCTTCGCCGAGCTCGACGGCCTTGTCCCATACGCGCCGGGAGGCCCTTGCCAGAGGCTTGTCGAAGCTCTCCGAGAGCTCCTCGGCCGCATTTCGATGCATGCGCATGACGCCGAGCATCGACTCCTCATTCTCGGCGTAGCCATCGAAAGGACCCATCTCGCGGGCAATAATCGCCGACTGACAGTAAGCCTCGCCGGTCATGATCGCCGTGAGCGCAGCGGCGTAGGAGCGCCCCTCGTCGGAGTCGTAGGGCAAGCCCTGGTACATCAGGAGCGCGCCCAAATTGGCGTAGCCCAGGCCTAGTGGTCTGTAGGCATGCGAGTTGGCGGTGATGTTCTCGGTGGGGTAGTCGGCATAACCGACCACAATCTCCATGGCCGTGAAGACCACCGACACTGCTCGCCGGTAGCTCTGGATGTCGAAGCTGTCGTCGTCCTGCAGAAACTTCAGCAGATTGAGCGACGCCAGGTTGCAGGCGGTCTCGTCGAGGAACATGTACTCCGAGCACGGATTCGACCCGTAAATCCGGCCGCTCGCCTTGCACGTATGCCATTTGTTGATGGTGTCGTCGAACTGCATACCCGGATCGCCGCACTCGTAGGTCTCGTGGGCGATCTTGTGGAGAAGGTCGCGCGCCTTGTAGGAGGCCGTCGGCTTGCCATCAACGCGGCCGATCGTTTGCCACGTGTCGTCGGCCCGTGATGCCTCCATGAATGCGTCGGAGACGCGAACGCTGTGGTTCGCATTCTGGAAGAACACCGACGCGTAGGCCTCACCATCGAGCGCGGCGTCGTAGCCGGCGTTGATCAGGGCCCAGGCTTTGCGTTCCTCGTTGCCCTTGCATTCGATGAAGTCGAAGATGTCGGGGTGATCGACGTCGAGGATGATCATCTTGGCGGCACGCCGCGTCTTGCCGCCGCTCTTGATGACGCCAGCGAACGCGTCGAAGCCGCGCATGAACGACACCGGTCCCGATGCCATACCGCCGCTCGAGAGCGATTCCTTCGAGCCGCGCAGGCGCGACAGGTTGACGCCTGCTCCGGAGCCCCACTTGAAGATCAGCCCCTCGGTCTTGGCCAGATCGAGGATCGACTCCATGTCGTCGCTGACATGGTTGATGTAGCAGGCGGAGGCCTGCTGGCGCTCCCCGGCGACACCGATGTTGAACCAGACGGGCGAGTTGAAGGCCACCATCTGGTGCAGCAGCAGGTGGGTCAGCTCGTCGGAGAAGATCTCGGCGGACTCGCTACCGGCGAAGTAGCCGCCGTCGATGCCCCACTGCGTGATGCGGCCGACCACGCGGCCGATGAGCTGCTTGAGGCTCGCCTCGCGACGCTCGGTGCCGAGCTGACCGTGGAAGTACTTGGAGGCAACGATGTTGACCGCGCGTCGCGACCAGCTCGAGGGGAACTCGACATCCGGCTGGGCGAACACGATCTCGCCGTCGATTCCGCTGATCTCCGCATCGTAGTGCTGCCACTCGACGGTATCGTAGGGGTGCACACCTGCGGTGGTGAAATAGCGACGGAAAACGAGGCCGCTGGTGCTGTCGGCGACCTGGTCTTCGACAATCGCTGCGGCATCGCCGCCCAGGCTCGGGGCGTCGGCTCGACGTGCTGAACCGGCGGCGGTTTGAGCACGAGAACCGGGAGGAAGGTCCTTGCTCTTCTCAGGGGCCATGAAAACTCCGCGAGGGTAGACTGGCGGAAGGGGACGACATGAGGGGCACATCAACAGGCGCTGGCGCGCGAAGCTCTACATAAGCCTGAGCCGGGGAGCGCCAGGCGTCGCCAGCGCCCCTTCTTGTACTTGTCGGGCCTCGCAAAGTCAAGGTTCGACCCCCAAGATGTTGGGGGCCTCCGCGCGCCAGGTACCAGGTATTGTGGAAATTGTGTGGAAAAGCAGCCTTCGGTTCACGTTCCGCACGGCCACCGTCCACCGCCGGAGCCTGTTCACCGCCACGCAAGCACCCGGTGCACATTCAGGGAAAGGTTCCGTTCGCTGCCTGGCCGCACCGAACTTGCCGACCGAGAGGGATTCGGCCTTTGGGGCCGCGCGCCAGAAATAGCCGCCAAGCTCGCCGACGACGCGCAGGGCGGGGCTGCAGGCTCGAGACCCTCGGGCTGTCGATCGGGTCTGGTGGCTAGCCCGTGGTCAGTCGTCCGGTGCCGAGGTGCGCACGGCCTCGGCAACCGCGCCCGGTACGGCGCGATCGAGGGCGTCAGGAATGATCCGATCTGCGCGTGGTACGTCCACGCAGGCTGCGATGGCGTTCGCGGCGGCGACCTTCATCTCCTCGGTGATCTTGCGCGATCGCGCGTCGAGCGCGCCGCGCAGCACACCAGGAAAGGCGAGGACGTTGTTGATTTGGTTCGGGAAGTCACTGCGCCCAGTGGCGGCGATTGCCGCGCCCGCCTCGAGCGCCTCGTGATAGCCGATCTCGGGGTCGGGGTTGGAGAGCGCGAAGATGATCGGGTTGTCCGCCATGCTCTTGACCATTTCCGGGGTCACCATCCGCGGCACAGCCACGCCGACAAAAACGTCGGCGCCCACGAGGGCCTCCGCCAGGGAGCCCTGAATCCCCGCCGAGTTGGTGATCTCGGCCATAGCGAGCTTCTCGGGGTTATTCTCGAGGTCGGGGCGACCCTTGTAGATGGGCCCTCGAGTATCGACCAGGATGATCTCCTTGACCGGCGGCAGAGTGGGTTGCCTGAGACCGACTCCCAGCAAGAGCTTGCTGATCGCCACTCCGGCGGCGCCCGCACCCAGGATCACCACGCGAAGGTCGCCCATCGGCTTGCCGACGACCTTACAGGCGTTGAGCAGCGCCGCCAGTTGCACGATGGCGGTACCGTGCTGATCGTCATGAAAAACCGGGATGTCGAGCTCTCGGCGGAGTCGGCGCTCGATCTCGAAGCAGCGCGGCGCCGAGATGTCCTCGAGGTTGATGCCGCCGAATACCGGCGCCAGCTGTCGCACCGCCTTCACGATCTCGTCGGTGTCCTGCGTGTCGAGGCAAATGGGGAATGCGTCGACGTCGGCAAAGATCTTGAACAGTAGGGCCTTGCCCTCCATCACCGGAAGGGCGGCGAGAGGACCGATGTTGCCGAGGCCCAACACCGCGCTGCCGTCGGTGACGATCGCCACAGTGTTCGCCTTGATCGTGTAGCGATAGACGAGAGAGGGGTCCTTGGCGATGCGGCGGCACGGCTCCGCGACCCCGGGCGTGTAGGCCGCCGCGAGGTCGAGGCGGTTGTGCAGCGGTACCTTGCTGCGGATCTCGATCTTGCCGCGGTGGCGCTCGTGCAGACGGATAGAAGTTTCTTCGTGTGACATTGCGCGGGGTTGGGAGGTGTGGGCGCGCTTGCCACCGGTACCCACGAGTAGGGCCGGCAGTGAGGAAGTGACGAAACGTAGCACGCCCGCGCCCGCTGGCCAATCACATCTCCGACGATGAGGTAGTGCGTCAGTTTGAAATTCCCCGCTTCTTGTAGGGTCCGCGAGGTCCAGGCTTCGGTGCCTTCTCATCGATCAGCTCGACGATCCACTCCATATCGTGCAGCGTGTTGCTAACCCCGGCTTCCATCGCTGGTGTTACGCGCAGCGTCTTGTGGATTCGGCAGAAGTTGTAGTGCGCGAAGTACAGATCCAGCATGTAGCAGTGGTTCGCGAGCTTCTTGGAGAATGCGTTGGTCAGCCGTGTGAACCGGCGTATGCTCATGCGCATCGTGAGGTTTTGCCGCTCGACGTAGGACGTACTGATTAGCTCGGGATCGGGGGAGCCTACCACCGCCAGCCGCCTGGAACCCTGGCATCTTGCAGGACTGTAGCGCCTCTGGGGCTCCGGGTCGGCGCCGTAGATCTTCTGTAGCATGGCGTAGTCGATCTGGTGCGCGAACGCATCCTCGACCGCCTCCAGGTACATCCGGTGCCCGTCGGTCGTTAGCTGGATGCGGTTGCTCAGCCGACTCGCCAGATCCTGCATGAACTCGGTAGCCGTGCCCGAATCGCGCGGACCAACACGGAAGCTCGGCACCAGCTTTGTCTCGGCGCAGATCGCCGTGAACGTCCACACATCGCCATAGCCGAACTGGCCGCGCTTGTCAGCGGGGACGTTCTTCTGCTTCGAGTAGCAGAACGACCAGATCTCGTCAGCCTCGATCCGCTTGCACGGAAGGTCACGCAGCGTCTCGTCCTGGTAGGCGGCGCAAGCTCGCCCAGCATCCACCAGTAGCTTCGAGACGGTGTTAAACGATACGCCGGTGACACGAGCGATTGCCCGCATCGACATGCCCTCGACGAGCATCGAGAGGATCTGTGCTCGCTTGGCAGTAGGTAGCTTGTTCATACACAGAAGGATACTGAACTATCCCTCTATTGTCAAGCATTAGTTCAACTTCCTTCGGGAACTCTGATTAGGCTCTCCGTGTGGCCTGGACAAGTAGCAAATCACCGTACCATAAAGGGGACCAGCTACGGCCTCAACGGAAGAATGTGTCACGTCTTCGCACTTTCCAAGCTTGCTCGTCCACTCACCGGATTCAAGTTGCAGGGCGGCGTGGGTCGGAGTCTCGTGCCCAACTTCACCCTTCCCGAATAGCGCTATTTTTTCTGTTCCTGTCTCAACGCTCCCGTCAGCACAGGGTGTGAAACCCAACGTGCCATATGCACGCAAAAAGGCTTGCCTCGTTACAGCACGCTCGACGCCTGGGGGCCAGTATCCGACCATCATCGAGTCGGGCCACCAAGCGCGGAAATCCTCACCAGCGGCCCAAGCAATGCAATTGTACCGCTGCGTCGACGGGCTCGTAATTTCGGTGTTTTCGTCCGTTAGTCCCGGCAGTTCATGTAGAGACCAACTACCAGACATGTCCCTCGTTCTTGCCCCACTCAAGCCATGCTCGTGCCATGCTCGCGTAGTCGCCGCGATCCGCATCGTTAACGGGATTGACTCTTGTAATCGCGCTAAGAGCCCAAAACCATTGGTCTGGTTCGCTACCTTCGTCCCGAAGTTGTTGTAAAAGAAACGGAACAGCTCTCTCGCCCATGCCAATAATTTTCTGATAGGCGGGGCACATAACCTCTTCGGTAATCGAAGAGATGGCTCGGCTCTGAGCTTTCCACTCCTGAACCAGGTCTTGGAACCTTAGCCAGGTCTCGGTCAGGGGATTCCCACCAATCTCAACCATAGAGACTGACTGCCTGGCATTGAACACTGGGGCAACGGTCTCGGAGGAGAATTCTTGCCTTGCCTGATCACCCTGCACGCAAAACAAATCATAGGCACCTTGAACAACGGAAATAGATGGTGAAGAAGTAGTTGTGTACATGTAGAGTAGCTTCTCCCTTACACCTTCTAGTGAACTTCTGGAGAATCTGACGCGCCCTTCTTGAGGTTCTCCGGTGAGTTCACGTCCACGACGTGACTCATCTTCACCGAGTACATGGGGTTCCCGTCATTGGCGTATCTGCCCACGGCACGGAACACGCGAAGAACAATGATCTTTACCCTGAGAATCGACCCATCGTCAAGAACGGCTTCGCTCCAACGCTCTGTGGTCTCCCCGACCGCCACTTCGACAGCATCGGACTGATGCTCCCCGAATTGGGCTTTGGTTTTCTTCTCTGTCAAGAAAGGACACCCTCCGTTTTACCGATTCCCCCAACGAGCCGCCGCTGCCTTCCGCGCGATCTCCGACCGCCGTTCAGCCGACAGCGCCTTGGCACGCGCCTTCCCGCCCTTCAAACCGCCAGCTCGACGCGCAGGGACAGACCGGTCCGGTTGGAGTGTTTCGTGGATCTCTCCGGTGGCGATCTTGCCTACCGTTACAGCGCACCCGACCACGTCGGCGGGGCGCTTCTCTCCCCTCGGTCCTACCGGCATGTCCACCTCGTTCTCGACCCGAAGAACGGAAGCCCAGTACGTTCGTCCGGCACGATGTGACTTCGACGTTACATCGTGAAAGATCTCGAACACAATCGAGACTATAGCAATACGTTGCTACCTTCAAACTGAATTAATTCATATTTTCAAACTGACGCACTACCGACGATGAGAGGGTCTTGCGGTCGCCGCGAGCGAGGGCCCGCAATTGTTGTCTTGGAGACGGCCATATCAATCTTGGCTCGCTCGCGTCGATCTGTTAGGCTGCCAGCTCTTGGCGGCTGGGGTGCCAGGCTACTGACTTAGCTATCACGCAGTGACACAGCAGGGGAGTCGGTTCATGACGTACATCATCGCCGAGCCGTGCATCGGGGTCATGGACCAAGCGTGCGTCGAAGTGTGCCCTGTCGATTGCATCTACAAGATCGAGGACGGGGTCAGCGCTAACGGCGTGAAGGCCCCCGAGGGCAAGGAAAAGATGCTCTATATCCATCCAGAAGAGTGCATCGACTGCGGCGCCTGCGAGCCGGTCTGCCCCGTCGACGCAATCTTCATGGATGAAGAAGTGCCCGACCAGTGGGACAGCTACATCGAGCTCAACTACGTGCTTTCGGAGATCCCGTTCGAGGGCTGAGCTCAGCGCCGAGCCCTAGAGGCTGCGCGCGTGCTTGACAATCGCTAAGGGCCGGGGTGGCAACGCCTCGGCTCTTCGTGCGTCCGGCCGCGTAGCTCTCGATGCCGATCGTCATCGCGCTCCGCCGCCAGGCCAGCAGGGGGGCTCGCCCCTCAGTTAGCCGCGTCTCAGTATCGGTGTCTCCGCGGTGTCGAGCGTTTCGGCGCTCCGTCCCGCGAGAGTCCGCGCGTGACGCCGGGGCCATCGAGCGAGTAGCCTAGTAACCGGGGCAGGGGCGCCCCGCTGGCGACGATGGCCGAGGTCGCGCGACCTCACTCGATGTGAGCAGCGCGCCACGCGCCGCCACGAGCACACCACACCGTGGGAGGCGAGGGAGCTTCGCATGAATGCGTGGGGGAATCGCTCGCGGGTCTGGCGGACCTGCCTGACGGGTTTGATCTGTGCCTGCCTACTGCTACCGGTCGCCGAAGCGGCGGCTCAGGCGAGTGGTGGCTTCGGCGTCAAGGCTGGCCTGCAATGGGCCGACTTCCGAGGCGACGGCACCGGCGAGGTTGCTGAGGTGAAGCGTGCCTCCGGGCTGTCGATCGGTGCGGTCTTCACCAGGCGAGGCACCAAGTACGTGCTGCGACCCGAGATTCTCTACAGCAAACGGGTGCTCGATCTCGTCGGTGCCGACCCTGCCGGCGGGACGCAGCTCGAGGCAACCTACATCGAGGTGCCGGTGCTGCTGCGTGTAGGCGCTCCAATGGGATCGGCGAGCTCGACCCCGGTGCTGCTCCTGGGTCCATACGCCGCCTATAAGCTCGACGTGAAGACCGTTGCATCCGGAGATGTTGGCGAGATCGACGTCTCGGACGACTTCGAGGACATCGACTACGGCCTGGTGTTGGGGGCGGGGATGGAGTTCGGTAGTTTCGCTGTCGACGCCCGTTATGTCATCGGCCTCCGGAAGCTCTTCACCGCGGTGGAAGGCGACCAGCCAGACATCAAGCACCGCGCGCTGGGGATCTTCGCGACCCTGAATCTCTAGGCAGGTTCTCGGCGGCCTTGAGCGCCGGGGTTGGCGATTGACGAGTCAGCGACGATAGCCGGGCTCGATCGCTTCGGGTGCGTCGTCGAACAGGACTTCCACGCGGCTCGTGCCGGCTACGAAGCCGATGCGGAAGACCTGGAGGAATTCGCGCACCGGCGGCAACATGCTGATTTCCCCTTCGCCGCGACCAGCTTCGGCGAATGGCCCTTCGTGCGGCACCAGTGCGAGGCCGATGGTGATTTCGGGCTCCAACAGCTCGACGGCGCCGATCAAGTCGTCGACAGGCTGGTCACTGCGGGGCGCCGGATAGGGCAACAGGAGTTCGAACTCCTGAGCCTGATCGTTGACCGAGGACAGTGGTACTTGAAACAACAGACCTTGCTGGGCGTCGATCACGTAGGCGCGTTGGTTGACGCGAATCACGAACTCACTGGCCGAAGGCGTGGTCCAGGCTTGGGCGCTCGCGCGACGCCCCTGCACGGTGGCGTGGCGGACCGCGAGCTGACGCAGCCGCAGGCGAACGAGCCAGCGCCTGGATGCAGCTTCGCCGTCCGCCTGCGACGAGGCCTGTGGGTGCTTCTGCAGCGCCCGACCGCCGCCAAGATCACGATCGGCGCTCGACCGTCCCGCAGTCGACGGCTGCCACACAGGCGTCCATAGCGACGCCAGCAGGAGGGCGACGAGGAGGGTCGGGCGTGCGACGATCAAAGGGTCAGAGTTGGCCGGTCACGCGGAAAGCGGGTAGGCCAGCGCTCGGCGGTTCGATGCCGCGGACGAAGCATCGCTGACAGACTCGTCGGACACGTGGATCTGCAGGTCGTTCTGGACGCGTTCCACGCCGTCGACGCCACGCGCAATGAGCTCGGCCAGCTGCCGCTGCTCGGTTGTTGCCACCTTGCCGGCGAGCGTCACGACGCCGTTTTCGGCATCGACGTTGATGCCGCCGAACAGGGCGAAGTCCTTCTGCAGCGCCAGCGCCGCCTTGACCGAGGCGGCGACCTTGAGATCGCCTGCATAGCGGCCGGCAGCGTCGATGGACTCGCCGGTTTGCTTGCGCACCGAGTCCAGGTCGATTGCCCGATCGTTGAGCACAAACGTCAGCGCCACTCCGCTGACGAGACCGAACGCAAAGATGAACAGCTTGCCAAGCATGTGAAGAACCCTCGTTTGCCCGGTTTTCGCGACGCCAGCAGTGTACATGACCCCGGCGGAGGTCTGGTGGGGTAGCGGCGTCAGGGAGGTGGTCCCGGAGTCGCGGGCGACGTGCCTGGCGATGCTCCACTTGCTACTGTGATTGGCACACTCTGCGCACCCGGACCCCCCTCTGTTTTCGCCCCTCTTGTGTGAAGGTCGTCGACCATGGCTTCATCCACTCGCCGGCAGCTGTTCTGGCTGATGCCAGCGCTTCTTCTCCTCGGCGGCCTGCGGCTGTTGCCACAGATCTCCGACACCGTCGCCGTACAGGCGGCGCGCGATCGCGGTCAAGCTTCGTTCGAGGAGAAGCAGTACTCGGACGCGATCGACTCCTTCCGCAGTGTCGCCGAGTCGGGTGCGGCAACAGCTCAGGATTTGATGAACCTGTCGCTGGCGCTCTACAAGAACAACGACGATCCGGCAGCGCTCAACTACTTGCAGCAGGCGGAGCAACTCGACAGCAGACACCCCGGCTTGCCATACTTGCGCGGCATCATCCACAAGCGTCGTGGCGATTCCGAGCTGGCTCTCGTCGCTTTACAGCGAGCCGCCGAGCTCGATCCCACCGATCCGGCGATTCGCTTCAACCTCGGCACGGTGTTCGAGCAGCTCGAAAACCCGGCCGCCGAGGCGGAGCTCGAGGCGGTGATCGCCATGGGCTTCGACATCGGACTGCAGCACTATGTCTCGAGTCTCTATCGTCGTGCTGGAGCGTTACTCCGGGCCGGTGAACGTGACGCGGCGACCGACTACCTCACGCGCTGGAGGCAGGAAAGTCCACGCCTCTCGCAGGCCGCCCAAGGGCAAGCGGCGCTCGAAGAAGGTCGCCATACGCGCATCCGTGTGCCGCGACTGAACGTTGCCGCGGCGATCCCCGAGAGCGCCGCGCGGATTCGCTGGCGGGTCGCCGATCTGCAAGCGTTGTCGACGCGCCCCGCCAGGGCTGCATCGGGGGTGGCGGCAGCGGCAGGCGTCGCGGTGTTGACCGGCGGCGACGGGAAGGCCGTAGTGATCGCGCTTGTGGGCGATTCGATTCGCGCGGCCGGAGTCAACGGGGAGGAGCTGGATCTGGGGCTGGAATTGCCGGGTCTCTCAGAAGGCGCACAGGGAGCCAGGTTAGACGGTGGCGCTTCGGTGGCCTTCGCGGTGGGCGACTTCGACGATGACCGGCTCGAGGACCTGGTTGTCGTGGCAGCTCGCAGCGCCGGCGACCAGTTGTATCGTCGCGGCACAACGCCCGAGGGGCAGCCGCAAGACAGCTTCGAACGTGTTATCGCCCAGGGCTTGCCGGGCGGTCGTGTCGCGAGCGCGTTGGTGTGGGTGGACGCCGACCATGACGGCGACCTCGACCTGCTCAGCGCGCACACCGACGTTGCCTCGGGCCCCGGTTTGCGGCTACTCGACAACCTCGGGGGCGGCGCCTTCGAGGACGTCACCTCGGTGGCGGGTCTCGACGCACCAGTGGCGACACGCGACATCCTGTGGGCCGACTTCGACAGCGACAACGACACCGACTTCTACGCAATTCGCTCGGAAGGCGCGAACGCGCTGTTCACCAATCTGCGCAACGGCCGTTTCGACGACATCGCCGTCGCCGTGGGCGCCTCGGGCCCGACGACAACGCTCGCCGCCGTGGCCGAGGACCTCGACAACGACGGTGCTCCCGATCTGGCGCTCGCCGGACCCCACGGGCTCACCCTGTTGCGAAACACGGGCGACGGGACCTTTCTACCGGTCAAAGCCGGGCTGGAACTGGGGGCTCTCGACACGATTCTGGCCGCCGACCTGAACAACGACGGCCATCTTGATCTGGTTGTTGGCGGCGCCGACGGGCCTCGTGTTCTGGTCAATCAGGGCAGCTGGCAGGCCGCCGATTCTCCGCCATCCGAGTTCATCGAGCCCTTCCGCGCGACTCGCCTGGAGCTGCCGCCCGATGCCACGCCGCTCCTGGCACGCGATGCCGATGGCAACGGTGGTGTGGACCTGTTGCTGTCTCGTTCACAAGACGGCTCGCTGGCCTGGTACCTACAGGAGGAACCTGTCGGCTCGTGGTTGGCCCTTTCGCTTCAAGGCGACAAGAACAACGCTCTGGGCGTGGGCTCAACCGTCGAGGTCAAGGGCGGTGGCCTCTATCAACTGCGCCAGCTGCGCCACAGTGAGCTGCACTTCGGCCTTGGAGCGCGCGATTCGCTCGATGTCGTTCGGATCACCTGGCCCAACGGGATCATCCAGAACGAGATAGGGCCGTCGGTGCCACAACGCCTGGGCCCGGTCGCCGAGCTGGAGCGGCTCGAAGGCTCCTGTCCGCTGCTCTACACCTGGGACGGTCACCAGTGGCGCTTCATCAACGAGGTGCTGGGCGTGGCACCGCTGGGCATGCCGCTCGGCAACGGTGAGGTCCACGCCGCCGATTATGACGAGTATGTTCCGGTGCCCGCCGAGGCTCTGAAGTCCCGCGACGGTTTTCTGGAGCTACGTTTCACCGAGGAGCTGCGCGAAACGGGCTATCTCGATGCCGTGCGCCTGCTGGCCCTCGATCACCCGGCGGACCTGCAGCTCTACCCCGACGAGAAGTTCGTGGCGCCGCCGCACCCGGAGTTCTCTGTCTACGCCCTGCGCGAGCCGCTGCCCGTGACCGCGATCGACCAGCGGCAGCGCGATTGGAGCGCCGAGCTCGCGGCGGTGGATGAGAGCTGGGCGGTGCCGTTCGAGCGCGCGCCTTACGACGGTTTGGCCACTCGGCATCACTTGGAGTTGAGCCTCCCCGAGGCGTCCGGCGGCAGCGAAGCCGACGAGCAGGTCGTGCTCTTTCTCACAGGGTGGGTTTACTGGGCAACCGGTAGCTCGAACGTCGCTGTTGCCGACGACCCGCGTTACGACTTCGAGCCGGTATCGCTGCAGGTGCCCGACGGACAGGGGGGCTGGCGTGTGGCAATCAACGACATCGGCATTCCAAACGCCAAGAACTCCACAGTCGTCGTCGATCTCACCGAGCACTTGCGGCGCGGCGACCCTCGTGTGCGCATCTCGACAACGCTCCTGCTGTACTGGGATGCCGCTCGTTACGCGGTGGGTGGCGGCGCGGCGCATCTGTTTCCGGATTCGCCCACGGGTGCCGGTTCGGCGGGCTCCGGGTGGCTCGAGGCGTACGGCGTGCCGCGCCCCGGCCCGGTCTCTCTGCTGCGATCGGACGTGGCAGGCCAACAGCCCTTGGAGGCCCGTATGCACGCACTCGCGCCGCTCGATGCCGACCTGCAATTCCGCGGCTTCTCGCGCCTGCTACGCACCACGGAGGGCTACGAGCGCTTCGACTACGACACCGTGCTGGCTGGCGCTCCGTGGGACCAGCACCGTGGTCACTACACTCGCTACGGCGGGGTGGGCGAGCTGTTGCAGGTAGCGGATGACCGTTTCGTCATTCTGGGGACGGGTGACGAGGTGGCCATCCGCTTCGAAGACTCGCTGCCCGAGCTGCCCGCCGGCTGGCGGCGCGACTGGCTCGTCTATCTCAACGGCTGGGTCAAGGACGGCGACCCGAATACGCTGCACGGCGATCGTGTGGAGCCGTTGCCGTTCCACGCGATGAGCGCCTACCCTTACGGACCCGATGAGCTTTACCCGGATACTGCGGAGCACCGCGCCTATCAGCTCGACTACAACACGCGGCCGGCTCGGCGGATCAACCCCCGGCTAGCTCTCGAAGACTACTGAGCGATCGCTACACCGAACACGACGAGTCGTTTGCCGGCCTGATGCGTTCGTAGCACTCGAAGGTGAAGGCGAAGGCGTGGCTATCGTCGGACTCGTGATGCTCCTGGCAGGTTAGCTTCCAGGCCGACAGATCGATCGGGGGGAAGGATGTGTCGCCTTGCGGTGCGGCATGTACGCGCGTCAGCGACAGTCGGTCGGCAATGGGCAGCGTCGACTCGTAGACACGCGCGCCGCCCACAACGAACAGCTCGGGGTCGTTGGCGGCGAGTTCCAGGACCTGCTGAATCGTTGCCGCGGTCGCCAATGTGGCCACGGTGTCCGCTGATCCCACTGCTTCCGCGTCAAGGTTCTGGCGGGCGAGCCAGCTCGGATCGCTGGTCAGTACCAAGGTCCGACGCCCTGGCAGGGGGCGGCCGATCGATTCGTAGGTCAGCCGCCCCATCAGCAGCGTGTGCCCGAGGGTCAGCGCTTTGAAGCGGCGCAGGTCCTCCGGCAGTCTCCACGGCAACGCGTTATCGCGGCCGATCACCCCGTTGTCGGCGATCGCGGCGACCAGCGTCACGCGTGGTCGCCGGCAGCTCATACCGCCACGGGCGCCTTGATGTGCGGGTGCGGGTCGTAGTCGCGTAGCCCGATGTCTTCGTAGCGAAAACCGTCCAGCTCGTCCACGTCCGGGGCGAGCCAAAGGCGCGGCAGTTGTCGGGGCTCGCGCGTCAGCTGTTCGGTGGCCTGTTCGAAGTGGTTGCTGTACAGGTGGGCGTCTCCAAGAGTGAACACGAAGTCGCCCGGCGCGAGCTCGGTGGCTTGCGCCACCATGAGCGTCAGCAGCGCATACGACGCGATGTTGAACGGCACGCCAAGAAAGATGTCGCCGCTGCGCTGGTACAGCTGGCATGACAGCCGGCCCTCGCGTACGTAGAACTGAAAGAGCACGTGGCACGGCGGCAACGCCATCTGCTCGATTTGGCCGACGTTCCACGCCGATACGATCAGCCGGCGGGAGTCGGGGTTGTTGCGGATCTCGTCGACGACCCAGCCAACCTGATCGATGCTGCCACCATCGGCCGTGGGCCAGGAGCGCCACTGATACCCGTAAATCGGCCCCAGGTCGCCATCCGGGCCGGCCCACTCGTCCCAGATGCGCACTCCGTGCTTCTGCAGGTCGCCGACGTTGCGGCCGCCGTGCAGGAACCAGAGGAGTTCGTGAACAATCGACTTGAAGTGCAGCTTCTTGGTGGTCAGCAGCGGGAAGCCCTGGGCCAGGTTGAAGCGCAGCTGATGTCCGAACAGGCTTCGTGTCCCGGTCCCCGTTCGGTCGGACTTCACCGCGCCCTGTTCGAGGACGGTGCGCATCAAGTCGAGGTAAGGTTGCATCGCTCGCATTGTCGCACGGGCAAGACAGCGTTGCGCCTTGACCTAGCCCGGACTAGCGTCGATTCGCCGGTCGCGCCCACCCCACGCAACGCGGTTTCGATCGCGCCCGGCGCGACCCGCGCCGCTGGCTCACGCATGTCGATCGACGTACTTTCCGCCAACGCCTCTTCCGACGCGCTCGAAACTCAGGCGTCTCTGGACACCGCCGCGCTCGCCGGTGTGCATGGCTCGTCCGACGCTGACGACCCTATGGAATTGGCGATTCAGGCGAAACAGCTGCGCAAGGATTTCGGCGCGTTGGCGGCGGTCGACGGCGTGGACTTCGGTGTTCGTCGTGGTGAGTGCTTCGGCTTCCTGGGTGTCAACGGAGCCGGCAAGACGACCACGATCAGGATGATCCAGTGTCTCTCGCCGCCCACCTCAGGCGAGCTACGTGTGCTCGGGATGGATGTGCAAGGTCAGGCCCGCCGTATCAAGTCGCGTCTGGGCGTGGTGCCGCAGCAGGACAACGTCGATCCCGACCTGCGAGTGCGTGAGAATCTGCTCGTTTACGCCCGCTACTTCGGCATTCCGCGGAGGAAAGCGCGCGCTCGGGCCGATGAGTTGCTCGAGTTCGTGCAGCTGGACGAGCGCGCTGAATCGCCCGTGACGTCGCTGTCGGGAGGAATGAAGCGGCGGCTGGTGCTGGCGCGGGCGATGATCAACCGGCCGGAGCTCATGCTGCTCGACGAGCCGACGACGGGTCTCGATCCCCAAGCCCGTCACCTCGTCTGGAGTCGGCTTCGACGGCTGCGCAGCGCCGGCGTCACAACGCTTCTGACGACGCACTACATGGAGGAAGCTGCGCAACTGTGCGACCGCGTGGCGATCATTGACGGCGGACGGCTGCTCGCCGTAGGCGAGCCTGAGGCGCTGGTGACCGAGCACGTGGGCCGTGTGTGCATCGAAATCCGCCCGGCGCCCGGCGGTCGGCAGCAGCTGCACGCCGTGCTTCAAGGGTTGTCCGGACAGAGACAAGAAGTCGGCGACACCGTTTATCTGTACCCGGGCGAACACGACTCGGAGGCTGACTGGCGAGCCCTGCAAGCGCTGCCGAACCAGCGGCTCGTTCACCGTCCTGCGGCGCTCGAGGATTTGTTTCTGCGGCTAACGGGTCGAGATCCCGAGACCTCGGCGTCTCCGCGCCGGGGAGACCTCGATGAGTAGCGCCGGGAGCCGCCGGTGAGGCGCGATAGGCGCCGCAGGGTGGGCGAGCGATGAGCGGCGCCGGGTTCGCGTGGCTTGTTGATGGGTTGCCTTCTTATCGCGCCGCTCGCGTCTGGCGGCGCAACGCAACGACCTACCGGCGCGTCTGGCCCGGCAATCTGCTCGGCCATCTGGCCGATCCGCTCTTCTACCTCGGCGTGCTCGGCTACGGCGTCGGTGCGTTCATGCCCGACGTCGATGGCGTTCCTTACGTTGTCTTCCTGGTGCCTGGTCTGGTGGCGGCTGCGGGAATGGCGTCGGCTTGTTTCGAAGGCGCGTTCTCGTCGTACTTTCGGCTGCACACACAAGGCACGTTCGACGGGATTCTGGCCACGCCGGTCAGCCTGGCCGATCTGGCCGCCGGGGAGACGGTCTGGGCGGCGACCAAGGGGGCCATCAGTGCTCTGGCGACGCTCGGCGTTGCGGCCGCTTTCGGGCTGGTGCCCACCTGGTGGGGTCTGCTGATCGTGCCTATCGCACTGCTTCAGGGGATCTTTTTCGGGGCGCTGTCGCTCGCAATCGCCGCGCATATGGAATCGATGGATCACCTGAACCATTTCTACGCACTCTTCATCATGCCGGCGATGTTCGTGTCGGATGTCTTCTTCCCCATCGAGCGCCTGCCAGCCGCAGTGCAAACACTGGCTCTGGCATCGCCGTTGACCCACGCGGTGCACCTGGCACGTCCGCTCAGTCAGGGAGCGGTGCCGGCGGATTGGCTCCTCGAGCTGCTGTGGCTGGCGCTCGCGGGAGCAGCCGGGCTGGCGCTGGCGACATGGAGCTTGCGGCGCCGACTGATCGTCTGAACGGCATGAAATTCTCATTCGCACCGCGGACACGGCCCCGTCGGGCCGAAAGTCGTTTCGTGTGGGATAATTCCGCGCATGCTTGACCTCCCGACACATCCGGACCCTGGTTCTGGCCAAGCTGCTGTTGGGGTGCGCGCACGCAAGCCCGATTGGCTTAGAGTGCGTCCTCCTGGCGGCACGGAGTACACGTTCATCAAGGGACTCCTCCGCGAGCGGGGCTTGCACACGGTCTGCGAGGAGGCTCGCTGTCCCAACGTCGCCGAGTGCTGGAGTGGTGGAACCGCCACTTTCATGCTGCTGGGAGACATTTGTACTCGCGGCTGTCGGTTTTGCGCCGTGACCACCGGCAACCCCGGCGGACTTGTGGATCCGGTCGAGCCCAACAAGCTGGCCGACGCGGTGGCGTTGATGGCACTGCGCTACGTCGTGCTGACGATGGTCGATCGCGATGACCTTGCCGACGGCGGCGCCGCGCACGTCGGTCGAGCCGTGCGTGCGATCAAGGCACGTGTGCCCCACACGATCGTCGAAGCACTGGTTGGGGACTTCTCCGGGGAGGGCGATCCGATCGATGCGGTCTGCGCTTCCGGGGTTGAGGTCTTCGCCCATAACATCGAGACCGTGGAGCGCCTGCAGCGGACGGCGCGTGATCAGCGCTGCGGCTATCAGCAGTCGCTCGATGTGCTCGAGCACGCCAAGCGCCACGTCAGCCTGCCGTACACCAAGTCGTCGCTCATGCTCGGCCTGGGCGAACAGGACGATGAGGTGGTGCGGACGATGCGCGATCTTCGTGATGTCGGCGTCGACTTTCTGACGCTCGGTCAGTATCTGCAGCCCACGCCTCGACATCTCGCCGTGGAGCAGTACGTCACCCCGGAACGTTTCGACGCGCTGCGGCGAGTCGGCGAGAAGCTGGGCTTCCTGTACGTTGCCGCCGGCCCGCTGGTGCGCAGCTCCTACAAGGCTGCCGAATTCTTCATCGAGAGCCTGATTCGCGATTCCAATTCAGACCTCACGGCCGGCATACAGTCGGCGCGCGCTTGAAGCAGGGACGATGGGCGAAGACCGCACACTGACAAGCGACGGTCCAATCGATGAAGGTGGCGAACGCGCCGATCTTGATGCCCCCGAGGCTTCAGGCGAAGCCGCAAACGAAGTGGACGACGACCACTCGGTGGACACCGCTCCGGTGGAGCTCGGTGATCTGGAGCCGTTGATCCGCCTGTTCGAGACGCTCGCCGTCGCCGAGCGCGTCGACAACGAGTGTCAGCGCTTGCAGACCTCCGGCGTGCTGTCTTTCTACGTTCCGGGCGGCGCCCAGAACGCGGTTTCTGCCGCCGTGGGGTGCACTCTCGAGGAGGGCGACTGGGCCTACCCTTCCTACCGTGACCTGGCCATGTACTTGGCGCGTGGTGGCGCGCCTCGAGCTCTGTTCGACCAGTTGCTCGCCAACGGTCGCGACCCGGCGGCTGGCCGGCAACTGCCGGGTCGTTTTTCGCTTCCCGGCGGTCGGTATGTTTCCGTATCCGGCGCGCTGGGAACCCAGATTCCGCAGGCCGTTGGCACGGGTATCGCGATGCAGCTGCGAGGCGATCACAGCGTGACACTGGTGTCGTTCGGCGCCGCAGCGGTGGCCCAGTCGGGGTTTCATCAGGGCATGGAGTTGGCGGCGCGTTTTCGCCCGCCGGTCATCATGATCTGTTCCGTCGCCGCGCGGGCCGGGCTTCAAGGGAGCCTCGAAGGCCGCGCTGGCGGCTACGGAGTTGCTTCGCGCACCGTCGATGGCGGCGATCCGGTGGCGATGCTCGAAGCCTGCGGCGAGGCGCGCCAAACGGTACGCGACAGTGGCGCCATGTTGCTGATTGCCGAGCTGCCAGACCCCGCCTTGTCTGCGGCGAAGAACAACGGTGGGCTCGCCGCGCGTCGGGCCGTGGAGACGCAGCTTGAAGAGCTGGTCGCTGGCGGTCCACGGGCGCCTCTTCTGTCCGAGCGCCTCGCGGCCATTCTGTCGACCGCGACCGACACCGTGCGAGAAGCGTCGGCTTCGGCGGCCGAGTCGGCGCCGCCAGCCGCCAGCAGAGCTCTCGAAGACATCTACGGCGAACCGTCATGGATGCAGCAGGAGCAATCCGAATGGCTAGCCTGAACCTGGTGGAGGCGGTCAACTACGCGCTCGGCGCAGAGATGGAGAGTAATCCGCTCGTGGTGCTGCTGGGCGAAGAAGTCAGCGAGTCCGGAGGCTTGCACGGCGCGGCCGAGGGGTTACTCGACCGCTTTGGCGGCGAACGCGTTCTCGAGGTTCCGTTCGCCGAAGGCGGCCTGCTTGGCGCCGCTGCCGGAATGGCGATGTACGGCCTACGGCCGGTGGCCGAGCTGCCGTTCGCCGAATGCCTCTTTCCCGGGCTCGAGCAGCTGTCTGTCGAGATCGCCCGCCTACGCTTCCGTTCGGGAGGCGAGTACACCTGCCCCCTCGTGGTCCGCGTGCCCTACGGCGCAGGCATCGGTGGCGGCCTCGATCAGTTCGAGAGCCCCGAAGCCTACCTTACCCACAGCCCGGGACTGGTTGTTGTGGCCCCGTCGAACGCATACGACGCTGTTGGCCTGCTGCGCAGCGCGCTACGCGGCGACGATCCGGTGGCCTTCCTCGAGCCCCGTCGGCTCTACAGGCACGAGTCGATGGAGATTCCCGAGACGGATTACGAGGTCCCGATCGGCGAAGCCAAGGTGCTTCGTGAGTGTGACGAGGGCGTGTCGTTGATCACCTACGGAGGCATGGTGCCGGTGTCGCTCGATGCTGCCGAGCTTGCCGCCGAAGCGGGCCACGAAGTCGAGGTGGTCGAGCTGCGAACACTGCTTCCTTTCGATATCGGCACCGTGCTCGCCTCGGTCGTCAAGACTGGACGAGCGCTCGTTGTGACCGAGTCGCGCAAGCACGGTGGCTTCGGTGCCGAGCTGGTCGCGACGCTTGCCGAGCGCGCTTTGCTGCACCTGGAGGCGCCGGTCGAACGCGTCGCCGGCCTCGATGCTCCCATTCCCTATGCACGAGAGGAGCTCTACGTGCCCGACTCGAGCCGTGTCCTAGCGGCGATCGAGCGGCTCGTTAGCTTCTGAGAGCAGTGCCTATGACCACCGAGTTCAAGCTGCCCGAGATCGGCGAGGGAATTGCCGAGGGCGAGATCGTCAAGTGGATGGTCGCGGAGGGCGACGTTGTTGCCGAGGACGATCCGCTGGTCGAGGTCATGACGGACAAGGCAACGGTTGAGATCCCGTCGCCACGGGCCGGCACGATCGTCAAGCTCGCGGCCCGGGAAGGTGAGGTTGTCGACGTTGGTACCGTGATCCTCGTGTTCGGCGATGAAGGTGACGAAGTCGGCAGCGAAGCTCAGGACGATTCGCAGCAGCTGGACGATTCGCCAGAGATGGATGCCGAGGGCTCCGGCGACGACGCTGCAATCGAGACAGCGGCTGAGGAGGTCGACAAGTCGCCGGCCAACGCCGACAGCTCGTCGAGCGGCTTCGATTGGGGACCCGGCGGCGACGCCAAGAAGAAGGTGAACGAAGAGGCGGCTACATCAATCCGCACGGACGCAACCGACAGCGTTGAGGACGCCCGCGCCGCCGCGCGAGCCGAGCTCGAAGCTGCAGAGGAGGTGCCGGTGGCTAGGCTGAACGGACACTCAGGAGCGGCTGTCAAGCCGTGGGAAATCGCCACCTTGTCGACGCCCGGCAATGGCGGATCCGGCCGACTCCTGGCGAGCCCGGCGACGCGTCGTCTGGCGCGAGAGGTTGGCGTGGATCTCAGAGAGCTGATCGGCACGGAGCCGGACGGGCGCATTCGGAAAGAGGACGTCGAGGCGTTCGCCGCTACGCGCACCGCCATCATGCAGGGCGGGGCCACGGTCTCCGCCACCCTGGCTGAGTCGGGTCCGGTGTCGTCGTCCGCCGCGGCCGATCCTGGCGCCGTAGTCGATGTGTCCGCCGCATCGGAGGCTTCAACTCCAGCTTCTGCTCCGCCCGTCGTTCCTCCGCCGATCCCGACAGCCGCTTCGGCGCCCGCTCCAGCTGCCGACGCTGCCACATCAGACACCGAGCCGGAAGAGGAAGAAGAGCTCTCGTGGCGCCCGGTCGCCGAGCGGCCCGACCCGCCATCGGTCGCGCCCATCGCGAACACGGCCGAGGGAGTGAGAAACGACGAGGAACGCATCCCGTTCCGTGGACTGCGCCGGCGGATTGCCGAGCGCATGGTGCACTCCAAGACGGTCGTGCCGCACTTCACGTACGTTGAGGAACGCATCCCGTTCCGTGGACTGCGCCGGCGGATTGCCGAGCGCATGGTGCACTCCAAGACGGTCGTGCCGCACTTCACGTACGTTGAAGAGGCCGACATGTCGGAGGTGATCGCGCTGCGACAGCAGGCCAAGCTGCTGGGCGCCGAAGAGGGCGTACGAGTGACGTACCTGCCGTTCATCATCCGCGCGCTCGTCACTGCCCTGCGTCAACATCCGATCGTCAACTCCACCCTCGACGAGGAGGCCGGCGAGATCGTGGTCAAACGCCACTTCAACGTCGGCATCGCGACCGCTACCGCTCGCGGCCTGATCGTGCCCGTCGTCAAGCACGCGGAGCGCTTGGGCGTGTTCGAGCTGGCGCGCGAGATCCAGCGCCTCGCCGAAAGTGCGCGAGATGGACGCAGCTCGATCGAAGATCTTCAGGAGGGCACGATCACGATCACCAGTACCGGTAACATTGGCGGTGTGCTCGCGACGCCGATCGTCAACCACCCGGAAGTTGCGATCATCGGAGTGACGGCGATTCGTAAGCGCGCAGTGGTGGTCGACGATGAGATCGTCGTGCGGCCGATGCTCAACCTTTCGATGTCGCTCGATCACCGCGTCGTCGACGGGGCTGACGGCGCGCTCTTCATGCGCGACCTGATTCGCTACCTCGAGGACCCGAGGCTCCAGCTGCTCGGTTCTTTGTGACCTAGCTGCGATGTCCGAAGACCTCCACGTCGACCTCGCCGTCATCGGCGCTGGGCCTGGCGGCTACGTCGCGGCCCTTCGCGCCGCGCAGCTCGGCCTCAAGACGGTGGTGATCGAGAAGGAGTTCGTTGGCGGTACCTGTCTGAACATCGGCTGTATCCCGTCGAAGGCACTCCTCGACGCCACCCATCTGCTGACGCAGATCCGCAACGCGTCGGCGTTCGGAATCCGGGTGGAGGGGATCGAGGTCGACTACCCGGCGATGCGCCAGCACAAGGCGAAAGTCGTCAAGATGTTGACCGGAGGTGTGCGCAGCCTGCTCCGCAAAGCCGGGGTTACCCTGATTGAGGGTGAGGGAAGCTTCGCTGGCCCGGGCGTGCTGCAGGTCGATCGCGCGGTCTCTGCTGCCACGAGCTCGGAGTCGAAGGGCGGGGCCGGCGGTCGCGTGGTCGTTCGGGCCGGCAGCATCATCATCGCCTCCGGGTCGGGCGAGGCTCAGCTGCCCGGGGTGCCGCTCGACGGAGAGCTCGTGATCTCCTCACGCGGCGCTCTCGATCTCGAAGAGGTGCCGCAGCGCATGGTGGTCGTGGGCGGTGGCTACATCGGCCTCGAGATGAGCAGCGTGTATTCGCGCCTGGGCACCGACGTCGTCGTGCTCGAGATGCTCGATCGCCTGTTGCCTGAGATGGACCAAGAAGTCGCCGAGACCGCCGAGAAGCTCATGCGCGAGCAGGGCCTCGACATCCGCTTGAACGCGCGCGTCTCGGGCGTCACTGGCCGCGCGGGCGACGCGGAGGTCGCGTTCGAGACCACGGAAGAGCGGCAGACGGTTGCTACCGATATTGTCCTTGTGGCGATCGGGCGCCGCCCGCTGACCGCGGGGCTCGGCCTCGATGCAATTGATCTCGAGCCTGACCCGCGTGGCTACATCACCGTCGACCACGGTATGCGGACCGGCGTGCCGGGGGTCTACGCGGTCGGCGATGTCGTACCGACGCCGATGCTCGCTCACGTGGCGATGGATGAGGGTGTTGTAGCGGCCGAGTGCGCAGCCGGTCGCGATGCGGCCATGGAGTATCGCGCGATCCCCGCGGTGGTGTTCACTTCGCCGGAGCTCGCCTCGGTCGGCCTCAAAGAGGAGGAGGCACTTGCGCGGGGCCGCAAGCTGCGGGTGGGTCGATTCCCGTTCCGTGGCAACGCTAGGGCGCGCGCCCGCAACGATGTCGAGGGTTGGGTGAAGATCATCGCCGACGCCGAAACCGACGAGCTGTTGGGCGCTCATTGTGTGGGCCCGGAAGCAGGTCATCTCATCCACGAGGCCGTCGTAGCGATGGGTTACAGCGGCTATTCCGAAGACCTGGCGCTCACGGTGCACGC
This sequence comes from Acidobacteriota bacterium, assembly GCA_963666215.2. Lineage (GTDB taxonomy): Bacteria > Acidobacteriota > UBA890 > UBA890 > WLXD01. The sequence goes on from CAXWPL010000002.1 coordinate 260,763, forward strand.
CCATCCGACGCTCTCCGAGGCCTTCAAGGAGGCGGCGCTTGCGGTTGACGGCCGGTCGCTGCATATCTAGCACCGCCGTGGCGCGCTCCGACGTCTCGACCCACCCAGCAGGATCGGGCTGTGGTGTTGTGGTGATCGCCGAGCCAGACGACCGCGTGAGCGGCGTCGGGGGCAACGCCTAGCTGATGTCTTCGAGTGAGGGCTCGCTCTTCGGCGAGTCGCTTCGTGGCACGGTGGCGCGTGTCGTTTACGAGAATGCCGATAATCGCTGGGCGGTGCTGCGACTCGACACCGAGGAGGGCTTACGCGTCTCGGCCGTAGGAACTCTGGCGCCCGTATTCGAGGGGGATGCGCTCGAGCTTCGCGGTGAGTGGGAGTGGGACAAACGCTACGGCCGTCAGTTTCGTGCTAGCTCCTCGCGTGCCGCGGAGCCACTCGGCGAGGTAGGTGTTCGACGCTATCTGTCCTCGGGGCGTATTCCGGGCATCGGAGCCGAGCTGGCGCGCCGACTGGTCGACGCGTTTGGCGGAGACACGCTACGGATTCTCGACGAGGAACCGGCCAGGTTGCTGACCGTGCGTGGCATCGGCCCAAAACGCCTGGCCGATATCGAAGAGGCTTGGCAGGAGCACGCCGCCGATCGGCGGGCGCGAATCGGGCTGCACGACCTCGGGCTGGGAAACGCCCTGACCGAGCGCGTTCTCGACGCCTGGGGCGGTGAGGCGCTGACAAAGGTCCGTGCGAATCCGTACGGGCTGATTGCCGATGTGCGCGGGGTGGGCTTTCGCATTGCCGATTCCCTGGCACTCGGGCTCGGTTGGCACACCACCTCGGCTCCGCGTCTGCGCGCCGGACTGCGGCACGTGTTGCAGGAAGCCACCAACGAGGGGCACTGCTACCTGCCTCTGAGCCAGCTGTCGGATCGTGCCTCGCGGTTGCTCGGGCTGACAGGTATCGAGGTGCCGCCGTTCGACACGGATGATCCTGCCGGGGGACCGGCTTCGGCGAGCGGGCTGCTCGGCCAGAGCATCGATCGTATGGCGGGAACGGGGGAGATCGTGGTCGAGCGTGCTCGATCGCGCGGTTCCCGTGCTGGCTCTCGCGGTGCAGGCGGTGCCGAGCTCGACTTCGGCGCAGATGAAGGCTCGGTGACCGATCTACGGGATTCTCGCGCACAGGGTGGCGAGTCGGTACAGAACGAGGCCGAGCTGTCTGAGGAGTTTTCCGCAGCGGCGGAAGAGCCGCCCGCCTGGTTTGATGACATTCCCGCCTCAGAAGAGGACCAGAGACGCGTCTTCCTGTCGCATTTGTACGGTGCCGAACAACGCATCGCGCGCCGGTTGGCGCTGCTCGCGAGCGCTGCAGCGCAAAGCAGCACGGCGGAAGCCTCGCTCGACGGGATCCTGCGCCACGTCGAGTCGAAGTTGCGGGCACGCGGGCAGATCGAGCTCGGCTCGCAGCAGCGCCGGGCGGTGGAGCGCACGTTGAACGAACGACTACTTGTGGTCACGGGTGGTCCGGGAACCGGGAAGACGACCATCGTCAACACGATCGTGCAAGCGTTTCAGCTACTCGAGCAACGGCCGACGTTGGCGGCTCCCACCGGTCGCGCCGCAAAACGGCTTGAAGAGGCGACCGGTCAGCCAGCCAAGACCTTGCATCGTCTTCTCGAGTTCCAGTTCGACACGGGCTTTGGCCGCGGTCCGGAGCGGCCGCTCGAGGCAGACCTCGTGATTGTCGACGAGGCCTCGATGATCGACCTGACGCTGATGGACGCGCTTGTGGGTGCGCTACCTCTCGGCTGCGGACTCCTGTTGGTGGGTGACTCCGATCAACTGCCGTCGGTGGGCCCGGGAGCGGTGCTCCGCGACCTTATCGGGTCGGGAGCGGTGCCGACGGTTCGTCTTACCGAGATCTACCGGCAGGCGAAGCGCAGCTTGATCGTCCGCAACGCGCATCGGATCAACACCGGTCAGATGCCGGTGCGCGAAGTGACGGCGCTCGACGAGGAGTTGTCGGGCGCAGACGACCTCATCGAGGTCGGTCTTGACACGGGCGTGGGGCTCACGACGCCGGGAGGCCCTCCGACACCCGACTTCTATTACATCGAAGAGCGAGATTCGGACCGTTCTCGCGAGCTCGCGGTGAGGCTGGTGAGGGAGCGCATGCCGAAGCGCTTCGGCCTCGACCCTGTTCGCGATATCCAGGTCATGGCCCCGATGCATCGTGGTCGGTGCGGCGTTGAGCGGCTCAATGTCGAGCTCCAGGCAGCGCTCAATGTGCGGTCGGGTGCGCTGATCGAGAGTCCTACCCTCAGCGGGATCAGCGGGATCAGCGCGGTCGCCGGGAGCACCGGGACGAGCGGCGACAGCGTGGCCGCGCCACGCCGGGCCACGCTCTGCATTGGCGACCGCGTCATGCAGCTGCGCAATGACTATGATCGCGAGGTCTTCAACGGCGACATCGGCTGGGTGGTTGCGGTCGACGACGAGCTCGGCGTCAGTGTCGACTTCGCTGGTCGTATCGTGGGCTACGATCGCAAGGAGCTCGGCGACCTCACGCTGGCCTACGCCATCACCATCCACAAGAGCCAGGGCAGCGAGTACGACGCAGTGGTCGCGTTGCTGCTTCCGGAGCACCACATCATGCTGCAGCGGAATCTGCTCTACACCGCGCTCACGCGAGGCAGAAACCTGGTGGTGCTCATCAGTACCGATGGGGCGCTGCGTCGCGCGATCGGCAACAATGCACCGTCGGCGCGGTACTCGGCGCTTGCCGAGCGCCTGAGCGCGGCGTTCGGCGGCGTGTTCGAGGGCGCTTCGTAGCGACACAGCGACGCGGCGTTGTAGACGTAGCAACCTGGCAACCCGCGGCGCAGACGTGTGCTGGTTTCGCGAGAGTGACACCGCTCGCGTGCAGCAGCGGTGAGAGCAGGAGCGAGGTGATGACCGAAGGTGCGGTTGAGGGCGGTGACGCGAGGCTGATCGTCGAGCAGTTCGTCGTGCAGCCGTTCGCTGAGAACTCCCTGCTGATTGGCTGCGTCCGAACCCGCCAAGGGGTGCTGATCGACCCTGGCGGTCGCGTCCCGGAGTTGCTCGCTGCGGCCGACAGGCATGCGCTGTCGATCGAGGCCATCTGGTTGACGCACGCCCACATCGACCACGTGATGGGTGTGGCCGAGGCAGCGAGGGCCACCTCGGCGCCGATCTTGTTGCATCCCGATGATCGGGCCTGGTACGAAGGCGCCGAACAACAGGGGGCGATGTTCGGCATGGCGTTCGAGCTGCCGCCACCGGTCGATCGTTGGCTCTCAGATGGCGAAACGCTGGCGCTCGGAGAGCTCACTGCCGAGGTCATCCACGTCCCCGGACATAGTGAAGGGCACGTTGCGTTCTGGTTTCGTGATCTCGCCACGGTGTTCTCAGGCGATTGCCTGTTCGCCGGGTCGATCGGCCGGACCGACCTGCCGGGCGGCTCCTACGAGACGTTGATGAGCTCGATACGCGGCCGGCTCCTACCGCTCGGCGATGGAGCTCGCGTGGTGCCTGGGCATGGTCCCTCGACAACGATCGGCGAAGAGGTGCGAACCAACCCGTTCTTGATCAAGCGCTAGCCGCACCAACCCGTTGGGCCCCGCTGCGCTGGAGGGTCACCGCGGCAACAACACCGCCGATCGGAACATGCCCACGCCGAGGGTAGCTCGCGACGGCGAAAAGCGAAGCGCGAGCGGATCAGAGGATCAGTGGTTCGAGCCCAACCACTTCTCAGCGTCGAGCGCCGCTCGGCAGCCGTACCCGGCGGCCGTGATCGCCTGTCGGTAGTGGTGATCGTGCACGTCTCCGGCGACGAACAACCCTTCGATGGGCGTGCGCGGCAGGTGTTCGCCGGTCACGTAGCCAAGATCGTCGAGCTTCACCGAGCTCGCGTGTAGCAGATCGCTGTTGGGGTTGTGTCCGATGGCGATGAAACAGCCCTCGACCTCGAGCACGCTCTCTTCGTTAGTCTGGTTGTTCTTGACGCGGACGCCCGTGAGGCCGGTCGGCGCCTCTCCCTCGAACGCCACCACCTCGGTGTTCCACGCGACGTCAATCTTGTCGTGTGCCAGCAACCGGTCCTGCATGATCTGGCTGGCGCGCAGCTCGTCGCGTCGGTGGATCAGCGTTACCTGGCTGGCGAAGTGCGTGAGGAACAGAGCCTCCTCCATCGCCGAGTCGCCGCCGCCCACCACGGCGATCGGCCTGTCGCGGAAGAACGCCCCGTCGCAGGTCGCGCAGGTCGACACGCCGTAGCCTCGCAGTTCGAGCTCGTTGGGGACGCCGATTTCCTTCGGTGAAGCGCCCGTGGCGACGATCACAGCATCGCATCGGTAGCGCTTCTTGTTATCGACGACCACGGTGAACGGGCGCTCGTCGAGCTCGAGCGCAGTGGCTTCGCCACGCACGAGCTCGGTACCGAAGCGCTCCGCCTGTGCCTTCATGCGCTCGATCAGCTCCGGTCCTTGAATCCCTTCCGGAAAGCCGGGGAAGTTCTCCACGTCCGTGGTGGTGTACAGCTGTCCGCCAAACTCGGTGCCGGTGATCAGAAGCGGCTCCAGGTTGGCGCGCGCCGCGTAGATCGCGGCGGTCAGTCCAGCGCAACCCGAGCCGAGGATGATCACTCGGCGCTGCGGTTCGTCGGTCGCCGTGGCCGCAGCATCGTCGTCGGTTGGCTCGGTTGCCGCAGGGTCGGTGTCCGACTCGCCGGTCTCGTCGTCTCCGAGTCGGGCTGGGCCGTTGACTGTTGGCAGGGCGCGCGGATCGCCGGCCGGCGTGATCGCCGCGCGCAACATCGGCTCGAGCTCGCCGCGGGAATCGAGCGCGTGCAGGTCGTCAAATCCACCGACGTGCCGGTTGTCGATGAAGATCTGTGGCGCGGTCATGCGGCCGCCGGCGCGCTCGACCATGCGTGCCATTTTGTCGCGATCGCCCGTCACGTTGATCTCCGTCCAGGTCGCATTCTTGTCGGCCAACAGCTGCTTTGCCCACGTGCAGTAGGCGCAAAACTTCTTGGTATAGATCACGATCTCGGGCATGTTCGGTCCATTTGACGGTTGTCGGGGGACGCGGGCGAGCCGTCGCGTTCTTCGCAGAGAACCGGCGACGCTAGGGCGACTGAATCCGTAGGCGCTCGATTTCCTGACGGGCGCGCACGGCGCGCTCCGCTTGCCCCGCGGCTTCGAGGATGGTGGCGAGGCGCTCCAGTGCAGCCACATCGTCGGGCTGGCGCTCGAGGTGGCGATCGAGAGCGTCGATCGCTTCGTCATGGCGCCCTTCGGCGGCGTACACCTGGGCGCGCAGCAGGACCGCCTCTCGGCTCCAGATGTCGGGCTGGCGGTCGTCGGCACGCTGCTGGCGGTCGGCCCGAGAGAGCGCCTGGAATTCCTCCATGGCGACGTTCGCTTCTTCGTCGCGCCCGAGCTCGCGGTAGGCCTGAGCCAGCATGTACGGCGGATCGGGCATCTCGGGATCGAGCCGGGCGGCATCCTTCAAGAAGGCGATCGCGTCGTCGTAGCGGCCGCTCTGGGCATAGGCTTTGCCGAGCAGGGCCAAGAGCAACGGTTCGTCGAGCGCCGACGACACGACCGGCTCGAGCATTGCGACTGCGCCCGCCGGATCGGCCATGGCGAGAGCCACGCGTCCGGCCTGAATTCGTGCCGGTAGCAGATCGGGCTCGAGCTCGACCGCCTTGGCAAATGCCGCGCGTGCCTCGTCGCTACGCTGCAACTCGTGCAGCGCGAGCCCGTTGTGATGATGCAGCCAGGCATCGTCCGGCGACGTGGCGAGCGCGCGTTCGAAAGCCTGCAGTGCCTTCTCCGCGCGGCCGGCTTGCAACAAGGCGTTACCCGTCAGCAACAGGACCTCGGGGTCGATCGAGCGTTCGTCGAGCGCTCGCTCTGCCGCGTCGCCAGCGTCGAGTCGAAGCCCGAGCTGCAGATAGACCTGCGCGAGCTCCGCGGAGGCGCCGAAGAAATCGGGGTCGGCCGCGATTGCCCGCCGAAAGTGCGCTGCGGCGCCAACCAAATCGTCGCGAGTGCCGTTCGCCGCCAGCGTCCGCGCCAGGTCGACGCTGGCAGCCGGATAGGGTGGGTCGATGGCGGCAGCGCGATCGAGCGCTTCGCGTGCCTCGGCATCGCGCCCGGCCGCCGCGTGGATGAGCGAGAGCTCGTGCCAAAGGGGTGCATATCCGGGTTTCTCGACGAGAACCCTGAGCGCGTCGTCGACGCCTTCGTCGTAACGCTCCAGCTGGCGCAGCGCCCGCAGCCTATAGGTCAGAGGCAACTCGGCGTTGGGAACGGTCGCGGCCGTACGAGTAAGCGGCTCGAGGGCGCCGGCCGCGTCGCCGGCGAAGAGTCGGGCCGTGCCGAGGTTGAGGAGCGCCTGCGCTCGCGTTGGGTGGTTCGGAGGGTACAGTTCCACGCAACGAGCGAACATTTCGGCCGCTTCCTCGAAACGATCGAAGCCCGAAAGGAGCAGGCCCTTGGCCCACCAGGCCGAGGGGTTGTCGGGAGAAAGCTCGATCGAACGGGTGTATGCCGTGAGAGCCTCGGCTGGTTTGCCGATGGGCTCGAGTGAGGCGCCGAAGAGGAACCAGAGATCGGCACGATCTGGCCGATCGCGCAGCGATTGCTGCAGGAAACGAGCCGCTAGGTGGTATTCTTCGGCCGCCAAGTGCCCCTCGGCCTGGCGCACGATCGGATCGGTGGGGGTCGGTTGAGCCGAAACCGCCTGAGCGACTCCAGGAGCGACCGCCGCTGGGCCGGCGTGAGCGAGTCCAGCGATCACCGTGGTCGAGATCGCCAGTGCAACCCCTGCGAGGAGGCCGCGCAGACGACGTTGTGGCGGTACTGGATGTGCGCCTGAGAGGCTGAGGCGTAGGGTCATGGTGATGTCTTTGCAGCGGGGCGGGGAGTCGAGCGGGGTCAAGAAAAGGAGCCTCGGGCCGTTTGCCGAGGGAGACGCCAGTGGCGAGCTTGTTGAGTGGGCCACTGGGTTGCCCGGCTAGCTGATCAACCGACTGGCTAGCGAGGCAGGCCGCCCAAGGGGGAAATCCAGGAAGCTCGTGTGCGACCCGGGAGCGAGAATTCTACCGCACGCCCGCGCTGTCGACGACAGTCGCTCGGTCGGGCTAGGCAACGATACTCACGATCGCCTGCTGGTGCCGTCAGTCCTGCTGCGCGCCTATCGAGTCGGGGGATCTCGCCGGGAGATCCCGTTGAGCAACCACACCGCGTCCCTCCGCAATCAGCAGCAACTGCCCGGAGGCCACGTCGCGGATGACATCGTCGGTGCCGCTGGGCCAAGCGACGTGGATCTCCACCAGCGACCCAGCCTGAATCCCGAACGTCAGCGTCGCATCGCTGGCCGACAAGTACCCGCCGGCCGTGCGAACGAAGCGGCTCAGTTGTTGGCCACCGGACTTGACGGTTACCCGTGCCCCGATGCCGTCGCGGTTGCTGCTTTCGCCGCGTAGGCGCAGCTGCAGTGAGCGGCCACCAGCGCGAGTGTCGTTGCGCAGCAGAGTCGGGGCTGCATCGTTGTTCGTTACCAAGATGTCTTCGTCGCCGTCGCCGTCGTAGTCGCCCACCGCGCTGCCACGGCTCGACGCCAGCAGGTCTAGCCCGGGACCGCCGGCGCCCGCGGCGATCTGGCGCAGCCGGCCTTCGCTGTTGACGAAGAGCTGATTGCGCTGCGCATAGCTCGACCCGACGTCGATCTTGTCGACCGCGGGGTAGATGTGCCCGTTGGTGACGAACAGGTCGAGATCGCCGTCGAGGTCGAAGTCCCGCAGATGCGTGGCCCAACCGAGGTAGGCGAAGCTGTCGGCACCGACGCCGATCTTCTGCGTTGCGTCGGTGTAGGGAACCGTGCCGGTGTTGCTATAGATGGTGTTGAAGTCGTGGGAGAAATTCGTGACCACCAGATCGTCGTAGCCGTCGGCCTCGATATCGCCGGCTGCGATGCCCATCCCCGCCTGTGCCCTCCCGTCGCCGCTGTAGGCGGCACCGTACAGCAGCCCGCGCTCGGCGAAGGTGCCGTCTCCCTGGTTTTCGAACAGCAGGTTGGGGGTGCCGTCGTTGGCGACGTACAGGTCGACGTCGCGATCGTTGTCGATATCGAGCGGCAGCACGCCCAGGCCATAGAACTCTGCGTCGGCGAGCTCCCGCTGATCCTGCGGCTCGAACTCGAGGCCGCCGGTGTTCCACAGCAGGCGGTCCGGCTCGGCGTCAAGACCGGCCGGCCCGCACATCCCATAGACGCCGTTGAATCGACACAGCTCCTTGCCATCGAACGGCGGTGAGTTGCGATCGAAGGCGAGGTAGTTGGTGACGTACAGGTCGAGCTACGAGTCGCCGTCGAGGTCGGCAAAGGCCGCCGACGTGCTCCAGCGTCGATCATCGGCACGAGCAGTGTCGGTGATCTCCGCAAAGGTGCCGTCGCCGTTGTTACGATAGAGCAGGTTGGGGCCGTTGGCAGTGACGTACATATCTGGGAAGCCGTCGTTGTCGATATCGCCCACGGCGATGCCGCCGCTCCAGTTCCGGCCATCCACACCGGCGCGCGCCGCAACATCAACGAAGCCGCCCGCCGCGCCCTGCCGCAAGAGCACGTCGGGCGGCCGGTCGACGACCTCGATCGTCATGCCGCCAGGCACGCCCTCGAGCGGCACGTAGCGAACGCCGTTGCCGTTCGGCAGCATCACGTCGAGGCGCCCGTCGCGGTCGAGGTCGAGCCAACCGGCGCCGCTGCCGGGGCCCTCGACGATAAAGAGCTTCTCCGGATGGCCGTTGACGTTGCGTGCCGTGAAGCCGGCCCCGGCGGCGACGTCGACGAACGGAGCCGCGCCGACAGCGTCGGAGACCGCGGCACCAACCTCGGACGCGGCGCTCGGTGCCGTCACGCCTCCTTCGTCTGGCGGTTCCGCGCCGCGCTGAGGCTGCTCCACCTGCTCAGGTCGGCTCGCGCGGATGTCTTCAACGGCGTTGCCCGTTGCCGGACTCAGGGCCAGCGCCCGGCTCGAGAGCTCTTCGATACGCGGGTCGTCGGCGCTGTAGCGAGCGGCCTCTTGCAGGATGGCGAGCGTTTGCTCCGAACGTCCCTCGTTGAGGTAGATGCGCGCCTGCAGTAGTTGGCGGTCGAAGCGCTCTCGCATCTGCTGTTCGATCTCCTGGCGGCGAACCTCCGGCTCGGCGCGCGAGATCGACGCCGCTCGCTGCAGGGCGATCGTTGCCTCCGGGTCGCCGAGCTGCTCGAGCGCCTGCGCCAGCTGGGTCCAGGCGCCGCGGCTGCTCGGGTCGTCACGGACGGCGGCGCGGAGCTCGACTGCAGCGCTCGTGGCGTCGCCGCGCGACAAGTAGGCCTCTCCGAGGAGCCGATGAGTCATGGCGGTGCGCCCGTCACTGGGTACCCGCTCGAGCGCCGAGATGGCGGTTGCGACGTGGCTCTCGTCGAGGGCAAGCGCCGAGCGCGCGTGAGAACGCAGCGAACGCCTCCTCGTAGCGCAGTGCGTTGGCCAGGGCGCTGCCACGACGCATGTGTGCTTCGGCCCAATCGGGACGCAGCTCGCAGGCACGCTCGAGCGGCATCAGCGCTTGCGCGTAGCGCTCGCGATACAGGTAGGTGTTGCCAAGGTCCAGCCAGGCGCCGGCGAAGTCCGGATAGCGCTCGAGCACCGCCTCGAGCTCAGCCTGGGCGTCATCGAGCATCGTCAACGCCCAGTAGGCTTCGACCAATTCCATGCGCAGCGGTAGATCGTCGGGTCTGAGTCGTACGGCCGTGCGGTAGGCGGCGGTAGAGCCGCTGACGAGCTCCGCATCGGACGTCAGCAGCAACAGCGCTCCCAGGGCTTTCCAGGCGCTGGCGAGCTCCGGGTGTTCGCCGGTGAGTCGCTGCAAGCGGCCGTACGCCTCCAAGGGCGTTTGCGGCGCTATCGCACGAGCCAGATCGACCTCGATCTCAGGATCGTTCGGTGCCAGCGAGACGGCGCGCCTCAGGTAGCTCAGCGCATCGCTCGGCCGCCCCGATTCGAGGATCGCCAGCCCCAAGCGGTGCAGCGCCAGCGGCCAATCCGGGCGCAGCCCCACTGCTCGCTGCAACGGGACGATTGCGTCAGCGGGGCGCCGCAGGCCCAGAAGGCTCGTTCCAAGGCCCACCAGAGACTCCGGGTCGTTGGCGTTCTGTTCCACCAGTTGCTGGTAGGAGCGGGCGGCGTCGGCGAACCGGCCGGCACTCAACAGCGCCGCGGCCTCGGTGTTTGCACTGGCCTGCAAGCTCGCCGCCGCGGCGGTGTCGCGAGGCCGTGGGCCGGCGGCGTCCGCCGTAGCCATCCCGCCGATCCCGAGCCCGAGCGTGAGGATGGCGCAGGTCAGGCGCAGCGACGCGGTCGACGGAACGAGTGTCGGCCTCACTGTTCTTCGAGCTCCGCCAGCCGCAGGCGGGCGCGCTCCGCGGCCTCGGTGTCGCCGCGGGCGTCGTGGACTCTTGCGAGCACCTCCCAGATTTCCTTCCGGCTGGGGGCCAGATCAGCAGCCTGCTGAACGTTGAGCAGTGCCTCGTCGAACCGGCCCTCGGCGTCGAACACCCGGGCACGCAGCAAGTAGACCTCGTCGCGACGCTCAATGCCCGATTCCAGCGACGCCGTGCGTGTTTGCTCGCTGGTCGCGTTCAGGGCGCGGTAGGTCTCCAACGCGCGACGTCCCTCCGCGGTACGTCCAGATCGGACCAGCGCGGTTCCGAGCAGGTAGTGCGCCTCGATCAGATTAGCGCTGCTCTCCACCACACGTTGCAGTGGCGCCGTTGCCTCGACGGGGTTGCCTTGCGCGAGCAACAGGCGGCCGAACTCGAGAGCCATATCCGGTGTGCGAATGCCACGGCCGACCGCTTCGAAGAGGAGTCCTTCGGCGTCATCGAACCGACCAGCCTCGGTGAGCGCGCGGGCCGCCTCGGTCAGTGGCATGACCTGCTCGGGCAGCAGCTGAGCCGCGCGGACCAGGGCCTCGCGCGACTCGTCGCCACGTCCGAGCTGCCGTAGAGCCCTGCCACGGTAGTAGTGAGCCCAGCCGTCCGTGGCTGCCAGACGCAGTGACTTGTCGGCGGCATCCAAGGCCTCGCGATAGCGCTGCTGCCTGATCAACGTCACGGCGAGGTTGAAGTGCAGGCTGGGTTGGCTGCCGTCCAGGGCCAGCGCGTCGCGCAGGGCGCGCTCGGCCTCCTCGGGCAGGCCGACCTCGTCGTAGGCTTCGGCGAGAGCGGCGTAGTGCCCGACGTTGTGTGGCTGCAGGGCAATGGCGCGGCGGAAGGACGCGGCTGCGCGGAACAGCTCGGCGCTGTCGGGTCGGTCGAGAAGCAATTCTCCCAGCAGCAGATGTGCAGCTGGCTCGTCAGGAAGGGCCGCGGCAGCGACGACCGCGGCCTCCACAGCCCCAGGTAGATCGCCGTCACCGCGTCTCGACAGGGCCACGTCCATGGCCAGCCGTCCGTCGTTGGGCTGTAGCGCCCAGGCGCTCTCGAACGCGATCTTGGCTCCGGTCGGGTCGTTGAGTTGCCTCAGCGCGGCACCCAGATAGGCGTGCGCGCGAGGGTTGTCGGGCTCGAGACGGATGGCGTTCCGCAACGGTGTGACGGCGGCGTCGGAGTTTCCGAGGCGCACCCACAGCATGCCCAGGCGAAGCTGCGCGCTGGCGCGATCAGGCGCCGCAACGATGGCGCGTTCGTAGGCCGCCCGCGCCGCGTCGATCGCACCACCGAGTTCCTCGATGGTGCCCAGGATCTCGAGTCCACCGGCGTGGTCGGGTGCCAGCTCGACGCCCCGCACCGCTGCCAGTCGAGCCGTCACCAGGTCGCCGTTCTCGGTAGCGGCGAGCGCGCGGCGGAAAAGCTCCTCCGCCTCGGCCTCCGTCCCGGCCTGACCCGCCGCGATTGTGGCCGTCAGCATAGCCGTCAGCGTGACCATCTCAGCGGCGCGACGAGCGAGAGTAGCGATCAGCATCGAGGAGCTCTTCGTGGGTTATGCGTGCCTGTGGCCCTGCTCCGGGCCAGGATCGGCATCCAAGCCTGCAAGCCAGCCGGCGGGCGGCGTCTCGAGCACTGAACCACGAGCGCGGCGAACGCGACACTCGACGCCACCGACCGTCGCCCTGTCGCCGACGATTCCGTTACGATTCGCCAAGTGTACGCGACGACGCATGCCGGATTTGGGCGCTGGCCGGCCGATCTGGATGATCACGATCATCTGAATCGTCGGATCAACCGGCTGGATCGGCGCGAGCAACCTGAACAGCCAGGAGATCCACGAGTTGGCGACGACGGCAGATGAGCATGGAGTGGCGCTGGTTACCGGCGGCGCGGTGCGTGTGGGTCGTGAGATCAGCCTGACGCTCGCCCGCGCTGGCTTTGCCGTGGCCATCAACTACAGACGCTCACGCGACGCCGCCGAGCATTTGGTCGGCGAGCTGCGCGACGCCGGTTGCGCGGCCGCGGCGTTTCAGGCCGACATCACGCGGCACGACGAGGTGGAGGCGTTGGTCGAGCGCGTCGAAGCTGACCTCGGGCCGACCGCCGTGCTGGTCAACAATGCGGCTACGTTCGAGCGTCGTCCTTACCTCGAGGTCGAGGAAGTGCTGTGGCGCCGCAACGTGCGCCTGAACCTCGAGGCACCGCTCTGGCTCGGCCAGCGCGTGGGACGACTCATGTGGGAGCGTGGCAGTGGGCGCATCGTCAACATCTGCGGCACGGTGGGAATCGACCCGCCCGGCGACTACGTGTCGTACTGCGTGACCAAGAGCGCTCTCGACACGCTCACTCGCTGTATGGCAGCGGCACTGGCGCCGCGCGTGCAGGTGAACGGCGTGGCGCCGGGTGCCGTTCTTTTTCCCGATGGCACAGCCGAAGAAGAGCGCGCGCGCGTGCTGCGTCGGGTGCCGGCCGGCCGCGCCGGTTCGCCGGCCGATGTCGCCGCCACTGTTCTGTTTCTGGCAACTGGCCCCGACTACATCACCGGCGTGATCTTGCCGGTGGATGGTGGCGCCGGGTTGACGAACGTCTAGGAGGTTGTGGCGAGCCTACTTGGCGCCGCCAACCTAGCGCAGTGTGAAGGTGACGCCGGCCAGCAGAGTGTGGGTGTTGATGCCCGGGTTCACGGGGCCGATGTTGGCGTTCGAGACGTGGTGCAGGCGGTACTCGAAGCTCAGCGCCCGACCCTCTCCGATCGGCACATCTAGCCCGAGCCCGGCGAGCAGCGAGAAGTTGAAGGAAGTCTCGCCTGTTGGCACCTCTTCCGATGCCCGGAGGAATCCCGCGCCGAGACGGAGAATGGGCAGGACGTCGCCGCTGGTCACGAAATGATGCTCGTACACGAAGTTGACGCCAGCGGCGTAAGCCGTCGGCGTCTGCGCGAAGCGCATCGGTGCGAACTCCATCGCAAACCCCGGACGGCCGCCAAGGAAGGGTTGCCCGGCGCTGCCGAACACGCGCGACCAACGGACCACAATCGAGGCGATGTCGATGTGGAGGGAGTGGGCAATCTCGTCGGCAACGCCGTAGCCCAGCTGTACCCCGAGTGTGCCGCGGCGCTCCTGTTCGGAGCTCGGCTGGCCCTCTTCGGGGGCCTCTTGGCACGAGATCCGTGGCGCAAGCGCGGCATCCGCTCCTGCGCACTCGTCGGCAAACGTTGAGCGCGCGGGCGTCGTCACCGTCGCCGCCAACGTCAACACCGCAATCAGCGCACGCGAGATCGGTGCGCTCGCGGACTCGCTCGGGCGATGGGGGAGTCCGCGCACGCCGCGGTGGCGAAAGGCCAGTGCCCTGAGCTTGACGCCGATCCCACTCCTCAACAGGCCTCACCTCACGTCAGTCGTCAGAGAAAGAAGGATAGGCCCACAGTCACGAGGTGCGAATTGATGCCCGGGTTGCTCGTCGAGAAGCCGGCGTTGGAGATGTGATGGAAGCGGTAGTCGACATTCAGGGCAGTCGAGCGACCCAGCAGCCGCTGAATCGACACGCCTACCTGCGGCGTGTAGTTGAACCGCGTTTCTCCAGGCGGTACTTCGGTGTTGGCGAACAGCATGCCAATGCCGCCGATAATGGCTGGCCTCCAAGTGCCGTTGGCGAGCTTGATGCGCGCCAACAGGTTGAGACCGCCGCCGGTGGCACGCGGGTCCTGATCCATCGTGAACAGCGGCAGAACTTCGAGAACGAACGCGACACGGTTGGTGGTGGTCACGCTCGGAACCCAGCGTACGCCGATCTGCTGGAAGTTGGTCCTCGTCCGCGCCGGGTCGAAGACCTTCCCGGTGGCATAGCCCAAGATCAGCCCGACCTCGCCGCGGGCGCGTGGCGTTTCCCCCGTGGTTTCCTCAGCGGGGCCGGCCTCCTGAGGTGTCGGGCTGGCGTGTGCTTGCGAGGCGCCGAACGAGCCCAGGGCGAGAGCCACGGTGAGCGGAGCCACATAAGAGAGGACCCAGAGGACGCTCGGGCCACCTACTTGTCGCGGTTCGATTCGGGGCATGGAGAGGGCCCACTCTGGAGGGTTGGAAGCGAGCAGCATACGAGCTGTCTCGAGTACGCGCTACGTCTCGCTCCTCTGTGTGCGCGGCTTGTGTAGCGGTCCGAAGGGCAGCGGGCTGTGGCGTAGCGGGTGGGTCGAGCCTCTGTCTGGACGCGCGGCCAGGGACGGGCTCGAGGAGAGCTCAGGTCCCTTTTCCCGGCTCCGTTGCGCGGGTCGAAGTCGGGGTGCTTGGCTGCGGCTTGGCCATTTCGAGTGTCGGTGGGCTCCACCGGATCGCTCCGCTCGACGGTTCGGTCCGCGCAGTAGCGGTCGCTCGCGGCACCCAACGCAGGTAGGCGTACAGGATTCCGCGAAGATCAGCGCGGCTCCCGCGCCGATGACCTCGGTGGGTGGCCCGGGCGCTTCCGCCGCCGCGGCGATCGCGGCGTCATCGAAGAAGGCGACCGTGGCGAACGCCAGCAGGTTGTTCGCGCCGTGAGCGACCATCGCTGGAAAGATCGAGCCGGAGCGCCACACGAGCAGGCCGAAGTAGACGCCCATCAAAGTTCGCGGCAGCAGGCCGAAAGGGTCGAGGTGGAATGCTGCGAACAGCAACGCGGTGACGAACAACGGAGCCACCCAGTTGCCTCCCAGCGTCAGCAACCGCAGCATCAGGCCGCGGAACAGGATCTCCTCGCAGACAGCCGCCAGAATCACGGCGCCGAAGAGCAGCATGGCCATATCGGCGGCCGAGTCGGCCTGCAGTAGGGGCTCCATCGCTTGCCTGAGGAACTCCCGTAGGGCCTCGCTGTTCGGCAGGCTGTCGATGATCATCTCCTGGATGGCTCCGCCGAGCATCTGCAGAGGCCACGCCCCGGCGATCGCCACCGCATAGTGCGGCCAGGAAGCCTTGCGAAACATGAAGCCCTCGGCGATCGGCAGGCGCAGCAGCACCAGGAAGATCATTGGCGCGAGCAGTATCGCTCCGATCTCGTCGAGGACGATCAGCGTCTTGAAGTCGATTCCGACAAGCACGCCACCGAACGCGACGGACAGGTGCAGGGCGAGCGCGAACAGGAACAGCCCCATCGCAACCCAACGAGCCGCCGCGGGTGGTGGCCACAGCGGCTGCCTTCCACGCGCCGGGCGGACGGGCAGCGCTGAATCACTCGTAGGGGCCTTATCTTCGGCCGTCGCATGAGGCGCGGCAGGCGCCAGACCGGGCTCGAGGCGATCGGCCGGTTCGGCGAGGTCGTCGGGATTGGGAGGCACGGTCGACATGGCTCAGGCGGGCTCGTGTGCTGGGCGTCCGTAGTAGCGCAGCACTGCCCACAACGCCGGTATGGCGACGATGTAGGTGAGCCACGGCGAAATTCCGAAGCCGGAGGGAATATCTCCAAGCAGCATCGCCACCCCCCCAACGAGCAGAGCATAGGGGATCTGGGTCCGCACGTGGTCGATATGATCGGAGCCCGAGGCCATCGACGACAGGATGGTGGTATCGGAGATCGGCGAGCAGTGGTCGCCCCAAACGCTGCCGGCAAGCACCGACGAGATGGCGCCGACGAGCAGTGTGTTGCCGGCGGCGGCATCGAGGCCGGCGAGAGCGCCCAAGCGGACCGCCAGCGGCACCACCAATGGCATGAGGATGCCCATCGTGCCGTACGAGGTTCCGGTGGCGAAGGCGATCGCGGCGGAGATGAGGAACACAAGCGCGGGCAGCAACTGGTGAGAAAGCGTGCCGGCCACCGCTTCCACCAGGAAGTCGGCGGTATGTACGGCGGCGCAGATGTCCTTCAGCGACCACGCCAGAACGAGGATGCTGCAGGCCATGAGCACCGATTTCATGCCGCTGACAAACGCCCGCATGGTGTCGTCGAGGCTGAGCAGCCGCTGACCGAGCGTCAAGCAGACAGCTGCCAGCAGGCCCGAGAAGGAGCCCCAGAGGATTGCGACGTTGGGATTCGCAGCCGCCAGGATCTCGTACATCGCCGCGGCGCTCGGATCGCCACCTCGCGCCACGATCGCGGCTCCGCCGTTCCACCACAGGCCGATCATCGTCACCACAACGACCGTCGCGATCGGCACCGCGGCGTTGTACCAACGGCGCGGGCAATCGGGCGGTGGCTGGGCAGCGTCGTCGTCGACATCAACGAGAGGTGAGGCGTCGTCGCCGAGCACCCTGCCGTCGACTCGGGCTCGACGCTCGGCGGCGAGCATGGGGCCGAAGTCGCGGTCGAGGTAGCCCACCAGGAAGGCGAAAGCCAGGGCCAGAATCGGGTAGAAACGGTAGGGAATCGACTCGATGAACAGGAGGTAGGCGCTGCGATCGATGCCCTCGCTCTGCAGCGCGCCGGCGATATAGCCCACCTCGACGCCAATCCACGACGACACGACCGCGACGCTCGCCACCGGTGCGGCGGTGCAATCCACCAGATATGCGAGCTTCTCGCGCGAGATCCGCAGCCGGTCGGTGATCGGCCGCATTGTGTTGCCGACAATCAGCGTGTTGGAGTAGTCGTCGAAAAAGACGAGCAGCCCCATCACCCAGGTACTGAGCTGCCCTGAACGAGGTGTGCGCGCCCAGCGGACGACATGGGCGATTACCCCGTGGGTGCCGCCGTTGCGCACAATTAGGCCCACCGTGCCGCCAAGGATCATGATGTAGAGCAGAACGTTGGCGTTGCCCGAGTTGGAGAGAGTCCCCAGAACGTAGGTGTCGAGGGTCCGCAGGAGCGCGGTAATCGGGTTGAAGTCGTAGAGAAACATGCCGCCGAGCCAGAGCCCGAGAAACAGCGACACCATGACCTGGCGCAGAAGGACGGCCGCAACGATGGCCGTCAGCGGCGGCAGCAGCGACCACCAGGCGGGAACGACGCGCACGCTGGTGGTTGCCGCGGTGGCACCCGATACCGTCTCGAGAAGCAGACGCCGGCGGCCAGTTTCTGTGAACTCGACCTTGATCACAGTGCTGCCGCCGGGAGGAACCTGCCAGATGACGGTCGGCTGCTCACCCTCGGCGCGCAGCCGCACTCCGACCGGCTGCTCACTCGAGGCGTCGGCGGCAACCGCGACTCTCAATGCGTGACCACGTAGCGCCAGGCGCGGCACCGACCAGGTTAGCCGGTCAGGGTCGACGCTTGCTTCCACCTGCGATACGCGCCCCCGCAGGAACGCCGGCTCGGCGCTGCCCGTGCCATCGGTCTGGATCGCTGTCCCGGTGGCCACCGTGCTCGAGAGAGGCGGAAGAGCGTGAGTCGGGCGTGCGCTCAGGGCGACTGCCAAGACGCCTGCGGCCAGAACGATCGCTGCCGAGATTCGCCAGGAACTTGCCTGCAGCAGAAAACGGGCGTGCAGGCGCGGTCGCATTGAGATCCCTGGAGAAGAGTCCTGGTGCTGCCGATCGTGCAGAGTGGCCGACTGCAACAGGCGCGGATCTTATCATGGTGTAATTCGCGAAAGCCGACCCCGTTTCACCAGCCGGAGGGCGACTCGTGGCATCCGACCACCACAAGCCTGCGACCCCGCGCCGTCCCACACCGTTCGACGCCCTTCTCGGAACTGAAGTTCTCGCGGCGCACGATGGCGCTTCCGAGGTGCGGCTCGTGCTCACGGAGGCTCATCGCAATCTGCGAGGTGTGGCGCATGGTGGCGTCGTCAGTGCGCTGCTCGACATGGCGCTTGGAGCCGCCGTCGTTTCGACGACTTCCGAGGAAGAGTGGTGCGGCACTCTCGAGCTCTCGGTTCAGTTCCGCGACCCGGCTCGCAACGGGCCCCTGGTCGGACGGGGTAGGGTCGAGCGGCGCGGTCGCAGTGTGGCTTTCGCCGCCGGCGAAGTGCTTGACGATGCCGGCAGGATCGTAGCGGTGGCGCACGGCGTTTGGACGATTTGGGCCAGCTTCCCAGATCGCCCGAAACCTCGGCCCTAGCGGCTACTCGTACAGCAGGTGCCGGGCTCTCACTGGCTCGAAGGCGTCGAGCGCGGCACCCCAACTCGCGGTGATCTCCGCCGCCGGCGTGCCGGCTGTCAGCTGCGACTCGATCGCCGGGTCGCCCCACAGTCGCAGGAGCCTCGAGCGATCCCACGAACTGTCTTCGGCGCTGCCGCCTCCGTGCAAGCGCGTTAGCGTCGTGATGAGTGTCGCCGCGGTGAGGCCGGCGTCGAACTGCTCGCGGTCGGTCAAGACGAGGTTCACGCCGTTGCACAGCGCGCCCTCGTGCACGCTGGTTGTCGGCGTCAGGCGCCGCGGCACGAAGCGCACGCCGGGGAGCTGGGCGGCGTTGAGCGCTGTGGCCACGGCGTTGGAGTTCATCCACGGCGCGCCGAACCATTCGAAGGGCGCGTCGGTTCCCCGACCCACCGAGAGGTTGGTGGTCTCGAGCGGCCCCACGGCAGGGTAGAGCGTAGCCTGCGTGAGGTTGCGGATGTTGGGCGACGGGTTCACCCAGAGCAAACCGGTTGCATCGAACCACTGGTCGCGCTGCCAACCTTGCATGGCGATCACCGTGAGATCGGCGCCGATACCGCGCTCGACGTTGTAGTAGCTGGCTAGCTCGCCGATCGTCATGCCGTGGCGTAGTGGGATCGGCGCGTAGCCCACGAAGGATAGAAGCTCGGGGTCGAGCACCGGACCCGTCACGCGACCGCCGGTGATCGGGTTGGGTCGATCGAGAACCACGAACGGCAGGCCGGCCTCGGCGGCGGCTTCCATGGCGTAGGCCATCGTCGAGACGTAGGTGTAGAACCGCGTGCCGATGTCCTGGATGTCGAACACCAGCCCGTCGATGCCGACGAGCATCTCGCCTGTTGGCCGCCGGGTGTCGCCGTAGAGGCTCACGAGCGGTAGCCCGCTTTCGCTGTGAAGCTCGTCGGAAACCGCTCCTTCCAGAAGCGCGGCGAACCCGTGCTCCGGAGTGAAGATCTTCACGAGCTCGAGCGCGTCGCTCTCCGCGAGGACGTTCAGCGTTAGCTCGCCGGCCTGATTCCGCCCGGTCCAATTGGTGATGAGCGCAACCTTCGACCCGGCGAGCGGCTCGAAGCCACGGCGTTGCCAAACGTCGATGCCAGGCAGCAACGGCCCGCTGGCGGTCGATTGAGCTCGCGTCCCAGCAGGCTGCAGGCGCTCCTGGCCCGTGTCGGCGGCCGGTGGCGTACCGGCGCACGCGACAAGCCCGAGGGCGCCTGCGGCCAGCGCTAACCTGAGAATCGCGGTTGCCACGGGCCCGCGTTCGCGAGTCGTGGGTCGCTCGGTGTGCCGCATGCGTTTGTGGGGCGCCGGTGTGCACCGTAGACTTTTGAACATTCTCCGGCTCTTTCTTTGCTTGCGGCGAAGCTGATGGGCGCGCCCCGGCCAGAGGCTGGGAAATCTACCTGCTCCAGCTGACCTCACAGGAAGCACCAGAGCTAGATGACTTCCTTGTACAGCCTGATCGGTCTGGTCGCATGATTCGGTTGCGGATGGCGCATCTTAGCTCGCTGCCGCGATGGGCGGCAGGTGGAGCGGTGTTCGCCGCCACGCTGCTCGGCACCAGCAGCTACGAGCTCGAAGAGCCCGGAGTGCTTGCGGGCCCGGCTGCACAGCTGCCGAATGTTCAGCGCGAGCTCGAATCGAACGGCCCCAGCCTGGCGGCGCCGCTCGATCCGCGTACCCCGCTGCCGCCGGAGGCCCACGCCTGGGTCGAGCAGACACTGTCCCGAATGAGCCTCTCGGAGCGCGCCGGCCAGGTTCTGATGGTGCGCGCCTATGGCGAGTACTACGCGGCGGACGCCCAGGAGCGCCTCGAGCTGGTACGAACGATCCAGGAGCTGCACCTCGGCGGCGTGATCCTCTTCCGCTCGCAGGCCTACGAAGCTACGGCGCTGATCGGTGATCTGCAGCAGGCGGCGGCGCAGATCTCATCTGTGCCCCTCTTGATGGCCGCCGACTTCGAGTGGGGCGCCGATTTCCGTATCGACGGTGCCGTTCCGTTCCCCACCGCAATGGCTGTTGGGGCCACCTACAACGCAGAGGCGGCGGAGTGGATGGGGCGCGCGACCGCTGCCGACGCTCGCGCCCTGGGCATCCATTGGATCTTCGCTCCGGTTGCCGATGTCAACATCAATCCACAGAACCCGGTGATCAACGTGCGCGCTTTTGGCGAGGATCCGGTGCATGTCGGGCGTATGGTCGACGCGTTTGTGCGCGGGGCACAGCGCGAGGGCGTGCTCGCCACGGCCAAACACTTTCCGGGCCACGGCGATACCGCTGTCGACTCGCACATCTCGTTGCCTGTCCTGGCTCACAACCGCGAGCGACTGCAGGCCGTCGAGCTTGCGCCCTTCCGAGCCGCGATCGACGCTGGAGTGGGCAGCATCATGACGGCTCATCTGGCGGTTCCTGCGCTCACGGCCGACAGCCGGCTACCGGCCACGCTGTCGCCGGCGATCCTCACCGATCTGCTGCGTACCGAGCTGGGCTTCGAGGGGTTGGTTGTTACCGACGCCATGGAGATGGGCGGCATCACTCGGCGCTGGTGGGGGGGGCAGGCGGCCGTCGAATCTCTCGTGGCGGGTGCCGACATGGTGCTTCTGCCGCCGAACACTCGCGCCGCGCACGGCGCGGTGGTGGCCGCCGTGGAGCGTGGAGATCTGCCGGCGGAGCGCCTCGAAGACGCTGTGCGCCGGGTGCTCGAGGCGAAGGCACGGCTTGGCCTTGCCGCCGGTGATCGCGGACGCTCGCTCACGAGCCTGTCGTCGCGCTTCGCGCTCGCGCTCGAGGCCGAGGAGGCACAGCAGGTGGCCGACTCGGCCGTGACACTACTTCGCGATCGCAGCAACCTGCTGCCGCTCGATGCACGGCAACCGCGGCGCATCGCGGTGGTTGGTGTTTCCGACAACAACACGTCGGCGCCCACCGTGGATCTGGTGGCGGCTTTGCGCGAGCCTCTCGGCGATGTGAGCTCCTACTCGATCGACGGGCGCACTCGAGGTGATGATGCCGCGGAGATCGTGACCGCGGTGGCGCGCGCCGATGTCTTGATCCTGGCCGTGAGAGTGCGCCTGCGGACGAGCTCTGGAACCATCACTCTGCCCTCGAGACAGCAACGCTACGCTCACATGCTGGCGCAGCTCGACGTTCCGACGATCGTCGTCGCGCTCGGGAGCCCCTATTCGGCAGCCGCCTTCCCCCGCGCCTCGACTCTGCTCGCGGCTTACGGCTGGAGCGGCGCCATGCAACGCGCCGCGGCGCACGCCATCGTTGGTGAGACGCCCATCGGCGGCAAGCTGCCGGTGTCGATACCTGAGCTGTACGAGGTCGGCTTCGGTCTCGAGCGCCCAGCCCTCGACGCGCGATTGCAGGTGGCGACCACCGTGGCCGGCGACGAAACATCTCCCGAGGCGGAAATCGTTCCGGATCTGGCCGAGGCTCAGGCCATTCTCGAGCGCTGGGTTGCGGAGGGTGCGTTCCCTGGCGCGGTCTACGCAGTGGGGCACAAGAATCAACTCGTCGGGCGCGGCGCCGTGGGACGCATGACCTACGACGACAATGCCGCGCCGACGCAGGTCGACAGCATCTTCGACCTCGCTTCGTTGACCAAAGTGATCGCCACCACAACCGTGGCCATGCAGGCGGTAGAGCGTGGGCACCTGCGTCTCGACTATTCGGCGCGAGCGCTCGTCCCCGAGTTCGCCGGTGAGAACAAGGACAAGGTCACCATCCGGCAACTCCTCACACACACCTCGGGGCTGCCAGCGTACGTCGAGTTCTATCGTGACTACGAGCCGGGTGCGACGGGCCCGGATACCCGTGCCGATGTTCTCGAGAGAATCTACGCGGTGCCCCTCGAGGCACCGCCCGGGTCGCGCTACGTCTACTCCGACCTGGGGGTCATTCTGCTCGGTGAGGTGCTCACGCGGGCGCTTGGCGAGCCTTTCTGGGAGTACGCCGAGCGCGAGGTTTTCGCGCCCTTGGGCATGGCGGAAACCGGCTGGCTTCCCGACCCGGCGCTGCTCGATCGCATTCCGCCGACCGAGCGTGATCCGTGGCGCGATCGTGTGGTTCACGGCGAAGTTCACGACGAGAACACCGTGGCGCTCGGTGGCATCTCGTCGCACGCCGGGCTGTTCTCGACCGTCGACGACCTTTCCGTATTCGCGCAGATGCTGCTCAATCGCGGAAGTTATGGACACGTGCGCTTGGCGCGGTCGGGAACGGTTGGATCTTGGGTGCGGCGGCAGGAGGTGGTTGCCGACAGCAGCCGAGCCCTCGGCTGGGATACTGCGTACGGAAGCGAGAGCTGGGGCATGTTCTCGCCCACGGCTTTCGGCCACACCGGATTCACCGGCACCTCTCTCTGGGTCGACTCGAGGCGCCAGCTGTTCGTGGTGTTGTTGACCAATCGGGTTCACCCAACGCGCGACAACCGCAAGATCCGCCAGGCCCGCATTGATTTTCATCGGGCCGTGGTGGCGGCCGTCGACGCGGCAAGTCGTTAGCCGGCGAGCCCGACACGATGGCGCCGGATCGATCAGAATCAACCGCACAATCTGATGCGTCCTTCGCCGATTGGCCGCCGCGCGGGCTCGAGGGGCGCGCCAGCGCCGAGCTTGTAGAGCTGCTGGCGGTGGCCGACGCGCAGGCGGCGCGTGCCGTGCAGGACGCGCGAGGCGCGATCGCCGCGGCTGTTGATCTTCTGGTTGCGGGATGGCGTCGCGGAGGGCGCTTGATTTACGTCGGCGCCGGAACCAGCGGGCGGCTCGGCGTTCTAGACGCCGCCGAATGGCCGCCGACGTTCGGTGTCGACCCGGCTCGGGTCGTTGCCGTGATCGCAGGTGGCCACGAGGCGCTGGTGCGCTCCATCGAGGGCGCCGAAGACGATGAGGGGGAAGGCGCCCGTCAAATGCGAGAGCTCGACCTCGGCGAGCACGACATGGTCGTTGGGCTGTCGGCGAGCGGGTCAACGCCGTTCACCGTCGCCGCACTACGACAGGCCGCCGCGAGTGGAGCCGCAACGGCGGCGGTTACGGTCGTGGCCGAGAGCGCTCTCGCGCGGGCCGCCCAGCTTCCGATCGTCGTCGATGTGGGCGCTGAGCTTGTCGACGGGTCGAGCCGCATGAAGGCGGGCACGGCGCAAAAGCTCGTATGCAACGCCCTCTCGACCGCGGCGCAGATTCGCTTGGGCCGTGTGCTCGATCGGCACATGGTTGGCGTACAGCTCACCAATCGCAAGCTGCGCGCCCGGGCGTTCGGGATTCTGCTATCGCTAGGGGCGGCTCCCAGCGAGACAGCCGCCGAGGAGCTGCTCGCGGCCGCAGGAGACGACCTGCCGACGGCATTGCTCATGGGTTGCGCAAACGTCGACCGTGCGGCGGCGTCCGCCTGTCTCGAAAGCGCCGGTGGACATGTGCCGCGGGCTCTGTCGGCGGCCAAGACCGCCGGGGAGGTCAACGCCAAAACCTCCACGACAACGGGGGAGGTTCGCTGATGCCGCTCGACGCCAACACCCTGGTCAATCTGGCGGTTGTGCTCGTCTACTTCGGAGCGACGCTGTGGCTCGGCGCCCGGATGGGCAGCGGCAACGACGTCGAGGATTATTTTCTCGCCGGTCGAGAGATGCCCTGGTGGAGTGCCAGCCTGTCGATCGTTGGCACCGAGACTTCGACGCTGACGTTCGTCGGCGTACCGGCGATTGCCTACGGTGGCGACCTGACCTTCCTGCAGGTCGCTCTGGGCTACGTGATCGGGCGCTTCGTCGTGGCCTGGCTCCTGGTGCCGGCCTACTTTGCCGGCCATGTGCTCACCGCGTACGAGCTGCTGGCCCAGCGCTTCGGCGGCGGCGTCCAGCGGTTCGCGTCGTTGATCTTTCTCGTTTCCCGGGTGCTGGCCGATGGCGTTCGGCTGTTCTCGACGGCGCTCGTGTTGCAGGCGCTGCTGCCGCTGTCGTTGCCGGTCTCGATCGGGCTGATCGCCGGCATAACGCTTGTCTATACGTTGCGCGGCGGGCTCCGGGCCGTCATCTGGAACGACGCGGTGCAGCTTGTGGTGTATGTCGCCGGGGCTGCCGTCGCAGGGCTCTTTCTAATCAACCGCATCCCGGGAGGATGGGCAGGAGCGACACAAATCCTCGCGCCGCTGAACAAGCTCCGAGTTCTGGATTTCGGTTGGGACTGGGCCAACCCCTACGTGTTCTGGGCCGGTGTGATCGGTGGGGCCACCCTGACAACAGCCACTCACGGTACCGACCAGATGTTTGTACAGCGGTTGCTCGCCTGCCGTTCCGCGCGCGCCGCGAGACGCGCCGTGATCGTCAGTGGGGGCCTGGTATTGGCGCAGATGGCTCTCTTCTTGCTCATCGGCTCGCTGCTCTTCGCCTTCTATCAAACCCATCCACCGGCGGTGCCGTTCGCTTCGAACGATCAAGTGTTCGCGCGCTTCATCGCCGAGGAGATGCCGGTGGGTCTGAGCGGACTGGTGATCGCGGCCGTCTTCGCCGCGGCGATGTCGACGCTGTCGTCGTCGATGAGCTCGCTGGCCTCCGCGTCGACACTCGATTTTCTTCTCGGTCGAGGGACAATCGACAGATCAATTCCGGCGTCGGCGCAGCGTGATGCCCTGAGGCTGGCTCAACACGAGCGAGCGATGCGACTCTCGCGCTGGACGACGATCCTGGCGGCGATCGCCTTGGCGGTCGTAGCCGGGCTCGCACGAGCATGGGGCTCGGTACTCGAAGTCGGCCTGACGATAACGTCGATCACCTTCGGGGCCGTTCTGGGGATCTTTCTCGTGGGCCTCCTCGGCTGGCAGCTGCGTCAGGGGGGTGCGATCGTATCGATGCTGGCCGGCCTGGTGGCGGCACTTGCCGTACAGCAGGCCGGAGTGGTCGCCTGGACCTGGTTAACCCCACTCGGGGCGCTGACGACGGTCGCCGTCGCCGCGTTGGCCTCGCTGCGAGCGCCGCCCGCGTCGTCTGTTTCCTCCACATCCTCTCCGTCCTCTGAGCCGCCAGCGTCGTAGGCCAGTTCTCACCGGGGCAGGTTCCGGCCCCCGAGGCGGCTCACCGTTGAAAGGACCCGTCGACAGGCGCGAAACTCGACGGCCACGGGGCGCGTAATCTAGCTACGGGGGTCGACGTCGAGTTGACGACGCGATCCCATCTGCTCAGCTTCTCGTGTAACGGGCACATCTTGCGGAGACCATCATGATCACAGAGAGACGTTCGGGCGCGGCGTCGGCCCCACTGAGCACGCGGAGGCGTTCTTTCGGACGATCGGCGATTGCACTCCGCACCGACGACGGGGGATCTGGGAGATCGGTACGGCGTCGCGCTCTGCTGGCGATCGTGGCCTCGGCCGCGTCGCTGTCGATCGGTTGTGTGGCCAACGTTTCGCAGGCGCCGCCTCTACCGGCGCAACACGAACGACCGATCGAGCTCCAAACCAGCGTTTCGTCCGCGACCGTGATCGAGCTCGAGAATCTCGTGGGCCACATCCGCGGCGAGACGAATTCCGGTGGCACCAATGAGCTCGAACTGGTGGGCACCGTGTATGCCCACGGCCAAACCGACGAGGCCGCCCGAGAGCTCGCCGAGACGATCGACATCCAGGTCAATCGTGCTGACGGGCGTTTGCAGATCCACGTGGCCTATCCGACCGAGATCTATCGAAGCTTCCACTACCCGAAGGGCAAGGGCGAGGTCGGCGGGGTGTTCGCAGCTTGGTTTCAGAGCAACAGCGAAATCAAGTACCAGGGCACCCGAGTCGGGGTATCGAGTAGCCGCCGTGCCGACGCGGCCAGCCTGTTCGTCGATCTCACATTGCGGCTTCCGGCCGGCGCGAAGGCCCGTATCACCAATGGCGTGGGCGACGCGGCCATCGTTGCCGCAGTCGGCGACATCAGCCTGCGCACGGGGGGTGGCGGCATTGAGGCGATCGGGGGACAAGGCGAATTCATACTCGACACGGGCTCGGGAGCGGTGACGGTGCGCGATCATCAGGGCGACGTTAACGCAGACACCGGCTCGGGTGCTGTCGAGATCGCCGAGCTCACGGGCGACTGGGTGCGTGTCGACACGGGTTCCGGACGCGTGCGCCTCGTCGATGTCGAGGCCGGGGAGATGAATGTCGACACGGGCTCGGGCTCAGTGATCCTCGAGCGGGTCGCCGGGTCGATTATCGTTGATACGGGATCGGGGTCAGTTCGCGGTAGCGAGCTCGTCTGCGGCGAGCGGCTCTACGTTGACACCGGCAGTGGAAGTGTGACGATCGCGGGTGATCTGTCACGCACACGGAGCATCCAGGTCGACACCGGCTCGGGCGCGGTGGATCTTCTACTGAGCGCGGTACCTGCTTCGATGAGCGTGCGGCTTTCCACTTCGAGCGGCGGCATCGACGTCAACCTGCCGGGAATCGAGGCGTCGCGCCATACGCGTAGCACGTTCGTTGGCGCTCTCGGTGGCGGCGAGGGCGCGGAGATGCTCGTCGAGTCGGGCAACGGCCGTATCCGCGTTCACGCCGAAACAGGCAACTGAGCGTTCCTGACGGTCTCTTGACGCCGGCGCTCCAAAACCCCGCGATCGCGCCGCCGTTCCTGTCGGGTTCTGGCGATTCAGATCGAATGCAGAATGTCGTCAGCGCGCAACTCGTGCGCGAGCGAGTCGACGACATCGATCATATTGCCGTTCTTGGCAAATACGGCGCGCTGCCGTCGGAACGAAGCACCGACTTCGAGCATCTCGCGAATCGCCACCAACTCGGAGTGGCAACGGAGCCGCTTGGCCACGGGCTCGAGGCTTTCGACGAGCGCTAGGGTCTGAGCCTCCAGGCCATCGATGGTTCCGGCGTCGTCGCAGATGATCTGCGCGTCCTGCCCAAAGCGCGCAGCCCGCCACTTGTTCTCGGCCACGACCCAGTAGCGCCGTACCGGAAGGAACTCGCCGTTGTCGTAGAGCTCGCCGAGGCGCACAACCAGACACTGGATCAGCGCGGCGAGGGCCAGGTTCTCCTTGATTGTCGGAAGCGCGTCGGCGATACGGATCTCGATGGTCCCGAACACCGGGTGCGGGCGGATGTCCCACCACACCTCGCGGATACTGGTGATCGCGCCGGCGTGGGTAAGCGTGTTCATGAACCGCTGGAACTCGCCCCAGTTGATCATTCGGTAGGGCAGTCCGGCCGAGGGCAGCGATTCGAAGATCTTCACGCGTACCGAGGCCAGGCCGGTGTCTTCGCCGTGCCAGAACGGACTCGAGGCCGACAGCGCCAGCAGGTGCGGCAGGAAAGTCGCCAGGGAGTTCGAGATGGCGATCGCTTTCTCGCCGCTGCTCACACCTACGTGCACGTGCAGGCCGAAGATCATCAGGCGTCGCACCGGCCACTGCATGCGATCGAGCATCTCCTGGTAGCGATCTTCTTCGGTAATCTCCTGGCTCTCCCAGCGGGAAAACGGATGCGTGCCGGCCGACACAAGCCCGTAGCCGTGCTTGTCGGCGCTCGCTTGAATGAGCGCCAAGCGCTCGTTGAGCGACTCGCGCGCCTCGCCGATGTCGTTGCAGGGACCAACGTTCATCTCAACGGTCGACTGCAACAACTCCGGCTTCACCCAATCGGCCCCTGGGAAATCGCTCAGAATCGCCGGGCCGCCCGATACCAGCTGCCGCGTTTCCGGGTCGATGATCTGAAGCTCGAGCTCCATGCCAAGGGTGGGCTCGGGGCAGTTGTTGAAGACGATCTTGTTGACCTCTCCCTTGTGGGTGGCGTACCACGGGCCGGGCCGGGAGCCGTCGGGCTGGCTGCTGTGCTCGGATTCTTTTGGGGAACTCATCGTCGAAACTCGATTTGCAACTCGGCGCTCTGGTAGCTTTCTCCGGCGCCAGGAATCCTGAAGGCGAACGTCGCGCGACCCGGACCCGCTGCGACTACGCTGGCGCCGGGAACCCCGCGAACCGCGGCGATACGCCATGGCGTTGCCAGAGCAACACGGTACTCCCGACCCGGCAGGCCCTCTACCTTGAGCGTCTGGTACCCCGAACGGAAGATGCTGTCGATGATTCGCAACTGAGTGCTGCCAGCGCCCGGCTCGAGCGCTGGCGACGGCGGAATGATCTGCGGGAACGGGCTGTGTCGGAAGGCCACGTGGCCCTCCGATTCGGTCAATGTGGCGCGAACCACAGCCTCTTTTTCGACCACCAGATCGACGATGTCTTCGCCTGGATCCGTGATGGCGACGCCCGATGTTGCGTCACGGTCGAGATTGACGAGCACATCGCGTGGTACCGGCAGCGCGAGCTCGAACACGATGTCGCTGCCGCCCGCGAGGCGCTCGATGTGGAACGAGCTTCGCTCCGGCTGGCGCTCGAAAGTGATGCGGAAGGCATCTTTTCCGACGCGCACGGGCTGGGCGACGACGTTGTCCCAACCGCCGGGCAGATGCGGCGCGAACCGCAGCGTGCCCTGCATGGCGTCCTGTCGGATTCCGAGCATGCCCTCCACGGCCGGCAGAATGGCCATGGCCTGCGACCAGGCACGGTGGGAGGTCGTGCCCACCGCCTCGAAGCGATCGCCGTGCAGGCCCTCGGTGATGTAGCCAAGGTTACCGTGGCGGTACAGACGCAGGTTCTGATTGAGCCGCATGTAGGCCGGGAGCGGGAGGTGAGAGACGTACCCGGCCAGCGACACCCAGCCGCCGTACAGCGGCCAGACGGCGCCGCGGTGATTGCTCGTGGGGTCGTACGCAGGGTGAGACGCCTCGCTCATGCGCACGCCCCAGTCGGTGGTGAACTCGGCCCCCGCCAGACGCGCCAGCACGGCGCGCCCCTTGGCGTCGTCGAGCACCCGAAAGAGCATCGGCACCGCGGGCATCACGGTGCGCTCCTCGATCGCCGTGCCGTCGGCACGCAAGCCCTGGCGGAAGTGGCGCAGGTCGTCGTCCCAGAAGATCTCGTCGAGAGCTCGGCGCACGGTTGGCGCAAGCTCGCGCGCGCGTGCCAGCAACTCCTCGTCGTCGATCCAGCTAGCCAGCCGCTCGAGAGCGTCGAGAGACGCTGCCCACAGCCCGGCGAGATACAGCGTCGTGTGACCACGATTGACGGGACCCTCGTCGATCCATCCGTGCCCGATTCCGGTGTTCTCGATCAGGCCGTCGCCGTCGGTGTCGGTTGACTCGAGAAACGCGAACGCCGCGCGCACGCTCGGCCAAAGGCTGCGCAACAGCTCGCGGTCGCCGGTGGCGCGGATGTGATGGTCGAGGCCGATGAGAAAGAGCGGCGTCGAGTCGGCCGCGTCGTAGTGCACAGCGGCCTTGGGCGAGATCTCATGCGCGATTTTGCCGTCGACGTCCTGGTAGCGCGCCAGCAGCCGCAGCGTTTCGCTGGCCAAGTCGGTGCCGCCGTACGCGTCGGCGGCGAGCCCGCTCCACAGGCCATCGCGTCCGAAAAACCACGCGTAACCCGGGCGCCGTTCAAAATCATTGTCGCGCGTCCAGCTCGCCGCGCCGCGGTCGTCCAAACGCGATTCGGGGCTCGCGCCGTAGCCCGCGACAATGCCGGTGCCGACGTCGGGTGCCGTTACGCGAAGCGCCTCGAGACCCGCCTTGGCCCACAAGAACGCCTCGTTGAAGGTGGGATCGGGTGTCACGACGTCGAGCGTCTCGGCGAGGAGACGCCGGTAGTGGTTGGCGTTTTCTGCCCACACCGAGGCTGGATCGGAAAGCAGCTCGAGATAACTCGTGCGCGCTCCCGCGAGATCGGCGTCGCGCCCGGTTGTAGCGGCGAGACTGAAGACGATGGCGGCCGTCTCGTCGGTGGGCAACGCTACCCGCAACGTGACGGGGCTGACATCGGCGGCCGGTGTGCCCGGACTCGTCGTTGATGTGGGCCCGTCGCCAGCACCGGCGTTGCTGTAGACGACGTCTGTGGGAGGGCGACCGAAGCCGGCGTAGACGTTGATCCCGGCTCCACGCGACGGGCTGTTCCGCCAGGCGAGCGCCTGCACGGTGCTGTCCCAGACGATTTGCGGTGGGTCGGCCTCGGCGTGCGGCCACATCGGCTGCGCCTCTGCAGTCCAGCTAGCTACGAGCTCACGGCCGCCGCGACCGGGCTCATCCGCTATTTCGAAGAGCGCCACGAGGCCGCCGACGTCGCGCCGGACAGCCAGGTGCATGTTGACCTCGGCGCCGTCGAGCTCGTAGCTGAAGCTCACGCCTTCCGGTCGCGCGACGAACGACAAGGCGCGTGTCTCGTGCAGCCACGTCGGAGCGCCCCCGGGAGCCGCAAGGCCGAAGCGCAGCCCAACAGCGACGCGTCCCGGATAGGCCCACACTTCGTCGATGCGGCCGTTCTGGTCGCCGTTGATGAGCGTCCGAGGCGACGCCAGATTGAATGGTGTGCGGCTGCCATCGCTGGCAGGGGTGGTCTCGAGCTCGAGCCCGGAGCGTGCCGCGGCAACCGCTTCAAGTGTCGCTCTGCCGTCCGCTAGCTGTGGCCCGAGTCCGGCGGACTGCTCGATCGCGATCCCGATCTGCAGCTCTTCGGTGCCGGCCTGGCGCCAGTAGGTGGCCGTGGTGCCGAGGGACGGCCGATCGGCCCCGCCTTCGATGGTCTCGGGCGCCGCAGCCGCCGCGGTCGGGGCCACTGGCCCGCCCACGTCGCTCGGGGTCAGCGCTACAACCGGAGCCCCCGTGGACGGGATGGCCGCGCCCGTAGGCGTGGGCGGAAGACTGCCTTCGAGGTAGGTCAGCAGATCAGTAAACAGCAGCTCGAGGTGGAGCCGCTGGCGGTTCGAGCGATCGGCGAAGTAGGGGCCCTGCCCGAGAGTGACCACGAGGCCGCCGCGGTGTCCCTCGTCGGGTGGGTATTCGAGGCCGACCTTCGTGTCGCTATCGATCCGAATGGCGCGGCGGCCAACCGCCCACACCCGTCCTTGATCGGGCCAGGTCGAGGCGCTGTATCGAGCTACCGGATACGACAGTTCGGGGCTCGGCGCATGGATGTATGTCCCTCCCCAAAATCGCCGCAGCAGCGGGTGGCCAGCATACGACTGCACCCCGACGAGCAGGCGATCGTCGTCAGCCCAGCGGGTGAACTCTGAGCCCGGTGCGAATCGCACTTCGTCGGGGCCGCGCGTCTCGAGGCCGAGCGGCACGGTGTACTGCGCCGCAAAGAGCGTCAGCAGTAACGCCCCGTCAGACGCGATATGCGCGCGAATCGCGGCCAGCAGCCGTGGGTCGAACGCTGCCGACGGAAGCTCCGGGTCGCGAGCGTAGTGCCACCAGAGCAGACTGGAGGAAGTCAGCCGGCGGCCGGCCAGGTCGATGAGCTGCACCACCTCGACGTCGATTCCCGGCTGCTCTCGCAACCACATGAGCGCCGCGGCTTCCTCGGGTGCCAGCGAGGCCTCGAGCCCGTGGGTCAGGAAGGCGACGTGTCGAGGCTCTTCTCCGCGCCCGGCGAGTGCGGCCGGTCCTGCTCCATCGCCGCAGTGGGTGCCCAGGGCGAGAACGGCCAGCAGAGCAAGGGCCGTAGCCCGGCGTCGTTGCGGCAGAGCGTTACCGTTGGTTGCCGCCGAGACCGGCGAGCGAGATGTCGAAGCCGAAGCTGCTTAGCAGCGTGCCCTTGACCTGCTCGAGCCGGGCGATCGCGTTGTTGAAGTTGATGATCGCCTGCAGCTCCGAGCTGCGTGAGGTTGCGAGCTGGCGCTGGAATTCGAGCACCTGGAAGTTGGTCGAGGTGCCTACGGCGAACTTTCGCCCCTCGGCATCGAGCTGGCGCTCGGCGAGCTCACGCGCCGTGATCGCCTGTGCCACCTGTTCTACGCCGCTCTCGACTTGGCGGGCCGCTTTCGTCACATCCACGCGAACCTGCTGCTCCTGGTCGGCGATTTGTGTGAGCACGTTGCGCTCGTTTATCGAGGCCTGCGCGTAGGCCGCCTTGGCAGCCCAGTTGCGCAGCGGAAAGTTGACGGTAAGTCCGACGCTCCAGTTGCGGAAGTTCCCCGACAGGAGGTTCTGCAGCGCATCGTTGATGCCGCCCTGCTGAACTTCGAGGACGTCTGACGACCCGAACCCGCCGGAAGTGACGATACGGTCACCGCCCTGACCCGACAGCTGAATCGAGCCGTTGAAGGTCAGTTGTGGCAGAAGCGCGTTGCGCTGGACCCTCAAGTTGAGCTTGCGACTCTCCAAATCGATCCGCAGTCGACGCAACGACGGAGCCTGCTCCAGCGCGTCGGCGATGGCGGCCTGCGTGTCGATCGGCTCGGTGGTCACCTGCGGATCGTCGGTGGGAACAATGCTCACCGCCCAACCGCCCGAGAGGCCGCTGTCGGCGTTGATGAGTCGCTTCAGGTCGTCTTGGGCATCGCGCAACGCGACCTGCGACTGGATCAACTGCAGCTGATTCTGCGCTACTTGCTGCTCCGACTGGATCGTCTCGATCGGGGCCAGTGTGCCGATTTCCACCTGGATTCGGTTGCGCTCGAGCTGCCTGTTGGACAGGTCGAGGGAGAGCTGCTTGACCTCGAGGTCGCGCACGGCGAGCACGAGCTGCCAGTAGGCCTGTTGCGTCTGAAAGATGGTCTGTTCCACAGACTGGAGAAAACTCTCCTTGCTGCCCTCCCAGCCGTTCCGCGCCGTGATGAGGTTGGCGCGGTTGATCTCGCGTCCGAAACCACGCAGGAGTTGCTGCGTCACGCTCAGCGTCGCGCTCGTACCGATCTGCGGGTTGAGTGTGCTGAACGTGTTGTTCGTGACATTGCGGTTGGTGTTGCCGGTGAGCGACCAGTTGGTACCGGTGGTCAGCGTCTCCGAAAAACTGAAGCTCGCATTGATGCGCTCCGACGTCAGGACGTCCGCACCCGACAGCTGCGTGGTTCCCTGCGACGAGGAGCGGTTGAATGTCTGGGGTAGCTGGAACTGGATCTGCGGATCGAACTGGGCGCGGGCGTTCGTGATCTGTTCTTCGCTCAGATCAGGCTGGTAGGAGTTGATCTGAACCTGGAGGTTGTGGCGCAGCGCTAGGTCGACGGCGTCGAGCAGGCTGAGCTCCACGGCCGGCTCCTGTTCTTCCCCACGCGCGGCCTGCGGCTCAGCCTGTTGCCGCGTGATAGGCGAGGCCTGGGGGCCGATTGCTTGGGCGTTGAGAACGCCGACGGGCGAAAGAGTGGCGAAGGCGGCCAGCAGTCCGATCCCCGCCGCGAGTGGCGACGACGTCGATATTCTGCCGGGCTGTCGAATCTGCATGCGGGTCCGTCCTCCTGACGGGCTGGGCGCAGCTTCGTATTGTTGGGACGCGGGAAGGCCGAAGCAAGTCGATAAGAAAAGGAAGCGCGAGCGCGCGGCTCTCAAGCTACCGGATGAGTGCCAATAGGATCCTGTTTTCGGCGCGGTTACGTGTGCGGCAAGCCCCTTATTCGTAACGCAGCGCATCGACCGGGTCGAGTCGCGCGGCGCGATTGGCGGGGTAGATTCCGGAGACCACGCCGATCAGAGACGAAGTCCCGACCGCAATAGCGAACGACCACCAGGGCAGAGAGATCGGAAATCCGGTTGCCTTGTGGGCCGCATAGCCCACGCCAGCGCCGATCGCGGCACCCAGAGCGCCGCCCGCAGCGGCGAGCGCAATGGCCTCCGCGAGGAACTGTACGAGCACGTCGCTGCGCCGAGCACCTAGTGCCTTGCGGATGCCGATCTCCCGCGTGCGCTCGGTGACCGACACCAACATGATCGCCATCACGCCAATGCCGCCGACCATCAGCGCCACCGACGACAGCGCCACCAGTGCCAGGAAGAAGTAGGTCGTCAGGTCCTTCCAGAGCTGCAGGAGGTTCTCCTGGTTGATCAGGTCGAAGTCGGGCAGCTCGTCGGCGCGCAGCCCGTGGCGGGCGCGCATGATGCCTTCCACCTCGTTGCCCATCTCGTCCACCGTGTACCCCTCAGCGGCACGCATGACGACCATTGTGCCCTGTGGCTCGGGACCGTAGAGCTTGCGGTAGTTGCTGGCCGGTACGATGACGAAGTTGTCGGCCTGGTCGCCGGCAATGCTGCTCGCTTGCCGAGCTTTGATCGTGCCGATCACGCGATACTCGCGTCCTTTCACTCGCACACGTCGATTGATCGGGTCGCCTGTCGGAAAGAGCGTGTCCACAGGGCCGTTGCCCAACAGGACGACGTCGCTACGCTGGCCGATGTCGATCGGGGTGAGGAACCTCCCGGCAGCGAGCTCCATGTCGCCGGCTTCGATGAAGCGTGGGCTCACCCCCATTACGATCGTCTGGCGCGTGCGGTTGCCCCGGTAGCTGACGTCGGCGACGCTCGGCGGGAAACCCTGGCCGTACATCACCGAGACGCGATGCACGCTGTCGGCAAGCTCCTCGATGGCCTCGGCGTCGCGATCGGTGACGTCGGGGCGACTCATCAGACGGCGGAATTTTTCGCCGGAGGTCACCAGGCGGCCACCCCACTTCACCAAGAAGAGGGTGTCGGAGCCGAGCGTTTGGATCTGCCCGGTCATCATCTTGTCGAAGCCGCGTATCAGCGCGGTCATGCCGACGACCATGGTGATGCCAATGACGATTCCGAGGACGGTCAGCACAGAGCGCATCTTGTGCGCCCGGAGGCTGTCCCAGGCCATCTTCAAAATCTCGCCGACGACGAAGCTACGCATGCCTACTTCTCTCCGCTCCGCAGCCCGCCTACCGGGCTCGTTCTGGTACCGGGCCCACTGTATTAGGAGGCGGGCTCTTTCTGGATCGCGCTACTCGTAGCGCAGCGCCTCGATCGGGTCGAGCCTGGCCGCCTTGCTCGCTGGATAAATGCCGAATACCACGCCAACAATCATCACGGTGCCGAGTGCTGCGAGGATCGACCATGTGGCCAGAACGTAGGGCAGGGGAGTGAACGCGGCAATCAACGTAGCGGCGACGTAGCCCAACGTGATTCCAATGATGCCGCCGGTTAGCGACATCGTGACGGCCTCGACGAGGAACTGCCAAAGAATCTGCTGGTAGGTGGCGCCCACTGCCTTACGCACGCCCACCTCGCGCGTGCGTTCGGTGACGACCATCAACATGATGTTCATGATCACGATGCCGCCCACCACGAGCGACATCGCGACGATACCGACGAGCGCGCCGTAGATCCCCTGAGTGAACTGGTTGTAGAGGTCGACAAATGTATCGGAGCTCATGATGGCGAAGTCGTCATCGTCGCGTGGTCGCAGTTGATGCCGCACGCGCATCAGGAGGCGTGCCTCGTCCATCGCTTCTTGGAGCATCTCGGGACTGTCCGGCTTGACGGTGAACTCGAGTGACCGTCGCGAGCCGAAGAGGCGCAGAAAAGAGCCGATCGGAATGATCGCGACCTCGTCTTGTGAGAAGCCGAAGGCACTACCGCGGCTGTTCGAAACACCGATGACGGTGAAATGGATGTCGTCGATGCGAATCCGCTTGCCGAGGGCGCTGGCTGGGTCGAGCCCGGGAAAGAGCTCGTCGACCACGTCGGGTGCGAGGATGGCGACCGAACGATTGCGCTGCACCTCGAGTAGTGAAAAGTAGCGACCGTGCGCCAGTCCCGTGCCGTCGATCAGGCCCCATTCGAACGAGCGTCCCTCGATGTCGATGCGATCGAGCGAAACGTTGCCGTACTCCACGCGGGCGTTGCCGTCGGATTGCTCGACCACAGCGGCGAATGTTTGAGCCGATTCGCGCAGTACGCGCGCGTCGTCGCGCGTCAGGCGCGGCCGGTTCCGCATGGCCATGAAATCGTCGTGCGAGAAGGACAGCCCCATTCGCCGGACGTTGAAAACGTCGGCGCCCTCCGCGGTGAATAGCCCGGTGACCTCGGCGTTGACGCCCTGGATGATCGTGACCACCAAGACGATCGAGCTGACGGCGACGATGTTTCCGAGGACGGTGAGGAAGGAGCGCAACTTGTTGGCCCAAATCGAGTCGAGCGCGATCGCCACCCCCTCGCCCAGTCCGACAGCGGTGTTCGAACGCTGGCGCCCGGAGGTGGCTCGACTCATTCGTTGTCGTCCACCACTGGCGGGGTGGGGATACGTGGTGTCTGGAGCTCGTCGCTCACCAATCGGCCGTCCAGAAAGTGGGTCACTCGGTGGGCGTAGTGGGCGATGTCGGACTCGTGGGTCACGAGCACGATGGTCTGCCCGCTACTGTGCAGGTTCACCACCAGTTCCATGATCTCGTACGAGGTCTTGCTGTCGAGGTTCCCGGTGGGCTCGTCGGCGAGCAGAATCGCTGGCTCGTTGACCAGCGCGCGCGCCATCGCGACGCGTTGCCGCTGGCCACCCGAGAGCTCGTTGGGGCGATGGTCGGCACGGTCGGACAGACCGGTCCGATCGAGCGCCCCCATGGCACGCTCGCGGCGCTCGCGTCGGCCCACACCAGCGTAGATCAGCGGCAGCTCCACGTTGTGAAGAGCGGTGGCGCGGGGCAGGAGATTGAACGTCTGGAAGACGAAGCCGATCTCGCGGTTGCGCACAGCGGCCAGCTCGTTGTCGTCGAGGTTGCTGACGCCCTGGCCGTTGAGCGTGTAGTCGCCCGCGGTGGGTGAGTCGAGACAGCCGAGCAGGTTCATCAGCGTCGACTTGCCCGAGCCCGAGGGCCCCATGATGGCGATGAACTCGTTCCTCTCGATGTCGAGGTCGACGTCCCTCAGCGCGTGAACCTTCATGCGGCCCATCGTGTAGGTCTTCGAGAGGCCACGGGTCCTGATCATCGGCTCGCCCGCCGTCTGCCCGGGCGGAGCGCGGAATGGATCTTCTGGAGCTTCACTCGCCCGGGGCGCGTTGGCGCTCATTCTTCGTCCTCGTCGCGATTCGAACCACGCCGTGAAGGGCGCTCGCGAATCTTGACCTGTTCGCCGTCCTGCAGTGTGCGCAGCACGTCGAAGGGGCCGGTAATCAGGTCGTCTCCCTCGGCGAATCCCTCGAGCGCTTCGAAATGACGTTCGCCGGCAATGCCGATCTCAACGGGTACGAAGACGGCCTCGCCGTCGCGTAGGACGAAGGCTCCTTCCACCTCACGAGTCGAGTTGTCGTCCTCATCCGTCTCCCGCGCGGCTGCCAGAAGCTCCTCGATCGGGTCGCGCTTGATGATGTTCCCGTCCTCGTCGAACTCGAGCTCGCGCAGCATCAGCGCTTGAATCGGGACGGCGATCGCCTGCGCGCGCTCCTTGGTGGTGATGTCGGCTGTGCAGGAAAGCCCAGGCCGCGCTCCGGGGACGTTCTCGACGACTCGCACGACGACCTTGAAGTTGATTGCCTGTCCGCTGGCAGCCTGCGCGCTGACACCACCGATCGGGCTCTTGCCCACCTCAACGACCTGCGCGTCGAAGGTCACGTCGGGGAAAGCGTCAATACGAACTTCGGCCGCCTGGCCGAGCTCCACCGAGACGATGTCGGTCTCATCGATCTCGATCTCCGCTTCGACCACCGAGAGATCGGCGATGCGCAGCAGCACGGTGCCGGCGTTGTTCATCGTGCCGGTCACCACGTTCTCGCCCTGCTCGACGTTGAGCTGGGTAATGATGCCGGCGATCGGCGAGCGGATGGTGACGTTCGACAGGCTGTGGCGCGACTGCACGATTTGCGCTTCGAGCCGCGCGATGTCCTGGGCTCGCATCTCGACGTTGCGCTCTTCGCGCCGCGCCGCCTGCCTGGCCTGGTCGAGTGCCGCTTTCGAGGTCAGATCCTGCTGGAACAGACCCTCCTGACGGTCGAGCTCGCGGCTGGCGAACTCGTGGTTCTCTTCGGCCGCTCGCAGCTGGATCTTTGCCGACTCGATGCTCGCTTCCACTTGGTTGACGGCGCTTTGTAGCGCCACCGGATCGATTTGCAGCAGCATGTCGTCGACGTCGACTTCTTGGCCTTCCACCACCCTAAGGTCGGTGATGCGGCCCATGACGTTGGCGGAGATGTCGACGTCTTTGGCGGCGCGAATGCGGCCGGAGCCGGAGACGATCGCAGTCAGGTCGCGACGCTTGACCTTCTCGACGTCGATCTCGATGGCTGCGGGCTTGCGGTTGATGTTGGCGAAAACGCCCAGCGCCACGACCGCGACGATGGCGAGCGCAACGACTATTTTTTTCATCGACATGACGACTCGAGGGCCAGCGCTGGCGCTTCGGAAGAGCTCAGCCTAAAGGGTAGAGACACCCCCTGGTGGCGGGCAAGCAGCTGCAGCACGGTCGGTTGAGTGGGGGCTTGGACGGGAGGTCCTCCGCCATGAATGGAGCGAACCAACAGTTTGAGTACGGCTTGCCGCCGCAGTTGGTTTCCGCAGGCCGTGCCAGGCTCGAATTGGACAGTCTCCCACGCTGGGGGCAGACGATGCTTGCGTCCTCCCTGCTACCATGTGTCGGTGAGCGATCAACTGCCCTTTTCTGACCTCTTGCGCCGTGTTGTCTTTGCGGTGTGCGGCCTTCTGGTGGTGTCGCTGGGAGGCTCGTACTGGGCCGCTGGCGGCGAAATTTCGGACCGTCTCGCCGATTTGGCCGACTTTATCGACCCCATGGAATTGGGCGGACCGCGGCCGGAGCTTGCGAGCGACAGCGCCGGGTCGCCCGGTAGTCGCTGGGCCGATGTCGCTGCCGCGCTCCGCGGCGCGGTGGCGTTTGTCGAGGTCGCCGACGGCACGGGCCCGGTAGGGCGCGGGTCGGCCGTCGTGATTCACAGCGATGGGCTGCTGATCACGAACTGGCACGTCGTCGAGGATGCGTTCCGCGTGCGTGTTGGATTTGGCCCTGAAACCAGTCTCGACGCCACAGTTATTGGCCACGACGCTGGCGTCGATTTGGCGGTGTTGCGCGTCGAGGAGCCGTTCCCCTGGGCCGTCGCCGCCCTCGGCGACTCCGATGGGCTACGCGTTGGCGAATGGGTGCTCGCGATGGGCGCCCCGTTCGGGCTCACCGAAACGGTATCGGCGGGCATCATCAGCGCTCGTAATCGACGCGTATCGCAGCTCTCGCGACGCAGCTCTTTCATCCAGACCGACGCCGCCATCAATCCCGGAAACTCTGGTGGCGCGCTGGTGAATCTGCGCGGCGAGGTGGTGGGGATCAACACGGCGATCGCCGTGAGTGAGGAAGCAGCGGCGGCCGGCACAGGTACCTACGCCGGTGTGGGGTTCGCCCTGCCGATGAACACGGTTGTCCGAGTTGCCGCACGCATCATTCGTAGCGCCGGACTCGAGCTCACACCCTCCGACGGCGCGACGATCGCAGCGACCAGCCGGAGCTGAGCTGAAGAGGTGCTAGCGATGACCGGAGCGCGCGCCCGCCTGTTGAGGTTGTTGCTGATCGCTTCGACCTGCGTTTCGGCGCTGCTCATTGTGGTATTCGGAGTGCCGCAATTACGCGCCTACTTCACGCCTCGACTGCAGCGCGCCTGGGTAGTATCGGCCGAGCTCGGGGACGCGGTGGCCAGCTCGATGCCGCGCGAAACGCTGGCCGGTACGCCGGTGACGCTCTACGCGGTGGTCCAGGCGAAGCCTTGGGCTGGCGAGCCGCGATTCTATGGAACCGTGTCTAGCGTGCAGATTGAGCCGCCGGGGCTGTCGGCGCCATCCGCTCAGCCGGTGTTGCCGTGGCCGAGCTGGGCGTACCAGCCGGAGTATCTGTGGTTCAAAGTCGAGCCGGAAGTGCCGTTCGACAATCCCGACTTCGACATCGATTTCAGCGTCGCTGATATTCGCTACCGCGACACCTACACCGTGAGCTGGGGATTCGACGCTGGCCACGCCGCCGATGTTTCTCCCACCGGCGACGCCTACCCCGATTGGGATGTCGGCACGATGCGCTTCATGACGCGTGCCGTAATCCGCAACCGCAGCGGCGCGATTCTCGACCGTGTTACGTCTCCTGGCGCCGACGCGGTGCACGCCGCGGCGCTCGGCGACCGGCCGCACCTTGTCAGCGTGCGCGGCGGCGACGATGTGTTCGGTCGTATGCAGGCATTCGCGGGATTGCCGTACGTCCCCATCCTGCAGAAACTGCCGGCAGCGCAGCACCCAGCGAGCTTGTTCCGTGGCGGCACGGTGCTCGATTTCTGGATCGCCGCGCTGCGGGCCGGTGGGCAGGACGTCGACTTCACGAGCTGGGAGGAACTGCCTACGGTCGCCGAGACTGTCGTTGCCGACATGTTCCTGGCGCGCGACGGGAACTACTACTTCGCCAACGATCCTCTGCGCGCCGTGACCTTCGACGTTGTGCGCCCTGGCGACCTCTTGGCAATCGAGGACCACGTCGGCGTGCTCTACGAGGACCGTGGGCCGGGAGGCGCGGGGGA
The DNA here is from genome assembly GCA_963666215.2 of Acidobacteriota bacterium. GTDB lineage: Bacteria > Acidobacteriota > UBA890 > UBA890 > WLXD01. The sequence goes on from CAXWPL010000002.1 coordinate 301,557, forward strand.
TGGCATCCTCAACCGTTGGGATCGACTGCTAGGGGCGTACTTCGAGCCGCTTCGTGACATCGCCCTGGGCGATGCCTTCGAGGCGGACGTCACCGTCTACCGTTTGGGCGATTGAATGAGCAGGGGCTTGTCGAAGCCAACAGGTGCTTCGAAAGAGCGCTTTGCACAAGCTGAGAGCGGGAGAGGTTCCGATGTCGGAAATTGAGTCGACTGCGGCTGCAGTAGACGTGGCAGATGGACATGCGCGCCCGATGTTCGACGAGCATCGACCGGCTTCGCCGATTCGCGCGGCGCGTGGCACCGCGCGCAGCTGCAGCACGTGGGACGCCGCGGCCGCGTTGCGCATGCTCAGCAACAATCTCGATCCTGAGGTTGCCGTCGACTGGGAGAACCTTGTCGTCTATGGCGGCAGTGGCCGCGCGGCGCGTAACTGGAAGGCGTATCGCCAGATCGTTGCTGCTCTGCAAGGCCTGCGCGAGGACGAGACGCTCTGCGTGCAGTCCGGCAAGCCGGTCTACGTCGCGCGCACCTGGCCCGAGGCACCCCGCCGTGCTCATCGCCAACTCCAACTTGGTTCCGCGCTGGGCAACCGAACAGCATTTCGAGGATCTCGATCGACGCGGCCTGATGATGTACGGGCAGATGACGGCCGGATCGTGGATCTACATCGGCACGCAGGGAATCTTGCAAGGCACCTACGAGACGTTCGCCGCGCTGGCGAAACAAGAGTTCGGTGCCGACAGCCTCGCCGGCAGGTTTGTTCTCACAGCCGGTCTCGGGGGCATGAGCGGAGCCCAACCCCTTGCTGCGGCAACGATGAACGAGGCCGCCGCGCTCATCGTCGAGGTGCGGGCCGAGCGCATCGACCGGAAGGTTCAAGAGGGATACTGCGACCGACGCGCGCGCGACCTGGACGAGGCGCTCGGCTGGATCGAAGAGGCGCAGCGCGCCGGCACAGGCCTCTCGGTCGGCCTCGCCGGTAACGCCGCCGACGTGTACTCGGAGCTCGCGGACCGCGGTGTCGTTCCCGACGTGGTCACCGACCAGACACCGGCTCACAATCAGCTCGACTACGTGCCTCAGGGCAATCTCGACGAGGTCGAGGAGCTGCGCTCGGCCGATCCGCAGGAGTATCGGCGCCGCTCGGTGGCATCGATGGTGGCTCACTGCGACGCCATTCAGCGACTGCAGACGGCCGGAGCGATCTGTTTCGACTACGGCAACAACCTGCGAGGCCAGGCGGAGCTGGGCGGACTCGAAGTCCGCGATGACGAGGGCAACTTCAAGTACCCGGGCTTCGTGCCGGCGTATGTGCGGCCGCTCTTCTGCGAGGGCAAGGGGCCGTTCCGCTGGGCCTGTTTGTCGGGCGACGAGTCCGACCTGGCGGTCCTCGACGACGCGCTGCTCCGCGTGTTTCCCGACGACGTGGTGCTGCACCGCTGGGTGAACATGGCGCGCGAGCGTGTGCCGCAACTCGGGCTGCCCTCGCGGATCTGCTGGCTCGGCTACGGCGATCGCGCCAAGTTCGGCCTCGAGATCAATCGACTGATCGCCGACGGCAAGGTGTCGGCGCCCGTAGTCATTGGGCGCGACCATCTCGACTGCGGCTCGGTGGCGTCGCCGAATCGCGAAACCGAGGCGATGCTCGATGGCTCCGACGCGGTCGCCGACTGGCCGCTGCTCAACTTCGCGCTCAACGCGGTCTCCGGTGCCTCGTGGGTGTCGTTCCACCATGGAGGCGGCGTTGGAATCGGCAACGCCTTGCACGCGGGCATGGTGATTGTGGCCGACGGCACCGAGGCGCGCGCGGCACGCCTCGAACGCGTTCTCACTGTTGATCCCGGCATCGGCGTTGTGCGCCACGCCGATGCCGGCTATCCGATCGCCATCGACCAGGCGCGCGCTGGCGGCGTCCCCATGCCTTCGCTCGAGGACTGATCAAGGTCGCGCTGATGGCGGAGCGCGTGCAAGGGAAGGGCGTCAAGCCCGCGGCGGAGATCGTCATCACGGGCATCCGGCAGTGCCTCACGATGCGTGTGCCCGGCGGCGGGCCCGGCGCGGGTGGTCCCCTGGCTCGCGACAACCAGGAGAACCCCGAGATCATTCGCGACGCCGCCGTTGCGGTAGTGGGGGAGCGCCTCGCCTACGTTGGCCCGGCGAGCGGACTGCCCTCCGCTGTGCGCACCGGGCCGGAGGCGCTCCACATCGACGCTGCTGGCGGCGTTGTGTTGCCCGGGTTTGTCGACCCTCACACCCATCTGCTGTTCGGCGGCTGGCGGCCGGCCGAGTTCGAACAGCGTCTCGCGGGAGACAGCTACCAGGACATCCTCGCCGCCGGCGGCGGCATACTGAGTACCGTGGCCGCGACCCGTGAGACGTCCGAAGAGGAGCTCGTCGAGATCGGTCGCCGTCGTCTGCAACGCATGCTTGTCGGCGGCACGACCACCGTCGAAGCCAAGAGCGGCTACGGGCTCAGCCTGGTCGACGAGGCCAAGCTGCTGCGCACCGTGCGGCGCCTTGCCGCCACGGAGGCGGTTGACATCGTCGCCACTCTGTTGCCGGCTCACGCGGTGCCCGCCGAGCATCGTGGAGATCGCAGGGCGTATTTGAGGGTCGTCGAAGAGATGATCGCCACGTTGGCCGACCGCGCGGAGTTCGTCGACGCCTTCTGCGAGGAGGGCGCCTTCTCTGTGGACGAGTGCCGTCGCATCCTCGAGCTCGGAGCTCAGTACGGCCTGCGAGGCAAGCTCCATGCCGACCAGCTCGGCAATTCCGAGGGCGCCGAGCTTGCCGCAGCGATGGGCGCGATCTCGGCCGACCACCTCGACTACGTCTCCACCGGAGGAATTGCCGCGCTGGCGAGAGCCGGCGTTGTTGCGGTGCTGCTGCCCTCGGTGCCGTTGTACGTGGGCTCGCGGCGTCAGGCGCCTGCCAACAAGCTGATCGCCACGGGCGTTCCCGTTGCCCTGGCTACCGACTTCAACCCCGGCACGAGCCCGGTGGAGTCGATGGGGCGGATCGTCGCGTTGGGATGCATGTTGATGCGCATGACGCCTGCGGCGGCGCTTGTAGCGGCCACGCGCAACGCGGCGTATGCGATCGGTCGCGGCGATCTGGTTGGAACGCTCGAGGAGGGCAAGCTCGCCGACTTGCAGCTCTACGACGTTGACGACTATCGGATGCTACCGTATCGCTTTGGAGAGATCGCCCCGTCGCTCGTCATCAAGCGCGGGCGGGCGGTTGCCGGTACGCGAGAACCTTTGGCCACCGACCCGGACTGACGAGGGGGAGGACGGCGAGCGGGCGAGCTGGGATGCGTCTAGGGCGGCCCAACCAGCACTGAAGGGCGACTCGGCGTCGTCGAGCGCCTGTACCCCAGGCTTTGGTCGCAGTGCGCCGCTGTCGGGGTCTCGCCGGTCGCGCGGCCGCGGAGGGAAGCGCGCCTACGACGCATCCCAGCCCGTCCGCTCGCCGCCCTCCCAAGCTGCTCAACACGCCGACCCAATACAGCTCCGCAACACGCGATTCCCGTCCCCGACCTAGCGGTCGGCGAGGCCCTCTGCTCCTGGGATCTGGTAGAGCATCAGGTAGACGAGGACGCCGGTGACCGAGACGTAGAGCCAGATGGGTAGGGTCCAGCGGGCGATGGCACGGTGTGACCGAGACGTAGAGCCAGATGGGTAGGGTCCAGCGGGCGATGGCACGGTGGCGGTCGAAGCGCTCGCGCAGGGCGCGCCAAAGAGTAATGGGGACGAGCACCGGAAGGGTCATGGCCAGAGCGGTGTGTGTGAGCAAGATGGCGAAGTAGACCATTCGCACGAGCGTGCCTTCGTGGCCGAAGCGTGTCGCGCCCACGTAGAAGTGCAGCGTCAAGTAGCTGACGAGAAAGATCGCCGCGCAGGTCAGGGCGCCGAGCATGCAGCGGCGATGGGGATCGCGTTGACCGGCGCGGATGAAGCGGTAGCCGAAGAGCAGAAAGGCGAACTGCGTGGCGTTGAGGGTGGCGTTCAGCGCCGGCAGCAGGGCAATCCAGCTCGGAATCGAGGCGGAGGCTTCGGGCATGGGGTTCCTCGGCTGGCGGAAGACCAGGCTATGTCTGGGAAACGGGGCTCTTTCTAGCTACCCGACGCGGTCGATGACCATCAGGAGGAGGAGAACAGACAAGTAGACCAGTGAGGCACGGAAGGCGCGTCGGTGGGCGGCGAGCGTGCCGCGGCCGGCCGCCGCCGCGCTGGCGGTCAGAAACATCAGACCCAACAGCAGGCTCCCCGCGAAGTACATCCGCCCGGTGATGCTCAGCAGCGTCGGCAGAGTGCCCAGCGGTAGAAGGAGCAGGCACCAGACGACGCTCTGCCAGGCGTCGCCGCCAGCGTTGGCCGTGCCGAGGACCGAGAGGCCGGCGCGCTGATAATCGTCACGGTTGAGGCGCGAGATCGCCAAGAAGTGCGGTAGCTGCCAGACGAAGAGAATTGCGAAGAGCGCCCAGCCGGCCCGATCAATGCTGCCGCGCGCCGCGGCCCAGCCAATGAGCATGGGCAACGCACCAGGCACAGCGCCGACGATCGTGCAGATCCAGCTGATTCGTTTGAGCGGTGTGTAGGCAAAGAGATAGAGCGCGAACCCACTCAGCCCGAGCGCGGCGGTGAGCAGGTTGTTGCCCGTCGCGAGCACAAACGTTCCGATGGCGAGAATAGAGATCCCGAAGAGCGAAGCCTGTGTGGGTGAAAGGCGCCCGGCGGGGATCGGTCGCGAGCGCGTACGTTTCATGAGCTTGTCGGTGTGGCGCTCGAACACCTGGTTGAGCGCGTTGGCTCCGCCCACCACCAGCGCAGTGCCCAGCAGCAGGGCGCCCAGGGCGCCGAGGTCAATCGGTCTGGGGCTGGCGAGCCAGAAAGCGACGAGCGCAGTGAGCAGCACGAGCGTTGTCAGGCGCGTCTTCACCAAGCCCAGGTAGTTGGACACCGCCCCATGAAGGGGCTCCGCGTTCGTGACGGTCGCTGCGATCTCACCGCCGGTCTCGGCCGTTGCCACGTGCCGATCGGTCCCGGGTTCGCTCAAACCGCGGGCTCGGGATGCGCGTCGACAGTTCCATCGGCGCCGACAGGTTCTCCCACAGGACGGCCGTCCCGCCGCCCCAATCGACGATAGGCCCGCAGCGTAAGCACGACGAGGCTGGCAAGAAGCAGCGCGCCGCCGCCGACATGCGCCGTCGTCAAACTGACCGAGAGTTGCGACAACACCGTCAGCGCGCCGAGTAGGACCTGCAGTAGCACCAACACTAGGGCCGCAAGCGCTGGGCGACGCAGCTCGGATGCCTCGGGATGTTGTTTCCAGGCTCGATCCACGAGCGCAACGACGAGCGCCAGAACAACGAGCGCGCCGCCGCGATGGGCAAGGTGCAGTCCCATTTGAAGCGAGTCGATGTCGGGGAGTAGTGCGCCGCGGCACAGAGGAAAGTCGGGGCAGGCGAGGCCGGCGTCGAGGTGGCGCATTGCGGCACCGAGCAGAATCTGCGCGTAGGCCGCGGCAGTGACGAGTGCCGCAAAGCGGGGCAGGGGCGAGGGCGCGCTGTTGCTATCGAGAGCAGTCGTGGCCCAGCCGCGGGAGGTGACGACGGCGATTGTGGTGACCATTGCGAAGAATCCCATCGCCACCCCGAGGTGGCCGATCGAGACCGCCGGCGGCAGCATCCACAGCACGGTGATACCACCGAGCACCGCCTGCACAACAATTCCGACTGTCGACAGTATCCCGAGCCGGCGTACCCAGGCGCGGCTCTCGGCGCGCACCAGCCAGAAGGCCAGCAGAAAGGTCATGATGCCGACGGCGCCGGCGATCATGCGGTGGCCGTGCTCGTAGAAGATGCCGCCGATCATCGGCGGGAAGAGCATGCCGTACGACAGCGGCCAGTCGGGGACCGCCAGGCCGGAGTCGGTGCTGGTGACGAGGCCGCCGGCAACAATCAGAAGGAAGGTCGCACCTGCCGTAAGGACGGCGTAGCGGTGCAGCCAGAGCCCGTGGCGAGCGGCGTCGACCGGTTCTGTTGCCATGCTCGCTGCGGCGGGAGGCCGTGGCCGTCGGCCGACTCCCGAGGGAGCGCCGACGGCCGGGATCCTCGCCGACTTCGTAGGCTCGCGCTAGCTGCCGAAGCTGATCGAGATGTCCACGGCGGCGTTCTCGCCCACCGTCACCTGCTGGCTTTGGGTGCCAAGCGTCTCGTGCCAGGCCTCAACCGTGTAGTCGCCCGGAGGAAGCTGGCCCAGATCGAAGGACCCGCCGGCATCGCTGATGGCGAAGTACGGGTGATCGAAAACGCTGATGAACGCGCCCATCCAGGCGTGCACGTCGCAGCGCGCTGAAATGCCGACCTCGGCCGTATCGAACGTCTTCTCGAGTTGGGTGTTGACCATCGGCTGCGCCTGGTTGAAGCCAGGGTTAGCGTTCGGCTGCACGTTGACGTTGTGAAGGGTGTTGTCGCTGTTGCGCACAACGAGCGGCTGACCCGTACGCAGCGCGATCGCGTGCGGCATGTACATGCAGCCGTTCTGATCGAGCGTCGCGGGCTCGGAGGGAACGTCGCCGAAGGTGTAGTCCTCGAGCCCACCGCTGACATGCACCACGACGTTCAGCAGCGCGCCACCTTCACCCACCATCACGGGATTGACCATGACGGCATCGGTGTGGGCGGTCAGGCAGAAGGGATCGGCCGACATCTGCACGGTCTGGTCGGCGGGGGCATCGCCCGAGAACATCACGCGACCGGTCAAGGTGCCGGCGTTGCTCAGGTCGGGGGTGTTGCCCATGGGTGCCGAAGTAGCGGCGGGCGTCGACGCGGGTGCCGGAGCTTCTTCGCCGCCGCCGCAGGCTGCTGCGAAGGTGAGCGTCAGGAGCGTAGCCACCGCAATGAGTCTGATGGAGCTGCGGGAAGTGATCGGGTGCATCGGAGAGTCCTCCATGGAACGAACGGCTCGCAGGGCCGAGGGCCTAGGGCCGTGTTGATCGATCGAGCTCCCGACGCGCAAGGAAGAGGTACTTCGCTCAGCGCAGCCGAGATTGTGAAACGAGAGTCGTAGTGCGTAATTCCTGCGTCGTTGCGCCCGCTACGTGGCGCGTACTGAGGATGATCCTACGACGGCCGGCGGCTGATCGCTTGCCCTTCCAGGCGATCGCTGGACTATTTGCCGATGCTCATGATGTAGGCCACGAGGGCGCTGATCTCGGTCTCGGGGTTGTTGTTCAGCGCCGGCCAGTACCCGCGCCCAGGCTCGAGGTTCGAGTAGAACTGCGGCATGTTCGTCCCCGGTTGCAGGCTCTGGGGGTCCTTGATCCAGCCGTTGATCCAGTCGGGCCGCAGACGATCGGCCGCGAGCGCCAGGTCGGGGGCCCACTGTGCCTGGGCTACGCGTGGCTGCTGTGCCCCCTGGAAATGACACGAGAAGCACTGCAGGCGCCCTGGCTGGTCGGCGGCGAGCTGGCCGCCCTCGGCCACCAGGTTGGCCGGATAGCTGTGCGACCCGGTGAACGTTTCCTCGAACGGGTAGGGGACGCCGTCGACCGCGGCGAAGTACTGCGTAAGTGCGTTGAGCTGCGCGTCGTCAAACGCGAAGGTCGGCATGCGCACATCGAGCCATGGCCTGACCGTGCTCGGTTCCTTGAAGAAACCGTAAAGCCACGCGGGCTGCACGCGGGCGCCTTCCGAGCGTAGGTTCGGCGGGCTGAATGTCAGAGCCGCGGGTCGCGACAGGCCAGGGTCGCCAGCCATCTTGACGTCGGCGATGACGTCGCGAATAGCGCCGCCCCGATCCTCCACGATGTGGCAGCCACGGCAGTTGTACTTCTCGACGATCTTTCTGCCAGCCTCGATCGCGATCCGGTCGGGCGTGGCGGCAGGCTTGGCGGCGTCGGGGATCTCGTCGTCGGTGAAGCCGAGGATGGCGCCGGCGATCGCCTCGATCTCGTGCTCTTGGAGCTGGAAGTTGGGCATCCGCAGCAGATCTTGCGAGTTGCGGACACGGCCCACGTCGTAGCTGCGAGGCGAGCGTAGCTTCTGCTCCAGGAACGCTCGGCGCTCGTGCGGCAATCCCGTGAGTCCGAAGTCGAGCTGCGCGACCGCCTTGCTGCCCCACTCGGAAAGACTCGTGCCGATGCGGCCGGCCGATTCGAATCCAGGTATCAGGTGACAACCGAAGCACCCGTAGCGACTGATGAGCTGCTCGCCCAAGTACACGCGCTTGGCTTCGGTGTCCATCGCGTCGACCTGCGTTTGCGCCTGTTCGCTCGGCAGCTGGCGCCGCAGGTACTCGAGCACGACCTCGTCGCGGACGCTGGCGTCGACTTGGGGGATCGTCGGGCTGTCCCAGCCCTCTCGCGTCTGCGCCATCAGGTACGCCGTGATGTCGGCGCCCTCCTGCGACGTCAGCCGCAGGTTAGGCATCACGGTCTCGTCCCAGTAGTGCGAGGGGTTGCGGATCCAGGTGAACAGCCAGTCGGCGTTGACCTTGCTGCCGAGTCCGCTGAGGTTGGGGCCATGCTGGCGCGGCGACGCGAAACGCGCGTCATCGATACCGGGTTCTTCTGGCTGTTCGAACTCGCCGATCGTGTGGCAGCCGAGGCAGCCAACGTTGTTGACCAGCTCCTCGCCGCGAGCCGCGACGCCGCTCGGCGCTGGGTCGAGCGGCATCTCGCTGGCACCGCCCGAGCTGGCCCACAGGTAAGCGACGATGGCGTCGATCTCCATCGGGTTGCGGCGGGTCCAGTTCTCGTCGGAGGTGTTGGCCAGATCGAAGAACGTCGGCATGGGCGTTTCGGGCCGGAAGCTCTTGGGGTCGGTAACCCAGTTGAAGGCCCATTCCGGGGTTGTCTTGACGGCCACGTTCATCAGGCTCGGGCCCGTCTTGCGGGCGTCGTCCCAGCGGTCGATCTGGTGACAGCCGTTGCATCCGAGCTTGTCGATGAGTCCCAGCCCATACTCGAGCTTCGGAGCGTCGGAGATCCAGGCGTCGCTGGCGTGGCAGCTCAAGCAGCTAGCCTCAATCTCGCGCCCGGGACGCATCGGCCACTCCCAGAGCTCGATGTGCTCCCAGCCGAGCTCGTCGTGCCAGCGCTTGGCCTCGCTCTCATTGTCGGGAGTGTGTACAGCCGACTCGAACGACGTGGCGTGCCCCTTGCCGAGGTGACACACGGTGCACCCGAAGTCGTCCGACGGATGGATGCTGTCATCGGCGGCGAACAGCTCGAGGCGTGGGTGGCTGGTGTACGGCTGCTCGTAGCTTTCGTAGTCGCTCGAGCGAGCGCCCAGGTGGCAGGTTTCACAACGATCAACGCGCGGCGCGCTGGCGAAGTTGAGGTCCATCTCGATGTTGGCCAGCACCGCCTGGTTGATGCGCACCGACGGGTTGAACGCATCCATCATCGGGGCGTTGCGCAGGTAGTACACCCAGTCGAAGCGCAAGGTGTCGAGGCGATCGCGCAGCCGATCGATCTCACTGTTTGTTGTCGTGATCTCGCTGCTGGCAACCGTGACGTCGTTGCGCAGCTGGTCGCGCTCGCCCTCGAGCGCCTGCTGTTCCAGAGTGAGAGCCTCGACCCGGGCTGCGGTCCGGGCGATCTCGGCGTCGGCAGCCTCCATCGCCGCGCGTTCCCCGGTGGCGCCCTCCTCGCCGTGTTCCTGGCGCGTCTCCTCGAACTCCCAGCGCAACGCGTCGTAGTTCGAGCGCGCGAAACGGAAGTTCTGGTCGGCCATCTCCATCTGCTTGCCGAGCGCGGCGAGCTCCGAGTCGAGCTGCTCGATGCGGTCGCTGTTACCCTGCAGCGCCTGCTCCGCGGCGTCGCGTTGCTGGGTCAGCTGAGCGAGAGCCTGCTGGTCGACCTGACCCTCGGCATCCTGCAACTGCTGCTGAGCAACCTCGCCCTGGACGACGCGGAAGCGGCGTTGGTACTGCTTCCACGGACGCGCGAAGTCGTCGTACGCCATCCATCCGACGCTGAGCAGAGATGCCAGCGCGGTGATGGCGAAAATGACGTTCAGCTTGTCGATGTCGCGGGCGTAGACACCCTTGCGCTTCTTGGCCATCGCTTTGTCTCTGAGGATCCCTAGATGTTGAAGAAGAACTCAGGTATCGACACGAAGTACTTCAGATTCACTGTCCAGCGCAGGTACATCTTGATGGGCACCAGGATCAGGAACATGAACAAGAAGATCCCCACGCCGTAGCGCACCGGGCCCATCTTCTCGAGGTAGTACTGGAAGTACTTCTTGGTGAGAAACAGCGGCAACACCGTGAAGTACGCCAGCACGAACACGATCCCGAAGATCTCGCGGATGAACCAGTTGCTCGGCAACCCGACCCCGAGCATTCGGGCCCAGATGTACTCCGACAGCTGCACATTGTTCAGCGCCAGCACCTTGTGGGTATCCCAGACCTCGAAGGGTCCGTAGAAGTTCCAATTCGGGCCTCGCAGGAACGTTCCCTGGAAGACCAGAGAAATCCACAGAATCAGGAAGCCGAAGAGGAACAGGAAGATCTCGCTGCGACGCTCGGCGAACGTGTAGTAACCGTTCCCCTTGGTATTGGTGTCGATGTACGGGATCGCCACCAGCCCCACGATAATCAGCGTCGGGATCACCACCCCGGCAAGCCACGGGTCGAAGTAGACCAGGATTTCCTGCAGCCCCAGGAAGTACCAGGGTGCCTTCGACGGGTTCGGCGTGAGCTGCGGGTTGGCCGGCTCTTCGAGCGGCGCCGGGATGGCGATCGACCACACCACGAGGAAGATGCTCACCAGCAGCACGCAGATGAACTCGGTGTAGACGAGGTCGGGCCAGACGAAGACCTTCTCTTCTTCTTCCGGCTCTGCTTCGTGGGGAGGCTTGCCGTCGGCGATACGCAGGTCGTTATCGACCGCCTTCTTCATGGCGAACCACACGAAGAAGACAATCAGGAACATCAGCAGCGCGATCGGCAGGTTGTCGGCGCGCTTGAACTGGATCCAGAAGTTCTCCTCCATGGCGGCGATGGCGAAGAAGACCACCGGGAAGGCGAGGATCGAGTACGCGACCACCTTGTTCTGAGTGCACACCACCCGGTACTTCAGGAAGAGCACCAGGCCGATGATCATCAACGTGACGAGGTACTGCGGCGCGAACAGCCAGTTGACGATGTTCTGGATGAATTCCACGGGTCCCTGTCTCCCCTAAAGAGCGAGCGGGCCGCCCTTGCCGGGCCCCGAGATGCCGCCATCGCGACGTATACGCCAGAAGTGGACTGCAAGCAGAATCACGAAGATGAACGGGATTCCCAGGCAATGCAGTACGTAGAAGCGCAGCAGCGCGCCTTCGCCAACGAATCGTCCCGCCAGGAGCGCGAAGCGCATGTCGGAGCCGGCGGTCACCAGCGGAACATCGCCGAGTTGCATCAACTGCGCGCCGGGACCTTCGACACCGATGAACGGAGAGGCCCGCGCCATGTTGGAACCGACGGTAACGGCCCACATGGCCAGCTGGTCCCAAGGCAAGAGATAGCCGGTGAAGGAGAACAGCAGCGTCAACACCAAAAGCAGCACGCCGACTACCCAGTTGAACTCACGCGGGGGCTTGTAGGACCCGGTCAGGAACACGCGCAGCATGTGCAGCCACACGGTGATGATCATCAGGTGGGCTGCCCAGCGGTGCATCTCGCGCATGATGCCGAGCGACGCCGACTCGATGAGGTCGAGCATGTCGGGGTAGGCGTGTTGCGCCGTGGGCCGGTAGTAGAACATCAGAAGGATGCCGGTGACCGTCAGCGACAGGAACAGGAAGAACGAGATTCCGCCCATACACCAGGTGTAGGAGACGCGCAGACCCTGCTTACGCATGCGCACCGGGTGCAGGTGCAAAAAGACGTTGGTGAGCACCACGAGCGCGCGGTTCTTGGGGTCCTTCGGCATCTTGTGCCGGAACAACGACTTCCACACCGGGGTCCGGGTGAAGTCCCTGAACATCTTGCTGGGACTGGGGATCTTGTCCTTGAGTGCCATCGAGCGGCGACTCCTCAGCTAGCTCGGCGTATCAGCCGTTGAAGGGGAGGAACGAGGCGGGGTCGTCCCAGCCACCCTGCTCGAACAGGAACTTCCGCGACTTGTCGACGAGAATCTGGCCGTCGTCGGCGAGCGAGATCGCGGCGCGCTCGAGCGGGCGCGGGGCCGGTCCTTCGAAGTTGATGCCCGACATGTAGAAGCCACTGCCGTGGCACGGACACTTGAACTTGCTCTCGGTGGCCAGCCAGTTGGGCGTGCAGCCCAAGTGGGTGCAAACAGTGATCAGGGCGTAGAAACCCTCGTCATTGCGGACGACCCACACGCCAAAGGCATTCTTGAACGCCGTCGACACCTGTCCCAGTTGAAAGTCGGTAGGGACGCCGATCTTGAACGACTGCGGTGGCTCATACAGCACGTTCGGAAACATGAAACGCAACGTCGCCAGGAGCACTCCACCAATGGCGCCGGTGAACGCGAGCCAGCCGGCGGTCAGCCAGGGAATCGACGTCATGAAGTCACGCCGACTCTCGGTCGGAACGGGTTGTACCGCGGGTCCGGCAGGCGCTGCGGCGGGCTTTTGGGCCTCGGCTTCGGCCATGCTGTCGTCTCGCTTCGTGGTGTCGGTGGGGTTGACGGCCTGCTCGTGTACCGCGCCGAGCGCGCATCCGAGCTCTGTCGGTTTCTACTTGTCTGCCGTAGGGTCCTGAATCCAGTCGGAAAGAGCCTCGCTACCCTGTATGCCCGCTTGGGGCATGGCGTGAAGCGCCTCGCCGGCCGCTTCACGTACCGACGAATCGGGGTCGGCGCTGCGCAGCCGATTGAGCGTAGCGGTGACCTCCGTGGCCGTCGCCGGGACGCCCATGACGCGCAGCGCTTCGAGCGCGGCCAGCATGGTGTTGCGTTCCTGCTGCGGGGTGATCTGCGGAACGAGCGCCAGCGTCTCGCGATCGATCATCTCGGCGAGCTCATCGATGCCCGCGGGGTCGTGCATCAGACCAAGGGCAACCGCGGCGTTCCAGCGCACCGACGGAACCACATCGTTGAGAGCAACGCGAAGGGCAGTTCGCGTGTCGCCTTGGCGCAGCACGCCGAGCACGTACGAAGCCATCGTTCGGACGCTGGAATCGTCGTTACGGAGCTGCGACGCGATCGCGTCGCCTGCTGCATCTCGGGTCGCCGAAGTATCCTGCTGGGCGATGCGTCCGAGCGCCCACATCGAGTTGACGCGGACTTCCGGATCTTCGTCTTCGAGCTGCCTGATGAGCGCGGCGGTGCCGTTGGCGTGACCCACACGGCCGAGCGCGGTAGCGAGAAAGCGGCGGATGCGTACGTCGCCCTCTTCCGAGCGCTCGAGCGCTCGCACCACCCGATTCGCGAAATCGCCGTTGCCGTGCAGCTGTTCGTCGAACTGCAACTGCTGCGACAGGTGAAAAGCGGCCTGCCAGGGCTCGTTGATGCCGCGGCCGTTGATTTGCGCCAGGTACTCCTCTGGAGAGGTACCCTCGTGGGCTACGACGCCGAACATGATGAACACGGCCACGCCCACGACCACCAGCAGCAGCGGGACCGCGAAGAACGCGAGAGCGACTGAGAGCGAGGTCGCTTCCTCTCCGTCCAATGCCGCGGCGTCCGCGGCGATTTCGGCGGAGTCCCGCGAGCCCGATGGAGCGGGCGATGCGGTTGAGCTAGCCGAGGTGGACGAGTCGTGATCAGGCATTGCGGAGGAGGTCATACCGAGGCTGGGAGGGCCGGTTCAAAAGCGCGCATAACCTATCTCGCGACCCCCTGGCAGTCAAACCGAAGTTCGCCACGCAAAGTCGCCGGAATCGGCTCGAATGCGGCACTTTGGCGACGATCCGGGGATCAACGAGAACCAGTCAGAATCGCGGGCATTGTGCCGCCGCACCACCCTCGCTCCCACGCCGGCGACGACCGCAGACCGTGCCGAGGCACGTCCTTCCGGACGTGTCAGGGCGTTGCGGCGGCGCCCTCTTCGTTGTCGGCATCGAGCTCCGGGTCGCGCTCATCGGAGTCGAGCCAGGGTGGCGACTGCCGCTTGTAGCGGTCGGCGAGAAGTGGGTCGTGGGCACGATGCAGTGGATTGTGGGCGAAACCGCGATGAATCGCGTCGCAGCCGTAGCAAACGGTGATCTCGGGTACAAAGCGGTAGAGACCGTAGTCGAGCCCCATGCAGACCAACAGGCTCATTCCATAGGTCCATGGCGAGAGAACCGCACCGATGACCACGATCACGAGACCGACCTTCCGGTTGAAGTCCTTCTGCGCAAACATCCGGTCGTAATCGCACACAGAGCAGTACGGCAACGGATTCAGGATCTCGCTGTCGGGGCCAAGGCTGCGCTCGGCGAGGCTGACCGAGTGATCGCAGTGGCCGCAGGCAAGCGTCCTGCCCGATGCGAACTCGTGGGTGCCCGGTTTCTCACACTTGGGGCAGCGCCAATCGACGGAAAGGTCGTGCTCTGAACTGACGTCGCTTTCGATCAAAGTGATTCCCTGTTCACCGGTCGGCTCTTTCTATCCGGCTCTTTCCAAAGCACTAGTACGGACGGCCGCTCGCCAGCGACATGAAGATCGTGATCACCTCGCCGAACAGCACGAACACGATTGCCGCGTACAGGATACCGGTCGCCGACTGCAGCGATCGGATCTGCACGGTCTTCCACGTCATCCATGCCAGCGCGAGGGGAGAGAGCACGCCGAGCACAAAGCGCACGAGCACGAACAGCGCGTCGCCCAGCACCAGCGCTCGCATCAGGCCACCTGGGCCCGTGGTCCATTCGCTCCAGTGGAGGGCGACGACCGCGAAGATCAAGATCAGCTTGACAATCTCGGTCCCCAGGAAGAGCGCGATCACTCGGTTGAGCGGGCCGATGGGCATGCTCGGCTCAACGAGATACCAGTGGGCCAGAAGCATGGCGAACAGGACCGTGCCCAAGGCTACGGCCGCGCTCGCCAGGCCGGCCCAAAAAATCGCGGCCTCGACCCCGCCGGCGGGCGATCGCAACGCTGGATCGAGCGCCAAAGCTGCAACGGCGGCGATCGCGGCGATCGTCAGAGTCGCCTTCGACAAAGAGTTCGGGCGATCGGGGCTCATGCCAACGGCAACGCCGAACACCGCGGTCGCGATGACGCAGGCGGCGTAGGCGAGCAGCGCGCCGGTGGATAGAGGCATGGCGCGACCGAGGGCGGTGAGGCGTGGCCCGGCGCCGAGCCCGATCAGCGCGATCGCGATGAGCGTCGTCAGACGCCAGAAGCCGGGCCCGATCCGCGGGACCGCCACACGCGCGGCGATCATTGTGCCGACGCCGAAGAAGCCGAGAAGGAGCGAAAGCGCGGCGATGAGCATGCTGGAGGGCGCCTGCGGCCCGCGGGTGGGGGTTGTGGGCGAGGGGTGAGCGGCGACGGCGCCCGAATCCGGCGGAGGTTAGCATGCTGGTCGGCCTCCCAACTGCGTTTCGAGAGCGCCGACACGACCCGTTCGATTGCTCCCCATTCGCTTCCACGGAGCTCCTGTTCAGCTCCCCGTTTCATCAGGCATCCGCCCTTGCCGTCGATTGCCATCGTCATTCCGGCCTTCAACGAGGCAGAGGCGCTGCCGAGGGTTCTGGCCGAGATCCCGGCCCGGTTCGGTGCCCGCGTCGTGGTGGTCGACAACGCCAGCGACGATGGCACAGGCGACGTTGCCCGCGCCCACGGTGCCGAGGCCGTGTTGGAGACCCGGCGCGGCTATGGGTCTGCGTGCTTGGCCGGCATTGCACATGTGGCCGATAGCCCGCCGGATGTGCTGGTTATCCTCGACGCCGATCACAGCGACTATCCGGAGGACTTGGAGCTTCTGGTGAGCCCGATCTTCGAGGACAACGCCGATCTCGTTTGCGGCAGTCGCGTTGAGAGGGCCGGATCGGGCGTGCTCGGACCGCACGTGCGCTGGGGCAACCGTCTCGCAACCGGGATGATCTGGCTGCTGTTCGGCCACCGGTACCAGGACATGGGTCCCTTTCGTGCGCTGCGCTGGCGCTCGTTGATGCAGCTCGAGATGAGCGATCCGGCCTACGGTTGGAACGCCGAGATGCAGGTGAAGGCGTTGCAGCGCGGCCTGCGCGTGCTCGAGGTTCCCGTTCGATATAGAACGCGCGTCGGTCGCTCGAAGATCAGCGGCACACTGCGGGGCACGATTGGCGCGGGCAGCGGAATCCTGATGATGATCGCGCGGCTGCGCCTGGCCCACGGGGGTTCGTTGGTGAGTGAGTCTTCGACGTGACCGAGTCCCGACGCGTTCTGCTGATGATTCTCGATGGCTGGGGGCATGGCCCAGACGTTCCAGAGCTCGCCAACGCCGTCGCGGCGGCTCGCACGCCCACGCACGATCGTTTGAGGGCGGAGCGCCCGCACGTGCTGCTGCGTTGCTCTGGCGGTGACGTTGGCCTGCCTGACGGGCAGATGGGTAACTCCGAGGTCGGACACTTGAACCTGGGAGCGGGCCGGGTGGTCCAGCAGGACATCACCCGCATCGACGCTTCTATAGAGAGCGGCGAACTGGGCGAGATCGAGGCTTTGCGCGGCCTTCTGAGCCGCACTGCCGCGGCCGGCGGCGCGCTGCATCTGATCGGGCTGGTTTCCGACGGTGGTGTGCACAGCCACGTTTCGCACCTGCACGCGCTCCTCGAGGTTGCTTGCGAGTCGGCCGTCGAGCGCGTTCTGATTCATGTAATCACCGACGGCCGCGATACGTCGCCGAACGCTGGCGCCGGATTCATCGCCGACCTGGAGAGCTGGTGCAAGCGGCGGTGCGCCGAGATCGCGACCGTGACAGGTCGCTACTACGCCATGGATCGTGACAACCGGTGGGAGCGCACCGAGCGCGCCTACCGGTTGATTGTGGAGGGGGACCCACCTCCGAGCGTTGTCTTCGGCGTGGCCGGGGGAGAGTGCGCCTCTGCCTCTTCGATGTCAAAGCGGCCGAACCAGCTCTATTCCGACGGTGTCACCGACGAGTTCATCGAGCCCACGCTCTGGGGCGACGGCGGACGTCGCGGCGTCCGTACGGGCGACGGCGTGTTGTTCTTCAATTTCCGCTCCGACCGCATGCGGCAGTTCCTGCGTGCCATGACAGAGCCCGCTGCCGAATTCGACGGCTTCTCACGCGAGCCGCCGCGCACCGCCGGCTGCGTCACCATGACGCAGTACGCGCCCCACTTTCCGGTGGACGTTCTGTTCGAGCCGCGCGCGCGCGCCAACGTGCTGGCCGAGTTCATCGCAGCGCAGGGATGCCGGCAGTTCAAGATCGCCGAGACCGAGAAGTACGCCCACGTCACATACTTCTTCAACGGCGGCGCCGAGCCGCCATGTGATGGCGAGGACCGCGCGATGGTGCCTTCGCCGAAAGTGGCGACCTACGATCTGGCGCCGCGGATGTCCTGTGAGGGCGTCACCGATCGGCTAATGGTCGCCTTGGAAGATCTCGAGCATCTGGAGAATGCCAACGGTGACGCCTACCGCTTCCTGCTGGTGAACTACGCCAACCCCGACATGGTCGGCCACACGGGAGACTTCGACGCCGCAGTGGCCGCCGTAGAGGCCACCGACGAGTCACTCGCTCGCGTTCTGGCGTGCTGCGAGCGCAACGATGTTGTCGCGCTGGTCACCGCCGACCACGGCAATGCCGAGCAGATGCTCGACGCCGCCGGCGGTCCGCACACCGCGCACACCACGAACCCTGTGGACTTCCTGCTCGTGGATCCGCGCCGCAGCTGGACCCTGGATGCCCACCGGTGCAACGACTATCGCCTCGCTGATGTGGCTCCGACCGTTCTGCGGATCATGGGCTTCGAGCCGCCAGCCGAGATGGACGGCCGTTCGATAGCGGTGCTCGTCAGACGCGACCCCGATGCCTGACGCGCTCGAGATCCTCGGGCGTATTCACGTTGCACAGCAGCTCGTCCGGGTCGCCGAATGCTGCCAGCCGGGCGCCCTCGAGTGCCGCGCAGTCGACATCGTCGAGAAGGCCCTGCAGGTCGTTGGCGCCGCGATCGAGGCGTTCGCGCAGCTGCGGTAGCACCGCGGCGGAGTAGGCAGCGACGAGCGGGTGCCAACGTCGTTGGCTGCGTCGGCCCCGCACCGCGCCTGCGCCGGCAGGACCTCCCCGTGGAGTCCGTGGAGTCGGGAGAGTCCGTGATGTCCGCGGCGCGGCGGCGCGGGCGCCACCACGGACGTCGTCCACTAACTGCCGTAGCAGCGGCGCGGTTACCAGCGGCAGGTCGACCGCGCAAACCACCACAATCGCGGCTCCCCCAGCCGTCTGCCCTGCGGCGGCCTCGGCGAGCGCGACCTCCAAGCCGGCGGCCGGCCCGGCTTGCCGAGTATCGCGAAGAACGGGCCAGTCGAGCCATGCGAGACCAGTGCCGCCCGTCTGGACCACCTGTACAAGCCGATCTGCGACCCGCGCCAGAACACGCGCCGGCCGCATTGCGAGAGGGCTGCGGTCAACCTCTAGATTCGCCTTGTCGACGCCCATCCGGCGGCTGCGACCGCCCGCGAGCAGTGCGCCCAGCACGTCGGTAGACTGCTCCGAATGATCCGCAAGACCCGTCTCGTCACGCCCGGCCCGGCGCCTGTCCATCCCGCCGCGATCGCCGCCGCCGTGGAGCCGCTGCCGCACCATCGGACGGCCGAGTTCAAGCGGCGGTTTCTGGCGATCCAAGCGGGTTTGCAGGCCGCGTTCCGCACCGCTGGACCCGTGGCGGTGATCGCGTCGTCGGGTACCGGGGCGATGGAGGCCTGCCTGGTGAACCTGTTCGCGCCGGGCGATCGTCTGCTGGTGCTGTCGGCCGGCAAGTTCAGCGGCCGCTGGGCGGAGATCGCCGAGGCGTTCGGAATACGTGCACATGTGGTCAGCATAGCCGCGGGCGAGCCGTTCGGTGCTGAGGACGTCGCCGAGGCGGTAGCCGCCCGCACGCCGATCGCCGGTCTGCTGATGACGGCGTCAGAGACCTCGACCGGTGCCGCGTTCGATGTTCCGGGCGCGGCCGCGGCGGCGCGCCGTGTGATTCCCGACGTTGCCGTTGTTGTGGATGCCATCACCGGTATCGGTGCGATGCCGATCCATACCGACGAATGGGAGCTCGACGCCGTCTGTGGCGGCTCACAAAAGGCCTTCATGGTTCCGCCCGGCCTTGGCTTCGTGGCCTGCTCGCCACGCGGCTGGGAGCGTGTTGCCGAGAGTCGTGGCAAGCCTCGCTATTATATGGATCTGCGCAAGTACCGCGACGGGGCTTCTGAGGGTCAAACACCGTTCACGCCCGCCACGGGGCTGCTGTTGCAGCTCGAGGCGGCACTCGCCGCGCTCGCGGAGGCTGGTGGCATTGGGGCGCTCGAGCGCAACGCTCAGCGGCTGGCGGGTGCGACGCTCGCGGCGGCCGAGGCGCTCGGGTTGGAGCTGCTGTCGCCCACGACGCCGAGCCCAGCCGTGACCGCGATTCGTGCTCCGCGGTCGGGCGTAGCGCCGGAGATCGTGGAGCGCATGCGTGACAAGCACGGCATTCAGATCGCCGGTGGCCAGGGTGACCTCAAGCCCGACATCTTCCGCATTGGCCACATAGGCTATCTCGACGAGTTCGACCTTCTGGGCACGATCGCGGCACTCGAGCGCGTGCTCGTTTCGATGGGCTTCCCGAGCCAAGCGGGGGGCGGGGTGGCCGCCGCCTCGGCGGCTCTCGATTCCAGCGCAAGCTTCACAGCCGACTGATTCACCCCGGATGAGTCAACGCGTTCTCGTTTGCGGTCGCCTGCCGGACGCCGGCCGAGACCACTTCGAGAGCGCCGGGCTCGAGGTCGACCACCAGCCCGATCGCGGCGCCGGTAGCCTTGCCGACATCATCGAGCCGTACGCCGGGGTGATCATCCACTCGCCGCATCAGGTCGACGTGGCCGCGCTCGCGGCCGGCTCGAATTTGCGCGTCGTGGGCCGCGCCGGCGTCGGTGTTGACAATATCGACGTCGACGCCGCCACGCGCCATGGCGTGCTGGTGATGAATCTGCCGTGGGGTAACACCGTGACCGCGGCCGAGCACACGATTGCCATGATGATGGCTCTGGCACGCAACATCCCTCAGGCCTCGGCGGCCCTGCGGCAAGGCACCTGGGAACGCGGGCGCTATCTGGGCACCGAGATCAAGGACAAGACGCTCGGCATCGTCGGGCTCGGGCGTATTGGCAGGGAGGTCGCGCGGCGCGCCCGAGGCATGGAGATGCGGGTGCTCGGGGTTGACCCGATCCTCAGTCCGTCGGTTGCCGCCGACCTCGGCATCGAGCTGCTGGAGCTCAACGAGCTGCTGCCGCGGGTTGATTTTCTGACGCTGCATGTTCCGCGTACCCCCGAGACGGTCGGATTGATCGGCGAAGAAGCCCTTGCTGCCGTGAAGCCGGGCGCTCGCATCATCAATTGCGCTCGCGGCGGGCTGATTGACGAGGCGGCGTTGCTCGCGGCGCTCGAGAGCGGCCACGTCGCCGGCGCCGCCTGCGATGTCTTCGCCACCGAGCCCACCGACAACACCGACCTTCTGGCGCACGAGCGCTTCATCGGCACGCCGCACCTGGGCGGCGCCACGCACGAGGCCCGCCGGCGAGTGGGTGAGGGGATCTGCCAGCAGGTCGCCGACTTTCTGTCTTCCGGAAAGATCCGGCACGCCGTTAACGTGCGAGCTCTGCCTCCGGAGGACCAGCAGAAAATGCTGCCCTACCTGGCGCTCGGCGAGCGCCTAGGCAGCTTCATCGGGCAATGCTTCAGCGGCATCGACTCTCTGGAGATCGAGACACTGGGCGAGATCAACGCCTACACGCTGCGGCCAGTGGTGTCGCGCATCGTCGAAGGGCTGCTGCGAACCCGCACGGACGCAGGCGAGAGGGGCGGCGACTTCGAGCGCGTCAACGTCGTCAACGCCATGGCGCTGGCTCGCGACCACGGCCTGCGTGTTGAGCATCGCCGACGTGACGGCGACTCCGGGTACTCGAGCCTGGTGCGCGTCACGGCCCACGCCGAGAGCGGCGTGCACACGGCGGCCGGTACCGTGTTCGAGCACGGCGGTGGTGATGTCGCTGACGCCGAGCCGCAGCTGCGCTTCGTGCAGATCGAGGACCTCCCCATTGAGCTGGCCCCCGCCGGCCATCTCGTTGTTCTCGCCAACGACGACCGCCCCGGCGTGATCGGCATGCTCGGCGCCTTCCTCGCCGAGCGCGCCATCAACATCGCCGACATGCGTCTCGGCCGCGACGCCGAGGGCGGCCAGGCCATCGCCGCGGTGACCGTGGATCAGCCGCTGTCGCTGGCCGACCGCGACGAGCTCGCCTCGCGCCCAGGAATTCGCTGGCTCCGGGCGGTCTCGTTCGGCGCCGCTTCCTAACGAGGTGAGCACCGCTACCCTGGCGCGGTGGAGGCCACCCAGGTGGCGTCGCGTGCTCGACCTGGCGAACCGGGACCGTGAGCGTTTTACAATCGCGACTTTCACGGAACGACGCACGACTCTGGAGGGGGTTGAGAACGGATGACCAGCACTCGCGATTCGGTGCACATCGGCAATCTCGAGATCAACCGTTTGCTCTACGAACTCGTCCGCGACGAGGTTGCCCCGGGCACGGGTCTCGAACCCGACGCGGTATGGAGCGAGCTCGCCGGCATCGTCGCCGCGCTGGGCCCCAAAAACCGATCGCTGCTGGATGCACGGAACGTGATTCAGAGCCGGATCGACGCCTGGCATCGCGAACGCGCTGGTCGGTCTGAGCCGCTCGACGCCGTTGAGTATCGCGACTTCCTCGTCGAGATCGGGTATCTGGTGACGGAGGGCGACTCGTTTTCCGTTTCTACGACCGGCGTCGATCCTGAGATCGCGTCGATTGCCGGGCCGCAGCTCGTCGTCCCTGTCGATAACGCCCGCTACGCGCTCAACGCCACCAACGCGCGCTGGGGAAGCCTCTACGACGCGCTCTACGGCACGAACGTGATTTCCGAGGATGACGGCGCCGCGAAGGGCTCGACCTACAACCCCGTTCGCGGTGCTCGGGTGGTTGCCTACGCCAAGCGCTTTCTCGACGAAGCCGTGCCCCTCGCTTCCTCGAGCTCGCCGTCCGCCAGGGCCAGCTACTCCGACGTTGTCGGCTTCGCACTACGGTCGGGCCCTCGCTTGACCGTCGAGCTCGCCGGCGGCGGGCAGAGCGAGCTTGCCGACGCTTCGCAGTTCGCCGGCTACACGACCGCCGCGGGGACAGCGGAATCTGAGCAGGCCTCGATCCTGCGGTGTAACAACGGCCTGCATCTCGAGATCCAGATCGATCGCGACCATCCCGTGGGCGCGAAGGACGTCGTGCTCGAGAGCGCCGTCACCACCATCCAGGATTGCGAGGACTCGGTCGCGGCGGTCGACGCCGCCGACAAGGTGGGTGTGTATCGCAACTGGCTCGGAATCATGAAGGGCACGCTCGAGGCAACCTTCACGAAGGGCGGCCGCGAGGTGACCCGGCGGCTGGGCTCCGATCGGGTGTATCACGATCCGTTGAGCGCAGACGGAGGCGAGCTGACCCTGCGGGGTCGTAGCCTCCTGCTCGTCCGCAACGTCGGGATCCACATGCACACCGATGCGGTGACCTTCGCCGGCGAGCCGATTCCGGAGGGCTTTCTCGACGCGCTGATCACCTCGTTCGGCCGCGACGGCGACGATGGTGTTCGCAATAGCCGTGTTGGCAGCGTCTACATCGTCAAGCCGAAGCTGCATGGTCCGGCAGAGGTGGCGGCAACGGTGGAGCTGTTCGCGAGCATCGAGCAGGCGCTCGGATTGCCAGAGCTGACGCTGAAGATCGGCATCATGGACGAGGAGCGCCGCACTACCGTCAATCTCGCGGAGTGCATCCGAGCCGCGGCGAATCGGGTGATTTTCATCAACACCGGCTTCCTCGATTGCACCGGCGACGAGATCCACTCCAGCATGGAGGCCGGCCTGATGATTCCGAAGCCGGCCATCAAGAACAGCGCCTGGATGCTTGCCTACGAGGACTGGAACGTCGACATCGGCATCGAGTGTGGTCTGCCCGGTAGGGCGCAGATCGGCAAAGGCATGTGGGCCGCGCCCGACGAGATGAAGGCGATGGTCGACACCAAACAAGCGCACCCCGAGGCCGGTGCCAACACCGCCTGGGTACCGTCGCCTACCGCCGCGACTCTGCATGCCATGCACTACCACCGCGTGAAGGTGGCCGAATCTCAGGCTCGGCTGGCCGATCGTGGGCGCGCCGATCTGGGCGCCATTCTCACGCCGCCGCTACTGGAAGGTCGACAGCTCTCTTCCGAGGAAATCGCCACCGAGCTCGACAACAACGCGCAGGGCATTCTCGGCTACGTCGTCCGTTGGGTGGGGCAGGGGATCGGCTGTTCGAAAGTGCCCGACTTCAGCGACGTGGGACTCATGGAAGACCGCGCGACCCTCCGCATCTCGAGCCAGCACATCGCCAACTGGTTGCACCACAGTATGGTCACGAAAGACCAGGTGCTTGGCTCTTCCAGGCGAATGGCGGCGGTCGTTGATCGGCAGAATGCCGGCGACCCGCTCTACTCGGCCATGGCCGCCGACTTCGACGCGTCGATCGAGTTCCAGGCCGCCCTCGATCTCGTCTTCAAGGGCCGCGACGAGCCCAACGGATACACCGAGACGGTTCTGCACGCGCGGCGCCGTGAGGCGAAGGGAGCCAGCGCAGGTGAGCCCGCAGCTGCCTAGCCGATTACCTGGCCAACGCGTGTTCGGCTCAGCGGATCTCGGCGAGGCCTAGATTCGACGGATCTATCGCCATGGAGATTCCCGACGCACTTCGCCTTCAGGTTGTCTCGGCTCAGACTGCGCTCTCGACGGTCTCTTGGTGATGCTGGAGTTTCGCGGGGGGACGGTGTTTCCCTGCAAGATCGTCTTTCCCAAGACCGACGCGAGTGGCCAGGCTGTCGTGACGAAAGCCGAGTTCCTCGGGCAGTTCTCCGACCGCCTGGAGGTGGGGCACGGCGGTTCCGTCAACGATCTCTTCTCGATCGCGACGGTGATGTTCTACTACCCGGCCGTTCTCATCGACGATCGCGATGCGGTGCTATCGATGCCGCTGTTGGGTCACGAGAAAACGCAGTGGGTCACTCGGCAGGAATGGTTCGATTACCACACCTCGTGTCGGAATCTCGAGTTCTGGGCCGGCGACTCGAGTGTCAACCTGGCGCTCACGAGCACGGTGACTCTTTCCGTCGAGCCGCGTGCGGTACCCACGTAGGGCCCGGGCTGGCGTGCCTTATCATCGGGTCGCAGCGCGACCCTCTCGGCCTTGTTGTGCCCTGCTTGTGTACCGCCCCAGGTATCGCCATCGCCGAGGCAGCCGAGCCGAACGCCACGTTCGCGAACGTCACAGAGGAATGCCATGACCCACTGGATCCGCTTCGAGCGCAACGGTGCGACAGCGTTCGGGACCCTCGCCGACGGCCAGATCGCCGTGCACGAAGGCGACATGTTCAGCGAGCCGCGCGCCACTGACGACGCCGTGCCCCTCGACGCCGTCACCGTGCTGATTCCGTGCGAGCCGACAAAGATGATCGGCCTGTGGAACAACCTCGGTGCTGCTGCCGAGAAGAACGGCTGGGCCACTCCGGAAGAGCCCCTGTATTTCTTCAAGCCGCCGTCGTGTTTCTTGCCGCACAAGGGCGAGATCGTCCGCCCCGCGTCCTACGACGGCCGCTTGTTCTACGAGGGTGAGCTCGGTGTCGTCATTGGCCGCCGCCGCAAGGACGTCTCGGCAGCCGACGTCGACGACTGCATCTTCGGCCACGCGTGCGTGAATGACGTGACGGCTTTCCAGCTCATCGATGTGGACACGTCGTACGCCCAGTGGTGCCGCGCCAAGAGCTTCGACACCTTCGGGGTTTTTGGCCCGGTCATCGCGACGGGTCTCGACCCGCATTCGCTGCAAGTGAAAACCCACGTCAAGGGCCGCACCCGCCAGGACTACCCGGTCAGCGACATGTTCTTCTCGCCTCAGGAGCTGGTGCAGCGCATCTCCCGCGACATGACGCTCGAGGCCGGCGACATCATCACCTGCGGCACCTCTACCGGCGTCTTACCGATGCGCCCAGGCGCGACCGTCGAGGTCGAGATCGACGGCATCGGAACGCTTTCGAACACGCTCGCGAAGCCCGACGGGTAGACATCGGGAGTCGACACCGGCCGTCTGAAACTTCGGCAGTTGCCCGACCACTAATAGTGGATGAGCTGCAGCTCGGGAACGCGTTCGAAGTTTTTCGCGTTGCGTGTGATCAAAGCCGAGCTTTCTATGACGGCGCACGTGGCGATAAGAAGATCCATGGTTCCGATCGTTTCCCCCCGCCGCCGCATTGCGGCGCGAAGTCGGCCGTAGGTGGGCGGGAAAGCCTCGGTGATGGGTACCACCTGGAGGCTGGCGAGGATGTTATTGACCACTGCGAGCTCCGCGGCGAGGCGATGTGAGAGCTCCACGCCAACCTGCATCTCACAGGCAACGAAGACGGAGACCCAGAGGTCCTCGTGGCGCAATTCCTCCAGCTTCAGGGAGGCAGGACCGGACTCGACGCCGTGAGCCTCGCGGCAAAGATCCACAACGAAGGTGCTGTCGAGATGGATCACAGCTCCGTGATGGGCGCCGGGTCGTCGCGCCGCGCCGCGATCTCTCGGTCGATGGAGTCGAGTACGTCCTCGCTGATCGTGACGCGCTCGAGGACCGCGAGCAGATCCGCACCCGTGCGCACACGGCCGAAGTGCTCCTTGATGACTTGCGAGAACGACTGCCCAGGACGTTTGTGGCGCGCCAGCGTCTCGTAGGCTTCCATGTCGATCGTGATGGTCTTTACTGCCATGCACTTATCATGCACTTACTCGAGGAGAGCGGCAAGAAACAAGGAAAGACGCCGGCGGATATCGTGTTCCGCCACCTCTATCTGACGGCCACGCGTTTGCCGGTTTCCGGGCCTCATGATAGCTTCGGGCCTGTTCTTCAGGGCGTTTTTTTGGAGCCCTTCGACGGCCGTATAACGGCGTCGCCTCAACGACCTCGTACGACCCTCTGTCGGCCGCTCTGCGCCAAACGTGAACAGGAATCGCGCGCAGGGTCGCGGGACCGCATCGCTCGCTGCCGGGGAAAATCGCGATCTTCGGGTCCTCGGACCTTCGGGGCCTCAGACGGACGACAACTCCGAGCTCAACAGTTCTCAGACCTCACGGCTGAACCGCAAAAGCGGCGAGATACCGAAAGAAAACGCCATGTCCGACTTCTACACCGCGCCCGCCGAAGGCGAGAAGATTACCGTCGACAGTGACGGCAACCTCGTTGTTCCGGATCACCCGATCATCTGCTGGCTCGAGGGCGACGGCATTGGTGCCGACATCTGGGTTGCCACGCACGCGGTGATCGCGGGCGCCGTCGAGAAGGCGTACGGTGGCTCGCGCAAGATCGCATGGATGGAGGTTCTCGCGGGCGAGAAGGCGCACGAGAACGTCGACGACTGGCTGCCACAGCGCACGCTCGACACCATCATGGAGCACCTGGTGTCGATCAAGGGGCCCATGACAACGCCGATTGGCGGCGGCATCCGCAGCATCAACGTCGCGCTGCGCCAGTTGATGAATCTGTATGCCTGCGTCCGCCCGGTGAAGTACTACAAGGGCACGCCGTCGCCCGTCCGCGCTCCCGAGAAGATGGACATGATCATATTCCGCGAGAACACCGAGGACGTGTACTCCGGCATCGAGTGGGAATCAGGCACTCCCGAAGCCGAGAAGGTTGCTGACTTCCTGCGCAATGAAATGGGCGTGAAGGACAAGATCCGGCCGCTCGCGGGCATTGGCATCAAGCCCATGTCGCCCGAAGGCTCGAAGAACCTCATCCGCAAGGCCATTCGTTACGCCATCGAGCACGGCCGCGACACGGTGACCCTGATGCACAAGGGCAACATCATGAAGTTCACCGAGGGCGCCTTCCGCGGCTGGGGCTACGAGCTCGCCAAGGAGGAATTCGCCGATCAGACGATCAGCGAGGACGAGCTCTGGGACGACCACGGCGGCAAGCGCCCCGAAGGCAAGGTGGTGATTCGCGATCGCATTGCCGACTCGATGTTCCAGCAGATTCTCATTCGGCCCGATGAGTACGGCGTGATCGCCACGTCCAACCTCAATGGCGACTACATCTCCGACGCCTGCGCCGCGCAGGTTGGTGGCCTGGGCATCGCGCCCGGCGCCAACATCGGCGACCACGTGGCGCTGTTCGAGCCCACGCACGGCACGGCGCCGAAGTACGCCGGCCAGGACAAGGTCAACCCGTCGTCGCTGATCCTGTCGGCCGTGATGATGCTCGACTACATTGGCTGGAATGAGGCCGGCCGGTTGATCGAGGAGGCTCTAGAAAGAGCCCTGTTCGACAAGACCGTTACCTATGATCTGGAGCGCCAGATGGAAGGCGCCACCCTTCTGAGCTGCTCGGCCTACGGCGAACAGCTTGTAAAGAACATGGATTCTCTATAGAGAGATCTCTCTGTAAAGAGCCCCGACCGCGAGCTTCGCGGCGACGACTCGCCCGCGACCGCCAGGAGATAGCGAAACAATGGCTCTCAAGAAAGTCACCGTCGTCGGCGCCGGCCACGTTGGCGCCACCACCGCCTACAGCATCGTCAACCGCGGCCTGGCCGACGTCGTGCTGATCGACATCCTCGAGGGCGTGCCGCAGGGCAAGGGCCTCGACATGGCCGAAGCGCTGCCGATTCTCGGCGGCGACTGCAAGGCCTCGGGCACGAACAACTACGTCGACACCCAGGGCTCCGACATCGTCGTTATCACCGCTGGCCTGGCCCGCAAGCCCGGCATGTCGCGCGACGATCTTCTTTATAAGAACACTCAGATCGTTGGGAGTGTCACGGAGGAAGTCGCCAAGTACTCGCCCGACGCCATCCTGATCATCGTCACCAACCCGCTCGACGCGATGACCCACATCGCCCACAAAAAGTCGGGCTTCCCGCGCGAGCGCGTCATGGGCATGGCCGGCGTTCTCGACTCGGCCCGCATGCGCGCCTTCATCGCCATGGAGCTGGGGCTGTCGGTAGAGAACACCCACGCCTTCGTGCTCGGTGGCCACGGCGACACCATGGTGCCGCTGCCGCGCTTCTCCACCGTTGCCGGCGTGCCCATTACCGAGCTGATGAGCGCCGAGCAGGTCAACCGGATTGTCGACCGAACCCGCAACGGCGGCGCCGAGATCGTCAAGCTTCTCGGCACCGGCTCGGCCTACTACGCCCCCGGCGAGTCGATCGCCGAGATGATCGAAGCCATCCTGCTCGATAAGAAAAAGGTCCTCCCCGTGGCGGCCCGACTCGAAGGCGAATATGGCGTCGACGGGTTGTTTGTTGGAGTTCCGGCCGTCCTCGGTATCAACGGCATGGAGAAGGTCTTCGAGATCAAGATGACCGCCGACGAGCAGGCCGAGTTCGACCGCTCCGTCGACCACGTCCGCGATCTGGTCGCGAAGCTGGAGGCCTGATCGATGGCCGATCTCTCGAAAGAGCGGACCCTGGCGATGATCAAGCCGGACGCTGTGTCGCGCGGCGACGCTGGCAAGATCCTCGCCCACTACGAGGCCGAGGGCTTCACCATCCTGGCTTGCAAGAAGGCGCGTCTGTCACGCGCCGAGGCCGAGGCCTTCTACGAAGTCCACCGCGAGCGGCCGTTCTTCGGCAGCCTCGTCGACTTCATGACGTCGGGGCCGATCTACGCCGTGGCGATGGGGCGTGAGAACGCGATTGTGCATTTACGCGAGGTGATGGGGGCGACGAATCCCGAGGAAGCTGCCGAGGGGACGATCAGGGCGCTGTATGCGGAGAATATCGAGAGGAACTCGGTGCACGGCTCGGACTCACCGGAGACGGCGGCGGTGGAGTTGGCGTTTCATTTTGCGGGTCGAGAGCTATTCTAGCCGGCGACGGTCCGGCGAGGCCGCCGAACGGACGAGCCGCGTGACTCGCCGCGCCGGACGAGCTGCCATGGGCGGCAAGCTGCGTGTACTCGTGGTGGCGACGCTCGCGTGCGGCACCTTGGCACCGTCGGTCCGGCCGGTGGCTGCGGTTTCGGCAGCCGCCCAGGACGAGCCGCGTCGACTCACGCTGGAGCGGTTGTACTCGCTGCCCAGCCTCATCGGCACCGCGCCGCGTGGGTCTTCCTGGTCGGCGGACTCCGAGCGCTTGGCGTTTCTCTGGAACGATCGCGGCGAGAGCTTCCGCGACGTTTGGGTGGTCGACATCGGTGATGCCGAGCTGACTCCAATGCGCGCCACCATGATGCCGAAACCCACGGCCGACGCCGAGTCGGACGATCCGTTCGAGATCGCCCGGGCGGCGGAGCGCGTCGAGCGTGACGGCGGTGCGGCGTCGGCGATCTGGCATCCTGGCGGGCGCCATCTATTGGTGAGCTTCCGTGGCGATCTCTGGCGCGTGGTGCTCGGGCAGCAGCCAGTGCCGATAACCGAGACCCCGCAACCTGAGTCGGGTGCGGCCTACTCGTCGGACGGGAGACGCCTGGCCTTCATGAGGGGCGGTGATGTTTGGACGTTGCCGGCGGGCAGTGGCGTCTCAGTGGCGGCCACGCGGGTGACGTCGTTGGCGGCCGACGGAATTCGCGTCGGGAGCTTTCTGTGGCCGCCCGACGGCTCGCAGTTGGCGGTTGAGGAGGTCGATAGTCGCGCGGTGCCGGAGCGAGGAATTCCCGACTACCTGGGCGACGAGCCGGTGATGGTGCGCCTGCGGCGTGCCTATCCGGGCGATCCGGCGCCACGGCGGCGGATCGGGTTGGTCGACGTATCGCGCGGCGCCTCTGCGTCGATCGAGTGGCTGGAGCTGGCCGACCCAGCGCCCGACCTGTTGCTGAGCTACACGTGGTCGCCGCACGGTGCGTCGCTGGCGATCGACACGAGCGACCTGTACGCCAAGGACCGGCGCGTCTACGTCGCCGACGCAACGAGCCAAGCGCCGGCCGTCAGGATCGTGGCGCGCGATCGGGACGACGAGAACGAGACCTTCTACTTTTGGCGCATCGCATGGGCGAGCGACTCGAGCCGGCTGTACTTCCTGTCGGATCGTGAGGAGGACTATCACGTCTGGTCGGTAGATCCGGCGCGCCCCACGGCGGCGCCGCGGAGGCTGACCGGCGGCGACTGGGCCGTGGTCGAGATGCGCCCGGTCGACAGTGGCCTGGTCGTGGTCGGCAATCACGGTCGGGCTGAGGAGCGCCACCTGTTCCGGGTTGGGGACTCGGCCTCGGTAGGCGAGCTGACCCAGCTCAGCCAGCGTACTGGCAGCCATGCACCGGTAATCTCACCCGACGGACACTGGGCAGCAGTCGCCCACTCGAGCGACGACTCACCGCCCGACCTGTTGTTGACGTCGCTGGTTGGCGAGCGCACCGAAGACACCGAGCGCACCGTCACACATTCGCCGTTGCCGGAGTTCGGTCGCTACCGCTGGGTCACGCCGAGCTACGTCTCTTTCCGCAGCCACGTCGATGGCTCGACGCTACACGCTCGACTGACGCTACCGCCTGACTTCGATGCCAACCGCAGATACTCAGCGATTCTCGGTTCGGTCTATACCGACAGCGTCCGTAACCAGTGGGGTGGGCGCACGGCGCACCCTACCTGGGGCCTCGATCAGTACCTCGCCCAGCAGGGGTACGTCCTGCTCAATGTCGACATGCGCGGCAGCTGGGGCGCGGCCGCGAGCATCGTCGCGGCATCCGGCTCGACTATGGCGGTATCGATATCGAGGACCTCGAGAGCGGCGTGCGTTTCTTGCAGACGCTTGGATACGTCGACATGAATCGGGTCGGCATCTGGGGGTCGAGCTACGGCGGGCTGATGACCGCGATGTCGCTGTTCCGCAAGCCGGGCTTGTACGCCGCGGGCATCGCCGGCGCGCCGGCCACCAACGTCTGGCATGCCCTCACCGGGCAGATGGCGGTGATGATGCGGCCCGAGGATCAGCCGGAGGAGTACACCGACTCGTCGGCGTTCCTGCACGCCGATGGTTTGGAAGATCCGCTGATGATTATCCATGGCATGCGTGACCGAGTAGTGCTGTACAAAGACTCCGTGACGCTCGTGCAGAGATTGTTAATGCTCGGCAAGAATGTCGATTTCGTTACGCTGCCGAACTCCGCCCACGGTTGGGACAACGAAGGGCTGGCGCAGACGCGTTTTGCCTTCCGCAAGATGGTGGACTTTTTCGATCGACATCTGAAGAACTGACATGGCTGAGCTGGTACACGAGATACCTGCGCACGGAAGGAACGAGCCGATGACCCGCGCCACGCACCCGATCACGACACGTGCCGTTCCGGGGCTCATAGCTCTGGTGATTGTCTCGATGAGCACGGCGGCCCTGGCGCTGCAGGACGTCGGCTGGGATGAGCTGGTGATGCTCGACGGCGAGCTCCGTGAGCTGCGACAGCCAGCGCGACTTGACGGTGTGCCGCAGTACCACGCGGACGCGATTGCCGAGCGCGTCGCGGCGGTCGCGGCGGCGCGTGGGCGCTGGGAGGCGATCGACGCCTCGGCCTGGTCGACCGCGGGCAAGGTCGACTACCTGCTTGTGTGGGCGCGCCTGAACACGCTGGAGTTCGAGCATCGAGTGACGCAACCGTGGAAGCGCGACCCGATCCACACGCTCGACCTGGTGCGCCGAGTGCCCTACGTTGAGCTGCCGCTGTCCACCGAGGCGGCGGAACGGTGGGCGATGCAACTCAGGGCCGTGCCCGCAACGCTCGCGGCGGCCGAGGAACGACTCACCGAGCCGTTGGGCGAGCTGGCTCGGTTGGCGCTCTTCCATTTGCAGAACTTCGACGGTGTCGGGCAGGGGCAACCCTACCGCGAGACGCCGCCGGCCGGGACTATCGGTTGGTACGCCGATTTGTGCGACCGCGTGGCCGCGGTCCAGCCGGAGAGCTCGCGCGATTGCGAGGCGGCGCACGAGGCGGTGATTGGCTATCACGACTGGCTCGCCGCTGGGCTTCCGGCCATGCGGCCGTCGGCCGGCATCGGCAGTGAGAATCTGGAGTGGTACTTTCGGCGCGTTCGCCTGCTGCCCTACACCGTCGATCAGATGGCGGTGCTGGGAGAGCGCAAGTTCCACCGTTTCCGGGCGGCCTACGAGACGGTGCGCAACCGCAACCGCGAGCTTCCCGACCTGCCGCTCACTCGCAGTGCCGAGGAGCACGAGGCGCGCACGCGCGAGGCGGAGCGGCAGATCCGCGGCATGGTCGACGACCAAAACCTGTTGACCTGGCCCGAGGATCTACCCGAGTCCTTCGACACCGACACCTTCTGGAGCCCGCGCGCGCTCACCGATCGGCACTTCTGGGAAGAGATCCAGTTCCGCAACACCTTCAACAACCACATCCACGCTTCGATTCCGGGTCACCGGTTCGACGGCCTCATGGCTCTCGGCGTCGACGATCCGATCCGTCGCAGCTACGGCGACAGCTCACGAGCCGAGGGTTGGGCGACCTACCTCGAGGAGATGTTCCTGCTGGCCGGGCTGACACAGGAAGTGCCGCGCGCCGACGAGCTCTTCTACGTGGCCCTCATGAAGCGCGCGAGTCGCATCTACGCCGAGACGCGCATGCATGCCGGCGACATGAGCCTCGACGAAGCCAATCGCTACATGATCGACTACGTGCCCTTCATGGAGGAGAACCTGGGACGCTACGACCTCGAGGGCTACCTGAGGCGTCCCGGCAGCGGCTCCGGCTACATCATCGGCAAGATCCAGATCGAGAAACTGCTTTCGGAACGAGCCATCGAGCTCGGCGACGACTTCGACCTCGGCGCCTTCCACGACGACATCCTGGCGCGTGGCATGCTGCCGCTGACGCTGGTGCGTTGGGAGATGACCGGACGCGACGACGAGGTTCGGACGCTCTGGAAGTTGGCTACGGGCGAGGATCTTTGATCGGCAGCTCGCTTGCCGAGGAACGATCAAGCCCGTCGGTCGCATACGCGATCCAGCTGCGCCGCTTGCGAAGGCGTCTTGATTCCGCGCGGGATACTCACCAACCGGCCGGAGCCGCACGACTTCGATGGCGAGCGGCAGTCGTGGACGGTGGCTTTCGCCGGCGGACCGGCCGTCCGATGACGGCTGCCAACCTAGCCGCGAGTCGCTACGTCGAGCCGATATTCTCCCGGGTTGATAACCCGGTCCGTTCGTGTCGCCGGCAGAAGCCGCGCGATGGAGATCTCGAGGCCTCGATAGACAAAGCGCAGCTGCGCGTCGGGCCCGTTCGGAGAAGTATCGAGGTTGAAGAGTGTTACCCGCCCGGAAGCCTCAACCAGAGCAAGGGCCACTCGCGCATTCCCTTCCCAAACGCACGTAGCATCTTCGGGGCATCGGGAGTCGCCGAGCACATCCTTGAAGCGCAGTGTCGCATCGACGGTGCCGAGCGAGATCTGGTCTCCGATCGCGAGGCCCGCGAAACTGACGATCAATGGGCCAGGCCCCGTGGGCCCGTTCGCAGAGCATCCCGCCGCTGCGACCATCGCGACCGCCACCGCCAGTACGGACAGTCTTGGGCGTTCAAACATACGGTCGCTTCAGAGGGATTCGGTTTCAAAGGGCGCGGTGGCACTCAATATGCGTAGCGCGCCATCGGACGGTCAAGTGCACTGCTGACCGGCGACGTCAGCGTGTCTCCCGGCTCGTGCTCACGGTGCGGTCGTCAGGCCAGTTCCCGGCGCCGCTGTTGCAGCGCAGCGCCGACCTCGGTACGGACGGCCTCGGGAACCTCGTGTCGCCGGGCTTCGGCATCCCAGTCGCCGAGGGCGTCCCGGAGACGGCGGCGGTGGAGTTGGCGTTTCACTTCTCGGGGCGGGATGCACTAGCCGGCGCTTCATTCACGTCAGTGGATGAGCCTTATTCCCGGGTCTGGCGGATACGGGAACACGACGCCGTCTTCCGTGACGACCGCACCGTCGTGGAAGGCGATGTAGATGTGCTTTCCCTTTCCCCACTCGAGCACTGGCATGTGGATCATGTACTCGAACGTGAAGGTGTGCAGCATCGGGATCGTCATCTCGCGTTCCCAGTCGGAGCCGAGTGGAGAGATCCTCGGAGCCACCAGGCCGCTTCTTCCCACGGCGTGGACATCGAGGTGGACCTGCGTCTTGGTCGGGTCGGCACTCGCGTCGTACTGGTCGACGGGGTTGTAGTAGTAGCCGGCTTCCTCGATCCTGCGACTCAATAGGTTGAGAGTCTCGCCGGCGGAGCGCCCGGCGACGATGTTGTTGAGCAGGATCTGGCGGGTCTCGAGCGCGGCTTGCCAGATCTGCTCGATCTCCGGCGGCGCTTCGGTTTCGCCCTCGCGCAGCAGGTAGGCGTTGCCACCGAGGTCCGACGAGAAGATCCGATTGCCGGCGCCGTGCAGAATCGTGAAGACGTCGCCCGGTTGCAGGACGTACGGCTGCGAATCGTCGGCGTGGAACTCGACGCCGTCGGGATCGCGACGGAAGACGTTGCCCTCCAGCTCGCTGAGCTTGGTAACTCCCGGCACGACGCTGCCGAACTCGCGATCGAGGTTAGCGGCAGCGATGAGCCCGAACTGGCGATAGAGCTCGATCTCCTCATCGACGCGACCTGCCAGGTAGTCGAGGATCAGGTGCTCGGCGGAGACCACGCGCCCGGCGTAGGTGTCGCCGAGCTCATCCATCAGGAGGCTGTAATCGGTGTGGGACAGGCCGTCGGTCAGGGGCGCACGCTCCGCCGCGGCCGAGAGCCCGAGCGCCTCCGAGTAGTTCACCCCGATGCGGCGTGGGTCGCGGTCAGCGACGAACTCCCCCACGCCGTCGAAGCGAGTCTCGAGATAGTCGGTCTCATCGCCTCCGGGCTGCTCGGTGATGACGCCGTCGACGAAGGTCGGTAGCTCTGCGCGCGGCCGCGCGCCGATGTCATAGGCCTCGACGTCGGCGACGTAGCCGGCGAACACGGCTCGCTCGACTCGATCTTCGCTGGGCTGGTCGGAGAAGATGAAGATCCCGGCGTCGCTGCCGAGCTCGAAGGCCAGAGGGTCGGGCGTCCACGGCCGCACGACATGAATCCACATGTCGATGTCGTTGTCCCGCATGACGCGCGGCAGGACTTCATCGAACTTGCGGTGACGGATCAGGTTCTCGAGCACCACCGAATCATCCGGCAGCACGGTGCCGGGATTCACCGTCTCGGGATTCTGCACCCGCAACGGCAGTGCAAAAAGAACGAGACAGCACGCGGTGGACTTCGAGAGTAGCGCCATAGACTGCAAGCTATCAGGAGTTCCGCTCAGGCTCAGGCGTCAGAGCTTGGCGCGGCTCGGTCGTCACGGCTGACCGGCTCGGCGGAGCCGGTCGATTGGTGTCGCGGGCGCGGCTGTTGATCGGCGTGGGAGCAGAGTCTAGGGTCTCGACGCGGTCCCTCTCTGCAGGATGGAGCACATGATCGGTACCTCCCGCGGCACTTGCAAGATCGTCGAGCAGCTCGTCGCTGGCGGCAGGTCATGGAGGCGGCGCTGCGGCGCATCGATGACACAACTCCGCGCCGCGCGACGGGCTGTGAGCCGGAGCGCGCTGCTTCTGCTCTGGGCTCTGCTGGCGATCTCTCCTCCGGCCAACGCCTCCGTACAGCGGGCGCGGCAGGCGTACGAGCTCATGCGGCTCATACGCACCGAGAAGATGGACCTGATCCTGCCCGGCGCCATGCGGGACAACGGCGTCGACATGTGGATCCACGTCGTCCAGAGCGCCAACAAGGATCCGCTCGCGCTGGACCTCGGGGGATGGTTCGAGTACCGGGCGTGGGAGCCGTACGGCTACTACGTGTTCACCGACCGGGGCGGCGACCGCATCGAGCGGATCATCTTGGGTGGCGAGGATTCCGACGGCCTCTACGACGCGAACGGCTCGGGCGACGACCTGCGCAGGTTGGTCGAAGAGCGCGATCCCGAGGTCATCGCCGTCAACTACTCGACGACGCTGCCCATCGCGAACGGCATATCTCACGTCGCCTACGTGAAGCTAACGGAGACGTTGGGCGAGCGCTATAGCGGCCGCATGGTCTCCGCGGCGGACGTGATCACCGACTTCCGCGTGCGCCGGGTGCAGAGCGAGATCGTCGCTTTCGCCGACGCCCTCGAGATCCAGCGGCAGGTCATGGAGGCGGCGCTGCGGCGCATCGAGCCCGGGATCACGACGCCCGAGGTCGTGGGCTGGTGGGCCGCCGATCGGCTACTCGAGAGGGGAATCGGGCCGTCGTACGAGGCGGCAACGAACGGCGTCTATCGGCGCGGCGCGTTTCTTTCTTGGGACATGGGAATTGGCTACCTGAACTTCGGTACCGACATCAAACGGCATGCCTACATCCTGGACACGGGTGAGTCGGACGTTCCCGACGGCTTGAAGCTCGCCTGGGAGCGCGGCATGCGGGCTCGCGAGGTTCTGCGGCGCACATTGGAGGTCGGCCGGACGGCGGGAGAGTCGCTCGAGAGGATGGTCGCCGCCTTGGAAGCGGCTGGCTACGTGTACACACCTTCCGACGACAGAACCTCGCAATACCGAGACCTCGTGAGAGCCTTAGGAGACGACTCGCGGTCAGGCTTCTCGATCGACTTTCACGCCACCGGCAACACCAGCGTCGGCGATGCGACGGCAGGGCCCTCGATGGCGCCGTGGCGCTCGACGACAGCCGCCATCTTGGTGCAGCCAAACTACATCTTCGCGCTGGAGTTCGAGCTCAATACCTGGGTCCCCGAGTGGAACCGGCGGCTGCGCATCAACTTCGAGGACAACGCGATCGTCACCAGCCTCGGTGTCGAATACCTCAGTCCCGTCGACGAGAAGATCATCGTTATCCGCTGAGCTCGCGCTCAGACCGCCCAACGGATGTCGAACTCCCTGGCGCGCGATCCCTTGCCCTTGCCGTGTAGATCGAGCGGCAGGTGGTGTTGCCGGGCGCGAAACCCGCCGAATACGTCGCCACTCGGCTCGCAATGAGATGCGCGCGTTTTACCTTCTCGTGAATGACTGAACAAACTACCCGAAGAGCCTCCGACAATAGGAGACGTCACCGTGCGGTCGTCAGGCCAGTTCCTGGCGCCGCTGCCGCAAGGAGGTGCCGACCTCCACGCGAACCGCCTCGGGCACCTCGTGTCGCCGTGATTCGGCATCCCACCCGTCGAGCGCGTCGTCGATGTGCTGAAGGATGCGCTCGGGCCGCTTGATCGCGAAGGTGTGTGCGACGGCAAGCAGGTCGGCCCGAGTGATGCCGGCGACCTTGTCGTTGATCCGCATCTGATGGCGCTTGGTGAAGCCCTGGCCGCGGGCGAAAGTCACGTCGTAGGCGGGTGTGAGCCGCCAGTTCCCGTCGGGAGCCATGTGGAACGACAGGTTCTTGACGTGGTCGTCCTGGTTGATCGCCATGACGTTGAAGGCCATGCGGCGGAAGCCCTCTTGCACGGCGGCCGGCGGCATACCGAGCCGGAGGATGGTGCGCAGGTACTCCTCGTAGGAGCTGGCGCCGGGGTCGTTGTAGTCGACGTGGAGGGCGCCGCCGAGGGTGTGTTGGTGAAGGCGCCTTATGTCGGTCTTGGTCTCGGTCCCGGTCCCGGTCGCGCCGGCGGGTTCCTCGAGGTCGAATCGGCGGATCAGCAGGTGACGATGCTCGCCGGCGTGCAGGACCTGGACGTCGGCCATGTCGATGCCGGCGGCGCGGGCGAGCTGAGCGTAGACGACCTCGACTCGGTTGAAGGGCTGGGGGGCGCTCAGCACGTCCCCGCCGTTCGAGCTCGATGCGGTGGAGTCGGCCGGGACCGAGGTTCCGGCGAGCCCCGAGAGTCCCGACAGTCCCGAGCTAGGGCCGACGCCGTCGAACTTGAGGATCGTGGGAACCTCGCCGGGGCGAGGCGTCGCGTAGGCGGAGCGCACGGTGCTGGCGACGGGATCATGCAGCACGACGGCCTTGGGACGCATGCCGCCCGCCGAAGAACCGACGCGGTAGATCTCGGGCACGGCGATCTCGGGTGTGCCGTCGACCTCTTCGAGCAGGCGTCGTGCGTCGCGCACCAGCGCGGCAATCTCGAGCGACTCCATATCGGCGGGCGACGACGGGAACTGCTCGGCAGGATGGAAGGTGAGCGCGCCGATCGCGCGTTCGCCGATGTAAAGGAGCCGCTGCACCGGGCTCAGTGCGCGCTCGGCGTGGCCCCGGGCACCGAAGTAGGCGCGGATCACGCGGTTCCCGAAGGCGTCGGGCAGCGCGTCGGCCACCACACCGGGCAAGCCGTCGAAGGCGGGCTTGGCGCGCAGCTCGTCGAAGACAATCGGGCCGCGGCGCTCGAGCGGCAGGTGGATAGGGGAGATCTCGAGCCCGGAGCGGGTGAACTCGGGGTCGTACTCGAAGACGACT
This sequence comes from Acidobacteriota bacterium, assembly GCA_963666215.2. GTDB lineage: Bacteria > Acidobacteriota > UBA890 > UBA890 > WLXD01. The sequence continues at coordinate 340,096 of CAXWPL010000002.1, forward strand.
CGCCCCGTATCGGTTTCGACGAGCGCGCCGACCGTGCGGTCCCAGAGCCTGACCTCGGCGTGCGCGAAGTCGGGGCTCAACGCCGGCCCCGGCGGCTGCGCGATTCTCGGAGGATCTGCATGGGCGAGATCTCGGGCTCACGCAGGAAGTCCTCGAGTGCCCCCACGCGGCCGTACACCCGCAACAGGCGTACCAGCGTCAGCAGCGTCGGGTTGTCACCGCGCTCGGCCCGCCCCACCGTGGTGCGGTCGAGCGCCGCACGCTCGGCGACTTCGGCCAACGTCAACCGCCGGGCCTTGCGCAGCGCGCGCAGCCGGCGCCCGAGCTCGACGAGTACCTCAGTGTCGGATGTCAACATGATGCTTATATACATCAAAACGGCGTAAAATCACCATATTGATGAATTAATACATCATTTTGAATGAACCGGCAAGGACAATCCGACGACGGCCACCCCACTTGAGGTCGATCTCCACTCCGGCGTCGCCGGCCAGGTACGATCCGGATTGGACATAGAGGTCGCCGTCGAGCACGAGCTCGGTGACGTCGCCCGGAAGGCTCGGGGCCAGTGTTACGTGCCCCGGCGAGCCCTGCGCCGTGAAGGTATTGACGAAGAACGACTCGCCGCCGAGCACCTTGCGCATGGCCGACTTCAGCAGCCCGCCTTGCACTCCGCTCGTGACCTCGATGTTGGAGCTCATCGACACCATGGCGCCTGTCTCCGCTCGGATCGACTCCCCGGCACCGAGCTCGACGATGCCGAGGGCGTAGGCGGGGCGATGCTCAACGCGTACGTCCATCCGTTCTTCTCCTAGGTAGGTGACGTTTCGCAGGCCAGACCCGAGCCGGACGCTCGGAGCCCATGGATTCGGAGCCCATGCATCAGGTATGCCGCTAGAACGGAAGGTATTCGAGCCACGACGCCGGGATGATCTTGGTGATGTCCAGCGTCAGGACCACCACCATCAGCGACACCAGCATGATCAGCCCCACGTTCATGATGCGTTCCTTGACCTTCATGCTCAGGTCTCGGCGGATCACGCCCTCGAACAGGATCATGGCGATCTGGCCGCCATCGAGCACAGGGATCGGCAACAGATTCAGCAGGCCGAGCTGCAGGCTGATCATCGCCATGAACGAAAGCAGGGCCGTCGGTGACCCGGTCCGAGCGACCGCGCCGGAGAATCGCGCGATTTCGATGGGTCCCGAAAGTGTGCGCACCGACATGCGTCCGGTGAACAGGCGACCGACGACCTCGCCCACGAACAGCGTCTGCCGGCGCAGCTCGGAGCCGGCGCGAACGAGTGCTTCGCCGAACCCGTAGCGGCGGATCTTGCTGAGGAGCGCCGCGTCGGCGCCGAAGCCGACCGTGACGATCCCCGCATCGTCGGTTTGCGGTGTGAGCGACGTCTCGAACGTTTCGCCGCCGCGTTCCACCGTCAGCGCTGTGAGCATGTCGGCGCGCTCGATCAGGGCCTCTGCCATGCGGTTGAAGTGGCTTACCGCCTCGCCGTCGACGGCCACGATGAGATCGCCGGGCTGCAGTCCCGCCGCTTCGGCGATGCCGCCCTCCTCTACAAGGCCTACCTGCGGCGCCAGCGGCGGGGCAACGCCGATGTACCCGGCGCGCGAGCGGGCGTCACTTTCGCGCGGCGTGATGGGGATACTGAGGCGCTGGCTGCCGCGCTCGATTCCGAACAGTAGCTCTTCGTTGGCCGAGATCAGGATCTGCAACCGGAACTGTTCCCAGTTCGGCACGATCTCGTTGTTGATCGTGACCACACGATCGCCTGCTCGCAAGCCAGCGCTGGCCGCCGCGGTGTCGGCCTCGATGAGGCCGATCGTGACCGGGTCGTCGGCTTCCGCCGGGACTCGGATGCCCACCACATAGACGCTCGTGAAAAGCACGTAGGCGAGCACCACGTTCATCGCCGGGCCCATCACCAGCACCAAGAAGCGCTGCCATTTGGGCTTGCCCAGGTACTCGTTGTCGGCGCCGCGCAGCTTCTCGTCGGGGTTCTCACCCACCATCTTCACGTAGCCGCCGAGCGGCAACGCGCTGAGCCGGTAGTCGGTGTCGCCGCGCTTGAAACCGGCCACCCTCTTGCCGAACCCGAGCGAAAAGACCTCGACCCCGATGCCGAACGCCTTCGCCATGGCGAAGTGGCCGAACTCGTGGATGAAGATCATCACGCCGAGAACGAAGAGCAGCGCCAGAATGTTGGTGAGGACGTCGAACATGGTCATCTCGGAAGCGGGGGAAGCTCGGAATCGACGGTAGGACAACTGTAGCAGCCGTTGGCGGCGGTGCGCTCGCGGCTGCTGGCCACCGGCGGTGAAGGCTTGGCGGGCGGAGCGCCCGCGAGCGCGAACGGGCAGCAGAGCTCGAGTAGGTCGGGTTACTTCAGTAGAAGACGCTCGAGGTCAGCAACAGATAAAGCGCGAGTCCCGCCGGCAGTTGGCCGTCGATCCGGTCAAAGATCCCGCCGTGTCCCGGGAGAAGGTTGGAGGAGTCTTTCGTGGCGGCCGCACGCTTGAGAGCCGACTCCATCAGGTCGCCGCATTGCCCGATGGCACCCAGAGCGGCCCCGAGGCCCGCTCCCACACCGACTCCCAACCCCAGCGATGAGAAATCGGCGAGAGTGGCGATCAGCTCGCCGGCTGCGGCGCTCATCAGAAGGCCGGCAACTGCGCCGGCACGGGTCTTCTTGGGGGATAGCGTGGGCGCCAGCGGCGTGCGCCCGAACTGCTTGCCGCCGTAGTACGCACCGATGTCGCCGGCGGCAACCGTGATCCAGACGAAGCTGAGCCAGACAACGCCGTGGGCGTACTGACGTATGCCGATCTGCGCCCCGAGCATGACGCCGATCCAAATGCACCCGCCGATGGTCGCGGCTACCGCTTGCAGGGTCCGCACTGCTGAGCCGTCCTTCACCACGCTGGCGACGATGGCCATCACCGAGCCCAGAAGGAATGCGCCGCCGACAACGAGCGGCGTCACCTCAGGGGTTCGGAACGAAGCGGCGCAGCCCACGGCGAGCACGAGGCCGAACCCTTTGAACGGTCGCGCTCCGGCCGATGCAGCCAGGTTCGCGAACTCGTTCCATGCGCCGGCTGCAACCAGCAGCACGACCGCGAAGAACAGCCACGTTGGGCCGAGCAACGCACCGGCGGCAATGGCGATCAGCACCGCCGCCGTGACAATGCGTGTCATGGGCAGCCGATCTCGTGTAGCACTAGGACGAGCCTCGTTCGCGGCTGCTGCCACCACCGGTTTCGAGCGTGGAAGCCCCGTAGCCGCCGGGCCGGTCGTGGTGCCAGCGCCAGGCGTCTTCGATGACCGTGCGGAGGTCCGAGCGCGACGGCCTCCAGCCGAGCTGCTCGGCAGCGCGTGTGCTTCCTGACGTGAGGAAGGGGGGATCGCCGGCTCGCGGGGCGACGAGCTCCGTGGGGATGGCGTGTCCGGTGACTTGCCGCGCCATCTCCACGACCTCGAGCACGCTACTGCCGGCGCCCGTCCCGAGGTTGAAGACGTGCCAGTCGTTCCCGGTTCCGTCCCCGCCGACGAGAGACATCATAGCCAGCACGTGGGCGTCGGCGAGATCGGACACATGGACGTAGTCGCGCACACCGGTGCCGTCGGGCGTGTCGAAGTCGCTGCCGAAGATCTTGAGGGCTTGGCGCTGCCCGAGAGCCACGGTCAGGACCGCGGGAATCAGGTTGCTGGCCGGCGTCTTGTCCTCGCCGAGGCGACCCTCGTTGCCTGCGCCGGCGGCGTTGAAGTAACGCAGGCAGGTTCCGCGCAGGCCGTACGCTTCGCTGTAGAAACGTATCGCCCGATCGACGGCGAGCTTCGTGGCCCCGTACGCGTTCATGGGCCGCGGGCACGCGGTTTCGTCGAGCGGTTGTTGACCCTCAACCGGGCCGTAGACGGCGCAGGTCGAGGAGTGGATCACCCACGGAACCGAGACCTCGACCATCCAGTCGAGCAACGCCAGGCTGTCGACGACGTTGGTGGCGTAGTAGGTGGACGGCGATTCCATGGATTCGCCCACCGAGCACTTGGCGGCCATGTGCATGACGCCGTCAGGCCGATCCGACGACAGGCCGCGCAGCAGCGCCACGTCGCCGCAGCTGCCAACGACGAGTCTCGCCTGCTCGGACAGCGAGTCGCGATGCCCCGACGAAAGATCGTCGACCACCGTGACCCTATGGCCTCCACTGATCAGCGTATGGACGATGTTGCTGCCGACGTAGCCGGCGCCACCCGTAACAAGGACGTGCATCTGCGGGTCCGGTCTGGAGATCGAAAGCGCTTGGTCGGCCAGTGTACGCGAACGCGATGCCGTGGTTGATGCTGTGACGGGGCCGCTAGTAGTCGACGCGCATGAGGCAGAGCCCGTGTGCGGGCGCCGTGGTGCCCGCCCGCTGGCGGTCGCCGTTTCGCGCCAGCTCGGCGAGTGTCTCCGGGGTCCGGACGCCGTAGCCCACTTCGACGAGTGTGCCGACGATGCCGCGCACGACACGCCGCAGGAAGCTCCGTCCGACTACCGACACGCGGATTAGGTCGCTTTCCCCCGCGCCGGTGAGGATCTCGACCGAGTCGATGTGGCGCTTGGTTTTTCCGGGATTCGGACAGGTTGCGAACGCCGCCATGTCAACGATCCCGCACAGGTGGCCGGCAGCCTCTCGCATGGCACCGAGTGCGAGCGGGCGTGGCTGATGCCAGGCGTACGGTGCTCGAAATGGAGAGGCGATCGTGGCGGGGTCGAGGCTATAGACGTAGTGCTTGCGAACAGCGCCATAGCGCGCGTGGAAAGCAGCCTCCTCGGACTGAGCCTCCAGAACCCGGACGTCCCAGGGCAGGCGTGCGTTGAGTGCTTTTCTCCACGCGGCCAGCGTCAGCCGGTCGGGCACATCCACGTGGGCGACCTGGCCTTCGGCATGCACACCGGCGTCGGTGCGTCCGGCCGCCACGATCAGAGCGGGTTCCTGGAGGATGGAGCTGGCCGCCTCCTCGAGTACCCCCTGTACGGTTCGTACGGCGGGCTGCCGCTGCCACCCGGAGAACGCCGTTCCCACGTACGCGAGTGTGAGTTTGAGACGCATCTGGCGATGCTATCCTGATGCGTCATGAGCGACGCGTCGGCATCTGTTGCCCGGCCGACCCCACGCTCGATCCGCGTTCAACTCGGCAACAGGTTTCCGCCAATTCACCGGCGCCCGCCGCGAGCAACGACTCCGCACCGCCGACCTCATTCTGCGTACGATGGCCATCCTTTCGATTGTCAAATTCCCAGACGCTCGCTTGACGACGCCATGCGAGCCGGTCGAACGCTTCGACGAGGAGCTCCGCCGCCTGGCGGCCGATCTGATCGAGACCATGCACGCGGCCCCAGGGGTTGGCCTCGCCGCGCCTCAGGTGGGCCGGACGGAGCGCCTTGCCGTCGTGGATCTCTCGGTGGGGGAGGAGAACGACGAACTGTTTGTGCTCGTCAATCCGACCGTCGTCGAGGAGAGCGGCCGTGAGCGCGACGACGAGGGATGCTTGTCGTTTCCGGAGCTCACGCTGGCGGTGACCCGCCCGCAACGCGTCGTGGTCGAGGCCTTCGACCTCGACGGCGAGCCGTACCGCATCGAGGCGGACGAGCTGCTTGCGCGCTGCCTGCGCCACGAGATCGACCACCTCGATGGCGTGCTGTTCATCGATCGCGTTAGCCCACTCAAGCGAGATCTGGCGCTCCGCAAGATCGACAGGAAGATCCGCGCGGGCGAGTGGTAGAACGCTTGCGACTCCTCTTTCTGGGTACGCCCGAGTTCTCCGTTCCGACCCTCCGCGCGCTGCTCGAGCGACACGAGGTGGCCGCCGTCGTTACGAGGCCCGACAAGCCGAGCGGACGAGGTCGCAAAACGACTTCATCTGCCACCAAGCGCTGCGCGCTGTCGGCCGGGATTGTGGTTGAACAGCCGTCGACACTGCGCACGACTGAGGCCCAGCAATGTCTGGCCGCCTACGAGCCCGACGCGATTGTCGTGGTGTCCTACGGGCTCATCCTGCCGCCGGAGATCTTGCGAATTCCGCGGCTCGGGTGTGTGAATCTGCACGCCTCGCTGTTGCCGCGGCATCGCGGGGCGAGTCCGATCGCCGCTGCGATCCTCGCCGGCGACAGCGAGACAGGCGTCACCACAATGCTCATGGATGAAGGCCTGGATACGGGTGCGATCCTGGAACAGCGTCGGATCGTCATCGGTCCCGACGCGACCACAGGAACGCTGAGCGAACAACTCGCCCAAATGGGAGGCGAGCTGATGCTCGGGACTTTGCGGCAACTCGAGCTCGGCGAGATCGTGCCGCAGCCCCAGGACGAGCGGCAGGCCACCATGACTCGGCTGGCGCGCAAGCAGGACGGCGAGATTGACTGGCGTTTGCCCGCCCCACACATCGAGCGCCACGTTCGCGCCATGCAGCCATGGCCGGGCGCGTGGACGACGAGCGGCGGCGAGCGGGTGCTGGCGTGGGGCGTTCGTGTTGCCGAGGCAGAGGAGTCGGGCGATGGTCGAGTGCTTGTGGACGACGAAGTCGAGGCCGACAACGCGTGCGCATCTCCTTCGCGCCTATCCGGCACGTTGGTGGCGGTCGACCCGAGGCCCCTTGTGATGTGTGGTGGCGGGGCGAAGCCGAAAGACGCCGGCGAAGGGGTCTCCGCCGAGAAGACGGAGTTGCTCGAACTGGTCGAGCTGCAGCGGGCCGGTCGAAGACGCCTGCCGGCGGCCGAGGTCGTACGCGGCATGCGCCTTTCGGTAGGCGATCGGTTGGGCACCAACGACAGCACCGCCGAGCTCGGCGTTGCCGAATCGTTGGCCTGAGACCCAGATCTGGACCTGGAGCTGACGCGAGGATGTCCTCGAAGCCAACGGCGCTACCCGCCACGGGTAGCGCGTCGCCCACTCGAGGTCTTTCGGCGGGCCTCGGCGCACGCCTGCTGGCTTTGGACGTACTGCTGGCGGTTGAGCTCGGCGGCCGCTCGGACCGTGAGCTCGATCGGGCTCTAGGTTCGTCGGCGCTCGACGGCCGCGATCGGCGGTTGGTGACCGAGATCGTGTACGGAACGCTGCGACGGCAGGGGAGCCTCGATCAGTCGCTGGCGCCGTTCTGCTCGCGGCCGCTCACCGGCCTCGATCCCGTGGTGCGCGTGGCGCTGCGGATAGGGCTGTATCAATGCTCGTTTCTCCACTCGGTACCGGCGCACGCAGCTATCGACCGCACGGTCGAGGCGCTCAAGCGCCGCGCCAGGCGCGCCACAGGGCTCGTCAACGCCGTCCTGCGCAGCTGGCTGCGGGCAGCAGAGAAGAGAGGGCGGTCTGCTGGAGCGCCGTCGCCGTCGACGGGAGCCCACGTTGCTCCTGTGGACCCACCCCCGAGCGTGCAGCTCGACACGCCGACGTGGCTCGCGCAGCGCTGGCACCATCGGTACGGGGTCGACCGATCGACGACCTGGTGGGCGGCAGCTCTGGCACCGCCGGTAGTGGCGGTGCGCATCCACCCCGAGGTGGCCGCCGCTGACGCCACCACTGCCTCTTCCGCCGAAGCCGACGCGGGCGACAGCAGCATCGCCGACGCTTCTGTTGCCGCGCTGGTCGACGCGCTCGCAACCTCTGGGGTGACCGCAGAGCCGTCGCCCTGGTCGACCGGCGCACTACGGCTCGACGGCGGCATGGCTGCGGCGCTGGCGAGCCCGGTACACAATTCGGGGGTATTCAGCCCGCGATCTGAGGCGGCACAGCTCGTGACCGAGCTGCTTGCGCCGCCAGCTGCAGGTGAATGGACACTCGACGCGTGCGCCGGGCGCGGTGGCAAAGCTGTACAGCTGGCCGAAGCGGGGCATCGTGTGCTGGCCCTCGACGTCAACCACGAGCGGCTACGCCACTGTCACAACGCCGCGCGGCGCGCCGGGGTTGGCGCGCGAGTGCACTCGGTTCGCGCTGCGGTCGGCAGATCCCGACCCGATCCCTCGGGCCTTGGTGAGGGTCGCGGCCTTTCGGCGCCGCCCGAAGAGTCCGTTGCCTCGAAATCCACCGCCACCGTGCCGATCGCGGAGGCCTTCGAGGGCTTCTCGCGCATCCTCGTCGATGCTCCTTGTTCTGGCATCGGCACCGTTCGCAGGCATCCAGAAATCAAATGGCGACTCGAGTCGTCGGCGCTCGAGCGTCATGCCGCCAAGCAGCTGGGCATTCTGTGCGCCGCCCTCGAGCTTCTAGCCGCCGGCGGCGAGCTCCTCTACGTGACCTGTTCGACAGAACCGGAGGAGAACGAGGAGGTGGTGCAGAGCGCGCTGCAAGCTGTCGCCGGGATCGAGCTCGTCGATCTGCGCGAGCGCGCCGTTCACGCGGAGCTCGTGGGTGTTGACGGCTTCGTGAGAACCTATCCCGACCACCCAGAGCTCGACGGGTTCTTCGCCGCCTGCCTGCGTCGAACGGCGTCTCCGGGTACCGAAGAGGGGTGCTGAGCGGTGGTACACTCGGGCCGTGCCGTCGACCCCGCGAGAAGCGCGTCAGAGCTCGATGACTCTGCTCCGTTCGCATCGTTCACCGCATCTTCATGTCTGCTGACCGCATGTCTCCTGACCGCCTGACGCGATGGGCTCGGGCTCGGTTGCGAGGGGTTCTTTCTCTGCCGGGCCCGCGGGCCGGGCGGACCTCCGATGGCGCCGGAGCAGCGAGCTCACCAGGCGCGTCGCGGCTAGCCTCGCTGCTGAAGCTCGTCGCGGTGTTGGCCCTGTCGGCGCCGATGTTTGCCTGGGGCGGCTGGTTGGCGGTACGTCTCTCCGTGTCGGGCAGCACAGATGTGGTTCCCGACGTGATCGGGCTGCTCCCAGAAGAGGCTGTAAGGCGGCTCGAGGAGGCGGGGATGGTTGCCGAGATCGAAGCCGAGCCGTTGCGCGACGAGGCGCTGCCGGCCGGTAGCGTTGCGCGGCAAGACCCGGGACCGGGCACTTCGGTCAAGCGTGTACGGTCGATCCGACTCATGTTGGCGTCGGGGCCGTCGACCCACGAGTTGCCGTCGATGGTTGGCGACAGCCGCAGTCGGGCAGTCATCCTGCTCGGCCAGCAGGACGTCGACATCGCGTACGTCGCGTCGGTTCACAGCTACGAGCACCCACGCGACGCGGTCGTGGCGCAAGAGCCGAACCCCGCCGAGTTGCCTCCCGGCACGCGCTCGCTGATACGGTTGCTGACGTCACTCGGCCCACGGGTTCGATCGTATGTCATGCCCGACCTACGTCATCGGAGTGGCGACGAGGTGCGGGCCCGGCTCGAGCAGCTCGGCTTCGAGGTTGTTACGCGAGCGCACCGCGCCGAGGCCATCGCCAATGTCGGGCCGGGGATCGTCGTGGAGCAAATCCCGGCGCCCGGGCGCCGCGTGGCGGAAGGCACCCGGGTGACGCTCGGCCTGAGTCGCTGATGCGCAACGGACGTGCGCCCGTAATCGCACCCTCGCTCTTGGCTGCCGACGCTGCTGATCTGCGGAGTGCCGTAGCCAGCATCGAGTCACGAGTTGACGCTTTCCATGTCGATGTCATGGATGGCCATTTCGTGCCCAACATCTCGATGGGCCCGGCGGTGCCCCAGGGGCTGCGGGCCTGCACCGACAAGCCGCTTGATGTACATCTGATGGTCGAGTCTCCAGAGCTTTGGATCGCGCGCTACCGAGAAGCGGGCGCCGACTGGATCAGCATTCACGCCGAGGCCACGCGACACCTCGAGGGTGCCGTCGCCCTGATTCGCGATGCCGGCGCTCGAGCCGGAGTGGCGTTGAATCCGGCAACAACACCTGCGGGCCTTGAGCATGTGCTGCGCCCAGGCGACTTCGTCGTGGTGATGAGCGTCAACCCCGGGTTCGGTGGACAGAGGTTCTTGGCGAGCGCGCCTGCAAGAATTGCCGACGTGCGCGAGTTTCTCGACGCCCACGGTCTTCAAGAGGTCGTCATTGAAGTGGATGGCGGGGTCGACAGCTCCAACGCCGGGGCGTGCGCGGCCGCCGGCGCCGAGATCTTCGTTGCCGGCTCTTCGGTTTTCGGCCAGTCCGACGCGGCGCGCGCGTGCGACGAGCTGCGGGCCGCTGCCGTGGCGGGGAGCTGATCGCTTGAGAAGCTTGGTTACCGGCGCCGCCGGATTCATCGGATCGACGTTGTCGGCAAAGCTCCTCGACGTTGGCCACGAAGTGATCGGGGTCGACGGCTTCTACGACAACTATGCCGAGGCCAAGAAGCGCGCGAACCTGGTGGCAATCGAGAGCCGTGAGGGGTTCCGGCTGGTGGAGGGTTATCTCCAGGACCTCGATCTGCCGCACCTGCTCGAAGGCGTCGATCGCGTGTTTCATATCGCCGCGCTTCCTGGTGTGCGCGCCTCGTGGGGGGGTAGCTTCGAGGACTACTCGAATCACAACGTTTACGCGACGCAGCTGGTGCTCGAGGCCAGTCGAGAGGCAGGTGTGCCCCGCGTCGTCTACGCTTCCTCGTCGTCGGTGTACGGTGACGCCGCCGACCTGCCGATGCGTGAATCGGTTCGCGAGCGCCCGTTCTCTCCCTACGGCGTGACGAAGCTGGCTGGCGAGCACTTGGCGCGCCTCTACAGTCGCAACTACGGCTTGCATACCGTGAGCCTGCGCTTCTTTACGGTCTACGGTCCGCGCCAGCGACCCGATATGGCGATCCAGCGGTTCTTGACCGCCGCGCGCGACGGCACGCCGATCACGCTGTTCGGAGACGGCGAGCAGACCCGCGACTTTACGTACGTCGACGACGTCGTAGAGATGGTGACGCGTGCCGGAGATCTCGGCGCGTCGGGCGCTGTATATAATGTTGGCGATGGTAGCACGATTACGGTAAACGGCCTTATCGGGCTCATCGAGCAGGTTTCGGGAAGGTCGCTAAGCGTGCAACGGCGGGATGTTCAGCATGGCGACGTTCTGCACACATGCGCCGACGCTGAGCTGGCGCGTCGCGACCTACAGTTCACGCCCGCTACGTCGCTCCCGGACGGCCTCGCCAGACACTGGCAGTGGTTGCAGACCAACCCTTAGCGCGACCGAGTCTGGTTCCTCGTTCACTCGACCTTGGTGTCGCACATCGTGCTGATTGTGAAAACTCGGATGCCCGCCTTGCAACGTTATGACCGCAATCAACCGATACCCCGCAGTCGCCTCGAGCTCTCCTCGGCGGTTCTGCTGGGCATCATCGGGCTCGCCCTGACGGTTGTCGTGGCCTGCGGCGGGAGCGATCTCCGCCTTCCGGCCGACGCTGCCGGCACGGCTCTTTTTGAACAGGCCCAAGAGGAGCTCGCGGCGGAGAACTGGCGCAAGGCCGGCGACGCCTTCGATACGCTGCTGCGCAACTACCCTACGAGTCCCTACCTGGCGGAGGCCCGCCTGGGGCTAGGACGGGCGTACTACGAGCAGAATCGCCGGGACACGCTGATGCTGGCGATCGATGCGTTCCAGAACTTTCGCACCTACCATCCTTCGCACGCCGATGTCGACTACGCACAGCTGATGGTGGGACTGAGCTACGTCAGCTTGATGAAGTCACCCGATCGCGACCAGTCCAACACACGTCTCGCGATGGAGTCGCTGCGCAACTTTCTGGAGGATTTTCCAAACAGCTCCTACGCCGAATCGGCGCGGGAGAATCTCCAGCGAGCCGTCGATAGTCTGGCCGAGCGCGAGTTGCGCGTTGCCGAGTGGCAGTTCGAACGCGACCGTTACGGTGCCGCGGTGAATCGCTGTGAGTACGCGTTACGCCACTATTCGGACAGCGGGTGGAAATGCGAGATACAATTCCTAGCTGCTGAGTCCCTGCGCAAGTGGGGTCAACGGGAGAGGGCGAACTCCTACTATCAGCAACTTATCGATGACCAACCGAGCTGCGCCCGCGTGGCCTCGGCCAAAGAGAGACTGCAGGAGGGAGGCGCCGCCGACTCGGGCAACTAGTCCCGACATCGGTGTTAGGTAACCCGTAGAAGTAACCCTGGCAATAGGGGGGAACCGTGCGCCACGCCACAAGTCCCGTTGAGTCCTCTGTCCCCGCGAGTCCGGTAGCTCTGATGGCTTCCACGGCCCTCGCGAGTGGGTCGTTGTCCGTTCTACGTATCCTCGGCCTCTGCGCGCTGCTGCTGTTCGCCGCGTCCGCCACTTTCGTTGAGGCACAGACTCTGCCCAATACCCGGATGTACGAGGGCCCCGCCTGTTTCAGCATTGTGGTCGAAGAGGTCTCGCCCACCGGCGCCGTTGTTGCCAGCGGGCGACAGCCGGAGCAGCAGGCGATGTCCGCCGGCGACGATCTCTACATCGATACCGCCGGCCAGCAGATGCGAGCGGGTGACCGGTTTCAGATCCATCGCGTCGATGCGGTTGTCAAACACCCGCTCACCGGCAGCCGGGTAGGGCATGCGTTGAACATGATCGGCACCGTTCGGCTGCTCGAGGTTGTTGGCGAGCAGGCGCTGGCCGCGATCGAGAGCGCATGCCTCGAGATCGAGATCGGTGACCCACTCCGCGCGATGCCGACCGGCCAGGTTGCCGTGACGCTCGAGTTGCCGACGTTCGAGCCGGACCGCATCGTGGTGCCATCGCCCGACGATGCACGGGTCGTCTACGGTTCCGGTGAGTCCTTGCTGCGGGTGGGCGCACGTACGGGCCGGGTGGATTCCTCCAGGCGAGACGGCTACGGCGCCGGCGACGTGGTGATCATCGACCAGGGAAGCACCGACGGCTGGAGGCTGTCGGATAGGGTTCTGTTCTACCGTGATCGCCGCGATAGTCACGACCCGCGATCGATCGACCAGGCGCAGCCTATCCTGCTCGGACAGGGCGCCGTCTTCTGGATTCAGGGGCAGACCGCCGCTGTGTTGGTTACGGCCGGCGATCGGCGTATCGCGCTCGGTGCTGGCGTCCGTCGCGATGTGCAATCGGTGCAATAGGCGGCGAGTCGACCCCTGAGCCCGTCAGAAAATCTGCTAGTTGGCGAATCCGCCGGTGGCCTCGGCGGGCTCGTTGATCCACTCAACGATGACGTATGGCCGCTTGTTCTGAGACTCATGGTAGGTGCGAGTCAGCATCTCCGCGATGATTCCCATGAGCACGAACTGCACTCCGAGAATCGAGCCAAGCATCGACAGGTACAGCAGCGGGTTGCCAGTCATGTCGACGCTGGGCTCGAGCCCGAACTTCATGTACACAACGCCAATCGCCGCCAGGGCGCCGAGCCCGACGGAGCCCATCCCGAACATCCCGAACACGCGAATCGGATGCGCGCCGTAGCTCATCAAGAACTTCACCGTGAGTAGATCGAGCACTACGGTCAAGGTGCGTCCGATGCCGTACTTCGTGGTGCCGCGCTCGCGTGCCCGGTGGTTGACCTCGAGCTCGGTCACTCGGCCACCGGCCCAGGCTCCCAAGGCGGGAAGGAAGCGATGTAGTTGTCCGTAGAGCTCGAAGCGGGCCAGCACCTCTCTCCGGTAAGCCTTGAGTGTGCAGCCGTAGTCGTGCAGGTGGACCCCGGTGATGCGCGAGATCAGCCAGTTGGCGATGCGCGAGGGCAGGGTTCGATTGATGAACCGATCTCGTCGTTTGCTGCGCCAGCCGCTGACGATGTCGTAGCCCTCGTCGAGGCGCGCCAGCAGCGCCGGGATATCGAGCGGGTCGTTCTGCAGGTCGCCGTCGAGCGTCACGATGATGTCGGCGCGCGCCATGTGAAAGCCGGCCGAAAGCGCCGCGGTCTGCCCGTAGTTCTTACCAAAGCGGGCCACCCGGAGTTTCGGGAGTGTCGCGGCCTGCTCGGCGAGCAGGCCAAAAGTGCCGTCGGTGCTGCCGTCATCGACACAGATGAGCTCGTAGGTGATACCGCTTGCATCAAGGGCCGAGCCGATCTCGTCGAGCAGCGGCAGCACGTTGTCGCGCTCGTTGAACATCGGCACGACCACGCTGATCCGTGGGACGGCGGTCCGTGCGAGCTCGCTCTCGAGGTCGAGCTCGGCTTCAGGGGCTGGCGTGCTCGGACGATCGATCATCGTTTCGGCAGCGGTCGGCATCGATTCACGTCGGCGAGTGGGCACCGTGAGGGTGGGACGGCCCACCGGATTGAGAGGGCCAGCGTATCGCGATGTGGCCGGCGCGAGGGTCGCGAAACGAGGGCTATGGATTCATCCAAACCACTCGCGTCCATGGTAGCCTAATCGTATGGACTCGGGACCGCTACACGGCATTCGTATCGCTGCCTGTCTTCTGCTGTTTCTCGGCGTGGCGTCGGCAACCCTGGCCGACACCATCCACATGAAGAACGGGCGCATTATCCGCACCGCCGAAACGCGCATCGTCGATGATCGCGTTGTCTTCACGCAGTTCGGCAAAGAGGTTTCGATTCCTCTCTCGCTGGTCGACCGCGTGGTCGAGGACGATGAGGAAGGACCGCCAAACAATCCTGTGGCACCCATACCTCCGCGCACTCCTCGTGCAGGCGAAGGCGAGGGGGAGGGCTCCGAAGGGGGAACGGGCACGGAAGGCGAAGAGGGTGGCGAGCCCACCGATGCTGAGGGCCAGGAGGTGGAGGCGGGGACCACCCGTGAGTACTGGCAGGGCCGACTGCGGGAGATCGAGTTGCAGCGTACCGAGCTGCAGGCCAGCTTGGTAGATCTACGGCGCGAGGAGCGCGCGTTTCTCTTCTCACATCGCTCCACGGGAACGTCCCGCGAGCGCATCGAAGATGTGCAACAGCAACTGGCGGATCTCGATCAAGAGGTTGGCGATCTTCGCGAAGACGCGCGTCGTCGTAGCGTGCCCCCTGGCTGGCTGCGATTGAGCCCCATCCAGCAGTAGCGCCTTCTGTCAGAAGGCTCGTCTAGTCTGTCGGGGGCCGCGGTATCTGGCCGTCGCCGCGGTGGTCTCAGCGCGACATCAAATGGATCGTGCGCAACTGGCCCAAGTGCGGCGGCAGCGACATCCCCGAGAGCTCGTCCGGATCGAATCGACTGAAGAAGTCGTTGATCGCCGCCAGACGACCTCCCAACGTCGGCGACGTGAGCCCGTCCACGAGCTCTTCGAAGCGCGGATCGCGTGTTGCCAGCTCGGTGGCCTCGGCGAGGTCCTTCTGAAAGAACGTGCCGCCGTCGCGATCCGAGAGCGACTCCGAAAGGCGCTCCATGCCCGCAAGCCGGGCGAGGTGGTCGAGCTCAGTGGGCGAGTTCGCAGACATGAGTGCAATCGTAACGCGCCGCCTATCGTGGATCGAGCCCCTCAGGCCCCACTTGGGGCACGGAGGGGCTCGACTGGATCCGGGGCAAGGCCACGCGACGCCGACCCAGCGGGCGCGCGGGTGTGCGCCTACTGACCTGTCGGAGCCTGCGTGAACTGCCCGTTGGTCAGGATGAGATCGGAGGTGTACGGATCGTTGATCCACGGCGACGGCGGCGCGGGGCCCGTGGCACCGTCGGAACCGTTCGACGTCAGCGTGTACGTGACTCCACCGGCGTACGTCCAGGCGGTACCCCAGCCGTCGGCGGCCGGCGTGACCTGCATGTAGGTCGGCTGCAAGTTCGCCAGGGCCGTCGGATACGTGCCGAGATCGACTCGGTAAGTCCCGTTGGCCGTGGCGATGTTGCGCATGTCGGCCATGGTGCGCCGCTGGCGAGCACGATCGATTGCGTCCAGCAGCTGCGGCACTGCGATGGTCGCGATGATGCCGATGATCGCAACGACGATCAGCAGCTCGATGAGAGAGAAACCGCCTTCTTGGCGCTTGAAGTTCATCCGGATCCTTTCGTGGGGAGAACTGCCCCGTAACGTGCCATGGCCGAGGTCGGCGGGAGCACGTTGTAAATCATCTTGGATCTAGGAAACACCATTCATCACCTCAAACCTATCTTAAACGTGTTGATAGACTGAATAGAATAGAAGTACGCGTTATTGACCACTCTGTTTGTCCATTGTAAGTCTATTTGTTCCAACGGCTTAGGGGTGATTTTTCTCCTGGCCGGGTCTGACCATCATATGTTCGGAGTGATCGGTGGAGGGACTTGAGGCCTCACGACATGTGTCGGCTGGCCCGGCAATTTCGAACGGAAACCGCTAGTCGTTGCGTTAGGGAAGGGGTGGGTTGCGATGGGATTGAGCGGGGCGGTTTCGCCGCCGCACAGGCTCCACAGCCCCTACGACTACGATCTGGACCACTCCCAATCCACTAGGAGATAATCTATCCGTCGCTTCGCTCCGATGGCGTGATCACGATCAACCGTAATCAGTGATCACGTTCCCGTAATGACCGATCACGATCACCGAAATACTCAGCCGTCCCCTCTCTGCCAACGTGGGGTGAGACGATGGAGGTTGGATAATTACTGAGCAAGAGGGCGAGGTCGGAGACACAAGAATGTCGGAGTTGAGCAACAACGGTGCAGGAGACCACGAGGCCACCGGACGTCCGGTGCAGGGAGCCGGAGGCGACCGAAAGCGGACGTCGCGCGAGCCCGCGGTCCCGGCCCCCGACCCCCAGTTGGTCGAGCGATCACGGCGCCGCAAGTTCACCGCCGAGTACAAGGTCCGGGTGGTGCGCGAGGCGGACGGGTGCTCGAAGCCCGGCGAGGTCGGCGCGCTGCTGCGGCGCGAGGGGCTGTACTCGTCGCATCTGTCGGTGTGGCGCAAGCAGCGTGACGCCGGGGCATTGGTGGCGCTGGCTAAGCTACGCGGCCGGCCGGCGCCCGATCCCCGAGACGCGCAGCTTGCCAACCTGCGTCGCCGAGCCGAGCGGGCCGAGGCGGAGCTCGAGAAGGCACGGCGAGTAATCGAGGTGCAGGGAAACGTCTCCGCGCTTCTGGGAGAGCTGCTCGAGCCCAGGGGCGCCAACGCGACTACCAAGCGATGATCGAGCAGACCGTCGAACAACTCACTCCCATCATCGGGACTCGCCCGGCGTGCCGGACGCTGGGCGCCTCGCACGCGACGATCTACCGCCGCCGTCGGCCGCCTGCGCGCCGACCGAGCCGTCCGCGGCCCAAGCCGGCGAGGGCGCTGTCGGAGCCTGAACGTCACGAGGTGCTCGCCGAGTTGCATAGTGAGCGCTTCGTCGACTGCGCTCCTGCCCAGGTATGGGCGACGCTGCTGGACGAAGGCCGCTACCTGGCATCGGAGCGCACGATGTACCGGATCCTCGCCGCCCAGGGCGAGGGCGGCGAGCGGCGCAACCAGCTCGTGCACCCGCCCTACAACAAGCCCGAGCTGCTCGCCGAGCGAGTCAATGAGGTGTGGTCGTGGGACATATCCAAACTGCGAGGCCCTGCCAAGTGGACCTACTTCTACCTGTACGTCATCCTCGACGTGTTCAGCCGCTACGTGGTGGGCTGGACTCTCCAGCACCGCGAGAGCGGTCCCTTGGCCGAGCAGCTCATCGACCAGGCGCTGCTCCAGCAACGCATCGGACCTGATCAGCTCACCATCCACGCCGACCGCGGCAGCTCGATGACCTCCAAGCCGGTCGCCTTCCTGCTCGCCGATCTCGGGGTCACCAAGACACACTCGCGGCCCTACACCTCGTCGGACAATCCCTACTCGGAGGCCCACTTCAGGACGCTCAAGTACCGACCCGAGTTCCCTGCTCGCTTCGAGTCGATCGAACACGCCCGTCTCTTTTGCCGCATGTTCTTCCACTGGTACAACCACCAGCATCGCCACTCGGGCATCGGCCTGATGACTCCGGCGACGGTGCAGTATGGGCTCGCCCAGCAGACCCGCGACCGGCGTGCCGAAGTCCTGCTGGCCGCCTACCGGGCGCGACCTGAGCGCTTCGTCAACCACCCGCCCCGACCGCCGGCGATCCCCACCGCCGTCTGGATCAACAAGCCTGCCACCCTCGAGAATGCTCACTAATTACTCGTGACCACCGTCTCATCCGCGTTGACAGGCACCGCGGTCTCCAGCTCCTTGACCACGGCGTCGAGCTGCTTGGTCGCTGCCGTGGCCGTCTCCGCCTTCCACGCCTTGCGGATCTTGGCTGCGAACCAGGGCCGGATATGCCCTGGCAGATGCTCCAATACATTCTTGATCTTGTGGACACGGCAGCGCTGGATCAGGGCCCACTCGCCGAACGTGTCGCGCACTGCTTTACGGAGGCCCTTGGAGCCATCGATTACCACCAACCGCGCCCGTTCGACGGGCATGCCGCGCTCGATCAACTGCCGCAGCAGCGACCGGCACACGTGGGAGCTCTCCGTGGTGCCCTCTACGACACCCAGCACATGCTTGACGCCGTCCGCGTCGATGCCCATGGCGATCACCAACAAGTGCTTGCCCATGTGCGTGCCGTCGATCACCAGCACCGGCAGGTCCACTTCATTGAGCGGTTGGGCCAGGTACTGCTGCACCTGCTTGGCTGTACGCGCTACGAACCGCCGCGACACACTCGAGCGACTCGTTCCCGACGAAGCTCGCCCGTCGTCGAGCTGCTCTAACGAGCGCTCGTACTTGCGCGTCGTGACGCCGCACAGGATCTGCTCTACGGCGCGCTCTTCGAGCGGATCTGTTGCCTTGAACCTCTCCCAGTGCGGCAGCGGCAGCTCTTGGCCATCGACGCTCCGAGCCCGCGGCTTGCGTACCTTGACCCGCCGGCCGCCCATCACCAGCGAGCCCTCGTCGTAGCCGTGTCGGTACGCCCGCCGCTGCTGTGACCGCGCGTAGCGCTCTCCGCAGAGCTCCGCCCGGTCTTCTTCCAGCAGCGAACCCAACACCCCGAAGCCCGCGTCCATGACCAGCGCTCGTAGATCCGATCGCGCCGCTACCACTGCCTCCAGGAGCGGGTTCTCTTGGCGCTCCGCTTTCCTACTTGTCTCTGTTCTGCGACTCTTGCTCATGACGGTGATCCTCCATGCCAGTGGATTGACCCCGACACACTATCGAGGTCGGATCACCGTCACCCTTTTTCAACGGAGCCTGTGACATCCCCGCTCGGCCGCCGTGATGAGCTCCGCGACCGGCTGCATGAGGTAGCGCGGCACCTTCGAGTTGAACAACACGGACTGGCTACAAAACGAGCAGTCTTCTGAGCACGTACCGCTGCGCGCGTTTTGCAACACATGAACGCGAACGCGTCGGCCGTAGGACCGTGAAGGCAGCCTGAAGCACCGCCAGGAGCTCATTGTCCGATGATCGCGCCACCGCCAGCCCTTGTGCGCGGGTCATTGGCTGGTGCGCTAAGACTTGATCGGCGAGGTCCGTCCAAGTCGCCATCGTGTTGGGCGGTACCGGAGATTCGCACACGGTTAGCACGGTGCCGGGGGACACGTCATCTTCGAGAACAATCGACGCCTATTCTACTGGGGTTACCTATCTCTTGTAGTGCCCTGTCGCTGATGCCTTGGAGTCGGACCATGCTCGGTTTGGTGATCACGCGCGCCACGTACTCTGATCCATGAGCCTTCGCGACGCCGGCTATGTCTGAGACTCGATCTCGAGATTGTCGATGAGTCGAGCCCGGCCGAGCCAGACGGCAGCCATCAAACGCGCCGCCGCGCCAACGCGCTCGAGCGGCTGCAGGCTTTCCGGGTCAACGAGCTCCACGTAGTCGACTCGATCGAATCCCTGTTCGAGCAGGGTGTCTGCGCAATCCTGACAAACCTCCTTCGCATCTCGGCCACACGCGAGCGCTCGAGATGCCGACAGCAGGACCCTGTGCAGGCCAGGAGCCACCTGCCGTTCCGCGTCAGTCAGATACACATTCCTCGAAGACAGGGCCAATCCATCGGGCTCCCGAACTGTCGGCACGCCTATGACAGATACGGGCACGTCGAGATCTCGAACCGATCGGCGTACAACGAGGAGTTGTTGGTAGTCTTTCTCGCCGAAGAACACCTTGTCGGGCGCTGTGATCATCAGCAGCTTCAGCACTTGAGTCCCAACCGCGTCGAAATGACCGGGGCGCACGCTGCCACACAGGCGACCTCGGAGAGACCGCACGGTAATCCGTGTTGAGAACCGCTCATCGCTGTGACCGTGCGGAAACAGTTCCTCGACGGTGGGAGTGAACAGGCAATCACAGCCGCGACCCTTCAGAAGTCGGGCGTCGCGACTTTCCCGGCGCGGATACGCAGCGAAGTCGTCGCCTGGTGCAAACTGAATGGGATTTACGAACACCGTGACAAGCGTACGGTCGCACGTCGTCACGGATCGCTTGACGAGAGCGAGGTGGCCCTCGTGGAGCCCCCCCATGGTCGGGACTAGACCGATCGAATGGTCACACCGTTTCCACTCCCGGACCTGACGACGAACTTCGACAATGGAGCGCAAAGTATTCATGGCCTTTCGGCCTCCGCTCCGACCTGGCAAAACACCCAGCGGGAGGGCTCCAATTCGTTGCTGAGCTCCGAGACGGTCGTCTCCGCTGCTCCAGCGGCGCGAGTCATCGGAGCTCAGGAGCCGCGGCCCTCAACCGGCGCTCGATCCCTCGAGCTTCCGTTTCCGGAAGTCCGCGACGACGGCCCAGCTCGAGCAGCCCCATGCTCACCCCAATATAGAGGTTGGACACAGTTGGGTTGAAGCCGTGTAGTTGCTCGAGGTGCAACTCAACCGTCTCGCCATCACCACGCACGACGGGTCCAGTGGCGGCCTTTCCTGGCCCATGCTCGAGCGCGTTCGACAGGCTTGTTCGGCACAGCGGCGCGATGGCGCGTCGTCCTTCGTCGCGAGGAACGCCGGCGCGTTCCATGAGTACTAGCGCGGCATCGATCGTTGCGAACACCGCGTTGCCAGCCATAACGGCACCGGCGTGGTAGACGGCCAGCGCTTCTTCCTCGAGCTCCAATGCGCGACCACCGAGCTTGTCGGCCAGACCGCGAGCCCACTCGAGCGCCGCGACATCGCCAGTGACTCCAAAGGTCACGCCGGCTAGCGCATCGACACCCGGCGTCGGATCCGCGATGGATTGGAGAGGATGCAGGACTCCGGCACTCACTCCGACCGCTCTCAGCGGCTGCAGCGCGGATGGCCCCAGCGCGCCGCATGTATGCAGTACCTGCCCAGCTGTCATCCCTGAGATCCTCAGCAACTCGGCCGCCGCCGGTATCGCCGTGTCGGTCACGGCAACGAGTATGCGCTCGGTCTCTCTTACAAGATCCCGAACCGCCACGGCCGTCGCGGCCCCGCCGACGAACGTCGCCGCCTGCTGCGCTGCCTCGTCGCGTCGCCCCGACAGCAAGACGGTTTCTCCGCGCTGGCTCAGCGCATGGCCAAGTGTCTGCGCCACACGGCCCGTGCCCAGAATGCCGATCACCGTACGCCCTTCTTGCTGGCTGGCGAAGTCGTCACTTCTTGACGGAGCGACTTTACGCCCTCGCTCGCGGGGCCAACACGGCAGACGGCCCCAAGTCGACGCGACCCTCCGGGCAGCAGGGGTTGCGGGCGTACGTTTTGCCGTTCGTTGTCAACGAATGCGTTCAACATCGCCTCCTCCTCTCTCCTTGCCTCGGCCTCGTAAGACTCTGTTGCCAGGCCCACCGCACTTCCACCACGGACTGCTTAGGAACTTTCTTCACTAGCACCGAGTGACCCCACGAATGCGTCCCACTCGTCGGACGCCATGCCGTATGTATGGTCAGGCCCCGGGAACTCTCGGCGTTCTACCTCTTCTTTGTAGGAGGTTATTGCCGTCTCAATTGTCGTTCCGAGATCTGCGAATCGTTTGACAAACTTCGGCTGAAAATCTCCGTACATGCCCAACAGGTCGTTGGTGACCAGGACTTGGCCCGATGTCGACGACCCCGCTCCGATTCCGATCGTCGGAATTCCGATCGCCTCTGTGATGTACGCTGCCACGCGGCCCGGAACGCTCTCCACGACGACCGAAAAACAACCGGCCTCCTCCACCGCTTGAGCGTCGCGGAGCAGGCTTGCAGCCGCCTCCCCCGTCCGCGCTTGCACCTTCCATCCGCCCCAAGCCCTGACGCGCTGCGGTGTGAGCCCGATATGACCTTGAACGGGGATTCCCGCCCTTGTAATGGCACGTATGGTGTCGCTTACTTCGCCGCCTCCCTCTAATTTCACAGCGTCGACACCCCCTTCCTGCACAAGGCGTCCAGCCGCCCTTACTGCTGCCTCCACGCTCACGTGATAACTCATGAAAGGCATGTCGCCTACCAACAGTGCTCGCGTTACGCCTCGGCGCACGGCGCGGATGTGATGCAGCATGTCCTCGAGCGTTACGGACAACGTGTCCTTGTGCCCAAGCACGACCATACCCAGGGAATCGCCAACCAGAACTCCGTCTACCCCGGTCGCATCAATTATTCGCGCAATAGGGTAATCGTACGCAGTCAGCATGGTAATCGGGCGTCCGGTTGCGTACTTGTGTGCGAACGTCGCGACGGTCACGTCGCGTGGATCATGTGCGCCGCCTACATCGTTATGAAGCATGGCCTCTCGAATCGTTACGCGCCGCTCCTGCGTCCACGCCCCGTTGCGGGCGAAGTCCTTCACAACGGCAGGGGCAAGACGCTCTCCCGGCAGAAGAAAGTGGTTAGCGACGTATTTTGTGCGATAGAGAGGATCGGGAGATCTTCCTCTCGCGAACGTTCTGCGGCTTGCGGGTGACCGCTGGCGATTCCGCCGTTTGCGGCTCTCCACACTCCACTGCGGGATGTTAGTGATTATAGAACGCAGCGCTGAGCGGGCTCGACGGTGCCAGCTCGTGCTGCCGTGACGAACGCAGCTTGCGGAAGCTTAATACTTCCGCAAGGTGATGGAGTGAGAGACTGATGCATGTCCGGCTTGTCGGAGCTCCACGCCCAGCAGGCGTTCTCATCGAGATGAATATCCTCATCGGGACAGAACGCGAACTTGCTGAATTCCACGTGACGCTCCTGGTATCTCCGATCCCCGAGTTTTCCGTGCCACAAGTGATAAATCGCTCCGGAGACGAATCCGATCCGTCCACGCACCTCTTTGAAGAACGGCCAAGCCCACGACAGGTAGTGCCGAGCTCGCGTCTCGTTCATATGAAGACTTCTGATCGACAACTCCGGAACCCCAAACGCTGCCGTCAACATCGCTCGGTCGCCGCTTCCGACAACACACGCGTCGTACAAGGAATGCCGACCAAGGAGAGACCTACGCGCCACCCAGGCGAAGCCGCCGGCGTGAGGGGTGGGTCTCAAGCGGGGTCCACCGCTTTGAAGCAACTCCTGTGGCGCGCATCCGCTGTGGACCATGGCGGCAAAGGAGCGGCCAGAGAAGGCATCCACACCACGACGAAATTGGTCGGGGTCGCTTTGCAGGGCAAGATCACAGAAATCCGCGAAAGGCTGGACGAGCGGTACGTTCTCCAACAGCGCGCGAGATCGTTCAGCCCAGTCGTCGCGCTCGAACACGACGTCGGCGTCGAGACAAGCGACGGCGTCACAATGCGCCGGCAGGGCAGCGACCGCGAGATTCAGGAGGCGCTCCTTCTGCCAGAGCACATCCGCGCCCTTGATCTGGATCAGGATCGACGCATCCCCCGGGCCCAGCTCGAAGGTCGCGCCGAAGCTGAGCTCGACGGTGACCAAAGGCGACAGACTCTCTGCGGACGTGCGGTAGTTCGCAGAGCGATTGTGATAGCCAGAGGGATTGAAGTAGCAACAAACAGCCCACAGTCGATCCGACCGAGGGCGGCTGCCGTTGCCTCGAGCCACAGCTGTCATGCGGGTACGACCGAGCTAGAGGTCCGTGCCGGCCGTGCGCTCGCGCTCGCGGATGACGAGGCGGTTGCCGGGGTAGAGGACCGTTCGCGGGCCGATGCCGTTCCAGGCGCACAGATCGTTGATCGTCGCGCCGAAGCGCGCCGCGATCGAAGTGAGGGTGTCGCCGCGGCGGATGGTGTAGGTGGTGGTCACGGCGGCTCCACCGGCGGAGGAGTGGATCGTCAGCTTGTCGCCCGGATGAATGATGTCGGAGCGTAGCGAGTTCCACTCGCGGATCGACGCGATCCGAACCCGATGGACTTGCGCGATCGAGCCCAGAGTGTCACCGCTCTGGACGGTGTAGCTAACGGGCTCGGCCTGTGGGGCCGCTGCGGCCGAAGGCTGATCGGGCGCGGTGGCCACGCTCGCAGAGGCCGACGCGGGCGTGGTACCACGCCCGCCGTACTCGATCTGGAGGCGGTTGCCCGGGTAGATGATGTGGGAGCTCAGGTTGTTCCAGCGTTTCACATCGGAGACGCGGGTCGAGTAGGACGAAGCGATCTGCCCGAGCGTCTCGCCACGACGGACGACGTGGACGATCGAGTCGCCGGCGGCGTGGTTGCTCCCTTGCGCAACGCTCCGAGATGCCACCGTGGCCCTCGCGCCAGGTTGACCCACCGGAATCAAGAGACGCTGGCCGATCGCGATGCGATGGCGGTTGCGGATGTTATTCATCTCGGCGATCGCGGTCAGGGAGGTGTCGTACTTGTCGGCGATGCCCGAAAGTGTCTCGCCTCGTCCGACGCTGTGTTCGACGAAGAGCACCCGCTCGTTCCGAGGAATCGCGGCGAACGCGGCCTCGAAGCGGCCGGCCGTGCCGCGCGGCACGCGAACTGTGTACGCCTTGACGTTGGGCGTGGTGCGGCGCAGCAGCTGCAAGTTGAGATCCGCGATCGTGCCAACGTCCGAACCGGCGGCGTCGGCGATGACCTGCAGGTCGGCCATCGAATCGATCACGACCTGGTCGAATTCCAGTGTTGGCTGCTGCTGCTCCACCGTAAATCCGTAACGCTCGGGGTCGGAGCCAATGATGATGGCAGCCAGCACCTTGGGGACGAACTCGCGCGTCTCGCGTGGCAAGTAGGTGGTTTGGGCGAGCGACCAGAAGTCGTCGACACCGGCACGTTGCATCGCTCTCGCGACGCGTCCCTTGCCACCGTTGTAGGCGGCGATCATGAGGTGCCAATCCTGGAACTCGTCGTAGTAGTCGAGGATGAACTTGGCGATGGCCGTGGTTGCCTTGACCGGATCGCGGCGCTCGTCGACGTACCAGTCCACCCGCAGGCCGTAGAGGCGGGCGGTGGGGGCCATCAGCTGCCACATGCCCACGGCCGCGGCGCGTGAGCGTACGGTGGGCTTGAAGAGGCTCTCGATGAGCGGAATCCAGGCGAGCTCCAGCGGAACGCCAGCTTCCTCGAAGGTGTCGCGGATGTGGGGCAGATAGCGCTGCGCGCGGTTGATGCCTTCCTGGATCACCTCGTGCCTCTGGGTGGTCAGGAACTCGATGGCCTCGAGCACGGAGTCGTTGTCGAGCGGAACCGGAATCGAGAAGCGTGGTAGGTCGGGCATCGAGTCTTCGAGGCGGCTGCGCAGCAGCTTGATCTCGTCTTCGGTGAGCGTTGGAACGGCTTCGTTCTCGAGCTCGGTCGCCGGCGCCTCGGGCAAATCGGGAAGGCGCTCCGGCTGCTGTCTCTCGATACGGCGGATCATGCGCTCGAGCGACGCCTCGAAGGCTTGCTCGCCTTCTGGGGGCAGATCTGCCTCGGTGTAGGCCTCGATTGCGGCGTCGAAATGCAGCTCGGCGTCGTAGTCGCGTCCCTCGCCAATCGCCGCTCGGCCGCGCGCGAAGCGCAGCTCGGCTTCGGTCTCGATTTCCGTCAACGAGGGTGGGGGAGCGATCTTGACGACCAGCGGGTCTTCTTTGGCGATCGGCACGGGAGGCTCGGGGGCCACTCGCGGCGGCTCAGAGCCCGAGCAGGCTGCCAGAACGAACAGCGCGACGAGGCAGGCCGAACCAGCGGCCGAGTGAGCTGTTCTCGCGCGGGCCGGCTGGGAAAGAAGAGCGGCGTCGCGCGCGGCGGCAGCATCGCGGTGGTCGCTAGAGCCGAACGAAGATCCCATGCTGTTTGCCAAGGTCATTCGCCAGGGGAGTGAGAATCGTATGGGGGCCGATGCAGATCCGGCGGCCGTCGTCGACGGCGCTGCGAACGTCTGCCTCGCAGACGAAGGGCTCGGGGTTCTGATCGAGTGGCCGGGGCGAGCGGCGCGACGAGGCTGTCGTGTCCGCTTGCCCCGATTTGGAAACCATCGAGATTGCCGGCACCTCTTGTTGGCTCGGTTGGCTTGCGAGGGCGCCACTTCCGAGGGGCGCTTGCGGCCGTTCCTGTTGGCGGCGAACAGGGGCCGCCCCCTCGGTCGTCGAACGATCCCGCACCGTAGGCGACGGTGGCGCTGCGTTCGACGAGATGAGGTCAACATCAGCTCCCGGCTCGGCGGCGATTATACCCCGGGCCGCGAGGAACACGGCGACCCGGGATTCCAGGCCCGCGTTCGGGGCCGAGTCGGGCTCGACAGCCTCGGCGAACGGCAACTGTCCGGGATCCGGAGATGGCCGAGAGAGGTCGCGAACGCCCACCGCGAGTCGTTTGATGTTGATCAGATGCTGTGGGCCGACGTTGTCGGAGGTGACGTTGTTGCCCCAAGAGCCGCATCCGAGCGTCATCGATGGGAACAGGTTGGTGGTTGCCCCCACCGAGCCGAGAGCGGTCATCGTGTTGACCAGAATCCTGTGTGCTGGCTTGTGCAGACCGAACTCGAGGACCACGGCGTCGTCGCGCGAGTGGATGGCCATGGTGTGGCCGAGTCCGCCGAATCGCAGTAGCTCGGTGCAACGCTCGCAGCCCTCACGCCAGTCGTCGACCTCGTAGTAGGCGAGAACAGGCGAGAGCTTTTCGTGTGAGAGCGGATACGCCCGGCCCACGCCGTCCTGCGGGCAAACGAGCACGAGCGTGTCGTCGGGGACGGTGAGTCCCGCCGCCTGCGCGATTGCGGTTGCTGGCTTGCCGACGAGCTTCGGGTTCACCAGCTGCTGCTCGGTGATGAGCACCCGCGCTAGCTGCGCACACTCACTCGCGCTCAGGAAGTGGCCGCGGTTGGCGCGCACGGCCTCCCTTACCTGATCGGCAATCGCCCGGTCACAGACGATTGCTTGCTCCGAAGAGCACAGGGTGCCATTGTCGAACGTAGTACCAGAGATGATGTGACGCACGGCGTCCGCCACGTCGGCGGTGCGCTCGATGTACGCGGGTGCGTTGCCGGGCCCCACCCCGAAGGCCGGCTTTCCAGCGGAGTAGGCGGCGCGCACCAGCCCCATGCCGCCGGTGGCGAGAATGACGTCGGAGTCCTTGCCCTCCATCAGCTCCCGGGTGCCCTCCATGCTCACGACGGTCATGCAGCCGATGGCGTCGCGCGGCGCCCCGGCGGCGACCGCCGCCTCCTGCATCACATCGGCGGCCGCCTTGATGCAGGCCTTGGCGGCGGGATGCGGCGACAGGACGATGGAGCATCGCGCCTTGAGCGAGATGAGGCACTTGAATAGTGCGGTCGACGTCGGGTTCGTGCACGGAACGATGCCCGCGACGACGCCAACCGGCTCGGCGATTTCGCGAACCTGCTTCTCGATGTCCTCGCTGATGACACCCACGGTGCGCATGCCTCGCATGGCGTCGACCACCTGCTCGAGCACGAAGTTGTTCTTGCGAACCTTGTCCGCCGTCGACCCGAAGCCGGTTTCCTCGTGCGCCATACGCGCCAGGCGCTCGTTTTCGCGCAAGCCCGCCGCGGCCATCGATTCCACGATCGCGTCGACCTGCTCCTGCGAAAACCCTTCGAGCTGGCGTTGCGCGACCTTGGCTGCGCGCAACAGCGTGCGGACCTCATGAATCGAGCGGAGGTCGCGGTCCAGGTCGGTTCCTGACATCTAGCTGGCCGTGGTGGAAGTGTGGCGGGCTACTTCTTGACGCTTCTACCGGCAGCGGCGCTGGAGGGCGAATCGGGGAGGATCTTCTCGACCTCCTCGTGCGGCCGTGGAATGACGTGAACCGCAATCAGCTCGCCTACGCGTCGCGCGGCTGCCGCGCCGGCATCGGTGGCCGCTTTTACGGCACCCACATCCCCACGGACGATCACCGTGACGTAGGCCGCTCCGATCTGTTCGCGACCCACAAGCACCACGTTGGCGGTCTTGACCATGGCGTCGGCGGCCTCGATGGCGCCCACCAAGCCTTTGGTCTCGATCATGCCGAGCGCTTCAAGCGTCATACCGTCCCCCCGGATTCAGTCGCCGTTTTCACACCGAAGCCGGTCAGCCTCCGCGTGCGTCCACCCGCCACCCACAGCGCGCGAGCGCCGCTGGAGCCGGCGCTCACGTGAGTTGGACGGTGCGAAACCTAGCATGGGCCAGAAGCGAGGGTCAACGAGAGCCCGACAGCTCGCCGTCCGCGGAGGGGGCTCTTCCTTGCCGGCGTCCGACCCCTAAAGTAGACTCGCTTCGCCCGGGTGCGGGCTATCGATCAAACCTGACGTGCTGCTCGAGCTGCAGCCGCCGATTTGCCGTCGCCCGCCCGGTGCAGTGTGATTCGGGAGCTCGCGATTTGCGTGGGCTCCGCGCGAGTTCACGACAAATCAAGAATCGCCGACCGCTTTGCTTCCTAGCCGGGACAACCGGGCATTTCGTCGATGCTCGAGTTGCCCGATGCGTGAGTTGAACAATGCCGAAACGTTCTCGATTCCAAACGCGACCCGACATCACAGAAGCGCAGCCGCGGTCCCGCGCCTCGCTCGCCGTGCTCGCCACGGCGGCGGCGTTCTTCGCCGCCGGCTGCGCCGGTGAGTCGGGCACGGCCCGAATCGCCGCGACCCCGGCGATTGACCTCCCCAACAGCGTGGCAGTTGGCGAGCCGCTCGACATCGGCTACTCCTGGGAGCTCGCCGACGACTTTGCGGCGCCGGGCGACGACTATCAGGTGTTTGTCCACATGCGGGCCCCCGACGGGACGGTCCTGTTTCAGGACGACCACTATCCCAGCGAGCCGACCACGGTGTGGAGCGCGGGAACCACCCAGAGCTACCGACGCTGGTACTACCCGCCGGAGGATCTGGAAGTCGAGTACATCGACTTCGTCGTCGGGCTGTACAACGAGGCCGGCCGCGCCGAGGTCATGCACGACGGCGCTTGGCAGAACGAGGCGAATGTTCGTCGTGTGCAGATCCGCGTGGAGGACCTGAGCGGCATTCCGGTGTGGATGAACGGCTGGCACCCGCTCGAGCAGATCAGCGAGCCCGAGGAGCAGCAGTGGCGCTGGAGTGCCGGCGAGGCGCACGCGCTGTTCGCCAACCCACGCACCGACGCCATTCTGCACCTGCATGCTCACGGGCCCTTCGATGAGATCGGGGCGCAGCGGGTCGTTTTTCTGATTGGCGAGGTGGAGGTCGCGAGCATCGACATTTCTGACGCCGCGGCTTTCGTCGAGCGGCTCGAGATTTCGGCGGCGGCGCTCGGCGAAGAGGATTGGACCGAGCTGGTCATGCGGGTGGAGCCGTCGATGCTGCCACGCGAGCTCGATCCGGAGTCCACCGATGATCGTGAGCTCGGGTTGCAGGTGTACTCGCTGTTCCTGTCGTCCTCGTAGCGCAGAATGCGGAACGCGGCGGTGACCGATCTCGACAGAAGAAACGATTTCTCAGGGTGATAAGTAGAGGCTGGTAACGGAAAGGGGGACTGCGGCGACCGTCTAACACTCTCAAAGGCGTGGATCGCAGCGGCTGCAGCGCAGCAGGGGGCGAAACGATGGGCAAGGCAAAGACGAACGAAGCGAACGGCAAGTTGAAGGCGGCGGAGCTCGCCATCAGTCAGATCGAGCGCCAGCACGGCAAGGGCTCGATCATGCGGCTCGGCGACCGGAGCGCCATCGATGTGCCGAGCATTTCGACGGGCTCGATTGGACTCGATTTGGCGATCGGCGTCGGCGGCGTGCCGCGCGGGCGTGTGATCGAGATCTATGGGCCCGAATCGTCGGGCAAGACGACGCTCGCCTCACACATCGTCGCCAACGCCCAGCAGGCGGGCGGCCTTGCCGCGTTCATCGACGCTGAGCACGCCATCGATCCGGAGTACTCAAGAGCACTGGGCGTGATCGTTGATGACCTGCTGGTGTCGCAGCCAGATTCCGGTGAGCAGGCGCTGGAGATCTGCGAAACGCTGGTACGCTCGGCCGCACTCGACATCGTCGTCATCGACTCAGTGGCGGCGCTGGTGCCACGCGCCGAGATCGAGGGCGAGATGGGCGACATGCAGCCCGGTCTGCAGGCGCGGCTCATGTCGAAGGCCATGCGCAAGCTCACTCATGTCGTTTCCAAGTCGATGACGACGCTGCTCTTCATCAATCAAGTGCGCGAGAAGATCGGTGTGATGTTCGGTAGCCCCGAAACCACGCCCGGAGGTCGCGCGCTCAAGTTCTATAGCTCGGTGCGGCTCGACATCCGCCGTATCGGCTCGATCAAGGATGGCGACCAGTTCGTCGGCAACCGCACGCGCGTGAAGGTGGTCAAGAACAAGGTCGCGTCGCCGTTCCGCATGGCCGAGTTCGATGTCATCTACGGCCGCGGGATCTCGCGCGAGGGCGAGCTCATCGACATCGGTGTGCACGAGGGAATCGTCGACAAGTCGGGCGCCTGGTTCTCATACGGCGATACCCGCCTGGGTCAGGGGCGCGAGAACTCCAAGCGCTTCCTCGAGGAGAACATCGAGGTCGCCGCCGACATCGACCGCCGCCTGCGCGAAAAGCTGGGCATCTCCCCGATGCCGCAAGAAGCACCGGCGGCCGCCGAACCCGTCCCGGAAGCCGCCACGGCGTAGCCGGTTCGGAGTCGAGCCCTCAGGCCCAGAGTCGAGTCCTCAGTCAGCAAGGGGATGTGCGGTCTCGGCCGCCAGCGCGGCCCTTGTCCCTTCGGCCTTGCTGGGGAGAGGCTACGAGTCGTCGTACTTGGCGCCCGTCTCGACGATCTTCTTGGCGCAGAACGCCAGTAGGCCAATCACGAAAGTCCATGCAAGGGCCATGAACACCAAGCCGCCGATGGTGAGTGTCGTCGTCATCTTCTAGGCCTCCTGACTCTGCTCGGGGCGTCCACGCCACGCGTACCAGACCGCCAGACACATGCCGGCGAAGATGGCGATCATCGTCCAGCGCGCCATCGACACGTACGGCACGTAGTCGGGGTTGAAGCCCTCGTAGCGCAGCACGGGCGGCAGGTTGAAGATCACCCAGTTGCCGAGAATCACGAGCAGCAGTGCCGGCGTGATGAAGGTCATGCAGTAGCGGAAGAAAATCGGAACCTTGATGTCGGCGCCGCGGTTGAGTGCCTCCCAGCCCCGCTGAATACCGAACACCCAGGCGAAGAGGACAGTCTCGATGGTCGCGAAGACAACGAGGCCGAAGGTGCCTGCCCAGAAGTCGAGCTCGTTGAGAAAGCCCTGTTGGTTCCAGAAGATCACCGGCTGGCAGAACAGGAAGACGCCCAGGCCGAGCACAGCGGCGGCGCGCTGCCGTGTCATGCCGAAGCTTTCCTGCAGGAACGCCATGATCGGTTGGCCCATCGCCAGCGACGAGGTGATACCGGCGAAGAACAACAGGGCGAACCAGAGCGTTCCGAACACCTGCCCCATTGGAATCTGTTGGAAGAGCGCCGGCATGACGGCGAACGCCAGGTCGTACGCGCTGGTGGCCAGCTCCTGGGTGCGGTCGAGGCCGTAGAACGCCACCGCGGCGGGGATTGCCAGCGTGCCGCCCAGGACGACCTCAGCGAACTCGTTGGTGGCGCCCGTGGCCAGGCCGGTGAGGGCCACGTCGTCGTTCTCGCGCAGGTAGGCCGCGTAGCAGTGGATCGTGCCCATGCCGAGGCTCAGCGTGAAGAACACCTGACCGGCGGCGGCGAGCCAAACGCCCGGATCGGTGAGCATCTCCGCCACCGGGTTCCAGATGAAGCCCAACCCGGTGGCGACGCTGTTCTCCGGAATTGACGGATCGGGCGTTCCTAGAAAGAGCACCCGTACCACCAAAATGATGGCGAACAAGAAGAGCGTCGGCATCGCGAACTTGGCGATGGTCTCGATGCCCTTGGAAACGCCACGCGACAGCACATAGATGTTGACGAGCAGGGTGATGACAAACAGTACGTACGCCCAGGCGATACCCGAGAAGTAGGTGATGCCGGCGTTCGCGACAGCAGGATCGGCGGAGTTGATCGGAATGCCCTGATAGCTGTGCAGGAAGGCCTGCATGGGCTCGAACGCCGACGCGCCCCAGTAGCTGCCGGCGCCGGTAAATAGGGCGAAGCCGAGCGACCACGATTCAACGTAGGTGTAGTAGACCATGATGACGAACGGCATGAAGAGGCCGGCCACACCCACGTACTTGGCCAGCGGGTTCTTCCAGAGCAGCTCCATCATCCCGGGCGTTGTCGAGTGCCCGTAGCGCCCGCCCATCCGCCCGATCGTCCACTCGATCCACATCAGCGGAATACCGAGCAGGATGAAGCACACGAAGTAGGGGATCATGAACGCGCCGCCGCCGTTCTGAGCCGCCTGCACCGGGAAGCGCAGGAAGTTACCCAGTCCGACAGCGTTCCCGGCCATGGCCAGGATCAGCCCGAATCGTGTTCCCCAACGTTCTCGTTCAGCCATTCCACTCCCTGGGAGTGTCTCGGAATCTCGTTGATCTGCCGTCGTCCGGCGCCTGAGCGCCGGCAACTATAGCACCCAAATCACGCTCGCCCGGCGGGGAACGATGGGCTATGCTCTGGCCGCGTTTCTGCCGCCCCGCACTCTGCGCCGCGCGCACCCGACATCTCGGGTTAAAACTCGAAATCCTCACAGGTGGGCTCGTAGCTCAGTCGGTAGAGCGAGGGCCTGAAAAGCCCTGCGTCGGTGGTTCAATTCCGCCCGAGCCCACCTTCCCAAACCCTCTACTCAGGGGGTTTACGGCCGTCTGCCCCCTCAGGGCCTCGCGACAGGTTCTGGTCCTGAGTGGTCTGCTTTGGTGCCGAGAACCAACTTTGTAGACACCATGGTGGACACCAAGACTGTCTAGGTGTGAGTTCTAGGTAGGTTGTTCACGAACTCACCCCTGAGAGCCGAGCGATCGGCGGTGTCATGCCGATGCCGGCGTGGGGACGGTGACGATTGTAGTGGTTGAGCCAGGGCCGTAGAGCTCGAGTACGTCGAGCTGAGGTCTGGTAGCAGGTGCCGTAGGCCCACTGCTCCTTGAGTGTGCGGATGAAGCGTTCGGCTTTGCCGTTGGTTCTGGGGGTGTAGGGCCGGGTGTAAATGTGCCGGATCTCGAGTTGATGGCATAGGCGATTGAAGCGCTTCGAGACGTAGCCAGGCCCGTTGTCTGTCATCACTCGGCGCACCGCTACTCCCATCGAAGCGAAGTGCTCGACGGCTCGCTGCAGGAACGCTGTGCAGGTGTGTTGGTCTTCGGCGGGCAGCACTTCGACGTACGCCACCCGAGAGTGATCGTCGATAGCGACGTGGGCGTTCTCCCAGCCGACGCCGTAGGCCCGCTTGGAGCGGTCGCCGTGGATGCGGTGTCCAGGTCGCCGGATACGGGCCAGTTTCTTCGTATCCAGGTGCAGTAGGTCACCGGGGTGCTCGTACTCGTAGCGAACGATCTCGGGCTTGGGCTCGAGCGCATCAAGCTTGGCGAGTCCGAGCCGCTTCAGCCACGCCGAGACGGTCGAGCGCGGCACAGCCAACCTTCGGCTGATCTGCCAGGCCGTCAGTCGCCGCCGACGTAGCTTGTCGATCTGCCTCACAACTCCAGCGCTTGTTGCGTGCGGACAGCACGTCGGCCGGCTTGATCGATCGAGCAGCCCGGCCTCACCTTCTCGCTCGTATCTATCCAGCCACTTGTAAACCGTTCGAGCCGACACGCGGGAAGGTGGGCTCGGAGAGGCCGCCGGTGGCGTAGAGAACGCGGCCCGTATCGGAGAAGGTGTACTGGGCGCCGCCGCTGGTGGAGGATCCGGCGACATCCTGGATGACCGGTACGGGCGAGCCCGAAGTCTGCAGGCGCGAGAGGTCGAAATCGACCGCGAATAAGCGATTGAGGGAACGGGATGCTGTCGCGAACGGGCGAGCGAGACACTATACGAAATCGGCGCGGGGAATCGGTAACGAGGAGCGACCCGTGAGGGCCATGAGAACGGCGTCGATCTTGAGACGCCGCCTGGCCGGCGTCTCAGCGGCACCGTTCCGGCCGCTGGCCGTGGCGACGCGCAAGACAGCGCGTACCCACCAGCGCTGCACCAGGGCTCGATCGTCGAGCCGTCGGGTCGTTAGCGGCGCCAGCTGGACAGGTCGCGGCCGATTTGGCTCTCGAGCCTGAGGTTTTGGTCGCGGTAGTGGTCGAGCAGGCGGGCGCGGCTGGTGGGTGGAATTGGCGGGCGGCGCCCACGGGCCGAAAGGGCAGCCTTGGCGCGATCACGCAGATTGCGGGGGACGAGAGACGCGAGCCGGGCGATCGTCGGGGAACGCATGGCGCGCCGGGCACGGCCGAGGTAGGTGGTTGAGGCCTGTTGGAAGGAACCGAGGCGCGGAGGTTGCTCGGGTGGTTCGAGGCCGAGGAAGTCATGCAGCTTCACGAGCACTCCGGCCGGGTTGTCGACGATGTCGTCGAAGAACACGACCTCCACACCGTCGCCACCGAACGTAGCCCTGTAGCGTGAGACGTGATCGGCGTAGTAGCCGATCTCGAGGTACTGGCGCGACCTGATGCTGCCTGAGCCGACCGAGTCGAGGTGGTCGCGCCAGCACTCCTCGGGGTCCTCGGAAGGGCGGTCGGAGCCGACCTCGCAGATACGCATCGCCTCGTCGAACGTGGCGTGATCGTCGCCGCGCGCGTGGTGCATCCACCAGTCGGAGTAAGCACG
Organism: Acidobacteriota bacterium; assembly: GCA_963666215.2. Taxonomy (GTDB): domain Bacteria; phylum Acidobacteriota; class UBA890; order UBA890; family WLXD01. The sequence goes on from CAXWPL010000002.1 coordinate 374,836, forward strand.
CTCGACCGGGTGGCGCAGCGTCATGACGATCTTGGCTAGCGGCGCACTCTCTCGAATCCGTTCAGGCACATAGGGAAGGTGCAGGTAGCCCGGCGTGGCCTCGCCGGTCACGCGCTCGCCGTCGTAGTGGCGAAAGTGACGCTCCCAGAAAGGTCCAGCCGGCTCATGGTAGTGAATCGAGAAATAGTTGGGTTCCTTGGGCACCGACATGCAAACGTCGCGATGTTCGGCGAGCCAGTGCCACAAGGACGTGGTGCCGGCCTTGCCGGCGCCCACGACGACGAGCGAGAGATCCCGAGGGGAGATCAGAGGCCGAATTGATGGGTCCACAATTGGACGCGAATCTCGCTGTAGAGGCCACTTCCGCAACCCGGTACGTAAACCATCTTGCCGGCGCGCGCATGGAAATAGAAGGCGGAGCTATCCATCTGCATGATGATGCCGGTGGGTTCGCGCGAGAGTATTTTCCAGGTCATGCGTTCGGGCTGGCGGGCGAAACCATGGTTGATCTTGCCGTTGGATTTCTTGCGGTCGATCCAGTCGCTGTCGAAGGCAGGGCGCAGCAGGCTTTCCTGTTGCGACTGCGCGGGAACCGTATTGGTGAGGACGGTCATCCCGAGGGCGACAAGCAGCACGATCAACACTAGGTTATGTGACTTCATGGGGTTCTCCCGGCTCCCTGATTGATCATCGACCAGCTGCCCTTGCGGTCAGCATCGTATACGAATTATAGCAGCGGATTGTCTGCTGTCTAGTTAGCAGGAGTGATCTTTTCTATCGTTTGGCTAGTAATAGGACGCCCCCGGACAGTGAAGTGAACTGAGCTGGTGCCGCCAGGGCTCAGCGAAGCTGAGAAGGGCCGGGGTTGGCTAGACAGAGCGCCCGGAAAGCAGCTCTTCGGAGGGGTCGAGCCGGTTCCACAACCTCCCGCCGGCGCGGATGAGCGCCGCACAGACCGCCAGGATGGAAGCAGCGCCAAGGAATCCGAGCACGGGCAGCTCCCAGGCGATCAGCGGCAGCTGCCAGAACAGCACCTGAACCGCGAGAATCGAGCCCACCAGCAGCACCGCCGGCGCGAGTCCAGCGAGCATCGCCAGCGAGTGCATGAAGAAGGTCAGGATGTGCTGACCGAAGTTCGCCGCGGCGCTCTTCTTGGCGAGACCGAGCGCAGTCCAGCTCGGGAGAACCAGGGCTTGGAGGTTCTCCAGGCAGCTCGACAGCAGAGCCACGGCGGCCAATGGTGGCAGGAGAGCGATGATCCCCACCGGGACAAGCAGAGCGGGCGCGATCGCCAGCACCTCGGCGGCCGCTTGCCGCGGGCCAGCCGCGCCGGCGAAGCCCAGGTCTGTCGCCAGGCTCCAGGCAAGAAGGATCGCCACACCGAGGGAGCTATTCAGCATCGCGCTCGCCACGGGCGCACCAACCTCGGCGGCAAACAGACGCCAGCCCACAACTGGCCAGGGCCGCAGCAGCTCGACTTTCAGCAGGTCACAACGCAGGTCGTTGCGCTGTGCGCGTCCAGCGGTGAGAGTCGGAAAGACCAGGGTCGCGAGCCCGGCCCCTCCCATGAGCCCGCCAATCCACTCGGGCATGCCCGGTGCGTTGGAGACAGCCACGAGCGTGATCCCGGCGAGCGCTGCGAAGGCAAGTTGCAGGCGCCAATCAAAACGTCGAGTCAACGCCAGGTTCTTCCACAGGATCGCGATCTCGGGGGCGCCCGTGGCCGCCAACGGGAATGGCACGCGCTCGCGACCGCGACGCGACCTGCGCCAGAACCGGGCCGCCAGCTGGGCGCTGCGGTTTTCTCGCTTGGCGCGATCGAGCGCGGCCTCCTCGAAACGGGCACGCGAGCGCACGACCCACTCGTTGTGCGCCGCGAGCAGCAGAAAGGCCGCAAACATCGCCACGGCCGCCGCCATTGGGCCGGCTTCGGGCGCGACGAACAGAGGACCCGTGAGGATGAGCAACGGGGTCAGGGCCCAACCGAGTACTCCTGAGCGCGCGTCGGCGGCCAGCCCAGCCACGCGCTCGGCCACATTACCTGCCCGCAGCGCCGCTGTGGTCGTGTCGAACGACGTCATGCCGTCGGGGAGGGCGGCAAGCAGGCCTGATGCGAGGGTTGCCAAGACGACGCCGGCGAGCAACCAGAACAGTGTCAGCAATCCGGCGAGCACTAGGCGCCGCCGCCACGCGTCGGCGCGTGGCAGCTCCCGTTGACGCGCTAACCACAAGCTCCGCGCGGTGCTGTGGAGCTCCCAGGTGCTGAACGCCATCCACAGCGACACTGCGGTGGCAACGACTTGCAGCGGGCCACCACGAGCCCAGAAGAAGGTCATGATCGAGGTTCCGATCAGAACGCCCGGCTGCGAACGCAATACGCCGTACTGCACAATGCTGCGCCGGCTGACCGGCGCTGGCAGAAGCATGTGCAGCTCGGTCTCGCTGAACTGCAACGCCGGGCGGCCGAAGGGCACCAGCCACCAAATCGTCAGGACCGCGGCGATCGCCACGCTCATGCCGAGCTGAGCAGCCGCGAGCATCGGCGCATCAACTTGGAAGAAATCGGCGCCGCCGAAGTGCACGTTTCCACGCATCAGTGGACGGGCCACCCAGAAAAGGATCCAGAAGCTTCCCACCGCCGCGCCCAGCAGGTACTTGGGTTGGCGCAGCCGGCGAAGCCGCTGCACCAGGCGACCACGCAGCGAGCGTGTGAGCAGAAACCACAGGGCGGTATTCACCGCGCGCGTACTCGGCGCTTATGCGTCGCCGTCATCATCTTGGCCAGTGGCGCGCAGGAAGATCTCCTCGAGCCCGGCGTCGCCGCCCAGTTCGGGAACTGCGGCGCGAATCTCGTCGAGCGTGCCTTCGAGGGCCAGTCTGCCGTTCTGGATGATGAATATGCGACCGCAGATCTCCTCGACCAGATGCAGCATGTGCGACGACACGATGATAGCCGCGCCGGCCGCGGCGGTTCGCACGACAGTTCGTTTCATGCGGCGCATCGCGCCCGGATCGAGGCCCGTGAGAGGCTCATCGAGAATCAGCACCTTCGGGGAGTGCAGCAGCGCGCAGGCGATAACGAGCTTCTGTTTCATGCCGCGCGACAGCTCGCCCGGGAAGGCGGTGCGGCGTTCTTGCAGATCGTTGATCAACAACAGCTCCTCGGCCCGTTCGCGCACGTCGGAAACGCCGTAGATCCGACCGAAGAGCATCAGGTGGTCCCACACCGTGAGGTACTCGAACAGGTGCGGCTCGTCGGCCACGAAGGCGAGATGACGACGTGCCTCGACGGGCGCTTCGTTGATGTCGTGCCCGCAAATACGAACGCTTCCGGAGGTCGGCGGAATGATCCCGGCGATGCAGCGCAGCGTTGTCGTCTTGCCGGCGCCGTTGGGGCCCACGAGGCCGAGAATGTCGCCGCTCGCGAGGTCGAGACTGAGCTGGTTGACCGCCAGCTTGCCGTCGTAACTCTTCGTCAGGCCTTCGATGTGGATCACGGCTTCTCGGGGGTATTCGATCGTGGCAGATGGACGCTGCGTCTCGCCGGATTGAAGGCTCATCGGCCGTCCAGGCGCAGCGTCCGAGGCTGGCATATCATGCCCCGATGAGCGGGAGCGTGCCGCGCCCGGTCGGCCTTGGCGCTGTGACACTCGCCGGAGTCGGTCGGCTGCGCGAAAAAAACGGACTTCGACTCCGTGGGGTGTGGGCGACTGGGGTGTGCATTGTCGCGTGCCTGCTACCCGCCGCTGCTGCTCCCGTGGCACTGGCTACCGAGCCGGCGCCGACGCTCGCGGGGCTGTCGCCATCGCGCCGAGTTGCGCAGGGGCCGGTGAGCCGATTCATGCTGCCCGACGGGCGGCCGTTGCCGTTCGCCAACGTCGAAGAGCTCCGTGAGTTCCTGCGCACGGCTCCCATCATTGAGCGTGAGGACATCCCCACCGGTTCCACCAACCCAGAACGTTTGACGCTGGAGCGCGACGGCGTGCGGTTGCGGGCAATCTTCCGCGACGTCGATGTGGAGCGCGAGCGGTACCGACTACGCGACGGCACGTTCTACATGAATTTCCGCGACAACGCGCTCTTCGAGGTCGCGGCCTACGAGCTCGCGCGTTTGCTTGGCATCGACAATCTCCCGCCGGCCGGTGGGCGGGTTATTGACAGCCAGCGCGGCTCGGTGCAGCTGTGGATCGAGGGCGAGGTGATGACCGAGACCGACCGCATCGAGCGTCGACTGGTCTCGCCCAGTGCCTTGCGTTGGCGTAACCAGATGCAGGTGCTGCGAAACTTCGACTACCTGATTGGCAATCACGACCGCAACACCGGCAATCTTTTGATCGACGGAAGCTGGAATATCTGGCTCGTCGATCACACCCGCACGTTCCAGCTCGCCCGCGAGGATGTCGAGCCCGATCGTGTGCAGGTGTGCCCGATCGGACTTTTTGACCGGATGCGCGCGCTCACCGACGAGGAGGTGCGGCCGTTGCTCGACGATTACCTACGCCCCGCAGAGATCGACGGTATCTTCCGCCGGCGCGACAATCTCGTTGCACATATCGAGAGGCTGATCCAAGAGCGTGGTCGCGGGGCAGTGCTGATTGAGTCCGGCGACCGCGACCTTTGATCGAGCTTCACGAGGCGGACACGAGCGATGACCGGTGATCTGAGCAAACGGCTGCTGGCCGAGGCCGTGGGAACCTTCGCGTTGACCTTCGTGGGTGCTGCGGCAATCTGCACCGACGCCTACAGCGGCGGACAGGTGGGGCTGCTCGGTATCGCGGTCGCCCACGGACTGATTCTTTCGATCATGGTCACCGCGACAGCACATATCTCGGGCGCCCACGTCAATCCTGCCGTGACCCTCGCTGCGTTCCTCAGTCGAGCGATTGGCCTGCGTCACGCCATGTGCTACGTCGTCGTACAGCTGATCGGCGCTGTGCTCGCTGGTTTGATGCTCACGGCGACGTTCGCGGCTGATGTCTGGCAACCCGTCGTCCTCGGCACGCCGGTCCTCGGGCCGGGGGTCGCGCCCGGTACCGGGATCTTCATCGAGGCCATTCTAACGTTCTTTCTCGTGTTCACCGTGCTGCAGGTTGCGATGGATCCTCGCGCACCGCGGCACGTTTACGGCTTCGCGATTGGCCTGGTACTCACCGCAAACATCCTTGTGGGTGGCCCCCTGACCGGCGCCGCCGTCAACCCGGCGCGTGCCTTCGGTCCCGCACTGGCGTCGTGGACCTGGAACGCGCACCATGTCTACTGGATCGGGCCGTTCCTCGGCGCGCTGATCGCGTCGGTGGTTTATGGGGCCCTGCAGCCGGCCGTCGGCAACGGGCCTGACTCTCCGGACGGGCCGGACGGTCCGGAGGCTTCGGGCGGGATGGCCGCATAGGCCGCGAAGCCGCACCTCACACCGCGAACTACAAACCGGAACGGAATCGACGAATGAAGCGAACCCTGTGGTTCTCAGTGATCCTGGCCGGTGTTGTTGTGCTCGCCGGCGTGTGGAGAGGCGCAGAGTCCGTGGACGCCGCAGGATCCCTGAGCGCGCAGGAGGCCTGGCAGGAACCCCTCGAGGAGACGCAGGTGGAGCTGTGCTGCGACAGCGATCCGACCGTGCATGTGTCTCCCGGCCGCGGGCGGAGCCCGGAGGAGTTCCGCAAGCGCACGCCGTTCAGCAGCGACGAGCTGGCGCGACTTAAGGCTGCTGCGCTTTCCTCCGACGCTGTGCCTCGAGCCGAAGACCTGCTCGACATGGCGAGCGCGCCCGCGTCGATGGCGGCGTTGTCGCCACGACTTCTGCGTAATTTCGACGGCCTCAATCAGCAGAGCGGTGGCGGTTTCTTCCCGCCCGACACGGTCGTCTCGGTGGGCCCCCAGCACGTGCTCGAAGCCACGAATGTGGCGCTGCGGCTGTCGACTCGGTCGAACCTGAATCCGATCGTCCAGACGATCCAGGCCCACTTCGCGATCAGCGGCGCCAACAAGGTCGTCACCGACCCCAAGGTCTTCTACGACGCCCGCTCCGAGCGCTTCTTCATGATGGTGCTGGTGATCGACCACACCACGAACCAGTCGTTCGCTTACTTCGCGATCTCACGCAGTCCGACTCCGGACACGCTCGATGCGCCGACCGACTGGTGCAACTACCGAGTCACGACACACCGCAACCAGTCGTGGGGCGACTTCCCGGGCTTCGGAATGAACGACTCGTGGATTGCCATCACCACCAACAACTTCACCTTCGAGGACAGTGACTTCGTTCGCGCATTCCTGGTGGCTATCGAGAAGCCGCGACTGGTCGACAACGCGGCGCGTTGCCCACAAGCGGTCAAGGCGTTCCGCTATGCGTTCGCCGACGATGAGGACGGTCTCACGCCGTTCACCGTGCAACCAGCGCGCCACTACGACTCGACGGGATTCGACGGCGATCCGCTATACCTGGTGAGCTCGCAGCTTTTTTTCAGCTCCGACCGCTACGCGTTCTGGCAGCTTCGGAGTGGCAAATCTCGCAAGCCGCAGCTGCGACGCACGACCGTTACGGGGGAGCTGTATTCGGTGCCACCCGACGCGGCCCAAGCCGAGGGGGGACTGTTGTCGACCAGCGTTCAAGATGTGCTGTCCGTGGCATCCCGCAACGGCCAGCTTTGGGCCACCCACACGACGGGGTGCGAGATCGGTGGCGGCAGCAACGAAGCCTGCGTGCGGGTGGTGCAGTTCACCCCGGTGGCCGGCATCACGCCGGCGGCTTCGATCGACTACACCGCGACGTTGCGCAATGGGCCCGACAGTTTCCTGTTTCACCCCTCTGTGGCCATCAGCAAGCGCGGCGACGTGGTTGTGGTGTTCCAGCGCAGCAAAGCGAGCACCTTCCTTGGTAGCGCGTTCACTGGCAGACGTTTCGATCTCCGGCAGTTCGGCCCGGTGCGCTCGCTTCGCGAGGGCACCTGCCGTCTGGTGAACAACGCTGGGGGTGGCGTGGGCTCGTCGCAGCGGACCGGTGATTACACCGGCGCCCAGGCCGATCCGAACGACTCGCGCGGATTCTGGCTGGCCGGAGAGCACAGCGTTGCGTCCTGTGCGTGGGGGACGCGTGTTGCCCGAGTGCGGTACTGATAAGGGCGATCGTAGGACCCGGATCGCCCAGCCGCGAGTGCCAACACGGATTGTCAGGCATCCTGCCGGATCCCGCCATTCCACAACCTCAGGCAAGTCTGAACACACGGAATGATCTTCCCCGCTTCGTCAAGACTCCCATGAGCGCGCATGTGAACCGCAGCGGTATCAGGCTCGTTCTCGGCCTCGCTCTCGTCTGCGCCGGGCTGTTTCTGTGTTCGGCGTGCGCTGGCTCAGAGGAGGGGAGCGCGCCTGCGTCGTCGGCCGCTCTCGGGGAGATCGATCGCCTCGTGCTCGTGACCTTCGACACGCTCCGGGCAGACCATGTGTCGGCGTACGGTTATCCGCTCGCCACCACGCCGTTTCTCGATTCGATGGCTGAAAGCGGCGTGCAGTTCAGGCGTGCCTTCGCACATTCCGCAGCCACCAAGCCGTCGCACTCCTCGATCTTCACCTCGCTGTATCCGCTGCAGCATCGCGTGCGCAGCAACGCGCTGGTGCTCGACGAAGAGTTCGTCACGCTGGCCGAGATTCTGCGCGACGGTGGCTACAAGACAGCGGCGTTTCTGAGCATCGACGCACCCGTGGGTGGGCAGCTCGGGCAAGGATTCGAGACCTATGACGTGGAGGAGCGCGACCTCACAGTCGACGGCGCGCGGAAGGAATATCGGCACGCCGGCGAGACCATCGACGCTGCGCTGGCGTGGCTCGAAACGGTCGATCCCGATGAGCTTTTGTTCCTCTGGATTCACGTCTACGATCCGCACAAGCCGCTGCGGCCGCCAGCCGGCCACTTCGCGACGATCAGCGTCGAGATCGAGCGCTTCGGGCCGCAAAATTTCCGCGAGCTGTTGCAGTCGCAGGGCATCGGTCCATTGAGCGACCGTGCCGTTGCCGACGTCGTCGACTACGACGCCGAGGTGCACTACGCAGACGCCGAGGTTGGGCGCCTGTATCGCGAGATGGAGGCGATGGGGCTGCAGGAAGAAACCCTCTGGGTGCTGACCTCGGACCACGGCCAGGGGCTCGGCTCGCACGGATGGTTTGGCCACGGCAAGCAGATCTACAACTCCCAGCTGCAGGTGCCGCTGATCTTCCACACGCCCGACGGCACATTGGCTCCACGTCTGATCGAGACGCAGGTTGCTGAGCACGTCGATCTGTTGCCGACAATCGTCGAGCTGCTCGGTGTGCCCGAAGCGGGCACCGCAGCCGTCGCCCAGCCGCTGCCGATGCAGGGCTCGTCGCTCGTGCCGTTCTTGCTCGGGCGGCGTCACGACGCCCCCAAGTGGTTCTCGTTCGGCGAGCGCAGCCGCTACATCGACGACAAGCCTCGCCAGCAGGATCGGCCCAACTACGAGGGCGGCTTCCGTTATTCGTTACAGGACCGCGAGTACAAGTACCTGCTGTTCACCGAGGGCCCCGACGAGTTCTACGACCTGCTCGCCGATCCGTACGAGGAGCACAACCTGATCGACTCTTTCGAGCACGCTGACAAGCGCGACCAGATGAGCTCGGTGCTCGCCGACATGGTCGCCAGTCTTACCAGCGAGGGGCAGGCGACATCCGTGTCGGCCGAAGACGTTGAGCGGCTCAGGAGCCTGGGCTACATCCAGTAGCCCGTCCGCCGGCGTCGCGGACCAAGGGTGCAGGCGAGTTCGCCGCAGCCACGTGGCATAATCGCTCCCGCCGGGTCGTCCGAACGCTTGTCTTGGGGGTGCTATGCATCGAAGGGGAATACCATCCGTTGCCAGTGCGACGCGCGCGCTGGTCGTGGTCGCGATTACCGTCTTGCTGACCGGCAGCCTGCCAGCCGGCGCCACCACGTACATCATGATGTCCGATGAGGACCTCGCCGACAGCTCGCCGGTTGTTGTGCGCGCACGCGTGCTCGACGCGCAGCCGTCGCCGACTGGACGTCCCTACACCGACTATCGACTCCAGGTCGAGCGCGTGGCGAAGGGTCGCGTCGCTGCCGATGCGCGGATCGTTATCAGCGTGCTCGGCGGCGGAACGCCAAGTCTACCGCAGCTGGCGGTTTGGGGCGAGCCGAGGTTCGAGGTGGGCGAGGACACGCTTCTGTTCCTGGCACCCGGCACGGCCGGGACTCCGGGCGCCTGGCAGGTGAATCACTTCGCGCTCGGCGCCTTCCGTGTGCATGAGCTCGGTGGTGTCTCGATGGCGCTGCGTTCCCTCGGCGAGATCGACGAGGTCGATAAGCCGGGCGGCGGTGAGCGCGTTGTCAGCGTGCAGCGCGCCCACCACCCTCGTGATCTGGACCGTTTCATGACCTGGGTCAAGGCGCGGAACGCCGGTGTGGACCTGCCGCAGGACTACTTCCTGGATCCGGCCGACGGAACGATGCGCAACGCCCACGACGGGTACGCTTTGCTTCTTGCCCCGTCGGGCACCCGTATCCGGTGGCCGAACTTCGACTTTGCCGCGGGAGCACGGGTGGTGCGCTGGTTCATCGCGCGCACCCAAGCTGGCTTCCCTGGCGGTGGCCGCATCGACTTCAACCAGTCGATCAAGAAATGGGACAAGCTGAAGAAGGGCGCCATCATCGAGTATCGCGCTCCAGCGAAGCGGCGTAACGCCTTCACCTCGGGCTTCACTGCCTTCGATGGCAACAATACGATTCTGATGAACGACCCGAACGGCGAGATTGCCAATCTGGTTGGCTGCACGGGCACGCTGGCGATTGGCGGGCCGTGGTTCATCGACGCTATCGAGCCGGAGGCCGCGAGCGGTGAGTTCCAAGCCGCGTCTGTCGGCAACTCACATCGCAAGCGGGGCAAGATCTTCCGCAACACCGTTAGTGCCGACATCATCAGCAACAATGGCCTCAAATGTTTCTACAACGCCAGTCCCAACAAGCGTAAGCATGCTCGGCAGCTCTACATGCACGAGCTCGGCCACACGTTGGGCCTGGGGCATTCGCTGGTCACGGTCGCCCTGATGTTCCCCAGCATCAGCCCGATCCCGAAAGACGTCATCAAGCCAGACGACTCGAAGGGCATCCGAATCAACGGCGGGATGCGCTACACGGAGGCCGGCGTGGCCTACAAAGCCCTGTAGCCGCTAGCCTGCATCCGAGACGTAGCACCACGGCCCCGGGCTGCACGCGGCTCGGGGCCGTGGTGCGTCAAGGCCGGCCTCGCGCGCCGCGCGCATCTCAACCCGGGTCGTGACGCGGGCAAGTTGAACCGCTCTGCAGGCGGGCGCTGCGCTCGCGGTGCGCACTGCCCCGCGGTGCGCACTGCGCCACAGGCGCCGCTCGGTGCGGCTCGGGGCCTCTCGAGGCCCCCGAAGCCTCTTCTCGTTGGCGATTGTCGTGGGCGGTCCACCGATGTCCGTGCGTGGCTTAGCAAATCCATCCACAGCAGATCAGAAGTGACTTTAAACAAGCAATACTGTTCCATAGTGGCCCACGAACGCCGTCAATACCTGTTGCGGATCTGGGGGGCATCATGGATCGAAGACGAACATCACGCGCCGCCACTTCTCTGCGAGCGCTGGCGACAATCGCCGGCCTGTCTCTGATCGTGGGAAACCTGGCAGTGGGCGCGACGACGTACGTGATGGTGTCGGACGAGGATCTGGTCGACAGCTCTTCGGTTGTTGTGCGCGCCCGCGTGCTCGACAAACAACCGGCGCCCGACGGGAGTCCCTACACCGACTATCGGATGCAGGTGGATCGCGTGGCGAAGGGCAGGATCGCTTCCAGCGCACGTATCGTGATCAGCGTTCTCGGTGGCGGGACTGCTGGACGACCGCAGTTGGCCCTGTGGGGTGTGCCGGAGTTCGACGTTGGCGAGGAGACGTTGCTGTTCCTCTCGGGGAGGTCGGGCAGCTCTTCGGGGTCTCGAGGCGCATGGCAGGTGAATCACCTGGCCCTGGGCGCGTTCCAGGTGCACGACATCGGTGGCTCGAAGGTCGCGCTCCGCGCTCTCGCCGAGATCGACGAGATCGAGAACTCCGATGCGCGAGAGCGGCCGATGAGTGTGCAGCGGGCTCACCACCCACGGGACGCCGATCTCTTCATGGGCTGGATCAGGGCTCGCGAGGCTGGCGTGGACTTGCCGCAGACGTATTTTCTCGAGCCTTCGGACGGTCTGCTGCGGAACATCCACGACGGGTTCACGACTTCGCGTAGCGCGTCTAACTATCGCCTCCGCTGGCCAGACTTCGATCTTCAGCGAACCGTGCCGTGGAACGTTGCGGGCTATCAGGCCGGGTTGCCTGCCGGCGGGCGGTCCGACTTCAACCAGGCGCTTCGCAAGTGGGATCAGCTCGCCAAGGCGATCATCGACTACCGCGGCCCTGCCGTACGAAACAACGCGTTGGCGAGCGGATTCACCCGCTCGGACGGCAGGAACACGCTCCTGTTCAACGATCCGAACGGCAGGATCCCTGACCTGGTGAACTGCACAGGAGCTGTGGCCGTCGGCGGTCCGTGGTACGCGGATACGTCCGCGTCGGGGTGGTCCCATACCAAGCGCCGGATGATGTTCCGCAGTATCGTCGAGGCCGACATCATCAGCAACAACGGGCTGGGTTGCTGGCTCAAGAACAGCCCGAACACGCGGAAGCACGCCCGCCAGGTCTACATGCACGAGCTTGGCCACACCCTGGGCTTGGGTCATTCGTGTGGCGATTCCAAAAGTGGCTCGTGCAACACGAAGGCAAAGGACAACGCGTTGATGCGCGCCTACCTCTCCAAAGTGCCTGCCGACGTGATCCGACCCGACGATTCGAGAGGTGCGCGACTCAACGGTGGGCTGCGCTACAACCGGCGCGGTGTGGGCTTCGTGAGCTTGTAGGTGGCGACGTAGGTCCGCGGGTGTCCGTCGTTGTCAAGCAGCTTCGCCAGGGGTACGTCGCTTGGCTTCGAGCCGGTGCCACGATCGCCGCTCGTGCGAGACGTTGCCTGGTTGCCGTCGGGCTCCCCGAGGACCTGAGCGGGTGACGGACTCGATCCATCTCCGGGTGCCGAAGGTGGCCGTGGTCTGCAATGAGTCAGCGATCCTCTCTTGTTGTCCTGGGCGTTTTGACCGCTTGTATCGTGCTCGCCGTCCTGACGGGGGGAATGCCGGCGGCGGCCACGACGTACGTCATGATGTCGGACGAAGACCTGGCGGACAGCTCGCCGGTTGTGGTCCGTGCGCGCGTCCTGGACAAGCAGCCGGCGCCAGATGGGCGTCCGTACACCGACTACCGCCTGCAGGTTGAGCGCGTTGCCAAGGGTCGGATCGCCGTCGACACGCAGATCGTAGTCAGCGTCCTCGGCGCGGGGGTGCCGGGTCGGCCGCAGCTCTCGTTGTGGGGCGTGCCGGAGTTCGAGCCAGGCGAGGAGACGTTGCTGTTTCTCGACGGCTCCTCGGCTGGTACGCCAGGCTCATGGCAGGTGAACCACCTGGCCCTCGGGGCGTTCCGTGTTCTCGACATCGGTGGAGTGCAACTCGCCCTACGCGCCCTGGGAGAGATCAACGAGGTGGAACATCCCGATGCGGGCGACAGGCCCATGAGCGTTCGGCGCGCCCACCATCCGCGCGATCTCGATCGGGTCATGGGTTGGATCAAGGCGCGAGATGCAGGCGTTGATCTGCCACAGGACTACTTTCTCGAACCGGCGGAAGGTCTCGCGCGAAACGCCCACGACGGGTACACCACCTTGAGCACGGCCTCCAGCTATCGCGTCCGGTGGCCGGACTTCGATCGCGGCAGCATTCTCGTTTGGTTTATCGCTCGCAACCAACCTGGCCTGCCGGACGGCGGACACAGAGCCTTCAACCAGGCACTGAACAGGTGGGACGATCTTGCCAATGCGATCATCGACGTGTGGACGCCGGCCCCAAGGAACGACTCGCTGGTGTCGGGTTTCTCGGCCAGCGACGGAAACAACACGCTCCTGATGAACGATCCCAACCACAGGATCCCCGATCTGGTGAACTGTACTGGAGCGCTGGCCGTCGGCGGCCCCCTGGCACGTTGACTCGGAGGCGGCAGGGTGGTCGCACATCAAGCGCGGCATGATGTTCCGCAATATCGTAGAGGCCGACATCGTCAGCAACAACGGAATCGCCTGCTGGTTCAGGCAGAGTTCGAAGAAGTGGATGCATGCGCGGCAGCTCTACATGCACGAGCTCGGCCACACGTTGGGGCTCGGGCACTCGTGTGGTGATTCGGCTAGCGGGCCGTGTGACACGAGGTCGGAGAGCAACGCGCTGATGCGGGCGTCGACCTCGAAGACTCCCTCCGACGTGATCCGAGCGGACGACTCGAGAGGGGTGCGATTCAACGACGGGCTGCGCTATACCCGTCGCGGCGTCGGATTCATCGATCGCTAGATCGTGACGCCGAACCGGCCCTTGAGCGCGAAGGCGATGACGATCGTCAGAATGAAGAAGACGATCAGCCAGTGCGTCTCGAAGCCGAACAGGCCGACCTCTCGGTCGGGGTAGTCGACGCTGATCGAGGTCACCGACGAGTCGGCGGGTAGTGACGGCTCGGCCGGATAGAGCAGCTGATCGACGAACCGCGGTGCCAGCCGATCGGGCGAACGTCGAACGACGTTGTTGCCGACATCGATGGTCTTGGTCACCGTCTCACCGCCGATGCGTATCGGGAGCTCGTAGCTGCCCGGCTGGCTGGCCACGATACGGAAGGCGAGCTCACGTACGGCGGGAAACCAGGAGATGCTGCTGTCGGCGCCGAGCCCCTCCGGGAAGTCGACCTCCACGTCGGGACGCGTGCTGCCGGCCGACTCCGCCACGGTGATCTTCATCAGCACCGGCTCGCCAACCTTCAATCCCTCGTAGCCGTAGTGGAACTGCAGCTGCGCAATCACCAGCACAAACGGCAGCATCATCCAGAACATCGGGATGAGGTTGAGACGCATGTAGTTGAGGTTGTGCCTCAGGATGTCCCACTGGGCCCGGAAGATGGCGCGGATGTCATCGTTGAACAGGCGGATCTCGAACAACCCCGCGGCGATCTTGGCCTTTACGGCGGTGACCGCGTCCTGATTCGACGTTGCCTTGTAGCCCAGCAGCATGCCGATCGAGGCGATCACCGACACCACGCCGAGGCCGACCATTGGATGCAGCCCCCGGAAAGGCAGCAGTAGCAGGTCAAAGAGCGTGCGTAGGAGGCTGTTCAAGAGAGACATTCGTTCAGATACCGTGGATACCGTTCGGATGGGTGAGATCTCCCTTATTACTTGAGATCGAAGCGACGGGCGGCTCTGAGGAGCTAGGAAATGTAGCCCAGGCCCTGAAGCTTCTTGCGGATGTCGTCCTCTGAGTCGGCCTCCTCGAGAACCGCGAGCTCCTTTTCGAGCGCGTGCGTGATGAACTCTTCGACCGACGAGTAGCCGGCGATGTTGGCGTACTTCTTCACCTTCGCGATGAGGTCCTTGTCGAGCTTGACCCTGCCGCCTCCGAACATGATGTGATCTCCCTTATTACTTTCGCGCTAGTCAACTATTCTGCGGGTTCGGGCTCGAGCGTGACCGGCGTGCTGCCGTCGGGGAACCCCTCGATACCAAACTCGGCGAGGAGGGTCGCGGCCAGATTCTGCAACGACGTCGCCTGACGGCCGAGCCGCTTGTTGGTGAACAGAACGCCCGGCACCGTCTCGTTCCTGATCCATGATGTGGTCGCCTGACCAGTCGTCGAGGTTGTCGCCGATCCACTCCACAGGCATGCCGCCGAGCGCCGACGACCCCGAGCATGCCGCCGAGCGCCGACGACCCCCGCGTGTGCCTTTCGCGAAGCCGACGATAATGTCGGGTCCGATCTCGAGGTGGCCACGGTCCTTGAAGTCGCGCTCCCGCACGTAGACGCGGGTGACGGCCGGTTGGCCGGTCACGGGGTCGATTGCCGCAAGCAGGTCTCGCTCGAGCTGCTCGATCAACTCCTGGCGGTCGCCGGGCGCTACCACGCCTCGCGGCTCGCGGCCTCGTAGGTTCAGGTACAGCCCGCTGATGCCGAGCCCATAGGCCTGCGTGCGCCGCCAGTTGACGCCGGTCCAGAAGTCGGCCACCGGCAGCTTCGTACGGCGCTCGAGCTCCATGTATCCGCTGTCGACGAGCCAGGTGTTCAGATGGAACGAGCGTCGCCAGCTCGTGAAGCCGTGATCCGACATGACGACGAGAGTGATGTCGTCGCCGGTTTCGTCGATGTAGTCGAGTGTACGGCCGACCATCTCGTCGAGGCGCTCGTACGCCTGGGGAATGGTGTCGGCGTAGGGCTCGTGCAGCTCGGGAACGTGCGCCGGATGGCCGGGGTCGAGCGTGACGCCCCAGAGGACGTGCGAGAGCTGGTCGAGGTTGCCGACGTAGTAGAAGAGGAACTCGCCCGTCCAGTTGTCGAGCATCCAGTCGTACTGCAGCCGATTCTCGCGGCCGATGATGCTCGCCTGGTGGACGAACTCGCCCGTGTCGAACAAATCCCACTGGATCGCCTTGGTGTCCTCGGGCATCTCCTGGGTGTAGAAGCGCCCCGTGGCCTCGGCCATCTCCGCCGCGAAGCCCTCGGGGCTCGAGATCGGCATCGCGGGCGCCATCGGATCCATCTGGATCGGGCTCACGTAGAGCTCGAACTCGGGCTCCACCGACTTGAGGTAGAAGCGCACGATGCCGCTGATTGATTGCAGGTAGGGGATGAGCTCGAACTCGACCTCGACCCAGTCGCTCCACTCGCCGGCCTCGAGCAGCAGCTCCTCATCGCCAACCACGAGCTTGGTGCCGCCGACGTCCGCGTCGATGTAGGCCGTGAATTCGCTCACGAGCTCTTCGGGCTCGATCAGCAGCGGGTGCGGTGGGCCGTACAGGGCACCCTCGAAGACACCGTCGACGACGTCGGCCGGGTAGATCTTGCCGCCCGAGATGTTGCGGTTGAACTGGGTACGATCGGTGGTGAAGAAGTGGAACTCACCAGAGGTGCCGCGGAGGTCGGGCGTGCCCATACCGGAAAGCTCGTAGGTGCCGACTCCGACCGGCGGGAAGTTGGCCGGCATACGAATCATCGTGCTCTCGAAGCCGTTTTCTTCGAGCTGCTGCCAGAACGTGTCGCCGTATCGGGCGAGCTCGATGCCGCCGCCCGACAGGGGCAGCCGCCACTTGCCGATGTCGATCGTGCGGCCGACCGGGATCTCCTTGCTCGTGGCTTGATACGGCGTTCCGAACGGGAAGGGTGAGTCTTCGACCTCTCGGTGCAAGAAATCGAATATGCCGTGGCCGCCGCTATCGAGGCCGGTGATGAAGTTCGACCAGGCAACTGGACTCTGCGGCGAGTACGCGGTTTCGAGCGGCGAGAAGCCGCCTTGCTGGGCGACACGCGCCAGGTTCGGGAGGCGGCCCTGCTCGATGAGCTCGGTTGTGAACTCGTGGTCCATGCCGTCGAAGCCGAGGACGATCATGCGCTGACGTGGCGATTGGGCGCCCGCCGACGCTGCTACCAGCGAGCTGGCGACAACCGCGACCGCAGGTGCCGTAAGTGCCGTAAGTGCCAGCAGGCCGATGGAACCGAGCAGAGTCCGAGTACGCGTTCGGAGGGTCATGGCGCGTTGTCTCCGGCATTCGAAAGCGTCAAGGCCTTCCCGTCCATATGAGGTGGCGGCTGCAGGCCGAACTGCTCGAGCGCGGTGGGGGCGATGTCGATGAGCGACGGCTCGTCTTCTTGCATATCACGGTTGCAGAAGATCACGCCCGGCACCAGCCGTGGATCGACGCAATGGTCACCGCTCCACGCCTTGACGTTGTCCTCGAACAGCGGTGCCGAAACAACGCCGGTGGCGCAGTCCCACGAGGTTCGGTAGCCGCGGTTGTAACCGATGATGAACTCGGGGGCGTTCTCGAGATAGGGGCCCTGGTACAGCTTGGCGGTATCGAACGCTTCGATGATCGCCACCTCGCCGGTTTCAAGGTCGATGAGGCCCTCGAGCTTGGCGGCGATCTCTTCCTTGAGCGCCGCGACCTCGGTCTTGTGGACGATACCCTGACCCTCGCGGTCCTTGATGTTGAAGAACATGCCCGACAGGCCGAGGCAATAGGCCTTGGTCTGTGACCAGTCAACATCGAGCAACCACTCGGCTTTTCCTGCCTCGGCGCCCGACTCGGTCGCGGTCGGCTTCAGCGTGAGGTAGCCGTTGTCGAGTAGCCATCGATTGAGGTTCACACCGCGGCGGAAGGAGGCGAAGCCGTGGTCCGAGAGCACCATCAGTAGGTCGCCGTCGCGCAGCTTGTCGATGACCTCGCCGACCAGCTCGTCGTTGCGGATGTAGAGCTCTTCGATCGTGTCGTGGCAATCGCTTCTGTCGCCATTGCCGTTGGTTGCAGCGCCATTCCGGCTGTTCCCACCGGCCGCCAGCGCAGCCGGATGATCGTTCTCCAGATACCGCCAGAACATGTGCTGGATGCGGTCGGTGGCGTCGAACACGCACACCAGGCAGCCCTTGTGCAGGCGGTCCCAGGCCGCCCAGAACATCTCCTTGCGCTCGTCGTCGATGTCGAACGTCAGCTGCTTGAAGTGGCGGTCCTCAATGACCTTCTCGTTGAGCGCCCAGGTGTCTTCGGCGAGGCCGAGCGTCGAGTACTTACCCTGTAGCTTCGACAGATAGATCGCGTAGTAGTCGGGATGCGAGATGGGCATCGCCGGCTTTTCCGGATCCAGAGCGATGGGTGTCATGTAGAGCGAGAAATGAGGTTCGAGCTCGGTGATCATGATCCGGACAATACCCCTGACCTTGACGCCCGGGACGGCGGGGAATGCCAGCTCGGTCCAGTCAGACAGCTCGTTGACCTTCAGCGATAGGTCCTTGTCGCCGACCTTGAGCTCGACGGTCCCAGTGGTCACATCGAAGGAGCCCGAGAGCGGCAGCTCGAGGGGCGGCGTTCCCACCCGCATGGAGTTCTCGGGGCCGGTGAGCGTGCCCTCGAACGCGTTGCCGTTGACTGTCACCGGCATGCGCATGCCGCCCTCCT
The DNA here is from genome assembly GCA_963666215.2 of Acidobacteriota bacterium. GTDB lineage: Bacteria > Acidobacteriota > UBA890 > UBA890 > WLXD01. The sequence goes on from CAXWPL010000002.1 coordinate 392,936, forward strand.
TGAACTTGCCCTCTTCGGGCTTGTTCGTGAAGAGCAAGAACGTGCCCTGTGTCCCGAGTAGGTCCGGCACACACATCGCTGAAAGCTGGGCTCCATAGAACCGGTCGGGAGGGAAGGTAATCGGCACCCGCAGCACAGTGCTCCAGATGTTGTGCTCGCCGAGTATCGTCCAGAAGGGCTTCGATTTGCGCAGTAGCCGCAGCTCAGGCTTGTCTCGCGGAATCTGGAACGGCCCGAGCTTGAGGTACCTGTCGACCGAGCCGATCTTGGTGGACGACAGCACGGGCAGGTAGGTCCGTCGGTCGCGGTCGAGAAAGTCGTAGATGTTGTGGCGCGCCGGGTGGCTGCCGGTGGAGAACGACGACCAGGCCACCGGAGAGATCGACGGGAACGTGGTCTTGAGCGGCTTGTAGGAGCCCATCTCGCCGAGCCGCTTGAAGTTGGGCAGCTTGCCCTCGGCCATGAAACGGTCGGTGAGCTGCGGGTCTTGCCCGTCGAAGCCCACGACGATCATCCGCTTGATCTTCGGGGTCGCCCTCGTTCGCCTCGTGAGCGCCCGCCACAGCATGCGGAACGGCCAGATCAACAGCGACAGGAACGCCACCAGCATCGTTGTGAACAGCACCATGAAGCTGGTCACGAAGGCGAAACCCGCTCCCGGGCCAACGTAGGCCTCGGCTACCGTTGGCGTTAGCGTAGCGGCCGCCATTAGCGCGAGCGTTACGGCGATCGCAACGCGGCGAGCGCTTGCGCTGCCGTCTTCGATTCGGATTCGACTAGATCGCCCTGTCACAGCGTTCGCACCGGCCATCCGTTCAGCTCGCTTTTGGTTCGTTCTGGTCGTCGCTCTCGTTTCTCTCGTGGTCTCTCTCACATTCTCTCTCCAGCAGACCGGCCAGCTCGCCGATCCATAAGTCGCCGTCGATGGGCTGCGGCGAGAGCAAGAACGCGTCGTCGTAGGTATGCATTCCGACGAGGTCGGTACGATCGAAGGTGCGCGTCGCCCTGGGCGACGCCTTGAGATCGAATCCCGGCTCGGCCAGAACGACCAGATCCGGACCTTTCGGAACCCGCGGGCCCGCGTAGATCGCGCTAGCGTCGTAGACTTCGCGAATCGCAGCCGCGCCATCATACCGCAGCTCGCGCAGCCGGTTTTGTAGCTCGAACATCAGTGATTTCGCCTCTCCCGGCGCCACGCTGCCGCGCGCGAAGCGGCCGCGACGGTGGATGTAGATGCGGCCGGGATCGAGGGCGAAGGCGCGCGAACGCCCGGAGATGGTCTCGAGTCCCAACTGCGGCTCCGAGTCGAACTCCAGGTAGCCGTTCTCCTGCAGCCAGTGGTTGAGCTGGACCTCCTGGCGGATGGCGCAGAACCCATGGTCGGACAGCAGCCAGGTGCGCTCGCGACAATTCAGCCGATCGAGGATCTCGCCGATCAGCGCGTCGACGGCGCGATGGTAGTCAAGCGCTTGTTCATGCCGTGGGTGCGAAGGGTCGACGAGGGAGTCCCAAAGGTAGTGATACAGGCGGTCGGTTCCGGTCACGACGATCTGCAGAAAGTCCCAGTCGACCGACTCCGAGAGGTGGATGAGGGCTTCGCGCCGCGTACGCAGCGACTCGTCCAGCTGTTCGAACAACAGGTCGTGGTCGGTTCGGCAGCGCCCGGTGTCGATGTCGATGCGGTAGCCCATGCGCCGTAATGGCGCCAGGTGCGTGAGGGGCTTGATTGACTTGGCGAGATCGATCGCCACGAACCCCGAAACGATCGCGCCGGGGATGGAGCGTGCCGGGTAGGTTGCCGGTTGGTTGAGCACGACGGATGTGAGACCGCGAGCGCCGAGTCGGTCCCACAAGGTGTCAACCTGAAGGTCACGGAAGCTCGGAAACCGTAGCTCGTAGGTGTCGACATCGATGTCGGTAAAGCCGAAGATGCCGTGCGTGCCGGGGTCGACGCCGGTCATGAAGCTCGACCAGCTCACCGACGAGATCTCGGGCAACGACGCGCGGATCTTGCGTAACGAGCCTGATGGGCGAGACTCGATCAGCTCCGCGAGCCGGGGCATGACCCCGGAGCCGGTGAGTTGCAGAATCAACCCGTGCGGCACTCCGTCGAGCCCGATGACGCAGGTCCGTCGTCTACCTCCGTTCATGGGCCCGACTCTACAGGTAGCCCAGCGCTTGCAGTCGCTGCTTGATCGCCTCTTCCTCTTCGGGCGTTGTGTCGTCGTCCTCGCCGGGCGGGACGTAGCCGAGCAACTCGAGCGAGGTGAGGATCTTGTCGAGGCTCTGTTGCAGCGTCTCGGCCTCGGTATCGCACACAATCTCGGGCTTCAGCGGTTCTTCGTACGGGTCCGAGATCCCTGTGAAGTTCTTGATCTCGCCGGCAAGCGCCTTCTTGTACAGGCCCTTGGGGTCGCGCTCCGACAGGTGCTCGATTGAGCAAGTCGCGTAGACCTCGACGAAGTTGTCCATGCTCTCGCGCACCTCGTCACGCACCGATCGGTACGGCGAGATGGCCGCCGAGATCGCCACCACACCGTTGCGCGACAGCAAGTTGCAGACGTAGCCGATGCGTCGAATGTTGATGTCGCGGTCTTCCTTCGAGAACGTGAGGCCCTTGCTGAGGTTGGTGCGGACCTCGTCGCCGTCGAGGATCTCAACCCGGTGGCCGCGCTCGCGGAGTAGGGGAGCGAGCGCGTTCGAGATCGTCGACTTTCCGGCTCCTGAGAGACCGGTGAACCAGAGGGTGAAGCCTTGCATGACGTACTCCGAAAAGGGTGCGGGGTTGAGCCTGTGGCGGGAATCTTGCGGCTTGCGAAGCCGAACCGGCAGCTGGCTAGGCCTTGACGGCGGCCGGCTGCTCGATGCCCTGAAAATGCTGCTTGAGGATCGCGGCTATTTCCGGCCGGGTGAACTCGGCCGGTAGGTCCTCGCCGTTTCCGAGCATCTCGCGGATGTTGGTGCCGCTCAGGAACACGTGGTCTTCCTTGCCGTGCGGGCAGGTTTTTGTCGATCCCATGTTGCCGCAGGCGTTGCAGAAGAACGCATGGTCGAAGAAGAGCGGCGTGATGCCGATCTCCAACCGATCAAACTCCTGGAAAATCACGTGAGCATCGTAGGTGCCGTAGTAGCCGCCAACCCCAGCGTGATCGCGACCCACGATGAAGTGTGTGCACCCATAGTTCTTGCGCACGATGGCGTGGAATACGGCCTCACGCGGGCCGGCGTAGCGCATCGCCGCCGGCAGAATCGACATCGCCACGCGATCTGGCGGGTAGTAATTGTCGAGCAGAGCGAGGTAGCACTTGAGGCGCACGTCGGCTGGAATGTCGTCCGACTTGGTCTCGCCCATGATCGGGTGGATCAGCAGCGCATCGACCATCTCGAGGGCGCACTTCTGTAGGTACTCATGTGCCCGGTGGATCGGGTTACGCGTCTGGAATGCGGCCACGCTGTTCCAGCCCTTGGCCTTGAACAGCACACGCGTCTCGCGCGGGTCAAGCCGGTAGCGTTCCAGCTCGTCGTCTTGCGGCCGCTCGATCACCGTGACCTGGCCGCCGAGGTAAACATCGCGGGAACGGCGCAGGTAGCCAACTCCGGGGTGCGCGTCGTCGGTTGTACGGAGAACCTTGAGCGCTTCGCGCTCTTTGTCGGGGGTGTAGATGTTGGAGATCTCGATCATGCCGAACACGGTGCCAGCCTCGTCGACGAGCGCGGCCTCGGTATCGGGCGCCAACCTCTGCGCTTCCTCGGGGCTGCAGCTGAGCGTGATCGGGATCGTCCAGGGCAGGCCGTTGGCCAGCCGGCCGTTCTCACAGACGCTGTCGTAGTCCGACCGACCCAGGAAGCCGGTGAGTGGGCTCAGCGCTCCGGTCGCGATCATCTCGAGGTCGCTTGCCTCGCGGCGGTTCATTACGATCTCGGGTAATCCGCCGAGTCGAGCGCGGAGCGCCGTAGTTTCGTCGTCGGTTGCGAAGCGGCTTACCAGGCGGCCGCCGTGGGCTTTGATCATCAGAGGTACCCCAGGTTTTCGAGTTTCTTACGAATCGCACTGAGCTCGTCGGGTGGCAGATCGTTGTTCCCCGGCTCTGGGCTCAGGGTGCCGACGAGGTCGCGCAGGACGAACACGATGAAGTCTGTCGGCGAGCTGAAACCGGATCCGTCGATGACCTCGACGAGCCGGTTGTACAGCGGCCGCGGAATCTTGATGCTGACGCGATCGCTCATGTTTGGACAGCGGATTTGCCCGCGTCGGGCGGGCTTGGCGGACCGATTGGGTCCTGATTGGGTCCTGATTGTACCCCAATTAGAGCCGGGCGCTAGTCAGCTAGTCACCCCTCGCAAGAAATTTAATCGCCGGCGCGCTGTCCAGAAGCCACGCGAGCGTCGCCCCAGTTGCGACCCTACGGATCGGATCGCCCTATTGCGCCAGCTGCAGCCCAGCTAGAAGTACTTCGACGCGTGTCGCAGCAGGTCGTCGTGGACCACGCTGTTCGTCGCCAGCAAACCGCGCATGTTCTCCAGCGCGTTGGCGTCGGTCGCGTCGTAGCGGATCGGCGAGCCGTCGAAGTCGGTCATGCGGCCGCCGGCCGCGGCGAGGATCGCTTCGGGGGCGCAAGCGTCCCATAGCTTGGTTCCGCGGCTCGGGTGAAGGTACAAGTCGCAGTCTCGAGTCGAGATCCGTCCGATCTTGAGGCCGACGCTGCCCGACTTGACCATCTGGGTGATCCCCACCTCGTCGGCCATGCGCCGGACGGTCTCGGGGGTATGGGAGCGGCTGACGATCAGCTTGAGGGCGCTGAGCTCCGACGTGCCGCTCACTGCGAGCGGCGAGACCTCGGTGGCACCGTCGGCTGCCGAAATTGATCCGCGGCGAACCACCTCGGCTCCCTCGCCAACGACGCCGCGATAGAGGGTGTCGGTGGCAGGCTGGTAGACAACGCCCATCGTGGGCCGACCGTCGACGCACAGACCGATCATGGCGGCGAACTCGTCGGTGTGGTTGATGAACTCCTTGGTGCCGTCCATGGGATCGACCATCCAAACGCGGTGCTTGCCGACGAGCGCGTCCGTGTCGATCGATTCCTCTGAGAGGACGCCGTCTGAGGGGAACGCGGCGTTCAGGCGCGAGACGATGAGGCGGCTGGATGCGTGATCGGCCTCGGTAACCGGATCGGCCTCGCCCTTGAGCTCGACGGTGTAGTCGCCGCGGTAGTAGCTCATCAGGACGGCGCCTGCGTCGCGCACGATCTCCTCGATCGTGGTGAGCTGCTGGCGCTGTAGGCTGGCAAGCGTGGACATGCGCGCGGTCGGATGTTCGGGCGGCGGGACAGGAGTGAGTACGCGGGCGTTGGCCCTGCTGCGGCCAGCGGCGGCAGCTTACCAACGCGATCGCAGGCGAGTGTGCGCGGGCCGCGATAAAGCGCTGGCCGAAGCGAATCGGTGTCGTTCGCTTGACGCGCGTCGACGGCGCTCGCAGCATCTAGCAGTTCTCCGCCATCGACTGCGGCTGCTTCCGCCACCACCGCCAACTCGAGGAGTCGAAGATGTCCGTCGAAAGACAATTGACCGTGGCCTGGCAGAACCAACCGGGCGAGCTAGCCAATTGCTGCGAACAGCTCTCCGCGGCCGGCCTCAACATCGTCGCTCTGGCCACGGCTGAGGCCGGTGAGTACGGCGCCATGCGGATCCTGGTGGACGACGTGTCGCGCGCTCGCGAGGTGTTCCGCAACGCCGGAGTTGCTCACACGACCATCGAGGTCCTGGTTGTCCACATGAACAACCACTCCGGCAGCCTCGCGACTCTCGCGCGCCTGCTGTCGGACAACAAGATCAACATCGAGTACTTCTACGCTTCGGCGTCACCAAGCTCGGAATCGGCAGTGGGTGTGTTCAAGGTCTCGGATGCCTACCGCGCCGACGAGATCCTGGCAGAGGCAGAAACCGCCTGAGTGGCGCGGGCCGAGCATGGTTTTGCTCGGCTCCCATTCCCACTCAAAGTCCCGGTCCCCTCCGATTACACCGTTCACCGCGGCTCGCGCGAGAACGCCGCTCTTTCCGGACAACGATATGGACGTACTGCTCGAAACCGACCTGCCCGGCGTGGACCTTCTGCATCGCGGCAAGGTCCGCGACGTTTACGGACTCGATGATCACCTGTTGATTGTCACCACCGACCGAGTCTCGGCTTTCGACTGCGTGTTGCCGAACGGGATCCCGCACAAGGGACATGTGTTGACGGCGCTGTCGACGTTCTGGTTCGATCGGCTCGCCGAGCACGTGCGCAACCACTTGGCCGCGCGGTCCGTCGACGAGTACCCGGCACACCTTCGGCGCTTCGCCGACCAGTTAGTGGGTCGCAGCATGTTCGTTCGGCGGGCCGAGCGGTTCGACGTCGAGTGCGTTGTGCGCGGATACCTCATCGGTTCGGGCTGGAAGGACTATCAGGCCAGCGGAGCTGTTTGCGACATTCCCTTGCCGCGGGGATTGCAGCTCGCCGAGCAGTTGCCCGAGCCGATCTTTACGCCTGCCACCAAGGCCGACAGCGGACACGACGAGAACATCGGCTTCGAGCGCATGGCGACGATCGTAGGCAGCGACTGGGCTGAGCGCCTACGCGAAGTGTCGCTGTCGCTGTACGCGCAGGCGTCGGCCTACGCTCGTGAGCGAGGCATCATCATCGCCGACACGAAGTTCGAATTCGGCCTGATCGACGGCGAGTTGACGCTGATCGACGAGGCCCTGACGCCCGACTCGTCGCGCTTTTGGCCGGCCGAAAGCTACCGCGTAGGGGAGAGTCCACCTTCGTTCGACAAGCAGTTCGTGCGCGACTACCTGAGCACTCTCGACTGGGATCGTACGCCGCCGGCGCCGGGGCTGCCCGAAGAGGTCGTGTGGGGCACCAGCGACAGGTACCTCGAGGCGCACGAGTTGCTCACCGGGAAGGCGCTGGCGATCGCGCCGAAGGCAGTGGACACCACGGTCCCGACGGACACCCCGGGAGAACCAACGGCGTGAGCTCCTCCGGGGACCTGGGCCAGCAGATGCGGTCGCTCGTCGAGAGCCTGATCGAGCGCGGCATACGGTTGGACGAGGCGCACGAGCAACTCGAGCGACACTTCCTTTCGAGCGTCATGTCGATCTGTTCTGGCAATCAGTCTCGCGCCGCCGCGCAGCTGCAGTTGCACCGCAACACGCTCCGACGGAAGCTCGAGCGTCACGGCCTTCTGTAGCGGACCATCTGGGCTGGAGCGAACGATCCACGGAGGGTTGTTTGACGTCTTCGAGGGTCGCTGCTAGTGTTGGCACTCGAACCATGAGAGTGCTAGCGAACCCGCTCTGAGAGCGCCAAATTCCGCGCGCCACGCGGGCTTCGCCGCGCCACCATTTTTCACCCCAAACGCACCTACTGTGCGTCTCGCGTAACGAAAGGAGTCATTCATGGCCAAGGCTGCGAGTGCGGTTCGCGTTCGGCCGCTCTACGACAGGGTCGTGGTTCGTCGCATCGAGAGCGACGACGAAGAGGTTAGTGGAGGGATCATCATTCCCGACACCGCCAAAGAGAAGCCGCTCGAGGCAATGGTTGTTGCCGTTGGCGAAGGCAAGCGCCTCGATGATGGCTCGCACGCTGCGATGGCCGTCAAGCCTGGTGACACCGTGCTGATCGGCAAGTACAGCGGCACCGATCTGAAGCTCGACGGTGTGGAATACGTCATCGTCCGTGAGGACGACATTCTCGGAATCGTCAACTAGGCACCGTACCGCGGCACTGCGTGCCCCGGCACTCCCGACACTCATCACGACAACTGAAACAAGAGAGGTGAACGATGGCCAAACAGGTCGTCTTCAGCGAGCAGACCCGGCAGGAGATTCTCCACGGCGTCAATCAGCTCGCCAACGCAGTCAAGGTCACGCTCGGCCCCAAGGGTCGCAACGTGCTCCTCGAGAAGAAGTTCGGTTCCCCGACCATCACCAAAGATGGCGTCACCGTCGCCAAGGAGCTCGAAGTTTACGAGCCCGGCGAGAACATGGGCGTCCAGCTGGTGAAGGAGGTCGCTTCCAAGACCTCCGACATCGCCGGTGACGGCACCACAACCGCCACCGTGCTCGCTCAGGCCATCTTCCGTGAGGGCGTGCGCAACGTCACCGCGGGCGCCGACCCGATGAGCCTCAAGCGTGGCATCGACAAGGCAGTGACCGTTGCCGTCAAGTCGATCAGCGTGCTCTCGAAGCCGGTGCGGGGCGAGATGATCGCCCAGGTCGGCACGATCTCGGCGAACGACGACCCGGAGATCGGGACCATCATCGCCGAGGCGATGGATCGTGTCGGCAAAGACGGCGTGATTACGGTCGAGGAAGCGAAGGGCCTCGAGACCACGCTCGACGTGGTTGAGGGCATGCAGTTCGATCGCGGCTACCTGTCGCCGTACTTCGTCACCGATCCGGAACGCATGGAAGCGGTTCTCGAAGACGTGTACGTCCTCATTCACGAGAAGAAAATCTCGAGCATGAAGGACCTGCTGCCGCTGCTCGAGCAGGTTTCGCGCTTGGGCAAGCCGCTGGTCATCCTCGCTGAGGATATCGAGGGTGAGGCTCTGGCAACGCTCGTGGTCAACAAGATCCGTGGAACGCTGAACGTCGCCGCCATCAAGGCGCCCGGCTTCGGCGAGCGTCGCAAGGCCATGCTTCAGGACATCGCGATCCTGACGGGCGGCAAGGCGATCTCCGAGGATCTCGGCATCAAGCTCGAGAACGTCAAGGTCGAGGACCTGGGCCGTGCCCGCAAGATCGTCATCGACAAGGACAACACGACGCTTGTCGAGGGCGCAGGCAAGGCCTCCGAGATCAAGGCACGGGTCGACCAGATCCGCCGTCAGATCGAAGACACGACCTCCGACTACGACCGCGAGAAGCTGCAAGAGCGCCTCGCCAAGTTGGTCGGTGGCGTTGCGGTGATCAACGTAGGTGCCGCGACCGAGTCGGAGATGAAAGAGAAGAAGGCTCGCGTCGAGGATGCGATGCACGCCACCAAGGCCGCTGTCGAAGAGGGCATCGTCCCCGGCGGCGGTGTGGCGTTGCTGCGCGCGCAGAAAGCGCTCGACAAGATGGACATCGAAGGCGACGAGGCGATCGGTGTTGCCATCGTACGACGCTCCCTCGAAGAGCCTCTGCGCCAGATCGTCAACAACGCCGGGCTCGAGGGCTCGGTGGTTGTCGAGAAGGTGCGCGGCAAGAAGCAGAACGAGGGCTTCAACGCCGCGACGATGGAGTACGGCGACATGATCAAGGCCGGGGTCATCGATCCCGCCAAGGTCACGCGTCACGCTCTGCAGAACGCGGCGTCGGTAGCCGGTTTGCTGCTCACGACCGAGGTGATGGTCACCGAAATCCCGGAGAAGGAAGCAGCATCTCCGATGGGTGGCGGTCCCGAGGGCATGGGCGGCGGAATGGGCGGCTTCTAGCCCGTTCTCGCCGGCTCGAAAGCCAATGGAGAGGGCCTGGGGCGGTATTGCCTCGGGCCCTTTCTATTTTGTGCAAGCCTCTGCCGTCGCAGCCACGACGTCCTTTGCCCGGCCCTAACCAGCTTGCTACGATAGGCGCTACGCTACGCGGCCTTCTGCCGGTCCCGTTCCCGAAGCGATCTCGGACCTAGGAGTGCGTGAGATGAGAACTGGAACTTCTTTACTGTTGGGCGCGGCCCTTGTGGGCTCGACCTGGATGGCCACAACGCCTGCATCGCAGACCGGCGGAATTGGCCTGGTCAATGGGGCGCGGATCCTCGAGGGATCGAACATCGGCCGTCAGGCCCGTGAGCAGCTCGAGACCGCGGCCGGAAGCTGGGAGCAGCGCATCGCCACCGCGGGTAGCGAGCTCGAGACGCTGACACGTCAGCGGCAGGAGCAGTCGCTCACGCTGAACGTCCAGGCGCTGGCTCGCCTCAACCAGGACATCGAAGAGAAGCAGGTAATGGTTACGCGAATGCAGGACGATGCGCGGCGCGAGCTGCAGCGCTTCGAGCTGGAGGTGACCGGCCAGGTCAACAGCCAGCTCGGCCCGCTGGTGGAGCAGTTTGCCCAGCAGCAGGGGCTCGACATGATTTTCGACACGTCGCAGACGCAGGGCCTGCTCTACTTTGGCGCAGCTCGCGATATGACCGATAGCTTCCTGGCTCTCGTCAACAGCACGCCGGCTCCGACGTCGGCGCAGTAGCAAGACCTCTTCCGCGAGGCAGGGGAACCGCTGTCGTGCTCGCGAGAGCCCGGCAGAGGAAAGTCCGGACTCCATAGGGCCGTGTGCTGGGTAACGCCCAGCGGGGGCAACCCCGGGAAAGTGCCACAGAGAACAGACCGCCTCCGGGCGCGCCGCGAGGCCGCACGGCGGTAAGGGTGAAACGGTGGGGTAAGAGCCCACCAGTGCTCGCGGTGACGTGGGTAGCTAGGTAAACCCCACACGGAGCAAGGCCAAATAGAGGGGCGACGGGTTGGGCCCGGCTCATGCCCCCGGGTAGGCTGCATCAGGCGGCGGGGAACCGTCGTCGCAGATTCATGGTTCCCAGCTCGGCGTCAGCCGGGTGAACAGAATCCGGCTTACTCGCCTCGCGGAAGTTCTTTTCTCGCTGCCGCCCGCTGCCCTGATTGACGGGGCAGCGGGCAAGCGCGCGCGACAGTCCTGGGGCCTACCTATCTGATTACGGTTCGATTTCTCGGACTCTCCCAGCGCCGCCAAATTGCGGCCCTTCGATTCGCCATTTGGCCCCAACCCCCACCGGTCTGAGAGAAGTCCGATTCTCGGACTTCTCTCAGAAGGGGATGTCGTCGTCGGTGACGGGTGGGGTTGCAGATCCGCCGCCGCCACCCGGGTCGCCGCCGCCGCCACCCGGGTCGCCGCCGCCGCCACCCGGGCCGCCGTAGCTCTGGCCACCGCCGCCGCCACCATCGCTTGCTCGGCCGAGCATCTGGATGTTGTCGGCCACGACCTCGGTGGTGTACCGGGTGTTGCCGTCGCGGTCTTCCCACTGTCGGGTTTCCAAGCGTCCCTCGATGTAGACCTGTTTTCCCTTGCCCATGTACTGGCCGACGATCTCGGCGAGGCGCCTCCAGGCGACGATACGGTGCCACTCAGTTTTTTCCTGGCGCTGCCCGTCCTTGTCGTTCCAGCGGCGGGTCGTGGCGAGGCTGAAGTTGGCGACCGCCGTGCCACTCTGCGTGTACTTCACCTCGGGGTCGCGTCCGAGGTTGCCAACCAGAATGACTTTGTTGACCATCGATTTTCCTCTCGTCCAGTGTGTTGCGGTCGGGCTCGGGTCCGGGAGTCGTTCGCGTTCAGGTGGATGTAGATATCAGACGATCACGCGGCCGGAAGTTCCCGCCATCCGTCAGCGTCCCAGGCACTGCGGCCCGGCGCACTGTCGAGCCGAGGCCGAAACAGATGGCAGCGGCGGCGTGCGTGAAGGTGCCGTAGCCTACGCTCTCAGCTCCCCGAGCGAAACCAGGGACGCTCCTGAGAGCATGGCCGTCATCCCTGAAAAGCTGAGCCGCGGCCGCCGCGTGGTCGGTCGCGCCCTAGCTGTCGTCGCACGCCGCCGGCTGGGCGACGTTGAGGCGGCCGAGCTCACGGCAGGCCAACCAGGCGGCGTCGCTCGAGGCGTCGACTCTGACGACGCGCAGGAGCCCCTCGATGCCGCCGGGGCGATCGCCGAGGTTGATCCGGATGACGGCATCTTTGAAGAGCGCGTCGGGCACCTTCTCGCTATCGGGGTAATCGACTAGAAGTGAGCTGAAGGCCTGCAGCGCGGCCTGTGAGTTGCCCTGCGCGTCTTCGCACTCGCCAATCCAATACTGCGCGTCGTCGGCGCGATCGGAGCTGGAGTAGCGGTTGATGTACTCGCGGAAGCTGTTCACGCAGAGCTGGTAGTCCTCGCGCAAGTAGTCGTTGAAGGCGCTCATGTAGAGCGTCGAGGCGGCGTTCTCGTCCTGCGGCACCGACGGCCCGGGACTTGGGGCGGCGCTGCCACCCTGGCGCCTCGATGGCGGTAACGCCGTTCCGAGGTCCGGTCGACGTTGGCCTCCGCCGCCGCTGCTGGCGAGGCGTTCGCTGAGGTCGGCGATACGGTTTTCCAGCATCGCGATCTGTTCCTGCTGTACGGTGATGCGGCTTTGCAGCCCGCGGAAGTCCTCGCCGCGGTCGGCCTGCTGCGTTCGCAGAGGTTGCAGCGAATTGTCGAGCTCCTGCCGCGCGGCGACGAGCTGCGAGTTCATGCGCGCGAGCTCGGTCTGCGCATCGGCGTTCTGTGCTTCAAGCGTTGCCGTTCGCGCTTCGAGCGCCTGTACACGCTCGTCGAACGACGAGCAGCCAGCCATGCCCAGTACGAGCACAGGTACGAGAATCGAAAGAGTCGGGGCATTCGACGTTGCCGCCCCGTGTTGCCGCTTGATCATGTGCCACCCCCACCTGTTGGCTGTCTGGTCGCCCGATGTCCCCGCCCAGGGGCCCCGACTACGTGCCCTGATACGCAAAGGGCGGCGACCGGTGTCGGCCGCCGCCCTTCAAACGTGAACTCGTCTCTTGCGCCGTGGGCGCGCTAGTTGTTCGACGTCACCGCTGTCGCCACGAACTCTCCGCGACGGTTCTGCGACCACACGCGCTCGTTGGCGCCCGGCGAGGCCGGACGTTCTTCGCCGTACGAAATGGTCGCGACGCGGGCGGCGGGGATGCCGAGCGAGACCAGGTAGTCGCGTACGGCATTTGCACGCCGGTCGCCGAGCGCGAGGTTGTACTCGCGCGTGCCACGCTCGTCACAATGACCGGCGATCTGGACGCGGACTCCCGCGTTGTCACGTAGCCAGGCCGCGTTGGCTTGCAGCGTTGGCCGCTGATCGGCGCGGATCTCGTCCTGGTCGTAGTCGAAGAACACCGACTTGAGGAACCCACCGGTGTTGATGATGTCGATCGTCAGCTCCGACTCGCCGGAGTCGATCGGTGTTTCCCACGCCGTGAGCTCAGGCGCCTCGGCCGGTGGTTGCTCGGGGGTCGCCGGCGCCATCACTGGTGCCGCCCCGGGCGTGGGCGCCGGCGGCTGCTGCTTCCTGCAGGCGGGGAGCACAACAACCAGGGCAGCCAGTGCCAACAGATTGCCTCGGGACAGTGGAGTGTTGAATCTCATAGAGCATCTCCTCGGTGGGTTCCGATAGCCGGGTCAGGGGCGGATGCCCCAGCTCGGAGTTTCGTTGTTGCCTATACTCGTTAGCACACGTTGCCGGGTGCCATCAAGGCCCATGGCCCAGATTTGGGTTCTCTCGCCGCGTTTCCACTCGAACACGAGCTGACGACCGTCGGGTGACCAGGCGGGTCCTTCTTTCTTCCCAGAGCCGCGGGTGATCTGAGATGTGCTGTTGGTCCGGAGATCGTACAGGAAAATATCGAAATTCCCACCGCCTGTCGAGGCGGTGTACGAAATGTAGTTTCCCTCCACTGGTTGCCACACCGGATCGGCCTTCTGTCCGCCGGGCACGCTGAGGCGTCGGACGTTGAGTCCGGTGGCATCCATGACGTAGAGCTGCTGCGACCCTGCTCGATCGCTCATGAACACAATTTGGCGGCTGTTGGGCGACCAATCCGGCGACATGTCACCGGCAGAATTGTTGGTGATGCGCGTCTGTTCTGACCCGTCGGGACGCACCAGGTAGACGTCGGCGTTGCCGGCGCAACTCGATGCGTAGGCGATCTGCGTGCCATCGGGCGAGAACGCGGGGCCGGTCGTCGTGCCGTTGCAGCCCACAACCTGGCGCGGTTGTCCACCGCTCTGGAACACCAGGAAGAGCTCGGTCCGAGGGAAACCGTCGCGGCGGCGGTAGGTCTGATACACAAGGCGGTCGCCCTGCGGCGAGAAGCTCGGCGATAGCGCCAGCGACCTGTCTCCTGTAATGCGGCCCTGGTGCTCGCCGTCGGACTCCATGATAAAGAGCTCCTTCTCGGGGAAGGCCGACTCGCGGTCCGACACGAAGGCGATGAGCGTGTCGGCTGCCCCGCGCGTACCGGTGTAGTGAAGCACCGCTTCGTCGTTGAACTTATGGGCGATCCGTCGCGCGCTTTCCAGCGGTTGGCGGTAACGCCTACCCGTGACCTGCCGGCCGTTCTCCACAGCGAAGAGTCGGAAGTCAGCGATCAGCGCGTCGGCGTCGCGCCGCACGACGCCGCTGATCACGACGTCTGTCGGCGTTTGTTGCCAGGCCTCCCACGGGATCTCGCCGTTGGGGCGCAGCGGCGGATAGCTCGAGGAATCCGCGACGTCGAACACCATCGAGTTCCGCAGGTCCTCGAGGAGCACGTCATAGAGCATGCGCGCCTCGGCCGACGCGTCGCCTTCGACGTCGAGCGGCAGAACGGCGATTGGGATCAGACTGCGATCGGTGCGTGAGAGCTCGACGCCCACCTCCTGGTCCTGCTGGAGGGCGCCGCCGGTCGATGCCGGCGCCCCGGCGGCAGCCATCAATGCCGCGCTCGCCACGATCGCGCTCGTTGTCAGCCGTGCCGATGTGCGCAGCCGCCGCGACGCTCTCAAGGCCTTCGCTTGTCTAGCTACTGTCGACGACCCCGAGGGGGGCGCGGGCTCACTCCTGACGGAACGCAAAGCGGACTCCCAGCGATTGGCCGCGGTACTCCGCGGGTAGGGGTGGAAATGGAGCTGCCGCCAACACGGCGCGCAACGCCGCCTGATCGAAGACGTTGTCGCGCGATCCCTGGACCACCTGCGGCCGCACCGCGAGTTGTCCGGAGCGGCCGATGCGGAAGAACACCGCTGCTTCGCGCTTGCCGATGGTTGCTTCCCAGCGCAGCCCGACCATGTCGCGAATCCGATGGACGTAGTCGCTGAAGGGGAAGTCCTCAACGGTGAAGCCCGACTGGTTGGCCTCGGTACCCGTGAAATCGATGCCGCTGCGACGGGCTGTTTGCCTCTCCGGAGTCGGGTCCGGCGTCTTGCGGCGGCTGGCGACCTGAGGTGCTTGGCGCTCCTCTTCCTCGCGCCGCTGACGTTCTTCTTCTTCTCGGCGCTGGCGGGCTTCCTCCTCGCGTCGCCTGCGCTCAGCTTCGTCGCGGCGGCGTTTTTCGGCTTCCTCCGCGCGGACGCGCTCCGCTTCCAACTCGCGCTCGCGCTCGCGTTGCTGTTCGAGGCGAACCTCCTCGATACTGCGCGAGATCGGCTCGGGTTCAGTCTCGACGCTCTGCGCCGGCTCTGGTTCTGGGAGAGGGTCCTCCGCCGGCGGGTCGGCTTCGGGCTGGGGCACGGGCGGCTGTGGCCGCAGCGGCAAGGGCTCGGGTGCTCTCGACTCCGCCGACAGCAGCTGCACCTGCATGATCTGCGGGACAACGATGTCGGTAGGTAGGAGCGCCGGGCCCAGCACCACAAGAACCAGCACACTCGCGTGGAATACACACGAGAGGATCAGCGACGATCGAAGGCGCTGATCGTCGGCTTCGGCGACGGCGGCCTGGCGAGAGGCGACGGTGGGGCGCAAACGTGGCATCGAACTAACCTAGCAGCCCGCCGGTACCGATATACAGTTCGGCGGGCTCACATAGCCCATGCGCGCGGCGTCGCTCACCTCCAACGGACCGCGGGGTCATCAGCGCCTCAGCTGCTCGAGACTCGGATCGATCACCAGCCCAACCGAGCCACCGAGGTTGCGAATGACCGCCATCACCTGCATCACGGTCTGATAGTCAACGGCACCGTCGCCGCGGAACTGCACGCTGCGCCCGGGCGTGATGAGCGGCGAAAGTCGGGCTTCGAGCTCGGCATAGGTGACCGGCTCGTTGTTGATGCGGATCTCGCGGTCCGATTGCACAGATACGGTCAGCGATGACTCGGGCAGCATGTCCATCTGCTGCGTCTGAGGCAGCCGCACGTCGGCGCCTTGAACCATCATCGGCGCGGTGATCATGAAGATGATCAAGAGTACGAGCGCAACGTCGACGAGTGGTGTGATGTTGATATCCGAGAGGATGCGATCCTCCGATTCGAACCAGCCACTTCCGTTCATTGTCGTGCTCTGCTCCGGTTCATCGTGATCCGCGGGCGCTCTTCGAGGGTTTCCCGGTTCCCTTCCGTGCTCGGCCTCAGGACTCGGTCGGCCATGTTTTTTGCACGACGTTGAGGAACTCGAGACCGAAGTCTTCCATGTCGCCCGTGAGCCGCCGAATCCGGCCATTCAGATGGTTGTAGGCGACCACTGCGGGGATCGCCGCAATCAGCCCGGCGGCGGTGGTGATGAGCGCCGCGCTGATGCCCGGGGCGACGGTTGTCAGGTTGGCGTTGCCGAACGCCGCGATGCTCTGGAACGAGGTCATGATGCCCCACACCGTGCCGAACAGCCCAATGAACGGAGTGACTGCGCCGGTTGTCGCAAGAAACAGCATGAGGCGCTCGAGCCGGCGGCGTTCGCGGTGCGCGGTGCGTTGCAGCGAGCGCTCGAGCGTGGGCAGGTGGATCCGCGTGCGCATCGGCGCATCGCGTGTGGCCTTGCTGGCGTGCTCGAGCTGCCCTGAGATCTCGTTGAACCCGGACAGAAAGATCGGGCTGAGCGGCGTGTGTCGTAGCTGGTCGCAGGCGCCGCGCACCTGCGAGAACTTGCTACTGTTGCGGAACGACTCGAGGAACTTCACGCCCTCGCGATTGGCCTTGCGGAAGGCCAGAACGCGGTCGACGATCACAGCCCACGAAAAGACCGAGAAGAGGGCCAGCACAACGAGGACGCCAATGGCCAGCGGCCCGAGGGTGCCAACCAGGCTCAGCACGCTATCCGACATGAGACCAGGCTGGTTGAGCACGCCGCACACCCCGAAAGCTGTCGGAACCGGAGGAGGGTTCCGTGCGCGTCCGAACGAGAATCCACCCGGGCTCAGCTCGAACGCGATAAAAGTACCACGGGCTCATATGGCTGTATATGTGCAGCTTGGTCCCCTGGCGTGCACAACCGGGTGGACGTGTGCAGCTGAGATCAGGCTGGAGCCTGCGACGGCGAAAGCCTTCGCCCGTGGCCATCTCACATGGACAACGGCGATCTCGATCGACATGACCCGCGATCAGCTCTCGAGTTCTAGTCGAACATGCTGACCTACCTACGTATTCGCGATTTGGCGCTCATCGACGACCTGACACTCGAGTGGGGGCCCGGTCTGACAGTGCTCACCGGCGAGACCGGGGCCGGCAAGTCGATCCTGCTCGACGCCCTGGCGCTCGCAGCAGGTCAGCGGGCAGCTCTCGAGAAGGTCCGCGCTGGCGCCGACGAGGCCGTTGTCGAAGCGGCGTTCGAGCTCCCTCCCCACAGCGCCACGCTGGCCGCGCTGGCGGCTCCGGCAGACGATTCGGATTCGAGAGCCGCGTCGAGATCGGCTGGCGACCGGCCGCCGGCCGACGCGACGGGGGGAGACGAAGAAGAAGGCACGCTCGTCGTTCGCCGGGTTATTGGCCTCGGTTCGAGAGGCGCGCGGGCCTTCGTTAACGATCGGCTGACAACGGTCTCGCGCCTTCGAGAGATCGGCCGACAGCTGGTCGACTTCGCCGGCCAGCACGAGAGTCAACGCCTGTTGCGGCCAGCGGCTCAGAGGACGCTGCTCGATCGATTCGCGTCGCTGCTCGAATTGGTCGACGACGTGGCCGATGCTTTCAACGCCGTCAGTGGGGCGCAGGCGAGGCTGGACCGGCTGCAGCTCGACGACAGGGAACGGGCCCAGCGTGCCGACTACTTGCGATTCAGGATCGGCGAGATCGTCGCGGCCGAATTGCGGCCCGGTGAGTACGAGGAGCTTGCCGCCGACCGGCGCCGGTTGCGGCACGCCGACGAACTTCGCGAGCTGTCCGGAGAGGCGTTGAGTGTGCTTTACGAGCAGGAGGGAGCCGCCGTCGAGTTACTAGGAAGGGCGCAGGCTTTGCTGGAGAGGCTCGAGACTTTGGATCCAGAGGCCGTGATCGGAGACGGTGGTCCCTCGGGGGCGCTCGCAGCTCTCGCCGAGAGTCGGATCGCCGTCGAAGAGTTGTCGCGCGGGTTGCAGGCATACGCCGCCAGGGTGAGCGCCGAACCGGCACGCCTCGAAGAGATCGAGCAGCGACTGATGGTGATCGAAGGGCTGCGCCGCAAGTACGCCGATGGGGTGGACGAGATCCTTGTGCTGCTGACCGAGTCAAAGGCGGAGCTGGCGGGGCTCGATAACCGCGACGAGGAAATCGAGCGGACTCGAACGGAGCTCGTCGTTGCGATCGAGCGCTACGACCGGCTCGCGCGAGAGCTGAGCGCGGCGCGCCGCGCTGGTGCCGCGGAGCTGGCGCCGCGCATCACCGCCGAGCTGCAGGAGCTCGGCATGGCGGGCGCCGCGCTGCACGTGGAGGTGTCGGCGGGCGCGAAGCGCGAGGATCGGTCGACTGACGAAGCTGAATCAGCTGGCTCGAGCCAGTCGGGCGGCCTGGGACAGACGGCTGCGGCTCCGGTCCCCGGAGCTCGGCGCAGCGGCTACGACACCGTTGAGCTCCTGCTCGCTGCCAATCCCGGCGAGCCGCCACGGCCGCTGACACGCGTGGCTTCGGGCGGAGAGCTGTCGCGGGTGTTGCTGGCGCTGAAACTGGCGGTTGCGCACAACGACGCCGCTGCGGCTTCGACGCTCGTTTTCGACGAGATCGATGCGGGCATTGGAGGTGGTGGGGTTGCAGAGTGCCTGGCGGCCCGGCTCGCCGAATTGGCAACCAGCCGTCAGGTGCTGTTGGTGACCCATCTGCCGCAAATCGCCGCGGCAGGCGCACGTCACCTGCGCGTTACGAAGGGTGAGAAGGACGGTAGAACAGCCGTGCAGATCGAGTCGCTCGAAGGTGCGGCACGCGTCGAGGAGCTGGCGCGTATGCTCGGCGGCGTGCAGGGTACCGACAGCGTGCGGCAGCATGCTCGTGACCTGCTTGGCCGCCGAGAGTAGTCGATCCACTTTTCGAGCGGGCAGGGCGTGCGCGAGGTCAGAAATTCGACCACCCAAAGGTCATCCTGCAGTCAAGATCGAGATCGTCCGTCATGGAACAGTGGCGGTGTGATTCATTCAAGCTCGCAAGAGGAAAGCGATGCAGCAGCTCAATCGAATCGGAGTGGTCGGAGGAAGCGGCCTTTACGAGATCGAGGGCCTCACCAGCATCGAGGAGGTCAGGGTAAGCACGCCGTTCGGCGAGCCTTCCGACGCCTACATCCTCGGCGAGCTCGACGGCAGGCCGGTAGCTTTTCTGTCGCGTCACGGCCGCGGCCATCGCTTCAACCCGTCCGAAGTGCCGTACCGGGCCAACATCCACGGGTTCAGGAGTCTCGGTGTCTCGAATGTGCTCTCCGTGAGTGCCGTCGGCAGCCTACGTGAGGACATGCAGCCCGAGCATTTCGTGGTGCCCGATCAGTTCGTTGACCGCACACGAGGTCGCGACGCGACGTTCTTCGAGAACGGCGTCGTAGCACACGTCACGTTCGCCGATCCTGTTTGTCCCGAGCTCTCGCGTGTGCTCGTGGCGGCCACCGAACAGGCAGGCTGCACCGTCCACTCTGGTGGCACCTATGTCTGTATCGAGGGCCCGCAGTTTTCGACCCGCGCCGAGAGCAACCTGTACCGCTCCTGGGGCATGGACATCGTTGGCATGACCAATCTCACCGAGGCCAAGCTGGCGCGTGAGGCCGAGATCGGGTACGCCACTCTGGCGATGGTGTGCGACTACGACTGCTGGCATGAGGGGCACGAAGACGTCACCGCCGAGATTGTGATCGACGTCCTGATTCGCAGCGTAGCCAACGCCAAGCGCATCGTGCGCGGGGCGGTCGCCATGATTCCACCTGCCGCGGTCTCCAGCTGCGTCGACGCGCTGCGCAACTCGGTGTTGACGAGTCCCGAATGCCGGCCAGCCGAGACCGAACAGCGGCTCTCGCTGCTGCTCGACAAGTACCGCGTGGCCGGCGGCCACGCCGATCGTGAGGCCGGTTGATGAGCATTGTGGTTGTGGGTTCCGTGGCCTTTGACACCGTTGTGACGCCATTCGGGCGGGTCGATGACGCACTTGGTGGAGCGGCCACGTTCTTCTCGGTGGCGGCCTCGTACTTCAGCCCAGTCAAGGTGGTAGCCGTGGTGGGCGACGATTTCGGTGCCGAGGAAGAAGAGGTCTTCTCGCGCCACAGCATCGACACCGCTGGCATCGAGCGTGCCGAGGGTCGGACGTTTCGCTGGGGAGGGGAGTATTCGCGAAATCTCAACGAGCGGCAGACGTTGTTTACAGAGCTCAATGTCTTCGAAGGCTTCGCGCCACAACTTCCCGAGGCCTACCGCAGCGCCCCCTACGTTTTTCTGGCCAACATCGCTCCGGCGCTCCAGCTCTCGGTGCTCGAGCAGGTCGAGGCTCCGCGGCTGGTGGCACTCGACACGATGAACTACTGGATCGAGAGCGACCTCGACGGGTTGCGCCGAGTGCTCGGCCGCATCGGCGTGTTGATCATCAACGACGAGGAGGCACGTCAGCTTTCCGGTTGCTTCAATTTGGTCGAGGCCGGGATGACGATTCTCGAGCTTGGGCCCTCCGCCCTGGTCATCAAGCGCGGCGAGCACGGAGCGCTTGCCTTCCTACAAGGCGGCGAGCGCTTCGCGTTGCCCGCCTTGCCTCTGCGCGAGCTCGCCGACCCGACGGGCGCTGGCGACACCTTCGCCGGCGGGTTCATGGGTTACCTGGCGCAATCACAAGACCATGGCCCCGACGTCATGCGCCGGGCGATCGTAGCTGGCAGCGCTATGGCCTCGTTCGCGGTGGAACGCTTCAGCCTCGACGGAATCGTCGGACTCGACCAGGCCGCGATCGCGGAGCGCTACCGCATCTTCCAGCGACTGACCCGGTTCGGTGATGCCTAGCACGACGTGGCCGAATCCGGCCCGCCTTCTGACCGGTCGGCTGCGCTACAACGTGCCGCTGCTCGACGGCACCGAGGAGCAGTTTGATGGCTGATCCCGCGTCCTTGCAGCCCGCACTGCTTGCCATCGACGTGGGAAACACACAAACTCAGGTCGGGGTTTTCTCATCCGCCGGCGAGCTGCTGGCCGAGTGGCGGCTGTCGACCGCGCGGAACCGCACCGTCGACGAGCTCGGACTGCTGATCCGGTCGCTTTTCGATGCTCGTTGCCTGTCCACCGAATCCTTGCGTGGGTTCGTCTGTGCCAGTGTCGTGCCGCCGCTGACTGGTGTGCTCGAGGGTGTTGCCTCCGAGTACTTCGGCCTTCGAGCCACCGTCGTGACCGCAGCCTTGGTCTCCGACCTTCCGGTGCTCTACGAGCCGCCCACGGACGTCGGCGCCGATCGGCTGGTGAATGCCGTAGCGGCGCGTGAGCTGTATGGGGTGCCGGCTGTTGTCGTCGACTTCGGCACCGCGACCACTTTCGACGTCATCGATGCGAAGGGCGCCTATCTGGGTGGCGTAATCGCCACAGGGATTGGCGTGTCGGCCGACGCTCTGTTCGCCCACGCCGCGCGCCTGCCGAGGGTTGACGTTGCGCGACCCGAGTCTGTGATCGGACGCTCGACCGTTGCCAGCCTGCAGGCCGGCCTCTTCTTCGGCTACGTCGAGCTTGTCGACGGCCTGTTGCAGCGGATTCGCGCCGAGCTTGCCGAGGGTTTGGGCGACAGCGCCGGGAGCGAGCTGGAGCCGAAGGTGATCGCCACCGGCGGCTGGGCGCAGCGTATCGGCTCCGAGTGCCGCGGCATCGAGATTGTCGACGCGCTGCTCACGTTGCAGGGCCTGCGGATTATCTACGAACGTCACGGAGACCGAGCGGGTGGCGCCGATCCCGCGTCAGAGTCGACATGAGCAAGCGCAGCAAGCAGAAGCGGGGCCATCGGCGGGGAGACTCGGAACAGGCGGGAAAAGCCGGACAACGTCCGGCGCCCGATCCGCGTCACGTCGCATTGCGAGCCGTCGATCGTATTCGGCGCTTTGGAATCGACGGACCGCGACCGGTTGATGACCTGGGGCTGCTTTTCGACGCCGGCGACGCGGCCGTGGACGCGGTCCGCGAGGCGTTGCGCAGCGTTGGCGGCAACCACGTGGTGGCGGCGGTTCATCTGGTGCGGTTGCTGCGTTTTCGTGATCTGTCCGCGGACGTAGTGGAGGTGGCACTCGCGAGCGATGCGTCCCTCGAGGCCAAGCGTGAGGCGCTGGCGACGCTCGCCGTGCTGGCGGACGGCGGTCGCGGGTTTGAGGCCGATACGGGCACAGCCAGTGGCATCGACAGCGACGGGGTGCTCGCGGTGCACAACGAGCGGCTGCGGGTCGCCGACCGCTTCCTGAACGCTCCGGAGGTGGAATCACTGCGAGCGGTTCTGCAGCTACCGGACGGCTGGTGGGTGCCGACCGTCGGCGCCTGGCTGGCGGCTTCCAGAGGACTTTCTGG
Source organism: Acidobacteriota bacterium (assembly GCA_963666215.2). GTDB lineage: Bacteria > Acidobacteriota > UBA890 > UBA890 > WLXD01. Next base: position 415,376 of record CAXWPL010000002.1, read on the forward strand.
AGAGCTGCTCGAGCTCGTCCTCGGCAAGCGGTCGTCCATCGATGTGTTGGTGCTCGACCGTCTCGGCCGTAGCGACAGCCCGGACGCCGCCACCGTGGTTCGGCGCTCTATCGGCAGCGACGACCGCGACGTGCGCAAGGCGGCGAAGCGGGCGCTGCACCAGCTCCGAGCGCGCGGTCTCGACGCTGATAGCACAGACGACGGCGACGGCTTTTCTCTGAAGATCCGTGCCGATGTCAGCCACGACGTGCAAACACACGCCACCAGCATCGATGGGGCCGGCGCCCGAGTCATCTGGGTGCTGACGCCGTCGGGGGCGGGCGGTCAGCGTTTGCTGGAGGCGGTGATCGACGACCACGTCGGCCTGCGCGGAGCGGAGGTCATGGCGGTGACTCGCAAGGGGTTCCGCGAGCACATGTCGCAGCTTGGCGACAACCCGGCGATCCTGGTTCATCGTCTGCCCGAAACAAAAGTGCTCGGATGGCTGGCTGCGGCGGAACGGGCCACCCAGGACGCCGGGGCGGAGTGGCCTTCGAACTACGGCGACTGGCGGGCCGAATACGGCGCCTCGTTGCTGGAGGGACTGCAGCCCACGGAATCGAATCACGTGAGTGCGAATCCGGCGACGCTGTTCGGGGCGACGTCCGATTCGCAGCTCTATCGCGAGATCCCGCCCGCAGGGTTGAGTGATCGCCGCGATCTTCTCGACGCGTCAGTCGCCCTCTTGGGAAAGCCCTACCTGGCCTCGTGGGCTGTCCTCGACGAGGCCGTCGACGCCGCCGCCCGTCAGGTTGCGGAGCTCGAGCGCAGCCAGCTGCTGGTTGACGAAGAGCAGCGCAAACAGCAGATCGACGCCGCGGTTGCCAAGGTTGCGGACGTGTTCGACGGGGCGACTCGCGATCGCTGGCGCCGCCGGTTGGAGGACACCGCGGAGCTGCTGCTGCTCGATGGCGAGCGTGATGATGCCACCGCCGCGTTCGCCGCCGCCGTGGCGTTTTCAGAACCGGGAGATCTCTACTCACGCCACCCGTTCGTGCGCGCGCTGGTGCAGCGCAGTGTTTGGATTTCTTATCAACGGTCTGAACGCGAGGAGTCCCGCCAATCGCGAGGCAGCCGTGTGGTGATGCCGTGAGCGTGCTCGACGCCAGGCGTCGAAAGCGCTCGACGCGGGCGGCCGGGGTGGTACCTGGTCCGCTGGTGGATCGTCGCAGCTTGCTGCGGGCGGGGGGCCTCGGGGCCCTTGGGCTGGGTCTCGGCTGCCGCTCGACGCCCAACGCTCCGAGCGGTCCCGCCACGGCGCCGGCTAGTTCCACCGCGCCGGCAGTGGGAGGAGCGGCGGGCGCGGGCTGGCGCGCGTGCAGGTGGCACCAGAACGTGAGATCCGCACCGTGGTCGGTCTGCGCCCGTTCCGTCGCAGCGGCTTCAGGGTAGAGGCGGAGAGGCTCGACGAGCTGTTGGTTGTGTACAACTACGGGCACGGTGGCGCCGGCGTGACTCTGTCGTGGGGAACCTCGCACCTGGCCATGGAGCTGGCGCTTCAGGGTGACGCCGGAGGTTCTCGTAGCTGCGCCGTGCTGGGCTGTGGAGCCGTTGGGCTGGCGACCGCGCGGCTGATGCAGCGCCGCGGCTGGCGCGTCACCATCTACGCTCGTGAGCTGCCGCCCGACACGACATCGAACATCGCCGGAGCGCAGTGGCAGCCGCACGCGGTCTCCGATCCCGGCCAAACCGGGTCGGAGTACGAATTTTCCTTCGTACGCGCCGCGCGCCTGGCACATCGCTACTTCCAGACGATGCTCGGCTCGTACTACGGCGTTCGTTGTGTCGACAACTACATCGTCAGCACCACACCCATGCCGGCGCCTTGGTTCCCGGCTGGCACCGATGTCCTGCTATCCGTCGGCGCGCGCACTAAGCAGAGCGGAGCATCCGTTCGATGCGCCCTACGCGCGCGTGTTCACCACGATGCTTATCGAGCCTCAGATCTACCTGGACGCCCTCGTACGCGATTTCCTGCTGCATGGCGGGCACGTCGTTGTGCGCGAGATGCATGACCGCACGGAGCTCAAGAGCCTGGGCGAGCCCGTGGTCTTCAATTGCACGGGCTTGGGTGCGCGCGAGCTGTTCGATGATGGCGACATGGTTCCAATCAAGGGGCAGCTGACGTTTCTTCTGCCACAGCCCGAGGTCGACTACATCGTTCTCGCGCCGGGCGGCTTGTACATGTTCCCACGCAGCGACGGCGTGCTACTCGGCGGTACCCATGAGCGCGGCGTGGAGACTCTCGACCCCGACCCCGACGCCAAGCGCCGCATCCTGGCCGGGCACGAGCGGCTCTTCGCCGGGCGCCAGCAGCAGCCACCTAGCCAGGGAGGGGAAGGGCTATACTCGATCCTCCCGCCGCAGCCTCGATGATAGGAAGGTCACCGATGGCGCGCTTCTGGTCGCCACAGAGGTCGTACGGCTCGCTGCTTGCCGAGTCCGTCAGATCGTCACTCGAAGCACCATCCCGGCCCCGGAACACGACTCGAGGGTCGAGACGCCGGCTTTGGGCCGGGTCGGCTTTGGTGACGCTTGTGGCGCTGGCGGGGTGCGAGGCCACGGATACGCTCGAGCTGGCCCGAATCGCGGTCGACGAGAGGGATCGCGTCCGCGCCCTGGCTCTATATCAGCGCCATCTCGACACCAACAGCAACGACTTCGACGCGCGGCTCGAGTACACCCTGTTGCTGGGTGAGCACTGGGCCTTCAAGGGCGGCGACCGCGGGCCGATTCTGGAGAACCTCGAACTGCTGTACGAAGACCAGCCGGACAACGAGAAGATTCGCGGCTTTTACTCCACGATGCTCATCCGTGAGGGCCAGGCCGACGTCGAGGCGCAGCGTTACGAGGACGCCGAGCGGACCTACGACCTGGCAATCGACGTCCATCCGGACGTCGGCACGGCGCACTACTGGCAGGCGGTTCTCAACGCTGACAATCTGCGGCGACCCGACGTCGCGTTCGAGCATCTGGTTGCCGCCGCGGCCAAGCGGCCACCGATTCCGGACCTCTACTTACGGCTTGGCGACGCGTATCTGGAGCGCGGCGACGTGGATCGGTCGATCAACACGCTCGAGCTGGTCGAGCGGCTCAGCGGCACGTCGACCTACCTGATTCCTCGCATGCACTGCTCGCTGGCGCGCGCATTTCGCCGACGCGGCGACCCGTCGGCCGCTCGCATGCACGCTGAGCTGGCCTCGGATGACTGCGCTGAGCAGACCGCTAGCTAGCAACCGCGCCAGATCGACGACCGGTCTGGCCGATCAGGCGAAGGTGAGGGTGCCGGTCTCTTCGAACGGGGAGCGCTTGATCATGTCGATCGACTCCCACGGGCAGTAGCGGGCACAGAGAGTGCAGCCGATGCAGGTTTCCTTGTCGATCAGCACGTACTTTTCAGCCGGGTTGTCTTCCGGTTTCATGAGGTCGATGCAGTCGACAGGGCAGAAAACGATGCAGGCCTCGCAACCGGTGCAGTCGTCGCGCCTGACGATGGCCAGGATGTTCGAGCGCTTCTTGGGTCGCTTTGTTGTCTTGGCCATCGAGGGGTTTTCCCAGAGAGAGCAGAACAAGCAAGAAACCGCGACAAGAGCGGAAACCGCGAGAGGCGCGGCGCAAAGAAGGATATAACCACGGGGTTGACGCTACAAACCTCCGACCTTGCTCGGGGCAGAAGCGTCATAGACCCGTGAGCAAGCGCTACCTATAATTCCCTTGGTAACGCAGCGAAACTCGAAGGCGGGTGCGTCGGTGAACCTACGGCCGGAAGGCTCCAGATACAGGAAGATCAGTCTGCGCGACGAGCGCAGTCGTCGTTGGGCCAAGATGCGCCGCGAGCACGCGGACGACGCGTACCCGACCCCGCCGGGCACCGCGGCTGCAGTCGTTGCCGAATATCTGAACACGAACGAAGAACAGATCGAGCTCAAGTGGGCGGGTATAGCGGCTTTGGTCGTCCACTTCATCGTCTTCCTTCTCGTGGTGCCGAAGTCCTCGCTCGAGGCCTTCACGCCCGACCGCGCCGCGGCCATCATCGTCAAGAAGTTCAGCCCGCCGGCGCCGCCGGCCAAGTCGAAGAAGACCGCCAAAAAGAAGAAGACCAAGCCAATACCGATTCCTGATCCAACCCCCGACGATCCTGAGCCGGTTGAGCCCGAGGAGTCGGAGATCGACCTCGGCGAGATGTCGATGGAGTTCGTGCTTGGAGCGCCAGATGGCTCTCCGCAGGTCACGGGCGGGGCCCGTCGCGACGCTTTCAATGCCGGGGAGGGAGGCGTGATGCCTCCCACGATCGTGCGCAAGATCGATCCCGAATACACGCCCGACGCTACGCGGCGAGGCATCCAAGGCGAGGTTTGGATTGAAGCCGTGGTGAATATCGACGGACGAGTCGTCGAGCCGAAGCTCCTGCGCGGGCTACCCGACGACGAGCTCAATCGACGGGCGATGGAGGCGATCCAGCGTTGGATCTTCAAGCCCGGCATGAAGGACGGTCGGCCTGTGGCGGTGATTGCCGTGTTCACCGTCACCTACCGCCTTCACTAGGTCGTTTGCCAAGCATCCCCGGTCATCGCGTGAGCCCAGACCGCTGAGCGCCTCATTGTCAGCGTCGCTGTCGCGCCCGACGGCGCTCGAAGCGGCACGAACGCTGGCGACCGTGCTCGTGCTCTTGCTGATCCTGGTTACGGCGGCACCGGCGGGCATTCTGCTTTCTATTCTCTTTTCCAGCGCACGGCCGCTGTTTGCCACGGCGTTCCCGTCGCTCCGGCTGCTGATTGGCGCCGCCGGCGTACGGCTCCGGGTGTCGGGGCGCGACCGTCTCGAGCCCGATCAGGCGTACGTTTTCGTGTGCAATCACCAGAGCAACGCCGATCCACCGATCGCGTTCCTGGTGATCCACCGGACTCTCGCGGTGCTGGCGAAGGCCTCGCTGTTCAAGCTTCCGGTCCTCGGCACGGTTTTCACCCGCGCCGGCTTCGTTCCCGTACACCGCCGCGATCGCGAGCGCGCTATCGGGGCGGTTGAGCGCGCTGCCGCTGGGCTGCGGGGCGGAACTGACTTCCTGGTGTTTCCCGAGGGGACTCGCAGCCCCGATGGGCGGCTGCTGCCGTTCAAGAAGGGGCCCTTCGTGATGGCGATCGAGGCCGGCGTGCCGGTGGCGCCCATCGTGATAGCAGGTACGCGCGAGATTCAGCCCAAGGGCAGTTGGGTCATCCGCCCAGGGCGTGTTGACGTCACATTCCTCGACCCGATTCCCACTGCGGGGTTACAGTACGAAGACCGAGATCAGCTGCTGCGGAGGGTGCGTGCAGCGATGTCGGCGGTCGTCGACAAGACTCTCGAAACCGCGATCGCGACGGCCGGCAAGACCGCTTCCGAACCAGGTCATGAAACCGCGAGTCCGGATCGCCGGCCGGACAATGCCTAGCTCCAGGAATCGACGGCGGAACCTCGAACCGGCACTCGCCGTGGCTGTTACAGTCCAGCCGTGAGCGACTCGCGAACCCACGAAACTGCACCCGAAGACGACGTGCCGCTGTCTGCACCCACGGTGGATCACGACGCCATGACCATCGCACTTGCCGACTTTCTCAGCGCTGCCGGTCATCCCGAGCTCGCCGCGGGTCAGGCGCCGCGGCTTGCGGCCACGGCCTGGGCCGACGAGTTGCTGACCGGCTACACAACCGACCCGGTCTCGACTCTACTGCCGGCCTGGGATGACCACGCCGGCGAGCTCGTTTGTGTCACCGAAATCGCCTTCGTCTCGGTGTGTGCCCATCACATGCTGCCGTTCTTCGGCCGGGCTCACGTGGGTTATCTTCCCGGAACGCAGCTCACGGGCTTATCGAGGATCGAGGAGCTGGTGCGGTGCTTGTCGCGTCGCTGGCAGCTCCAGGAGAGGCTCGGAGAGGAGATCGTCGAGACGATCATGGCGGCGATCGATGCTCGTGGCGCGGCTTGCGTGATCGAGGCGGAGCACCTGTGCGCCTTCGCTCGGGGGAATCGACAACGCGGTGCGGTGACCCGCACGTTTGCCTTCCGCGGCGCCTTGCACGAGGATCGGCAGCTGCAGGAGCGCTGCCTGCGCTGGTTCGAGCGCGGAAACCAGGGCCCAACGCTCGCACAAGACTGAACAAGACGCACACGAAAAACCCAGCTCATGAGAGGTGACGACCCATGCAAACGCCCACCGGAGTGGGAGTTAACGGAGAGCCCGACGATTTTGCCGCGCGCTACGACCGCTACGTCGTAGGTGGCGGCACCGGTTGGGTGATCGCAACGATCGCGGTTCTTCTGGCCTTGCTTGTCGTCGCCGCGGCCACCCGCGCGGGCCTCGGCATACTGATCGCGCAGCTTGGTGGTTAGGAGCGCGCGACGCCGATGAGTGCTGACGACTTGCGACTGGGCGTTGCGCAGCTTAGGCGAGTGTGCGACCCCGCCTCGTTCCCGTTTGAAGACACGTCGTCTACGGTTCCGCTCGAGGACATCATTGGTCAGGACCGCGCGGTCAAGGCGCTGGAATTTGGTCTCGACATTTCCAGCTCGGGCTTCAACCTCTTCTTGGCGGGTCAGCCAGGGGTCGGAAAGACCACCATCCTCAAGCGTGTCCTGGAGCGCGTCGTCAAGGACCGGCCGGTCCCCGACGATATCGCCTACGTCCAGAACTTCGATGACCCCGACTCGCCCTGCGTGCTGACGCTGCCGGCGGGACGTGGCTCCAGCCTGCGCACGCATGTGGAGGAGTTCGTCGAAGATCTCAAAGAGCGCGTTCCCAAGGCCTTCGAGGGCAAGCAGTACGAGGAGCAGAAGCGGACGAACTCGGAGGCGCACCAGAAGAAGCGTCAGAAACTCATCGAGGGACTCGAGGGCGAGGCACGCGACCAAGGCTTCGAGATCAAGAACACTCCGATGGGGCTGCGCACAATCGCCGTGCAAGAGGACAAGCCGATCACGCCCGACGAATACCAGGCGATGGAAGACGATGCGCGTGGCGAGCTCGACGCCAAGATGGAGGAGCTCCAGAAACGCATCCGCGACGTGATGGCCGAGGTGAAGGAGGTCGAGCAGGCCCTCAAAGCGGACCTCAAAGACCTCAACCAGCAGGTCGCGATGAACGTCATCGGCGGCATGATGCACGACCTGCACCGGGAATACCGCGACCTCCCGGATGTGATCTCGCACCTCGACCTCATGCAGGCCGACATTCTCAGCAACATCGACGACTTTCGCACTTCAGAAGAGCAGCAGTTGCCGATTCCCGGACTCAGGATGCAGTCCAGTGAGCCCGACCTGGCGCGCTATCAGGTCAATCTCATCGTCGACAACAGTGATCTGAAGGGCGCTCCCGTTGTTGTGGAGCGCAACCCGACATACCCGAATCTGATCGGCCGCATCGAGCGCCGCGCGCAGTTCGGCGCGCTGATCACCGACTTCACGATGATTCGCGCCGGCTCGCTGCTGAAGGCCAACGGCGGCTACCTCGTGCTCGACGTTGAAGACGTCCTGCGCAACCAGTTCGTGTACGACGCGCTCAAGCGCTCGCTGATGAACAAGGAGGCACGCATCGAGGACATCGCGGAGCGCTTTGGGATGTTCTCCGTGGCGACCTTGCGGCCCCGTCCGGTGCCCCTGCGCGTCAAGGTCTGTCTGACTGGCAACCCCCACTACTACCACATGCTGTTTGCCTACGATGAGGTCTTCCGCGAGATCTTCAAGGTGAAGGCCGACTTCGACTCGCAGGCCGATCGCACCGACGATGCCGAGGGCAAGTTCGGCGCCTTCATCGCCAGGCTCGTCGTGCGAGAAGATCTGCCGCACTTCCACCGCGGGGCGGTGGCGGCGGTCGTTGAGGAGTCCTCGCGCCTGGTCGAGGATCAGGAAAAGCTGTCGTTGCGGTTTGGGCAGGTGAACGATCTGATTCGCGAGGCCGCATATTGGGCTCAGAATCGCGGCGCCGAGAACGTCGAGGCCGCGGATGTGGAGCGCGCTGTCGAGGAGGCCGAGTACCGCTCGAGTCTCAGCAGGGAGCGCGTCCAGGACCTGATCCAGCGCAACGTTCTGAGGGTCGATACCGACGGCTGCAAGGTAGGGGAGATCAACGGCTTGGCGGTTCATATGCTCGGCGACTACCTCTTCGGCCGCCCGAGCAAGATCAGCGCTACGGTGCATCTGGGCCGCGAAGGCGTCATGAACATCGAGCGACGCGTCCAGCTCTCCCACAGCACACACGACAAGGGCGTGCTCATTTTCGGGGGCTTCCTTGGCGAGCGCTTCGCGCAGGATCAGCCGTTGACGCTATCGGCGGCTATCGCCTTCGAGCAGTCCTACGGCGAGATTTCCGGCGATTCCGCCTCCTCAACCGAGCTCTACGTCCTCCTCTCGGCTCTTTCGGGGATTCCGATCAAACAAGGGATCGCGGTCACCGGATCGGTGAATCAAAAGGGCGACGTGCAGGCGATCGGTGGGGTGAATCACAAGATCGAAGGCTTCTTCGATATCTGCGATGAGCGTGGCCTCACCGGCGACCAGGGCGTCATGATTCCGCAGGCGAATGTCCAGAATCTGATGCTGCGACAGCGCGTCATCGACGCTGTGGAGGCCGGCAAGTTCCACATCTGGTCGGTCGAGCACGTCGATCAGGGCATCGAGATCCTCACTGGCGTGCCGGCGGGAACCCTCGAGCCTTGTGAAGCCGGGGGCGACGGCGACGCCAACCGTAAGAGTTGGGCACCCGACTCCATCAACGGGCTCGTCGCTGCTCGTCTGCGCAAGCTCGGCAAGCAGCTCACGAGCTGGAGCCGGGAGGCGAAACAGCCGAGCGCTGAGATCGTGTCGCCAAGCGAGGGAGCGACCGAGCAACCGCCGCCGCCTATGCCGCCGCGGGGGCCTTGCGAGTAGGGCGGTAGTCCGTCCGCGAGCTTTCAGATACGAGCAGAGGCCCCGGTGCTGTGGTCCAGTCGCTCGCTCGGCGTCGGGGTCGGTCGAAGCTAGTCGACGCGCAGCTTGCCGCTGGGCGCAACGCCGACGCCGCGTTCCATCTCGCCCTCCGAAGACTCCGCTCCGGATAGAGCCGCTTCTTCTTCGGTACGGGCAGCGATGTCGAGGATTGACGGCCGCCCGCCGCCCGCTTGGTCTGTTTGGTGTGCCCGATCGAGGTGCTCCTTGAGCGCCTTGAGCTCGCGGAAAGGCAGATGGCGCTTGGGCCCCTTGTCAGGAACACGGCCGAGGGCAATATCGAGAGCGCAGGTGGCGGCGTGGACGGCGTCGTCGAGTTGCTGCAGCGCCTGGTGCAGTACGACCAATGTTTCGCCGGGAGCGGCGACAGGTTGGTGGTCGCCGGCTCTGAAGACGGGTTCGAGAGTTTCGACAAGGTCCGACTTGCTCGACGGCATGGGAGGCTTCCTCGAGAGCACGCGACGTGGGCCGATCGGTGGCGGTCAGAGTCTCAGCGCCGATTCTAGAGAGATGGCCGGTCTCGGCACGAAGCCCTTTCTGGCGGGCAGCCACCAGATGCGTCCTCGATGACGGGCCTACTGTCCCCGTTCCGCCGCCTTCGGCTCGGCCTTCCATAGCTGCCCTTCGCTGGAGGCCACGATCACAGCGGCCGACGCGTCGCCGGTGATGTTGGTGGCTGTGCGCAGCATGTCGAGAATGCGATCGACGCCGAGGATGAGCGCAATGCCCTCCAGCGGCAGGCCCAGCTGCTCCAGAACCAGCGCCAACGTGATGATCCCGGCTCCGGGAACACCCGCGGCACCAATCGAGGCCAGCGTCGCCATCAGAACGATTGTGAGCTGGCCGCCGAGGCCGAGCTCGAGCCCGTAGACCTGGGCGATGAAGACCGTGGCCACACCCTGGTAGAGCGCAGTGCCGTCGAGGTTGATGGTCGCGCCGAGCGGCAGCACAAACGCCGAGATCTGCTCCGACACACCGAGATCATGCGTTGTGTGGTGCATCGTCACGGGCAGCGTTGCGCTGCTCGAAGAAGTCGAGAACCCGATGAGTTGCGCCGGGCGGATGCCGCGAAAGAAGCGGCGCAGCGACATGCCGGCGAACAGTCGCACGGCGGTGGCGTAGACGAGCATGACGTGCAGGAAAAGCCCGGCGGCCACGCACAGCGCGTAGGCGAGCAGCACACGCAGGATGTCCACCCCGAACTGCCCGATGGCCGAAGCGATCAGCGCCATGACCCCGATCGGCGCAAGCTTCATGACGATGTGCATGATCTGGATCATCGCCTCGTTGACTCCATCAAAGAACACCAGCACCTGCTCGCTGTGTTCCTTCTTCGGAATCAGGGTCAGCGCGACGCCGAACAGCAGGGCGAAGAAGATGATCTGCAGAAAAACGCCGTCGGCCATGGCGGCGGCGGGATTCGTGGGCACCACCTGAAGGAGCGTGTCGGTGACACTGGGAGCCTGCTCACTCAGCCGGTCGATGGCTCCACCGCTCTGCGCCCCGGCGTCGGCCAGCAGCCGTTGCTGGGTGGCCTCATCGATGCCCTTGCCGGGCTCCACGACGTTGGCGATGACCAACCCGATGGTGATCGCGATCGCTGTGGTGCACAGGTAGTACGCCATCGTCTTGCCGCCGATGCGCCCGAGCTTCTTGGGGTCGCCGAGCATCGCCGTGCCAACCAGCAGCGACGAGAAGATCAGCGGCACGACAACCATGCGGATCAGCCGCAGGAATAGATCTCCGATCGGTCGGATTGCCGCGGCCGACTCACCGAAGATAACGCCGACGGCGATCCCCACCGCCATGCCGATGGCGATCCAGGTGGGCAAGGAGAGCTTCTTCACCGACGGCTCCGATCAGATGGGCCCGCGCACACGCAAGGGTTGGAAGAACGGGTCGCGCAGCATAACGAACGCTCGAGGTCCTCGCCAGCACCGCACCGCGTGCGGGTCGCCGAGAATGAGCCCCGGCCCTCTTCGTCCCAGAAAAGCTGCTTGATCCTGCCCCGAGAGATACCGGCACCCGTTGTGGTGTCGATCTCGATGAGGTTGTAATCGCCGGCGTTGTCGTAGCCGATACCGAACAGAGTGCCGTCGGGTGCAAAGTCGATCGCCGACACCCCGTTGAAGCCGATATCACCCATCTCATCGACCGTTCCGGCCGCGGGATCGACTGCGAGGAGCTGCGACGGGTTGATCCCGGGCACTCGCCGGCCCACGTCTGCATGCGCGCTGACGCAGAACAGGGGCCCGGCGTCGCTGGCGCCGGCGAATCCCGTCGCGCCGGTTGAGACGAAGATCAATGCGACGCTTGCCAAGGCTAGGCGATTCGCTACGAGTCGTGACGACATGGTCGCGCTCCTTCCGATTGTCGAGTGGAGTGTTGTCACTCTCGATAACCGAAAACGCGGCCCGAGCGGCTCACGCCGAGATCAGGAAAAGGTAGCCCCAACGTCCTCGTCTTCAAACACGCTGCCGAGGCCGCAGATATCGTCCAGCTGCTGGCTCGGATCGCCTAGTGAGCGGCTTTGGAGGTCTACAGGAGGCTCTTGCAACGCCTTCCGGGCGCTCGGCGACCCTTCGGGTCGTACCGCGCACGAGGATTCAAACACACCCCTTTCGACCGAACGGTTGCAGCGGTCGGCCCGTGCCCGCTTCTCGCGTGCGGTCAGCCTTCGAGCCCCCTCAGCAACTCGGCTGCCGCCTCCGCTGCGGGTGACGATCACGCCGTCCTCTCTCAGCACGCCGTACGCCCGGGCCACCGTGTTGCGGTTGATTCCGAGGTCAGCCTCCAGTTGTCGCAACGTCGGCAGGCGGTCGCCCGGCCTGAGCACACCGCCGGCCGCCATCATTCGGGTCTGGTCTACGAGCTGATCGGAGAGCGGTGTGCGAGCGTCTCGATCGACGCGGACAAGTAGCCTTGGCGGCTTGGCGTCTATGATCACTTGACGGTCCATCCTCTTGCGACTTCGTACGTTCAGAGGCTGCCCGGCAATTCAGCTCATCTACTCGGCCTGGACACCTCCAGCCGACCGAGAGATATTGCCGCCCACCTGACCTCCTGGTGACCTTAGATCAACCGATGCCTCAGCGACCATTGGAGAGAAACATGCGAAGACTACCTGCAGCATCTCTGATCTTGACGGTGCTACTCGCAGGCTGCGGAGGAGGAGACCAGGCTGCACCGGAAGTCGACTTGTTCGCTCCCGACATGCCACGACACCACATCACCGGATGCAATGAAGCCGGCGAGTTGGAAGTCGCGACCGTCAACGTTTGGCTTGAGCCTGGCGGCGTCAGCAACACAAACCGACCAGTCGGCAAGCTGTCCGGAGACGGTAGAGAGGACCTCGGGTTGAAGTGCCAGGGCTCCGTCGTCGTAGTCGTGCAGTCGCAGCAGGCTGAAGGACGGACCTTCTATCGCGTCGCCAGCGTCGTCCGTGGTGACGACGGCTGGGTATCCGAGTCCTTCATCGGGCGGCAGATGGAGGTTTCGCGATGCGCTGAGCATTTCTCAGACAGGGCGCAGTTGGCGCGTTGCGAAGGAAGGGTCCCGTGAAGTCGTCCTCAGAAGGAGCAGCAAAGCCTGACGCGCTGGACAACGCATGCGGCGATCTGTGAGCAGAAAAAGGGGACCCAAACCCAGCTTCCAGCGCGACGCCTACCTTGAAGCGCTACGCAACGGGCACACGCATAGCGCCGCTGCCGCTGTGGCCGGTGTGACCTACGAGACCGCCCGGAAGCACCGCGCCGACGATGCGGCCTTCGCTGACCTGGTCGAGGTCGCCTACCAGCAAGGCACGGTTTCCCTCGAGGCCGTCGCACTCGAGCGTGCCAAGCGTCCCAACGGCTCCGACACGATGCTGATCTTCGCGCTCAAGCAGCGCGGCTGGAGCGACCGGCAGGACCTTAGGCTCCAGCCCGCCATGAGCGTCACTATCCTCGACGGCGCTGCCGCAGATCACGAGCCCATCTAGCGACGCGACAGTCTCCCGGCCTGCTCCTCAGATTGGCTCTGTGGTAAGCGGGCTCGCTGCTCGCGGAACGCGAGCTCACCCTGATTTCACCGGGTGAGCGCCTGTTGCCCGGGTGGAACGGCGAGTTCGCGAGCGGCCTAGTTGTGTTTTCTAAGTAGGTTGTTCACATCGGGGCTCACTTCTGAGATCAATGGGGTTGTTCAAAAGACTCCACGACCTCAGAAGGAGCGCCCGATGCAGCTGCATGGTAACGCCCGCACGACGCCGTATATACGCCGAGAGATGGTCCGCCGAGTCCGGGAGCGGGCGGAGCCCGTGACGGAAACGGCGGCGGCGCTCGGCGTGTCGGCTCGAACGGTTTACAAGTGGCTGGATAGATACGAGCGAGAAGGTGAGGCCGGGCTGCTCGATCGATCAAGCCGGCCGACGTGCTGTCCGCACGCAACAAGCGCTGGAGTTGTGAGGCAGATCGACAAGCTACGTCGGCGGCGACTGACGGCCTGGCAGATCAGCCGAAGGTTGGCTGTGCCGCGCTCGACCGTCTCGGCGTGGCTGAAGCGGCTCGGACTCGCCAAGCTTGATGCGCTCGAGCCCAAGCCCGAGATCGTTCGCTACGAGTACGAGCACCCCGGTGACCTACTGCACCTGGATACGAAGAAACTGGCCCGTATCCGGCGACCTGGACACCGCATCCACGGCGACCGCTCCAAGCGGGCCTACGGCGTCGGCTGGGAGAACGCCCACGTCGCTATCGACGATCACTCTCGGGTGGCGTACGTCGAAGTGCTGCCCGCCGAAGACCAACACACCTGCACAGCGTTCCTGCAGCGAGCCGTCGAGCACTTCGCTTCGATGGGAGTAGCGGTGCGCCGAGTGATGACAGACAACGGGCCTGGCTACGTCTCGAAGCGCTTCAATCGCCTATGCCATCAACTCGAGATCCGGCACATTTACACCCGGCCCTACACCCCCAGAACCAACGGCAAAGCCGAACGCTTCATCCGCACACTCAAGGAGCAGTGGGCCTACGGCACCTGCTACCAGACCTCAGCTCGACGTACTCGAGCTCTACGGCCCTGGCTCAACCACTACAATCGTCACCGTCCCCACGCCGGCATCGGCATGACACCGCCGATCGCTCGGCTCTCAGGGGTGAGTTCGTGAACAACCTACCTAGAACTCACACCTAGTCGACTGCAGGGAAAACGGGGGCGGACGGAACCGGTGTTGGTCATCGCCGCACTCTGCCAGCAGCGCCGTCTGCTTGCGTGGCGTGTGGCGAAGATTTAGTCTTGGCTAACTATTTTGTTAGCGACAACTAAAGACCTTCTGAGGAGCCCTGACCATGCAACTGCAACGTAGTTTGCTCGGCGGCCTTGGTGTGATGCTGGCGCTCGGGTCTCTGGCACTGGCGCTGCCCGGACCAGCGGACGCCATTCCGTACTTTACGCGCAAGTTCGACACGGGTTGCGCAACCTGCCACACGGTGGTGCCGAAGCTCAACCAAACCGGGCTCGACTTCCGGGAGCGCGGCTATCGCCTGCCGGGGCGCGAGATGCATTCCACGATTCCGCTCTCGGCCTGGGTGAGCGGACGCTACGAGAACCGGCCCGACGCCGATGTCGACAGTGTGTTCCTCGACAAAGTCGAGATCATCAGCGGCGGCGCGCTCAGCGATCGCGCCAGCTACTTCGCCGAGTGGCGACCGGTGAGCCTGGGGTTGCAGGACAACGGCGAGCTCAGCGATCGGAGCGGGCGTTTCGAGGACCTTTTCGTCGCCTACGATCTGACCGACGCCCTGAGCCTGACCGCTGGGCAGTTCCGTCTGTTCAACCAGTTCGACAGCTCGCTGAGCGAGTCGACACCCTTGGCGCTGAATGCTGGGATCCCTGGCGTGCCAGAGGCCGGCGACAGCCTTCGCGAAGCGAGCTTGCGCGGCTTCTCTCCAGCCGGACGTTCCCCCGCGCTGATGCTGACCTACCACGCCCCGCCGCGGGACGCGACGCAGCGCGCAGCAGACGGCTGGTACGTGCACGCCACCGTGCCCTTCCCTGGCGAGCTGTCGATACCGCTCACCGACGAGGCGCGAGATCGCGCCAGCTTCGAGCTCGATTTCGACCCCAAGGGCGTCTATCTCGAGAGCTACTACCGCAAAGGGTTGTCGTCCATCGGCGGGGCCGTCTTCGTTGGCGACGACCGGCAGCTATACACGGGACTGGCGAGCTACGACCCGGGCACCTGGAACACGACGCTGGCTGTCAGTGCGGGCGTGATCGATGGCGACTCCGACCGACGCCTGAGCTGGTGGACCGAGCTGCAGCCAGCAGCCGGTGTCAACGTGGGCTTCCGGCTCGACGAACGGAGCTCGGGACCGACGGCATACCACCTCTATACCGATCTACAGCTTCCTTCGAAGCGCGGGATCCTGTGGTTGCTGGTGGAGCAACGGTTCCGATCGGGAAGTGATCAGACGGTCGTCCAACTCAACGCTGTGTTCTGAAGGACGCCTCAGAGATCCCGCTCGATCCGTACAATGTCCTCGGCCACAGGAGTGAGCTCGTGGGTTCTCCGAGGACTTCGTACGAGAGTCGCACGACGAGCCTCGTGGCGATGCCGTGCGGAACCGGAAGTGTGAACGAGAGCTTGCGGCTCTAGCGTGGACGCAAACGGGTGTCGCGGACAATCCGTGCGCCGCGCGACATCATGGCGGCTACGGAAGTCAGAGTCCGGCCGTCGGCGTCGACG
This sequence comes from Acidobacteriota bacterium, assembly GCA_963666215.2. Taxonomy (GTDB): domain Bacteria; phylum Acidobacteriota; class UBA890; order UBA890; family WLXD01. The sequence continues at coordinate 431,094 of CAXWPL010000002.1, forward strand.
ACCTCACGCCCGGACACCGATCGTTGCGAATGCACCTCATCAGCCCAGCGCGTGGAAACGTCGAGCACCATCCGGCGCGATGGCATGCCGGTTGGCAACCAGTGGCCGGCAGCCTGATTCTGGATCGCGACCTCGACCTCCACGCTGCAACGGATGAAGCGTTCGGCTTTGCCGTTGGTTCCAATGTTGATGATTCTGGTCAGTGCGCCGAGCCCTCGCGGCCCCGTCGCTTGCACTCGGAGCGGAGCAATCGCAGCGACTCAGTCAGGTTGCGCTGCAACAGCTCCTCGCCCGCAGGTCGAGGCCACGCACCGAAGCGCGATCACTCGACTCGCCGCAGCGTCATCGACCCCGACACGTCGGGCGTCGACGCCGCGTTGCGTGTTCTTACTGATTTGCCCGGCTGTTGGAGAGGAGCGGAAGCCGAATCCAGACGTGCTCTCCAGCGCGCCGTCTATCCGAACGGCGTGCGCCTGAAGAAGTCAGAGATTCAAACACCCGAGATCCCACCGTTTTTCAACAGGTTACGGGGGATTTCGGGTGCCCGATCTGATTTAGGTAGCCCCAACGGGATTTGAACCCGTGTCGCCGGCTTGAAAGGCCGGTGTCCTAACCTGGCTAGACGATGGGGCCACCAGGAGCGCGTGAGCGCCGCTCGGAGGCGGAGTCGGGGAGCCAAGCCAGGTGAGCTCGCCCGCACAAACCGGGATGTCGATATGGGCCGTCAGGGGGTCGAACCCTGGACACCCGGCTTAAAAGGCCGGTGCTCTGCCAACTGAGCTAACGGCCCCTGGCGAAGGGTAGCGTGGGCACGCGAGGGGGGCAATGCGTTTGCTGCTCGGTTTCAGCGTTACTTCAGTACATCGTCGATCGGGCTCGAGGGCGGTCGCAGGATAGCCCTACGGTCGGCACCGTTGGAAGCCAATCCGATGGCACAGCCGGTGAGCTCCGAGATGCGCTCGAGGTAGGAGATCGTTTCCGGCGGCAAGTCGCTCCAGTCACGCACGTCGGCGATCGGTCGCGACCAGCCCGGTACTTCCTCGTAGACGGGCACGAGTCCCTGGACAGGCAGTGTTGCCGGCATCTCGTCAACGCGCTTGCCGTCGATTTCGTAGGCCACACAGAGCTGCAGCGTCTCGTGGCCGTCGAGCACGTCGAGCTTCGTCACCGCCAGAGAGCTGCAGCCGTTGACCCGCACGGCGTAGCGCGTTGCCACGGCGTCGAACCAGCCGCAGCGTCGAGGCCGCCCGGTGGTGGCGCCGTACTCCTTGCCGGTACTGCGTAGCTGCTCGGCAATCGATCCGTTGAGCTCCGTAGGCATGGGGCCTTCGCCCACACGAGTCGTGTACGCCTTGGTGACGCCAATCACACCGTCGATTCGGCCGGGCCCGACGCCGACTCCGCTGCACACCCCGCCCGATGTGGCGTTCGACGAGGTGACGTAGGGGTAGGTGCCATGGTCGATGTCGAGATGCGTGCCCTGGGCGCCTTCGAAGAGCACTGATTTGCCCTTGTCCATGGCGCGATTGAGGAACAGCGACGTATCGGCAAGATAGGGACGCAACCGATCGCCGTATGCCCGATACGTTTCGATGATCTCGGCGGCATCGAACGGCGGTCTTTCGTACAAATGCCGCAGGATCTGGTTGCCCACCCGCACGTTCGCCTCGACCTTGCGCGCCAGCAGGTCGGGGTCGATGCAATCGATAGCACGGATTCCGGAGCGCGCCATCTTGTCCTGATAGCAAGGACCGATGCCTCGACTGGTGGTGCCGATGCGGTCCTCACCGCGCCGTTCTTCGGCGCCGAGCTCGATGCCGTGGTGGTAGGGGAGGATCAGATGCGCACGCTCGGAAACCAGCAGTCGGCCGAGGGTCTCGATGCCCTGAGCCTCGAGCTTGTCGATTTCGGCGAACAACGCCTCGGGATCAACAACTACGCCGTTGCCGATGATGCACAGCGTGCTCGGTCGCAGAATCCCCGACGGGATGAGGTGGAGGACCTGGGTGCGACCGTCGTGGATGACCGTGTGGCCGGCGTTGTTGCCGCCCTGATAGCGAGCGACCACGTCGAAGTGCGCGGCGAGCCAGTCGACGATCTTGCCCTTGCCCTCGTCTCCCCACTGCGTGCCGACGAGCGCGAGGTTGGCCATTGCGAGCTGCCTTTTGGGAGGCGCCGTTCCGAGCGATGACCGCTGCCGAAACGCTGCCGAAACGTGCAGAGCTTGACTGGCGCCGCGGGCGCGAGACCGCGGCGAATCGTACCATGATGGCCCGCGACCGATCGGTCAGGTTAGCTGCCCGCGAGGCAGGCCAGCGTGTCCCGCGGAGTTCGGATGGAGCGCTCGGGTCGGACGTTCTCGCGGGCCTACGAATGTGCGGAGCCGAGGATGGATTGGGATCTGCTGCTGATGGTGATGGGCTTCGTTTTGATCGTCGAAGGGCTGCCGTACGTTCTGTTCCCGGAGCGGATCACGCGCCTCCTCGAGCAGCTCGAGAGGCTCGGCCCCGGTGCTCTGCGCGCCTTCGGCCTGGTGTCATTGCTGGCCGGGGTGCTGCTTCTGTCGATCGGCCGATGGCTTCTCTAGCTGTGTCTTCAACCAGCTCGGTCTCGCTCGCGATGCCAGCGCCTGATTTGATCGCGATCGCCTGAGCGGGACGCCTCGCCTGATTCTCGAGCTGTTCGCCTGTAGGCCTAGTTCACAACGCTGTCGGCGTCGCCTGCCTTGAACGGGGGAGGCACATGCGCGGCAATCGCCGCCACGGCCGCCGTGGCGACGGCGTGGTGATTGTCGAGCAGGGACCAAAGCCAACTCCCGCCCGCGCCGTCCGATCGCAATCCGCCGATGTACAGCTCCCGATTACCGGCCGCCGTCGCCGGGCTATCAATGGCCTGCCCGTGTTGGTTCTGGCTCGGCAGCGACATCGTGCTCAGCAGCTCTGCCAGCGCGTTGTGGTCGCAGCCAGGCATGTGGACGGAGGCGGCGACGGAATGAAAGATTGACGCCTGGACGGCCACGGCGGCGACACCTTCGATTCCCATGGCGACGAGCTCCCCCATGAGGTCGCTGCGACCTTCGGGCGCGAGCCAGGCGTCGAACGCCAACCGGCGACCGAACGGTCCCGATTCGTCGACCGCAGAGTCGTCGGTGTCTTCCATGAAGTTGAGGATACTGGCCGTCTGCCTGGCGAGCTCTTCGGCTGCGGCATCGCTGTGCTCCGACGCCGGTAGCAAGACGGTTGCTGAAGCACCCGCCAGGCGCTCGCCGAGCATGCCGTGAAGCTCGGCGAGCAGCAGCGCGCCGCCCGACGGGGTCGCGATGAGCGTCGGCTTTGCGGCTTCGGTGGCGAGGCCGCCAAGGTGAAACGTGGCCGGGTGGCTGTTCCCACGCATGCGCAGTGCCCCCGTGCAGTCGATGGCCACGCCGCCCTCGGCGGCCACCTCCTCGGCGTAGGTAGCTGCTGCCTCTGGAGCGCCGCAAAAACACACGACTGCGCGCTCTCGGATGTCCTGTTCGGCGATCTCCATCACGACCCGCGCCTCGTCGCCGTACTCTGTGAACACGCCGATGCCATCCTCGAGCGCGAGTAGATCGACGAGGCTGCCGTAGCCGTCCGCCGCGAGCCGTTCCTTGATTTCGATCCCGACCATCGTGGTGGCGCCGACGAGACCGATGCCCCGCCTTGCGGGCGCGTTCGGGGTTGCGGCTTTCGTCATGCGGCCGTGCTCACGTAGGCGGGTCGTCGGTGCTAGACGAAGGGGACGGTTTCAGCGCCGTGGTTGCGGCGTCGCTGCTTCCAGCTGAGGGTCGCTCCCCACGGGTCACCAGCACCGCGAGCCGCGCGACGAGTCCCGAGAGCGTGTACAGCGTCGCCGCAAGCAGCAACACATTTTCCGGGTCGAGCGCAATCAGCGCGATCGCCATCGCCACCAGCAGCACGAGCATCGAGGGCTGACGCTCCCGCAGGTCGATATCCTTGAACGAGCGGTAGCGCAACTTGGAGACCATGAGTACCGAGAGGAGCGCCACCAGCGCCAGCAGAACCTTCGCCAGCAGCAGGCTTTCGACACGCGCCGGCCAATAAAAGGCGAGGGCGGCGATCTGGCAGCTGGCGAGCGGCGTAGGTAGACCGATGAAGTAGCGGCGATCGGCCGAGCTGTCGACGTTGAATCGTGCAAGTCGGGTGGCGGCGCAGGTGGCGTAGAAGAAGCTGAACAGCCAGCCTGCACGCCCGAGATCCCACAGGCCCCACGAAAAAACGAGCACCGCGGGCGCTAGCCCGAATGCAACAACATCGGCAAGTGAGTCGTAGGCGCTGCCGAATTCGGTTTGGCTGTCGGTCATGCGCGCTATGCGGCCGTCGAGTCCGTCGAGGACCAGCGCGATGCCGATGGTGAGCGCGGCGGCACGATAATCGCCGTGCAGCGTGGCGATCAGGCTGTAGTAGCCACAGAACAGGCTGCCGGTGGTGAACAGCGACGGCAGCAGAAAGATGCCCCGACGAAATTGCCTTCGTCGCCGTCGCGACATCGGTCGCCCGATCCTCGGCGGCTTCAAAGTTGCTGCTCAGCTCGTGGTGACCACATGTGCCGCTCGCTAGCCAGCATTGCCGGTGGGTCGCTGGGTTGGGTGGGTTGGGTGGGTTGGGGCGCATCGCGCAACAACGGTGGATCCGGCTCGCACTCGGTCGCCCACTGCTACCTGGATCTCACAATCCTGTGGCAACGTGAGCTCAGCGCGCGAGCCGAATCGGATGATGGCGATCCGCTCGCCAGCGCGCAAGGTGGCCGGCGGATGTTTCCAGGGGATGATACGGCGCGCCACAGCCCCCGCCATCAGCGCCAGCACGGTGTCGCCCTCCGTCGCTATCGGCGACAGTGGCTGGCGGCCGCCGTGCTCGTTGCCGGCAGATTCTCCGTTGTCGATTGCACTCGACGACACATCGGTGTCGACCGCTGCCGGGCGCAATTGCATGATCACGCGTGCGTTGCGGCTGGCCTCTTCGCGAAAGGCCATGGCGTAGCCGCCGGGTTCTCGCCGCATCGCGATGATATCGCCGGCGTGCGGCGCTCGCGCCACGTGCACGTTGAACAGCGACAGGAAGATGGCGATTCGGCCGCCGCGGTCGTCGGTAGCCGGCAGTACCTCGACCACGCGGCCGTCAGCCGGAGCCAGGAACTCGTCGGGCGTCGCCTGACAGGGACGCTCCGGGTCGCGAAAAAAAGCGGCGATGCTGGCCGTCACCAGCGCCAGCACTGCAGCCGTGGCCGGGGCGCCGAGCGCCACCGCGACGCTGGCCACCAGAGCTGGTGGCAGGACAAACGGGAGCGCTTCCGGACAGATACGCATCGGAGGCGCGGTTGCTCCTCGTCCGTTGATCTTTGTGGCCGTCACGGCCTTGGCGCCCGGGAGCAGCCCCGTCGTGCGCTGACTACTCGCCCTCGGGACTAGTGCTCGACCAGGACCTCCAACTCGTTGGCCTCGCGCGCAAGCGTTGCCATGCGGTCCTTGATCAGAAGCTTACGCTTCTTCGCGGCCGATTCTTCGAACCAGTCGCGCTGCGTAAAAGGACGTCGAGTTGAGAGAAGTTCGAGTTTTTCTTTCAAACGTTCGTGTTGCTCAAAGAGCCGTTGATATTCCTCGTTCTCCACCATAAGGCGGCTTCGGAAATTGGTCTCGAGCAGCTCCATATCTGTCCTCCGCGTTTGAGATTGTCAACGCTCGGTGGGGCGACCTCATGCTAGCAAAATCGGCTCCCGGGTCAAACCGGAGGCCGCACGTACGTCGGCAAGACGGGCGGCAGGTTCGGCCCACGGCTCGCAGGTTGGTCGACGAGCAGCCGCCACAGAAGGCGCGCGTTGGCTGCGGCCAGTGTCGTGCGTGTCGCCAGGTGGCGAGTGACCTCGAGCAGCTCGGGGCAGGCGCACGGCCCGGTGCCACAGCTGAGCCACCCGCCGGACGGTCGAGCCGTCTCGATTCGCTTCAGCAGGTCGCCCGGCGGAAGCACGCATGGTCCCCAAATTGTCGTACGCCAAGGTCGGCTGCGAGGCAGCAAGGATTGGGGAGGCGAGCCTGGCGGTCCCAGCAGAGCGGCATAGAGCTCGCCGCGGCGGGCGTCGATTGTTACCAGGATTGGCTCCGGTGTGTTGGTGGAGGCTTCGAGACCAGCGCAACCGGGGAGGCTTGGCAGCGCGGCTTCGGCGAGCCCGTCGCAACTGCTTACGCCCGCCACCGGCAGATCGCTGCCGCCGCCCAGTCCGATCGCGGTGGCCAGCGCAACGCGAATTCCCGTGAAGGCTCCGGGCCCGGAGCCGGCGGCGATGGCCTCGAGATCCTCGAATCTCATGCTGGAACGCTCGAAGAGTCGGTCGATGGCGGGAAGAATCCAGCCGTCCGTGCCGCGTCCAAACGGCCCCTCTTCTTCGGCGAGCAGCTCGCCATTGCTGGCCACAAGCGCAACGCTCGCCGGCGGGACCGCGGCATCGAGCCCGAGTACTACAGGTCCCCGGCCGCTACGTGTCGACGCGTGATAGTGTCTGCCGCTCTCGCTCACAGGCCCTCTCAGCCCAGATCCCGGCCCGGATCCCGATCCAGGTCTTCTTCAACGGATCTCAACCCAGATCCGAGGCGTTCGCAGAGGTCACCGCCGATCGGCCGCGGAGCCTCGCGCGCGGCTCGATCGCGCCGCAGCTCACACGCCATGCCGGCATCGTCCTCTTCGTCGCCGATGATGCGGCAATACCACCGCCTGCGGGCGGAGAATCCAGGCGCCATCCTCTTCTTTCGTCTCGGTGACTTCTACGAGATGTTCTTCGAGGATGCCAAGCTCGCGGCGCCGATTCTCGATATTACTCTCACGGCGCGCGGCCGGGGCACGGCGAACGAAGCTCCGATGTGCGGGGTTCCGTACCACAGCGCCGATACGTATCTAGCGCGCCTGCTGCGCGCCGGCCACAAGGTGGCCATTGCCGAGCAGGTCGAGGGTTCGGCCGAGTCGACGGACTCGACTGGCTCCAGGGCGACCAAGGCAGCCAGATCCGGCAAAGGAATGGTGCGCCGCGAGGTCGTGCGCGTTCTCAGCCCCGGGACACTCACCGACGATGAGCTGTTGCCCGGGCGCGACAACAACTACCTCGTTGCCGTGATGCGCCGGGGCGAAGCGGGCCACCGAGATGAGCGCATCGGCGCCGCGGCGCTCGATCTTTCCACGGGCGAGTTCACGGCAGCCCAGTTCGAGGGCCGCGAAGCGATGTTGTCGGCGCGCGAGGAGATTGCCCGGTGGGCGCCGCTCGAGGTCTGCTTTCCGAACGGCCAGGATGCTGAAGCTTGGATCGCTGACCGTCCGCAGGCGTTGCGAGGTGTCGATTCGTCGACTCCCGATCCAGCGACAGTTGCTGGCGGCGGCACCACCGACGCGGCAGCAAGCGTCGCCACCTGGAGCCCACTCGAGCCCTGGACGTTCGATCCGGGCCGCGCGCGTGCACGGCTGTGCGAGCACTTCGGAGTCAGTAGTCTCGACGGCTTTGACCTCGCCGAGCAGGATGCCGCGGTTGGCGCCGCCGGCGCCCTGCTTCAATACGCGATCGACAACAGTCACACTGCCGCCTTGCGTCATGTGCGCTCGATCCGGCGGCAGCACGACCGTTCGTTCCTCGAGCTCGATGCCGTCACACGGCGCTCGCTCGAGCTCGTCGAGAGCTGGCAGGACGGACAACGTGCCGGGTCGCTGCTGTCGGTGATCGATCGCACGGCGACGCCGATGGGAGCCCGGCGAATCAAGCAATGGTTGCTGCGGCCGTTGAGGTTGGCGAGCGCGATCGAGCGTCGTCAGAGCGTGGTGGCGGGGCTGGTCGAGGACCTGCGCACGCGCGACCGGATGCGAGAAGCTCTGCGTCGAGTGGCTGACATCGAGCGTCTGACCACACGAGTTTCACTCGGTACCGCCAGCCCACGCGACCTTGGCGCGCTGCGGGACTCGCTGCAGGCTCTTCCCGAAGTTCGAGAATCACTGCTCGAGCTCGGCCAGTTGCCGATGTGCAATGAGCTGTACGAGGCAATGGACCCGTGCGTCGACGTCATGGAGTTGATCTCGCGACAGCTGGTCGACGAACCGCCTGCCGTGCTCGGCTCGAGTGGTGCAATCCGCGGTGGTTTCGATGCCGCTCTCGACCGTTTGCGCCAGGCATCGAGGAGCGGCAAGGAGTTCATCGCCGGCCTCGAATCGACGGAGCGCGCAGCCACCGGTATCAGTTCGCTCAAGGTTGGCTTCAACAAGGTCTTTGGCTACTACCTCGAGGCCTCGAAGGCCAACCTCGACAAGGTGCCCGGCAGCTACATCCGCAAGCAGACGTTGTCGAACGCCGAGCGCTACATCACCCCGGAGTTGAAGGAGTTCGAGCAGACGGTTCTGGGCGCGGAGGAGAAGATCGCCGCGCTCGAACGAGAGATCTTCGCTCGACTGCGCGACGAGATCGCCGAGAACGGAGCGCGGTTGCTTGCTACCGCCGCGGCGGTTGCCTCTCTGGACGCGCTGGCGTCGCTAGCGGAGGTGGGAGCGCTTGGCGGCTACCGCCGTCCGCTGGTGGACGACGGCGTGATGATCGAGATTCGCGGCGGACGCCACCCTACCGTCGAAGCGTTGCAACCGGGCCTGCCGTTCGTCCCCAACGACACGTATCTCGACGGCGACGCTCACCGCATCAAGCTGGTGACCGGACCGAACATGGGCGGTAAGTCGACCTACCTGCGGCAGCTCGCCCTGATCGTCGTGCTCGCCCAGATGGGCGGCTTCGTGCCCGCGGAGGCAGCGCGCATCGGCGTCGCCGATCGGATCTTCACGCGCGTCGGTGCGTCTGACAATCTGGCTCGCGGCATCTCGACCTTCCTTGCCGAGATGCAGGAAACAGCAAGCATCCTCAACAACGCTACCGAGCGCAGCCTCGTGCTGCTCGACGAAGTGGGGCGCGGCACCAGCACCTACGACGGCCTGGCGATCGCCTGGGCGGTTGTCGAGTATCTGCGAGACGACGCCGACGTGCGTCCGCGCACGCTGTTCGCTACGCACTACCACGAGCTCACGGAGTTGGCCGTACAGGGTGGCAGCGTTGGCAACCTGCGCGTTGCCGTGCAGGAGTCGGGCGCCGACGTCGTTTTCCTGCACCGAGTCGAGCCCGGCGCGGCTGACCGCTCGTACGGCATCCATGTTGCCCGCCTCGCCGGCCTGCCGGCAGCCGTCGTGGCGCGTGCCGAGGAGGTTCTCAATGGCTTCGAGGGACCTGACGGCGGGCTTCCGAGCGCGAGAGGCCCGATCTCGGGAGTAGGGGCGCGGGGCAATGCCCCCATTGACGGTCAGATCCCACTCTTCGTGGTCCAACGGCCAGGCCAGCGGACCAGCGGGGAAGACGAGCAGATGGAACCAACCGAGCATGCGGTGATCGGCCGGCTCCGGCAGCTAGATCTCGACGACCTGACGCCGCTCGAGGCGCTCAATCTGTTGGCCGAGCTGCGCGCCGCGGCCGACGAGGAGAACGACTAGCTGCGCGGACGCGTTCGGTCTCACGCAACTCGTGGTCAGAAGCGCGCCTCGTGGGCCAGACCCGCGCGCGGCTTTGGTGACCTAGTCGCGCGAGGTCGGGGGTTCGGCCGGCGTCGGCGACGTGCTGCTGCCGTCGGGTACGCCCCAGCGGCGCTGTATGACGCGAACGGCAACCACGATCGCCACGAGCAGAACCAGCAGCGCGAGCGTGGCGGGCAGGGCGTAGCGCGTGAACAGATCGATGATGGCCTCGCCGTAGACCACCGCAATCAACGCCTGGACACCGAAGCGGATCGCTCTGCCCACGAGCACCGCGAGAACGAAACCGCCGAGCTTCTGCCGCAAGAACCCCGCCGCGATGACGACGTACTTGAAGGGGAACGGCGCCGGGATGGTGGCGGCGCTGAGCACCGCCAGCACCCCGTGCCGTTCGATCAGCCCTTCGGCCCAAGCGAGCTTCGCTCCGGCCCCTGGGCGGCGCATCACACGATCCCGGCCAGCGCTGGCCACCAGGAAAACAGCCAGGGTTCCGACGGTCGAACCGAGGGTGACGGCCAGGGCGTAGGGAATGGCGTTGTGAGGTTCCACGGCAACGGACAGCATCACCACGAGGTCGAACAGCTGCGGCATGGGCAGCACGCTCGAGTCGAGCAGCGCCAGGGCGAATAGTCCGGTGGCGCCGTAGAGTAGGAGCGTGCTCTGCAACCAGGAGACCAGGGCTTCCACGGCGGTCCGTCGCTCGGCGAGTGGCAGCACTCGGCCAGTTTGACGCGCGAGGCGACTTCAGAAACGCTTCGCGGCGGGAGCGCACGCTAGCACCTGTTCGGAGAGAGGCGCAAACGGCCATGTGGATGGCGCTGGGACTGATCTCGGGCACCTCGATGGATGGCGTCGACGCTGTTCTCGTTGATGCCGCACGCAGCCCGGCCGGGGCCTGCCTTGTTCAGGTGCGACTTTTCCGGTCGTACCCGTACACAGAGGAGATGCGCCAGGCGCTGCGAGACTGCGCCGCGTCGGGGAGTGTTGCCGATGTTGCCCGGCTGAACGTCGCCGTGGGGGAGGTGTTCGCCGAGTCGGCTCTGTCGCTGCTTGCCGACGCGGGTGTGGAGGCTGGCCAGGTGCGGTGCATCGGATCGCATGGCCAGACACTGATGCATCTGCCCGAGCCGACGCTCATCGCCGGGCGGACCGTGCGGGCAACGCTGCAGATTGGCGAGCCTGCCGTGATCGCCGCGCGAACCGGCATCACGACGGTCGCCGATTTTCGCCCGTCCGACATGGCTCACGGGGGTGAGGGAGCGCCGTTGGTGCCGTTGCTCGACGCTGCGCTTTTCGGCGGATCTGGAATTGGCGGCCGCGTGCTGGTGAATATTGGTGGAATTGCCAACATCACGGTGCTGCCGCCGGCCGACGGCTCCGCCCGGCATGCCCCCCGGTCGTTGGAGGGACAGGGGTCGGCGTTTGCGAAACCGGGTCAATCCACAGCATCGGCCTCGATCATCGCCTTCGACACCGGCCCCGGCAACGTCCTCATCGACGCGGCGGCGCGTCGCATGGAGCTCGACGGCGACATCGATCGTGACGGTGCGCTGGCGAGCGGCGGATGTGTTGATCCCGACCTGCTGGCCGAGTTGATGCAGCACCCATTCTTCGCGCGCAGCCCGCCGAAGTCGGCTGACAGCGCGGACTTTCTTGGCGACTATGCCGAGCGCTGCTGGAAGCGAGCGGAGGAGCTCGCCGACGCCGACCTGATGGCCACCCTGGCAGAGCTCACCGCCTCCACCGTGGCGGCGAGCATTCGCGACCATGTGGATTGGTTGCGCCCGGACGCGGACCGAGCGGATGGCGCTCAGGTGGTGGTGTCGGGCGGCGGTGTGCACAACCGCGCGCTAATGAGCCGTCTGCGGCACCATGTGTCTCCCGTTCAGGTGGCAGAGCTTGGCGCGGGAGCGCTCGGCAGCGCCAGGGAGCGTCCGGCTGCCGACATGATTTCTGCCGACGCCAAGGAGGCGGCGGCCTTCGCTTTGATTGCTTTGAGGACGCTCGATGGCGCGCCGGGAAACGTTCCGTCGGCCACCGGCGCGACATGCCCCGCCGTACTCGGCAAGGTGGTATTCGCAGGCGGAGAGCGGCTCTCGAGGCGGTGATATAGTCCAACTTGGCCAAACTTTCAGGAGGCAGACGATGCCCAAGCTCGCGCCCACGAAGTCCATCTGGCACAACGGCAGCCTGATCCCCTGGGAAGATGCCACCGTCCACGTCGGCACCCACGTGCTGCACTACGGCTCTTCCGTTTTCGAGGGGATCCGCTGCTACAAGACAGAGCGCGGCTCGGCCGTGTTTCGTCTGCCCGAGCACTGTCGCCGGCTCGTGGAGTCGGCTCGCATCTACAACATGCCGCTGAAGTTCGACGCTGCTGCGCTTGCGGAAGGCTGCCTCGAGACGATTCGCGCCAACGAGATGGAGCATTGCTACATCAGGCCCATCGTGTTCCGCGGCTACCATTCGCTCGGTGTCAACCCGATGCCGTGTCCTACCGAGACGTACGTCATGGTGTGGGAGTGGGGCGCGTACTTGGGCGAGGAGGCCCTGAAGAGCGGCGTCGACGTCAAGATCTCCACCTGGAACCGACTCGCGCCGAACACCCTGCCGTCGCTTGCCAAGTGCGGCGCCAACTACATGGCGGCGCAGCTGGTGAAGATGGAGGCGCTCCAAGAGGGATACGCCGAGGCGATCTCGCTCGATACGCGTGGCTTCGTGGCTGAGGGCAGCGGCGAGAACCTGTTTGTGGTGCGCGACAACGTGATTTATACGACGCCGCTGACGGCATCTATTCTCTCGGGAATCACCCGCGACAGCATCATGAAGCTCGCCCGCGACCTCGGCTACCAGATCGTCGAGGGCGATATGCCGCGCGAATTCCTCTACATCGCCGACGAGGCTTTCTTCACGGGCACAGCCGCCGAGGTCACACCGATCCGCTCGGTCGACCGCCGCACAGTCGGTGAGGGAAGCCGTGGGCCGATTACGGAGCAACTCCAGCGCCATTTCTTCGACATCGTTAGCGGTCGTGGCGAGGATCCGTATGGCTGGCTGACGCCGGTGTACGAGAGCGCCGAGACCGAAGAGGCGATCGCCGAGACCGAAGAGGCGATCGCCTAGAAGGCTCGATCGGAAGGCTCGATCCGAAGCTCGATCGCGGGAATTTTTGATCAATCGGCATGGGCGTGCCACGGCGCAGGAGGGCTCTCGTCCGTTAGCTTGCCTCGTGGAGACCGATTCAACGAGCGCTCCGACACCCTCGGTGGTCACGGTCTGAGTCCGCGCGCGACCACCAGCGGCCACTCCTGCCTGCAACGGTGGGGCCGCTAACCGCCGCCCGCGACTATCGCAGCCCCGCGAACGCTCCGGAGGCGCACCCGCCGCAGATAGGTTTTCGTAAGTCATTCAAGATCATGGATAACGTTTTCTGGTCGTCGATGATCAATAAGGGCTAGGAATAACTATCATGGGTCATTTAATCTTCTGCCCATGGACCTAGACGAGTTTCTCGAGGAGGCCGTGAGCCTCGGTGCATCCGATCTGCACCTGCGTGCTGGCGCGCCGCCGATGATGCGGATCGACCGGCAGATGATGCCGTTGGAAGGCCATACGAAGCTCACCGCAGCCGACACCAATGCGATCGCGCAGCAGATTCTGGCCGACCACAAGATCAGGATACGGCCCGCAAGCGAGCTCGACGTGGGTTATGCAAAGGCTGGGCTCGGCCGCTTCCGCGTGAATATCTTCACGAACGGGGGACAGGTGGGCGTGGTGCTCAGGATCATGCCGCCGGAGCCGATGACGCTCGAGGAGCTCCACCTGCCACCCATACTGAGCGAGATCGTGCAGGAGGAGCGCGGCCTGGTACTCATTACCGGCGTCACAGGCAGCGGTAAGTCGACTTCGCTGGCGGCGATGATCAACCACATCAACCTCACCCGACAGCTGCACGTGGTGACCGTCGAGGATCCGATCGAGTACCTCCACACCGACAAGAAGAGTCTGATTACCCAGCGCCAGCTCGGACTCGACACCAATACCTTCGCTACGGCGTTGCGCGCCGCGCTCCGTCAGGATCCGGACGTGATCCTGATTGGCAAGATGCGCGACAAGGAGACCATCGATTCCGCGATTCTTGCCGCCGAAACCGGGCACCTGGTTTTCTCGACACTGCACACCGCCGACGCCACCGAAACGATCAACCGGATCCTGGCGGTGTACCCGCCGCATCAGCAGGAGCAGGTGCGCATTCAGCTGTCTGAGGTGCTCAAGGCCGTGGTCTCGATGCGTCTGCTACCCAGGCTTGACGGCGAGGGGCTCGTCCCCGCTGTCGAGGTGTTGGTCAACACGCTCTTCATCTCCGAGTGCGTCCGCGACTTGAAGTTCGGACGCATCCGCGAGGCGATGGCCGATGGCGCGATACAGTACGGCATGCAGACATTCGATCAGTCGTTGCTGGCGTTGTGCCGCGATGGCCTGAGCAGCGAGGAGACTGCGGTCAGCGCCGCGACCAGCTCGAACGACCTGCAGCTGCAGCTACGTGGCATCGTCTCGGCCTCCGACATGGACGACGCCAAGGCCTTCCGGCCCGCCGTCAACCAGTAGCCGCCAGTCAGCAGTCGCACGGATCGAGCGATCTGGAGCCTGACCGCGAGGCCGGCCCAGGGGGCTTCTACGATCGGTCACGGCTCGAAGGACGAATCAGGCACCAAAGGAAACCGTGCCGCGCTCCCGACCGCGCTGGCTTGGCTTGCGCGTCGCGACTTCAGCGTGGCGCAACTGCGACAACGGCTCGCTCGCAAAGAATTCGATGGCGCCGAAATCGACGACGCGGTGGAACGCTGCGTGGGGTACGGCTACCTCGACGACCACGCCTACGGCCTCGCGCGATCACGCGCCGTGCTGCTTCGCAAGCCGTGCGGGCGCCGCGCCTTGCTCGATGACTTGCGACGTCAGGGATTGACCTCGACAATGGGCGAACGCGTCGCGGGCGACATCTACGACGAGGTCGGCGGCGAGGAAAGCGTACTCGCCGACGCTCTCCGCCGCTGGATCGCCAAGCACGGTGAGCCATCCGATTGGCCCGCGGTGCGACGCTGCTCGCAACACCTGATTCGTCGCGGTTTCGTATCGTCGGCCGTCCAGCTGGCGATGTCGCCGTGGCTCGATCGCGCGGCCAACCGCTAGGCCACGAAACCACCGACACGTTCTCGACCCTACGAGCTGACGCCCTTGGCACCCACCGCCGACGAGATCCGAAGCGCCTTTGTCGACTATTTCGTGTCGCGTGGACACAAGCACCTGCCCAGCGGCAGCTTGATCCCCGGCGACGATCCGACGCTGCTGTTCACCAACGCCGGGATGAATCAGTTCAAGGACATCTTCGTTGGCGAGGTGGAGCGCTCGGTGCCGCGCGCGGTGACCTCGCAGAAGTGCATGCGCGTCTCTGGCAAGCACAACGACCTCGACAACGTAGGCCCTTCGCTGACGCATCACACGTTCTTCGAGATGCTGGGCAACTTTTCCTTCGGAGACTATTTCAAAGCGGAAGCGATCCGCATGGCCTGGGAGCTTTGTGTCGAAGGGTTCGGGCTGCCGCCGGAGCGCCTGTGGGCGAGTGTCTACGAGCAGGACGACGAGGCGGGCGAGCTGTGGCTGCAGGAAAGCGACGTGCCCGCCAGCCGCATCGTACGCCTCGGCAAAGAGGACAACTACTGGTCGATGGGGGACACCGGTCCTTGCGGTCCGTGCTCCGAGATCTACTTCGATTGGGAGCCGCCCGCCGATGGAGTTGCCGGCGACGGCGATCAACCGGGCTCCGACTCGGGTCGCTTCGTCGAGCTGTGGAATCTCGTCTTCATGCAGTTCAACACCGATAGCAGCGGCGTGGTGTCGCCCCTGCCATCGCCGAACATCGACACCGGCGCTGGCCTGGAGCGCGTGACCGCCGTCCTCCAAGGGACCCGCAGCAGCTACGACACCGACCTTTTCGCGCCCATCATCGCCGGCGTCGCCGCACAGGCCGGCATCACGTATGGCGAGGCTGACGAGAGCGATGTTGCGTTGCGTGTCATCGCCGATCACAGCCGCGCGCTCGCCTTTTTGCTGGCCGACGGGGTGATGCCGGCCAACGAGGGGCGCGGCTACGTGCTGCGGCGTGTTTTGCGCCGCGCCATGCGCTTCGGTATGAAGCTCGGCTTCGATCGTCCGTTCTTGCATGCCAGCGCCGCGGCTGTCGTGGAGCGCATGGGGACGACGTTCCCGGAGCTCAGCGAACAGCGCCAACTGATCGGCCGCGTGGTGTCGGGCGAGGAGGAGCGGTTCCTGCAGACACTGGCGGGGGCGTCGAGGGTCTTCAACGAGCGCGTCGACGAGCTGCGGTCGGCGGGCGAGAGCAGTATCCCGGGAGAGGTTGCATTCGCGCTCTACGACACCCACGGGTTGCCCCTCGAGCTGGCGAGAGAGTTCGCTGAAGCTGAAGGCATGACGATCGACGAAGCGGGCTTCGACAGCGCCATGGAGGGCCAGCGCAGCCGCGCGCGCGCGGCCTGGAAGGGCGGCGCCGGTGTCGACGAACCTTTGCGCGAGCTGCTGCGAGGCGCCGTTGCCGACGATCCGAGCTGGACCGGCGAATTCGTGGGCTACGAGCTCCTTTCGATCGACGACGCGTGCGTGGTCGGGCTGGTCGCCAACGGAGAGCTCGTCGAGCGCCTTGGAGTCGGCGACGAAGGAGGCCTTGTGACCGACCGGACCCCCTTCTACGCCGAGTCGGGAGGTCAGGTGGGTGATCGCGGCGTCGTGACCACCAGCGAGGGCGATGGCGTCAGGGCGGAGGTGGAAGACACGACTCGACCGGTGGCCGGCGTCATTCTGCATCGCGTCAGAGTTCTCGATGGAGAGCTCGCGCTCGGCGATCGCGTGACTCTGAGCGTAGACGCCGACCGACGCCTGGATACCCGGAGCAATCACACGTCAACGCATTTGCTGCATGCGGTTCTGCGCGAGCGTCTCGGTGAGCACGTGCGGCAGGCCGGGTCGCTCGTTGAGCCGGAGCGACTGCGCTTCGATTTCGCGCACTACGAGGCGATTCCGTCGAGCATGCTGGAGCAGCTCGAAGCCGACATCAACACGGCGATCCGCGCCGACATCGAGGTGGAGACCGTGGAGACCGATCACGCCGCTGCCATCGCCAAGGGGGCGCTGGCATTCTTCGGCGAGAAATACGGCGATCGCGTGCGGGTGGTGAACGTGCCCGGGATCTCGATGGAACTGTGCGGTGGCACCCATGTGTCGCGAACCGGAGAGATCGGTGGGCTCGTGATCCAGCGCGAGGAGAGCGTTGCCGCAGGTACCCGCAGAATCGAAGCGGTCACTGGCCGCGCCGCCTTGCAGGCCACCCAGCGCTACCGCGACCTCGTGCGGCGAGCCGCGAGCGGGGTGAAGGCCTCGGAGGACCAGCTACCCGACCACGTCGAACGCCTTGTGCAGCGTGCCCAGCAGGCCGAGCGAGCCGCCGAACAGCTGCGTTTGGAGCTCGCCGCCGAGCGTGCGCAGGCGTCTCTGCGCGCTGCCGAGGGCGGATTCGGTGGCACAGAGGCTGCCGGGGAGGGGAGCGTGCAGGTTGACGGCGTCCATTTGTTGCGGCAGCGCGTCGACGGCCTCGATCCAGCCGGTATGCGTAACCTGGCCGACGAGCTCAAGGAATCGCTCGGCAGTGGCGTTGTTGTGCTCGCCTCCAGGCAGGGCGCCAAAGCGGGCTTCGTGGTTGGAGTCACCGCCGACCTGACGGCGCGGGTGGGGGCCGGTGACCTGGTCCGGCGGCTCGCGGCCATCGTTGGCGGCGGTGGTGGCGGCAAGCCCGGGTTGGCTCAGGCCGGTGGTCCGGACGGAGAGCGCCTCGAGGAGGCGCTTGAAAAGGCTCCGGAGATCCTGGCGGAGCTGCTACCGTAGAACGAGCGGCTGGCCCCAGTCAGTCGCTGCTGCGCAGAAATCCTCCCCGGTCTTGCGAGTCCCGAATACGGTGCAGGGGCTCGATCAACAGGACCAGCCATGCTTGCCTTTGGTTTACCGGGGGGCGGCGCCCGACTGCTGATGTCGGCTGCGGCCGCCGTGCTTGTTTCCGTGCTGCCGGCGCTCGCCGGTGTTGCCGAGGCGCAGATCTACGTGGTCAAGCAGCCCGACGGGAGCCAGCGATTCACCACGCGTCCCGAGCCAGGGGCGGAGGTGTACATCCGCACTCGGCACACCACCGTCACCGATGCGGCTGCCGCCGCGGACGCTCGGTTCGCTCGCCCTGTGCGTGTGACCGGACGGTTCAGCGACGAAATCATCGCCGCCGCGATCGATCATCGGGTCGATCCCGAGTTGATCACCGCCGTGATCTCTGTGGAGTCCGCGTTCGACCCGCTCGCACGCTCTCATGTCGGGGCCCAGGGTCTGATGCAGCTGATGCCGGCGACGGCGCGCGAGCTTGGCGTTGCCGACGTTTGGGACCCTGAACAGAACATCGACGGCGGCACCCGTTACCTCGCCCGGTTGCTGAGGAAGTACGACGACACCGAGCTGGCGTTGGCGGCCTACAACGCCGGAGAGACTGCCGTGGAGCGCTACCGCGGGATTCCGCCCTACCAGGAGACTCAAAGCTACGTACGAAAAGTAGTCGAGACATACCGCCGCTATCGAGGTCTCGGTGGAGTGAGCGTATCCCGTAGGTGAACGCGTCTCTGCCCATCTCCAGCCAGACGCTCACTGACGTGGCCGCGATCAATCTGCGGAGGCGGGATTGCGGCGCTGTCGCGCCTCCGCATATACTCAGCACGCTCTCATGAGCAGATGAGTTTCAGGGCGAAAGCGTAGCCAGCAGGTTGGGAGGCCTGGCAGGAGATGCACTGCCTTGCCCACCTCTCTGAGCACTCGCAGTCACGACGGCGCGGTTGATAGCAGGCCGCGCCGCGCCGGGGTCCTGCTCCTCGCAGTCGCGGGGATGCTTTTGGCAGGTCCCAATCCTGTTTTTGCCGGGATTGGCAACAACAGCGCCGAGAGTTCGTTCGTGCGCGCCGAGACGCTGTATCGGCAGCTCGATGCGGTCGATCCGTTGGCCTATGAGACCGAGGCTTGGACAGCGCTCGCCGATGCCTACCTCGACATCTCGAACAGCTTTCCGGGTAGCCCGTTGGCGGCGCTGGCGCTCTGGCGCGTGGGTGACATCCACGAGCGCCGGCAGCTTGGCGGGGTAGACGACGCCTGGGTGCAGGCAGCCGCAAGCTACAGATCGCTGGTCGATCGGTATCCCGCCGCGGAACAGGCTCCCGCGGCCCTTTTGCGCCTCGGCCGTCTCGTTCAGGATGGACCGCAGGGGCAATCCGAGGCGGCAGCGCACTACTACACGTTGCTCGAGCGCTACCCGGATGTTCCCAAAACCGCAGAGGCGCGTCGGCGGCTCCTGGTGATCAACGACAACCAGGCGCTGCTGGCAAGTGCCGAGCCCGCGGCTTCCACTCCGCAGCCACGGCGCGCGAGCGATCGCCCCCTGGCTCCGGAAGTCTCAATGGATGACGGTGGCACGGGAAGCCGCGCCAACGCCGAGAGTCGTGAGAGCGAGATCGAGCTTCCCGCGATCCGCGACGGCGGCGGCATCGATCGGCGGGACAACGCGGTGCTGAGCCTGCGCCACTACTCCGACGACATTCACTCACGCGTCGTCATCGATCTGGAGCGTCCGCTGCGTCATGAGGTGGGCGAAGTGAAAGACCCGGCGCGGCTATTCATTGACCTGCACGGGGCGGATCTGCCGGCGGATCTGCCGCGGGCCATGACCGTGGGCGGCGTGGCCTTGTCGCAGGTCCGCGTGGGCGTGAACCGCCCGGGCGTGGTTCGTGTGGTCCTCGACCTGGCTGCTGAGGCGCGGTACTCGGTGTTCACGCTCGCCGGCCCGGATCGGCTGGTCATTGACGTCGCGAGCCCCGAGATGTCGGCTCGCCTGGCAAGCGCGCGCCGGCCGTCGGCCGAAGTCGAAGATGTTGAAGCGCGTCCGCTGCAGCTCGATGTTCGGCGGATCGTCATCGATCCCGGCCACGGAGGTACGGCACCTGGCGCGATTGGGCACACCGGAGTAACCGAGAAGGAGCTGGCGCTCGATATTGCCAACCGTGTTGCCGAGAACCTCCGCAACGGCGGCTCGTACCAGGTGGAATTGACCCGCGACGACGATTCCAGCGTCGAGCTCGAAGATCGCCCGTTACTGGCCAATCAGGTCGAGGCCGACCTCTTCGTGTCGATTCACATCAACGCTTCCGATAACCGCAAGCTCTCGGGCTTCGAAACGTACTATCTGGATGGCACTGCCGGTGACACCACCGCAGCCGAGACCGCGGCGCGTGAAAACCAGACGGCAAGCGGTCGGACCAGCAGTCTCATGGCCATGGTCGACAGTATCGTCAGGAACGCCCTGCGTCACGACTCGCGGGCGCTGGCCCATTCGATCCAAGACAGCCTGGTGATGCAGATGAGTCGCCACTACGGTGATGTGCGCGATCTGGGAGTGAAGCACGCGCCGTTCGTCGTGCTGGTGGGGGCCCGCATGCCGAGCGTCCTGATTGAGGCGTCGTTCATCAGCAACGAACAGGAAGAGCAGCGCCTGCGCACGGACGCGTATCGACAGCGCGTCGCAGACGCGATTTACGTTGGCATCGAGAGCTTCGTCGAGCAGCGCCGACTGACCGCGGCGTTCTAGAGAGCGCGGAGAGCGAGGGCAGCGTAGGGTACGGCGCCACACGAGGGTGCTGTTCTTCGAGATCGCGATTTCAGGGCCCGCCCGCCCCCGCGATCGCCCTCGCCCCTCTGCCCTGGATTCCCTTCGACCTACACGACTGTTTGCTGCGCGCCAACCAGGGGGCGGTAGCTGGCACTGAAGCCCGCCGCCTCGCCGATCGTGATCTGGCTGACCTCGAGCTCTTCAGGCAGGTGTTGCCCGAGCTCGCGAGCAAGCTCGACGGCTACCTCCTCGGCGGTCGGGTTGATGCGATCGAAGGGCGGCACATCGTTGAGGCTGCGCCCGCGATAGCGCGCCACCCAGCCGGCGAGCAGGTCGTGTGCGGTCGCTACCACGGGTTCGGGCGGGCCATGATCGCCCTGCCAGTCGAGGTGGGCGCAGGCGCGCCAGTGATGCACATGAACCGGCTCCAGAGTACCGCGCGCGCGCGCGTCGATCCGGATGCGATGTGCGGCCGGGAATCCGATTTCGATTCGCACGCGCAAAGTCGGTCTCCAGGTTTGAGGGCTCCGCGACCCCGATGGCAGCGAAGCGCCCATTGTGTCGGCTGCTCACGACGTGGCCGCCAAGAGGAATACACTCTATTCGACCTCGGGCTCGCGCTTGATCGGGCTCGGTAGCGCGACAGCGCTGTGCCGGGGCGCGCGAATGGGCGGTTTGGTCGGGGTCGCTCGGTGGGTAGAATCAACCAGTGGTAGCGAAGAACGCCGTAGGTTCACGTCGGCCAGTCGAGATCCCTGAATGACGAGCGGCGAGCAGTGAACAGGCAAGCCAAGCCCACAATCACGGTCGCTGGTGCCGCGTCGGAGGAGGCAGCCGGCGCTTCGGGCATGGGAACGCTGATAACGCTGCCGAACGCGCTGACTGCGCTCCGCATCTTCCTCGTTCCGGTGCTCGTGGTCGTGGTGCTCACGCGCTACGAACGCACGGGGTTCGCGATCTTCGTCGCCGCGTCGGCTACCGACTGGCTCGACGGCCACCTTGCACGCAAGCGGCAGCAGGTGACCACACTCGGCAAGCTGCTCGATCCGCTGGCCGACAAGTTGCTGATCTGTGCCGCCTTCATCTCGTTGGTGGAGCTCGGCCTCGCGCCGGCCTGGATGGTGGTGGTCGTCGTCGGCCGCGAGCTCGCGGTGACAGGCCTGCGGGCGGTAGCCGCAGATCAAGGAGTGACGATTCCAGCCTCGCCCATTGGCAAGTACAAGATGGCGGCCCAGGTGGTCGCGGTGGGCATCCTGATTCTGGGATCGCAGATGGGCAGATTCATCGTCCTCGGCGAGATGGCGCTCTGGGTGGTCGTCGTGCTGGCGATCGTCTCGATGGGAATGTACTTCGCCCGCTTCTGGCAGCGCCTGGGCCTGGGAAGCTCCTAACCGTCTTTCGAGATCCCGGGATAGCCTCTCCAGGCGTGGGCGGCGCCGTCGGATTGCGCACTCCTGAGTATCGGGCGCATGGTCGGATCCAACGCCTACTGGGCGTGGGCGGCACGGACGGACACACCCCCTCCTAGGCGATTGGCTGCGAGTAGTGGCCGCGGGCCGGGCCGGCGGCTCGAGTCAAGTGACGATCTTTGCCCGCGGCGATTTGTCGTTGCGCAGGGCATCGCTACGGAGAGGGTGTATCCGTCCGAGCTCTCCTCCCAAGCCCAGCACCCACGACCCGCCACCTTTGGCTACTGTCCGGCCACGACAGGATGCCCTGAGGACCTGCCGCAGTGAGATCTCAGCTCGAAGACTTCAGCCAGTCCACCAGCAGCCGCACCCCGAAGCCCGTGCCGCCGCGCGTGCGGTAGCCGCTCCCCTTGTCCAAATAGGCCGGCCCGGCGATGTCGAGGTGTGCCCAAGGTGTGTCACCAACGAAGTTCTGGAGGAACTTGCCCGCGGTGAGGGCTCCTGCGTAGCGGCCTCCGGTGTTCTTGATGTCGGCGACCTTGCTGTCGATCAGATCCTGGTAGACGTCGAATAGAGGCAGACGCCAGATGGTGTCGCCGGTGCGATGCGAAGCTGCCAATAGGTCGGTGGCGAGGTGGTCGTGATCGCTCATCAGGCCCGCGACGGTCTCTCCAAGCGCCACGACACAGGCTCCCGTGAGCGTTGCGAGGTCGACCATGGCACGCGGCTGGAAGCGTTCGACGGTGTAGGCCAGGGCGTCGGCGAGGACGAGCCGTCCCTCGGCGTCGGTGTTGAGCACCTCGATGGTCTTGCCGTTGAGCGCTCGAATGATGTCGCCAGGACGATAAGCGTCGGCCGACGGCATGTTCTCGGCCATCGGCACGACTCCCACGACGGTGGTCGGCAGATCGAGTTGGGCTACCGCGCGCATGGTCGCCAGCACCGCGGCCGCTCCCGACATGTCGGCCTTCATCTCGTCCATCTTGGCGGGTGGCTTCAAGGAGATCCCGCCGGTGTCGAAGGTGATTCCCTTGCCGACGAGGGCGGTCGGCTGCCCGTCTGCGTTCCTGCCGCGATGCTGCAGCACGACCAGTCGGGGCTCGACCGAGGACCCGCGACCGACTGCGAGCAACGCGTTCATGCCCAGAGCTTCGATCGCGGGCTCGTCGAGGATCTCGCATTCCAGGCCGCATTCTGCAGCCATTTTGGCGGCGGCATTGGCGAGCTGTGGCGGGCGTTTGTCGTTGGGCGGAGTGTTGATGAGCTCACGTGCCCAGCAGGTAGCGTCGGCGATGATCCGGGCCTGGTCGACTGCTTCGGTCAGGCTGGCCAGGCTTGCAGGATCGGAAGAAGCGTCACCGACGGTGGCCACGGTGATCGCTTCGAGCTCTGTCGCATCTTTGATCGGCTTGTACGCCGTGTAGCGGTACGTGGTCAGTCGCGCAGCCTCTGTAGCTGCTGCGGCGAGCTCTTCGAGGTTCGCCACGGCGCTGGCGGTGCCCGCCCCGATTACCAGGCTGTGGGCGCCACGCGCGCGGCTGGTCCGCGTGGCCGAGGCGATCGAGCGCCGCCAGGTCTCCAGGTCGATGTCGCCGGCCGGGCCGAGTCCGACGAGCACCAGATCGGTGAAACGGGCCTTTCCGGTGTCGTGGCCGTCGGTTGGTACCGCCACGCAGCGGTTCGCTTTCCCGGTGAAAGCCCGGCTGGCCAGCGTTCGAGTGATGAGACCACCGCACGCCTCGTCGAGCGCTTCCCAGGGCGTCGGACCGGTCTGTGGAGACTCCGGCCGCGACGCTTCCTCGCTGAAGGCCAACACGAGGGCGTCGGCCTCGAGCTCTTCTATCGGTGCTTCCGCGACCCTTGCCTGCATCGGTTGAGACTCCGGTTCAAATGCGCGGTGCGGTGATGCCGGTTTGCGCCTGGTACTTGCCCTTGCGGTCGGCGTAGGAGATTGCACACGGCTCGTCGCCGCTGAAAAAGAGAAGCTGGGCGATACCTTCGTGCGCGTAAATCTTGGCAGGGAGTGGCGTCGTGTTGGAGATCTCGAGCGTAATGTGGCCCTCCCACTCGGGCTCGAGCGGTGTCACGTTGGTGATGATGCCGCAGCGCGCGTAAGTTGACTTGCCGACGCATACCACGAGCGTCTCGCGCGGAATGCGGAAGTACTCCAGCGAGCGCGCCAACGCGAAGGAGTTCGGCGGGATGATGCAGGTATCGCCGCGGTGGTCGACGACCATCGAGTCGACATCGAAGTTCTTCGGGTCGACGATCGTGTTGCTGATGTTGGTGAAGATCTTGAACTCGTCGGCGATGCGCAGATCGTATCCGTACGAAGAGACCCCGTAGGAGATGATGTTCTCGGATACTTGGCCGTCCTCGAACGGTTCGATCATCCGTTGCTCGGTCGCCATCTTCCGGATCCAATGGTCCGGCTTGATGCCCATTCGTGGTTACCCTCTCGATCGGCTCGGCTGAGCGTTGTGGCCGTCGCCAGGTTTCGCGACGTGTCGCGAAGTGTCGCCAGGCCGACGGCGCTGTGTGGCGGTTCCAGCTGACGTTCAGGGCGCGCCCGGCAGCCGGACGCGGTCGTGGACGTGGCGTCTATAATTGCGCACGACGGCAGCCTGCGTGACCCGTAGCCGCCCCCGCGACATGCACCGCGCCCGCGTCGCGTCCCGTTCCCTTTACGAATCGATCGAGCAGTGGACTTCAAACCGAGCCAAGAGCAGGCGCTCATCGCGTCGACCGTGCGCGAGTTTGCCGAGACCGCGATCGGGCCGCATGTTCGCGACTGGGATGAGCAGCAGGCGTTTCCAGACTCGATCCTGGCGCAAATGGGTGAGCTCGGGTTGCTGGGGGTCATGGTGCCCGAGGAGCTCGGCGGAGCCGCATTAGGGCCTCTCGAGTTGGCCACTGTTATCGAGGAGCTGGCGCGAGTCGATCCATCGGTCGCGCTCGCGGCCGCCGCGCACAACGGACTGTGCATTGGCCATCTGCTGGTTGCCGCGGACGAGGAGCAACGACAGCGCTACTTGCCGAAGCTCGCCACGGGTGAGTGGATCGGCTGTTGGGGGCTGACCGAGCCGCAGGCCGGCTCCGATGCCGCCGGGACGCAGACTCGAGCCCACTGGAGCGACTCGGCCGGCACCTGGCAGATCAACGGTTCCAAGACCTTCAACACCAACGGATCGCGCTCCCAGGTGGCCGTCATTCACGCGGTGACCGATCCCGACAAGGGCAACAAGGGGATCTCGGCTTTCGTCGTCGAGCGCGGCACAGCGGGCTTCAGCGTTGGCCGCAAAGAAGACAAGCTAGGAATGCGTGCCAGCGACACCGTTGAGCTGCTGCTCGAGGACTGTGAAGTGCCGGCGGAGAACCTGGTGGGGAGGCGCGACCTGGGCTTCGTCGACGCTCTCAAGGTTCTCGACGGCGGTCGCATCAGCATCGGTGCGCTGGCGGTGGGTATCGCCCAAGGGGCCATGGAAGCCGCGGTGAGCTATGTGCACGAACGCACCCAGTTCGGGCGCCCGATCGGCCGCTTCGGGGCGATTCGGGACAAGCTGGCACGCATGGCCGCCGAGGTGCGAGCGGCGCGTGGGCTGGTGTGGCGAGCCGCCCAGCTGCGTCATCACGAACGCCCCTTCAAGCTGGCGGCGTCGATCGCCAAGCTGTACTCCAGTGAGGTCGCGATGCGCGCCTCCGAGGAGGCGGTGCAGATTCTTGGCGGCTATGGATACGTCAAGGATTATCCGGTGGAGAAGTACTTCCGCGACGCCAAGCTGTGCACCATTGGTGAGGGGACCTCGGAGGTCCAGCGCATGGTCATCGCACGACAGTTGCTGGCGAGCTAGAGCGTAGCCAGTGGGTGCCGTCTCCCTCGAGAGCGCCCTGCGGGGTAATCGGCTGGCGCTGAGCCGCGCGATCTCGTGTGTCGAGGACGGCACCGACGCCGCGCCCGGGCTCATCAAGGCCGCCTATCCGCACGCCTCGGGCGCCTGGGTGGTAGGGATTACCGGCGGGACGGGGTGCGGCAAGAGCACGCTGGTCGACGCGCTGGTGTCGCACTATCGGTCGGCCGGCGATCGCGTAGGCGTGGTGGCGGTTGATCCCACGAGTCCCTTCAGCGGCGGTGCACTGCTCGGAGACCGTGTGCGCATGACTCGCCACGGCACCGACCGCGATGTGTTCGTCCGTTCGATGGCCACTCGTGGCGCGTCGGGCGGCCTGGCTGCGACGACGTTCGATGTGGTGACGCTGCTGGCCGCGGCGGGAATGCAGCGGTTGATCGTCGAGACGGTGGGTGTTGGGCAAGAAGAGATCGACGTCGCCGGCGTGGCGCACACCACGTGTGTCGTGGTGACTCCGGCGGGGGGTGACGAGGTGCAGGCGATCAAGGCGGGCATCATGGAGATCGCCGACATCGTCGTGCTCAACAAGGCCGACTTGCCAGGTGCCGACCGCGCCCTGGCGCAGCTGCGCGGCGTGATCTCGCATGCACCCGACAGCAACTGGGTTCCGCCCATCGTGCGTACCCAGGCGGTCGACGGCGAGGGCATCAAAGAGCTCGCCGACGCCCTCGAGCGCCACCGCGAGTGGTGCGGTGAGGCAGGGCTGCTCGTCCAGAAAAGGCGCACCGTGGCGTCGCTGCGCCTGCGTGCGGTCTTGGCCGAACGCATCTGGGAGCGAGCCAGAGCGGCACTGGCCGACGACGGTGCAGCCGTAGGCGTGGGCGAGCGCCTCGACAGCGGTGAGATCGATCCGTATTCCGCGGCCGACGAGCTCTTGGACTCGATCGGACTCGACCGATCGTCACCCGCACCCGTGTCCATGGAGCCTGGCGGCGCTCTCTCAGGCGTTCTGCAGGCCCGTGAGCTCGACCACGTTGCGATGGCCGTACTCGACGCCGACGCCGCAGTGGCGCGCTACGGCAGGCTGCTAGGCGCCACTGTGGAACATCGCGAGACGGTCGACGATCAGGGGGTCGAGGTGATCTTCCTGCGAATGCCGGACGCGACGCGGCTCGAGCTCTTGTGCCCGCTGGGAGACGGGACGCCGGTCGGACGCTTCCTGGCCAAGCGCGGCGAGGGGTTGCATCACATTTGTTTCCGGGTCGACGACCTGCAAGCAGCGCTGACCGGAGCGGAAGCGGCGGGTGTTGCTCTGATCGACCACAAGCCTCGCCGTGGTGCCGGCGGCTCGCTGATTGCCTTCGTGCGCCCAAGCGAGCTGGGTGGTGTCCTCGTGGAGCTCAAACAGAAGGCGGCCGCCCGGCCACGCTGATCGGCAGCGGGCCTGCGCAACGCCGGTGAAAGTTGGCGCCGAACGACCCGTCTAGGTGTGTTTTCTAAGTAGGTTGTTCACATCGGGGCTCACTTCTGAGATCAATGGGGTTGTTCAAAAGACTCCACGACCTCAGAAGGAGCGCCCGATGCAGCTGCATGGTAACGCCCGCACGACGCCGTATATACGCCGAGAGATGGTCCGCCGAGTCCGGGAGCGGGCGGAGCCCGTGACGGAAACGGCGGCGGCGCTCGGCGTGTCGGCTCGAACGGTTTACAAGTGGCTGGATAGATACGAGCGAGAAGGTGAGGCCGGGCTGCTCGATCGATCAAGCCGGCCGACGTGCTGTCCGCACGCAACAAGCGCTGGAGTTGTGAGGCAGATCGACAAGCTACGTCGGCGGCGACTGACGGCCTGGCAGATCAGCCGAAGGTTGGCTGTGCCGCGCTCGACCGTCTCGGCGTGGCTGAAGCGGCTCGGACTCGCCAAGCTTGATGCGCTCGAGCCCAAGCCCGAGATCGTTCGCTACGAGTACGAGCACCCCGGTGACCTACTGCACCTGGATACGAAGAAACTGGCCCGTATCCGGCGACCTGGACACCGCATCCACGGCGACCGCTCCAAGCGGGCCTACGGCGTCGGCTGGGAGAACGCCCACGTCGCTATCGACGATCACTCTCGGGTGGCGTACGTCGAAGTGCTGCCCGCCGAAGACCAACACACCTGCACAGCGTTCCTGCAGCGAGCCGTCGAGCACTTCGCTTCGATGGGAGTAGCGGTGCGCCGAGTGATGACAGACAACGGGCCTGGCTACGTCTCGAAGCGCTTCAATCGCCTATGCCATCAACTCGAGATCCGGCACATTTACACCCGGCCCTACACCCCCAGAACCAACGGCAAAGCCGAACGCTTCATCCGCACACTCAAGGAGCAGTGGGCCTACGGCACCTGCTACCAGACCTCAGCTCGACGTACTCGAGCTCTACGGCCCTGGCTCAACCACTACAATCGTCACCGTCCCCACGCCGGCATCGGCATGACACCGCCGATCGCTCGGCTCTCAGGGGTGAGTTCGTGAACAACCTACCTAGAACTCACATCTAGGGCGACCTGAACGGTTGCCGGCTCTAGCGATTCTCTGCAGAACCGATCGCCTGCTCGGGGGGGGCGTTCGGCGGCCCTGAGCAACTGCAGCGATCCGCTGCTATCGGCGACGATCACACCTTCGGGACTCAACCCCGGCCGCAGCTCGAGGCGTCCGTCGGCGCTGATGGTGAAACTGGTGGGGCTGCCGGGATCGGATGGACTCCGGGCGGCCAGAGGCGCGCGAACAAAGGTCCAATCGCCGTCGACCGGGCTGGCGATGACCCACGGGCCCCAGCTGACGAGATCTATGTACGAACGCGACTCGATCTTGGCGCGGAACAACTGACTGCCACCCCTGGTGCTGAAGCCGCGGACGATGGCGTCGAGCGCGGAGACCCACACCACGTCGCCGATCACTGTCGGCGCCGTAGCCAGCTCGATGCCGAGCCCGTTACTGCTCCAGACGCGGGCCCCATCGATGAGACGTACGGCGTGCAGCCTCTGGTCGGTGCCGGAGTAGTAAACGCGCTCTCCGTCGATGGCGACGCGCAGCGGCTGCACGTTGGCCGGTCCCTGATCCTGATCCGCGTCGACAGTCCAGAGCGACCCGCCGTCGAGCGTTCTCAGCGCGTGCAGCCGGCCCGAGGAGGTGGTGACGATGGCGATCGCTCCGTCGGGGCTGATCGAGAGGGCGCTCGCCAGCGGAATCGCATGTTCCCAGATCGGAGGGCTTGGGTGTGCGGGTTGCGCTGGAGGAGGGGCCACCGCGTCGGCAGCCGCCTGCTCCAGGGCGGCCTCGTCGGCAGCAACGACCTCCAGCCCGGGCTGGTAAAGCGTCACGCCGAACGTGTTGATCTGCAGCAGGCGCGTGGCGCCGACGATCAGGGCATCGATGGGCGGCTCGGTGAGCCGAATCAGCGAGTCGACGCGGCCGTCGAAACCGAGAATCTCCCAGCGGTTAGCGACGGCGATTGCCACACCTGACGCCAGTGGGAGGGGCGGCAGCAGCGGTGGACTCGAGAAGTCAGCGGTCCAGCGCGGGGTTCCGTCGCTCAATCGATAGGTTCGGAGCACCGTCCCATACACGGCGTAGACGTGGTGTCCGTCAATCCCCGGCGCCAGCGACAGCGGGTCGGGCTCTTCCGGCGACAGCGTCCATTCGGCTCGCAGCACCGCCGGCTCGATCTCATCCGGATCGACGGCGGTCGGCACAGGGGCGAGGGGATCGTCGAACGCCAGGTTGCCTCCGCAGCCCGACATCGCGCTGGTCAGGAGCGCTGTGCAGCCGATCATGATGGCGCCGAGCGAGCTCAGTTGTCCCCGGAAAGCTCGCAGCATCATGAGTCGCCCCATCGCAACTTCGTGCGCAACATGTCGAAATAGGATCGAGGCACCGGCTGCAGTAGGTCGAGGTGGTGTGGGCTGCGACGAACGTTGACGTTGTGGCGCGGGCCAATCGGCAGTCCTTCCTGTCCGTCGAGAGTCAGGATCAGATCCTGGTCGGACGAGGCGAGGGCCAGGTCGATTGAAGCCGAGCCCGGTACGACGAGCGGCCGATTGGTCAGCGTGTGTGGACAGATCGGCGTAACGAGAATCGCGTCGACGTCGGGCATGACGATCGGGCCGCCGGCCGCCAGCGAGTAGGCGGTTGAACCGGTGGCGCTCGAGACAATCAGGCCGTCGGCGCGGAAGTTCGAGACGTACTGATTGTCGATATGCGCGCGTAGCTCCACGATGCGCGCCAGATCGGTCTTGTTGATGACCGCGTCGTTGAGCACGTCGCGTACGGTTCGCTGGCCGTCGGGGGCACGGACCTCGGCGCGAAGCATCAACCGTCGACTGACGGCGTAGTCGCCAGCGAGAATCGACTCCAGAGCACTGCGCAGCTCTTCCTTGGGCGTCGCGGTAAGAAAGCCCATGCTGCCGAAGTTGACGCCGAAGATCGGCACCTCGGCTACCGCGGCCTCGCGGGCCACCGACAGCAGGGTCCCATCGCCACCGAGCACGATGACCAGATCGACGGCGGCAGGCAGGTCGGCACGCGTGGTGGTCACGATCCTGTTGTGTCGGTCGTGATGCTCGCCCAGGAGCTCCGCGGCCTCGGTGCCGCACACGACGTCGTGTCCGGTCTCCTCGAGGTACTCGACCAGATCACCGAGGTCCGCGGCGAGATCGGGGTGCTTGGGCTTGGCAACCAGGCCGACGGTCTGGAACTTCGGTCGATCGCTCAAGCGGATCCCCTCCGGCTCGACGCTGGCGCCGCCGCTTGTCCGTCTGACACAGCGAGCGGCGCCGGTGGCTTGGAGGCTGCGAGCGCGCCGCCGATCTCGATCTTGGCCTGGTGATCGTCGGGGATCGCGAGTTCGTCGATGATCTCGTCGGCAGATGCGGATTCCGTCGCTTCTGAGCGCCGCAGGTGTAGGAAGCACTCCCAGTTGCCGGCCGGTCCACGCAGCGGGCTCGGGGCTGCGGCCACGAGGCTCCATCCCGACTCGGCGGCGCTCTCGGCGACCCGCTGTAGAACGCTCCGGCGCACGCTTTCTCTCCGTACGACCCCGCCCTTGCCGACCTGCCCCGCACCGGCTTCGAACTGCGGCTTCACCAGCAGCAGCATCTCGGCGTCGCTCGCGCCCACCGCGGTAAGTGCGGGCAGCAACTTGGTGGCGCTGATGAACGCCACGTCGACAACGATGAGACTGGGTCGTTCGGGCGTCGGGAGCATGTCTATCGTCAGGTGGCGCGCGTTGGTGCGCTCGACCACGGCGACACGCTCGTCGTTGCGCAACCGCCAGTCGAGCTGCCCGTAGCCGACGTCAACGGCAACAACATGTCGAGCACCCGCCTGCAGCAGGCAATCGGTGAAGCCGCCGGTGGAGGCGCCAGCGTCGAGGCACATCCGACCACTGGGGTCGACACCGGTGGTCTCGATCGCCCCTGCGAGCTTGTCGCCGCCGCGGCTCACGAATCGTGGCCCTTCGGTAACCGCCGTGGAGTCCTTGGATCGAATCAGCATTCCCGCCTTGCTGGCCGGCTCGCCGTTGACGCGAACACGACCGGCGAGAATCAGGCGCCGCGCGAGGCTGCGGCTCGCCACCTGCTCGCGCTCCAGCAGCGCCTGGTCGAGTCGGCAGCTGACCTTTGCGTCGCTCACGCGCGGCGCTCGACGATCAGGTTGGCCAGCGCATGTAGGTGTTGTGCGGCGCCCCCGAACGGCGCGAGAAGCTCCAGGGCCTGGTCGCGCAGGTCTTCCGCCTCGCGTCGCGCCCCGTCGAGGCCCAGGTGGGTTACGAATGTTGGTTGGTCGCGCCCGCTGTCGCTTCCCGGCGGTTTGCCGAGCTCTTCGAGCGTGCCCTCGACGTCGAGAAGGTCGTCCACCACCTGGAACGCGAGACCGACGGTACGGCCGAAGCCGGCCAGGCGAGCCGTGGCGTCCGCATCGGCGCCGGCCAGCAGGGCGCCGGCCTCGGTCGAAGCGGCGAGCAGGGCGCCCGTCTTGGCGGCGTGCACCGACCGCAAATCTTCAAACTCGAGTGCCCGGCCGCTGGCCTCGATATCGAGACACTGGCCGCCGCACATGCCGATGCTGCCCGCCGCCCGCGCGATCGCGGCGCTTGCCGCGAGCCAACGCCGCGGGTGTTCGAGCGCCGCGGCCGCGCACGTGAGTTGCTCGAATGCCAGTGTCTGCAGTGCATCGCCGGCGAGGATCGCGACGGCGTCGCCGAAGAGCTTGTGGCAGGTGGGTCGGCCGCGGCGCAGATCGTCGTCGTCGAACGCCGGCAGGTCGTCGTGGATCAGCGAGTACGTGTGGATGAGCTCGAGCGCCGCTGCCGCCGGCAACAGCGGTTCCAGATCGTCCTCGAATATCTCGGCGGTTGCCAGCAGTAGCAGGGGGCGAATGCGCTTACCGCCGGCGAAAACGGAGTGACGCATGGCGCTATGGAGCGTCGCCGGCTCCGAGGCCGCTGGCGGCAGGGCGCGATCGAGCCAGCCGTCGACAGCTTCGCGAGCGTGCTGCGCGAATTCGTCGAGAGAAGCTCGATCGGCCGACAGTGTCGTCACCGCCCCGCGGGTGTCGCGATCGACTTCGTCCATGGCCTGCCAGCCGCTAGCCGCTAACCATCGCTAGCGACGAGATCGGGCTCCGGCAGAGGCTCGACGATCGGTGTGCCGTCGAGGTCGCGGGTGAGATGCTCGAGCCGCTGCTCGACATCAGAGAGTCGGCCGCGGCAATGCGTGAACAGACCCACAGCGCGCTCGTAGAGCTCGAGGGCCCGTTCGAGTGGCAGATCGCCTTCCTCGAGTCGCTCGGCGAGTCCTTCGAGCTGCAGCAGCGCCTCGTCGAAGGCCAGCTCATCGGGCTCGTCGGCGTCGCTGGTCTCTTTCAGCAGATCGGGTTGGCGGTCGGGCACAGCGGCTAGCTCCGTGGACGGGTGTGGATGGGAAGGGGATGCTACAACGGGCCGCTGAGAGCAACAATTTGCCTGTCGCTCTCGTGGCCGTACAAGTGCGGCTGGCTACGTATTCGAGCCCGGTAGCGAAGTGGTGGCTTCAGCGACCGGCTCATGATCGATCACCCTGCAGGGCAACGTCCCTCGGTACAGTCGCACGTCTACGCGCTCGCCGGCGCTGACGGTGGCCGAATCACGTAGGATTCGCCCGGTGGAGCGGCTGCGACAGATGGAATAGCCGCGTCCGAGCACGGCCAGTGGGCTCAGCGCGTTGACCCGCGCGGCGAGCCCGGCGAGACTCTCCCGCGCCCGGTGCTGGTTGGCTCGGACGGCACGCTCAACCCGCACGACGTCGGCCTCCAGTCGCCGGGCGTAACGTCGCGCCAGCGCGGCGGGGGCGTGCTGGCGAGCGATGGCCGCGACATCTGTTAGCCGTCGTTGGCGATCGCCGACCAAGCGGGCGACGGCGGCGTCGACCCGTGCGGCGGCCGCTTCGGTGCGCGTTCGCAGCCGTGCCCAGCGGCGGTCGGGCGGCTGCACAGCGGCGATCACCGACGGTGCGCGAAGCCGCACCCTGGCGGCATCGATGCGTCGCCGCCCGCTGGCACGCACCCGGCGGCCGAGGGCTTCGAGCCGGTTCGCCAACTCGATGCCGCTCGGCGCGACAATCTCGGCGGCCGCCGTGGGGGTTGCCGCGCGGCGATCGGCGACGAGATCGGCGATCGTGATGTCGGTTTCGTGGCCGACCGCACTGATCACCGGCACGCCGCAGGCGGCGATGGCACGAGCGACGACCTCCTCGTTGAACGCCCAGAGCTCCTCGCGTGATCCGCCGCCGCGCGCCAGCACGATCAGCTCGACGCCTGCGGTCGACTCGAGCAGCTCGAGCGCCGTGACGATCTGCGCCCCAGCATGCTCTCCCTGCACGGCGGCCGGGCTGAGCACCACCGACAACCCGACACGGCGTCGGCGCCAGGTACGCACCATGTCGCGCCAAGCGGCCCCGGACGGGGAGGTGACAACGCCGATCCGACGCGGCAGCTTCGGCAGGTCACGCTTGCGCTCGGGCGCGAACAGGCCATCCGCCTCGAGTCGTGCCTTGAGTTGCTCGAAGGCCAGCTGCAACGAGCCGGCTCCAACGGGTTCGATTAGCTCGGCGATCAGCTGGAACTTGCCGCGTGGCTCATACAACGTGAGGCGGCCGCAGACGATGATCTCGAGTCCGTTCTCGGGCTCGAACGGCACCGCACGGTTCGCCGAGCGGAACATCGCCGCCGGCAGCACGCCATCATCATCCTTGAGACTGAAGTACCAGTGGCCGCTGCGGTGTTGCTTGAGATCGGAGATCTCGCCCTGCACCCACAGCAGCGGATACGCCAGCTCGAGGCCTTGGCGAACGTCGGAGAGCAGCTCGCCTACGGGCCAGATCCTACGGGCGGGGCGGCGAGGTCTGTCGCGCGAAGGCACCGCGGGCCCCGAGGTTCCCGAGATTCCCGCGAGCCGCAAGCTCGGGTCTATGCCGCCATCGCGAGGCACGTGACTACAACTCCGGTGCGTGCAGTGGGCCTGGGGGATCGAGAATTGACTCGATGCCGGTGGCGCGACCCGTTTCAGGGTCGATCTCGACAAGCGCGCCGGCGAGCCGCACGTTGCCGCCACCCACCTGGAATCGCACCGGCCGCGCGGTGAGCATGCGCTCGAGCGCCAGGTCGGGCCGTGTGCCGATGATCGAGTCGTAGGGACCGCTCATGCCGACGTCGGTGCAGTACGCCGTGCCGCCGGGCAGTAGGCGGGCGTCGGCAGTGGGGACGTGGGTGTGGGTGCCGAGCACCGCCGAGACTCTACCGTCGGCGTGCCAACCCATGGCCAACTTTTCCGACGTGGCTTCGGCGTGCATGTCGACGAGGATGACCTGAGCGCGGTCGCCGATCTCCTCCAGCGCCCGTTCGAGACCGGTGAATGGGCAGTCGATCGGCTGCATGAACACGCGCCCCTGGAGATTGATCACCGCCACAGGAACGCCACGGCGACTGCGGCCGATGAAGACACCGGATCCTGGTGGTCCGAAGGCGCCGCTGTTTGCTGGCGGGGTAGGGAAGTTGTCGGGCCGGAGCAGCCGCGGCTCCTTGTGGAGGTAGTCGACGATTGCTTGCTTGGCCCATACGTGATTACCCGTGGTGAGCACATCCACACCGCAGGCGAACAGCTGGTCGGCGATTTCCGGGGTGACTCCGCGGCCGCCGGCGGCGTTCTCGCAGTTGACCACGGTGAAATCGGCCCGCGTGCGTCGCTGCAGTCCGGCAAGGCGCTCGACCATGTGCCGCTGGCCTGCTTTGCCGACGATGTCTCCCAGAAAGAGAAGGCGCAGAGTTGAGGGCGCTCTCTCTTCCGCTGGGCTCGCGCCTGAGGAACCGGCTTCACCCTCTTCGTGTTCAGTCAATGCGCGATCCCCACCGCTCGGGTCTCGCGGATGACGGTAACTTTGATCTCTCCGGGATACTGGACTTCACGCTGAATACGGTGCGCGATGTCGCGCGACAGCCACACCGACTCGTCGTCACTCACCTTGGCCGACTCCACGATGATGCGCAGCTCGCGGCCTGCCTGAATGGCGTATGCCTTGGCGACGCCGCGGAAGGAGTCGGCGATCTCCTCGAGCTTGTGCAGTCGTTTGACGTACGTCTCGAGCATGTCGCGTCGAGCACCCGGGCGCGCCGCCGAAAGTCCGTCCGCCGCCTGCACCAGCACGGCCTCGACGGTTGCCGGCTCAACGTCGAAGTGATGCGCCTCCATCGCTTGGATGACTTCCTTGCACTCACCGT
Source organism: Acidobacteriota bacterium (assembly GCA_963666215.2). GTDB lineage: Bacteria > Acidobacteriota > UBA890 > UBA890 > WLXD01. The sequence continues at coordinate 466,470 of CAXWPL010000002.1, forward strand.
GCTTGCGCAGCAGATTGATGCCGATCGTCAGGTGGGTGCCTTCGACCTCCTGGTCGATTGCCTTTCCGATGTCGTGCAGCAACCCGCCGCGTCGCGCCACATGCTCGTCGAGGCCGAGCTCGGCCGCCATGATGCCGGCGATGGTCGCCACTTCAACGGAGTGACGGAGGACGTTCTGACCGTACGAGGTGCGGAACTTCAGCCTGCCGAGTAGCCGGGTGAGCTCTGGCGCAAGGTCGTGGATGGCGCACTCGGCGGCCGCGGCCACGCCTTCGGCGAGGATCTGTTCCTCCATCTCCTCGCGGACCCTATCGATCACCTCCTCGATGCGTGCCGGATGAATCCGGCCGTCGGCGACCAGTCGTTCGAGGCCGAGCTTGGCGACCTCACGGCGATAGGGGTCGAAGCTCGAGATCAGAACGGCCTCGGGAGTGTCGTCGACGATCAGGTTGACGCCGGTCATCATCTCGAAGGCGCGGATGTTGCGTCCCTCGCGGCCGATGACGCGCCCCTTCATGTCGTCGGAGGGGAGCTGGGCGACGCTGACCGTGGTTTCGGCCACGTAGTTGCTGGCGCACCGCTGAATGGCCATCGAGATGATCCGCTGCGCCTCGCGGTTTGCTTTCTGCCGCGCGCGCTCCTCGATCTCGTGCGCGAGCCGTACGGCCTCCTCTTTGGCGTCCCGGGTCATCTCGCGCACCAGATCTGCCTTGGCATCGTCGCGGTTCAGTCGCGCGGCACGCTCCATTCGACCGATCGCCTCGTCACGGTGCAGAGCCGCCTCTTGCTTGAGCAGGTTCGCGTCGCGCTCGATCTCCGAGATGCGATCGGTATGCCGTTTGAGCTTGCGCTCACGCTCCTCGAGCTTGTTGGCGCGTGCCTCGAGCCTTTCCTGGCGCTCGTGGATGCGGCGCTCGGCCTCGGCCATCTCGCGCCGCCGCTCCCGGCTTTCCTGTTCGAACTCCTGCTGCTGTGCAACCAGCTCCTCACGTCCCTCGACGCGTGCCTCTTTGAGGACTGTTTCGGCTCCGCGGCGGGCCTCTTCCAGCACCTGATCGGCGTCGCGCCGCGCGCTTTCGACGAGTGTCGCGCCGACGCGGTTGCGTGTAAGTAGCCAGGCGATGAAAAAGAGGAAACCGACGGCGGCCGCCGCTCCGGCGCTGAGCCAGACGGTGCTGGGCATGTCCATCCCCCTCGAGAGCTGCGCAGGGAGGGAGAGCGCGGGCATGGAGCGATGACGCGCACGAAAGGTCGTGCGAGTCGGATGATCAGAACGCGAATGGACGAGTGGACGCGCTGGACGCTGGGAAGGGTATCGAGGCTCTAGAGACGTACTGGCGCTGTTAGACCCCGATCGAGGTGTGCGCACGAGCTCGGCCACCCAACGCTATGTGCGTCGATCTTGGTGGGGAGTCGGACGGGTCCGTGAATGCTGTCGCTTCGATTCGTCATTCGAGTGCTTGATCTGTTTCGCTCACCGACTCGATTGCCTCGCCTAACCGCCGGCTCAGCGCTCGAGTCTGCTCCGCCAACTCTTCCTCCCGCAGCGCTAGAGCTCTACGGGCTTTGTAGTAGTCGTCAGCGATATTCAACGCCGCGATGACAGCAACGTTCAAGGCATCGCCGGGCCCAGCCTGCTCGCTGACGGCGCCCATTCGGGCGTCGACATAGCGGGCCAAAGCCCGGATTGTCTTTTCGGATTGTTGACCGCCAATGTTATAGCGGCGACCGAAAATATCAACGGAGGTCATCGGCGTCTCCAGGCTGCGGGGCCTCAGGGCCGTGCGGCGGTGCGGCCGCGGCTTGTGAATCGAGCGTATCCAGCGCCGTCGCCAGATGACCCAGGCGCTCGCGTACGGCTGTGCGTTCGCGCTCGAGGCTCTGGAGGCGATCGAGCAGCCGCTGATCCGAGGGGGCTGGATGATGTTGCAGTGAGCCGGCTCGTGACTCGGCGAGCTCATCTGCCAGTCTCGCCACACGCGCTCTCAGCTCCTCGCGCTGGCGGTGAAGCCGGTGGATCGTCTCGGCCGCCCTGTCGATGGACCACTGCAGCTCTTCTATCCCTGTGCGGAGCGAGCTTGGTCCGTCGGGCGCCGATGCCGACGTCTCCGATGTCTTCGAATCGGGCATGGGCCGTGATGCTACCGGCTAGCGCCGCTTGACGCCCAGTTGGGTCTCCAGCCGACGCCAAACCGCGTCGTGTGCCGCTTCGACCTCCTCGGAGGTCAGCGTGCGGTCGTCGGCTCGGTAGACCAACCGCAGCGTCAAGCTCCGGTGGCCGGCCGGCAAATCATCTCCGTGGTACACATCGAGCAGCGTCACCTCGGCGAGGGGGATTCCCTCGACGGCGGCGATCTGCGCTTTCACTGCTGCGAAATCGACGTCGGAGGGCACCTGTATCGACAGGTCGCGGTCGGCGGCGGGGAACCGCGGCAGGCGGCGGTAGCTCAGATCGGGCTCATCACGGGCCAGCAGCTCCTCGACGTCGACCTCGGCCACCCACACCTGCTGGTCACGGTTGCTGGCTCCGGCTCCCGTCTCCAAGCCGAAGGCGTGCGCGGCCTTGGCATGCAGCTGTCCGACGTAGCCGAACGTCTTCTCGACCCCGTCCGGCGACTCCGGCCCTTGCAGAGAAGACCGCCGCAGCGCCGCGCTCGTCCCCGGCTGCAGACCAATGAAATCCTTCTGTTGCCACGTCCACGCCGGCCAGCGCATGCGCTCGGTCAACGCATCGAGCGCGCCGCGCAGCTCGACGTGCGCCGCCGGGCGCTCGTCGCGGCTCCAGTGACGGGGCTCCGCCGGGCCCGCTACAACCAGCGCCAGGTGGCGTCGTTCGACGATGCTCGGCCGCGGCGATACGGGGTCGTCAGCAGCGCCGGCATTCGCATCTCTGGCCCCGGGTATCTGGCTCTGACGAGTCCCGGGGCTCTTGCCGGTATCGCCCGATTCGTGACTCCCCGGCGCCTCCGCGCTGTCCGTTGACCGATTCTCGAAGCAGTGCCCGATCTCGAACAGCCGTACGCGCGAGGTGCCATGGTTACGATTGCGGGCCAGCGCCGTGAGCAGGCCTGGGAGCGCATGGACGCGCATCACCGACATGGCGTCGGAAAGCGGATTGCCGAGCGCGACGATCGCCGACTCCGGGGCCATCAGCATCTGTTCGGCCGCCGAGGTGAAGGAAAAGGTCATCGCCTCCCAGAAGCCCAAGGCACCGCAGATCGACCGCACATGGCGCTCGGCACGAAGCGCGCGGGTGCTCCGCTGTTCGGGCAGCGCGCGGATAGTCGGCAGTGTGCTCGGCAAGCGATCGTAGCCGTGGAAGCGGGCGATCTCCTCGATCAGGTCGACCTCTAGAGTCACGTCGGCGCGGTCGAATGGCACCTCTACGTCGAAGCTCGCGCCGGTATCGGTCGGCCCCACTCCGTCGGCCTCCTCTGGTGTTCCAATCGCAAAGCCGAGTCGCGACAAGGTGTTGCGCACAGCGTCGCCGTCGACCGAAACGCCCAGCAGCCCACGCAACCGACTGCGGCGCAAGGTGATATGCCGCGCCGGTGGAGTTTCGCCAACCGCGTCGATGTTTCCGCAGGCAATAAGGCCGCCGCCAAGCTCGGCGATCAGCGCCGCGGCGCGGTCGATTGCCGGCACCATGCCGGTATGTGACAGACCACGCTCGAAACGATGGCTCGCGTCGGTGTGTAATCCATGGCGCTTCGACATCCGCCTCACGACGACGCGATCGAAGCTCGCCCCCTCCAGGAGCACGCGTGTGGCCCCCTCGCGCACACCCGTTCCCAGGCCGCCCATGACGCCCGCGAGCCCGACGGGCTTGGTTGCGTCGGCGATGACAAGGTCTTCTATGGTGAGGCTGCGGTCGACCTCGTCGAGAGTGACCAGCCGCTCACCGGTGTTCGCCCGCCGCACGACGAGCTTGCTGCCCACGAGCTTGTCGTAGTCGTAGGCGTGCAGCGGTCGACCCATTTCCCAGAGGACGAAGTTGGTGATGTCGACAACGTTGTTGATCGGGCGCATGCCCAGCCCCTCGAGGCGCCGGGCGAGCCAATCGGGGGAGGGTCCAACCTCGACGCCGGTGATCAGGCGCGCGACGAAGCGGTTGCATGCATGAGGGTCGGCAATCTCGATCCGGCAAGAGTCGGTGACGGAGGGTCCCGTTTCTTTCTCGTCGATGCTCGCTCCGGGCTGACGCCACTCGGCATCGAGTGCCACCGCCAGCTCGCGAGCCACCCCCGCGTGACTCATCACGTCGGGACGATTGCTCGCAATGTCCAGGTCGAGAATCAGATCGTCGCCTTGCACGCGTCGGTCGTCGACCACCAGTCCGAGCATCGACAACTTGTCGACAAGACGGCTCTGGCTGGCGGGCAGATCGACGTATTCGGCAATCCAGTTACGTGAGAAGCGCATGGTTGATGTGCGTGCAGTTGGCGGCGAGCCCCTCAGTAGGGGCAGGGATCAAAGGGGTCGGCAGGGATCAGGTGGCGAACTGCTTCAGGAAGCGCAAGTCGTTGTCGTACAGCAGGCGGATGTCGTCGATGCCGTGGCGCACGGCGGCAATGCGGTCGATACCCATGCCGAAAGCGAATCCTTGCCATCGATCGGGGTCGTAGCCCACGTTTTCGAACAGCGCCGGGTGCACCATGCCGCAGCCGAGAAGCTCCACCCAACCCGAGCCTCGACAAACGCGGCAACCCTCGCCTTTGCACGCAGGGCAGGTGGCGTCGACCTCTGCGGAAGGCTCGGTGAAGGGGAAATAGCCTGGCCGGAAGCGGGTGTCGGTGGCGGGGCCGAAGAGGCGCTTGGCGAAGTGGTCGAGGGTGCCTTTGAGGTCGGCGAGCGTGATGTCGACATCGACCACGAGGCCCTCACACTGAACGAACATCGGGCTGTGTGTAGCGTCTGGCGTATCACGTCGGAACACCCTGCCCGGTACCAGGATCGCCAGCGGCGGCTCACGCTGTTCCATCGTGCGGATCTGCACCGGCGAGGTGTGGGTTCGCAGCAGCAGGTCGCCATACGAGCGGTGGAGCCTCAAGGTGTCCTGGTCGTCGCGAGCCGGGTGATCAGCGGGGAAGTTCAGCGCTTCGAAGTTGTACCAATCGGTTTCCACCTCGGGGCCGTCGACGATCTCGTAGCCGAGCGCAACAAAAACGTCTTCGATCTCCGCCAGTGTTTGACTGATCGGGTGCTGACCGCCCAGTGGATCGGGGAGTCCCGGAAGCGTGACGTCGATGCCCTCGACACGCGAGTCCGACGAGGCTTGCGTAAGCGACTCCCGCAGCTCGTCGATTCGCGCGCCGAGCCGCTGCCGGGCCAGGTTCGCGGCGTTGCCGACGGCCTTGCGTGCCTCCGGCTCGAGCTCACGAAGCCCCTGGAAGATCGCCGTGAGCTCGCCGCGCTTGCGTCCGAGGTAGCGCGCGTGTAGCTCGTCGATCGCGGCCGCATTGGATATCGCGGCCGCGTCGGACTCGAAGCGTTCGAGCAGCTGCTCGATAGCGGATGTGGGCGAGGAGGGCGGTTGCAAAGGTGCGACCCGTCGAGTTGGTCGAGTTGGGGCCGTACGACTACTAGGCCAGAGCGCTCTTTGCTGCTGCAGCCAGCTGCTCGAAGGCGCGTGGATCTTCGATCGCCAGCTCCGCGAGCACCTTGCGGTCGAGTCCCACGCCGGCGCGGGTCAAGCCATGGATGAACTGGCTGTAAGAGATCCCGTTGGTTCGGCAAGCAGCATTGATGCGCGTGATCCACAGGCGGCGGAAGTCGCGCTTCTTGCGCTTGCGACCGTGAAACGCGTGCTGCAAGGCTCGGTCGACGGCTTCGCGTGCCTCGCCGTAAAGGCGGCTCTTGGCGCCGTAGTAGCCCTTTGCCTGCTTGAGGATGTTGCGGCGGCGCTTGGTATGTACGTTGCCTCGCTTGACGCGGGCCATGGCGAAACCTCCGGGAGCCGCCTGAGGGCGTCTCCGTTTTCTCTATTTATACGGCAGCAGGGCTTCGATCCGCTTGGTGTCTGCAGCCGAGAGCAGCGTCCCCTGGCGCAGGTGGCGCTTTCTCTTCGTGCTCTTGTGCGACATGAGGTGGCCAGCGTACGCCTTGCGTCGCGCGAGCTTGCCAGTGCCTGTGCGCTTGAAACGCTTGGCGGCGCCGCGGTGGGTTTTCATTTTCGGCATGTCGTTCTCCGACTGCACTTCGGCTGGTCGTCCCAGCCCTCAGTGAGTGGCTGTCTTCATCAATCGCGTTTGGGCGTCAAGACCATGTACATCTGGCGCCCTTCCATCGACGGCCGTTTGTCCATCCGGAAGTCCTCGCCCAGGTCGCTGAGGACGCGATCCAGGATGGCGCGCCCGAGCTCGGGATGAACCACCTCGCGGCCACGGAACATGATCGTTGCCTTGACCATGTGACCCTCGCCCAGAAATCGGCGGATGTGGTTCAGCTTGAAGCTGTAGTCGTGCTCGTCGATCTTGGGCCGAAACTTTACTTCCTTGAGCTGCGGTTGGTGTGCCTTCTGTTTCTTGTCCTTCGCTTGGCGATACACGTGTTTGCCGTAGTCCATCAAACGGCAAACTGGCGGCTCCGCCATGGGCGCAACTTCCACCAGGTCGAGCCCGGCGGTGTGCGCCATTGCGATCGCGGCCTCAGTGTCTACTACCCCTGCCTGTTCACCCTCTGCGTCGATAAGCCGCACCTGCGGGACTCGAATGCCTTCGTTGGTGCGGTGTCGTTTTTCGTGAATGGTCGCGTTCCTTGCTCGTTACGTCGATACGGTGGGAGATCGCCGAGTCGCTGCCCACCAAGAGCGGCGACCCAGGCGAGAACATGAGGGAGTAGGCGCGGCCGGGCTCGAACCGACGACCTCTACCGTGTCAGGGTAGCGCTCTACCAGCTGAGCTACGCGCCTCCGTTCTATACAGCCGCACGCGGGAGCAGCGCAGCGCTTGGTGGACCCCGAACTATAGCAGTGGCGCGAAAAACCGGTCAACGCGTCATTCCCCACGCTTCACCCGTCGGGGCAGCACGACGAAGCCCACGACGACCATCATCAGAAGGTCGCCCGGCAGCTGCGCAAGGTAGCCGTGGAAGAGCAGGTCGGCGGGCACTCGAGCGACGGCGGTCACGTCGCTGGCGCCGCCCATCGCCGGCGCCAGCGCCAGCAAGCCGAGCCCGGCCACGTAGCGGGGCAAGAGACAGGCCGAATAGGTCAGCACAACGCCTGGTGCCCGGAGCAGACGCAGCGAGTAGTAGAAGGCGATAGCCACCGCCATCGCGCCTGCGGCTCCGTAGTAGAGCTTCAGCTACGGGTTCCACGCCGGTCCGGCCCAGCCTCGATAGGCGATCACGGCGGTGGCCGCCAACGCCAGCAGGATCACGGTGCGGACACGCCAGCGCTGTCGAACGGCCGGGCCGCCGCCGTTGCGCCCAGAATCGAGAGAGGTCACCAGCGTACCGTCGGGCCAGCGTCCGAGCGCTCCCGCCAGCGCGGCCACGCCGACGCCACCCCACGCGTAACCCTGCTCGAACACCGTACCCACCACATCACATCGGCCAGAGGCCGCCAGGTCGCCGCGGCGGTGAGGAGGAGAGCCGCACATGCGATTGAGCGTGCGCCGCGGACGCTGCCCAAGGTGAGTCCCGCGAGCACAGCGATTCCCGCAGCTGCCGAGAAGCTACCGAGCACGTAGTCGACTCGCAGCCCCGCTCCGAGGACAGCGATCGCGACCCAGAACCACTCCGGGAGGCGCAGCAACTCGGCGCGGAGAGGGGCTCGCTGCCCAGGTGTGTGGGCGGCGCGATCGGCGACAGTCGATAGAGACTCGTCGGGCAGCGAACGCTACCCGAGCGCCGGCGCCACGCGCGGCCTGTAGTCGCGCGAGCCGGCGATCGCGATGTTGCCGCCGGCAACACGTGCCGCGTCTGTTCGTCGATGGGCGCCGAAGTAGCCAATCCGCACGTCAGCGCGCGCCAGCACCTCGGCGGCAAGGCTGCGGAATTCCATCGCGCTGCGATTGTTCGTGGGCAGCTCGATCACCGGCGCCCCGGAATCGACCGACTCCGAAACACTGACGCTCTCGTGGATAACCGTGCCCATGACCAGAGGCCCGTAGGTTTGACGGAGCTCGGTGAGCACCCGCTGCGAGATTCGGGTGCGAGCGTCGAAGTGGTTGACGATGATTCCGGTGAGGTCGAGAGCCGGGTTGCCGCGTTCGCGAAGGTCGGCGATGTGCGAGAGCAAGCGGGTGATCGAGGTGGATGCGAGCCCCTTCGCCTGCACCGGCGCGAGAATCTCGTCGGCCGCCGTGAGCGCGTTGAGCAGCACAACGCCGATGCCGGCCGGACAATCGAGCAACGTGTAGTCGCAGGTCTCGGGTAGCCGGGCCAGGAGCACACGCTCCCCGGCAAGATTCCGCCGATTGATCTCGTCGAGCATCGGCGACGACGGCACAATCCAGATTCCGTCGCGCGATGTGCGCACCGCGGCGGTGTCAACGGTGGCTTGGCCGCGCAGAACGTCGCTCAGACTGGCGCGTCCGGGGGTGTTTTCGACGCCGAAGCAGCGCGTCAAGTTGCCCTGCGGATCGCAGTCGATCAACAGGACGCTCTTGCCGCGCTCCGCGAGGCTCGCGGCGAGGTTGAACGTGGTGGTCGTCTTACCGACGCCACCCTTCAAATTGCAAATAGCTATGGTTCGCATCGATCCCCAGAGGAGGGCGTGCCGGTGAACGATGAACGCCGCATGCTATTGCGGGCCGTGCGACCACGTCAAGGGGGCAAGAGAAGGCCGGACTCGCCCGCTACTCCGCCCGCAGGGCTTCGGTGGGCGATACGCGCGCCGCTCTCAGGGCCGGGACCAGGGACGCTGCCAGCGCGACGAACGTGAGCAGTGCCGCTCCAGCAACGAACGTCTTCGCGTCGCGGGGCGCGATGCCGAAGAGCAGGCTGTCGAGCAGGTCGACACCGAACAGCGCCAGGAGACTGCCGATGGCGATGCCCAGCGCCGCCTGGCGCAGGCTCTGGCCCAGCGCCAGCCGCATGACGCTGCCCGCATCGGCTCCCATGGCCATGCGGATTCCAAGCTCGCGGGTACGGGCCGCCACGGTGTGGGCCATGACGCCGTAGACGCCGATCGCGCTGAGTGCCACGGCGATGGCGGCGAACAGGCTCAGCTGCAGCAGCAGGAAGCGGGGCTGCGATACCGACGCTGAGACGATCTCATCGACGCTGGCGATAGCCTCGAGCGGCTGGTCCGGATCCACCCGCAGGACGGCGTTCTGCACCTCGCGGGCCAGCTGTGCGGGTGCGCCGGTCGTCCGCAGCACCAGCACCATCTCCTGCATGGCGAACTGCGAGTAGGGGATGAAGATGTGGGGACGAGGGTCGCGATCGAGACTCGCTGCCCGCACATCGCCGACGAGACCGACCACCTCGTAGGTGCGGCCGGGATTGTCCGGCGTGCCACCGAAAATCGTGCGGCCGATCGGAACCGTCGGATCCGTGTCGCCCCACAGTTGCGACGCCAGCGCCTGGTTGATCACCGCGACCGCGGGACCCTCGTCGTCGGCCTCATTGAAGGTGCGGCCGGTCAGCACCGGAAGTCCGATGGTTGCGAAGTAGTCGGGCATCGCGACCCGGGAACCGGACCCCTGGAACGAGCCCTTGGGTCTCGGTGGCGCCTCGGCGATGCAGCGAGGTCGAGCCGCCCGGGTTGCCGATGAGGGGAAACACATTCACCGCGGTCGCCGCCTGCACACCCGCGATCCGTTCGAGCTCCGGGAGGAGCTGCGCGTAGAAGCTCCTGCGCATCGCGGCCTCCTGGTAGCGCGCCGCGGGCAGGGCGACCTCGGCCGTCAGGATCCTCTCCGTCTGGAAACCCGGATCGACACGCATCAAGTTGCCGAGGCTCTGCAGCAGCAACGTCGAACCCACCACGAGAACCAGCGCCAGAGCCAGTTCCACGACCACCAGGCCGCTGCGGAGCGCCCGTCCGCGACGACCGTGCGTGGCCCCCCGGTGGCCAGTCACCAGGGAGCTGGCGTCGGTCGTACCGAAGCTGACGAGCGCCAGGGGCACCCCGCTACCGAGCGCGGTGAGCGTGGCGAGGCCCAGGGCGAAGAGCAAGGCTCCGGTGTCGAAAGACACCGAGGACAGGCGAGGAATGGTCGCCGGGCCGGTGGCGGCGAGAATCGTAACGCCGGCGCGCGCCGCGATGACGCCGATGGCCGTACCCGCCGTCGCCAGCACCGCGTTCTCGACGGCCAGCACACGCGCCACCTGGATGCGGGTTGCACCGTGGGCCCGCCGCAGCGTGAGCTCGGGCATGCGGTCCAGGAGCCGCGCGACGCCCAGGTTGGCAAGGTTCGCCGCCGCGATCAGCCAGAACAACGCTACCGCCGCGGTGAGCGCGTACGCGGCGGGCCATAGACCGCCGATCAGCTGATCGTGCAGCGGGACCGCCCGCATGCCGCCCTCGGCATTGGCGTCCGGAAACTCCGCGGCGAACACTGCACCGAGGTCGGCCAGCTCACGATCGACGGCACCGAGGTCGATGCCAGGGCTGGCCCTTCCGACAACGCGTAGGAGATGGTTGCCGCGGTTGTCCTTCCAGGCGTCGAAATAGGGAAGCGGGCGCCATAGTCGTGCGCCGCTACCAACCGGAAAGTCGAAGCCGGGAGGCATGACGCCCACGACGACGTGGTCCCGACCGCTGAGCGGAAGCGATTGCCCCAGGATGTCGGGGTTGGCGGCGAAGCGGTTCGCCCAGAGATCGTGGCTGAGAATCACCACGCCGCCGACGTCGGGCTCGGCCTCCTCGGGAGCAAACGCGCGTCCGCGGGCAGGCTCGACCCCTAGCAGCCCGACCAGCCCGAACATGCCGGGAGTCACGTACGCCCCGGCGATGCGCTCCGGACGATCGCCGCCAGTCAGGGTGACACTCGGGAAGTCGCCGAACATGTAGGCGGCGACTGCATCGAGGCTGTCGGCGCCCGCCCGAACGCTCTCGAAGTTGGGGATCGAGAAATTGCGCTCGAGGTCGCCCCGATTCGTCTCCCACAGATGCACCAGTCGAGGCGCGTGCGGGAAGGGGAGAGGTTCGAGCATCACATGGCGCAGCACACTGAACACACTGGTGGCGCCGCCGATGGCCATGACGAACGTGAGGAGGGTCACAGCCGCGTACCCCGGCCGCCCCCTGAGCGCACGCAGCGACTGCCGGGTCTCGTTCAAGAGTGCGCGCAACGTGGCCTCCGTCGGGGGGGATTCCTGTTGGGCGAACACGGTTCGAAGCCGGGCCTGCACGCCGGTGACGACCACGCCCAGGAGCACACCGAGAGCGAATCGCAGCATCGCCGAACGCCCCCGCTCGGCGCGCACGCGCCGCAGGTCGTCGGCGAACATCCCGGTCATCTCGGGTGCGAGCAGCGCGCGGAAGTCGGCCGGATGAAGCCGCACGAGCCATGCGACGGCACGGAGAAGCACGCGCTCGGTGATCCCCGTGCGCAGGGTCACTTGCTCTCCTCCGCCTCCGGATGGAGTACGAGAGATGCGAGCATCTGCAAGCGGTTCGCCTGCTCACGCACCACGTCGCGGCCCGCTGGCGTGAGCCGATACACGTGCTGCGGGCGCCCGCGCCCGCCATCCGAGATCGTGCACACGATCTCGAGATTCCCCTCGTCGAGCTCCTGCTTGAGCAGGCGATAGAACGACGGAATCGACGGCACGTCCGTGCCGCCGTCGGCGCGCAACGCCTCCATCACCTCAACGGCGCACAACGGCTTGGCCTCGATGACGGCCAGAATGCGATAGATACGAAGGTCCATAGCGAAGTTGAGGGAGAGCGGTCGAGATTATTTATCAAAACTAATAATAAAACCCGAGATGACTCGTATCAAGCCGAGCTTGATCGTGGGAACCGTCGCCCACGACCCGGCTTCCTGCCTCTGTCGGAAGATTCGCTCATAGGGCCAGCCTGATCAGGAGGCCGGCGAGGACGCTGCCGGCGAGAGTAGGGATCATTCCGACCTTGAAGCGGAATATCGCGGCGAAGGCGCCGATCGCCACGGCAGCGGAAGCGACATCGAGCGAGCTCATCCGCGGAACGAGGAGCCGTGCGCCATAGAGGTGCACTTCGTCGACCGCGCCGAACAACGTGTGCAGCGAAAACCACACGGCCAGGTTCAGAATTACCCCCACGATGGCCGCCGTGATTCCGGTGAGGGCAGTGGTGAGAGCCTGGTTGCCTCGCAAGTACTCGACGTACGGGGCACCGGTGAAGATCCACAAGAAGCACGGCGTAAAGGTGACCCAGGTGGTGAAGATCGAGCCCAGCACACCGGCGAGCAGAGGATCCAGCATCCCGGGATTTCGGTAGGCACCCATGAAGCCGACGAACTGCACCACCTGAATCAGTGGCCCAGGTGTCGTCTCGGCCATGCCGAGCCCATCGAGCATCTCACCCGGTAGCAGCCAGCCGTAGATCTCAACGACCTGCTGCGCGATGAACGCCAGCACGGCGTACGCTCCGCCAAAAGTCACCATCGCCGCCGTACTGAAGAACACACCCTCGACGACCAAAACGTGCTGCGCACCGAGCAGAGTGCGCAGTACGAGCAAGGGAACCAGCCAGATGGCCAGCCAGAGGCCCGCGACCCGCAGCGCCCGTGTCGCGGAGGGCCTCCGCGTGGAGGCGTCGTGGCTTTCGATCGCACCGCCGTCCCGCGGCGCGAACGCAGCCGGCATCCACCGGGCCCCGATGAAGCCGATCAGCGCCGCGCCGACAATAACGAGCGGAAACGGAGTCTCGAAGAAGAAGATGGCCACGAATGCGAGCCCCGCGACGCCCACGAGCGCGCGGTTCCGGAGTGCCCTGCGACCCAGCCGGAATACCGCCTCGATCACCACCGCCAACACCGCGGGTTTCAGGCCAAAGAAAAGAGCGGCAACGAAAGCGACGTCCTGGTACCGCGCGTACATGACGCTCAGTGCCAGAATGGACACGAATCCGGGCAGGATGAACAACGTGCCCGCAACGAGCCCGCCGGCAGTGCGGTGCAACAGCCAGCCGACATAGGTGGCAAGTTGCTGGGCGTCGGGGCCGGGAAGCAGCATGCAGTAGTTCAGCGCGTGCAGGAAACGACTCTCGCTAATCCAGCGTTTCTCCTCCACGAGCAATCGGTGCATCACGGCGATCTAGCCCGCCGGGCCACCGAAGCTCAGAGCGGCGACCTTGCACCAAACAGGGAACGCCTCACGCAGCGATACCGAGGCGGATTGCGGTCGTGTATCCGAGTCGGTTGAAGTGGGTGTCGGCGGGTTCGGCATCCGGAAGGGATCCTTGTGGAGAACCGAGCCCGGCTCCATCTCGTACTCATGCCAGCCCCGTGTCCACCGTGATCTGCGGCAGTGCCGCTCCAACGGATCGGGCGTAGGGCTTCAGAAGTTAAGTTGACCGTGCCGTCTCACGCCAGCGGCCGGCTCGAGCCCGCCCAAGATCACCGATCTGCGCACCGTGCCCGCATCGGCACCGAGCGACATGCGGATGCCCATTTCACGCGTCCTTCCCCGCGACCGAGTAGTTGACGACTCCGTACAGTCCGATGGCGGCGAGCACGAGGGCCAGCCCGCCCGACAAGCCGAGAACTGGGGCCGCCACGCGGGGCCCGAAGAGCATGGTGCCTAGGTGTGTTTTCTAAATAGGTTGTTCACATCGGGGCTCACTTCTGAGATCAATGGGGTTGTTCCACGACTCCACGAACTCAGAAGGAGCGCCCGATGCAGCTGCATGGTAATGCCCGCACGACGCCGTATATACGCCGCGAGATGGTCCGCCGGGTCCGGGAGCAGGCGGAGCCTGTGACGGAGACGGCGGCGGCTCTGGGCGTGTCGACTCGAACGGTCTACAAGTGGCTGGGTAGATACGAGCAAGAAGGTGAAGCCGGGCTCTTGGATCGATCCAGCCGGCCGCAGGGCTGTCCGCACCGCACCGCCACCGGAGTTGTGCGGCAGATCGACAAGCTGCGGCGTCGACGACTGACCGCTTGGCAGATCAGCCAGAGGCTGTCAGTGCCACGCTCCACCGTCTCGGCGTGGTTGAGCCGGCTGGGGCTCGGGAAGCTCGATGTTCTGGAGCCCAAGCCGGCGATCGTGCGCTATGAGTTCAGCCGTCCAGGTGACTTGCTGCACTTGGATACCGAGAAACTGGCCCGTATCCGGCGTCCTGGCCGCCGCATCCACGGCGATCGCTCCAAGCGGGCCTACGGCGTCGGCTGGGAGAACGCCCACGTCGCTATCGACGATCACTCAAGGGTGGCGTACGTCGAGGTGCTGTCCGCCGAGGATCAACACACCTGCACTGCGTTCCTGCAGCGAGCCGTCGAGCACTTTGCTTCGATGGGAGTAGCGGTGCGCCGGGTCATGACAGACAACGGACCCGGCTACGTCTCGAAACGCTTCAATCGCCTATGCCAGCAACTCGAGATCCGGCACATCTACACTCGGCCGTATACGCCCAGAACCAATGGCAAAGCCGAACGCTTCATCCGCACGCTGCAAGGAGCAGTGGGCCTACGGCACCTGCTACCAGACCTCAGCTCGTCGTACTCGAGTCTCTTCGGCCCTGGCTCAACCATTACGATCGCCACCGTCCCCACGCCGGTATCGGCATGACACCGCCGATCGATCGACTCTCAGGGGTGAGTTCATGAACAACCTATTTAGAAAACACAGCTAGGCGGTCCACTCCTAGCGCCTGAAGGCGCGTGAGCGGCAGAGGCAACTGCCGCCCACGCGAACCGTCCGGCTGCGCACCCGTGCCTTCTCAGCAGGTCGTCAGCTTGAACTCCACCGGCACCGCCCGCGAGACGATGTCGTAGACCGGAGAGTGCAGCGCCAGTTCGGTGAGATCCTCTGCCGAGGCCTCGCTCTTGACGCGCATGTTGACCGTGACCTTGTTGAAGCCCTTGCGCACGTCGTCGGACATGCCGAACAGGCCGCGGACATCCATGTCGCCGGTGTACGACGATTCGACTGCTTCGATCCGGATGCCGCCCACGGCTGCGTGGGAAACGAGCGTCCCGGTCAGACAGCTGGCCAGCGCGTGCAACACATACTCCATCGAGTTTGGCGCACTGTCCTGACCCGCGGCGATCGACGGCTCATCAGCATCGAGAGTGAAGGCATCTTCGCGCGTGGTGTCTTCCGTGTTACCGGCGAAGAAGTCCTTGATCCGGCTGCGGCTCAGGCCGCCGTTGATCCACTGGTTGGTGGCGCGGAACTGGAAGCTGGCGTAGCCCGAGTCCGCCTCGATCGAGCCGATCACGTCCATGAGCTGGCCGACGTCAACTCCGTTCGTCAGCTGAGCCTTTTCTTGGGGTGCAACGCTGGTCGTCATTTCATCTCTCCTGCAATCGTTGCCGGCGCGGGATTGCGACCGTCGGAGAGCATGTTACGAAGCTGGACGCCAGGCTCGACAGTGTAGGATCTGTAGCACTGAACTACATATTCTGGAGTTAGAAATAGCAGGCGGAGAGGCACACCCATGGCGGGTTACGGGCAGTTCTGCCCGGTGGCGAAGGCGACCGAGATCATCGATGGAAAGTGGACAGTGTTGGTCCTGCGTGAGCTCTTCTTAGGCACCACGCGATTCAACGATTTCCAGCGTGCGATCTCGCGCATGTCGCCGACCCTGCTCACGAAACGGCTCCGACACCTCGAGGAATGCGGCATCGTCATTCGCAAGAAGCTTTCGGGCCAGAGGGGCTACGAATACCGCTTGACCGGGGCCGGCAAGGAGCTCGGCCCGCTGATCGAGATCCTCGCGGTCTGGGGCATGCGCTGGGCGCGCGGTCAGCTGACGGATGACGAGCTCGACGTCGAATTCCTGATGCGGGACCTGCAGCGGCGGCTACAGACCGAGCATCTGCCCGACGGCGAGACCGTCATCTGCTTGAAGTTCGACGAGCTCACGAAGCACAAGACCTGGTGGCTGCTCGCAGACGGCGACGTGGTCGACCTGTGCACCGAGAACCCGGGCAAGGAAATCGATCTCTACATCAAGTCGACCGTGCGCACGATCGTCGAGGTCTGGGAGGGCGACCTCGACATGCGCGCGGCGCTGCGCAACAAGTCGATCGTGGCGCTCGGTCCGCGCCATCTTGTTCGCACCATGCCAGACTGGTTCGGCGTCTGTCTGTACAAGGACGTCCGGCGAGGGGACCCCCAACTCATGCGGCAAGCCGCTGAGTAGGTTTCGCGGCACCATCACCGGTCGCCAAGGCGCGAGAATCAGCTGGGCTCGCTACACGGCGAGCCCCAACTTGTTGATTACAAAGAGCCGACGCGCGGATTTGAGCCGCGGACCTGCTGATTACGAAGACGATCCGAGCCAAACGTGATTGCCAGCCGATTGCTGGCAACCTAATCACGGCCGAAGAGTTCGTAGGCGGCGGGAAGGATGAACAGGGTCAGCACGGTCGACGTCAGCAGGCCCCCGAGGACGACCTGGGCGAGCGGCGCCTGAATCTCGTTGCCGGCCTCGCCGCCGCCCATCGCCAGGGGGATAAGCGCCAGGCCTGTGGTCAAGGCGGTCATCAGAATCGGTGCGAGCCGGTCGATGGAGCCCTGGAGGACGGCTTCATCCCGGGGCACCCCCTCGCGTGCCAGGTCGTGGTAGCGGGTGACCAGCAGGATGCCGTTGCGGGTGGCGATTCCGAACAGGGTGATGAACCCGACGATGGAGGCGATGCTCAGCACCCCGCCGGTCGTGAAGACCGTGGCGATGCCGCCGATCAACGCCAGCGGCAGGGAAAGCATCACGATCGCCGCGGATCTCCAGTCGCCGAAGGCGGTGAACAGCAACAGCGCGATAGCCGCCAGCGACAGCAGGCTGGTCAGCGAGATCAGCCGGGTCGCCCGGCGCTGGCTCTCGAACTGACCTCCGTACTGAATGAAGTACTCCGACGGCAACGCCACCTGCGCCTCCACCCGCGAGCGGACGTCGTCCACGACCGAGCCGACGTCGCGATCGACGACGTTGGCCGACACCACAATCTTGCGCTGGCCGTTCTCCCGGCTGATCAGGTTGGGGCCGCGGTCCTCACGCACACTGGCGAGTTGGCCTAGCGGCACGAGTCCGCGATCGGTGCGTACCGGCAGCTGCTCGATCGACTCGGGCCGGTCCCTGCCCTCCGGGCGCAGCCGCACCACCAAGTCGAACGCCCGGTCGCCCTCCCGTACCTGTCCCACCACGCGGCCGCCCACCGCCGCCTCGACTTGATGAATGACGTCTCGCGCTCGCGCGCCGTGTCGCGCGAGCGCGGCGCGATCCAGGTCGATCTGAAGCTGGGGCACGAAGGCCTGCTGCTCGACCTGGAGGTCCACGAGCCCCTGCACACCGACGCTGGCATCGCGGATCTTGGCGGCGAGGCTCCGCAGCGTACCGAGATCCGGACCGAACAGCTTGATCGCGATCGCGGCCTGCGTGCCCGAGATCATGTGGTCGATGCGGTGGCCGACCGGCTGACCGATGGACACGTTGGTGCCGGGCACGAGCAGCAGGTCGGTGCGGAAGGCGTCGAGGAACTCGTCGCGTCCTCGCTGGCCGACGGCGTAGACGATGTCGATCTCCGACTCGTTGGAGCCTTGGGCGTGCTCGGACATCTCGGCGCGCCCGGTACGCCGCGAGGTGGCAGTGACCTCCGGGTGCGAGAGGGCGATCCCCTCGATCATGCGACCGATCGTGTCGGCCTCCTCGAGGCTCGTGCCCGGCAGCGTCACGGCGTTGACCACCAGCGTCCCCTCGTTGAACTCCGGCAGGAAGGTGCGGCCGAGCATGGGGGCGGCCGCGATCGCCGCGGCGAGGGCCACGACCCCGACCGCCACGACCACGCCGGATCGGCGCATCGCGAGCCCCAGCAGCGGGCGGTAAGCCGCCTGCGCCCAAGCCACCAGCGGCGGCTCGTGGGCGCGTGTCCGCGCCGCGCTCGGCAGCAGCAGCACGCAGAGCGCCGGCGTCACCGTCAGCGATACCACCAGCGAGGCGAGGATCGCGACGCCGTAGGCGAAGCCAAGAGGCTGCAGCAAACGTCCCTCGACCCCCGACAGGAAGAAGAGCGGCACGAACACCACGATCACCACGAACGTGGCGTAGACGATAGGGACGACGACCTCGCGGGCGGCGCCTATGACCGTGGCCTCCGCCTCCGTGGCCTCGAGAGGCCCGTGAGCGGCCCGCTGCCGGAGACGCTTGTAGATGTTCTCGACGCCGATCACGGCGTCGTCGACGAGGGCGCCGATGGCGATCGCCATTCCACCCAGGGTCATTGTGTTGATCGAGATTCCGGCCGCCCACAGGGCCACCACCGTGGCCATCAGCGACAGAGGAATGGCGAGCGCCGAGATCAGGGTCGTGCGCCACGACATCAGGAACACGGCGAGCACCAGCACCGCGAGCAGGCCGCCGTCGCGCAGCGCCGCCTCGACGTTATCGATGGCCACCGAGATGAAGTCGGCCTGGCGGAAGATTTGGCGCTCGAACTGAACGCGGCCGGCAAGACCCGCCTCCAGCAGATCGAGCTCGGCGTCGATGGCCTGCGTGAGCTGGAGGGTGTCGGCGCCAGGTTGCTTCTGCACCGACAGCACGACCGCCGGCTGAGCGTTCACCGAACCGGCCCCGATCTGTGGCGCCGGGCCGATCAGGGCTTGCCCCACGTCACGCAGCAGGACCGTTCCACCCTCACGACGGAGCAGCACGCTGTCGGCCAGCTCCTGGGTGGAATGAATGCGCCCGAGGACTCGCACCGGCAGCTCCTGGCTGCGGCGCACGAGGAACGAGCCGCTGCCGGCGTCGTTGGCGTCCGCAACCGCCTCGGCTACGACCTCGAGGTCGAGGCCGTAGGCGCGCAGGCGGGCCGGATCGACCTGAACCTGGTACTGGCGCACCGCACCCCCGAGGGGCACGACCTGCGAGACACCGGGGACCGCCATCAGGCGGCGGCGGACGGTCCAGTCGGCCACGGCGCGCAGCTCCATGTCGTCGAGCGTCTCGCTGCGCATGCCCACCAGCAGCACCTCGCCCATGATCGAGGTAATCGGTCCCATGGCGGGCGGATCGGCGTCCTGAGGTAAGTTGGCCGTCGCCAGCTGGAGCTTTTCGTTGACGACTTGGCGGGCTCGATAGATGTCGGTGCCCCAGTCGAACTCGACCCAGATGATCGAGATCCCCATCGCCGACGATGAGCGAACCCGGCGCACCGAGGTGGCGCCGGTCACCGCGCTCTCGAGCGGGAACGTGACGAGCTGCTCCACCTCCTCGGCGGCGAGCCCGTGGGCCTCGGTGAGCACGGTCACGGTCGGGGCCGTGAGGTCGGGGAACACGTCCACCGGCAGGGTGAGCGTCGCGTAGCCGCCGGCCGCGAGGAGCAGCACCGCGGCGGCCAGCACCACGACCCGGCTGCGAACCGACCAGTCGATCCATGACGCGAGCATCGGTCTCTCCGGTTAGTGGGAGTGGGCGGGCGCTGCGTCCGGCGACAGCGCCGCGAGCCGGACCTGGTAGGCGCCGGTGGTGACGACGCGATCGCCTGGGCTCAGACCCGAGACCACCTCCACCAGGTCGCCCTGGCGGATGCCGGTGGCGATTGCCCGCTCCTCGAACGTCTCGCCGCCCAGCTGGAGGTACACCACCTGCACCCCGGCGAGGTCGATGATCGCCGCGGACGGGATCGCGACGACGGTTCGCGCCCCGCCCACGTGCAGGCGAGCTACGGCGCTCATCCCGGGGCGGAGGGTGGCGCTGGCGCCTCGCAGCTCGTAGCGCACCGGGGCGGTCCGGGTCGTCGCGTCGAGCTCGACACCGAGCTCTAGTAGTCGGCCACCGACGATCCATTCGTTCTGCCCGGCAGTCGAGCGCACGGCCGTAGCCGGCCGCAGGGCGAGGGACAGCACCTCGCCGCTGCGTCGCGCCTTCAGCAGCTCCTGGAACTCCGGCTCTGGCACCTCGACCCGCGCCACGAGAAGGTCGAGGTCGACGATCCGGAACAGGGTGCGGGCCGGATCGACCGGCTCGCCGCGTGTGACGTGGACCTCGGCCATGATCCCCCCCATCGGCGCCAGGATACCGAGACCGTCCTCGACCGACCCGGCCGCCGACACAGCCGAGGCGCGGTTCTGCAGGGCGGCCAGCCCCGCACGGGCGTTCTCGAGGGCGATCTCCGCCTCGTGCAGGCGACGCGCGGGGACCGCGCCGGCATCGACCAGCCGGCTCGCGCGAGCATGCTCACGCTCCGATTCCGCTACGCGGTTGTGAGCCTCCACGAGCTCCGCGGGCAACGTGTGCCATCCCGCGATCGACTCCGGAAGCGGCGTCAATCGACCGAGCAGCTGACCGCGACGGACGGCGGCACCGGGAGACAGCAGGCCGGAGTCGGGCGCTTCGAAGAATCCGGCAGCCGGCGAGGCCACCAGTGCCGTACCGCTGGGATGAGCCTCGATCGTCGCGGGCAACTCCAACGACTCTTGAAGTGGCGCCGCGGCAGCGGCCACGGTGGCGAACGGAATGCGCCACTGCTGCTCCTTGAGAAATCCGATACCAGCGGGCTCGGAGGGCGGCGCGTCGAGCTCTCCGACCGAGGAGGCCACTCTGACGTCCCACGCCACTTCGTCGATCGCGCCAGTCGGGGAGGTGTACACGAACCTCAGCCGGGCGTTCCCCGCCGTCTCCGGTCGGATCGCCGGCAGGAAGATCCCGGAGCGGGCGACCGAATCGACGCCGACCTGCTGTCGCGCGGCTCCCGAGGAGTCCAGCAGGCTTACGTCGAGCCGACCCGCCTCGACGGCTCGAAAGTCGCCCAGCTCAGTCAGATGAGCGGCGATCTCCGCCTCCTCTCCGACGACGAACAACGGGTGCTCTACGAACCACTCATGGGTATCGGTCCACCGTGTTTCGACCCGGGAGGGCCGTTCCTCCTCGGCCTCCTGTGACTCGGAAGCAGAGTCGGGACGGCCACAGGCGACTAGCGCAAACAGGAGGAGAAGGGCAGTCACCACCGATCGCGTCGACAGGAGATTCCGAGTCATCGTGTGACCGCCTCTCCGGCCGTCTGTCCCGACGCCCACTTCCAGGTGAACCAGGAGGAGGCTCGACGCCGCTCGAGCTCGATTCGTCGCGAAGCCGCTTCGAGCGACGCACGCACCGTGTCGAGCAGCGCCACCACCTGCATCTCACCTTCCGCGTAGGAGACCCGCGCCATCTCGATCAAGCTCGGTCCCGGGACTTCGCCCGCGTCACGAAGGGCAGCGGTCGCGAGCTCGTATTCGCCCAGAGCTACCCGACTCCGCGCCACGAGCTCGCGGTCGAACATCTCGACCCGCTGTCGCCTTCGACGCTCCTCTACTGCGGCCGCGGCTGCCGCGTCCCGGTTGCGGTCGAACAGCGGCACCACCGCGCCGATGCTCAACACGAAGCCCCCGTAGCCCGGGTCGACGCGGCTGTAGCCGGCATTCACGATCAGGTCCGGAAATGCCTGTCGTCGCGCGAGCTTCTGCTCGAGATTCGCCTGATGCGCGCGCTCCATCTCGGCGAGGATCTCCGGACGGGAGTCGCGAGCCTCCTCCAGACTTCGAGTCGTCTCTGTCTCCTCGGTCGCGGCCCCGGCGGGCTCGTCGAGAGGTGGCGGCCCCCCGGGCTCCGCGTCAGGAGCGCGCGTTTCCCAGCCTGCTGCCGGAGGCACCAGTCCGGTCAGGGCCTCGAGCCGTATCGAGCCTGAACGCCGCGCTTGATTCGCCTCCGCCGCTTGCACCTCGAGCGCTTGCACCTCGAGGAACATCCGGCCGACGTCGAAGTCACTCACGTCACCCTCGGCGTTGCGCAGCTCGAGGTCACGCAGCAGGGAGCGACCGACGTCGAGCGCGGCCCGGATCGCCTCGTGTCGGCGCTGTGCGGCGTACAGCTCTACGTATTCCTGTTGCACCCGCAGCGTCAGCACGGCGCGGACCGCTGCCGCGTCCCTCTGCGACGCACGCTGCTTCGCCTCGGCCACGTCGACGGCGATTCCGGTGCGGCCCCCGATGGGCAGACTTTGCGACACGCTCACGATCAGCTGGTCGGCGCCGGGAACGGCGTTCGGGAACCGCTCCTGATACACGGTTACCAGCGGGTTCGGCCAGCGACCGGCTTGATCAGCGCGGTGACCGGCGACCTCAGCGGCGAGGAGCGCCGCGGCCAGCTCCGGGTTGTGCTCCTCGACGGCGGCCACGGCGCTGGCCAGCATCAGGGTCGAAGAACTCTGGGAATTACCGGTGGAAGGCGCCAGCAGGAGCAGCACGAGAGCTCCGACGACACCGCGCGAGATCGACATGCGTGCCCTCCGCGGGCTGAGCGTGGTTCAACGGGCGAGGCGGTGTGTCCGGCGTGACCGGACGGGCTCAGACGGAGGGCGCCGGTGGTCCGCGATCAGGAGTCGATCGTCGAAGTCGCGCGCGCGGCACGCAGACGTCGACATCGCCGACCGATGAGCCTGAAGGCGCATCCTGGCCAACGATGGAAGGCTGCACTGCTCGCCGAGGTTCGCTCGGCCGCTCGCGGAGTGGAGTCACTGTGCTCGTCGACCGCACGACGCCGTCCCGATCATGAAGCAGCGTCATCGGAACGATGCGGACCGGCGCCAGCTCGATTCGGCCGGCGGCCACCGCGGCTTCCTCGTCGGTCGGGCGCTCGCCGTGGTGGTGCGGTAGGCCGCTACCGTGCGCGTGAACCCGATGACCCGCGCCGGGCGGCTCGCCCGTGTGTACGTGCGCGCGTCCGGTCACTGGAACGCACACAACCGCGAAAGCCAGGAAACCTACAGCGACGAATCGGATCCGCATGCGCGCAAGGTACCACGCGCTCGAAACCACCGCGCTTGGTCAAGTCGCGACGCTATACGTGCCCTGTCTCGGTCCGCGGGAGCGGTCGATCGCGTTTCCGGTCCCGGCTCCGGGCACCTGTGCGACGGGCCGCTTTCGCATCGAGACCTCGCGAAAACTGATGGCTATCTGATTGCCGCTTCGAGGCGCGCGAGCTCGGGGTCGGCGATACACGGTTGCGTGAAGTGTTCGAGGCCCGCGTGGCTCGGCGCTGAAAGGGCCGCTTCCGCGCCCCTCCTGCTGGCAGTAGACGGACCGCACGGCGGATCGCCAGCATGCAGCGACGGTCGCGGTCGCTTCCGTCTCCTGCATGTCGGCACTAAGCCGCGTCAGAACATCGGTTATCGAATCGAAATACTCAGTGGTCATCCCGCAACTCCTCGGCATAATCGGCCATTTCGAGATCCCCGGGCCACTCGGAGCCGGCGCGGAAGTTGGGGCGCGGACGATTCGCTCGTCTTCGGATCGGCCAACACCGAGCTCATGCGGATACCCGCCGGCGGAGGAAACTGGGAAGAGCTGACGACGCCGGCCGCGGGAGAGTCACACAGCTGGCCTTGGTACCCTGCTGGACTTGTACGTTTATAATCTAGATTCTAGAATACAGAATCACGACAGAAGAGCCCTATCCGAGACACCGAGGTGATCGCGACGATGACAAGAACGCGGGTCGGCGAATTCGAAGAGCTCATCATGCTGGCGATCCGAGCCCTGGACGATGCCGCCTCTTGCCGAGCGGTGCAGACCATGCTCGAGGAGCGCGCCGAACGCGCCGCTTCGCTCGGCTCGATCTACGCGACAATCGACCGCCTCGAGCGCAAGGGGTATGTCGAATCGTGGGTGGACACACCCGCCGAAGGAATTGCTCGGCGGGGACGATTCCACCGGGTGACGACCGACGGGGTGGACGCTCTCGACGGCATGGACCGCATTCGCGACTCGCTGCGTGAGGGCGCATTTTCGACGGGGGCACCCCGCGGTGAATAGGACGGCTCCGCGCACCCTTGTCGGCCTGGCCAGGATTGCGCTGGGCGTCACGCGCCATCACCGGCGTGACGAGGCTCTCGACGATCTGCAAGAGCTGTATGGCGACATCGCGTCGACACGAGAGGTCGCGGCTTCACGCAGGCGGTTCCTGGACGAGCTCACTCGACTTTGTTTCTGGGCGCTCGTCCGGCACCTGCCGAGCGGCGCCCGACCGGCTACTCCCCCACGTTCCGCCAGTCTCGGGCCCGCTCCCCGGAGGAACCCGACAATGCATGTGCTCACTGATCTGCGGTTTGCCTTCCGGTCCCTGCTACGCAATCCCAGGTTCACGATTACGGCCACGCTCACCGCGGGAATGGCAATCGGTGCCAGTACCGTCGTCTTCAGCGCGGTCAACGGCATCCTGCTCAAACCTCTCGATCTGCCTGAGCCTGAGCGGGCGGTCTACGTGTCAACGCACGAGTCGGCCGGCGTGACCTCCAAGCCCATCTTCATCGACTGGAATCGGCAGGTGACCGCATTCGAGCTGCTCGCGGGCTTCGGGCCGGACTCGCTCGTGATCGCAAACGATGAACAGGCCGAGCAGATCAGTGCTGTTCGCGTTAGCCCCGACGTCGTGGAACTGCTGGACGCACAGTTCATTCTGGGGGGGCCTTTCGCTGCCGACGATCACGAGACCGGCGCGGAGCCGGTCGTGATCCTGTCGTACTCGTACTGGATTCGGGCAATGGCCGCGGCGACCGACGTAATTGACAAGGCGATCTTCGCGGCCAATGATGAAGGCGGCCGGCAGCCCTACCGCATAGCGGGTGTGCTGGCCGAGGATGTCACCCTGCCGGCTGCGACGAATCTGGGCGAACGAGACATCTGGCTCCCCCTTCATGTCGACGAGACTGCCCGCGCCGGCAATCGCGGCAGCTCTACGACTCGTGTGATCGGTCGAGTTGCTGAGGGGCGCTCGATCGCTGAAGCGCGCATCGAAGTCGAGCGGGTGACTGAGGCGATCTCATCCGAGCATGGTCGCGAAGACAGCGCCCACGTAGTTCGATTACTCGATAGGACGGTCGGAGGCAGCCGCGCGGCCTTGTGGATGCTGCTTGCGGCCTCCGGCTTTCTCCTGCTCGTCGCGCAGGCCAACGTCGCGAACCTGCTGCTCGCTCAGGCCACGACGCGCGGGGCCGAGTTCGCAGTTCGCTCTGCCCTCGGCGCCGGACAAGGGCGGGTCCTGGGCCAGGTTCTAACCGAGAGCGTGGTCTTGGGCTCTGTCTCCGGCGTGCTGGGCGGATCGATCGCCTACGGCGGAGCGTGGCTGGAAGAGCGCCGACGGGCATCAACGAGCGATCAAGGAAGTTGACAGACGATCGCAATCGCCCGTGCTGAATTGTCGAATTCTGCTTGCTATCTGACTGCTACGGAAAAAGGCTCGCCATCCGGCGAGCCCTAACTTGTTGATTCAAGAGAGCCGACGCGCGGATTTGAACCGCGGACCTGCTGATTACGAATCAGCTGCTCTGCCACTGAGCTACGCCGGCCTTCGGTGCTGCTGAGATGCGGAGTCTAGCGGCCGTGCAGGGTGCTCGCAATCGCGATCTGATGCGGCCGCGACGTGAATTTCGGCTGCCGGGCGAGGCGCCTCGCGTGGATCCCAGATAGGGTGCCGTCAGCGCGCTCGGCCTACGACGGCTTGTGGTTCTGCCCGTATTTTGCGCCCCGGTACGCGTGCTAGACTCGCGCCCGCATCGCGGTGGTGGGTGACTGGATCTCGCTACGTGTGGCGACACACCTGGGGGGCGCGGGTTCAGCGGGCATCTGCCGGGCGGTGC
The DNA here is from genome assembly GCA_963666215.2 of Acidobacteriota bacterium. Lineage (GTDB taxonomy): Bacteria > Acidobacteriota > UBA890 > UBA890 > WLXD01. The sequence continues at coordinate 492,185 of CAXWPL010000002.1, forward strand.
TCTTCAGCGGAATGGGCTTCTGCTGACCTATAGGGAGTCGGAGTGAACAGGTGGGCAGCAAGGTCCTGCCGCTCTGGCGATCGCCGCGCGTCGCGGCCGCTGGCCGCGTGGCGCTGACAAAGGTGGGTACTGGGGTGTGGCGTCTCTCGAAACTTGATATCCGCGGCTTCAAATCGTTCGCGGAGCACTCGAGGCTCGAGTTTCCCGCGGGCATCACCGCGGTCGTCGGGCCGAACGGCTGCGGCAAGAGCAATATCTCGGACGCCATCATTTGGGCGCTGGGCGAGCAGAGCACGGCGGCTTTGCGGGCCCAGCGCATGAAAGACGTCATCTTCCAGGGCAGCGCCGGCCGCAAGCCGACGGGTCTCGCCGAGGTGACCCTGTCGCTGACTCGGACGCGGCCCGCCGGGCTTGCCGGAGCGGTCGTGCCGCCGGTGGTCGAGGCGGCGTTGGACCACTCCGAGCACGCCGAGCAGGCCGAGCACATCGGTGACATCGAGCGCCTAGACCACGGCGAGCAAGCTCCCGAGCTCGCCGCTGAGAGCAGCAACGGCGATGGCGACGGCAACCCGTCGGGATCATCGAGCGCCTCGACCGACGTACATCGTGAAGATGAAGTGGACTCCGAAGACCAGGACGAGGAGCTCACGATCACGCGGCGCTTGTTCCGCTCTGGCGACAGCGAATACCTCCTCAACGGCAAGCGCTGCCTGCTGCGCGATGTTCGTGAGCATCTGCTGGGTACCGGGCTGGGGTCGCGCACGTGCTTCACCATCGAGCAGGGTCGGATCGACCAGCTGCTTTCCGCGAGCCCGACGGAGCGGCGCGGCCCGATCGAGGAGGCGGCCGGGATCTCCCTGTATCGCCGCCGCCGCCACTCGACCAACCTGAAGCTCGCGGCCACCGAGCAGGACCTGGCCCGCGTCCAGGACATTTGCGACGAAGTGGCGCGGCAGATGCGCAGCCTCAAGCGGCAGGCCGGGCGCGCCCGACGCTACCGCTCTTTGCGCCAGCAGCAGCGCGTGCTCGAGCTCGAATGGTACGGCCGCCGTATCGTGCAGTCGCGTCGTGATTTGGAGATCAGCGCGGGTGCGCTGGTGGCGGCGCGCGAAGGCGCCGCCCACGCCCGCGACGAGCTCGAAGCCGTGACGCGACTGCACGAGACGGCGCGCAGCGCCCGGAGAACACGCCGGCAGCAGGAGGCCGGGATGCGGCAGACGCTGTACAAGCATCAGGTCGACCACGAACGCGCCCGGGCCGAGGCGTCGCGCCACCGCGACCGACTCGCTTTCGCCGAGCAGCGGCAGGCTGACGTGGCGCGCAAGCTCGAGACGTTCGTCGAGCGCGATGCCGAGGCCGCTGGTGTTGTCAGCGCTCGCGAGGAGGCAGCTCAGCAGGCTCACTCGATGGTGGAAGCGGCGCGCGAGGTGCTGCGCGACGCGAACGATCGAGTCGACCCGGTTGAGCATCTTGATGTGGCCGTGGAGGGCGCGGATCCAGCGAATTCAACGGATTCACCGTACGGGGGCGATCGAACGATCAAGCTGCCGTCGTTGGCCTCGCAGATTCGTGTCGATGAGGAGTACCGCGCCGCCGCGGCGCTGGCGCTCGGGAGCCTGCTGCGACAGCCGTTATTGGCGGAGGCCGACATCGAGCCGTGGTTGGCCGCGGTGGCCGAGCAGCGTGGCCTGTCGCGAGGCTTGCGGCAGCCTCAGCGCCTGGCGGAAGCCATCGCTCCCGATGCGGCGGTGCTGTGCGCGCTGGCGCAGAAGGTTCAAGGGAGTGGCGAGGCGGTCGAGATGATCGTCGAGGATCTGCTCACCGGCACGTGGGTGGTGGAGAGCTCCGACGACGTCATGCGATTGGTGGCCGAGCACCCGCAAGCGGCGTTCGTGGATCGGCGCGGCACGGTGTGGGCTAGCGGTGCGCGCGTGCGTGCTCGCAACGACGGGCGTGGCCAGCAGTACCTGACCGAGAGCGCGTCGGCCGAGCAGTCGCTGCGCGTCCGTACCGAGCCGGCTGCGGACGGAGATGACGACGCGGACGTGGCTGCCCCCGACCTGGTTCTGGACGTCGAGCGCCAGGCGGCGCGGCTGGCGCTCGATCGCGCCGAGGCTGGCCATCGCTCGGCGGTCGCGCAAGCGGCGGCGGCCGATCGCGAGCTCCGCGCCGCACGTGCCTCGGCGTCGCACGTGCGCGCCGACGCCGAGCGTTTTCGTAAGGACGCCGTGGCCCTCGAGCGCACGCTGCGTGAGGCGAGCGAAGGAGCCCAGCGCGCCGACGCCAGCGCCGCTGCTGCGACGGTGGTGGCCGAGAAGCTCGAGCGTAAGCTCGAGCAGGTAACCGTCGTCGACACGGCCGAAGAGGCGGAGCTCGCCGGCCTGCAGGCGGCGGCCGCCGCCGCACGCGGCAAGCACGACAGCACTCAGCAGGCGCTCTCAGGCTACGAGGTTCGCGCCGCCGAGGTCCGTTTGGGGCACCAGCATCTCGAAAATGAGATGCGCGAGCACCTCGGCGAGGCGGCCGCGACGCTTCTACGGCCGACGAAACCTTCGATCGAGCCTGCGGAAGTGGAGGCCCGGGCACCGGAGGAAGCCTCCGAGATCAACCTGGAGACGAGCCCGGAGCAGGAGAAGCAGGTGGCGCTGGAGCGCGAGATTGCGGCGCTCGGCGACTCCGAGATTGGCGAGCGTATTGCCGATGTCCGGCGTCGCATCGATAGCCTCGGGCCGGTGAACCTGATCGCCTACGACGATTACCAGGAGCAGGAGGTACGCTTCACGGACCTCGACGGGCAACGTCGCGATCTGGTGAACGCGTCGGGAAATCTGCGGGCCGCGATCAGCAAGATCGACGATCAGTGCGAAGAGCGTTTCGACGAGGCGTTCCAGGCGATCGACGGGTACTTCAACCGCACGATGCGGGAGCTGTTCGGCGGTGGCCGTGCCGGAATGCGCCTCGACAACCCGAGCGAGCCACTGGACTGTGGCATCGAGATCTACGCCCAGCCGCCTGGCAAACGACTGCAGAACATCCGGCTGTTATCCGGCGGCGAGCGCTCGATGATCGCGCTGGCCTTGATGTTCGCGATCTTCGAGTACCACCCGGCGCCGTTCTGCATCCTCGACGAGGCCGATGCGGCACTCGACGAGCGCAACATCGGCCGTTTTGCGGTGGCGCTTCGACGATTTCAGGAACGCGCGCAGTTCATCATGATCACGCACAACAAGCAGTCGATGGAGCTCGCCGATCTGCTGTACGGCGTGACGATGGAAGAGAGCGGCGTCTCGAAGCTGGTGTCGGTGCAGCTCAGCTAACGTCAACCGCGGTGGGCCGGCCGCGACCGCTATTGCCGCCGGATCGGCAACGTCGGACCCGCCGGACCCGCCGAGTCCGTCAGCGCGGCTACCAGCGCCCGCGAGACGCGATCGAGCGACGCCATCGCCTCGCGCCACTGGCTACGCGCCGCAAGCAAAGAGGCGAGCTCCGAGCGCAAGCTTGGCGAATTCGCGATCGCCTGGCCGCCCGCGTACCGACGCTTGCGCACCAGAGCCCCGACCCAGCGTCCCCAGCGGATACGACCGTCGGGACGAATGAGCTCGTGACGCATCGCTGGAAGCCGCTGATCGGCGGCGTCCGAAACAATCCGGATAGCGGCACAGCGTGGCGCTTGGCCGCCAGCGGTTTGTCCGGGCGGGGAGGCGGCCAGGGCGGCCGACGCGCCACCCTGTTGAGTCGCTATGGGCGTTCGCGGAACGTGATCGATTTGGATCCTGTTGTGACCAGCGCCGTGACCGGCGTCGTGATCGGCTTCGAGCGCCCGCGCCCAGTGGGCGCCTTCCATCTCCACGATCCGTGCGCCGCTAGACCTGTGCAGCTGCCTGGCCGCAACGGCGTCGTGTAGCGCGGCGTCGACGGTAACCGCATCGGCGACCACGGCATGGATATCCGACCCGGAAAGCCGAGCGAGCAGCGCCTCGGTCAGCGCCGCATTGGTCGCGACGACGGGCGAGTGTGGCGCGAGTGGGTCGAGCCAGCGTTCGATGACGACAACGCTGCCCGCCGGCAATGCCTCGTCGAGCCCGCCAGCCACACCCAGCTGAATGACCGCGGCTACAGGGCGCGCCGCGATCCTGCTCTGTATCGCATTGACGGGGTCGGTCGCGGTGCGGCCGACGCCGGCCACAAAAACGTCGATTCGCGGGTTGCTGCTGCTTGCGGAAACGCCCGCCAGATGGCGGTTCAGGGCGCTCGTTTCCGCCGCCACGGCCGCGATAACGAGGACTCTGTCGCCCGCACAGAGCTCGTCCTGGAGGCGCGCATTCGCTGGGGTCGTCATACTGATTCGCTGATTCCCACGATCGCTCGAGGTCGTCGCCGGCTGTGGGCGCGTGGATGGATCTCTCTCGGTGGTTCCCGATGACAGAGTTGCATGAACAGGCCGAAACGCTCGACTGTAGCCATGGCGCCGACCTCGACGACAATGCCAGCGACCGGTCGTCGAGTCGGCGACACGGCTCGAGTGTGACATCACGCGGCTCCGGTGTGGCCCACGGCCCACGGCTGAGCGACCCGGTGCAGCGGATCACCGGCGTTGGCCCGCGGCGCGCATACGAGCTGGCAGCGGCGGGGATCGAAACCGTTGACGATCTTCTGCTGCAGCTGCCTCGACGCTACGAGGACCGCACCCGGCGCGTCGAGGTCGCTGAGCTGGCCGAGCTCGTCGGTCGAGTCGCCGTCACGGTGGTCGTGCAGGTTCGATCGAGTCGGTCGGTGAGCCAGGGATGGTCGGGGCGTCGTCGTCGCGGTCGCACCGAGGCTCGGGTTGGCGACAGCAGCGGAGAGATCGAGGTGATCTGGTTCAACCAGCCGTATCTCTCTCGCCAGCTTGTCGCTGGCTGCTGGATCACCCTCTTTGGGCGGGTGAGCTTGCACGAGGGAAAGCCGCAGATGACGAATCCCGCGCTCGAGCGGCTTGCCCGGCCGTCCCTCGAGGTTGGCCGTGTGGTTCCAGTGCATCGGTCACTGGGGTCTATCGGCGCGACGACGGTCCGGCGACTGGTGGCGACGGCGTTGAAGGATCTGGCGGAGGAGGCGGAGACTCTGCCGAGCGCTGTGGTGCGCGGCGAGCGACTCTTGAGCCGCGTCGAGGCGTTTCGACGCCTCCACGAGCCAGTTTGTGGGAAGGAGCCAAGAGAACAACCAAGAGAGCAGCGAGCGCCGAAGGAACGGAAAGAGCAGAGGGAGCCGAGGGAGCCGAGACTGCGGCCGATGACGTGTGCGACGCCGGTCGAGAATCTGGCGGCATGGCGATCGGAGGCGCACCGACGGTTGGTGTTCGACGAGCTCATCGAATTTCACGCCCTGCTGGCGTTGCAGCAGCGTGCCCGATCGGGCGCACGCGGTCGGCAGCGCCGGCTGATGGATCGCGATCTCGCCACGGTGTGCGAGCCGTTGCCGTTCGATCTCACTGCAGGGCAGCGGCAGGCGATCGACGAGATTCTTGTCGATCTACGGTCGCCGCGACCGATGCATCGACTGCTGCACGGTGACGTTGGCTGCGGCAAAACGGCGGTGGCAGGCTGCGTGATGCTGATGGTGGCGGCGGCGAGGGGTGGCGAACAGGCTGCGATGTTGGTGCCCACGACCATCCTGGCCGAGCAGCAGGCAGCGGTGCTCGGCTCGTGGGCCGAATCGCTGGGGCTGCGAGTTGCCTGCCTGACCTCGCGGTTGACCGCCGACGAGCGAAACCGCACCCTCGCGGACCTCGCCAGCGGCGCGATCGACGTGGTTGTTGGCACCCACGCGTTGCTGCAAGCGAGAGTCGAGTTTCATGATCTGGGCCTGGTGGTTGTCGACGAGCAGCATCGGTTCGGGGTACGCCAGCGGTTGGCGCTGCTCGGCCCGAAGAGAGGCGAGTCGGAGGCTGGCGCCAGAGCGGACCTGCTCGTCATGACTGCCACGCCGATTCCGCGCAGCTTGGCGCTGACGCTGTACGGCGACCTCGACGTCAGCGCCATCCCGGACCGGCCACGCGGCCGTCGACCGGTGAGCACGGAGAGGTGCGCGCCGGCAGAGTGGCCTCGGGTGGTGCACAAGCTGCGAGACGTGGTGGCGCGCGGCGAACAGGCCTACGTTGTGACGCCGCGGATTCGCGATCTGGATAAGCCTGCCGAGATGAGTGAAAACGCTGAGTCGAGCACCTCGTTGTCGGCCGAAGCCGCCGCCGATCGTCTGCGCCGCGCGCTGCCCGACCTGCGGATCGGGCTGGTGCACGGCGCTCAGGATGCGGAGACGCGCGCCGAGTCGATGCGTGCCTTCGCCTCGGGCGTCCTCGATGTGCTCGTGGCGACAACGGTCATCGAGGTCGGCCTCGACGTCTCGTCGGCGACGTTGATGGTCGTCGATCACGCTCAGCGGTTCGGACTCGCGCAACTGCACCAGTTGCGCGGCAGGGTAGGGCGTGGGTCGCAGCCGTCGGAGTGCGTACTGGTGGCCCACGAGCCGCTGACACCTGTTGCCGAGTCGCGCCTGCAGATGCTGTGCAGCAGCGAGGACGGTTTTGCGATTGCTGAGGAAGATCTCCGCCTGCGCGGCCCCGGCGAGCTGCTCGGCACCGCCCAGGCGGGTTGGCGTGGCTTCAGCGTCGCGGACCCGACGCAGCACGCCGAGTGGCTCGAGCGCTCACACGACATCGCTCGCGAGATCGTTGAGCGAGCCCGTGTCGCTCGTGGTTCGGCGAGTGGGAGCACCACCGCCGATTCCGAACACGGCGCCGACGGCGACGAGGCCTGCGCCTTTTGCGATCGACTCCTGCCAGGCTGGCACGAGCAGGGGGAGCCGTGCGCATAAGCGGTGGATCTGCGAGAGGTCGACGGCTACGAGTGCCGGAAGGTGCCGGGCAGGCGGTCCGACCGACGAGCGAGCGCGTGCGTCAGACGTTGTTCGACGTTCTGCGTACCGACGCCACGCTCGGCGACCTCGCGGTCGGGCTGAGGCCGCTGGCGGTGCTCGATCTGTTCGCCGGCTCCGGCGCCCTGGGGCTGGAGGCCCTGAGCCGAGGAGCCGCCAGCGTGGTCTTTGTGGAGCACAGCCGTGCCGCGTGCCAGGTGATCCGCCAGAATGTGACGACCTGCGGCTTCGACGATCGCGCCACGGTGCGGCGCGCCGATTGGCTGGAGATCTTGAAAGAGCGGGGCGTGTCGGCGGCGGCGAAACGTGAGCTTGAAGCGGCGGTAGCGGCGCCCGCGGACAGCGACGTTTCCTGCCCCACTGGACGTTTCGACCTCATCCTTTGCGACCCGCCGTACGACAGCGTCACACCCCAGATCTGCGCCGATGCCATCGCCGCGGCGCGCGTTCTCAGCCGGCACGGACTGCTCGTCATCGAGAGTCGCGCCGGTGGTGCCATCGACGCACCCGTGGGGCTGTGTGTGCGGCGCCGATTGCGCGCCGGAGATACCGAGCTGACCTTGATGTGCCCCACGACATGAACATGTCTTCGACGGTTGCGTCGCCGACCGCCGACCCCTGCTAAAGTCGTCGTGATCTGGACTTCCGCAGGCCCGCCGCCGCCATTTCGTGGCGGCCATCGTGTGCTGGAGAGTGGCTCTTGAGAGCGATTTACCCGGGCTCGTTCGATCCTGTTACCAACGGTCACCTCGACCTCATTCAGCGCGCCCGAGCCCTGTTCGACGAGGTGATCGTGGTGATTCTGAACAATCCGCGTAAGGTGGCCTCGTTTCCGCTCGACGAGCGCTTGGCGATGCTCGAGGAGCTGCTCGGCGACGGAGACGACATCCGCGTCATGGCTTTCGACGGGTTGCTGGTGCAATTCGCACGAGACCAAGGGGCGCAGGTGATCGTGCGCGGGCTCCGTGCGGTGAGCGACTTTGAGCTCGAGTTCCAGATGGCGCTGATGAATCGCCAGCTCGCCGAGGAGATCGAGACGTTGTTCATGGTGCCGCGCGAGGACTACACGTACGTCTCTTCCAGCCTCATCAAAGAAATCTCCTCGCACGGCGGCTCGGTGGAGGGACTGGTGCCGCCGCTCGTCGAAGACCACCTGCGCGGATTGTCAGGAAAATCCGATGACCCCGAATCTCGCTAGTCCAGACAATCCAGATCGTCCGGACAGGCCCGATCCTCTGCGACTCAGCCAGCGCAGCCAGAGCATCGGGGTCTCCGCGACGTGGGCGGCCGGAGCCAAAGCCGCCCAGCTGCGCCGCGATGGGGTGGAGGTTTTCGATCTGGGGCCCGGCGAGCCCGACTTTCCGACGCCCGCGCATGTGTGCGAGGCGGCGCAGCGCGCCATCATCGACGGCAAGACGCGCTACACCCCTGCCGCCGGCGTGCCCGAGCTGCGCGAAGCGGTGGCGGCGATGTACACCGAGCGCGAGGGCGTCGAGTATTCCGGCCAGGAAACGATCGTCACCTGCGGCGGCAAGCAAGGGCTGTACAGCGCGGTAATGACGCTCGTTGATCCGGGTGACGAGGTCGTGATTCCGACGCCGTACTGGGTGACCTTCCCGGAGCAGGTGCGGCTCGCCGGTGGCATCCCGGTTTTCGTCGACGCCGCCGAGGAGGACGGATTCGCCCTGCGCGCCGAGGTCGTGCTGGCAGCCTGCACTGACGCCACCCGACTGATCGTGCTCAACAGCCCCGGCAATCCCAGCGGCGCGGTGATGGCACGGCGCGAGCTCGAGCGCATCGCGGGCTTCGCGCTGGAGCGCAGCATCACGATCCTGTTCGACGAGTGCTACGCCGACTTTGTCTACGACGATGCCGAGCACGTCACGCCGCTCGCCCTGGGCCGCGATGCGAAGGCGGTGACGGTGATCTGCGGCTCCTGCTCGAAGACCCACGCGATGACGGGATGGCGCATTGGTTATGTCGCCGGGCCGCGGCACATTGTCGACGCGATGCTGAAGCTGCAAACCCACATGACGTCGAACGCAACGTCGATCAGCCAGTGGGCCGCGCTTGCCGCGCTCACCGGCGACCCGGAGCCCAGCCGACGCATGGTCACGACATTTGGCGAACGGCGTCATGCCATCCTGCCTCGCCTCCGTGCTCTTCCGGGCGTCAGCTGCACGGAGCCGAAGGGTGCCTTCTACGTCTTCCCGAACGTCTCGAAGCTGCTCCGTGGAACGGTGCCCACATCGAGCGATTTGACGAACCTGTTGATCGACAAGGCTCAGGTCGTGACCGTCCCTGGAGCTGCCTTCGGTCGGGAGGGTTACCTGCGCCTGTCGTTTGCCACGTCGATGGAGACTCTCGAGACGGCGATCGACCGGATGGGGCAGGTGTTCGCAGACCTGGTCGCGTAATCTGGGCACTCTCGAAAGAGCTGGCGCGACCTCGAACGGTTTCGTGTGAAAATGGCCTTCGAGCCAGGGGCCGGGGCAGGAGAGGATCTCGTGGGCGAGACCACACATATCAGCGCGCTGGGGCACAAGCGCTCCCTGACCCCGATCCGCATCGACGCCGAAGCGAAAGCCACGTACGAGCGCTTCTTTGGCGAGCTCGCCGAGCGCTTCGACGATCCTGAGCTGGACGACAACGACACCGTGCGCGACGTCCTCGCGGCGATCTACGGGCTTGATCTCGACCTCGAGAGCGGGCCACCGTCGGATTCCGATGCGTCAGGCGGCGATAGCTGTGTTGACGCGGCGACGGCGGCGTTCCGGGCCGGGTTTGATCCGCGGAACGTGACTCTGGAGCCGGAGTACTACTCCGACTGCGACCGCGAGAAGTACCTCGCCCGCAAACCGCTGATTTGGCTGTGGATCATGTTCGACCGCTCACCGCTGGGCCACAACGTGTACCTCGGCACCCAGCTGCGGGCCCTGCTCGCCAAGCGCATCTTCAGGAGCTGCGGCGACAACGTCCGCATCTTCCGTGACGTCGAGTTCACCTACGGCTACAACCTCTCGGTGGGTGACAACGTGATCATCCATCACCACGTCTTCATTGACGATCGTGGAGAGGTGATCATCCACGACGGTAGCAGCCTGTCGGACTACGCCAACGTTTACTCGCACAGTCATTCGATTGAAGACATCCAGGACGTCTCGTTGGCACGCACGGAGATCGGTCCCCACGCTCGTGTGACCTACCACTCGACGGTGCTGTCGGGAGTGCGGATTGGTGAGGACGCCATGTTGGGCTCTCACGGCCTGGCGACTCGCGACGTGCCGGACCACGCGGTGAGCGGCGGCGTGCCCGCCCGCGAGCTGGCCCGCAAGTCGGGGAAGGGGCCGCGGACGAAGTCGTACGTGCCGCGCTCAGGCGTCGACAAGTAAGGCGGCGCCGATGGCACCTCAGACTCCGCATGCACCCGCGCACGGGGAGAGCGACGCAGAGGCTGGCGCGTCGCCCGAGATGGGCGTCAGCACGGCCTCCGCGACCTCCGAGCAAGCCGCCACGGTTCCCACTACAACCGCCGAGCCGGCCTCGCTGCCCGATCCGCCGCTGCTGGGGGAGGAGCTCGTCCTGCATGCTCCGTTCGAGCCGCAAGGGGATCAGCCAGCCGCGATCGCGCAGCTTTGCGACGGGCTCGACGCCGGACTGGCGCACCAGGTGCTGCTGGGTGTCACGGGCTCGGGCAAGACGTTCACGATGGCCAAGATCATCGAGACGTTGCAGCGACCGGCGCTGGTGATTGCGCACAACAAAACTCTCGCGGCCCAGCTCTTTCAAGAATTCCGCGAGTACTTTCCGCGCAACGCGGTCGAGTACTTCGTCTCCTACTACGACTACTACCAGCCCGAGGCCTACGTTCCGTCCACCGACACGTACATCGCCAAGGAGACGCTGATCAACGAGGAGATCGACCGCATGCGGCACTCGGCCACACGGTCGCTGTGGAGTCGCCGTGATGTGGTCATTGTCGCCTCGGTGTCGTGCATCTACGGCCTCGGCGCGCCGGAGTCGTACTACGGCCTCATGTTCACGCTGACAGTCGGCGATGAGCTCGACCGGCAGGTGTTTCTTCGCCGCCTTGTCGACCTGCACTACCGGCGCACCTCCAGCGAGCTCGAACGCGGTACCTTCCGAGTGCGCGGCGACGTGGTGGAGGTGCTGCCGAGCTTCGGTGAGGAGGCGGTGCGTGTCACCTTCGACGACGACCGGATCGAAGCACTGGCCGATATCGATCCGCTTCTCGGCCATGTGCTCGAGCGCCGCAGCAGCCTCGGCGTTTTTCCGGCCTCTCACTACGTGACCACCGCCGACCGACGGCTCGATGCGATCGAGACGATCAAGCAGGAGCTCGACGAACATCTCCAGGTCCTGCAGCACGAGGGCAAGATGCTCGAGGCTCAACGGCTGCACCAGCGCACGATGTACGACCTGGAGATGATGCAGACGGTCGGCTACTGCCACGGCATCGAGAACTACTCGCGCCACCTGACCGGGAGGGCGCCCGGCGAGCCACCGCCGAACCTGATCGAGTACCTGCCCGACGACCATCTGTTGCTGATCGACGAGAGCCACATGACCGTGCCGCAGCTGCGCGGCATGTATGTGGGGGACCGTTCGCGCAAGAGCACGCTCGTCGAGCACGGCTTCAGGTTGCCTTCAGCACTCGACAACCGGCCGCTGGCATTCGACGAGTTCGAAGCGGCGGTGGGTCAGACCATCTACGTATCCGCTACACCCGGGCCCTACGAGTACGACCGGCTCGCCCGCAGCGGCGTCAAGCCGGCCGAACAGATCATCCGGCCGACCGGGCTGACCGATCCGGAGATCGAAGTGCGGCCAGCGAGCACCCAGGTCGACGATCTCCTCGCGGAGGTGAGAGATCGAGCCGCGCGTAACGAGCGTTGCATCATCACGACCCTCACCAAGCGCATGGCCGAGGAGCTGACGACCTACTACGTCGACCTCGGAGTCAAGGTGCGTTATCTGCACAGCGACGTCGACACGCTTGATCGCGTCAAGCTGCTGCGCGACTTCCGCCGCGGCGACTTTGATGTGGTGGTTGGCGTCAACCTGTTGCGTGAAGGCCTCGATCTTCCGGAGGTGACGCTGGTGGCTGTTCTCGACGCCGATAAGGAAGGGTTCCTGCGCTCGGCGACCGCGCTCATTCAGACCACCGGCCGAGCCGCTCGTAACGTCGATGGCCGGGTGATCTTCTACGCCGAGCGCGTGACCGAGTCGATGCAGAGGGCGATGGACGAGACCGACCGTCGGCGTGCCCGCCAGAAGGTCCACAACGAGGCGCACGGGATCGTTCCCGAAACGATCGTCAAGCGGATCTCGGACGAGTTCGGCAAGTTCTTCGCGCGCGATCACACATCTGACAAGCTGTTCGACCAGCTGGAACGCGACGAAGCCTCCGCGGAAGGCTCACTCGACATCAAGGCGCTGCACGAGCGCATCAGCGCGCTCGAGAAAGAGATGTTCGAGGCCGCCGAGAACCTCGAGTTCGAGCGCGCCGCCGAGCTGCGTGATGACGTGCAACGTCTGCGTCAGCGAACCTTGAGATTCGCCTGATGCCCGCCGAGGCCATTGCACGGATCGTCGACACGCTGCCCGGCAAACCGGGTGTCTACCTCTTCAAGGACGTCCGCGGGCGCACCATTTACGTTGGCAAGGCGCGGCGCATCCGAGATCGGGTGCGCTCACATCTGCGTGGTGGCTGGGACGAACGCAAGCAGGCACGGATGCTCGAGGCAGCGGTCGACGTGGAGGTCATCGTCACCGACTCCGAGGTCGAAGCCCTGGCTCTCGAGAACAGCCTCATCAAGCAGAACCAGCCGCGCTTCAACATCCTGTTACGCGATGACAAGAACCACCCTCACCTGCGGCTTACCGAGAGCGAGTCGTTCCCGCGATTGCAGCTTGTCCGTGGACGCGCTCGAGATCGCGATTCGTACTTCGGACCCTATATTCCGGCGTCGCGAGCGCGGCTGACGCAGATCCTGACCTACCGCAACTTCGGCGTGCGCCCCTGCAACATCGACATCGACGGCTCCTGGGATCGCCCCTGTCTCTACTACGACATCGGTGAGTGCGCTGGGCCGTGTGTCGAATCGCTCTGCGACCAGCCGCGCTACGCCGAGATCGTCCAGGAGGCCAAGCTTTTCCTGAACGGCCGCCGCGCCGATCTCGCCGTCGATCTCGAGAGCAAGATGCACCAGGCCGCTTCGGGTCAAGAGTACGAGCGCGCCGCTCACTACCGCGATCTGCTCGACACGGTTCGCGAGAGCGCCAACGAACAGAAGATAGCCGCCAAGGACCTTGGCGACCGCGATCTGTTCGCCTTTCACCGTGGCGGCGACCGTCGGGATGGCGCGCAGAGCCTCGAGTCGGTTCAGTCGCCGATGTCCGGGAAGGTGGCTCTGCAGATCTTTCTGGTGCGCCGCGGCCTGGTCGTCGAACGTAAGCAGTTCTTCTGGGACGATGTCGGCGAGATTGACGACACGGCGCTGCTGACCACGGCGGTGCAGCAGTACTACCACGGCGGCACGGCGATCCCCGCGGAGGTCTGCATTCCGATGCATCTTCCCGACGCCGAGGTTCTCGCCAGCTGGCTGAGGGTCGAGCGTGGTGGTGCCGTGCGTCTATTGATTCCGCAGCGAGGCTCGAAGCGCCGGCTCCTCGAGCTCGTCCGACAGAACGCCGAGCTCGCCTTCAACAACCGCTACTTGGCGGGCGCGGCCCAGCGTGGCGCGGAGGCCTTGCGCGATCTGCTCGATCTCGATTCCCCGCCGGCGACGATTCGCTGCATCGACGCCTCCAACCTTCAGGGTAGCCAGATTGTCGCCAGTCTGGTCTCCTTCCGCGACGGTCGCGCAGAGAAGTCGGAGTACAAGCGGTTCCGTATTCGTGACCTCACTGGGCAGGACGACTTTGCCTCCATCGCGCAGGTCGTACGGCGCTACTTCAAGCGCGTGCGTCAGGGCGAGATCGATGCCCCCGATCTGCTGTTAATCGACGGCGGCCGGGGTCAGCTTGGGGCGGCGGCGCGTGAGCTCGACGAGCTCGGCATGCAGCAACAACCGCTGGCGGCGATCGAGAAGGGGGAGGAGAAGCTCTACGTCATGGGTCGGCCTGCGCCGATTCAACTGGCTCCGTCGCCTGACGCGCTGCGCCTTGTCCAGCAGGTGCGCGACGAGGCACACCGCTTCGCCATCACTTATCATCGGGCTGTTCGCAGCAGGAACATGCTGCATAGCGAGCTCGACGGGATACCCGGGATCGGTGCGAAGCGACGTGCGGCGTTGCTGCGGCGGTTCGGGTCGGTGCGGGGTGTGCGTGAGGCCGGGATCGATCAGCTGAAGCCTGTGGTAGGTGCACGCCTGGCCGTGCGCCTTCACGACCTGTTCGGAGCGGACGAATCCGGTGGAACGGCCGCCGAGTTGATGACGATTCGGCCGACAACATCGCCGGAACCGGCTCTTTCATCGGAATCGGCTCATTCAGAAGAACCGAGAGGCAAGTAGCCCATGGACGTCAGCGCGATCGTCAATCAGGTCATCGCGTTCCTCTTCGCGCTCTCGTTCCACGAGGCCGCGCATGCCTGGACTGCCGATCGTCTCGGCGACCCGACGGCGCGTGAGCTCGGGCGCGTGACCATGAACCCGCTGGCACACATCGATCCCTTCATGACGGTGCTGTTCCCGGCGATGATGATCATGGCCGGTTTGCCGCCGTTCGGGGCGGCGAAGCCGGTGCCCGTCAACACGTCCTACTTGAAGCATCCGAAGCGGGACCACGCCTGGATTGCCGCCGCCGGGCCCATCAGCAACGTGATTCTCGCGATCGCGAGCTTGATCCTCGTGCGTGCGCTGATCTCGGATTCCTGGCCGATGTCGATGGTGCCGGATTCACTCGCAACACCGCTCTTCGGCCTTCTACAGATGTCGCTCATCGTCAACGTCCTGTTGGCCACGTTCAACATGATCCCTATACCACCGCTCGACGGCTCTTGGATTCTCACCGCGCTGCTGCCCGAGAAGGTCGAGCGGATCTACGGGGCAATCCGGCCCTACGGCTTCATGCTGCTGGTGCTGCTGATCTGGTCGGGGATGCTGGGGCAGATCATCCGCCCCGTAATCCGAGTCGCGTTCATGCTGACCGTGCTGTAACGATGACGCTTGCCTCCGAAGCCTCAGCGCAGTTCGTCGTCCATACCGAGCTCTTCGAGGGGCCGCTCGATCTGTTGCTGCATCACGTGCGCTCCCGTGAAGTCCCGATCGAAGAGCTGCCGCTTGCCGATATCACCGCCTCGTACCTGAAGACGCTCGAATTCCTGCAGAAGATCGACCTCGAGCCAGCGAGCGAGTTTCTGGATGTTGCGGCAACGCTGACGCGGATGAAGGCGCGGTCACTGTTACCTCGTCCCGAGACCGGCGCCGACGCCGAGGCCGCGGCTCTGGAAGAGCAGGAGCTGCTGCAGCGCCTGGTTGAGCATCAGGTGGTCAGGCTTGCGGCCGAGCAGTTACGCAACCACGAAACGAAGGCCGCGTCGGTATGGTTCCGCGGCGACGCCGAGCCACTGAACGCGAGCGACGATGAGCCTCAAGTCCTCGAGGCCGACCTGTTCGCCCTCGTGGCCGCTTTCAGAGGGCTTCTCGAAGGGGCGCCAGAGCAACAGGTCATGGCATTCGCTCGCGAGGAATTTTCGGTGCAAGCGTGTGCCGAGGCGATCCGTGTGCGCTTGGCGTCGGGTGGGCCGGTTCCGTTCGAGGAGCTGTTTGCCCCCGGGGTGCCGCGCGGCAAGCTGATCGCGACCTTTCTCGCTCTGCTCGATCTCATCCGCGAGGCGGACGCTCGCGCCTTCCAGCAGGGAGCGTGCGGCGCCATCATGATCTTCCCGGGTGCCGGGAGGCCGACGAGTGGCGCCTCTGAGACCGAGCCGGCCGAGGTTGCGGCTGTGGGCGAGGCCGGCGTGGTGGCGGCCGCCGAAGAGGCGATCGAGCTCGACGCTGCCCTCGATGCCGACGGGCCGTCTGTAGACGAGGTCGTGCACTGAATTGAGCTCAGACCTGCAAGCAGCGAAAACCGAGAGCGGCTCGGCGATCGAAATCGAAGCTGGCGACGCCATCGTGGCGGCGGACATCATCCCGACGGTCGAAGCTCTGCTCTATTCGGCCGACGCGCCACTGAGCGCGATGAACATCGCCGACGTGCTGTACGAGGTTCAGCGGCTGGATGAGGCCATCGCGTCGACTGCGGTGCGTGCAGCGTCACCAGAACCCGGCGGCGATGGAGCTTCTTTGTCGGTCGCGCCGCCTGACGGCGAGGACCCCGAGGCGCTCGAGGGCTCCGCTGCATCGGCGACGCCGTGGCGTGAGGCTTGGATCGCCGTCGTTCACGACGCCTGCAGCCAGCTGGCGCGGCGCTACGAGCGCGAGGGCTCGGCGCTGCAGGTCGTTGAGGTTGCGAGCGGCTATCGCCTGGGCACACGACCCTCGTTCGACCCATGGGTTCGCGTGGCGCGACGCGTCGACCGCCGCTCGCGGCTTTCGGTGCCCTTGCTCGAGACGCTGGCGGTGGTCGCCTACAGGCAGCCCGTCACCAGCGCCGAGATCGGTGCGATACGCGGGCGCGATCCGTCGTCGGTGTTGAGACGCCTGCGCGAGCTCGGCCTGCTGCGGATTGCGGGACGCAAGCGCACGGTCGGACGTCCGTTCACATTCGGTACCACCGAGGCTTTTCTGGAGCTCTTCGGCCTGCGCGACCTGACGGAGCTACCGGCGCCCGAAGAGTTTCAGGAGCTCCTCGAAGCGGGTTGAGCGAGGCTGAGCTGCCCGGCTCGCCGGGCCCGCCGAGCCTGAAGACTTCGCAGGGGCCGGAAGGGCCGCGACGGTTGCAACGTCTGATTGCCGGCGCTGGCGTTGCGTCGCGCCGCAAGGCCGAGGAACTTCTGGTTGCCGGCCGTGTAACCGTGAATGGTGTGGTGGTTCGTGAGCTTGGCACCCGGGCGGACCTTGCGGTCGACCGCGTTGAGGTCGACGGCCGGCGGTTGATGCCCGAAGAGATCGTGGTTCTAGCACTCCACAAGCCGCGCGGCGTGGTGACGTCAGTGAGCGATCCTCACGCCACGCGCACGGCGATCGATCTTGTCGCTGGTGACTTTGAGCAGCGTCTTTATCCCGCAGGTCGTCTCGACAAGGACAGCGAGGGATTGTTGATTGTCACCAACGACGGCGAGCTCACTCACGCGATCACGCGTCCGGGCGGCCTTCTCGACAAGGAGTACCAGGTGCAGGTCGACCGGGCGCTGAGCGCCGCGGAGATCCAGCAGCTCAGCGGCGGCATGCTGCTCGGCGGACAGCAATTGCTGCCGTGCTCGATCCGGCGTTGCTCGCGCGGCGGCCTGCAGCGGCCTCTCGCTCTGTGGACGGCCGTCAGCCCCGAGGCGATGTCGAAATCGAAGGCCGGAGCTGCCCGCAATCGAGAGCTTGTCGTGTACCGGATACTGCTGCACGAGGGCAAGAATCGGCAGATTCGTCGTATGTTCCGGGCTTGCCGCCGACGCGTGCAGCGGCTCGTGCGCGTGCGCATCGGCCCGCTGCGGCTCGGCGATTTGCGCTCGGGGTGCCACCGCCGGATCTCGGGAAGCGAGTTGGCGACTCTCCGACGCAGCTGCGGTCTGCCGGTTCATGCAGATGGCGGGCAGCGGAGGGTAGGCTCATGACCCCACGGCGAGAAGGCCCGGAGCGCAATCCGAGAATCGCCATCGATGGGCCGAGCGGTGCGGGCAAGTCGACACTGGCACGCGCACTCTCGCAGCGCTTGAAGGTGCCCTACGTTGATACGGGAGCGATGTACCGCGCCGTGGCCTGGGTGTGGCAGCAGCTCCAACCTCGGCCCGATCTCGGCTCCGATGACGGGCCCAACGAGTTGGTCGACGCGGCACGCTCGCGTTTGAGCTTCCGCTGCGCGCCTGGATCGTTCGCCGTCATCTGCGACGGCGACGATGTCACCGAGCAGTTGCGTTCACCGGAGGTGGGACTGCACGCCTCACAGGTCGCGGCGCTGCCACAGGTGAGGGCGTGGTTGGCACCTCGTCAACGCGAGTTGGCGGCGGCTGGCGGGGTGGTGGAGGGGCGCGACATCGGAACCGTGGTGATGGCCGACGCCGACGTCAAGTTCTTCGTTACGGCGACCGAATCGGAGCGTCTGCGGCGGCGAGCGGCGCAGCTGGGCGTTACAGGCGTGCCTGAGAGCGCCGCCGCGGTGACAGCGGATGTTCGCGATCGCGATCATCGCGATCGGACGCGAGCCACGTCGCCACTGCAGCGCGCGCTCGACGCGGTGCCGGTGGACACGAGCGAAGAGGCTGTCGACGCGAGCGTACGGCGACTCCTCGCCGTGATCGACAAACGCCTCGCACAGCGCGGCTAGCGCCTTCGAGTGCCTGCGATCGGCCTTGGCAAGGAGTGGGTGGGCGTGGGTGTCCATAGTGACTTTCCTTAGCGTCGCAGCAGGCGTTTCTCGCGTTGACACTCGACCTGGTCGCGCCTAACATTAGCAGCCTACTCGAAAGGCTCGTGGGGAACGTATGCTCCGGGGCCTTGGTGTGCCTACAGGTCGGTCACGAGCGGACGGCTTGTCGAGCACGCCCAGCTCACGTCGGACACGCCGAGCACGGCCGCGGAATGCGCGTCTGCGATGGTGCCCGTGTCGCGAGGCCTCACACGAGGCTTTGAAGACTCCCAAGGAATCGCGCGCCTAACGCAGTGATCGCCAGTCGGTCAGGAGATCAACCTCAAACCATGTCCGCCAACCCCAGCGAGATCCCCACCGAGAATCCCGAAGAAGGCAACGCTCCCGTCGAAGCCGTTGCCGCAGCAGTCGAAGCCGCTGCCGCCGAGTCGGCCGACGCCGCCGCCGCCGAGTCGGCCGACGCCGCCGCCGCCGAGCCGGCCCCAACAGCTTCCGACTCGCCCGATCTTCTGGCAATGCTCGAAGCGCAGGGAGACGACCACGTCGACGCCGAGCTGATGATGCAGCTCTACGACCAGAGCCTGCGGAACCTCAGCGAGGGCGGGGTCGTGATGGGCAACGTCATCGAGGTTCGCGAAAAAGAGGTGATCGTCGACATCGGGTTCAAGTCCGAGGGCATCATCAACATCGGCGAGTTCAGGGACGCCGAGGGCGTGCTGGCCATCGCGGCTGGCGACCAGGTCGAGGTTCTTCTCGTGCGCCGCGAGGACAATGACGGCAACGTCATCGTCTCGCGCGACAAGGCCGAGAAGATGAAGGTGTGGGGGCGGATCGAGGACGCGTTCAACGCCGACGAGACGATCGAAGGGGTCGTCACCGACCGCGTCAAGGGTGGGCTTTCGGTTGACATCGGCGTGCGGGCGTTCCTCCCGGGCTCGCAGGTTGACTTGCGGCCAGTGCGCAACCTCGAAGCGTTCCGCGGCGAGACGATCGAGGTCCGCGTCATCAAGGTCAACAAGCGACGCGCCAACGTCGTCGTCTCTCGCAAGGCGGTTCTCGAGGAGTCGCGTTCGGCCGAGAAGGAAATCACGCTCACCAAGTTGGTCGCCGCCAACGTCCTGAAGGGCGTCGTGAAGAACATCACCGACTACGGCTGCTTCACGGATCTTGGTGGTATCGACGGGTTGCTGCACATCACCGACATGTCGTGGGGCCGTATCTCGCACCCGAGCGAGATGTTCAACATCGGCGACGAGATCGATGTCGTGATCCTCAGCTTCGATGCCGAGCGTGAGCGCGTCTCACTGGGTTACAAGCAGCTGACGCAGGATCCGTGGATCGGCGTGACCGAGAAGTACCCGGCGGGCGCCCGTACGGCAGGGCGTGTGGTCAGCCTCACCGACTACGGCGCTTTCGTCGAGCTCGAGGAGGGCGTCGAAGGCCTGGTGCACATCTCCGAGATGACCTGGAAGAAGCGCATCAAGCACCCTTCGAAGCTGGTTCAGGTTG
This sequence comes from Acidobacteriota bacterium, assembly GCA_963666215.2. GTDB lineage: Bacteria > Acidobacteriota > UBA890 > UBA890 > WLXD01. The sequence continues at coordinate 512,096 of CAXWPL010000002.1, forward strand.
GCGACCCGGTCGACATCGTGATTCTGGACGTCAATGAGGATAGCCGTCGGATCTCGCTCGGCATGAAGCAGACCGAACCGAACCCGTGGCGCATGATCGCCGACAAGTACCACGAGGGCCAGACCATCAACGGGCGCGTACGCAACCTCACGGACTTCGGCGCATTCGTCGAAATCGAGGATGGCATCGACGGTCTGATCCACATTTCCGACATGTCCTGGACGAAGCGTGTCGAGCACCCCTCTGAGGTCCTGCAGAAGGGGCAAGAGGTCGAAGTCGCCGTTCTCAACGTCGACGTCGAGCGCCAGCGTCTCTCGCTGGGTCTCAAGCAGTTGCGTCCGAACGTGTGGGACCAGTTCTGCGAGCAGCTCGAGGTGGACGACATGCTCCAGGGGACGATCACCAAGCTCACCAACTTCGGTGCGTTCGTCGAGCTCGAAGACGGGCTCGAGGGTCTGCTCCACGTCTCGGAGATCTCCGATCAGCATGTCAAAGACCCCTCGGACGAGCTCAAGGTCGGGCAATCCCTGGAGGTGCGGATCATCAAGATCGAGACCGACTCGCGAAAGATCGCGTTGTCGTTGCGTAACTCGAGCGATGGGGTCCGCGAGATGCCCGTGGAGCGCGATCGGGATCGGGATCGGGAGCGCGGCGAACCCCGCGCCGCGGACGCGCCCACGAGTCGCTACCAGAAGGATGGCAGGATGACTCTCGGCGATCTCGTTGGCGCCATCAAGCTGACTGGGCGTGCAGCGCCAACGGAAGACCCCAAGCCAGAAGAAGCCGCGGCAGAGTCCGTCGAGGCCGAGGATGCCTCCGAGGGCGAGGCTGAGGGCGACAGCGCCTGATCGCATCGCGTTCGTAGAGGGAGGGGTTGATGACCAAGGCCGACCTTATTGACGAGGTTGCCGCGATCTCCGAGCTCAGCAAGAAGAGCTCTGAGCAGGTAGTGAACGCCTTCTTTCAGTCGATCGTCGAGTCGCTCGCCGAGGGTGACAAGGTTGAGTTGCGAGGCTTCGGCACGTTCAAGCTCCGCCAGCGCAAGCCTCGTTGGGGGCGAAATCCGAAGACTGGCGAGCGGGTGCACGTGCCGGCCAAAGTCGTGCCGTTCTTCAAGCCTGGCAAGGAACTCCGCGAGCTCGTCAACCGTAAGCCCTGACCTGGCGACGCCCCGCTGATGGAGCCACTGCTGAACGAGTCCGAAGAGGCTCTACGTGCTCGCGCTAGCGCCACGGCCGTCGACATCGAAGTCGAAGCGGCGGCGGCGGCGCTCCAGACCGAGTTGCGGATTCCGACGGAGCTGCTCGCGAAGCTCACGTCCGAAGGGTTTCTGCCGCTGCGGACGCCGATCGGAGACGGCGAGGTAGCGCCACTCTTGGCACTTGCACTTGTCACCGAGGAACTGTCGCGAGCCAGTGCGGCCGTCGGGCTGGTGGTCGCCTACGCCGGCGTGGGCGAGCTCGCCACTCGGGACGCTGGCCTGCCCGACAGGCCGAGCGAGCCCGAGCCGGGGGCGCTCTGCGTGCCGCTTGGCCTCGATACGATCGCATTGACGGCCAGCGAAAGCGACGGCTGGAGAATCGACGGCCAGATCGAACTGGTACCGGCTGCGATCTACGCGACACGCTTCCTGGCTGCCGCGCGAACGCACATCGCCGACGGCTCAGCGGAGTTCGACACGGGTGTCTTTCTGGTGGAGGTGTCACAAGCAGGGGTTGACGTTAGCGAGCCCGCAAATCTCATGGGTTGGAACGGCGGCGGCACGGCCGACGTGCGGCTTGTGAGCGCCGCGGCGACGCGTCTCGATGGCGATACGGATTCGGATGCCGCGGGCGCCATTCTCGACATGCTGCGAGTGGCGCAGGCGGCCCACGCGGTGGGCATTGGTGCGGGTGCCATGGCGATCGCGATCGACGATGTGACGCGACGTCGGGACGCAGGGGATCGAGTTGATCGCTCGCAAGCCGTGCAGTGGGCACTGGCGGATTGTGCAACCGAGCTCGAGGCTGCGCGGCTCTCCACTTGGCATGCCGCGTGGGAAGGCGACAACAACGAGGCCAATGGGAACAAAGGCATCAACTGCGTCAACCATACCGGAGGATACAGCGCAGGTGGCGCCGCCATGGCGCGGCTGCTGTCTGCGGGGGCAGCGGTAAGGGCCTCTCGTCGCGCGCTTCAGGTAGTCGGCCCCGGTGCCACTCGGCGCGGCCATCCGTTGGAGAGGACGTATCGCGACGCGAAATTGCTCGAGTTGCACAGCGGTACGAACGAGCAGCAGCTCAGCCACCTTGCGGCGCAGCTGTTGCCAGAGCTCGATTGACGCGCATCCATCGCGGCTTGCAGTACGTGGTTGAGTGTTGGCAGCTTGGCAACCCGATGGTGTCGCCAGATTGAGTCACGAGCAGCAGATGGAGCAGCGATGGACTGGGGTCTGACGCCCGATCAGCAGATGATCCGCGACACCGTGCGCGAGTTCGTCGTCGCCGAGATCGAACCGAATGCCCCGGCTTGGGATCGCGAGAAGCGCTTTCCTCACGAGGTCTTCGAACAACTGGGACAGCTCGGTCTGTTCGGGATGGTTGTTCCCGAGCGCTGGGGAGGCGCCGGTCTCGACGGCATTGCCTACTGCCTGGCCCTCGAGGAGCTCGCTCGTGGCGACGCCTCGACGTGTGTCGCCATCTCGGTGACAAACTCGGTCTACTGCGCTCCTATCCTGAAATACGGCACCGATGAGCAGCGCGACCGATGGCTCAGACCCTGTGCCGCTGGCAAGTGGTTGGGCGCGTTTTGTCTGTCGGAGCCGGAGGTCGGCTCCGATCCTGCGTCCATACGGGTTCGGGCGCGACGCGACGGCAACGGTTATGTGCTGAGTGGAACTACAAGCGTGGATCACCAGTGGCTCGGTTTGCGGCTCGATGTTGGTGTTTGCGGTAACCGACCCCGACGCGGAGCGCGAGCGCATCTCGGCGTTCGTCGTGCCCAGCGACATGGACGGGGTTTCGGTCATCCACGAGGAAGAGAAGATGGGTCTGCGCTCGTCCGTCACCAACCAGGTGGCGTTCGATGACTGTCGTTTGGGGCCTGAGCACCGTCTCGGTGCAGAGGGTCAGGGGCTGAACATCGCGCTCGATAGCCTCGATGGAGGCCGCGCCGGGATCGCGGCGCAAGCCACCGGAATTGCTCGGGCGTCGCTCGAGGTTGCACGTGACTATCTCGGTGAGCGTGACGCGTTCGGCCGTGCGCTCGGAATGTTCGAGGGGCTGCGCAATCAGTTGGCACGGATGGCCGCGGAGATCAGGGGCGCGCGGCTGCTGTATCTACGCGCTGCTCATCTGCGCCACCAGGGGCGCTCCAACACGCGTGCCGCGTCGATCGCGAAGCTGTTCGCGTCGGAGCTCGCCAACCGCGCCGCCTACACCGCGGGTCAGATGCACGGTGGTTACGGTTATGTGATCGACTACCCTGTCGAGCGCTACTACCGCGACGCGCGTGTGACGACCATTTACGAGGGCACTTCGGAGATCCAGCGACTCGTGATCGCTCGATCGCTCCTCAAGTAGTCGGGGAGAGGCTCGCGTAGCCGGACAGCCGAACTGGCGGATTCGGCGGCGTATGGGATAATTCGTCGCGGTATCGTGCTCCCTCTTGTTGCTCCGTGAGAGTCACGCGTTGCCTGCTCGACATCAGACTGCCCGAGGCCGGAGAGCGATCGGCATGCCGAAGAAACCCACAACTCTCGACGAGGTACCGCAGCCGAGCTCGGTCGCCGCAGTTCCCGCCAAGCCGAGCGACGGCACCGCCTGGTCCGTGAAGCAGGCGTGGATGGAGCGCACCTACGAACCGGCTGTCGCGCGCCGGCCGGAGCGTTCCGACGAGTTCATGACGGTGTCGGGGCGCCCGGTCGAGGCTCTGTACACCGCCGACGACCTGACCGCGCGGGGCGTCGAGCTCGACGCTGACGTCGCCATGCCGGGCGAGTATCCCTTTACCCGAGGGGTTCATCCGACCGGCCACCGCGGCAAGCTCTGGACCATGCGGCAGTTTGCCGGGTTCGGCACCGCGGAGGACACCAACCAGCGCTTCAAGCGACTGTTGGCCAACGGGCAGACGGGACTATCGGTGGCGTTCGATCACCCGACACTGGTTGGGCTCGACTCCGACGACGACCTGGCGCGCGGCGAGGTGGGCCGGCAGGGGGTTGCGATCGATTCGCTCGAGGACATGGAGACACTGTTCGACGGCATCGCGCTCGATGGGGTCACGACCTCGATGACGATCAATCATCCGGCATGCGTGCTGCTGGCGATGTACGCCGCTCTGGCGCAGAAGCAGGGAATCGACCCGTCCGTCATCTCCGGCACGATCCAGAACGACGTGCTCAAGGAGTTCATCGCGCAGAAGACCTTCGTCTATCCGCCGCGTGGAGCGATGCGGATCATGGGCGACATCATCGAATGGTGCACCGAGACGCTACCGCGCTGGAATTGGGTGAGCGTCTCTGGCTACCACATACGCGAGGCCGGCTCGACCGCCGCTCAGGAGCTCGCGTTTACGCTGCGTGATGGCATGGAGTACGTCGAGCTCGGATTGGAACGGGGCCTCGCCGTCGATGCCTTTGCTCCGAGGCTGAGCTTCTTCTTCAATGCTCATAACGACCTGTTCGAGGAAGTCGCCAAATACCGCGCCGCTCGCCAGCTTTGGGCTCAGACCATGCGCGAACGCTACGGCGCGAGGAACCCGCGCTCCTGGTGGTTGCGCTTCCACACGCAAACGGCGGGCGTTTCGTTGCTCGGCCAGCAACCGCGTAACAACGTGATGAGGGTGACGCTCCAGGCCCTCGCCGCTGTTCTCGGCGGCACGCAGTCGCTACACACCAACTCGCTCGACGAAACCATCGCCTTGCCAACCGAGGAGAACGCCATCATCGCGCTGCGAACCCAACAGGTGATAGCCCACGAGAGTGGCGCGGCGAATACCGTCGATCCGCTAGGTGGTTCCTATTTCGTCGAGGCGCTCACCGCCGACCTCGCCGACGAGGCGCGCGACTACTTCGACAAGATCGACAGCATGGGTGGCATGGTGGCGGCGATCGAGGAGGGCTTCCCGCAACGCGAGATTCAGGAAGCCGCCTACCGCTACCAGATGGAGATCGAAGAGCAACGACGACTGATCGTGGGACAGAACGCTCACACCACCGACTACGGCGAGCCGATCGAGTACCTGTATATCGACGACAGCGCCGAGGGACAGCAGGTGGAGCGTCTCGCTGGATTGAAGGATCGGCGTGACGACCAAGCCGTACGGGTTGCGCTCGATGCGTTGCATGCGGCGGCGGCCGGCGAGGCGAACGTCATGCCTCGGATCATGGACGCGGCGCATGCGTACGCCACCGTGGGGGAGATCTGCGGGACGATGCGGGACGTGTTCGGCGAGTATCGCGAGACGCCTATTTTCTAGAAAGAGCCAGATGAAGGGCACCGCGGGGGATCGCAGGAGAGCCTCCGTCGGAACCCGGGCTGGAGACGGAGTACAGGCATGGCCGCGCAACGCATTCGAGTGATCATTGCCAAGCCGGGGCTCGATGGGCACGATCGCGGAGCCAAGGTCGTGGCGCGCGCGCTGCGCGATGCCGGGATGGAAGTGATTTATCTAGGCCTGCGGCAGACGCCAGAGATGATCGTCCAGGGGGCGGTTCAGGAAGACGCTGACATCATCGGGCTGTCGATCCACTCCGGCGCCCACAACTACATCGTGCCGCGGATCCTCGATTTGCTCGAGGAGGAGGGCGCCGGCGACATCAAGGTGCTGGTCGGTGGCATCATTCCGGAGCGCGATATCGAAGCGCTGAGCGAGCGCGGCGTTGGAGCGATCTTCCTGCCTGGAACGACGACAACAGAGATCATCGAGTACATCCGTCAAGCGGTGGGTGGTCGGGCGACGTAGTGGCCAGCGGCAAGCGCCTGTTCGAAGCACAGGTAGAGCGTTCAGAACCGCCAACAAGCGGACAAAAGGGGGACTTGGGGTGAGCGAGCAGATTGTAGAGTTGACGTCGGAGAACTTCGAGGCCGAAGTTCTGCAGAGTGATGTGCCGGTCATGGTTGATTTCTGGGCGCCGTGGTGCGGCCCGTGCCGCATGTTGGCTCCGACCGTAGAAGAGGTCGCCGGCGAGTACGCCGGCAGGTTGAAGGTGGGCAAGCTCAACGTCGACGAGCACAGTGACGTTGCCGCGCGCTACTTCGTTCGCGGCATTCCGGCGTTGCTGGTTTTCGCCGCCGGTCAGGTGCAGGATCAGATGGTTGGCGCCGGCTCGAAGGACACGATCGTGGCGATGATCGACAAGCGCCTGCCGGCATCGGCGGCTCCTCAGCCAGCTGAGTCAACGGTCTAGCTGCTCCTGGACGGTCCTGAGCGATCACGATGTGCGGCGATTCTGTGTCTCCTGTGAACCCTGACGTTTCCGACTCGACCAGTCGCGTGCCGAGTCCGACGAGGTCGGCGGATTCGGATCTGACGATTCCGATCGAAGAGATCGGTGCGCAGGTCGTACGTCGCTCGGGCAGGACGACGATCGACGGTTTCGGGGCTGTGCTGGACGCCGTCACGATCGACTACTCCGTGGCTCTCTCACGGTCGGCCGCCGAGGTCCGGCTGCGTGGCGACGTCGAGACCACGGCCCCGAGTTCGTGCACCCGATGCTTGAAGCGAGTGACGCTGCCGCTTCGGCAGCGCTTCGACTTGCTCTACCTCCCGGTGGAGCAAAGTCCGGCCCCTGGGGAGGGTGAGCTTGACGGTACGCAGCTGGACGTCGATTATTACTCGTCGAGCAGCTTCGACCTGCGCGCCGCACTTACCGAGCAGGTGCTTCTGGCTGTTCCCATGCAGCTCCTTTGTAAGGATGACTGCAAGGGTCTGTGCGCGCATTGTGGCGGCGATCGCAACGAGCGTTCGTGTGACTGTGCTGCGCCGGGCGATCCGCGTCTTGCCGGGCTGGCCGCGCTTCGCGACCAGCTGTAGTCGGCGGCACCAACCCAAACCTATTTCGAACGCCGTCAGGCGAGCCGAGGCAAATCGTGGCCCTACCGAAAAGAAGGCACTCGCGCACGCGTCGTGACAAGCGACGCACGCACGACGCGCTTCGTACACCGGCCATCTCGGTGTGCACGAACTGCAAACGTCCCAAGCAGCCGCACCGGGTGTGCCCGCACTGCGGCCAGTATCGCGGCCGCCAGGTCGTCAAGACCGACGACGACTAGATCTGATCTAGTCACCCGCCCGCTGGCCTGCGGGTGGCGCGACTCGCGGCTCGGCTCGTCGCCCGGACACCCATCACCATGAAGATCGCTGTCGACGCCATGGGGGGTGACCATGCCCCCGAGCACCCGATCAACGGCGCGCTTCTTGCCGCGCGGGAATTGAATGCCGAGGTCGTGCTCGTTGGCGACGAGCCGAGGCTGGTCCGCGCGCTCGGCGACCGTGGCGCCGGCCTGGCCATCGAGATCGTTCACGCCGAGCAGGCCATCGGCATGGACGAGTCTCCGGCGACGGCGGTGCGCCGCAAGCGCAAGTCGTCGATTCACGTCGCGGCGCGTCTGCTGCGCGACGGCGAGGTTGACGGCATCGTTTCAGCCGGCAATACCGGCGCCGTGATGGCCGTCTCGAAGGTGATTGTCGGAACGCTCGTGGGCGTCGATCGGCCGGCGCTCGCGGTGGTCTTGCCCAGCAAGACCGGCAGGGTGGTGCTCATCGACGTCGGCGCCAACATCGCGCCCAAGAGCAGCCAATTGCTGCAGTTTGCCGCGATGGGGCATCACTTCGCCCGTGAGATTCTCGCCATCGACCGGCCGCGTGTTGGCCTGCTTTCGATTGGCGAGGAGGAGCTCAAGGGCAACGATCTGATTCGTGGCGCCCACAAGCTGCTGCGTGACGCGCCGATTGACTTTTGCGGCAACGTCGAGGCGGGAGATCTGTATCGTGGGGTCGCCGACGTGGTCGTTTCCGATGGCTTCACGGGCAACATCGTGCTGAAGACGAGCGAGGCGGCGGTCGACGCGCTGCGCTTTCTGTTGCGCGAAGAGCTCGGCTCCTCGATTGCGGGTCGGCTCGGAGCGCTGCTGGCCCGCGGCTCCTTCAAGTCGTTCGCGCGTCGCGTTGACTACGCCGAGTTCGGCGGCGCGCCACTGCTTGGTCTCAAGGGGCTGTGCGTGATCTGTCACGGCCGCTCCAACCCTCGGGCCATCCGCAGCGGCGTTCGCGTGGCGCTGGAGTATCGACGTCACCAGGTCAACGAGAGGATCGAGGATCTGCTCGCCCAAACGGGTCGAACCGCCGACCATGACGTGGTCGACCAGGCGGGAGCCCTGGACTCAGTTGACGAGATCCGCCCCAACGGACCCGAGGTGGTTGCCGCTTCGACCGCCGGAAGCGATGAGGCATGAGCGAATCACATCACAGGTCGGTTGTTGTTGTTTTTCCCGGCCAGGGCTCGCAGTACGTCGGCATGGGGCGGGAAGCGTGCTCAGCGTTCGCCGAAGCCCGTGCCACATTCGACGAGGCCGATGATGTGCTCGGGTTTTCGCTCTCGAGCCTCTGCTTCGAAGGAGACGAAGACGAACTTCGTAGGACCGAGAACACACAGCCAGCGCTGTTGACAATCAGCATTGCGCTGCAGCGTGCGCTCGCCGCCCGCGGCTTTGGCGTCGAGCGTTGGAGTGCCCTCGCCGGTCACTCCCTTGGGCAGTACAGCGCGCTCGTGGCGGCTGGCAGCTTGGAGTTCGCCGCCGCGCTGGAGCTCGTACGGGCGCGTGGGCGCTACATGCAAGAGTCGGTGCCGGAAGGGGAAGGCGCGATGGCAGCCATTCTCGGTCTCGAGAACGACGTCGTGCGCGCGGTGTGCATGTCTGCGACGGCGGCTGTTTCCGAGGCCTCAGGCGGATCCGGCTCGAGCGCTCAGGGCATCGTCGAGCCGGCCAACTACAACGCTCCGGGTCAGGTGGTGGTGGCTGGGCACCGAGCCGCTGTTGAGGCAGCCGTAGTTGCTGCCAAGGAGCGCGGAGCTCGACGCGCGATCCTTTTGAACGTCAGTGCGCCTTTCCACTGCTCCCTGATGGAGCCCGCGGCGGAGCGCCTCATTGCCGATCTGGCTGCGGTAGACATCTCACCGCCGCGAGTGCCGGTGGTCTGCAACGTGACGGCTCAGCCGCTGGCCGACGCGGCTACGGTGCGCAGAAATCTCGGCGAACAGGTAACGTCTCCCGTCCGCTGGGCGGAGAGCGTTCGGCGAATGGCATCCGACGCGACGAAGGCGGTCGACGACACCGTTACCTTCGCCGAGATCGGCCCCGGCCGCGTTCTGGCTGGGCTTGTTAAACGAACGCTCAAGGACGCGGCCGGCGGCACGTCAATACACAGTGTGGAGACTCCAGAACAGGTCGAGACGCTGCTCGCGGAGACCTAGCGGTGGCCGCCTGACAACGGCGCCCGGATTGGTGGCGCCCGCGGCCTACGGGCTCACCGCTGTCAAAATAGACTTCAGGGCGCGCCGGGTGCGCTCAGTTCATCGAATAGGGAAAGAGGAGGCCGTGAGCGGCGCATCGCGAAAGGGTCCGCTTCAGGACAAGGTCACGCTCATCACGGGAGCGTCGCAGGGAATCGGGCGCGCGATAGCCGCTCGGTTGGCCCGCGACGGCAGCCATCTGGTTGTTACCTCACGTCGCCAGGAAGCGTGCGAGGAGGTCGCCGCCGAGGCGCGGGCCCTCGGCGTGGAGGCACTTGCGCTCGCCCTCGACGTAGCCGATCCAGAGTCGGTCAAGGCCGCGGTCGCCGCCGCGATCGCTGGCTTCGGTCACGTTGACGCGCTGGTCAACAACGCCGGCATTACTCGTGACGCCCTGCTGCTGCGCCTCGAAGAAGAGGCCTGGGAGGATGTCATGCAGACAGACCTCGGAGGCGTCTTTAGGTGCTCCAAGGCCGTGCTAAGATCCATGCTTCGCCGCAGGCAAGGCAGGGTAGTTTCGATCAGTTCGGTGGTTGGCCTGCTCGGCAACCCGGGACAAACGAACTATGCTGCGGCCAAGGCCGGCGTGCACGGTTTCACCAAGGCCCTGGCGCGCGAAGTGGCCTCCCGCAACATCACGGTCAACGCGGTGGCACCCGGCTACATTGAGTCGGAGATGACAGAAGCGCTGCCGCAGCAGGCACAGGAGAGGCTGCACGATCAGATACCGCTCGGCCGGCTTGGCTCGGGCGACGATGTCGCCGGGGTCGTGGCCTTCCTGCTTTCGGACGATGCTGCCTACGTCACCGGCCAGGTGATTTGCGTCGATGGCGGGATGTGCATGTGAACGTCCGCCCCCCGTTCGGGCGAGGTCAGAGAGCCTGATGAAAGCGGCGGGGAATTGATCCAGCAAGGAGCACACAGAATGAGCGTTGAAGACAAAGTCAAAAGCATCATCGTCGAGCAGTTGGGAGTCGAGGCCGATGAGGTCACCATCGAGGCGTCGTTCGTCGAGGATCTGGGCGCCGATTCCCTCGATACCGTTGAGCTCGTGATGGCGTTCGAGGAGGAGTTCGACCTCGAGATTCCAGACGAGGACGCCGAGAAGATCGCCACGGTCAAGAACGCGGTCGAGTACATCAACGCCCACCAGAGCTGATCGACTCCGGTCGCTCGAGCAATGGCTGAACAAGATCTCCTCGACGCCCGGCGTGCGCGCATCGACGCCCTCGAAGCGCGCGGCGTCAACCCGTTCCCGGCGCGGTTTCCCGTTGACGGGAGCCTGCAGGCGGTCCGCGCGCCGTACGAGGAGAGTGACGCCGAGGCGCTCGACGCTGCGGCACCCCGAGCCCGGATAGCTGGCCGCCTGGTCGCGGCCCGAGAGCACGGCAAATCAGCGTTCGCCGATCTCGACGACGGTGCGGGCCGGTTACAATGCCATGCGCGCCAGAAGCTCTTGGGCGAGGAAGTCTTCGCTGCGTGGGGCGAGCTAGATCTCGGTGACTTCGTCGGTGTGGAGGGAACCCTGTTCCGCACGCGGGCGGGGGAGCTGACGATCCGCGTCGAGAGCTACGAGCTGCTCAGCAAGGCGCTGCGACCACTGCCCGAAAAATGGCATGGGCTGCGCGATGTCGAGGTGCGCTACCGGCAGCGCTACCTCGACCTGCTCGCCAACCCCGAAGTGCGCGAGATCTTTCGTGAGCGCGCCCGAGTGCTGCGAACGCTGAGAGCGCACCTCGACAGCAACGGCTTCCTCGAGGTCGAAACTCCGCTCCTTCAGCCCCTGTACGGCGGCGCGGCAGCCCGGCCGTTCAGCACCCGTCACAACACGTTGTCGCTGGACCTCTACCTGCGAATCGCGCCCGAGCTCTACCTCAAGCGACTGCTCGTGGGTGGGCTGCAGCGGGTCTACGACCTCAACCGCAACTTCCGTAACGAGGGGATCTCGAGGCAGCACAACCCCGAGTTCACGATGCTCGAGTTCTACGCGGCGTACTGGGACTACGAGATCATGATGACCTTCGCCGAGGAGCTGTTGGGCCACGTGCTCGATCCGCTCGCAGAGGCCGGGGCGCTGCACTACCAGGACAACGAGATCGGCGTCGTGCGGCCGTGGCCGCGCCTACCTCTGGATCAGGCTCTTGTCGACCTCGGCGGGCTGGAGCCGGAGGTCGTGGCGAACGAGGCTGCGCTTCGGCAGCACCTGAGCGCGCACGACGTCAACACCGATGGATTGGGGCACGGCGCGATGAAAGAGCGGGCGCTCGACCAGTTCGTCAAATCGCAGCTGCAGTCGCCCGTCTTCATCATCGATTTCCCGCTCGAGATCTCGCCGCTGTCAAAGGCTCACCCCGAGCGGCCGGATCTGGTTGAGCGCTTCGAGCTGTACTGCGGCGGCATGGAGCTCGCCAACGGCTACTCCGAGCTCAACGACCCGCGTGAGCAGAAGCGCCGGATGCAGGAGCAGGTCGACAATCGCGGCGCCGATGAGCTTGCGGAGGTGCCTCCGGTGATTGACGAGGACTACGTCACGGCCCTGGAGCACGGCATGCCCCCGGCGGCCGGGATCGGCATTGGCGTCGATCGTCTGGTGATGATCGCCACTGATTCTCCGACAATCCGCGATGTCATTCTCTTCCCGTTGCTGCGTCCCAAATCGTAGCTAGAGTCACCTTTAGTCACCGTTAATCATCTCTGGCCTATCTTGTCTCCTCGTGGACTGCTAGAGTCGGTCGGATGAGCGATCATCCCGCCTCGTGGCTGACGAGCCGCTACCAGCTGTTTGTCGCGTTTCGCTACCTGAAAGCCCGGCGAAAGCAGGCCTTCACCTCGGTAGTTTCGACCGTCTCGGTGCTCGGCGTGGTTGTCGGCGTCGCCGCGTTGATCATCGCTCTAGCTCTACTGACCGGCTTCCAGGGCGACATCCAGAACAAGATCATGGGCGCCAACGCCCACATCTTCGTGCAGGAGTTCGGCAACGACACCTTTGCCGGCTACGACGAGGTTGTACGGCTAGCCAGCAACGTGCCGGGTGTAGTGGCGGCCGCTCCCACGGTCCTGTTGCAAGGGCTCCTGCAGGGCAATCTCGAGCAACCGGCCTTCGTGCAGCTCAAGGGAATCGATCCGCGTGGCGAGGCCAAGACGACCGAGCTGCTCGATCGCATCGTCGAGGGGAGTCCGGAGCGTCTCCTGCGTCCCTACGGGTCGCCCGGCTCGCTGCCGGGAATCGTGCTGGGGCGCGACCTGGCCGACGAGCTCGCGTTCGCGAGTGTTGGCGACATCGTCGAGCTCATCGTGCCGTCGGCGCAGTCGATGAACCCGTGGGGCGGCGGCGACGTTCGCACTCCCGATTTCGAAGTCGTCGGCATCTTCGATATCGGCATGTACGAGTACGACCGGACGTGGGCGCTGATATCACTCGAGGCAGCTCAGAGTCTTCTGGAAGTCGGCGAGCGTGCGACGTTCGTGCAGCTCAAGGTCGACGACATCTTTGCCACGGATGCCATCGTCGAGCAGCTCGAGGAAGCGCTGGGCGACGGCTACTACGTGATGGACTGGAAGCGCATGAACCGCAGCTACTTCGCGGCGCTGCAGCTCGAGAAACTGGCGCTTTTCGTGACCATCAGCCTCATCGTGATGGTGGCGGCGCTCAACATCGTGGCGACGCTGGTCTTGATGATCAAGGACAAGCAGCGCGACATCGGCATCCTGATGTCGCTCGGGGCCACCCGACGCGACGTCCTGTGGATCTTCCTCACGCAGGGCCTGGCAATCGGGCTGCTGGGCACGCTGCTGGGCTGCGTGCTCGGCGTCGCCATGTCGTGGCTCCTCGACACCTACGAGGTCGTCACGCTGCAGGCGGAGATCTACTACCTGTCCTATGTCCCGTTCGATGTCCGCGCCTGGGATTTTGCGCGCGTTTGCGCCTTCTCGGTTCTGGTGGCGTTCGCCGCCACCCTGTATCCCGCCTGGCGGGCCAGCCGGCTCGATCCGGTCGTCTCGCTACGCTACGAGTAGCTCGCCGAGCCGCTGACATGAACAGTGTCGGAGAGATCCGCATGACGGCGACAGAGCCGCCCGCACCCAGCGATACGAACGCTGCTGACGCCGTTACCGTGCCCACCGCGGACGTGTTGATCGATGCTCGCGCGGTTGCCAAGACCTACCCGTCCGGGCTCGGCGAGCTGCGTGTGCTCGAGGGCTGCGACCTACGGGTGGGCGAGGGCGAACGGGTAGCGATTGTCGGCCCCAGCGGCGTTGGCAAGACCACGTTGTTGCATTTACTTGCCGGGTTCGATCGACCCGACGCGGGTGAGATCCGCTTCCGCGGTCAAGATCTCGCCACGCTTCCGGAACATGATCTCGCCGCCTTTCGCAATCGCGAGATCGGCATGGTGTTCCAGTTCTACCATCTGCTCGCAGAGTTCACGGCGTTGGAGAACGTGATGATGCCGCTGCTGATTGCCGGCAAGAGCGGTGCCCACGAGCGCGCGGCGGAATTGCTGGCTGAAACAGGGCTGGAGGGTAGGGGGCACCACTTTCCAGCGGAGCTTTCTGGAGGCGAGCGGCAGCGGGTGGCCATTGCGCGGGCGCTCGCGCGGCGGCCGAGCCTGATCGTGGCCGATGAGCCCACCGGTGATCTCGATCAGGAAACAGGTGGGCGCGTGATGGACATGTTCCTGCGCGTGCACGAGGCGCATCGAACAGCCCTCGTGATGGTGACGCACAATCTGGAGCTCACCCGGCCGTTCGATCGCGTTCTCGAGATGCAGCCGCGAGGTCATCTGATCGAGGTGTCGTCGTCATGATGGGGATCGATGTGGGACGGAATCGGGCCCGGGGGAACCGAGCCCTGTCGCGCGGCACCAGTCGACGTGGTGGTGGGAAAACGACAGACACCCCGGGACAGGTTCGTCTTGTTCGCTCGGAAGAGCCGCCTGTATACTCAGACGACTGCGGCGCCGCATGGCACCGCGAGCTTTATGCAGCGTGCTCGGTGGTGCTCGGCGATCCGGTGGAGCTTCCTGGCTCTTTGAATCGTCTGTTGGCCTCCCCCGTAGCACCTGGAGCCGGGGTCTAGACGATGTTCGAGCGTTATACAGAAAGAGCTCGACGAGTCATTTTTTTCGCGCGCTACGAGGCCAGCCAGCTCGGCTCGAGAACGATCGAGACCGAGCACCTGCTGCTCGGGCTCATTCGCGAGAACAACGGCCTTACCGGCAAGCTGTTGGTGCGCGCCAGCATCGAATCCGACTCGATTCGCGGCGAGATTCAGACACGCACCGAGGTACGCGAGAAGATCTCGACCTCCGTGGAGATTCCGCTTTCGGTGGAGTCGAAGCGTGTGCTCGCGTACGCCGCCGAAGAGGCGGAGAAGATGCTGCACAAGTACATCGGCACCGAGCACATCCTGCTCGGGCTGTTGCGCGAGAAGAAGTCACTGGCCTCGCGAATTCTGGTGGAGCGTGGCATGCGGCTGTCGACCGCGCGCGAGGACCTACTCTTCCTGCTGAAGGAGAAGAACCTCAGCGAGAAGAAGAAGGAGACTCCCTTCCTTTCGGAGTTCTCGCGCGATCTGACCGAGATGGCCGCCAAGGGCCGACTTGATCCGCTGATTGGTCGCGAGGCCGAGCTTGGACGCACGGTGCAGATCCTTTGCCGCCGCACCAAGAACAACGCCGTGCTGATCGGCGAGCCCGGCGTTGGCAAGACGGCGCTGGTCGAGGGCCTGGCCCAGCGAATTGTCAGCGGCGAGGTGCCGAGATTCCTCGCCGACAAGCGGATCCTCGAGCTCGACATCTCTTCGGTGGTAGCCGGTACGAAGTATCGCGGTCAGTTCGAAGAGCGGCTCAAGACCATCATGAAGGAACTCGTCGAGAACTCCGAGATCGTCATCTTCATCGACGAGCTGCACACACTTGTGGGCGCCGGCTCGGCGGAGGGTTCGCTCGACGCCGCTGGGATCCTGAAGCCGGCGTTGGCACGCGGCGAGATCCAGTGCATTGGCTCGACCACGCCACGCGAATACCGACGACACATCGAAAAAGACCGAGCGCTGGCGCGCCGCTTCCAGGAAATCAACCTCGATCAGCCCACCGAGGAGGAAACGATCCTCATCGTGGAGGGCATTCGCGATCGCTACGAGAAATACCACGGTGTGATGTACACCGACGAGGCTCTTCACGCCGCTGTCTACCAGAGCAATCGCTACATCAACGACCGGTTCCTACCCGACAAGGCGATTGACGTCCTCGACGAGACTGGCGCGCGTGTGAAACTGGCGATGAACTCCGCGCCGCGTCGCCTCAAGGACCTCGAGGAGCGTGCCCGGGAGCTCTCCGACAAGCTCAACGAAGCGATCGCCGGCGAAGAGTTCGAGCAGGCGGCGCGTTTTCGCGATGCGATGAAGCGACATCGTGAGCAGGTCGAGCACCTGCGAGCGGACCTCGACGACGACGAGCTCGACGTACCTCCTCTCGAAGTTACCGCAGAGGATGTGGAGCAGGT
This sequence comes from Acidobacteriota bacterium, assembly GCA_963666215.2. Classification (GTDB taxonomy): domain Bacteria; phylum Acidobacteriota; class UBA890; order UBA890; family WLXD01. Next base: position 528,096 of record CAXWPL010000002.1, read on the forward strand.
CGTTTCCAACTGGACCGGAATCCCGATCAGCTCGATTCGGCAGGAAGAGGTCGACAAGCTGGTGCACATGGAGGATCACCTGCACCGACGCATCGTCGCTCAGGACGAGGCCGTTGAAGTGGTCTCGCGCGCCATCCGGCGCTCACGCTCGGGCCTCAAGAATCCGCGTCGACCGGTTGGTTCCTTCCTTCTCCTGGGTCCCACAGGTGTCGGCAAGACGGAGGTGGCCCGCACGCTGGCCAGCTTCCTCTTCGGTGACGAGCGTTCGCTCGTTCGCTTCGACATGTCGGAATTCATGGAGAGGCACTCGGTTTCGAAGCTGATCGGCTCGCCTCCCGGCTACGTTGGGCACGAGGAGGGCGGCCAGCTCACCGACCGCGTCAAGCGCAACCCGTACAGCATTGTGCTGCTGGACGAGATCGAGAAGGCCCACCCCTCGATCTTCAACATTCTGCTGCAGGTCTTTGAGGACGGGCAGCTCACCGACGGTCTGGGCAACACGATCGACTTCAAGAACTGCATCGTCATCATGACCTCGAACATCGGCGCGCGATTCATTCAGAAGCGTGGCGGCCTTGGCTTCCGCTCCAACGATCAGGCAGCCACGTTCAAGGACATGCGCGACCGTGTTCTCGATGAGGTCAAGCGCACGTTCAACCCGGAGTTCCTCAACCGGCTCGACGAGCTGATCGTGTTCCATGAGCTTGAGGACGAGCACCTGGTTCAAATCATTCGCCTGATGATCGACGAGGTGAACGTCAACTTGGCCTCCAAGGACATCCACGTTGAGCTCACCGACGAGGCCTACACCTGGCTCATCGAGACTACGTGTGGCGACCGAAGCTACGGCGCGCGGCCGCTCCGACGCGCCATCCAGAAGCACATCGAGGACGCGCTCGCCGAAGAGCTGATTCGAGGTCGTTTCCGTGGTGGCGCCCGGGTGAAGGTCGCGGCAGGCGCGGTTGGCCTCGATCTCACGATCGAGAAGATCAGCAGCCCCGAGCCCGCTGCCGCCGTAACGTAGCAAGCACCAGCGGTCGGTCGACGGGTCTGGAATCGAGCTTTCCTTTCGTGCGCGGTCGGCGCCCGAAGCTCGGGTCTTCGACCCGCCCGTCGTGAGCAGCTGGATCGTGAGCGACTCAGGCGCTCGTCAACGAGGAGCAAGACCGAACGCAACGCTCTCGGTCCAGGCTGACGAGGCCAGCGTCGGAGAACGATAGATCGCGCTCGCAGCGCTTCCCCGCGGCCGCCGTTCTTTTGGGCCGACCAATTGAGCCCCGCTTGCGTCTCACGATTGAGGCCTGTGAGGAGGCTTTTCCTGCACGCGCCGGAGTGCTCGAGCGCCGCTCGGCGGACCGGCCGATACGCTAGACTCTAGCGATCCGCTATCATGCCTTGTCCTGCCTCCGTTTCGGGCTGGATCGGGTGACCAACGTCCCGAGATCGTCTCCGGGTAGAACTCGATGTCCAGCCCCAGCAATCGAGCGCACACCCGCACGGCCCGGCTCGCGCTCGGGCTTGCGCTCACCGTGATGGCGTGCGCTGCCGCGACGCAGGTCCAGGCCCAGGATCTCGTAAATCGAGAGCCGCAAGGACGCACGGTGGAAGCGATCCGTGTAGACGGCCAGCACACCGTTGGTGAGGAAACCATCCTCTTCTACCTGGCCACGCGTGCCGGCCAGTCGTTCGACTGGACCATGGCGCGGCAGGACTACCAGACGCTGCTCAACACCAACTGGTTCAGCGATTTGATCCTGCGCTGGGAGGAGGGCACGCAGGGTGGCGTCGTGCTGGTGCTCGAGGTTGAAGAAAAGCCGCGCTTGAGACAAGTCCGCATCGTGGGTACCGGCAAGGTCGACGGTGACGATCTGGTCGAGCGAATGGAACAACTCGAGCGCCCGATTGCCGTTGACGACTTCATCGACGAGCAGCGTCTGCGCGAGGCCGACGAGATCTTGACTCTGATGCTACAGGGCGAGGGTGGCCTGCAATTTGTCCAGGTAACGCGGGAGATCGTCGACTCGGAGCTTGGGGCCGGTGTCGACGCCGTGTTCAACGTCATCGAAGGCGACGAGGTCCGCATTTCCGAGGTCATGTTCGAGGGCGTTACGGTCTTCAGCCAGCGCGAGCTGCGCTGGGCGATGAAACGCACCAACGAGCACCACTTCTTGTCGTTCATAAACAAGTCGGATCGCTTCTCGATGGCGGGTTTCGAGGCCGACATGATCGGCATCTCCAATATGTATCGTCGTCAGGGCTTTCTCGATTTCAACTTCGGCGAGCCCGAGATTCGCGTTTTCGACGACGACCGCGCGCTCTGGTGGGACGACAAGCAACGACTCTCGCTCATGATTCCGATCCATGAGGGGCCGCAGTACCGCATTGCCAAGCTGGACGTCGAGGGCAACACTCATTTCGAGGACGATGAGCTCCTGAAGGTGCTCGACCTCAAGCCCGGCGACGTGGTCAATGTCGACGAGATTCGGCTCGCTCAAACGGCCATCGAGGCCATGTACACCGCCGCTGGCTATTTGCAGGTGGCGACGGCACCGGCGCCGGAACAGTTTCCGGAAACCGCCGAGGCGAACCTTACTTTCCGGGTAACGGAGAACGACATCTACAACGTCAACCGGATCGAGTTCGAGGGCAACACCCACACCCGCGAACATGTTCTGCGACGAGCGATCCATCTCAAAGAGGACTCGCGCTGGGAACAGCAGAGCTACGTCGCCAGCCTCCAGCGCCTCTACCAGCTCGGCTATTTCCAAGACGTAACCCCCGACCTCCAAACCGCCCCGCCGGGCCAGACCCCCGATGGCTCGCCGAGCACGAAACCGGATGAGGGCACCGTCGACGTGAAACTCCGGGTGCAGGAGCTCGGCCGCAATCAGATCCAATTTGGCGGTGGACTGTCTGCCCTCGAAGGCGCCTTCGTCCAGTTCGGCTACACGACGCGCAATCTGTTCGGCTACGGACAGACGCTGTCGCTGCAGGGGCAGTTCGGTGGCCGAAGGACCAACGCTCGTATCGGCTTCTCCGACCCCTACGTCTTCGGGAAGCGGCTACGGTTCGGACTCGACCTCTTCCGTGACGCGATCGACTTCCCGGACTTCCAGCGGTCGGGCACGGGTTTCTCGACCCGCCTCGGCATGCCGACGAATCGCCGAGAGAGCATCGCTCTGTTCGTCGAATACAACTACGAGATCATCGACATCGGTAACGTTGGCAGCGCCTTCGGCAGTCTGTCGGATCCGCTCTTCAACGCCCTGTTTCTTTTCGAGGGGCGCCGGGTGACGAGCAGCGTGCGACCGTTCGCGCTGATCAACACCATCGACAACCCGTGGAACGCGTCACGCGGCACCCGAACGAGCGTGTCGTACGAGCGCGCCGGGGGCCCCTTCGGTGGCACCCTCGACTTCTGGAAAGCGATAGCCCGGACCACGGTGTACCTACCCACCCGCTCCGCGGGCTCGGGACTTATCCGCCAGCCCAAACAGATCTTGGCGATCAACATCGATGCTCGCTACGGGCAGCCAACGGGCGACCTGGAAGAGCTCCCCATCTTCGAGCGTTTCTTCCTTGGGGGCAGCAACTCGGTACGTGGCACGCGGTTGCGTGCGATTGGCCCTATGGACGACCGCGGCAATATTCTCGGTGGTACCAAGGCGTTGCAGTACAACTTGGAGTACATCTTCCAGCTCTCCAGCGCGCTCCGCGTGTCGATGTTCCACGACGCCGGGCAGGCTTGGCTGGAGAACGAATCCATCAACTTTGGTGAGATGCGGCGCTCCGCGGGCGTTCAGGTGAGTATCTTCGCGCCCGTGTTCAACGTGCCGTTCCGCTTCTTCTGGGCGTACAACTTCGATCCTCTCGAGAACGTCGGAGAGGAGACGTCCACCTTCGAGTTCGCGATTGGGTCGACGTTCTGAGGCTGAGCCGCTAGTGCTCGCCCTCGCGGAGCTGCTCGCGCTCGTCGATGGTCGGCTCGTTAGCGCTCGGGTCACGAGTCTCCTTAACGAGGCGGAGGCCTCTGGCGGTGCCGACAGTTCCGACGCGACGGTCGTCCGCGCAGTCGCCGAGCTCGAGAGAGCTGGTGCTGGCGACCTCGCCTTTTGTGTCGGCGGACGCTCGCTTCCGGCGAAGGCACTCGAGAGCTGCGCCGCCAGCGTCATTCTCGTCCCGCGCGGCGCCGCTGCGAAGCTATCGACGACGACCGGTAGCGCGGTCCTCATCGAGGTTCGTGATCCTCGACACGCGGCGACCTTGGTGCTCCAGCATCTCCACCCACGTCGCCCGGCCGCGTTGGGCATACATGCGACAGCCGTGCTTGGTGACGACGTCAAGATTGCCGACGGCGTCACCATCGGTCCCTACGCCGTGCTGGGTGATGGCGCCCAGGTGGGAGTCAACAGCGAGATCGGTGCCGGGTGCGTGCTCGAGGCCGATGTGGTGATCGGAAACGACTGCCTGGTGCATCCAAATGCAACGATCTATCGCGGCTGCCGACTCGGCGATCGTGTAGAGGTGCACGCTGGAGTGGTGATCGGATCCGATGGCTTCGGTTATGTTCGCGAAGGCGCCACCCACATCAAGATGCCGCAGATTGGAACGGTTGTCATCGGCGATGACGTCGAGGTGGGCGCGAATTCGTGCGTCGATCGAGCGACGCTATCGGAGACCCGGATTGGCTCTCGCACCAAGATCGACAACCTCGTGCAGGTCGGCCACAATTGCGACATCGGGGAGGATTGCGCGCTCGGCGGCCTCGTGGGGCTGTCGGGCGGCACGATTTTCGAAGATGGCGTAATCGCGGGCGGCAACGTTGGCACAGCGGGTCATCAACGGATCGGTAGGGGAGCCATGCTAGCCGCCAAGACCGGAGTGCTCGGGGACGTATCACCGGGGGCCGTTGTCTGCGGCACTCCACAAATGGAGATCGGCCTGTTCAAGCGAGTCGCCGGCGCTTGGCGCCGTTTGCCCGATCTGTTACGTCGGGTGCGCCGACTCGAACAGAAGGTCGACGCCGAGCTCGCTCGTCGCGACACGTCCGGGAGAGCGGTCGAATGAGCGTCGACATCGGACGTATTCTGCGGGCGCTGCCGCACCGCTATCCGTTCCTGCTCGTCGACCGGATTCTCGAGGTTCAGGACAACAAACGCGTCGTGGGAATCAAGAACGTGACGATCAACGAGCCGTTCTTCCAGGGGCACTTCCCGGGGAACCCGGTCATGCCCGGGGTTTTGATCATCGAGTCGCTCGCCCAGGCAGGCGCCGTGCTGCTGCTCGCCGGGCGTGAGGAGGACATGACCAATCGTTACGTCTATCTCGCCGGCGTCGACGATGTGCGCTTCCGCCGGCCGGTGGTGCCCGGTGACCAGCTACGACTCGAGCTCGACGTGCTCTCCCTGCGAAGCCGCGCTTGCAAGATGGTGGGCACGGCAACCGTTGACGGTGAGTTGGCGGCGCGTGCGACACTGCTGTCGATGATGGTCGACCTGGGCACGGATGAGAGCTCCTGAGCGACACGAATCCGGGCGGCCGATGATGAAAAGCGAGATCGACGTGGAAGTGACGACCGTCGGGGTGCAGCCCGCTGAGCCGCCCGAGCGCGGCCACGTGGGTGCCGATGTCATCGATGCTGATGCCCGCGCCGCCGGCGCCACCAGCACCGGTATCCATCCGACCGCTGTCATCGAGCCGGGCGCAGAGCTCGGCGTCGACGTCAGCGTTGGGCCCTACGCCATCATCCACGATGGGGCTCGGGTCGGCGACCGGTCGCGGATCGATGCGTACGCGGTGGTGGGGGAACACACGACGTTGGGGGCGGAGACGGTGCTCTTTTCGCATGCCTGCATCGGCACCGAGCCACAAGATCTCAAGTTCCAAGGCGAGCGGTCCATTCTGGAGTGTGGCGACCGCAACATTTTCCGCGAGTTCGTGACCGCCAACCGCGGCACCCGCGGTGGCGGCGGCGCTACCCGAATCGGTTCCGACAACCTGTTCATGGCCTACACGCACGTCGCCCACGATTGTCAGATTGGCAACAAGTCGGTCTTTGTCAACGGAGCGACGTTGGGAGGCCATGTGGTGGTCGAAGATTGGGCCTTCATCGCCGCTTTTTCAGGCATTCAGCAGTTCTGTCGTATCGGGCAACATGCTTTCCTGGCGGCCTATTCAGGCGTGACCAAAGATGTTCCACCGTATGCCAGTGTGCAGGGGAACCACGTCCGAGTGACGGGACTCAACAGTGTCGGGCTCAAGCGTCGCGGCTTTTCCACGGACTCGATTCGCGATCTCAAGAAGGCGTTCAAGCTGCTTTTCCGAGACGGTCTCAACGTCTCGCAAGCACGGCTGGCGATCGCGGAGGCCGGATTGTCGAGCCCCGAGGTGGGTGGGCTGGTCCGCTTCATCGAAGAGAGTGAGCGTGGGATCGTCCGCTAGCGCGGCCCCCGATGGGCCGATCGCGGCGGTGACGGCTGCCGATGAGGTGGGGGGGTCGGAAGTGAGCTCCGAGATTCCTCTCGCCCTCATCGCCGGGAGCACGCAGATGCCGCGTGTGGCGGCGCTGGAGGCCGCGCGCGCCGGCCGCACGGTCTGGGCCGCCGCCATCCGCGGGATCACCGATCCGGCGCTCGAGTCCGTTGTCGATCGGACGACCTGGCTTGATTGGGGCGATCTGCCTGGATTCTTCGCCCTCCTCGAAAGCTGGCGCGAAGCCGGCGTGACCGAGGCGGTCATGGCGGGGAAGGTGGAGCAGCGGCAGGTGTACGCTCCGGACTCGGTTGACGGCGAGCCGCCGGGCGCAGTCGGCGATGGCGCCTCGCAGGGTGGGGGAGGCAGCGCAATCGAAGCTGTCGTTGCGGGTCTGCCGAATGCTCACACCGACGAGCTGATCGGCGCCGTAGCCAACGTTCTCGAGGGCGCCGGAATCCGTCTCCTGAGCTCCATCGCGTACCTGGGCCAGTTCGTCGCCGCCGAGGGCGTCCTCAGCGCACGCCCACCGACGGACGACGAAGAGCGGGATATCGAGCACGGCTGGCAGATCGCCAAACAACTCGGTGGCCTCGACATCGGCCAAACAGTGGTCGTCAAGTGGCGCGCGGTGGTGGCGGTCGAGGCCATGGAGGGCACCGATGCCTGCATTGCTCGCGCCGGCGCGTTGTGCGGTGTCGGCGCGGCGATCGTCAAGGTCGCCAAGCCGAATCAGGATTTGCGCTTTGACGTTCCGGTGGTTGGTCGCGGCACGATTGAAGCCATGTGCTCCGTTGGCGCCAGCGTTCTCGCCATCGAGGCTGGTGTGACCGTGCTCTTCGATCGCGACGAGCTTGTTGCCGACGCCAACGCCGCCGGCATCGCAGTCGTCGCAAGGGGGAACGCCGTGGGCGCCGGTGAGCGCGTGCCCAACGCGACATGACGAAGCCGGTTTCGGTCGGCGTCGTGGGCGTGGGTGCGATGGGTCGTCATCACGCCAGAGTGCTCGCGAGGCTCGTTCCGGGTGCCGTTCTCGCCGGGCTACACGACGCTGACGCGGAGCGCGCTGCCAGCGTTGCCGTCTCATCCGATTGCCCCGCTTTCGAGGGCCTCGACGAGTTGCTCGAGCGGGTCGATGCGGTGTGCGTTGCCGTACCGACGCTCGATCACCACGGAGTCGGCCAGCGGTGTTTGGAGGCTGGCTGCGACGTGCTCATGGAAAAACCGATCGCCGCCAGCCTGGAGCAGGCTGACGAGCTGATCGAGCTCGCGCGGCGCCACGACCGAGTTCTGCAAATTGGCCATATCGAGCGCTACAACCCGGCCGTCGAAGCGTTGCTCGAGCGCGCCACCGCGCCGGCTTTCATTGAAGTGCACCGACTCGGCTCATTCGTGGAGCGTAGCCTCGAGGTCGACGTCTTTGTCGACCTGATGATCCATGACATCGACCTGATCCACGCCTTGGTCGACCGGCCTGTCATCGAGGTTCGCGCTGTAGGCGTGCCGGTGCTCTCGACCGAGATCGACATTGCCAATGCCCGTCTCGAGCTCGAGGGGGGCTGCATCGTCAACCTCACTGCCAGCCGCGTCAGCGTTAACCGCATCCGTAAGCTGCGTGTGTTCCAGCCAGAGGCTTACTTCTCGATCGACTACAGCGAGCAGCAGGTCGCTCATTTTCGTCTTCAACGCGACGACGCCGGGATCGCCAGCATCGAGGCGGTTCCAGTGGCGGTCGACCGTGCGGAACCTCTGGTGCGGCAGATTGCTGATTTCGTCGAGTGTGTGGACGCGCGACGCCAACCCCGTGTCGACGGCATCACTGGGCGGCGGGCCCTCGCGACGGCGCTGCAGATTCGTCATGCGGCGGATCGTCGTGGCACCAACCTGGCCTCGATGATGACGGCTGAAAGACCGCTCTCAGGCGGTGGTGTCGTCGGCTAGCGGGTCCCTGGTGGCATTGCTAAACTCCAGCGTTCCCGATTCCTCGAGGCCTGATGAGCCAACCGAGCACCGCCTTTTCACCGAGTCCACAGCCGACCCTCGGCATCGAGGAGGAGTATCAGCTGTGCGATCCGGAAACCGGGGCGTTGATGCCCGCCGCCAATCGGCTGATCGAGTCGGCGCCTGAGGATCTGCGGCGTGTCCTGAGTTACGATCTGATTCAGGGCCTCATCGAGGTCAACAGTGGGGTCTCGGGGTCCGTTGCCGATGGTATGGCCGATATTGCCGGACGCCGACGCGAGGTTCAGGCTCTGGCCGAGGCGCACGGCTTGACCTTGGGGATCACCGGCACTCATCCGTTTGCCGATCCCGACAAGACCGAGTTCGTGAAGACCGATGCGTACCGGTGGGTGCGCAACCAGCTGCACTATGTGGCACGGCGAAACATCACGTTCGGCATGCATGTCCATGTTGGTGTCGACGATGCCGAACGCGCCATCTACGTCGCCAATCGCCTGCGTGCGTGGATTGGGCCGCTGATCGCGCTGGCAGCAAACTCGCCGTTTCTCGACGATCGCGACACGGGTTGGGACTCGGCACGCTCCTTCGCATTCGGGATGTTTCCGCGCTCCGGGGTTCCGCCCCGGCTCGAGAGCTGGGAACACTACGAGAGTACGATTGCGGCGCTGCAGCGAGCGCAGAGCATCGAGTCCGCGCGGCACATCTGGTGGAACGTTCGTGCCCACCCCAGCTACGGCACGGTGGAAATGCGCGCCTGTGACGTGCAGACGTCGTTGCGCAGCACAGCCGCGATTGTCGCGGTGACACAGGCTCTGGTGGTGGCCTACGCCAATCGTCATCGTGCGGGCGAAGCAGAGCCGCGCTTGGCGCGCGCGTATCTGGAGGACGGTCGCTTCAAGGGGATGCGCTTCGGTCTCGATGCCGATGTTGTTGATCCGGAGATCGACGAAGTGCTGCCGATGCGCGATTACGTCCGCCGCATGCTCCTTGTTGCCGGCGAAGCCGCCGCTTCGCTTGGCACCGAGGCGTACCTCGATCCCATCACCGAGATTCTCGAGAAGGGAAACGGCGCCGCGCAGCAGCGCCGCATGGCCGACTCGGAAGGCGGCGATCTGCGCGCCGTGCACCTCCGGCTATTGGAGGCGGCGCGGGCGGAGATCGCCGGGCCGGATCTGCCGGGCTTGTAACCCGGTGCTGCACGTGCGCGTGCTCGGGGCCGGCAGCGGGTTGCCGAGCGCGACGCGCGACACCAGCGGCCTGTGGATCGAAGCGGTCGACGCCGACACGCCACGGGCCGAGGTGAGGCGCGCGTCAGTGCAGCCAGAAGGCGCGGCCGCAACCGACCGCGGGCCTTGGACGGCTGCGACGCGTCGGACAATAGGGCCGCCGGCTACTCCGGTGCCTGTCCCCACCGCGTCCGCCAGAGGCGCCGGCGTGCTGATCGATTGCCCCGGGTCCGTGGTCCACAAACTCGCAACGTTCGGTGTGCCACTTGCCGCCGTCCGCCTCGTGATCCTGACGCACGATCACGTTGATCATGTTTATGGCCTACCGCATCTACTCCACGCGCGGGCGATCGCTGAGCAGATAGATCAGCTGGATATCTTCGGCCCACGCCAGACCCTCGACACGGTGAGAGCCATGATCGCCGTGCATGGGCTCGAGGGACCGCGCTATGGCCCGGTGGCGCTCCATATCGTGCCGCCCGAGTCAGGGCATTCCGTCGATCTCGATCTCGGTCGAAATCAGGATGCGTTGCGAGCAGACGTCACGTCTGCGCTGAGCATCCGCTCGACACCCGCCGACCACGCGCGCGAAACGCTGGCGCTGCGCGTCGACGAGCGCGTCGCTCGCGCAGCGACTGGCAGCGGCGCGCGGCCGCCGAGCTTCGGCCTCTCCTCCGACACGAGGCCGAGCTCTGCAATCGCCGAGCTGTGTCGTGGCGTTGATCTACTGCTGCACGACTGCGGCGGGCTGCATTCCGAGCTGTCGGAGCTGGAAGCGCCGCACTCGAGCGCGCGGCAGGCGGGGGAAGTGGCTCGTCTGGCGGAGGCTCGAGAACTGGCCCTGGGGCACCTCTCGCCGTGCACCGACCAGCAAAGTGAGCTGTGGTTGGCCGAGGCCGCTAACACCTTTCGCGGGCCGGTGAGACTGGCCAGCGATGGCGACCTCTACGAGCTGCGATAAGCTCTGTCGGCGACGATGATCGCCTGCGTCCAGGGCAGCGGGTAGAAAGAGGTACGCTTGACGCCCCAAGAGGCCACCGTAGCGGCGGATCCATGGAGCTAGACGAAGTACAAAAGGCCTACTCGCGTTGGGCCAAGGTCTACGACTTGGTTTTCGGCCCGCTGTTCGTGCGCGCTCGAAAGCGCGCGATCGCTCTGCTCGAGCAGCCGGCAGGTGCTCGTATTCTCGAAGTTGGCGTCGGCACAGGGCTTTCGCTGGCGCAATTCCCAAGGGGCCATAGGGTTGTCGGCCTGGACATCTCGCGGCCGATGTTGAAGCGCGCGCTGGGTCGGGTTGGACACGGGTGCATGGGCCTGGTCGAAGGGGACGCAGCGCAGCTTCCCTTTCCCGATGGCGGCTTCGACGCCGTGCTGGCTACCTTCGTCGTCTCCGCTGTTCCCGATTCCATCAGCACGCTTGCCGAAATGCGTCGGGTGACGCTTCCCGGTGGGCCCATCGTGCTGCTCAATCACTTCACCTCCAATCGCAAAGCGATCGCGGCCGGGGAGCGGGCGCTGAGCAAGACAACCGAGAAGTTGCTCGGTTTTCACGCTGACTTCCCGCTGGAACCTCTGATCGCGCGCACCGGGCTGCAGGTGGAGAGCGTGGAGTCGGTGCCGCCACTCGGCTACTGGAAAGCGCTACGCTGTGTGACCCGCGAGGTTGGTGGGTGACCGGACGGACGCGCTCAGTCGGAAGATGACGGCCTGGATCGAGGCCAGCGCGCCGCTGCGTGTTGACCTGGCTGGTGGCACCCTTGATCTGTGGCCGCTCTACCTTCTGCATCCGGGCGCATCGACAGTGAACGTCGCGCTGCAGCTGCGAGCGCGCGCACGCTACGAGCCCGCGTCTGCGTCGACCTCGACCTCGAATGACTCGGGACAGAAGTGGCACCTGATATCCGAGGATCGCAACGTAGCGACCACGCTGACTCCCGCCCAGGTTCGTAGCGACTCGCTGGAGTCCGGCGACCCCTTCGCGCTGACCCGGGCGGCAATTCGGCACTTCGGCCCCGTCCGCCCGGGCACCTTGACGACACGAGTCGATGGTCCGCCCGGAGGCGGCATCAGCGGCTCGTCGGCGTTGATGATCGCTCTCTGCGGCGTTCTCGAGCGTCTTCCAGGCGAATCGAGGCGAGCCACGGCGGCTGCTCGATCGACGAGCTTCGCCACCCGGCGCGCGCATCGCGAACAGCTCGTGCCGCTGGCTCGCGATCTCGAATGCCGGGTCTTGGGCTACCCGGCGGGCATCCAGGATTACTACCCGGCATTGTTCGGGGGAGTGCAACAGCTGCGCTACCTACCCGGCCGCATCGAGCGGCATCGTCTCGATAGGGTGAGTGCCGGCGGGCTAGGTGTTCGGAATCCGTCCGACGGGATCGATCGACAGCAGCTGCAGAGTCGGCTGTTGCTCGCGTTCGGCGGCCGTCCGCATCGTTCCTGGCCGTCGAACTGGAGCTTGTTTCGCCGCCGCATCGAGGGTGACTCAGCCTGCCAGGCTGGTTTCGACAAGATCTCGCACGCCGCGGCCCGCGCCGCCAAGGCGCTGCGCAATGGGGGCCGCGGGCGATTCGCCGATCTGGCCGCCGCGATGCGGGCTGACTGGGAAGCGCGGAAGCAGATGGATCATCGTCTCGCACCGAACGAGCTTCTACGTCTGGAGAAGGTCGGCGTGGAGGCGGGGGCATGGGCCGCGAAAGGATGCGGGGCCGCGGCGGGCGGCTGCATGCTCTTTCTTTTGAAGCGCGCGACCGACCGCGACAGAGTTCAGCGTGCGTTGACCGCGGCCGGTGCGAGCATGGTGCCGATGACGATCGCCGCCAGTGGTCTGAGAGTCCGCTCGGGATGATCGACTGGGGGGTTATTCCTACCGCCGGGCAAGGTCAGCGGATGGCACCGGCCTCGACCGCCGTCCCCAAGACGCTGTTGCCCGTCGGGCTGCGCCCGATGCTGCACTGGACGCTCATGGAAGCGGCCGAGAGCGGGCTCAAGGCACTCGCCATCGTGATCGCGCCGGGAGATGTGCTGGTGCGTGCGTACATCGACGCCGCGCACGCCGCCGGCCGTGTCCTCTCGACCGACACGACAGGCACCAGCCCACCATTTCTGACTGCTGTCAGGGGGGCTGGCGCGAACAGGAAAGAGGCCCATCCAGATCATTTCGACGCCAACGCCCTGGTTGATCTCGGTCGCCTGCTGGCGGATATCGAGATTCACTGGGTGGAGCAGCCCCGACCGACTGGCATCGGTGACGCCTTCGTTCGCTGCCGCCATCTCACCGGCGGCAGCCCTTTTGCGGTGCTGCTCCCGGACAACTGGTTCGACATCTCGACCGGTGACGACTCCTTGCCGGCGATCGCGCAGGTCTATCGTGGCTTCGAGCTCACGGGGATGTGCTCGCTCGGGCTCACCTGGGTCGATCCTGGCGAGCGAGCTCTATTCGGCAACGTCGGTGGCGTGGAGCTCGCCGCGATCTCGAAACGCACGCACCGCGTGCTCAGCTTGCAGAACAAGGAAACCGGGGCGTTCGGCGGCGACGACCGTCGGGTGCTACGCGGCTGTGGGCGCTACGTGGTCGACGACAGATTCTACGAGGCGCTGGAGGCGACACGCGGCCAGCCTGATGGCACCGCTTCGAGCGGCGGCGCGCCAAGCGAATGGGATGACGTTCCGGCCTTCCAGCGTTTGATCGCCACGGCTGGTCTCGCCGGTCGTGAGATCCAGGGGCGTCACTACGATGTCGGCCGGCCGGCCGGCTACCTCGCCGCGGCCGCTCATCTCTATGAGCAGCTCGAGGGCGTCGCGCGCATCCCGTAGAGGGCACTAAGATTGACAGTGCTCGCGCGCCTCCTTCACCTGAAGACCGCTATCGAATGAGAGTGATGGCTCTGGACATCGGGGAGCGTCGCATCGGTGTCGCACTGTCGGACCCCACAGCCTTTCTGGCGCGTCCTTTCGGCACGCTGCCTGGGGGAGGTGGTGCGCGCTCGCTGGCCAAGCGCCTGCGGCCGATCATCGCTGAGGAGGATGTCGGTCAACTTGTCGTTGGCCTGCCACTGCGCATGTCGGGCGAGCGCGGCCCCGAGGCATTGAGCATCGAGAAGCTCGTCGCCGATCTGAAGAGAATGCTCGACATTCCGATCGTCCTTTCGGACGAACGGTTGACGACGGTCGAGGCCACTCGTCACATGATCGAGTCGGGCACGCGACGGTCGAAGCGGCGCCAAAACGTCGACCGCGTCGCGGCCGCGGTCATCCTGCAAGCGTACCTCGACCATGAACGGGGCTCGGAAACGATGCAAACCGCGACTCGTCCCGCGGTGGGCGACGCCGACGGGGACCGCTGATCTGATGCGGCGTCTCCTCGTTGCCGGTCTGGTGCTGGCCCTCACTCTCGCTGCCGCAGGGGCGGGATCCGGTGCCTGGTTTCGGCGTCAGGTGGACGCTCCGTTTCCAGCCGACGGGGTGACGGGCGCCGCGCCGCGCGTTCTGGTCGTAGAGGCCGGGGCCTCGGCGAGCACTGTTGCTGCTCAACTGGAGAGCTCGGGGATCATCTCGTCGGCGCGTTTGTTCGGCCTCTGGCTGCGATGGCGAGGCGAAGCCGCAGCTTTGCAGGCGGGCGAATACGCGTTCGACGGAGATCCATCCATGGCTCAGGTCGCGACGATTCTGGTGTCGGGGCGAGTGCGATTGCAGTCCGTGACGATCCGCGAAGGGATCGCGCGATGGGAAGTTGCCGAGGCTCTGGTTGAGGCCGGCTTCGGGCCGGCCGACGAGGCGCTCGCCGCCACCGAGCGTGGGGAGCTGATCGCTGATCTCGACGAAGTTGCGGCGCTAGAGGGCTCGCTCGAAGGTTATCTCTATCCCGATACCTATCTGGCACCCAGGAGCGCCACACCCGCCGACCTCGTTGCCGAGATGGTGGGCCGGGTGCGCGCTCTTTGGACCCCCGCGCGCCAGGCTCGCGCCGCCGAGCTCGAGATGACGCTGCGAGAGGTCATCACGCTCGCCTCGATGGTGGAGGCCGAGGCGCAGCTGGCAGCGGAGCGACCGCTGATCGCGGCAGTTTTCCATCGTCGCATCGAGCGTTCGATGTTGCTGCAATGCGATCCGACAGTGCTCTACGCACGGTGGCTTGCCGGCAAGGGCGGGCGAGTGATTCATCGGTCCGATCTCGAGCGCGACTCACCGTACAATACGTACCGCTACCCGGGGCTGCCGGCGGGTCCAATCGGCAACCCGCGGGAGGCGAGTATCGACGCGGTGCTGTATCCGGCCGACGCCGACAATCTGTACTTTGTGGCCCGCAACGACGGGTCGCACGTCTTCTCGCGCTCGCTCGTCGAGCACAACCGTAACGTCAACCTCTACCAGCGCTGACAGCCAATGACCGAGCTGCGAGACGAGCGACTCGATTCCACGGCTGCGGCCGGCCTCCGGTTCGGCGTCGTGGTGTGTCGCGTGAATGGCAACGTGACGGAGCGTCTTCTGGAAGGTGCGCTCGAGGAACTGTGGGCGCACGGCGCTGCCGAGGACGACGTCCGGGTGGTCCGCGTGCCGGGGGCGTACGAGCTGCCGATGGGCGCTCAGCGGCTGATCGACACCATGTCGCCGCACGCGGTGATTTGTCTCGGAGCGCTGGTGCGCGGCGAAACGCCTCACTTCGATGTCCTGGCGCACTCCACAGCGATCGCCGTGCACGAGGTCGCGATGCGTGCTCGAGTGCCTATCGCATTCGGGTTGCTGACTTGCGATACGATGAGCCAGGCGCTCGCGAGAGCCGGCGTGGAGGTAGGTGACGAGCGGCCGATCGCAAGTCCCAGCGCCACCACTGTCGTCTCGGGCATTGCGGGCGCCACGGATAGGTCGAGTCGAGCGCTCACAACGCGTTCGAACAAAGGTGCCGAGGCGACATTGGCTGCTATCGAGATGGCCCTCTTGTTCGTCGACGTCGCCGACGACGTGGAACCTGCAACCTGATTCGGGACGGCTGAGTCGATGGGATACCGCCATCGCGGGCGCCAGCGCGCCATGCAGTGCCTGTACCAGTGGCAGGTTACCGGCCGCGATGTCGATCGCTGCCTGGACCTTTTCTGGCAGGCTCACAGCGACCTCGACGAGGTGCGCGCTTTTGCCACCGAGCTCGTGCGCGGGACCGTCGAGAACATCGAGCTCATTGACACGCTCATCGTCGAACAAGCGTCGAACTGGCGGCCCGATCGCATGGGAATCGTCGATCGCAGCATTCTGAGGCTGGGTGTGTACGAGCTCACAGCCGCAAGTGACGTGCCCGCCGCGGTCGCCATCGACGAAGCGATCGAGCTCGCCAAGCGTTTCGTCGGCGAGCGCGCAGGCCAGTTCATCAACGGTGTTCTCGACGGTGTTCGCAAGCGTCTCGACAGCCGTGGCGCCGGTGCGGGTTGGGATCTCGATAGCGCTGCCCCGCAAGAGTCGCCTCCGTCACGACAAGCTGCCACTGGCGGAAGCCCCGAAGCAGAGGAGGCCGAGTTACCGCCACCCACTGCCGCCACCCACGCCTGAGCATTCGCCAGTCGAACGACCAGAACGAGTTCAATCTCAATGGCCGAATACAACCACTCCGAAATCGAGAAACGATGGCAGAAGCACTGGCGCGAGACGGCCGCGTTTCGTACGCCGCCGGCCGGTGAAAGTGGCGAGGCGGAACGCTTCTACTGTCTCGAGATGCTGCCGTACCCATCCGGACGCATTCATATCGGACACGTCCGTAACTACTCGATTGGCGACGCGGTAGCGCGGAATCGGCGCATGCGGGGCTACGAGGTGATGCACCCGATCGGCTGGGATGCGCTCGGATTGCCGGCGGAGAACGCGGCCATAGAGCAGCAGACGCATCCGGCCGAATGGACGCGAAAGAACATCGACGCTATGCGAGCGCAGCTTCAGCGCCTCGGCTTCTCCTACGACTGGGATCGTGAGATCGCCAGCTATCAGCCCGAATACTACGGCTGGAACCAGTGGTTCTTCCTGCGCTTTCTGGAGAACGATCTCGCTTATCGCAAGGACGGTCCGGTGAACTGGTGCCCCTCCTGCGCGACGGTGCTGGCCAACGAGCAGGTGGAGGAGGGGCGGTGCTGGCGCTGCGACAGCGAGGTCGAGGAACGGCGGCTGGCGCAATGGTTCTATCGCATCACGCGTTATGCCGAGGAGCTCCTCGACGGACTCGACGGGCTGACGGAGTGGCCTGAGCGTGTGATCGCGATGCAGCGCAACTGGATTGGCCGCAGTCGCGGCACCGAGATCGCATTTGCGATCGACGGGCCGGAGGAGGCCGCTCCGTCGGACGGCCAGTTGCGTATCTTCACGACGAGGGTCGACACAATCTTCGGCGCGACCTTCATGGTGGTCGCGCCAGAGCATCCATTCGTTCGCGAGCTACTCGACGGCGGTGAGCTCGGCGCCGATGCCAGCATGGATATCGAAGAGCTGCGCGCCGAGGTGGAACGACTGGCGGCTATGCCGCGTCGAGCTCGTCGCGGCGAGGACATCGACAAGCACGGTGTATTCACGGGCAGCTACGCCATCAATCCCTTCAATGGTGAACGTCTCCCCATCTGGGTGGCCAACTTTGTGCTGATGGACTACGGGACAGGCGCCATCATGGCGGTCCCGGCGCACGACGAGCGCGACCACACGTTCGCCACCAAGTACGACCTGCCTGTCCGGCCGGTTATCAGCTTGGCGACGGAAGACCCAGAACCGGATGGTGGCGACCTTCCGGACCTGCCTTTCTCAGAGGAGGGGCACCTCCTGTCGAACTGTGGTGAGTTCTCGGGTTTGGGCACCGCCGACGCGCGCGCCACGATGACGGCGCACGCCAAGACGCTCGGTTTCGGCCACGGTGCCATTGACTACAAGCTCAAGGATTGGGGACTGTCGCGGCAGCGCTACTGGGGGACACCGATCCCGATCATTCACTGTCCGGCGTGCGGTGTGGTTCCGGTGCCTGACGAGGATCTGCCGGTGGTCCTGCCAGCGGACGCTCCGCTCGACCGCGGCCAGGGCTCGCCGCTGGAGCGCGTGGAATCGTTCGTCAACGTCGATTGTCCGCGCTGCGGCGTGGCAGCGCGGCGCGAGACCGATACGATGGACACCTTTGTCGATTCCTCGTGGTACTACCTGCGTTATCTATCGCCCAACGACGCCACGGTGCCGTTCAGCAAGATCGAGGGCGACGCCTGGTCCCCGGTCGATCTCTACATCGGCGGTGTCGAGCACGCCGTGCTGCACTTGCTCTACTTCCGGTTCTTCTGCAGGGCGCTGCGTGACCTCGGACTCCTTTCCGTCGACGAGCCCACCCGCGGGTTGCTGACTCAAGGAATGGTGACCAAAGACGGCGCCAAGATGTCCAAGTCGAAGGGCAACACGGTTGACCCGGATGAGATGGTCGAGCGTTACGGTGCCGATACCACCCGACTGTTCGTGTTGTTCGCCGCCCCCCCCGTGCGCGATCTCGAATGGGACGAGCGCGGTGTCGAGGGATGTGCGCGTTTCCTCGGACGCGTGTGGAAGCTGATCGAAGGTGAAGCCTCGAGCTTGCCGCCTGTGGAGGCCGGGTTCGGGGACGCCGGGCCGTCGCTGCCCGAGCCCTTGGCCCAGCTGCACCGCAAGGTCCACGAGACCGTGCGCCGTGTCACCAGGGACGTCGAGGAACGTCTGCAATTCAACACCGCGATCGCTGCTCTCATGGAGCTCACCAACGCCTGCAACACCGCGCGCCAGGCGGTTTCGATCGTGGAGGCGGGCGAGCACAGCTGGGTGTACCGCCTGGCATTCGAGCGCCTGGCGGTGATGCTGTCGGTGTTTGCGCCGCACATCGCGCAGGAGCTCTGGACGACGCTCGGCCACAGCGAGGATCTGACGCGATACCCGTGGCCGGAATACGACCCGTCGGTGCTGCAAAGTGATGAGGCGACGATGATCGTGCAGGTCGACGGCCGGCTCCGCGGTCGCCTGGTGGTGCCCACGGACCTGGCTGACGAGCAGCGGCTGACCGAGATGGCGATGGCCGATCCAGTCATACGCGCGCATGTCGAGGGTCGTCAGCTGCGCCGCTCGATCGTTGTGCCCGGAAAGATCTTGAACTTGGTCACGAGCCCATGAGCGCCATCGTCCGGACCCAATCGCGCCGTCGCTCGCCAACCGTCGCGGGCTTGTTGACGCGTGGCCGCGGGAGCGGCGTCAATCTCGGAGTGATGGCCCTGGTGACGACACTGGCCCTAGGCACGATGGCATCGTGTGGCTACTCGCTTGTTGGTCGCGGCTCGTTCGTTCCGGAGTACATCCGCGTCGTGGCGATTCCTACGTTCACCAACAACACGGCGCGCTTCGAGCTCGGCGTACGCGTTACCGACGCCGTGACGCGCGAGTTCGTTTCGCGCGGCAACTTTCGCCTTGTCGGCGATGAGTCGGGTGCCGACGCCGTGCTGCGGGGCGAGATTCGGGCCTTCAACGTCAATCCGGTCGGGATCGACCGTGCGCAGAACGCTGATAACTGGCAGGTGACGATTCAGGCGCGCGTCACCTTCACGGACATGGTTCAGAACCGCGTTCTGTTCACCAACAGCGCCTTCCTGTTTCAGCGCACGTTCGAGTTCCCACGGGTGTCGGGTGACATCGTGGACATCGAGGCCGGTTCCATCGACGAGATCGCCGAGGAATTTGCACGTTCGGTGGTGTCCAGCATCCTCGAGGGCTTCTGATTCTCCCACCGACGCCGGCGGCGGCACTGTTGTGATCGTTCCCGGTTCTGCGCCGTCCCGTCGAACGGCACGGGCAGGGCCAGAGCGTCTGAAGAACAAGGAGCATGGTGAGCGCCAAGTCACGGCGGACCAACGGAACGAGAACGGGAACGGGAGCGGGGCGTCGTGCGAGCGCGCGCAAGGCGATCAACGTCGGTGATCTGCGGCGGGCGGTCGCCGCCGCGAGCGCCGCCCCGGTCTACCTGGTGTGGGGAGCGGAGCAGGCGCTGAGGCGTCGGGCCTACGAAGCGCTGCAGAGCACTTTCCTGGGCGAGGACAAAGACAATCCTTCTGCTCCGTCCACCCCCGACCTAGTCCGCCTCGACGGCACCGTCTGCTCTCTCGCGGCTGTGCTGGACGAAGCCCGTTCGTTACCCCTCTTTTCCTTCGCTTCAACCGCAGGCGTCGATCGCGAAGGACCGACACGGCTGATCTGGGTGAACGGGTGCGACAAGTGGGGCGTGCTCTCGACCGCCGACGAGTCGGCGCTGGAGAGATATCTTCAGGACCCTGTGACGGATACTTGCCTTGTCTTCGAGGCGACCAAGCTCGACAAGCGGCGAACCTTTTACAAGCTCATGGTGCGCGACGCGGTGCTGGTGGCATGTGATCCGCCGGAACGCGAGGCCGATGTTCGACGCTGGATCGAGGCCACGGTAAGGGCGCGCGGTTTCGAGATCGATCGCGACGCCGTGGTGCTGCTCCTGGAGCTCGTCGGCCGAAGTATCTCGCAGCTCGAGCAGGAGCTCGAGAAGGTCATGTTGTACGTCGGTGAGCCCGGGAACATCCAAGCGCGTGACTTCGAGGGACTGCTCGGTCGCAGCCGCGAGCACTCGGTCTTCGAGCTTACCGACGCTCTGGCAGGCGGAAGCACGACGAACGCCATCCGTACTCTCAATCGACTGCTCGACGACGGCGAGGAGCCGATCCGTTTGCTGGCAATGGTGGCGTGGGTTTGCCGCCAACTCGTGCTCGCGGGCGATCTGGCGGGATCCGGCTGTGCACAAAAAGAGGCAATGGAGGGCCTCGGTGGTCGTTGGGAGCAGCGCCGCGTGATTCTCGCCCGGGCGACGAAGGCCACGAGGGGTGTCGCCGACGGGCGAGATCGTCTACTCAGCCTGCTGCGCGGCTGTGCTCGAGCCGATTTAGCCGTAAAGGGGGCCCGCGGCCCAGGCAACGATGGTCAGCGCGTTGCGCGCGGACATCTCGAGACTCTCTGCCGCCAGATCTGCGCCGCGTGAGCGCAGGCGTGCAACGCAGGGGAGGTCACCAGCGGGCGCGGCGCGTCTATCGAGGGGAGCCCCACGTGACCCAGAGCGTCGGGAGCCGCTCTCTGGATCGCGGCGACTGGGCTGAGTCGGCTGACTCAGCTGGCCATGGCGGCGATGCGCCGCAACATACGGGATTTCTTCCGGGCCGCGACGTTACGATGGATCACACCGAGACTGGCGGACTGGTCGAGCAGCGACTGGGCATCGTTCCAGCTGCTTTGCACAGCGGCTGTGTCGCCGGCGGCGATCGCTTCGTCGAGCTTGCGGAGCGAGCCGCGCAGGCGAGACAGGCGAGAGCGGTTGCGGGCACGTCGCACGATGTTCTGCCGCTCACGCTTCTTCGCGGATGCAATGTTGGGCATGTTCGTAGAATCCCTAGCGCGTTCGCTTCGATTTCATTACGGGGCCAGCCCCAAGCAAGGGCGTGACTGTCCGTGTCGGATGGCCAAGCTGATAAGAGTAGGCCCGGACCGGTAGCGGGTCAAACACTTGATGGGGCCGGCTCCGCCGCAATTCTGCGCGCCGCCGGGCTCGTCGGCTCGATGACCTTGATCTCGCGGGCGGCCGGCTTTGTGCGTGACGCCATGCTCGCCGGGCTTCTGGGCACCGGTACCGCGGGCGACGCCTGGACCGCCGCCTTCCAGCTCCCCAATACACTGCGCCGTCTCGTCGGTGAGGGCAACGTCTCGGCCGCCTTTCTGCCGGTGTTCGCGGCCGAGTCGCGGGAGCGCCAGGGGCACCATCTTTGGGCCCTCGCAGAACGGCTGCACTCGGCCATAGCGCTGTTTGCTGGGGCACTGACCGCGGCTGGGGTCCTCGCCGCGCCACTGATCGTGCCGTGGCTGTACCCCGGATACGCGTCCGTCGCAGGCAAGACGGCGCTCACGGTGAGGCTCACCCAACTCGCCTTCCCGTATCTGATCTGCATCGCCTCGGCCGCCGTATTGATGGCTGTGCTCAACGCCCGCGGTCGGTTCGCTGCCGCTGCGTTCACGCCGGTGCTGTTGAACCTGTCGATGATCGCCGGCGCCGCTGTGGGTTGGCTTGCCGATTTGCGTCAGCCCGTCTACGCGATCGTCGTGGGCGCGGTGGCGGGAGGCGCGTTGCAGTGGGCCTTTCTCGTGCCCTTCGTCCGCCGCGCCGGAATGCGGGTGCGGCCGCGAGCCGATCTCGATGACCCCGCGCTACGTCGCATCGTGCGGCTGATGGTGCCGGGGCTGTTCGGTGTGAGCATCGTGCAGATCAACATCCTTGTTGGGCGGCTACTGGCGAGCGAGCTGCAAGAGGGCAGCGTCACGTCGCTCTACTACGCGTCGCGGATCAACGAGCTCACCCTCGGCGTGTTCGTCATTTCCGTTGCCACGGTCGTGTTACCAACGATGTCGCAGCACGGTGCTGCTGGCCGCATGGGGGCACTACGCGACACGTTGGGACTATCTCTGCGACACGTGATGGCCATGACGATCCCGGCG
This sequence comes from Acidobacteriota bacterium, assembly GCA_963666215.2. Taxonomy (GTDB): domain Bacteria; phylum Acidobacteriota; class UBA890; order UBA890; family WLXD01. Next base: position 550,277 of record CAXWPL010000002.1, read on the forward strand.
ACGGTGGGGATCGTGCTGCTGCGTACCGATATCGCGCGCGTTCTGTTTGAGCGCGGCCGGTTCGACGGTACTTCCACCGCGCTGACGGCGGCGGCCCTGTGGGGCTACAGCTTGGGCCTGGTGGGAATCGCCGTGGTTCGCGTAACCGCTCCCGCCTTCTATGCGCTGCGCGACACGCGAACCCCCGTGGTGGCGGCCGCGCTGGCCATGGTCGTCAACATCGCCGGTTGTCTCTGGCTTCGCGAGTCGTTGGCGAACGCCGGCATCGCGCTCGCCAACTCACTCGCGACGTTCGTCAACGCCGGCGTGTTGCTCCTTCTGTTGCGCGGCCGTTTGAACGGCCTGGCCGGGAAAGAAGTTCTCGCCGCGGCAATCCGCATTGGTCTAGCGGCGGGGGCAATGGCGTGGGTGGTCGCGGGAGTTCGACCGCGCGCAATGCCGGTCGCGGCGCACGGTGGTTGGAGCGATGCCGCCGGTCTCGCCGCGACTGTAGCGCTGGGCCTGCTGACCTATGCCGCGGCGTTGGCGGTGCTGCGCGCACCCGAGTTGATGGAGCTACGGGGCGGCCTGCGCCGTAAGCTGCCTGATACGCTTGCGGCCACCGGGGACGATGAAGACGACTCGTGACCAACAACGCCCGTGGCGCCGGATGGGCTCCGCGTCTCGGCGGTGAGCTCGGCGTACCAGTAGGGGGCCTTTACGCCCAACGGTTCTCGTCCCTGGAGCCCCGACACGGAGCGGGGCACCGCCGCCGGTCTCATCAGATGGAACCAGCGCGCATGAGAAAGGACCGAAGAGGACTAGCCCGGTGATCGTCGTGCTGCAGCGAGTGAGCCGCGCCTGCGTGCGCGTTGAGGGTGAGGTCGTGGGAACCATCGGGCCCGGCTTGCTGGCGCTCGTTGGTGCGGTCGAGGGCGATCAGGAGTCCGATGTCGACTACGTCGCCAAGCGTCTGCTGCACACGCGAATCTTTGCCGACGACGCTGACCGCATGAACCGATCATTGCTCGACGTCGGGGGGCAGATCTTGGTGGTGTCGCAGTTCACTCTCGCCGGAGACACACACAAGGGTCGGCGCCCCTCGTTCGTCCGCGCGCTGGCGCCAGATCTCGCGGCGCCGATGATCGATGGCTTGATCGAGCGGCTTCGCGAGTCCGGTGTCGTGGCGCAGAGCGGGATTTTCGGCGCCCACATGGAGGTTGAGTTGGTGAACGACGGGCCGGTGACAATCCTGCTCGATTCGCGGCAAACGCGCCGTGGCGGGTACCGGGAAGCCATCGATTGATGTCAAGGGCGCCAGGAGCATCGAGAGCGATCAGCCAAGAGCCCGCCGCTGCGGGCAAGCGTCCGGAGTCCGAGGAGCTTGGTGGCTGGCTCACCGACTACCTCGAGCACCTACGCGTGGAGCGTGGCCTGGCCGCGCGCTCGGTAGCCGCCTATCGCGCCGACCTCGTTGCCTTCGCAACCTGGTGCCGCTCCGAACGCATCGAGCCGCTCGGTGTGGCGCCTTCCGAGCTGCGTCGATACCTCGATGCGGAAGCTCGCATCGGTCTGACGTCACGTTCCCGCGCTCGGGGAATGTCGGCGCTGCGGGGTTTCTATCGTTTTGTCGTGCGATGCGGTCGCGTTGAAGTGGATCCGACGGAGCTGTTGCAGGTGCGCGAGGGGCGCAGACGGTTGCCGGCGCCGCTCAGCTACGACGAGGTGGACCGGCTCTTGGCCCAACCGGACACGACCGATCCTGGTGGTGTACGTGACCGCGCGCTACTCGAGGTCGCCTACGGCAGCGGTCTGCGGGTCTCGGAGCTGGTCGGGCTGAGACTCGCGGACATTGACCTGGACGACGGCTTCCTGCGTTGCCGCGGCAAGGGCAGCAAGCAGCGTCTCGTGCCATTGAGCGACGAAGCCGTGACCTGGTTGCGCTGTTATCGGGACGAGCATCGCGCCGCAATCGGACCGTCGGCAACCGAAGACCACACGTTCCTCGGTCGCCGAGGCAAGCCGCTGAGCCGCCAATGGGTCGGCAAGCTCGTCAAGCGCTACGCCATCGCCGCCGGAATCGCTTCGGAGCGTGTCAGTCCGCACGTGCTGCGGCACAGCTTCGCGACCCACCTCCTGGAGGGGGACGCCGATCTACGCGCGGTGCAGGCGATGCTCGGACACGCCCGAATCGTGACCACCGAGGTCTACACTCACGTCGACCGCAGCCGTCTGCGGCAGGTCTACGACCGGTACCATCCACGTGCCTGAGTCTTCGAGGGTTGGATGAGTGGCTCGACAAACCAGCGATCTGGGGAGGGGAGACGATCTGGACGGCCTGATCAGGCCCAGCGGCCGCGCGTCGACGACCTGAGCACTGTCTCGAGCGCCGCCGAGGCGTTTCTCGCGCAGTTGCCACCACCCCTGCGAGAGATCGCGACCGCGGCCGGTGACATCGCCGCCGAGCGCGGTGAGCGCGCCTACATGGTGGGTGGGGTGGTTCGCGATCTCGCGCTTGGTCGAGCTTCTCACGATCTCGACATCGTGGTTGTTGGCGACGGCCTGGCGCTGGCACAAGCGCTGTCGCGCTCCCGCGGCGGTACGCTGACTCGCTTCCACACGTTCGGGAGCGCGCGGGTGGAGCTCCCGGAACTGGTCGATCTGGAGTGGGCCGGTCCGCATTCTGAGCCGCGCGGCCCGCATTGCCCAGAGGGGCTGCGTCGAGGCCTCTCGATCCCTGAGCCGCATGTCGACATTGCCACTGCCCGCCGAGAGGTGTACGCCCGCCCCGGTCAGCTGCCGCAGGTCGAGGCCGGCAGCCTGGAGGAGGATCTGGAGCGCCGCGACTTCACCATCAACGCCATCGCTTTGGAGCTCGCGGGCGCCGGCGCGAGTGAGTCACGGCTCGTGGATCCGCTTGGCGGAATCGACGATCTGCGCCGCGGGTTGGTGCGGATCATGCACTCGCGCTCGTTCGCCGACGATCCCACGCGCCTCCTGCGGGCGTTGCGCTTTGCGCTGCGCTTCGGATACGAGATCGAGGAGCAGACGGCAGCGGCCATCGAGGAGGCTGCACATGGCGACTATTTGGCCACACTGAGCGGCCAGCGACTGCGGCGCGAGCTGTTGAAGCTGTTGACCGAGGCGCCCGTCGATGGGGCCCTGGCCCTGCAAGATCACAAGCTCTTGGGCGCACTCCACCCGAGCCTCACAGCCGATCGTGCTCTGCTCGAGAACCTGGCTGCGGCTGCAGAAGCAACGGGAATCAACGTGCGCGAGCGTGGGCCGTTGGTGCTGGCCGCTCTGGCCGCCGGTCTCGAACAGCAGGAGCGCTGGCGATTGGCCCGACACCTGCGGTTCGAGCGCAGGGAGCGACGGGCGTTGGTGGACGGCGGAGCCCGATTGCGGCGCGCTGTCGAGGCCTGGCTCACAGCCAGGAGCAGCAACGATGGACCTCTGCTCAACAGCTGCTTGGAGAAGATCTTCGGCCAAGTGAAGGGCGCCACGTTGTTGCTGGCTCCGGCGCTCGTGGGTCGACTACAGCGGCCGATCGGACCAACCGCGAAGACCGACCCGGCGGCGCAGATGACAAGGCCCACGTCGACGACGACACAGGAGGAAATGCGCATCGACGTGCAGCGCTACCTGACCGAGCTGCGAGAGCTGCGTCTGGATATCGGCGGCGACGACCTGCTCGAGATGGGCTGCTCGCCGGGCCCCGCGGTAGGCCGCGTACTGGAGCGGCTACGGTTCTCCATGCTCGATGGCGAGGCGACTTCCGCCGCGGAGCAGCGCCGACTCGCGCGGCAGCTCATCGACGAGAAGCGATGACGCCCGACCGCGTTCGTTGGCCAAATTGACCCCCTCCAGACCCCATGTTAGCGTCGTTTCGACTTGTGCGAGCAGGACCAGTGAAAGCGGTTCCCAGGAGACAACCGGTCCTTGGAAACGCTCGCTGATGACAGCCTAACTTCGATTCTTCGCAGTGGGCGCCAACATGGCCCAAGGATCGGGCCCGACCCTTCTTCGCGGCGCTCAGGGCGCGCCAACAACCGCGCGACGGCGCTCGAGACCGGCCGCGGCGGAGGCCTCCGATGCCGAACGCGCGACGCTATCTATTGACCTCGGAGTCCGTTACCGAGGGCCACCCCGACAAGATCGCCGACCAGATCTCCGACGCGGTGCTCGACGCGATCATGGCCGAAGATCCGGCCGGTCGAGTTGCCTGCGAGACGATGGTGACGACAGGACTGGCGGTCGTGGCCGGTGAGATCTCGACGACCGCCTACGTCGACATTCCGCAACTGGTGCGCGAGACCATCCGTAGAATCGGCTACACGCGCGCCAAGTTCGGCTTCGACTGCGACACCTGCGCGGTGCTCACCAGCATCGACGAGCAGTCTGGGGACATTGCCATGGGAGTCGACCCGGGCGGCGCCGGTGACCAGGGGCTGATGTTCGGCTACGCCACCGCGGAAACACCGGAGCTCATGCCGATGCCCATCAAGCTGGCGCACCAGCTGTGCTGGCAGCTCGCACAGACTCGCAAGCAGGGCGTCGTCGACTATTTACGACCCGATGGCAAGTCGCAGGTGACGGTTCAGTACGAAGGCACGGTGCCTGTGCGCGTCGACACTGTCGTCATCAGCACCCAGCACGGCGACAAGGCTGACAACGAGACGATTCGCCGTGACATCATCGAGCACGTCATTGCTCCCGTGATTCCCAGCGAGCTGCTCGACGCCAACACGATCTACCACATCAACCCGACCGGACGCTTTGTAACGGGTGGCCCACAGGGAGACTGCGGCCTCACCGGGCGCAAGATCATCGTCGATACCTACGGCGGCATTGGACGCCACGGCGGCGGCGCGTTCTCGGGGAAGGATTGCACCAAGGTGGATCGAACGGCTTCGTACATGGCACGCTACGTGGTGAAGAACCTGGTCGCCGCCGGAGTGGCGGAGCGCCTCGAGCTGCAGCTTTCGTACGCCATCGGTGTCGCCGAGCCGGTGTCGATCATGGTCGACAGCTACGGCACGGGACGGGTGGATGACGACCGCATCATCGCGGCGGTACGCGAGATCTTCCCGCTGTCGCCGATGGGTATGATCGAGCATCTGGACCTGCGCCGGCCGATCTATCTCAAGACGGCGGCGTACGGCCACTTTGGCCGCGACGAGTTCCCTTGGGAATCGACTCGAATGGCCTCGGCCGTGAGCGACTATCTGGACCTCACGGGAGCTGACCAGCCGGTCGCGGTCGGCGCTGAGACCGGTTCCAACTAGTACGCAACTGCGCAGGGTCTGCTGCGTTCGTAGGCCGAGGCCGGCTATGTTCGCGGGCTAGGGCCGGTTACGTCCGCAGGCTGCTCGCCGCATAACCAGCGAAGCACGCGAACATCAAATGCGGAGCCCAGGCTGCCAGTGGCGGTGGCAGCTGTCCGGCGTAGCCGACCGCGCGGAAGACGCCGAAGGCGATGTAGTACACGACCACCAGGCCGACGCCGACGCCGATGCCTGTCAGCGCGCCTTTGCGACCCATCAGGAAGGCGAAGGGGAGCGCCACTAGCGTCATCACGAAGGCGACTGCCGGGTAGGAGATCTTCATGTGGAAATCCACCAGAGCCCGGCGGGTATCGAGGCCTCGGTCGGCCAACTGCTGGACGTGGGAGCGCAGCTGCATCGCGGTCATCTGATCGGAGGAGCGTTGATCGGCGGCGAAGTAGCTGGGCTGTTCTTCGATCGGCAGCTCGAGGAGCTGGAACTCCTCGAGCGCCGTGGACATCGATCCGTTCGGACCTCCGGTCACGAAGTAACGCCTCCAACCGTTCTCGCCAATCCAGCGCTCCCGAGTTGCGTCCCAATGTGCCCGGCCGGCGAACTCCATCCTCGGGATGGCGTTCTCGCTGTTCCCAAGGTAGTAGACACGTAGCCGCGAAAAAGTTTGTTCGACACTGTCGTACGAGTCGAAGTGGTAGATGCGGCTATCAGCGCTGAACACCCAGTTGGGCTGGCGCGCGACTGTTCGCACTTGAGACCCTCGCATCTCGCTCTCGAGTGCCTCTGCGCGCGGGTTGGTGTACGGCAACACGTAGTCTTGCAGCATGTATTGCGCGCCACTCAGCGCGATGGCCGGCACCAGGATGGGCAGAGCCAGTCGGTAGAGGCTGATGCCGCCGGTCATCGCGGCGACCACTTCGTTGCGCATGCTCATGAGGCTGAAAACCGTGAGCACCGTGACCACGCCGGCGATGGGGATGACGTCGAAAACAATCGACGGCAGGCGCGCCCGCAGGTAGGTGGGCACGAGCTCCGGATGCTCCACGTACGAGACCTTGTCGAGAGCCTCGAAAACAACGAACACCGCCAGCAGCCCGCAGAACGTGAGCGCGAAGAGTGTTGCGTAGCTTTGCAGAACGTACCGATCGAGCGTTCGCGGAAACCGCTGGCGAGGACTGAGGGCTCGAGCGCGCGTCAGGCGTGGGTTGACGGAGGTCGCGTCCGTTGCCGACCGAGTGCGAAGCACCAGACGCTCGAAGCCGCTGCGCGCAGCATCCTCGGCGCGTTCCATCAGTGGGCGCAGGCGCGCGACGATTCCCCAGCGCCGTTCGGTAGCCTTGTTCCAGAGCAGAACCGCACCGAGCGTTCCGACGATGAGGTTGCCTGACCACATGCCGATCGCCGGGCCGATCACTCCTGCCTCGGCGCGCTGCTCGCCGTACTGGAAGCAGTAGTAGTAGAGGATGATGACCCCAGTCGCCATGACATATCCGGTGGCGGTGGTTTGTCTGCCGGCGGAAACTCCCAATGGCACTGCAATCAGCGCCATCACGACACAGGCGAAAGGCAGCGCGTACTTCTTGTGGATCTCCACCCAGAGGTAGGCCGTCGGTTCGCCCATAGCGTCGCGCCGCGCGATCTCCTGGTGCAGTTCGGGACCCGTCATGCTGCGTTCGGTCTTGCCGATATCGTCGAGCAGCGAGTTTTCCTGCTCGGCCCAAAGTTGGAACTGGCGGCTCTCGAAGTGAGTCAGGGTGACCTGCCGGGGATCCTCTTGCGAATTGATCAGGACGGCATCCTCGAGCCGCAAGTACGTCGTCCGACTCTCGACATCCAGAAGCGTGCGACCGCGTGCCGCACGCATGATCTGCGGTGGGTCGACGTCGACCTGGGCCACAAACACGCCCTTCCATTCCGGCTCGCCACCGCGATCGACGATGTCCTCGATGAAGAGCACATGATTGGGGAAAGTTTCGTTGAAGACCCGTGGGCGCACCTCATCAGCGGACGCTCGATTCGCCACCGCATCCCACTGCAGCTCGCGCATCGACGCGTTACCCCAGGGCATGGCGACGACGTAGACGTAGGCATTGAGCGCCCACAGCAACACCCCGAAGGTCATCACCGGGGGTACGAGCTGCCAGATGCTTACCCCCACCGCCCTCAATGCGATGATCTCGAAGTCGGCCGACATGCGCCCCAGCGTGATGAGCGCGCCCACGAGCACGGCCATCGGTAGCGTCAGCACGATGATGTGCGGCAGGTTGTAGATGATCGACCAGAGCAGATCGGGCAGATCAGCGCCGAACTGGATCCAAAGCTCCGAAATGCGCAACAGAATGCGCATCAAGAGCAGGAATGTGAGCACGCCGAAAGCCAATAGGGTGGGGGAGACGAGCTCGCGGATGACGTAGCGCCACAGCGTGCCGCTCGCCCGTGCTCGACCGTACCCGATGGCGAAGCTGGTCAACGCGCCGTCTCGTAGTAGCGCGCCAACCGATCGGGGTGCATCCCGCCGTAGTAGAGCATGCGTAGCAGCCACATCCGAACGATCGTACGAACCACACCTGCCGACTCCCAGCGCCGCGCCGAAGTGACGACATAAGCGTGCAGCGCGGCGACCTCGCCGGCGCCCTTGAGCCGCCTGCTGAGATCGAGGTCCTCGAACAGGAGCTGCTCGGCGTACCCTCCGAGCTGTTCGAATGCTCTGCGTGTCACGAAGATCCCCTGGTCACCGCTGGCCACACCTGTGAGACGGCTGCGGAGGCTAATCAGACGACCCGCCAGTCGTAGCAGGCGGCGGTCAGAGTCCAGTCGTAGGCGGAAGTAGCCGCCCACGGCCCCTGCCGAGATCGCCTTGCGCAACTGCTGCAGGCCATCGGCCTGCAGCGCTGTGTCGGCATGTAGGAAGAGCAAGATCTCGCCGTAACTGGCCCGTGCTCCTGCATTCATCTGTTTGGCGCGTCCGCGCTCGGCGCCGAACCAACTCATGCGACTCGTCGACGGGCCAACGGCTGAGGCCGTGGAGTGGATCTGGATCTGGATCTGGCCCGTGCGCTCGAGCTTGCCGAGAAGCTGGCGGGTGCCGTCGTCGCTGCCTCCGTCGACAACAACCACATCAACGTCGGGATCTTGATCCACAATTCTTGCCAGCAGCGTCAGATACGGCTCGAGTGTGGCGCTCTCGCGGTAGACGGGAACGACGATGCTGATTTGCACCGGGGCAGAATCCGTTGGCAGTTGGATCGCTGATGATGACGCCGAGATCGAGGGGCCGCCCCCCTAGGTTGTTCGACCGCGACCAGACGCGGCTCTGCGGTGGTGGTCGCGACAGGGGCTCGGCGCCGAAAAATGTCGTCTCCGCATTCAGTGTAACGCAGCCGCGGTCGGCGTCCGTTCGCGGTCATGAGGTGCCTGGCCGCGTTCCGGCGCCACCGGTCGATGTACGAAACGAACGCCTGGTGGGCGGGTTACCATCCAGCACATGCTCAAGGTTGTCGTTCTGGGCAGCGGGGCATCGGTGCCGTTGCTGCACCGGCGCTCTCCAGCGGTTGGCGTGCAGATTGAGGGCGACACCTATCTGTTCGACTGCGGCGAGGGCACCCAGTTGCAATGGCGCCGTGCACGTTTGCGCTTCGGACGCCTGCGCGCCATCTGCATCACCCATCTGCACGGCGACCACGTCAACGGCCTCGTAGGGCTGCTACAGACTCTCTCGCTCGGTGACCGCCAGGCGCCGCTGTCCGTGTATGGTCCGCCAGGGTTGCGGGCCTATCTGGGAGCGATAGGCGAGGTGCAGGGCGTCCGCTTCGGGTATCGACTGACGGTCGTGGAGTCTGAGGGCGGACGATTGCACGAGGGCGACGAACATCACATCGAGTGCCGCTCGCTCGATCACGGTCCGGCGACACTCGGTTACGCCCTTGTGGAATCGGATCGCCCGGGTCGCTTCGACACCGAGGAAGCGGCCCGTCTTGGCCTGCCACCGGGCCCCGCCTACGGTCGTTTACAGCGCGGCGAGACGGTGCCGCTCGAGTCGGGTGGCGAGGTTCGCCCCGAGCAGGTCGTGGGCCCCCCGCGCCCGGGACGCAGAGTGGCCTACTGCGTTGACACTCGCCCGTGCGATGCGGCCGTGGAGCTGGCTGCGGCCGCGAGCCTGTTCATTTGCGACTCGACCTTCGGCAGTGACCTCGAGAAGGAAGCTGGCGCCCGCGGACACAGCACCGCCGCTCAGGCTGCCGCCATGGCTCGCGACGCCGGGGCCCAACGACTTCTTCTCACCCACATCTCAGCGCGCTACTACGACAGTCGTCCGCTCCTCGACGAGGCCCGGGCGATCTTCTCCGCGACCGACATCGCGTCCGACCTATTGGAGATGGAGCTTTGAGCGACAACGATTCGAGTCTTCCGGTGGTCGCCGGAAGCGGCACGGCCGACGCAACCGCCGCGGGCCGAGCAAGCGGGGAGCCCGGCGCGGCCGACGAGCGACCCTCTCGACGCATGCGCGACGCACGGGTGCAGATGACCGAGATCGTCATGCCCAACGACACCAATCCGCACGGCACCCTGAGCGGCGGGCGCGTGATGCAGCTGGTTGACATTGCCGCAGCCGTCGCGGCGGTCAGGCACGCACGACGAGGCGTGGTGACAGCGGCCTTTGACGAGGTCATTTTCCTGGCGCCCGTTCCGCTCGGTCACATCATTATGCTGGACGCCCAGGTCACCTGCGTGGGGCGTACTTCGATGGAGGTGAAGGTGATCGTGCGCGGCGAAAACCCCCTCACCGGAGAGTGCCGGCGTACGACAACCGCCTACGTGACATTCGTTGGCCTCGACGACGCCGGACGTCCGACCATGGTGCCAGCCCTGGTCGCGGATTCACCCGAGGAACAAGCGATGATGGATCGTGCCAACGCGCGTCGCTCCGAGCGCCTGGCACGAGCGCACGAGTAGCAACGAGCCAGGGAGTGCGTTCTCAGCCGGCGGCTGCCGCCTCCGCGGCTTCCAGTGCGGCCGCGACAGGGTTGATCACCACGACCTGAAGGCGATCCGACAGCGCTTCCGCGACGTCAAGGAAGCCCATGGTCATGCAACCGAGCACTAGCGCTTCGGCGCCGGCATCAACAGCGCCGCGCCCGGCCAGCTCCAGCCGGCCCATGACTTCGTCGCGTCGGGCGCGCAGCTCGAGCACGGGAACATCGACCGAGAGCACCTCGACGAGCTGATCTTCGAGGCCGTAGCCGCGGATCAGATCGGTGAGCAACGGACACACGCGCTCGTCGATGGTCAGCACGCCGAATCGACGAGCCTCTGAGCTGGCGCTATCACTCTCGTCAACGTGGCTAGGCGCGTCATTGGACTCACGACGCGTCATCTCTCTTGACAAGGGCGGAGTGTTCCCGGCGCTGGCGACGCGGGCCGCCGCCGCACACGCCGCAGCTGCCGGTCCGATAACCGGGATAGCACAACGATCCTGCGCCTGCCTCACACCCGGATCGCCGAAACAGCCCACGATGACGGCGTCGAAACCACGCGCGTCAAGGTCGGGGACCGCCTCGAGAACCGTCGGCACCGCGGCAGCCTCGTCCTCGGGCGACTCAATGGACGGCGGTCCGTCAGGTGACTCATGTACCTCCACGCGAGTCGTGGCGGCGGTGCGAGCCTGCAGGTAGGCCTGCCGGCGAAGCAGTTCTTGTTGTCCCAACGGCCCGCGTGAGAGGGCGCCCGGAATGAAGTAGCACACGGCGGTCACGGCGTACTCCCGATGGCTCGGATCGGCTCTTCGAAGAACGGCTTCAGGGCGCTCTGTGGCACCGGACGCGAGACCAGGCTGATGCCGACGTAAAGAACGAAGCTAGTCACGATTCCGGGAAAGATCGGGTCGATTCCCAGGAGTGGCTCTGCGAAACCGAAACGCAGCACTAGAAATCCCACAAACCCGCCCACCATCGAGGTCATCGCCGCCGAGGTCGTGCCGCGGCGCCAGTTGAGGCCGAGCACCACCGGTACGAAGAAGAAGCAGGCGATCAGCTTGGCGTAGTCGACCACGATCTCTTGCACCAGGCCGAGGTCCATGAAGGTGAACAGCAACGGAATTGTGCCCAGAATCAGCACGCTGCGTCGGTTGACGGCCAGCTTGCGCGATTCGCTGGCGTCAGGGCGAAAGATCTTGCCGTACAGATCGTGTGAGACGCTGGCGGCACACACGATCATGACCGAGTCGCAGGTGCTCATGATTGCCGACAACGCTCCCACCAGCAGCAGAGAGCCTGCGAGCGGCGCGAGAACGTAGAGGGCCAGAGCGCTGCTGGCAAGGTCGGCGCTCGGCAGAGCCGGAAACAGCGCTCGCATCCCGAGCCCGGTAATCAGTACCGCGGACGCCATCAGCGCCTGGAACACGTAGGAAATTCCGATCGCCAGGCGCACGGTTTTGACGTCTCGCATGGCATAGAAGCGGGCGATCTGGTACGGCGCTACGGCCATCGACAGGGCGAACGCCAGGCTGAACGCAACAATCTCGGAGCGCCCGAAGTACCAGCCGGTGACGCGTGGGTCGATTCCCGAGAGCAGCTCACCCATCAGAGTGAAACCGCCGGTGTGGCGCAACAGCAGCGGGATCGCTACGCAGAAGGCGCACACCATCACTCCGGCCTGCAGGAAATCGGTGTACACGCTGCTGCGCATCCCTCCCATCCACGTGTACAGCAGGGTGATCAGCGCAACGGCCAACACGCCGCTGGTGAATGGCCAGCCGAAGATCGCTTCGAAGATGATGCCGCCGGCACGGTACTGGGCCGAGAGGAAGAACATATAGGCGAGCGCGATGAGAACCGCGGACAGCACCCGAGCGCGCTCAGAGGCGTAGCGCGTGGCGATGAAGTCGGGCACGGTGACGCCGCCGAATGCGCGCAGCTTTGGAGCAATCCACAGCGCCGACACGAGCCAGCCCGTCCACACTCCCGGCCAGATCCAGGCCCACGAGACTCCGGCCAAATAGTGATATCCGACGGTCCCGACCACGGTGCCGGAAGACAGCTGGGTGGCCGCCAGAGTGGCGCCACCGACCCACGGGCCTATCGAGCGACCGGCAACGAGAAAGTCAGCCTCGGAGCGTGTGCGGCGGTAGGCCCAGAGCGCGACGCCGAACACCGCCACGAGATAGGTCGCCACGACCGTGCCGAATACGACGCCGTCAGCGGTCATCGTCGGTCGAGTCCGCAGTGTCCGCAGTGTCGGTAGTGCCCGGCCCGTCACGGCCGCTCGACGCCGTGCGCGTTGCCCACATCAAGTAGAGCGCGCACCAGACCGCAGCGAACACGAAAAACCCGTAGAAGCTGACGCCGAAACCGATTTGCATGGCGCCGCGCAGGCTACCAGTTGCGGCGCTCCGCGAACACCGTGCCGCCGCGAGCGGCCATCGCATGACCGGACTAGACTTGCGCCGAGCGGCGCGTCCCGCCGTTTCGGATCGGGTTTCGAGCGGGATGGGTGAGCCCGTGGAAGCGGACAGACCGATTGTTTTGTGCCGCCGAGCTCTCGGTTTCGTGAGGAGGAGGACAGTGCGCATCGCGGTGTGCATCAAGACGGTCGTAGACGCGCAATCGCGTATCGAGCTGGACGCCGACGACAAGCTCCAAGGCGCACATCTGTGTTACGACGTCAACGAGTACGACCTGTATAGCGTCGAAGAAGCGCTGCGCCTCAGCGAGCAAGCGGCTCAGCGGTTGCCTGACAGCGACAGCGACGGCGAGGGCTCTCAATCGGCCGAGATCACGCTGATCACTCTGGGCGACGGCGCCCAACCGGCTGTGGTTCAGGGCCTGCGAAAGGGACTGGCGATGGGTGCCGACAGCGCGATTCACATCGATTGCGCCGGCGACAGCGTCGATGCGGCTGGTACCGCCGCGCTGCTTGGCGCCGCTTTGCGCGAGCACGCGCCTGATCTGGTGCTCGCTGGCGTCGAATCGGACGATCTGGCGGGAGCCCAGGTGGGCGGGCTGTTGGCCGAAGAGCTCGGATACTCGTGTGCGACGCTCGTAGTCGGAACGGAGCTGTCGTCCGCCGATACCGGGGAGAGCGGAGATCGCATGGGCCCGGGTTCACTTCGTGTCCGTCGCGAGTTGGAGGGTGGCGCGTACGCGCTGGTCGACTTGCGCTTGCCGGCGGTGCTAACGATTCAGACCGGCATCAACGAGCCCCGCTACCCCAGCCTCAAGGGGATCATGGCCGCCAAGCGCAAGGAGCTCAACACCCTGACGCCGGCTGAGCTGGGCTTCGAGCAGTTGCCAGCCCCGCGCGTCGAAACGCTGTCGCTGCAACCGCCCCCGCCGCGCGAGCGAGCTCGCCTCGTCGAGGGGAGCGCCGAGCAGGCGGCCGTGGAACTGGTGCGTATCCTGCGGCAGGAGGAGAAGGTGCTATGAGCGCCGGAGACACGGTTGTTGCCTGGGTGATCGCCGAGCACCAGGACGGAATGTTGCACCGCGGCACCACCGAGCAAGCCGCGGCGGCCCGCCAAATGGGCGCCCGGACGGTAGGTGTTGTGTGTGCCGATCCTGCTCGTTCAGCACAGGTGGGCGAGCAGCTGGCACCGTTCGTCGACTCGATTCTGTTGCTCGAACACGACGACCTGTGCGATTATTCGCTCGACGGCTATGGGCAGGCGATTGTGGGCGCGGCCGCTGCGGCCAGTCCTGAGAGCCAGGCCGATCATGGTGCTCAGGGTATTCAGGGCGGGGTCGCGTCACCGCAGGCGATCCTGCTGCCGCACGCGCCGCTGGGACGCGATCTCGGGCCCGCGCTAGCCGCACGTCTGGGCTCGGGGATGATCAGCGACTGCCAGGACCTCGCCTGGGATGATGGGCTCGTCGGTACGCGCTCCGTGTACCGCCGCAAGCTTTTGACTCGCGAGCGCGTGACGGGCTCGGCGCCGCATATCGCCACCTGCCAGCGGGGGGCCTTTCCACCCCAAGCGCCGTCAAGCGACCCACCGGACGCGGGGAGCTTCGAGCGCGTGAGCGTCTCGATCAGCGATATCCGCGGACGTCAGGCGGGTGTCGAGAGTGTCGCGTCCAGCGGCGCCGGCGAGGACATCACGTCCGCCGACATCGTGGTTGCCGGCGGACGTGGGCTCGGCGACGCCGAGAAATTCGCGATCGTCTCGGACCTCGCCGCTGCTTGCGGCGGAGTGATGGCCGCGAGTCGCCCCGTTGTCGACCAGGGCTGGGTGCCTCACGACCGCCAGGTCGGATCTTCCGGGGTCACGGTGAGACCGAAGCTGTACATCGCGCTCGGTATTTCCGGTGCTATCCAGCACATCGTCGGCATGCGCGAAAGCGACGTGATCGTTGCGGTCAACAAGGATGGGGACGCCCCGATCTTCGAGTATGCCCACTACGGGATCGTGGACGACGTCTTCAAGGTGATTCCGGCGCTGATCTCTGCGCTGAGCGACTAGAACTGGCTGTGGCCGAGGCCGGCGCGAGCCTACTTCGGCGGGTCTCGATGCTGCCGTCTGTGGGGCGCGCCGCTTTGTCGACGGCGGATCGCGACCGTCAGGCCAATGACCACAAGGACCGCTGCTGCCACCACGACCGTCTCGGCGCTGGCAGCGCGCCTTAGCCGGCTTGGCGGCGACTCGGTGACGACCGCGCGGATGAATCCGGGAACGGCGGGCGTCTCGGTGGCCCAGACGTTGGGGTCGCCATCGTCGGCCCCGGTCGCAGCGCCGTGACCTTCGGGGCTCGCCCCCGATTCTGTCCGATGCCATCGGGGGAAGCCGTCGCCGCCGTAGTGCAAACCGGCTGCAAGTTGAAGCTGCAGGCGGACCCGCGCTCCATCCTCCGGCAGAACCTCCGGAACGGGCAGCGTCCAGCGCTCCGGCGAGGCGACGCTGCCGGTCAGCAGATAGCTGATCTCGACGATCAGAGGGACGGCGCCATCCGCGTTGCCGTCGCCACCACCGAATCGGCGAGTGTCCGCGATCCACAGCCGACGCATTGAGGGGTGGTTGTCGAGTGCGCCGATCCGCGACAGGTCGGCTCGCAGCTCGCCGCCGATACGCACCGAAAGGTCGGAGAGCGCTTGGCCGGGAAGGACTGCGAACATGACCGCGAGTGCGTTACGCGCTCGCCGCTCGTCGTTTGTTTCTGTGGCGCCGTTCGCCTTGTGGACCTCGTCAAGCCGACCAATCTCGAAAATCGCGTGGACCCTCGCTTGCAGCCCGAAGCTCGGAGCAGCTCGAACCTCCAGCCCGCGTTCCACGTCTGTCGTGGACCTGACGGGGGCCGCGCCAATCTCGATCCGCACGTCGGCAGCCAGTAACCGTCCGGTCGCCTCGAACGCGGAGCGCTGAGCGGCCGCCGCCATCGCCGTGTCGTCCGCGATTGCGACAGCGATCGAACACAGCAGCACGACGATGCCGCAGAATCTTGCCGGTACATGCACCGGCGCAGCATTGCAGAGCCATTGACGGGCTACAAGGCGACCGTGGCGGCCTGTGCTCAGATAGCATGTCGCCGCCGGCTGCACCGGTCGATCGATTCGTCTACTCGAGGCTACACCGGGAGTTCAAGAGCATGGAATGGGCGCTGCGCACGGTTGATTCGTCGGTGGTTGATGACGGCCTGCAGTCGGTCTCGATTGACGAGCCGTGGGCGCTGATCGAGCGCTTCGCCGACTTGCATCGCGACAGTGGCAGCGAGGACGAGCGCCGCGCCGCCGAATACATGGCCGAGCGTCTACGCGCTCTGGGCCTGGATCCTGTCGTCCACGAGCCCGAGCTCTATCTCAGTGTTCCTCGCTCCTGCTCGCTCCGCATCGTCGGCGCTCCGGACATCAACCTGCACTGCAAGGTGCCGGCGTTTTCCCTTTCGACGACCACGGGAGCTCTCCGCGGCGAGCTGGTAGAGGTGAGCTCGGGAGGAGTGCACGAGACTCGCGACCTGTTCACCGCCAGCGCGACCATCGATCGCGAACGCGTCCGCGGCAAGATAGCCCTGATCAACGGCTACCCGATGCCCAAGATCGTGCGGCAGGTGGAACAATCGGGCGCGCTCGCGGCCATCTTCGTGAATCCAGGCCACGCTCACGAGGGCATCACAACAACGATTTGGGGCACGCCGTCGCTCGCCGATCGCGGACGCCTTCCCCAGGCCACCGTCATCAGCATTCCGCAGCGCGAGGCGGGCATCCTGCGCGAGCGGATGGGCTCCGGGCCAGCGGAGGTCGAGATCGAGACCGACTTGTTTCAGGGCTGGGACGCCTGCCCACTGGTGACCGTCGAGATTCCGGGACAGAGCGACGACTTCGTACTCATCCACGGTCATTACGACTCGTGGCACGAGGGTATCGGCGACAACGCCGTCGGCGACGCCGCTCTGCTCGAAGTGGCTAGGGTTTGCAGTCAGCAGGCAGGTCGGCTGCGGCGCGGCGTGCACGTTGCCTGGTGGCCCGGTCACTCGACTGCCCGTTACGGTGGCTCAACCTGGTATGCCGACACCTTCGCGATACAGCTTCGCGACCACTGCGTAGCCCAGATCGATGTCGACTCCCCAGGTTGCCGTTGGGCCACGGCCTACGACGAGGTGATGTGGATGGCGGAGGCCGAAGGGATTTCGCGATGGTCCATTCGACGCGGTGCCGGTGAGGCAACCGAGGTGTCCGGCGTTCGTCCGTTGCGGGCTGGTGACTACTCGTTCAACAACGTCGGGCTCAGCGGCTTCTTCATGCTGCTGTCGAACATCCCAGTCGAGCTTCGCAAGTCGAAGGGCTTCTATCCCGTAGGCGGCTGCGGAGGCAACAGCGACGCCTGGCACACGGAAGGGGACGGCCTCGAGGTTGCAGATCGCGACAACCTGCTGCGAGACATTCGCGTCTATGTTGCCGCCGTTCTCGGGCTGGCTACCGCGCGCTTCTTGCCGTTCGATCATCGCGCGGCGGTGGACGAGATCTCCCGCCACGCGGTCGAGTACGCTGCCGCCGCTGACAACCAGGTCGACCCGGAACCGGTGGTCACCGCGTGTGCTGAGCTGCGCGCCGCGATCGAGGATCTGTACGCGGGAGCCGAGCGGGCAGCGAGCGACGAGGCGGCTGGCCGAGGTATCTCTCCGGGCTCGGATGGAGGCGACAGGTCGAAGACGTTCGATCGGGCGCAGATGCGCCTTTCGCGTGATCTCGTGCCGGTGAACTACGCAGCGGCGGCACGCTTCTATCACGACCCCGCGATGGAAGTGCTGCCTCTGCCAGATCTCGCCGTGCTGCGTCAGTGGCAAGGCTTGGAGGGTGATGGCGACGGGCGCGGATTCCTTCGCGCCCAGGCGATTCGCGGCCGCAACCGCGTCGTTGACGCGCTCAAGAGGGCTCGCGAGGCGATCGCTCCTACCGCTGGCTAGCGTCCGTGGTCCGCTGTGTTCAACGCCCTGCGTATGGCTTCGAGCGCGTTGCCGACGCCTTCCTTGGGGCCCGCGTTGATGATCGGGCCGACAATGAGGCTGGCCGGGAACCCGGGCTTGCGGGTGAGTGCAATGGTCTCGTGTTCGATGTAGAGATCCTGGGCCACCTGCTGGTAGCGCCAGATCGTCTCGAGCCGTCGCCGTCGCGCTTGAGTCGCTCGTCGGATTTACCGGGGTTGACCACCTCACGAACCCGGGTGGCGTGCCCGATCGAGTAGGCGCAGCGTCAAGGCGCCGGTAACGCACCTCGTGCTCGGTGTCCACAGTCAGGGTGATGATCTTCTTCAGCCTCACTCGCAGATACGTCAGCAGGGTAGGGGAGGTCAGCTCGGCGAGCGGCAGTGGTGAGCCGGACACCTGGCCGCGCAACCCGGACGCGACAATGTCGGGCGAAAACAGACGCTTGTAGTCGTCGTAGTCGCGCGCCAGGTCGAGCGCCCGATCGATCGACGCCATGGGGACGAGAATCGCGCCGGCCCAGTGGTGGATCAACGCGCCGTCTGGCCTGATCTCGAGGCCCTCGGGCTGGCGCGCGCCGTCCGTCCTGGCTCGGCTATCCGCTGCGGGTACTTCGCGCAGTCGTAGCCGGCGCAGAAAGATCTCCCCGCGGCGGATCTGGGCGAACGCCTGACCTTGCTCGCGTGTCGGCAGCGACCGGATCGCCAGAAAGACGTCTGGATTCTCGACCTCGAGCTTGATCTTGGCGTAGGCCGCGGCGACATAACGCTCGTAGGTCTGGAGGATCTCAGCGCGAATCTCGGTTGCCCGAACACCTGACAGCTCGGTCAAGAGGAATCGAGCAGGTGCGCCGCGGCTGAGGGGCCTGGATCGCGGTGGCTCCCGGCGCTCGAAGGCTGCCGTCTGCAGAGGAATCAGCAGCAGACAAGAAGCCGTACGGAAGATTGAGCCGACGCGCGGCCACCGGCCAGGGCCGGCAAGGCAGTGGTGCCTAACGGTCAGAGGCCGCCGCCAGCGATCTGCGCGCTGCTGGCGATCTGGCCCGACCGCAGCGCCGCAAGCCAGCGGTCGCGCTGCCGATTGAATGCCGCGCGGTCGTCAGCTGGAATCGGATCTGCCACGGGAAACTGCACCTTGATCGGGTCGACGTACTGGCCGCCCCGCATCAACGCGTAGTGCAGGTGGTAGCCGGTGGCGCTGCCCGTCTTACCGACGTAGCCGATAACGTCACCCTGCTTGATCTGAGCGCCGCGCCGCGCCTTCTCGTCGATGCGCGACAGATGCAGATAGAACGACGAATTCGATCCGCCGTGCCGGATCTTCACGTAGCGTCCCTGCTCGGGGCCGTAGCCGGCAATCTCGATCACGCCGTCGGCCGTTGCTTGCACCGGAGTGCCGGGCCTCGCCACATAGTCGACGCCACGATGAGCGCGTGACACACCGGTGACTGGGTGCACACGCCGGAAGCTGAAGCCCGACGAGATACGCTGGTACTTGACGGCCGACTTCAAGAAGGTGCGTCGCAGCGATTGACCATCAGGGCTGAAGTAGAATTCGCGGCCCTCGTTATCCTCGAAATGCACCGCGCGGAGCACGCGCCCGCCGGTGTGCAGCTCGGCCGCGAGCACGTCGCCGTAGCCGATGAATTCATCCTCGGCGAAGCGTTCCTCTACGACCGCGTCGAGGCGATCACCGGGTTGGATCTCGTAGTTGAAGTCGATATCCCAGCCGAAGACGTCGGCGACCGCATTGGCCACGCTGCTGGCGCCGGCGATCGTGCGAGTCTGCTCGGCGAGCGACGCGTGGAGCGAGCCGTACACCCTGGCGGTGATGAACGCGGGTCGCGTAACAACCGGCACGATGACCTTGTCGGTGCGCCAGCTACCGAGCTCGTCGCTGACGAAGTAGGCGGTTTGCCGGTCGACCTGGTAGCGCAGCCCGGTGAGCTGATCGTCGTCATCGAAGTAAAGGTTGTAACGCTGGCCGCTCTGGATGCGCCGCATATCGATCGTCGTTGCGGCGGCGGCGACCACGGCAACGGCCATATTGGTGTCGATTCCGTGTCGCGCCAGCTCACCCACCAGAGTGCTGCCCGACTTGAATCGATCCTCCACCATGCGGTGCGCGGAGATAGCCAGCGACTGCGGCCAAGGCTTCGGCAGGTCGGGTACTGGAACGCTCGCTCCGATGACCGGGCGGTACGGCGACACGACCGGAGTCAAGGGCGCCAGCACCAGCGCCAGCCAAGTCAGCAGCAAGGCGGAGGCGCAGAGTGCGGATGTTCGAGAGGGTAGGGAATTCAAGGATGGACCCACAAAAGAAAGTCGCAGGTTGAGGTCGCGGGCCGAGCGGATCGACAGGCTCAGTTTCAGGCTCAAAAGCTAGCGGCCGAAGATTGCTGGTGGAGCGGGCTCCGTAATCGGTCGGAGCGGCGAGTGTGGCGGATGCGGTGAGAACCGAGCCAGCAAAATTATAGGCATTTCCGCCGCGGAAGCAAGAAACCGGAGGGCCAGGAACGGCCTGTGGTGCTTGTACAGAACGGCCTCGTCTTGATACAACTACCGTGGGGCTGTCCACCGGGAGGCGAAGAATCGAAGCAAAATGCTTCAGGAGCTTCGTAAAATGAGCGCCACACGACGCACTTCGCAACACCCGAACTCTGCGCAAGCCTACCGGCGGAGCCTCGCGCTGGCCGTGCTTCTGGCGGTTGTATCGCTGGTCATTCTTCCGGCATACGCCCACAGCGGGGGCCCCTCCGCGCCGAGCGCGCTGAGGACCGTCGCTGGCCTGGCGGCACCTGAGTCCCTCCGGGGCTCTCAAACCGCCGGGGCGCCCCGAGTGTCCGGTGAGATCCTTCCACTGGAACGCTTCTCGCCAAGCCTTCTGGGCATCTACCGCAAAGTGATGGAGATCGAGGAGGAGATTCGTCAACACACCGACCGCTACGAGGTCGACTACGAGCTCGCGCGGGCCGTGTGCATGTACGAGTCGGGTGGCAACGCCAACCTAACCTCGTGGGCTGGCGCCAAGGGCTATTTCCAGGTGATGTCGGCGACCTTCCGCTCGCTGCGAGTGGAAACGAATATCGAAGCGGGTATCAAGTACATCGGTCAGATGGTCGACCGTTTCGAGCGCGAAGACTACGCGCTCGCGGCGTACAACGGTGGTCCTACGAATGTCGGCCGAGGTCGGGCGATGCGGCTCGAGTCGCTGCAGTACGTTCTGGGCGTCGGGCACTTCCGAACGCTTTTGAAGCTGCACGAGCCTTCGATTCGGTTCCACGCGAGCCGCCTGCGTCTCACAACCGTTCAAGACGGTGAAGACTGGTGGGCTCTGGCGGAGCGGCTGCAGATGCCGCTGCTGCAGCTACGACTGCACAATCCCTACCTGGCGCGACGTCAGCCACGCGCGGGGCAGCTGGTGGCCGTGCCAGCGGCGGCGCGAGAAGACCTGTTCGTCGCGGAAGGCGACGGGTTGGTCTACACGACGCGCCTCGGCGACAACTACTTCAATGTTGCCTTCACGCTCGACGCCGATCTTGACGAGATGCGAGCGCAGAACGAGCTCTGGCACCTGCAGACTCTGCCGGTGGGCATGCAACTCCGGATTCCGCTGTCGTGGGAGGGCGAGCACACTGTGTATCGGGTTCAGCAGGGCGACACGGTTGGACGCGTTGCGGAGACACAGAGCTCGGACCCCAGAGCGTCAACAGCATGGGTCGGCGTACCGTGATTCAGGTGGGCGAGCAGCTGCGGATCCCGACGGTCGCTGAATAGGTCCGTTCTTGCCGGTTTCCCGCCTCGTATCATGATAACGAATCTTATGGAAACTAATCGCGCAATGATGGAAGAATTGAGCTCGGTGATTTGCGGCGCGCTCAGTCTCCATAACATTGCTGGATTTAACATTTGCGCTCTTGGTCTCCGGCTATCTTGCCGACACCGTCTGCGGCTCGGGAAGGTTCTGGAGCTGGATTGACGACAGCGCGCCGACAGCGCTCGGTGCGCCTCACGGGCCTGTGCCTGGTTCTTGGGGTTGGGGTGTTCTTCGCTGCTTTGCGCTCCGAAGCTGGCGACGTTGCGCTCGGGCACCAGCAACCTCCGCGAACGATCGACGAGCGCTCCCGGCGCTCAGTGCCGCCGATGTTTGGGGGTATCCAGGTCAACGAACCGGATCACGATCGTTGGGCGGCGGCGCTTCGCGACGATGGGCTGGACGCGGTCCAGGTGACGCTTTACGCCCGCCAGCAGGAATGGGACACCGGCGAGCTGCATTGGGATCGCGACGCGCCCTGGGTCGTCTCAGAGATCCGTGCGGCGCGGCGAGCGGGCTTGCGGACGATGTTGGTGATGCGTGTGGCCCTCGAGCATGGGCGGGCTGAGAACCGGCATCTCTGGCACGGGATGATTTGGCCGCGCGCCGAGGAATTGGAGGGCTGGTTCGCGAACTACCGCGAGTTTGTGCTCTGGGGGGCTGCGATTGCGGCGGCTGAGGGCGTCGACCTGTTTGTTCTGGGCAACGAGCTCAGCTCGATGACGTCGACAACGCGACTTCTGGAGCTTCCTGAGCTGTATGCCTACTACCTCGACCCCGAGCGCACCGGGCGCGTGCGTAGCGAGCTCGTACAATGCGCAGACCGCGTGCTGGCAGACGGTGCCGGGGCCGACCTGCTCCAGCTCGACGGCGGCCGCTACGCCGACCTCGACGAGATGCTGCTGGCGGAGGAGACGCGCCATCGGGAGTGGACGTCGACCGTCGTCAACGGCGGTGATGGACAGGTCGATCTGCGGGCGCTCAACGCCAGGCGTGCGGAGTATCAGCGTTTCTGGGTTGATCTCGCTGCCGAAGTGGGCGCCCATTTCCTCGGGCCTATTAGCTACGGTGCCAACTTCGATCAGTTCGAGGAGGTTGGCTTCTGGGATGTGCTCGACGCCGTGGCGCTCAATGCCTACTTCCCGTTGGGACTACTCAACCTCGAGAACAAAACCAGGAGCCAGGTGCTCGATCGTGCGCTCGAGAGGTCTTGGCTTGATGTTGTCGCGCGAGTCCGCGGGGTGGCCGGCGCCGATCCTCTGCCGGTGCTGTTCGTCGAGCTCGGTTGGACCCGCAAGCTCGGGGCGACGGTGCGACCCTATGCCTACTCTCGAGTCGAGGTCCTGGAGACCTATTCGGAGGTCGGGATGCCAGGGGAGTCGGACCTAGAAGGTGATGGCACGGGAGCTCGTCTCCCCTACCCGCTGACTTGCGTGCACTGGGCGACCCAGCCCGAGAGCCCAACGGAGCGTGTCGCGGCGATGCGGGCTCTCGAGCGCGTTGTGCTCGACGGGGCGTTCAACGAGTTGCGAGGGTTCTCATTGTGGAAACTGACGACCCGGCCGCAACACCGTGAGATCGAGCCTTTCGCCGTGGTGCTCGGCGAACCGGGCCCGGACGCCGCGTTGCTCGACTCCGCGACCAGCATCTCCGCGAGCGTGCGCGAGCGGTACGGCGGCTGGCATAATCCCCGCTAGGCTGGTCGATCGCCTCCTCTTTCTGCTCCCAAGAACCACGATCGGGTCTCTCGATGTCTGTGCAAACCCCTCCCGCCGCGCCGCGCTCCTCGCGCCCTCTCCGTTCTCCTCGGCCTCTGCGCGCTGACGCTGGAACCCGATCTGTCGGCCTCTGCGAGATTCTCATGGCGCTCGCCGGGGCTGGCGCCTTGCTGTCGCTAGTTGTGGCACCGGAGTCGACTGTCTTGGCCTCTCAGGATGCGACTGCTGCGGTCGACGGATCGAGGACCGTTGCTCCCGCACCGCCTGTTGTATGGCCGCCTGCGATTCAGGAGCAGGACGGATCGACTGGCGAGAGTGTCGACGCCGAGCTTCTCGAGAAGGGCCGCGAGTTGTACGCCAGCCAGTGCCTTCCTTGTCACGGACGCGAGGGGCAAGGAGACGGCCCCGCCGCCAGATTTCTCGATCCAAAGCCACGCAACCTCACCGACGGCGATTGGCTGTACGCCGAGGGCGGTACGGTGGAGGCCATCGCAGGCGTGATCGCCGCAGGCATCGACGACACCAGCATGGAACCATTCGCAGAGCTCATGACGGAAGAGGAGATCATCGCGGTAGCCACCTTCGTGCGCGAGGTCATCGCGGCACCTGCGGCAACGGAAGGGAGCTCCCGCTGACCGCGATTGAAGCCACCGACAGACCGGCCGTGGCCGTTTGAGCTTGACAGCGCCGCTGTTTGGCTACAACAATGATCGAGTTGCCAGGCGCGGTTCACCCGCCGCGGTCCGGTTGATGCGGATCGAAGGCAGGCGACAAACGCTCACCCTCGCGCGCCGGCATGCTCTCCCGTCGACCTCCTTTGTTGGTCGCGGAGCGTTTTCTCTCCCATGCGTGCCCTACGTCCGAGTTCGGCGATAGGTTGACTCGCGGCTCGCGCTAGCAACAACCAGGGATTTCATCATCGATGAGCGAGCAGCAGCAGCGAAGGCGGCGTGGTCGGCGCCGGCCCCGCGGCGGCCGGGGACGAGGCCAGGCGCAGGGGCAAGGACGCCCGCAAGGAAATCGCCGCTCGAATCAGAAGTTCACACCGCCGGGCGAGGAAGACGCGGCGCTCGCGCTGCTGCTCAAGGACGCGCACCAGGTTGAGGATTTGATGGAGGCGCGCCCGGCTCGTCTTCTCGAGGTGGCGGCCGAGCTCGAGGTCGAAAACCCTACGGATCTGGCTCCGAACGAGCTCATCAGAGCGTGTCTCGAAGCACAGGCGCACAAGTTCGACCTGGTGTATCGCGAGGGGGTCCTCGAAACGTTGCCGGACGGCTACGGCTTCATTCGCTCAGCAGAGCTCTCGTATCTGCCTGGCCCCGAAGACACCTACGTCTCCCCCGCCCAGATTCGCCGGTTCGGGTTGCGCACCGGCGACACCATCACCGGCAGCATGCGGCGACCGAAGCCGGGCGAAAAGTACTTCGCGCTGGTGCAAACCGACGCGGTCAACGGCGACATGCCGAGCCTGGCCAAGGACCGGACGCTGTTCAAGAATCTGACGCCGCTGCATCCGGAGCGTCAGATCATCATCGAGACAGCCGGCGACGAGTCGGCTGTGGGGCGCGTGGTCGACCTGTTGACCCCGTTAGGCTTCGGCCAGCGGGCCCTCATCGTGTCGCCGCCTCGCGCCGGCAAGACGATTCTGCTGCAAGCGATCGCGGCCGCTCTCGCTGAGAACCACCCTAACGTCAATCTCATCGTCCTGTTGATCGACGAGCGCCCGGAAGAAGTGACCGACATGCGCCGCAACGTCAAGGGCGAGGTGGTGTCCTCGACATTCGACGAGCCGGCGAGTCGACACACTCAGGTCGGTGAGATCGTGCTCGAGAAAGCCCGGCGCATGGTGGAGAGCGGTCAGGATGTCGTCATTCTGCTCGATTCCTTGACGCGTCTGGCGCGAGCTCACAACACGGTCACGCCCTCGTCAGGCCGTGTCATGACCGGCGGCGTGGATGCGAACGCCCTCGCCAAGCCCAAGAGGTTCTTCGGTTCGGCGCGCGCTGTGAAGGAGGGTGGCAGCCTGACGATCATCGCAACAGCCCTCATCGAAACCGGAAGCCGCATGGACGAGGTGATCTTCGAAGAGTTCAAGGGCACCGGCAACTCGGAGATCGTTCTCGAACGCAAGCTGGCCGACAAGCGTATCTTCCCGGCCATCGAGCTCAACAAGTCGGGGACTCGCAAGGAAGAGCTCCTGGTCTCTCCGGAGGCACTGAAGGCCATCTGGATGCTCCGCAAGGCGCTCTCTTCGGTGCCTGCCGACGAGGCGATGGAGTTGCTGCTCAAGCGCCTGCGGCAAACGAAGACGAACGCGGAGTTCCTGCAGTCACTGGCCGACAAGGGAATCAGCTAGTTCTGCCAGCGGCGACAGCTTGGTCTGAGATCGGTCGGTATCGAGGGACAACAGCACGAGGCCCGAGATGATCTGGGCGCTCGGATTTGCGGCGGCGGCCCTAATCGGCTGGGCGGTGATCGCCTACAACCGCTTCGTGGGCCTGCGGCAGCGCGCCGAGGGGGCCTGGGCCGACATCGACGCTCAGCTCAAGAGACGGCACGATCTGGTCCCCGCGCTTGTTGAAACCGTGAAGGGTTACGCCGCGCACGAGCGCCAGACGCTGCAGGAGGTCGTCGAGAGACGCAGCGGCGCGCGCCAGAGTCCGAGCGGCGTACTCCCCGACGCCGCGCGAGTCGGCAGCGAGAACCTGCTGAGTCACTCGCTCAAGCATCTGTTCGCTCTCGCCGAGGCTTATCCAGACCTGCGCGCTAGCGACCGCTTTCGTGGGTTACAGGAACAGTTGATAGCGATCGAGGACCAGCTGCAGCTCGCCCGTCGCTACTTCAACGCGGTCGTGCGCGACTGGAACACAGCGGTGCAGCGATTTCCGGATGTCGTCGTGGCACGGGTCAGTGGATTCGCAGTGCGCGACTTCTTCGAGCTCGATAGCGTGCTCGAGCGTGACGTCGTCGCCATCGATCTGGACGCGAGCTAGTGGCCCGGTCAGACGGGCCGGGATCCGCGCGAGGCGCTCTCGGCAGGATCGCGGCGAGTTGTCTTCGACTGTCGAGCTGCGTTGTTGTGGCCGCGTGCTGCCTAGCGGCAGGGTCGGCAGCAACTGCCGCAAGCCCTGGATTTGCCGCGTCGGCGGTGCCGGCTGGCGCAGCCCAGCAGCGCTCCTATTTCATCGAATCGTTCGATGTGCGACTGCGCGTTGAAGAGTCGGGCACTCTTGATGTCCTCGAGACGATTCGCTTCCGTTTCGACGGCTCGTTCGAGGGCATCTATCGCGATCTGCCGATCCGCTACGACACCCCATGGAACCTCAACTACCGACTCCGCGTCAAGCCCGTTGGGGCCATCGACGAGGGTGGAGGACGGCTGCGGTTCGAGACCGACGAGCGCGGCGACGACCTTCGCTTCAAGGTGTTCGTTCCCGGGGCAGTGGATGCTTCGCGGACGGTGATCCTGCACTACCGCGTCAAGAACGGGCTCAGGTATCCCGACGAGCAGGAGGGGTTCGCGGCACACGATCAGCTCTACTGGAGCGTCACTGGCAACGGCTGGACCGTGCCTATCGAAAAGGTCCGCGCGGAGGTCGTGCTGCCCGACGGCGTTGTCGACGAGCCTTGGATGCGGTCATTCTCCGGTCCCTACGGCGCGCATTCCGACGAGGGCGTCGACGTGACTCGGTTATCGAACAACCGGGTTCTCTGGCAGGTCGACGATCGGCTCGAGCCCGGAGAAGGATTGACGATCGTCGTGGGCTGGCCACCGGGTGCCGTACGCCGTCCGACGGCTGTCGACAAGGCCCGTGACACCCTGGCCGACAACTGGCCGCTGGGCCTGCCATTGCTGATTGGCGCGCTGATGCTCGGCGCTTTCTCGCGATTCGGCCGTGACCCGAGAATCGATCGCTCGGTCGTGGTGAGCTACGAGCCTCCGGGCGACCTGAGGCCGGCAGAGCTCGGTACGCTGATCGATGAGAAAGTCGACCTGCGAGACGTCGTGGCCACCGTCATCGACCTGGCCGTGAGAGGGTACCTGAAGATCACAGAGTCGGAGGTTGATGGCTGGTTCAAGTCGTCCACGAAGACGCATTTCGAGCGCCTTCCAGCGCCTTCCGGAGAGGTCCTGTGGCCTTTCGAGCAGCAGGTTCTCGATGGTCTCTTCGAGGGCGGCGACAACGTCGAGATGGACGATCTCAAGACGAAGTTCTACAAGCACCTCAGCACGATCCAGGCGTCACTGTACGACCGTCTCACCGATCGCGGCTATTTTCGCGGACGCCCGGACCATGTCCGTAAACTGTGGATCTTCATCGCCGTCGCGCTGGCACCGCTCGGCATCGTGTTCGGGCTCGTCACCGACAAGCCGGCCTTCATCTTCGCCGGCATCGCGAGCGCGATCATCGTGGGTATCTTCGCCCCCTTCATGCCGGCGCGCACGGCGAGTGGCCGCATGCGATACCTGGAGACCAAGGGTTTCGAGGAGTTTCTCGGTCGCACCGAGGGAGAGCGCCTGCGTGAGCTGGAGCTATCGGATGCGGTCTTCGAGCGTTTCCTGCCGTACGCCATGGCGTTCGGTGTGGCCGATCACTGGGCCAAAGGCTTTGAAGGCCTGTTGACAGAGCCACCGAGCTGGTACGCCGGCCCCACCGGTCAATTTCATCCGATGCTCTTCAACCAGCGGATGAATACGCTCAGCAGCGGGCTGGGCACCGCCATGGCCAGCCAGCCGCGCAGCAGCAGCGGCTCGAGCGGGTTCTCGGGTGGCGGTGGGTTCTCGGGCGGTGGCTTTGGCGGCGGCGGAGGCGGCGCGTTCTAAGAGAAAACAGCCGCTGCACGATGGAGCGCTGGGCCCACCCGATGGCGACCGATCCGCGGTACAAGCTCCGACAGAGGCCAGCTCTGCCTACAGAGCGGCGAAGCGAAAGACGAAGTCGACGTACGACTTCTCGATCTCGTCCAGGCTGGCGATGCCGCCAAGACCCTCAACTATCAAGTACTCGTTGATGGTGTGCTGGTTGGCTCCATGCCCCATACCGCCGAGAACCATAGGCAGGTTGAGTGGCGCGTCGGTGAAGAGATAGAAGGGCGCGCTGCCGGCCAGGTGGGGCCAAATCTCCGGCGAGATGTCGCGCGACTCGTACACCCCCTTGAGCGCTTGCACGATGGGGTCGGATACGGAGGTCTTGGACCATTCGTAGGCCGAAAGCGGGCGGATCTCGACGTCGTCGAAGCCGTGACGATCGAGGTGGCGCCGCGCCATCGGCATGATATCGGCGGAGCGCTGGTCGGGAACGATGCGCGAGTCGACCTTTGCGGTGGCCTCGTGCGGCAGAATCGTCGCCATTCCCGGTCCGGTGTATCCACCCCAGATGCCGTCGATATTCCACGTGGTCGTGTAGAGGTAGCGATCGATCAGGGCAAGCCCGTCGAGGTCGTCGATGAACGCGCCGACGGCGAGCGACTCGCGCCAACTCTCCGGGTCGAAGCGCTCCATCAAGATGTCGATCAATGCTGCGTCTTCGGCAGACGGAGCGCGAATCGTGTCGAGGTAACCCTCCATCCGAATCGCGGCCCCGTAGTCGTCGGTCATCGACGTCAGCGCCTGCAGCAGACGCCACACCGGACTTTCGACGATCGCAGCGTAGGAGCCGTGAATGTTGCGGACGGCCGGTCCCCTACCCCAACGGCTGCCGGCGGCATTGAGCTCCATGGCGACGATGCCTTTGTTGCCGAGGAACATCGACACCGACGCGTCCGGGTTCTGCATCGACATCGCGAACAACATGCCGTCGGCGGCGGCGAGACGCTCACGCTCGGTGGCGAGCGCAGCCGGAAGATTCGGGCTGCCGAGCTCTTCCTCGCCCTCGATCGTGAAGATCATGTTGACGAGCAGCGTGCCCTTGACCTCGATGATCGCCTCGAGCGCGTTGAGGTAGGCACGCAGCGGGCCCTTGGTGTTGATCGCGCCGCGCGCCATCTCGCCTTCCCGAGGCCGGGCATGTCGATGACCTTCGCCTCGCGAGGATCGTCGAGCCAGCGGTCGGGGTCGTTGATCGGCTGCGTGTCGTACATCCCGTAGTTCACCAGCGTTTTCGGAGCGCCGGCGTCATAGAGTCCCCACACCACCGGGTGGCCATCGGTTTCGATAAGCCCCGCCTCCTGGCACCCGAGCTTGCGCAGGTACTTTGCGGTCATCTCGGCGCATTCGCGCACGCCGACATTCTGTGCCGAGATGCTCGGTTGCCTCAGGTAGGCTTGGATCTCCTCGAGGTCGCCGCCAAGGCGGCGATCGATGGCTTGGTACACATCGCCGAGCTCGCCGCTCTGCGGAGCTCTCAGAGCGCTGCTGACTCGGCGACGCGGCGGACGCGTCTTGAACGCCGCGCGTAGCGGCTCGGGCAGCGCGAACGCCGGCGACGCAGCCAAGCCCGTGCCACCAGCGGCCAGCGCGCGGCTCGATAGATTCAGGAAACGTCGACGATTCATCTGGCATCTCCCCCTGATTGGCTTGGCTAGGACTCGCTCCAGCTGAGAGCCCTCAACGGACGGCGCGTAATTCCGCAAATGAGGCGGGCAGCAACGCCCGATCTCCCAGCAAATCGAGAGGTCTGGAGCGGCAGTTCTAGTGCCGAATCTCGAACGGCAACCGCTCGCTCACCGATCGCGTCGCCTTCTTCGTCACCCCGGGCGCGTGCGTCATGTCCATGTACAGCTGTAAGTCGGAGACCGCTCGCAGCCCACCATGAACCTGGGCGTCGAAGAGCGCGCCGTGTCGGTACGTCGGCTTGACGAGGAAACAGTTGGCGTCGTGCCCGGCCGGCCGCAGCGACAGCATGTTGGTCCACGACTCGAGCGTGTGCTCGGGTTGCTCGTTGAGCTCCGGCAGGTAGACGTGGACGGGGAACGGCAGCCGGCGCTGAGGCGACCCGAGATGCAACGCGTGCAGCGCCGCATCGAGCGTCAGCGCGTAACGGTCGGACATCTCGTCGTCGACGGTACGCAGCCGTTGTAGCAATTTCGCCGGGTCGGTGTCGCGCATACGGAACGGGTAGACCTCGTTGGAGTCGAAGGCGTAATGCTTGAGCCAATCGGCGAGCAGACGTTGGGGCTGCACGAGTCGCGAGCCACCGCCCCTCTTGCGCTCCACATAACCGTCGGTCTGCATCTGCTGGAGGATCTGCGAAACCCATCCGAGACTGAGACCCCCGTCCTTGGCGATCTGCCGGGTCGTCATCCATTGCCCGGGGGATTTCAGCAGCACCCGGAGCGGGATGGTTGCCTTGTCGTGGAACAGCGTGCGCACCTGTTTCCGCGCGGTGAAACGGTTCCGGTTGCCGGCGATCTGCACAAACACCTGGTTGAACCGCAGATAGCCGTTGCCGCAGCAGTCGAGGTAGCCCAGTCCGGCTTCGCGGCAGATCCGGATTCCTGCGACTCCGAGATGGGGCGCGAGCAGCACCGCCGCCACACCCTTCGCCGAGCCCAGCGTCCGTAGCCGCGGCAGTGCCTCGCGCACGTGTCGTGGCTCACCGCTCGCAACCGAGACGCACAACAGATGCCGGACCGCGCCAGAGTGGCCCAGGAGATCCATCTGAACGACCGACGAATCCCACTCGGCGACGCCCACGCGAACGCTGGTGCCAAGCACCGGCGGCAGCAGATCTGGCCCGTGCCGCAGGAAGTGTGCTCGGACTTCGCCCGACGTATTCATCGCTCGGCCTTGCGGCGACGCGGCGGCCTGAGCTGGAGACAGAAGAACGGGATCGAGAGCACGGGCGTCGTGGGCTGGGGTGGGCCGGCGCGATCTGTCGGGTTATAGCACCGCGCGTTGGGCCATGCCAGCTTTCGCCCCGATGCATGGCAAATCGGTGGCCGGTCCGCGATATTTGCCCGCGCACAGCCCCCGAAATCAGCCTTCGGAGCGCTCGCTAGCTGTCGCCAGTCGGCATGCGCTCGAGTCGCAACCGGTGGGAGACGACGTTGGCCGCCGTGTCGTACGGCAGCGATCCCGTATGCCGCACTCGCCGACGCTGGTCCGCGCGCAGCTCGATGCGGACGGGATCGCTATGCACGATGTCGTCGTTGTCGTCGAGGAGATCGAGCGTGACTTCCACCTCGACCGGCTGTGCTCCCGCGTTCACGACGTCGGCCCACCACTCGAAGTACGCCCGATCGTCGTCGGCCGTTGTCCAGTCGAACGCGTTGTCACCGAGCTCCAGCTGGCTGGCGGCGGACACCGTGACTGCCCTTCCCAACCTGCCTCCAGCCTGCCCGGTCTCGCGATTTCCGAGGGTTCGCCCGCCGTCGGCGACGGACAGGCTGGCGGACTGCAGCACAAGCACGAGCGCGATCAGGCCGCTGAGACCGGCAAGGGATCTTGCTGACGCTGGAGGGCTTACGCGTCGCTGCCTTCGCCAACGGTGCTGCCGCTGGCTGTGCTGGCGAGCGCGCCCCGATGCTTTCATGTCGCTGTTGGCGATAACGGTCACGCCAAGCCTCCAGGATCGATTTTATTCTCGGTCTCGGTCTCGATGACGGGCGAGGCGTTGGAATCCATTGCCAACCGGCGTCGCCGCTCATGTTGTGATCAAGCTTGCACGCCCGTTCAGCTGCGGTCAAAGACGCCGGCCGAGCGAGCGTCCGCCCTCGCTCCGGTACGACGGCAATCAGTCCGGCTCCCAGATCGGGTCGACATTGGGGTCGTGGTCCCAGGGGCGTTCCGGATCGGCGCTCTGGAAACCCGAGAATCGCGAAGACGACGAGGCGCTGCCGCGGTTCTCGAATCGGGTACCCGTAGAGGCTGAGCTCGCCGCTCGGGGCGGTCTTGCTGTGGCAGGCGGCTCGGCTTCTGCGAGCTCCCACGGTTCCACGTGGTGCGGCTGGAGCTCCTGGACAAACCGCGACGGCTGTTGCAGGAGAGACCCCGAGGCGCCCGGTCGCACGATCGGGTAGCTCAGGTAGAGCTCGCTGCGGGCACGAGTCATGCCCACGTAGAAGATCCGACGCTCCTCCTCTTCGCCCCCTTCGTCGATCGCACGCGGGCTCGGGATCGCACCTTCGACGAGATGAATCAGGAACACCGCGTCCCACTCGAGACCCTTCGCTTGGTGGATCGTCGAGAGCACCACGCGTGGCTCATCGCGATGAAGGTCCTGCACGTCCTGGCCGTGCAGCTCTCCTAGCAGCACGAGCTCTTCGAGGAAACTGGCGATGGTGTCGTACTGGGTGGCGAAGACCGCCAGCTGTTCGAGGTCTTCCATGCGCGAATCGAAGTTGGTGAAGTGGGCCGCCGCGTAGTCCGCATAACCATCAAGGAGGATCGTTCGGATTGCCGTCTCCGGCTCGTCACACTTCTCTTGCACCGCGGTAAGCATCTCGACCAGGTGGGCCCACGGGCCGCGCGCGTGGCGGCGCAGCAGCTTCAGCACTTCGGGGCTCGTGAGCAAACGGAGCAAGGCGGCCGCATCGGTGGTTGTACCAATGGCGCGACGCACACGCTCGGCGGTAACGTTGCCGACACCGGGCTGCATGAGCAGTAAACGTCGCAACGCTACTTCGTCTTGTGGGTTAGCAATCACCCGCAGGTAGGCGGTCACGTCTTTGATGTGGGCCTGCTCGAAAAAACGCAGGCCACCACGGATCTCGTAGGGGATGTCGTAGCGCAGCAGCGTTGTCTCGAGCGACAAGCGGTGCGAGTGGGCGCGGTACAGGACGGCCACTCGGTCGAGCTCGGTGCCCTCGTCACGCAGTTGCAGCAGGCGTTCCGCAACGAAGGCCGCCTCCTGCTCGGGGTAGTTGCACGCCACCAGAGCGGGCAACATTCCGGATCGCCGCTTAGCGGTGAGCTCCTTCGTGAACTGCCCCTGGTTGTGACGAATACTGTCGTTGGTGAGCGCCAGAATCTGTGGCGTGCTGCGATAGTTGACCTCGAGCTTGAACACCTCGGTTCCCGGGTTGCGCTCGGGGAAGCCGAGAATGTTCTCGTAGTGGGCGCCACGGAAGGCGTAGATACTCTGGCAATCGTCGCCGACCACCATCAGGTTGCCGGGCACTGCGGCCGATCTTGCCGGCACCTCACCGCCCCCTGCTAGCGTCGACTGCGAGCTCGAGGAAGGACTCGCGGTGCGCTCGTCGGCGACATTCTGCGAACCGTTGGCGATGGCCTCGACGATGGCGCCCTGAACACGGTTCGTGTCTTGGTACTCGTCCACCAAGACGTGACGAAACTGCTGCGCGTAGCGCTGCTGCAGCTCCGGGTACTCGAGCAGCATTCGCAGCCACAGCAGCAGCAGGTCGTCGTAGTCCATGGCGTTCGCCGCGTGCTTGCGTTCGGCGTAGCGTGTGGTGACGGCGATGATTTCCTGCCCCCAGTCGACGAAGCGGGGGTAGCGATCGACGAGGATCTCGTCGATCGGATCGCCGGTGTTGGCCGACAGCGAGATCATCGAGCACAGCAGACGCGGCGCCGGGAAGCGGCGCCGCTTGACGTCGACCCCGACGTCGGTGATGCAGAGCCGCATAACGTCGCGCTGATCGGACTCGTCGAGAATCGAAAAGCTCTCGTTGTAGCCGAAAAGGGCGCCGTGACGACGCAGAAGCCGGGCTCCGATCGAGTGGAAGGTCCCCGCCCACAGCCGGGGCCCGTCGATGCCGGTGAGCTCGCGAACGCGGCCGACCATCTCTCTCGCCGCCTTGTTGGTGAACGTCACCAGCAGCAGGCCGTCGGGGGGCACGCCCTGTGAAAGCAGGTAGGCCACGCGGTAGGTCAGCGTGCGCGTCTTGCCGGTGCCGGCGCCTGCAATCACCAGCTTGGGGCCATCGCCGCAAGTGACGGCGGCGCGCTGCTGCTCGTTGAGGTCGGCGTCGAAATCCGCGCGAACACTCAGCGCCGGACGACTCGGCAGAACGAATCGGCGCGCCATCGATTGCAGGCTACCGGAGGGGCATTGGAACGGGCGCCTCGAGAAGCGCCCACGAGGGACCGGCTCCGCGTAGCAGCGCCACCAGCCGGGCGCTCTCGAGCCAGCTGTCGGTGAGCGCGCCTGGTAGTCGCGGCGGCAGCGAAGATCGCGGTGATGCGGCTGCCACGAGCGCCAGCGCATCGGAGAGCTTCCGTTGGTCTGACAGCGCCATGCGCACTTCCGTTAGCAGGCTTCCCATCTGTTCGAAAACCGAGCGCGACTCGGGATAAACCTGTAGCGAGATCCCGGCTCGCAGGGGAATTCCCGCGGCGCGACGAGCAGCCTGTACCGCCAGGTTCAGGCCGCCGATCTTGTCGACCAGATTGAGCTCCAGCGCCTGCTGACCGGTCCACACACGACCGGAGCCGATGGCGTCGACCTCAGCGAGGGTCATGCCGCGGGCGTCGGCAACCTTGGCGAGAAACTCGTCGTATGTCTGTTGAACCGAAGTCTCCAGTGCCAGGCGCTGCTCTGGCCCGAGTGGTGACGATTCGACAAAGATGGCCGCATTGGCGCCACGAGTGATCGTCTCGTTATTGATGCCGATCTTCTCGTAGGTGCCCTCCAGGTTGATGCGCGACATGACGACGCCGATCGATCCGGTGTAGGTGCTGGCGTCGGCGTAGACCTCGGTCGCCGCAGTGGCGATCCAGTAGCCACCGGAGGCGGCAACGTCAGACATGCTCACGATGACCGGCTTGGTTTCGGCGGCCAGCTTGGTCTCGCGCCACATGACGTCGGCCGCGGTGACCGCACCACCCGGGCTGTCGACCCGCAAGACGATCGCTGCTACGGACGCATCGCGTCGCGCCCGAGAGATCAGCCGCGCGATGGTCTCACCTCCCGCCACCCTGTCGCCGAACGGGCCGTCCACGGCGCCACCCGGCACCATCATGCCGTCGACGTGAATGAGCGCGATCTTGGCTGCGCCGCTCAGCCACCCGAAGCTCGTCTCGCTTCCTCGTAGATAGGCACGGACCGAGGTCGTGCGGAGACGCCCGAGCTTCTCCCTCAAGTCGTGGTTGAGCTCGTCTTCGAATCCGAGCGCGTCGACCAGACGCAGCTGCTCGGCTCTACGGGCGCCGACAATACCCTCGTCGATCGCAGCCTTGACGGCGGCCGGCTCGAGGCTCCTGCCGGTGGCGATACCGTCGACGACGCGGTCGTAAATGTCGTCGAGTAGGCGCTCGAGAAAGGCGCGCTCTTCCGCCGCCATCTCGGTGTCGGTGTAGGCGCTCATCGCGGTCTTGAACGGACCCGTGCGGAAGACCTCGAACTCCACTCCGAGACTGTCGAGAAGGTCGCGATAGTACTGTCGGCGCGAGACCAGACCCAGGAGGAAGTTGCCGCTCGGGATCTGGTAAATGCGCTCCGCACCGGCGGCAACGTACAGGTCGACCAGCGTGCCGATCTCGACGAGGGCGTAGATCGGCTTGCCGGCATCTCGAACGATCGCGAGGGCGGAGCGGATTTCCTCCGCCTTGGCGAAGCCCGTTTGCAGCGGGCCGACCCTCAACAACACACCCTCAATCCGCGAATCGTTCGCCGCGCGGCGCAGCGCCGTGTCGATCTCGCGCAGGCTCAGGGGCCCGACCAAACGATCGCCCCAGAACGACGTTGGGCGCTCCACCACGGGCCCGCTGAGACGCAGCTCGAGCACGTTGGCTCTGCGGCTCCCTGACGGAATCCCGAGCACCCAGCGGTCGATGAGTCGAGTGCTCGTCCAGAACGCGAAGAGCAACACGCCGAAGCCGATCAACAGCCAGGGGACCAAGCGCCGCCGGCTCACCTCGCCCCTCCGGAGTTGCGAGGGGCCCTGTGGACGGAGATGTCAGAAGCGAACATGAAAGCCTTTCAGTGGCTCGTCAGCGTCTCTGGTCTCGTGCTGACTTTCACGGGTGTTGTCGTCGGGCGACTTCCCCTCAGGATCCTCGGCTCGACCTGGCGTCTTGCGACGAGCGGTATGTTCGTTGCTCCGCTCGAGATCGATGACGGCCATTTCGACGGTCTCGACCGCTTCCACGATGGATGCCGGAGGACCGCTGTGGCACCACTCAACGAACTCATCCGCTCGATCGCGAGGCCCCACGACCAACGCTTCTACCGATCCGTCTCGGCAGTTTCGAACCCACCCGCGCAGCCCCAAGCCGAGCGCCGATTTGCGAGCACTGGCTCGGTAGAAGACCCCTTGGACGCGACCGCGTACGCGTATCTGCAGACGAACGTCGGCAACGCTCATCGCGGCATTCTACCAGGGAGGGTCACGGCTCCGTGCAACCGACGGCGGTCGCGTTCGACGGCACGTGTTTGCTGCCGGGGTCGGCGCTGTCTACTGTGAGGGCCGGCATCCGATTTCGATTCGGATCAGCTGGTAGAATAACGCGGCTGGTGGGTATGCGCGGTTGTGGTTGCCGCGATCGAGAGGTGCAACATTCCGGTGCGTGAGCTCGGCACCATATGGCCCCGCTGGCTGGGTCGGGATCGATTCGGCCAGGCCTTCCTGGTTTTGGCGGTGATCTGGACCGCGACAATGCCCCTGTCGATCGCAGTCGCCGAGATTGCGCTGTGGTCAGCGGCGGCTCTCTGGGCTGTAGCCTGGGTGCGGCGCGAGTTCTACCACCCCGGTGACGCGCCGGAGCCTGCCGACCGCGGACCGGCGGGAGACATCTTCTCGCTGATCGGCACTCCCCTCATGGCGTTCTGGTGCGCCTCGGTCATCTCCGCGATGAACTCGCGCGCGCCGGTAGACAGCTTGTGGGAGTTGCGCGAGATCTTCCTCTTTGCGGTCCCGCTGGTGACCTACCTCGCGTACCGTGACTCCGGCGTGCGCCGGCTCGGCCTGCTGGTGTTTGCCATCGGCACGGCGATCGCGATTGCGGTCGGTCTAGCTCAAACGTTCGTGGCCGTGCGCGCGGGGCAGTTCCCGGACGCCTATCGTCCGGACGGCCCGCTGGGCCACTACATGACGTACGCGGGAACACTGATGCTGGCGTTGCCCGTCCTGCTGATTCCCAGCGGTCGCTGGATCGGCATTGCGTCACGACTGCTGGCGGTGTCAGCCGCGATGGTGGTGCTGCTCACGATGACGCGGAGCGCCTGGATCGGCTTGGCGGCGGGGCTCTTCGTCTACGCTGGCTGTCGCCTCGTAAGGGGCCGGGCAGAAACCGATTCTGGCGCGCCCCGACAGGTCGACCCCAGAGCCGCTGCGCGGTCGGGAGCAGGATATGGCGTGCCTCTCCTCGTCGGCATCATCGTCGCCATCGTCCTGCTGCTGTCGCTTGCCGGCAGCGATGCTCTTCTCGCTCGCGGCGCGAGCATCTTCTCGGTGGACAATCCGGCTAATCTCGACCGACTCGCGATGGCCGCGACGGGACTTCGTGTTGTTCGTAACCACCCCTTTCTCGGGGTGGGGCCCGGGCTGATGGGGAGGGTCTATCCGGCCTGGGCGGTCGAGTGGGCCGTGAAGGAATCGAATCCTCACCTACACAACAACGCGCTTCAGGTTGCCGCTGAGCGAGGTCTCATCGGGCTCGCGCTGTGGCTCTGGCTGATGGCGGCGTTCGTTGTCGGGGCGTGGCGTGTGCTGCGATATTCGGGGCCACTCGGCGAGGGTGGACGCGAAGCGCGGGCGGCACTTGCGGCTCTGGCGGCGTTCCTCGTGATGGGTCAGTTCGAGTACAACTTCAGCGACTCGGAAGTGCTGATGGTCCTTCTGTTCGTGGGCTCGTTGCCATTCGCGGCGAGCTCGGGAATCGCGATGCGTGCGGCGCGCCCCAACGAGCTCAGGCCAGTCCCAGCTCCGCAGCCGAGCCACGTAGCGCCTCGATGATGTTGTCCACGTGGTCTCGCATCGGCACGTCGAGCTCTTCGGCTGCCCGCCGCAGATGATCCCTGTCGATAGCCCGAAAGAACGCCTTGTCCTTGAATTTCTTGGTCACGGACTTCACGGGTAGATCCATCACGCTCTTGCTCGGTC
Organism: Acidobacteriota bacterium; assembly: GCA_963666215.2. GTDB lineage: Bacteria > Acidobacteriota > UBA890 > UBA890 > WLXD01. The sequence goes on from CAXWPL010000002.1 coordinate 588,422, forward strand.
GGACGAGACCGAGGGGGATGTCCCACCGTCCGTTGAACTAAGGCGACGGTGAAGTGGTTGGGATTGTTACGCAGTACGGCGCTCCTGCTCAAGGGGAGCGTCGACGGCGGCGTTCAGTGCGGCATCGAGCTTGGCGATGTCGCGGTAGCCACGGACCCTCCGGAAGTGGCTCTCGGCCTCGATGAGCGCGGTAACCGCCCATCGAACGATCATGCTCCCGAAGCGCCATCTCTTTACGTTGCGGCTGACGTGTTTGATCGTGCCGTTGAGATTCTCGATCGTGTTCGTTGAACGCAACGTTCGAAGCAGCGGCCCCTGCACTCCGAGCCGGGTGACGGTGAGCGTCTCTTGCATTCCTTCTCTGAGCGAGGCCGCGGCACCCGGGTGATCCGTCTCCAGCTCTTTGGCCACGGCGTCGAGCTGCTTGGTCGCTGCCGCTGCCGTCTCCGCCTTCCAGGCCTTGCGGATCTTCGCCGCGAACCAGGGCCGGATATGCCCTGGCAGATGTTCCAAGACGTTCTTGATCTTGTGGACACGGCAGCGCTGGATCAGGGCCCACTCGCCGAACGTGTCGCGCACTGCTTTACGGAGGCCCTTGGAGCCATCGATTACCACCAACCGCGCCCGTTCGACGGGCATGCCGCGTTCAATCAACTGCCGCAGCAGCGATCGGCACACACGTGAACTCTCGGTGGTGCCTTCTACGACGCCCAGAACATGCTTGACGCCGTCCGTATCGATGCCCATGGCGATCACCAACAGGTGCTTGCCCATGTGCGTACCGTCGATCACCAGCACCGGCAAGTCCACCTCGTTGAGTGGTTGGGCCAGGTACTGCTGCACCTGCCGGGCGGTACGCGCTACGAACCGCCGCGACACACTCGAGCGACTCGTCCCGGATGAAGTTCGGCCTTCGGGCAGCTGCTCCAACGAGCGCTCATACTTGCGCGTCGTGACGCCGCACAGGATCTGCTCCACGGCGCGCTCTTCGAGCGGGTCGGTGGCCTTGAACCTCTCCCAGTGCGGCAGCGGCAGCTCTTGGCCATCGACGCTCCGAGCCCGCGGCTTGCGTACCTTGACCCGCCGGCCGCCCATCACCAGCGAGCCCTCGTCGTAGCCGTGTCGGTACGCCCGCCGCTGCTGTGACCGTGCGTGGCGTTCTCCGCATAGCTCAGCTCTGTCTTGCTCGAGCAGCGACCCCAACACCCCGAAGCCGGCGTCCATGACCAGAGCTCGTAGATCCGATCGCGCCGCTACCACGGCCTCCAGCAGCTTGCCCTCTCGGCGCTCCGCTTTCCTACTCGTCTCTGTTCTGCGACTCTTGCCCATGACGGTGATCCTCCATGCCTAGTGGATTGACCCCGACACACTATCGAGGTCGGATCACCGTCACCTTTTTCAACGGAAAGCGAGACATCACCCGGGGGCAACCGCCACGACGAAGCCCACGAGCTCGTCAACCGCGTAGAGAGCACGGTCCAAGAGACTGCGTCGCGGTACGCCTGTGTGATCGGCGTGCGCCAGTACGGCCTGGAGGATCTCTTCTGGATACCCCTCGGCGCGCAGGATCTCAATGCCGACGAAGGGATGCTCCTCGAGCGACGGGTGCTTGTCGTAGTCGAGGTCGTGGAGCAGGCCGGCGATGCCCCAGAGATTCTCGTCCTCACCGTAGTGGCGCGCGTAGTAGCGCATCGCCACTTCCACCCCGAGCGCGTGCTTGATCAGATGCGGTGTCGTCGTGTGCGCGTGCAACAGCGCAACCGCTTGATCTCGGGAGGGAAGCATCAGGTCCGGATTCCGGCGCCGGCTGTCGCGGCACCGTGTGCGCCCGCGACTGGCGTGGACGACCTAGTTCTGCCCGAGGCCGAGCCCGAACGGACTGTCGAGCGTGATCACCCGGCTGCCGTCACGAGACAGAATTTCATCGCCATCGAGTACGGCCTGGAAATTTCCGTCGGCTTCGAGTTGCCGCAAGGCAGTCGGCGTAAAGGAACGCAGACGGCCACGCACCACCACCTCCGGCGAATCACCGAGTCGGTCCTCGAGCCAATACCACTCCGACAGCACACGCGAGTTGAAGAACACTCGGGCACGTCGCCCTTCGCTGTCTTCCACGATTATGTACGGTGCGCGGTTCTCGAGGCGTCGGCCGGTAATTCGAAGGCCGTAGATGTCGACGCTGCCTCCGGCGATCCTGTTGGAGGTTGTGATGTAGTCCGTGTCTCGGTCGAGATCCTCGAGCGACATCGGTTCGCCCGGCGAGTATCCATCGGCGCTGAAGCGCATCTCGCCGGTCTCGACGTAGGGAATCGGTGTTCCTTCGGTGCCGTCGGCCGACAGGTAGCTGAACTCGAGGGCGTCGAGGTCGTCCTTGTTGAAGAACTCTTCGAGCGCTTGCTCCAGGACGAGCTCCTTGGGCACCCATCCCAGGGGGCTTTCGTATAAGGCATGTGTGCGCAGCGAGACCCTGTCGCCCTCGTTGAAGCTCAGAAGGTCGAGGTTCTCGCCCGCCAGGAGGATCTCGTTGCCGGGCGGCGGCGCTTCGGGGCCGAATTGAAGCATCGTGGGCCGCTCGTCGTCGCCCTGGTCGCTGGCGCTGCCGTCGTCACCGGCGAGCGTGTCGTTCGAGCCGGTGCTCGCGCTCGAGATCGCACCATTCGTGGTCGCCGGCATGTCGGAGCTGCGCAGCAGGATCGAGTCCTGATCGACGTGAGCCACCTCGAGATCGGTGATGACGATCTCGATGCTCGGCGGCGGCGCGCTGAGCGCGTGCAGCATGAAGGCGCGCGGATGGCTGGGGTTGGCCAGGTACTCGGCCATCGTCATCTCTTGAGCCGTCTTCAGGTAGTAGTCCGTGAAGTACGGAACCGCGGTAACGTAGTAGACGAAGGCCGCCGCTAGGCCAAACAAAAGCCAGTTCAACGGATCGGTGAGCGTCTTCTTGAGCGCCATCAGACATTGCCTTCAGCGTTTAGCCGGTGTCGATTGGGGCTGCCCCCCACGGAGGCGCCGAATTATATGCGTAGGTGCTGACTTGTGTCGAGCGGACGAAATCGCGGCTACCGAATCGGGGTCAGATGCTCGCCGCGAACCGCTCCAGATCATCACGTCGACCCAGCAGGATCAAGGTCGAACCCTCACTGATTTGATGATCTGGCGAGGGGTTGTAAAGCATCTTTCTGCCGCTGTCCAGCACCGCGACCACAATCAGGCTGAAGCTCTTGCGGATATCGGTCTCCGCAAGCGTGCGGCCAACCAGCCTCGATCGGTCATCTACGAGCTGTTCTTCGAGCTGCAATTCCAGGTTCTCGCGCGCGGCAACGATTTCTGTGAACTCGTACACCGTCGGTCGAACCACCGACTGCGCCAGGCGCCAGGCGCCCAGTCGCTCTGGTGAGACCACGCGGTCGGCGCCTGCGGCATAGAGCCTTCGCTCACCTTGCGCCGTTACACTGCGCGCGATCACCGAAGCGTCGGGGCGGAGGTCCCTCGCTATCAGAGTCACGTACACATTATCGGCGTCGTCCGAGAGCGTTAGCAGGAGGCCGGCGGCGCGCTCGAGGCCGGCGCGCCGCAGCACATCTTCGTCGGTGGCGTCGCCAGTGATGGCGGGCAGGCCGTTGTCGGCCGCATGGTTGGTGACTTCGGCGTCGCTGTCGACGACAGCCACCGCCACACCTTCCGAGCGCAGAATTTCACAGACCTCCTGCCCCACGCGTCCGTAACCGCACACGATGTGGTGCCCGTCGAGTCGAGCCAGCTCGCGCTCCATGCGTCTCCTTCCCAACACGCGCCGCATTTCGGCCTCGACGATGAGCCGCGAGAGTGTGGCGGCAACATAGCCGAACGCGGCCACGCCCGTGAGGATCAGGGCCCCGGTCAATACCCGACCCGACGGTGATAGCGGCCGTACTTCCGAGAAACCAACGGTGCTGAGCGTGATGATAACCATGTACAGGCTCTCACCGAGCGACCAGCCGGGCTCGAGGAGCCAGTAACCCACGGTTCCGCCGACCATGATCACGACGATCAGCAGAATGGCGATGACGACGCGCCTGCCCGAATCCGACATCGCTGCTTCGGATGCCGTTGCCGGCAGCACTCGCCCGCGACGTACGCGTAGCAGAGCGCGCGTGGGGTTGGAGCGAGTTGCCCGCCTATCGGGTGACACTCCCGCTGCGCGCGGATGGGCGCCTTCCCCGTCGGACGTGTTCAATCGTTCCGGCTCTCCTCGTCATCGTGCAGCGTTGTGAACGAGAGCACCTCGTAGTTGCGCATGCCACGCGGGGTCGAGACCGAAACCTCGTCGCCGTCGCCGTGGCCGCTGAGCGCACGACCAATCGGCGACGTCACCGAGATACGGCCGACGCTCGGGTCGGACTCATCGGCCGAGACCAGCTTGTAGGTGATCTCCTCGTCACGGTCGAGGTCGAACACGATAACGGTAGACCAGAAGCCGATGGAGTCGCGTGGAATCATCTCGACGTTCATCGAGGCGATCGCCTGCCGCTTCCTGTAGGCACGCTTCAGCAACGCCTCGACCATGTCCTTGCGCTCCTTGGCCGCCTCGTGCTCGGCGTTCTCGCTCAAATCGCCGTGCGCAGCGGCCTCGGCGAGCTGCCGCGGCAAATCCACCTTGAGCTCGCGCTCGAGCGCATGGACCTCGGCCTCGATCTTCGTCAACAACTGTTCGCGAATTCCCATGCCCCTGCCTGAGATGGTGCTGCTAGCTCGCCGACATGACGAGGTCAACGCGGCGGCTCGCCGCGGATGGGTGGCTTTAGCGCCGGACGCGCTCCAACGCGTTACGCGCGGCTGCGAGTTCGGGATCGACTCCGAGTGCCTTCAAATACGCCGTCTCGGCTCTCTCGAGCTGACTCTGATATTCCAGCGCGAGGCCGAGGTTATACCAGCTACCGGCGTCGCGCGGTCGCTCGTTCACGAGGCGCCGGAAGCGACGCTCTGCCTGCGGGTAGTCGCTCGCCATCAACGCCGCAGTCCCCGCCGCGGCCCAGGCGTCGAGGTCGTCCGGGTGGAGCTCGAGAAATCGTTCGAGCGCCTCGATCGACTCTTCGGCGCGGCCTGTTCGAACGAGAGCCCGACCCAAGTCGAACAGCGCGTAGTCATAGCCGGGATCGATCCGTAGCGCGCGCTCGAAGTTTTCGACCGCCTCCTGGTAGCGCTCCTCATTGAAGTCGGAGATGCCGAGGAGGGTCCAATATTCGGGGTCGTCGCGGCCCGGCGCCGTGACGTGAATCCTTTCTTCCCCGATCTCGCCGTGGGTCATCTCCTCGCCGGGCAAGTGTCCGGCCGGCACCGCTGTGTACAGCACGGAAATCTCGGCCAACATCTGCTCGCGCGGCGCCACGACGAAGATCTCGGTGAGGAAAACTACGTAGCGACTGACGCGGTAGGCGCCAATGCCCACATGCGTGAACAGCGGATCGAGTCGATTGAGACGATGACCGGCGCTGCCCATCAAGCCGCTATGGAGTGCCTTGGGGCTTTGGTTTCGTGCCACGTTCTCTGCATAACGAAGGACCTGCGGAAACGCCAGGCGAACCCGCGACTTCGTGGTAACGCCGAAGCGTGGCGACTGGTGCGACACCTGGTTGCGCTGTGCCATGTCGACGCTGTGCTGGTAGGCAACCAGGTCGAGCTGCGTGTGTCCTCGTAGCGGCTTCAGCCCGGCATCCTCGCGCGAGGCGTTGAGCAGTGCCAGCACCTGCCGGCCGAGTGCGCGGGCGTCGTCGTCGAACTCCCACGGGCCCTCCGGATCCTGGAGGTTCAAGGGCTGAGCCAGACCCTGGCGATTCCGTGTGGCGGATGTCGAGCGAGCCGCCGCTTGCAGCTCGCCGCCGTCGGCAAGCGCAAGTACAGCGACGAGGCTCAGGAAAAGAACAGCGCTACGGTTCCGCATGCCAGGTTGAACTGCATGATCAGCACCGCGAGGCGGTGTAGTTGTGGGAAGTCGGGGTGGTCACCGTTGTGCTCCTCGCGCAGACGACGGATGCGCGGCGCCAGAACCAGCATCGAGTAGATCGCAGAGGTGCTCATCATGCCGATGCACACGTACTCGATCGCGTACCAACGGGACATGCGCCCGTACCACAAGATGAACAGCACACTGGTGACGACGAGCGCCACGATGCAGCCGACCACGAGGCGATCGAAGCGACGAAGGATCGCTCCCATGAGCGTCCCCGCCTGGCGGCGATTCGGTAGGAGCTTGAAGGTGGTCGGCGCCGCCAGCATCCCGATGGCTACGATTCCGCCCACCCACAGCCCGAGCGCTGTCGTGTGGACGAAGTGCAGGATCAAGAAGGTCCAATTGGGCATTGGCGCTCGACGCTCTCAGCGGCCCTCCGGCGGCACGCCGTAGTAACCGGGCCTCACCTGGATGATGGCACCCGGGTGGCCGGGCAGCTGCACGCTGAGCTCGCGCCAACGTCCGTCCCAGCTCTGGTTCAGCGGTGAGAAGGAAAGCGCGTACTGGCCGCGTAGCTCTTGTGCGATAGCGGCGTAGATTTCCTCGAGCTCCTCGAGATTGAGCGGGAAGTAGGCGGCGCCGCCCGTGGTCTCGGCCATCGAACGCAGCTGATCGACGCCGCGCTTGACGGCACCGCTGGCATCGCCGTACTCGGTGCCCTCGTGCATGAGCTGCAGGCCGATCGAGTAGATCAGCACATCCGACTGACGGGCATACTCCACAACGTCCTCGTAGGCGAAGCTGCTCTCCGTGTCGAGGCCATCGGAAAGGACGATAAGTGCCCGCTTGCCGCTGGCTCGGTTGGCCTTGCGCAGCGACTGCGCCAAGGCGTCGAACAGCGCCGTGCCACCGTCTGGCAGTGCCGCCTCGATGGCCGGTTCGAGCGCCGTCGGGTCGTTATTGAAGTCGGAGTAGAGATGCAACCGACTGTTGAATCCCAGCACCATCGCGCGATTGGCGCCTAGCTCGCCCTCTCCTGCTGCCGATTCGTCGGCGCTGAGCAGCGCATCAACCAGGCGCTTGGCACCGGCGCGCTCGGCACGGATGCCACCGCCAATCATGCTGCTACTGGTGTCGAGCAGCAGGATGGCGGACACCGGAATCTCGCCGTAGTCGACTTGCGTCAGGGTCTGCCGAGCTCCGTCTTCGAAGACAGAAAAGTCCTCTGCTCGCAGGCCGCGCACCAGTCCGCCGCCGGAGGCACGCACGGTCGCATGCAGTGTCACCAGGTCGACCGTCGCCCCGAATCCCAGGCCACTTCGATTCAGCACGACGTCGTCGCTGGCCACGCCACCGCCCGATACCGCAACGGCTCGAATCACGAACACCCGCTCTTCGTCGGGGTAGCTCCATCGCACTTTGTAGGGCGCGACCATGGCGGCGCCAATACGGCGATCGTTGACGTAGAAATCCACCCGCTGGGGCTCACCTCCGGTGACCAACGCCTCGAGCTCGACGTCGCCGATCGGCACACTGCCCTCGCGTGGCGACAGCAGCTCCAGGTCCAGCGTGTCGGCGCCGACCGGGTTCGGCGCCGCGGCATCAGAGGAATCGATGGATGGGCTCTGTCCGTCGGTTTCGGTCGCACCCGTGGCGCTCTCAGGGTCGAGCGCCGCGGTCGTCACGGTGATCTCCGGTGGTGTGGTGTTCAATCCTCGGCGCGCTCGTCGCGGGGCCTCCGGTGCGTCACGCAGCACAACGTACGTGTTGAGTGCCTCGGGATCGTGCGACACCAGGCGTTCGGTAAGCGTGGCCGCGTCGGGTGCGCGCCAGTACCGTGCCGCGACCGTGGAGCGATTGGTGCCGCGATTGGGGTACGCGAGCACCTCGTGCAACACCCGTCGCTCACGCGGACCCAAATTGAAGAAATAGGCGCGCTGGGTGCGTTCCGGGCGGTTGGCCCACTCGGCGCTGACGAGCAGCCCCATGCCGGTGGGCTCGTCGACGAGATTGGCCACGGCCACCGAGAACTTCTCCACCCGTTGACCCGCCGCGTCGAGCTCGATCGTGCCATCGAACTGCAGCTCGCCAATCCGAATGACATCGTCGAACTCGAAGAAGCGCCGGATGCGACTGGCGTCGCCGAAGCCACGCCGGTTGTTTGCCCTGTTGACGTCGGGCAGCAGTCCCTCCGGGTCGAGTCGAATCTCACTCAACTGGCCGGCCTCACACGCCAGGTCGGCCTCGAAGTCTTGGCGTTCGCCACCGGCAGGCAACTGGGTCGTGTAGGTAAGGCCGTCGCGGCAGCGGATCTCGAGGACGACGGGCGTCGAGATGCCGCCACGACGTCGGAGCTGGCCACTCAGCGAGCCGCCGTCGTCCGCGATGTCGAGCTCGTTGACCGAGATGTCGAACGAGGGCGTCGAATCGAGCCAAGAGCTCAGCAGCTCCGACGCCCCCGAGCCCAGCGCGCCGAGCAGCGCGTCGAGGCCGTCACCGTCACTCGAGGCCGCCAGAGCCGCGATGGCGTTGGATACTACGTCGGCGCCATAGGCAGCTTCGAAGAGCTTGAAGGTGGCGTAGGCTTTCCCCCGCGCCGGGTCGTCGGCGGCGGAAGCATCGTTCGCCAGCACAATCCTGTCGCCGCGCTGCGCAGCACGGACGAAGGTGCCCTCGAGCCCATAGAGGATCGGCGATGTGCTGTGGGCGTCGCGGGCCAGGCGGTCGGTCAAGTAGAGGGCCGCTCCGTCAATCCACCAACCTCCCGCTTCGGCGCCTGCCTGCGACCGTGCTGGCCCAGCCAGCAGCGCGATCTTGGCAACCGCGTACTGAGCGAGCCAGCGCGTGTAGCCGAAGGCGTAGCCGTTGCCGAAGTTCTCGGCAATCTGTGGCAACAACGCGTCGACCACAACGACTGGGCCAGGCTCGATTCCCAGCCGGGTCGTCAAACCTGTGGCGCCGGCTACGGGCTGCCAGCGAACTACACCCGCTGGAAGCCGAGTGCCTGCGAGCAGTCCCGAGATACTCGATGCCGCAGAATCGGCCTCCGTGGCCAAGCGTGTGCCCCAATCTCGCCATGGCTCAGGAAACTGGACCCTGATCGGAGCGGAGCTCAGGCGCAGCTCAGCGAGTTGGGCGGACGCCACAGCAGAGGGTGGAGACCCAACGACGGCGGCCGACGACGCTGCCGACAAGACCACCCATACGGCAAAGAGGCCAGCGAGCTTCCGCCCGCCGGCCAGGGAATTGCTCTTCATAGTTGCCGAGTATAGCACCAGCCCTAGCCGCGAATCCCGGTTGTCGAGTCCCGGCCGCCATGCTAGGATTCGGCAACATCAAGCAACGTAAGATACTGCAAACAAACGACTTATGTTCGACATCGAAATCCGCTCTCGACCTCGAGATGGTGTGACTCACGCACACGTGAGTGCGCATAACGATGTCTGACGGGACGGCCTCTGGAGGCGAGCGCTTCGAGGTGGTCGTGGTCGGCGCCGGTCCGGCAGGAAGCGCCGCAGCGCTAACCTTGGCGCGCGCCGGGGTCGAAGTTCTGGTTCTCGAGCGGGGCGATTATCCGGGCGCCAAGAACCTGTTTGGCGGCATCCTCTACACCAGCGTGCTCAACGAGCTGCTACCGGAATTCTGGGCGGGGGCTCCCATCGAGCGTCACATCATCAACCGACGCTGGGCGACCCTCGACGACGACAGCCAGGTCGCACTCGACCTCAAGAGCGCGCACTTCGATGTGCCGCCGTTCAACAACACCTTCACGGCGCTGCGCGCGAAGTTCGATCGCTGGTTCGCCGAGCAAGCCGAGGAAGCCGGCGCGATGGTGATTCCCGAGACCAACGTGGAGGGCTTGCTGACGCAGGGCAATCGCATCACCGGCGTGCGCACCGGCCGCGAAGACGGCGACGTCGAAGCCGACTGCGTGATCCTTGCCGAGGGCGCCAACGCCCTGCTTGCCGAAGCCGCCGGTCTGCGTCCGCTGATGGACGGCACCAATCGTGTCAGCGCCGTGAAAGAGGTCATTGCGCTGCCTGCGGAGATCATCGATGACCGCTTCCATCTCGAGGGCGACCAGGGAGCCGGGATCGAGTACTTCGGCGGCGCGGTGGACGGCATGGTGGGCTCGGCTTTCATTTACACGAACCGTGACAGCCTGTCGGTCGGGGTCGGCTGCCTGATCGACGACCTGATCCGCACGCGGACCGCTCCCTACGAGCTGCTCGATCGTTTCAAGGCCCACCCGATGGTGGCCCCACTGCTGCGCGGCGGAGAGACGGTGGAGTACGCCACCAAGATGATCCCGGAGGATTCCTACAGCTCGCTCTCAGATCTCTACGCCGACGGAGTGATGCTGGTAGGAGACTGTGCTGGCTTGGTCAATCCGTCGATCCACCACGAGGGCACCAACCTGGCCATGGCCTCGGGCGTGATGGCGGCCGAGGCTGTGATCGAGGCGCGCAAGAGCGGCGACTTCTCGGCGACGAAATTGCGGCTCTACCGCGAGAAGCTCGAGGAATCGTGGGTCATGAAGGACCTCAAGCGCTATCGCGACACCGTTCACTTCCTCCTCGACAATCGCGAGTTCGTTGACGACTATCCGAAGTTGACGGTGAAGCTCATCCGCCGCTACTTCACGATCGACGACACGCCGAAGGACGAAGTCCTCACCGAACTGTGGCGTACGATTCGCAGCGAAGTGAGCTTCTTGAAAGCAGCCCGGCAGATGTGGCGGGCGCGCAAGACAATGCTCTAGCCTTCTAGGACGCAGCAGAATGGGAATTGACATCAAACGCTACCTCGAGCCCCACAAGAGCCCGACGATGTCGGAGAGGCTCGACATGGTGAAGCGGCGCTTTGCCGACACCAGTCACATCGAGGTCGACCAGGAGGCTTTCCGCGCCGATGCCGAGCGCGCGGTGCTCTTCCTCTGTCCGGCGCAGGTGTTCAAGCTCAACGAGCAAGACCAGACCTGCATCGTCAACTACGAAGACTGCCTCGAGTGCGGCACCTGCCAGGTTGGACGGCGCTACACGAAGTGGCGCAATCCGCGGGGCGGCTACGGCGTCACCTACCACTACGGCTAGCTGCGTCGGACGAAGACTCGGTAGAAGCGCGCCTCTTTCAGCAGCCCGAGGTACTCGTTTCGCGTGCTGATGCACCAGGCCGGGATGTCGAGCTCGACCCCGGCGTCGTCGGCCAGCAGCATTGCAGTCTCCCCCGCCCGCATGTCTCGCATGTGGCTCTGCACACGGATTACGGGCTCCGGGCAGAACGTGCCGCGCGCCTCGATGACAACGTCGGCTTGGGCGGCGAGCCTTTCGAGCTGCGCAGGAAGCTCGCTGCCGTGGACCTGACGATGGAAGAGCTCGTGACGCCTGTGTCGGTCGCCGCCTGAGTCCTCCCGATTCGATGCGCCGGTGCTGGTATCGGGTTCGCTGTCGCGCGGGTCGCGACGCGAGTCGCTAGATGCGCAGCTCATCGAGAAGCGTGTCTTGGCGCACCGGCTCAACCAGCAGTTGCCCGTCTTGGGTCCCCAACGACCATTTGACCGGAACCTGCGGCTCATCTCGTCCCGCCGAGTAGCGCGCCGTGATGCGGCACGCTAGCTCCAGGTCGGCGGCTGTCGCTACACCCTCCACCAGGGTCAACGGCGAGCTGAACGCGTCGGTCCAGACGCTACCGCGCCCGTCGCGGAAACGCTCCAGATAATCGTTCTCGCTCTCGTGGCGCCCGACGATGATCTTGACGTCGTCACTCAGGCGAAAGTGGCGTCCCACCTTGAGCAGCATCATGTCGTCGGGATCGACGTCATTGCCACGGTGCGCCAACAGGTCGCGTAGCTTGCCCGCGAAGTTCTGGTCGGGAAGGAAGCAACAACCCCCCGCAGGCTGTGGATAGTCGATCACACCCAGCTCTTCGGCCAGCCGCATTTGCACTTGCCGAGACCGTCCAGCGATGTTGTAGAGCTGTTCGCGATCAATCCAGCCCTCGGTCTCCGGTTTCGTCGGCAGCAACAGCTTGGCTGACAGCGGTCGCAGGAGCAGACCCTCGAGCCCCGAGTCGCGCTCCACCCACTGCAGTGGCGGCCGCCGCTGGCTCATCGGTCGCTGCCCGAGGACCTCGCCGGTGAAAATGAAATGGTAGCCGCGCTCCTCCATGATCTTCTTGGCCCGTCCGAGCATGAAGATGCGGCAGTCAATGCACGGGTTCATGCCCGAGCCGTAGCCGTACTTCGGGTGGAGCACGACCTCGCCGAGATAATCGTCCTTGATATCGACGATCTCGACCGGAATCTCGAGGCGTGAACCGGCGTGCAGCGCGTCGTTGCGATAGGGCTTCTTCGAGTTGGCGTTGCCGATCAACCGGTGGCGGTCGGCAACACAGAATCCGGTCGAGAAGTGCAGCCCGAGCACTTCGACGCCCTGCTCCTGCATGATTCGTGCGGCGAGGGTCGAGTCGAGCCCCCCGGACATAAGGCCGATAGCGCGAACAGGTGACGTTGGCATAGGAGCCGCTGACTCGGGCCGCGCGCCCATGAGCGCGGCCGGTTCGGCGCTGATGGGATCGGCATCGGGATCGGGATCGGGAACGGGCAAGTCGCGCACAATCTACCAGAGCCGCGAATTCGCAGAGGTCTCGACCATCTCCGGAGCGTCCGCGCAGACGATGTCCGAATCGAGCAACGCAGCAACCCGCCGCGCTCCGGTCCTCCCCTCGAGTCTAGGGATTCTGATTCGCCTCGGAATCCAGCAGGCGGTGTCGGCGAAGAATGTCGAGGGTCGCCTCGAGTGGTAGGGCTTCGACGGTGCCACGGTGCCCGGCGGTGCGCCGGGCCGCGAACAGACTGTTGTAGATCGCCTCTTCTGCGGCCTCGACTGCCGCGTAGAACACCGGCGAAGAGGCGTCGTTCGACAAAGGCATCTGCGACCGCAGGTTGACTCGCGGTCCTGCGGAACTGGCTGTTCCCGCGATCGCACCTGCGTCGGCGCCGGTGCGCAAGCCCGTATGAGTCGAAAACGCGATGACGTAGTCACCGCTGCCGTTCGAGCCCGAAGCGCCTGTCCGTGCCATCCCCATGAAGGCGCGCAGCGCCAGTCGTTCCAGGTTGCGGGCGTCGAGAGGTGCGTCGGTGGCAACGACGATCATGCACGATCCGTCGGCGCTTGCGGACTGAAGTTCGTCAACATCGGCATCGCCGTCGGCGGGCGGCTCCGCGCTGACGTCACTGCGCAAGTAGTACTGCCCGAGCTCGACTCCGACCGGGGCCCCGGCGATGCGCAGCACGCCACCGAAGTTGGTCTGCACCAGAACTCCAACCGTCCAGCCCCCGAGCGACTCCGGTAGTCTTCTAGAGGCCGCGCCAATCCCGCCCTTGAAACCGAATGCGATGGTTCCGGTTCCCGCGCCAACGGCACCCTCCGCGACCGGACCTCCGGCTGCCGACTCGATTGCTGCTCGCACGTGCTCGGGTCCAATCGGCCGAGATCGGATGTCGCTCAGATAGCCGTCGTTCGTTTCTCCTACAACTGGATTGATGGATCGAACCTGCAGGTTCCCAGGTAAGCTGAGCATGTACGAGATCAACGCGTCGGCAGCGCGCGGGACACTCAGGGTCCCGGTCAACAGAATCGGGGTCTCGAGCGTGCCGAGCTCCTGCACCTGGCTGATTCCGGTAAGCTGGCCGAAGCCGTTCGCCACGAAGATCGCCGCCGGGACCTTGGCACGGAAAAGATTGCCGCCGTGAGGCAGGATGGCAGTGACCCCCGTTCGAATCGAGCTCCCCTGCTCGAGGGTAGCGTGCCCGACCCGCACATCGTCGACGTCCGTGATCGCGTTCAGAGGTCCGGGCTCCAAGATCCCCACTCGGATCCCGAGCTCGCGGGTCCTTGCCCTCGGCGCCGGGCTTTCCTGACGCTGCTGAGCGGCCGAGGCGGTCGGAGCGGGGAAAGTCCAGGCGGGCGTCGCCAACAGCAGTCCGAGCGCCGTCAAGGTTGCTTGGAATCTCACGACAGCCCCACTGACCGACGCAACGTATCTACCGAAAAAGAAAGTTGTCCGCGACGCACCCTCTCCTCCTCCACTTTCTGCAGTCGGTCCAACATCTCGAGCAGCCTACCTTGCAGCTCCGGCCGTGCCGCCGCCTCGCGCGGCGTTAGGCCGTCCAGCCGCGGCTGCGGAGTGACCGCCCACTGTTGCTCGTAACGAGCGTACACTTCGCGCAGGATCTCCTCGCGCTGCGCAGGGCTGTAGCTGTCCGGGTCGTCCCGTCCGCCCGGAGGTGGGCGCGGCGCGTAGGCGGTGAGCTCATCACCAGCGGCCACCCGCGCCCGTGCGGCCGGCCTCAGGCGCTCGTCGAGCAGTCGCCAGCCGCGCGCCAGCTGGTCGCCAGACGCGGCCTCGAGCACCAAGCGCGTGGGGTGCAGGCGGATGAGAAACGGTGCTCCCTCCCTCGGGCGGGCACGGTCCGGCTCCCACAGAAACCAGTGCACTCCGACTCGACTCCGGACAACGCCATCTCCGCTCCACGACCCCTCCGCCAGGTCGCCGGAAGGTTCGATCGCCTCCGCCAACACCCTGAGCCGGCGCGCCGTCTCCGCCCCGTCCACGATCTCGAAGAACGCGCGGCAGAAGCGCAGTACCTGCTGAGCGCGCGCAGGTGTCGCCTGCCGTGTCGACCGCTCTCTGGCCTTACCAGGAGCAGGAGCGTCACCAACTGACTTAGATGCCTTCTCCATATGGCGAAGCAGTATAGGCCTCAGAATCCGATCTGTGAGCCAACGTGGGGCATCTTTCGTTCTTCCGCTGAGCTACCGCTTTCGTCATGCAAGGCGGCGGAATTCTCCCCACGCCGCTCCATGACAGCACCACACTGTTCTCCCGCGGCCTCTAGACCTTCCTTTGAACAACACCGGACCTCAAGCCCGTGAGACCGCAAGGCGCAATCCGGCGATCACGGCTGATTCCCGCAGGCCTATCCAGATCTTTTCCACAACCGCGGAGTCCACCTGCCACGCCAGGCGGAATCCGGAGACACGCTCGTAACCGCTGTGCCCTCAGTCGATTAGCCACGACCGCGTGCCTACTTCGCGCTCGAAGCGCCGGCGATTTGCACCAGCCGTCCACAGTACTTTCACCACGCGGCAGCGGCAGTCGCACTCGTGCGGGCTGTCCGACCTCAGGCGATGTGCGTGCGCAACCCAATCGCAGCCTCGACGGTGCGGGGTATCGGGTGATCGGCGCAACAACCCGCACACTCACCGAGCTCACGGAACTGGCCGACGACCAGCGACCCATTAGCTCGTCGACGTCTTCGTGCTCGATTCGGCGCAACGCATCTTGTGCCACCACTCGCCGGGAATTCGGGTCTTCGACAGGCCGCGATCGAGCCGCGAACTTCAAGTAACGGTTCGATTCTTGTCGGCGTGCCGACATCCAACGACCGTCGCGTTGGTGCTGAATGGAGTCTGGGGCAATTAGAACAACTCGTCGGATTGGCGGAGCAGGACCTCGGGGCGTTGGAGGTGCTGAAATCCACTCCATCCCACGAGGGCGACGAGACCTACGAATCGCCCGACTCCAGCGCATATCGCGCGGCGACCAGCGGCGATCGCGTACCATTCAACGGACCCGGCGCGCTTGCCGACTCTAAAGCAGATTGTCGGCGCGCCGACAGAAGCTGACCTGATACATGCGTTTCCGAAGCGGCGCCTCATCAGGGCCGCTCGTCGGCTACGCTTCTATGCGCCAGTCTCCGGCGCGGCTGGCTGAGCGGCCGGCCGTGCCGTGCCCTCCGGTCTGTCGAGAAGTCCGCCAGATCTCAGTTGCCTCAGCGCCTCCAGCAGAGCGCGCTCGACGTTGGAGATCGAGCGTTCGTCGCTGCCCAAGAAGATGCGGACGGTGATGCCGTCGCTCGACTTGAAGCTGAACCGCCTTGGACCGCACTTTTTGTCCTGCTCATCGTCTCGTGCGCGCCGTTCGGCGAGCGAGCGCTGGTCCCGGACGAGGTGGCGCACCTGGTCGCGTGTCAGCCCGTCTTCAACGACCCGGCGCGCGAGGGCCAGCATGACGGCCTCGCTTTCCTGCTTTGCGATCTCCAGGAGAATTGACTTGGTTCGTACGCCGCCGTCTCCGAGAACCTTGCGGACAGATTCGGGTACGGTCGCGAGCGCCAGCGACTCGGTCACGCTCGTGCGTGACTTGCTCACGCGCAGCGCGACCTCCTCGTGCGTCAGACCAAAGCGGTCGACCAGAGCCTGAAGTCCCTCGGCCTCCTCGAAGGCCGATAGATCCTGGCGCTGCAGATTCTCGATAAGGGCGACCTCGAGAGTGCGTGCGTCGTCGAGCTCCAGCACAATGCACGGCACTTCGCGGAGGCCGGCAGCGCGCGCCGCTCGGTAGCGACGCTCTCCAGACACGATCTGGTATTCAACACCGACGCGGCGCACGAGCAGTGGTTGCAGAACGCCCACGCGACGAATCGAGGCGATCAGCTCATCGAGTCTCTCGAACGTCTTTCTCGGCTGCTCCGGATTGGGTCGAATCGCGGCCACGGGGATCGAGCGTCCGATTGCATTCGTGTGCTGCGACGCCAGCTCCTCAACGAAGTGGGCATCGTGCCGCATGCGTGCCGTCGTGGGCAATCCGCGCCGACTAGACACGGGCAAGGACCTCTTCGCCCAACGCGGCGTACTGGTGTGCGCCGGTCGACTCTGGCGCATGGGCAAAGATGGCTTCTTTGTAGGCCGGGCTCTCCTCGAGCCGCACGTTCCGCGAGATCATGGTTTCGAACACCTTGTCGCCGAAGACGTTCCGAATCTGGGCGATGACGTCTCTACCCAGAACTGTTCGCCGATCGAGCATCGTGATCAGCACCCCGAGGATTTCCAGGTCGGGGTTCACACGTTGCCGTACTCGCTGCACCGTGTCGAGCAGGTCGTCGGTTCCCTCCATCGCGAGATACGACGATTGGATCGGAATGACCACTCGGGTGGCGGCCACCAACGCGTTGATAGTGAGCAGACCTAGTGTCGGTGGCGTATCAATGACCACAAAACGATACGAGGACGCAACAACAGCCAATTTGTCCCTCAGCCGATAGTGTCCGTCGAATTCACCTGCGAGCTTGATCTCCAGCTTGGCGAGTGAGATCCGTGACGGCGAGACGTCGAGGGTTGGCATCGACGTGGGGAAGATCACGTCGGACATTGCCAAGGCCGGATCGACGAGCGCGTCGTAGACCGTCCGGTCGAGATCGGTGACATCGAGAAAGGAGATGGAGCTGTGGGCCTGCGGGTCGAGGTCGACGAGGAGTGTGCGCAACCCCTTGCGCGCCAGTGCCGCCGCGAGGTTAATCGCGGTGGTGGTCTTGCCCACACCGCCCTTCTGATTGGTGACGGCGAGCGTCACCGTCGGTGTGCCCGTGCCGTTGCCGTTGCCTCCCGACATCCGCTGCGCCTAATCTGCCGCGGTTCCGCGGCGATTACATCTTGTACTTCGAGAATTCCTCGGGATCGAGGCTTTCGAACCAGCGCCGCAAGCGATCTGATTCTGAGGGCGTGCGCTCGTCGTCGGACCGCCGTGCCTGATCGAGAACGGCTTCCTCGACAAAGATCGGGGCGGCTGATCGTACAGCCAGAGCGAGGGCGTCGCTCGGACGGCAGTCAATCGCATACTCGGAGCCGTTGGCGACGACGTGGATCACCGCGAAATAGGTGTCGTCGCGCAATTCGCTGACGACGATCTTCTCGATCTTCGCCTCGAAGGTATCAATGAGATTTCGCAGTAGATCGTGCGTCATGGGCCGCGGCGTTTCGATTTCCTCCACCCGCAGCGCGATCGCGTTGGCCTCGAAGATACCCACCCAAATGGGCAGAACACGGTCTTCCGAATCGTCCTTGAGGATGACGATTGGCATATTTGTTACCGGGTCGACCATGAGCCCGGAAATCTTCATTTCGATCTGCAAGACACAACTCCAATGGGAATGCGGGGGACTATACGCGCGGCTCGGAGAGAGGGTCAAGGTTTCGCGGCAAACGCGCCCACTTCAAGCCGTCCCTCACGATCGCCACGGCGCGACATCGACCCTGAAATCGACTAGCGAGGGGGGCTCACCGCCCGGCCCACCAAGCTGTGGCCGCCGCTTGAAGTGATGTCGACGTCGACCAGGTGACCCGTCAGCTCGAGGCCGCCGCGCAGGTTGACGATGTGGTTACTCGACGTCCGTCCAGCAACGTCGTCGGGCGTGCGCTTGCTCGGCCCGTCAACCAGGACCTCGGCGCGACGACCTACCCAGGCCGCGTTGTGACGCTTCTGGATGCTGTCGCCGAGCGCCTGCAGCTCGATCAGCCGCTCGCGCTTGATCTTGGGCGCTACATCGTCGTCGTAGAGCGTGGCGGCGGTGTCGGGTCGCGGAGAGTACTCGAAGGAATAGAAGGAGTCGTACTCGACGCGCTCAACGAGCTCCATCGTGGCGCGAAAATCATCGTCTGTCTCGCCAGGAAACCCGACAATCAGGTCGGTCGAGAGACCGACTCCGGGAATCGTCCGACGGAGCTGCTCAACCTGTTCCAGGTAGGAGCCCTGGGTGTAGTGGCGGTTCATCTGCTGCAACACACGGTCGGAGCCAGATTGCACGGGCAGATGCAGATGCCTGGCGACGCTGGTGCAGCGCCCCATCACGTTGATCAGCTCGGGCGACAGGTCTTTCGGGTGCGAAGTCAGAAAGCGCACCCGTGCGATGCCTCCCGGCGCGGCATCGGAAGCCAGCAGGCGATCGATCGCCTCGAGCAAACCGGCGAAGCCCATCCCGGTTTCGGGATCGAGCCAGGAGTTGACGTTCTGCCCGAGCAGGGTGATCTCGCGGTAGCCGCGAATGCTGAGACCGCGAATCTCGTCGAGAATCGCCTCGGCGCTGCGGTAAATCTCCAGGCCGCGTGTGGTTGGCACGATACAGAAGGAGCAGTAGTTGTTGCATCCCTCCATGATCGTGACGAACGCCTTGACGTGATCTTGCCGCTTGGCGGTCGGGGCTTCGAACTCCACCAGGTCGTCGGTGAGAACCTGGCTCCCCTCCCCCTCTTGCGCACGACGGAGCACGTCGGGCAGCGCGTGAATTGCGCGCGTGCCGATGACAAAGTCGACGCTGCCTTCACGTTCGACGATCTCGCTGCCGCGCTGCTGGGCGATGCAGCCGGTCACACCGATCAAGGGCGTGTGCGCGCTTGGCCCGTCCTTCAAACCGCGGAGCCGGCCAAGCTGCGAAAACAGCTTGTCCTCGCCGCGCTCGCGCACGCTGCAGGTGTTCACCAGAATCACGTCCGCATCTTGCGGGTCGGTGGCCTCCTGGTAGCCCATCTCGTCGAGGAGCCCGGCATAGATCTCCGAGTCGTGGACGTTCATCTGGCAGCCGTACGTCTTGATCCAGTAGCGACGTTGCCGCGAATCGGCCCCTGCGGAATCGGGTGTGGCTACCGACGAATCGCGCTCGGGCGGAGAATCCCCGGAGATCGCGCGCGTGCCAGATGACGGTGTCGACATGCTCGGGCGGACCGATGTGGTTTGCTTGCGGGCGGAGACGATCGCCTGATCCGTCTACCGCGGATGGAGCCGCTGAGTATAGCAGCGGCGAGAGACCAGATCGGCGCAGCCAAAAGGGGCTTTGGGACAGTGAGCGAGCCAGGACTGTTCGACGGTATCGACATCGTGCCGGGGCCCGAGACCGCGGGGGGCCGGTTACCGTCGCTCATTCTGTGGGGCCCACCGGGCGTGGGCAAAACCACGATCGCTCGAATCCTTTCCGGGGCCGGAACCGGAGCTGCACCGTCGCGCGGACCCGATCCGGCTGCATCGGCGGATTCCCGCCAGCGCTCGCGGCCACGCTTCGTCGAGTTGTCGGCCACCTCCAGCGGCGTACGGCAGGTCCGTGAAGTGATCGAGGGTGCACGCAGCTATGCACAACGTTACCGGGGTGCAGATGGCGCTCCCGGTCGCACGATCCTGTTCATCGACGAGATTCATCGCTTCAACAAGTCGCAGCAGGACGCGCTCCTGCAGGCCGTCGAGAGCGGCACGATCACACTCATCGGCGCGACGACAGAAAACCCGTCGTTCGAGGTGGTTTCACCGCTGCTGTCGCGCTGCCGAGTTGTGCGGCTCGAAGGTCTGGCGGCCGAGGACATTCAGGCGCTGCTGTCTCGCGCGCTCGCGGCGCCGGCACCGCGCGGGCTGGCCGGGCGCAACGTCGAAGTGTCCGACGAGATCGTCCGGCGCATCGCGGCGAGCTCCGACGGAGATGCGCGGTTCGCCCTGACCACGCTCGAGCTCGCCGTCGAGATCGCGGCTGTTTCCGCGGCCGCGGAAGCGGCGCACCGCGCGCCGGACAGCGTCGATCATCGCCTCGGGCGAAGCCGGCGCCGTGCTCGGGCCGTCAACGTCACCTTCACGTAGCGCTGCAAGCAAGCGGTCGATTCCGAACGACTCGTCGCACGCGTCCGCCGTGTCCGTAAGGCCGTCCGTGAAGAAGGCGAGGCTCTCGTTCCCCGTCAGCTGAACCCGATGAGTCGCGTACTCGCTGTCTGCGAACAGGTCCAGCGGCAGGCCGCCGCCGTAAAGATACTCGGTTCGCGATCTACCGAGTCGTACCGGCGGAAGATGGCCGGCGTTGCAGTACAGGAGCTCGCCCGAGCGCCGATCGAGCAGCGAGAAAACAGCGGCGACGTACTGGTTTGCCGGGCTCGCCTCGTAGATCAGATGATTGAGGCGCGTGCACAACGCCGCTGGGTCAACGTTGGGCCCTACCAACAGCCGCACACCGGTTCGAACGGAGGCCATCAGCAACGCCGCCGAGAGCCCGTGGCCCGAGACGTCGGCAAGAACCAGGAGAACCCGATTCTCGTCAACCTCGATGGCGTCGAAGTAGTCGCCGCCCACTGCGCTCGAGGGCACATTGACGCCGGCGGCCTCGAAGTCCGGCAGGCGCAGCGGCTCGGACGGCAAGAGACTGAGTTGAATCTCACGAGAAAGCTCGAGATCGCGCTGGAATTGTGCGTGCGCCAGCGTCCTTCCGTGGAGCCGTGCGGTGAGGATTGGCGAGGCCACCTGCGAGGCGATCAGCTCGGCGACTCGCAGGTCGCGCTCGCCGTAGAACGCTGGCGTGTCCGACTCCAGGTTCACCACGCCGATCGTCTGTCCGCCGCTGACAATCGGCACCGCCATCTCCGACTGCGTTGTTGGCCGCGCCTCTACATAGTCGGGATGGTCCGCCACCTGATCGATCATGTGGCCGCGGGAGGTTCTCAAGGTCAGACGAACGATGCCGCTCTCTTCGCCCAAGATTCCGGCGCTTACCTGATCCGGCGGGTAGCCTCGCTGCGCAGCCGCTCGCAGCTCGCCCGTGTCTTCGTCGACGAGAAAAATCGCCGCCGCATCGAAGGGGACGACCTGCAGGAGCCCGTCGAAGACCTCCTGCAGCACGCTGTCGAGCTCGAGCGTGCGGCCGATCTCGCGGCTCACCTGCAGTAGCAGCTCGCGCTCAGCGACGTCCAGAGTGAGCTCGCGGAGCAGTGAGTCGTTCTCGGCCGCGATCACGATGTCGTTGGTGGCCGCCTCGAGAAGCTCTTGATCCGACTCGTCGAAGCCCTCGGCGCGCTCGCGAATCGCCGCGAGAAGTCCCACAACCTCCCGCCGCCGCCGCAGTGGCACGAGCAGCAGGGCTCGAGTCTGTACACCAAAAGCGTGCTCCAACGTGTGCCCGTACTTCTGCGTCGGTACGCGCGTCCTCGAGGCGTAGGGAGAGCCCCTCACGCCGCACCCGTGCACCGAGGCCGCGGTCCGTGCGCAACAGCGCAGTCTCCACCGCCCCGCCGTCCTTGCGCACAAACGACGCACAAAGGTCGTCTCGCTTTGCCGACGGCGCTGCCAGGCACAGCGACATCGCGTCGTCATCCAGGTGTTCGGCGAGCTGGCGCAGCACACTTTCGAGCTGGGTCCGCAGGTCGGTCTCGTCGTCGAACGTGGTGGAGATTCGTCGAAGCAGTCGAAGTCGCTCGCGGGTGCCGTCCAGGTGAAGGGCAACGCTGCCGCTCGCAGCAGGGGTCGCAGGTGTATCGGGCGGCATGATGTCAGGCGTGTCTCACGTGGGCTGTTGGATGGCACCCGATGACGCAATGCGTCGACAGCGTCCGGGCGACGGGCTCAGGAAAGCTGACTGCCGGCGCGCCGGACAACCTTCTTCTTCGCCGTCTTTGCGGACGCTCGTTTCGATAGCGCCGGACGGGGTTTGTCGATAGCCGGAAGCAGAGCGTGCTCGAGAACCTGATCGACTCTTTCAACGAAGACGAACTCGAGACCTTCGCGCACAACCGCCGGCACCTCTTCGAGGTCCTTCTCGTTCTTCGCGGGCAGCAGTACGCGCGCCAGCCCGGCTCGCCGCGCTGCGAGGACCTTGTTCTTGATACCGCCGACCGGCAACACCATGCCACGCAGCGTTAGCTCTCCCGTGAGCCCAAGGTCCGCGGCTACGGTCCTGCCCGTGAAGAGCGAGGCCAACGCTGCCAGGATGGTAACGCCCGCGGACGGCCCATCCTTGGGCGTAGCACCCGCGGGAACGTGGATATGCACGTCGTGGGAGGTGAAGACGTCGTCATCGATATCGAGGGAGGTGGCTCTCGAGCGCAGGTAGGACATCGCCGCCTGGGCCGATTCCTTCATGACCTCGCCCAACTGCCCGGTGAGCTTCAGCACTCCCTTGCCGCGCATGCGAGTGGCCTCGATGAAAAGAATGTCGCCACCGACGGCGGTCCAGGCCAGTCCCACCGCCACGCCAGGGGTGGCGGTCCGATCGGCCACCTCGTTGAAATACTTGACCGGCCCCAAGAAATCGTGGAGCAGCGCCGGAGTGACGCCGACCGCGGCGGCCTTGGTGCCCTCATCGAGGCCCTCGGCTACTCGTCGAGCCACCCGGCGGTAAATCGTGGCGATCTGTCGTTCGAGCTCGCGCACACCCGCCTCGGAGGTGTAGTCGCGGACGATCGCCATGATGGCCTCGTCGTTGTAGTCCACCTGTTCGGCCGTCAGACCGTGCTCGTCGCGCTGTCGGGGTACGAGGTAGCGCTGGGCAATGTGCACCTTCTCCTCGGCGGTGTAGCCGGGAAGCTCGAGCAGCTCCATGCGATCTCGCAGTACGTCGGGCATGTTCTCGGCGACGTTCGCGGTTGCGATGAACAGCACCCGCGAAAGGTCGAGCTCGACCTCGAGGTAGTGGTCCGAGAACGTGCTGTTCTGTTCAGGATCGAGCACCTCGAGCAGCGCCGCCGACGGGTCGCCGCGAAAGTCGTTGCCAACCTTGTCGAGCTCGTCGAGCATGAAGACCGGATTCATCGAGCCGGCGCGCTTGATGCCCTGAACAATGCGACCGGGCAGCGCCCCGACGTAGGTGCGCCGGTGCCCTCGAATTTCGGCTTCGTCGTGAACTCCGCCGAGCGAAAGGCGTACGAACTTGCGCCCCAACGCCTTGGCTATCGAGCGCCCGAGCGAAGTCTTGCCGACCCCGGGTGGGCCGATGAAGCAGATGATCGGCCCCTTCTTGTCAGGCTTGAGCTTGCGGACCGCCAGATACTCGATGATGCGGGTCTTGACCTTCTCGAGATCGTAGTGGTCCTTGTCGAGCAGCTCCCTGGCGGCGCGCAGCGCGAGGTTGTCGTCGGTGTAGACGCCCCACGGAACGTCGAGGAGCCAGTCGATATACGACCGCGACACGTGGTACTCGGCCGCCGCCGGCGTCATGCGTCCGAGTCGGTCGAGCTCCTGCTGCGCGGTCTCACGCACCTCGTCGGACATACCCGAGTCCTCGATGCGCTTCGACAGTTCCTCGATCTCGGCGTCCTCCTGGTCCTCGCCGAGCTCGCGCTTGATCGCTCGTAGCCGCTCCCGCAAGTAGGCCTCGCGCTGGCCGCGATTGATCTCGCCCTGGACCTCGGAATCGATCTTCTGAGCAAGTTCCTGGATATGGATCTGCTGAGCAACCTGGTCGAGGACCAGACGAAGTCGCTCAGTCGCTGACACCGTTTCCAGAATCTGTTGTTTCTGATTGACCGTCGTGCCCAGATGCGCGGCGATCGTGTCGGCCAGGGCACCGGTGGTGGTCGCGCGTTCAACGAGGTCGGCGATCTCCTCGGGAAGGCTGTTGGTGAGCTCTTTGAGTCGGTCGAGCAGTTTTCTCGCGCTCACCAGGCTCGCTTTGACGGCGCCATTGTCGTCCTCGGCGCTGACGTCGTCGCCGTCGTCCGGCAGCATCTCGTACGTCGCGGTCGGGTACGGGCTCTCCCAGGTGAGGTACTCGAGAAGCCGTACGCGATCAAGCCCCTCGACGATGAGATTCAAATTGCCGTTGGGCAGTCGCACGACCTTGAGAATGCGCGCCGCCGTGGCGGTGGTCATCAGGTCGTCGCGCTCGGGCTCTTCGATGTTGTTGTCGCGCAAGGAAGCAACGACAACGATCCTGGACGACTCGGAGTCAGCAGGCTGCCGACGGCTTTGACTGCGGCGGCGACGCCCGGAGTCGCCCTCCGTCAGGTCCGCGATGAGCTTTTGGCTGCTCTTGCGGCCCACGATGACGGGCACTATGGCGCCGGGAAAGAGCACGCTGCCGCGTAGCGGGATGACCGGCAGCGCCTCGGGTCGTCCGCCGGGGCCCTCGTGCCAACGACTTTCGTCCAGAGCGTCGGGCGAGCCTGGCTGTGGCGGATTCAAAGACCGGTGCTTGCTCATGAACGTCTTGCCTCACGACGGGCGGGGCTCGGAGAGCGGGGCCCTCGTTAGGAGAGTGGTGCCTGGACTGATCGTAACTCGGCGGCCCACGCACGACCTGCACGGCGGGCGTCTCCTCCGAGACAAATCGACGGCTGGCTCTACTTGATCGCTACTTGGAGTCGGCCTCGGGCCGCGAACGAGGCTCGTAGGGGCGTTTCTCTTGGAGCTCCCGCATCAAGCGCTTGACCTCCGAATCGATCGGCGGCATTTCAACGGCAACCCGTACGACGAGGTCTCCTCGAACGGCGGAATTAGAGGGATTGGAGCCGGAGCGCTTCACCGGGCGTTTGACAAGCCCCTGCCCACGCACTCGGAGTAGCTGCTCGTTACGGGTGCCCTCGGGAAGGTTGATTCGAGTTGTTCCATTCAGCGTCGGTACAGTCACCGGGCCGCCAAGGACCGCCTCGTAGACCGTGACCGGGAGTGTCGTACGCAGGTCGTTGCCGCGAACTTCGAAACGTGGGTGGGGCTGCTACTTGGAGTCGGCCTCGGGCCGCGAACGAGGCTCGTAACGCATCAAGCGCTTGACCTCGAATCGATCGGCGGCATTTCAACGGCAACCCGACAGCAATCTCGACGTTGAGGTCCCCCGCCGGCCTGCCGCCGCTCGCCGGGTTGCCCTTGCCCTTGACGCGCACGCGACTGCCGTCGCGCACACCGGCAGGAACACGAACCCTCGTCGTTTGCCGATGCAGCTCCTCGCCGCTGCCCTTGCAGTGACTGCAGCCCGCGCCGCCGCAAGAAGTGCACATCGCTGGCTGACGGTAGGCGATGGTCTTTTCCACTCCCGCCACGGCATCCTCGAGCGTGAGCTGCAACCGCACAGTGACATTGCGGCCGTCCTTCCCCTGTGGAGTACGGGGCCCCGGGCTTGGGCCGCTCGCTGCCGGCCGAGGAGGTGCGTCGCCAAAAGGCCCCGCGCCTCTGCCGCCGGCCCCACCGAGAAGGCCCTCGAGCAAATCGTCGAGGTTCCCCACACCGCCTCGCGCCCCTGCCGCCCCCGACCCACGGATCCCACCAACGCGGAAGCCTCCCAGTCCGCCGCCCAAAAACTGCCCGAACTGGGCAGCGAAATCGGAAGGGTCGAACTGCTGCGCGAACGCCTCTGGGCCCACGCTGTCGTACTTGCGCCGGCGTTCTGGGTCGCCAAGGACGTGGTAGGCCTCAGACACGGCCTTGAAGCGTTCTTCGGCGCCTGCATCGCCCGGATTCACATCCGGGTGGAGCTTCCGCGCGAGCTTGCGGTAGGCACGCTTGATCTCCTCTTGTGGCGCCGACTTGTCGACGCCGAGCGCGGAGTAGTAGTCCTTGCGCGTGGCCAAGTCAGCGCTCCTGAGCCCGGAGGCTCTCGGCGTCGGGCGAACCCTCTTCCGTTGCTTCCTCGAAAGCGCCTTCGGAAGCTCGAGTGGTCTCGAACGCCAGCACCGAGGCCGAGATGTCGGTGTCGACCAAAACCGTGTCGCCGGCAATGTAGTCGCCGGCGAGTATCGATTTGGCGAGAGGGTTCGCAAGCAGGTGCTGGATGACTCGGCTCAGCGGCCGAGCCCCAAAGGTGGGGTCGTAGCCGCGCTCCGCCAGGAGTTGCTTGGCGCGTTCCGTCAGTTGGAGCTCGAGGCCGCGCTGCGCCAATCGGGAATCCAGATCGCGCAACTGGATGTCGACAATCGCGCGCAGCTGTTCGCTCGACAGCTGCGAGAACACGATGGTCTCGTCGAGCCGATTCACGAACTCAGGCCGAAAGGTCTCGCGAACCGCGCGCATCGCCGCGGCGATTGCCGATTGTCGGTCTTGGCCTTCCGCAGCAGCCAGATACTCGCTGCCGAGGTTCGAGGTCATGATCACGACCGTGTTGGCGAAGCTCACGGTGCGCCCCTTGCCGTCGGTCAGCCGACCGTCATCGAGAATCTGCAGCAGGATGTTGAAGACTTCCGAATGCGCCTTCTCGATCTCATCGAGCAGAATCACCGCGTACGGACGCCGGCGGACCGCTTCCGTCAGGAAGCCCCCCTCGTCGTGACCGACGTAGCCAGGCGGAGCGCCAATCATGCGAGCCACCGCGTGGCGTTCCATGTACTCGGTCATGTCGAGGCGGATCAGGGCTTCGTCGCTGTCGAACATGAACTCGGCCAGCGCCTTGGCAAGCTCGGTCTTACCGACACCCGTGGGCCCGAGGAAGAGGAACGATCCGTACGGCCTGCCGGGGTCTTGCAGCCCGGCTCGGGCACGCCGAATGGCGTCTGAAACAGCCTCAACAGCTTCGTCCTGGCCGACCACGCGCTCGTGCAGCCGCGCTTCCATGTGTAGAAGCTTCTCCACCTCGCCTTCGATCAGGCGAGAGACTGGAATGCCGGTCCAGCGAGCGACGACCGCCGCAACATCCTCGGCGGTGACCTCCTCTTTGAGCATAGCCTCGCCGTCGCTCTGCAGCTCGGCAAGCCGCGCGCGAGCCGTTTCGAGCTCCTGGGTTCGATCACGAAGGGTGCCGTAGCGCAGTTCCGCCGCCCTTCCGAGGTCACCCTCGCGCTCGGCTCGCTCCGCATCCGTGCGCGCCTCGTCGATGTCGCGCTGCAGCTCCTGCAGGCGCCGCACCTGAGCGACTTCGTCGTCCCAGCGGGCCTTGAGGTCGTCGTACTGTTCGGCGATCGCGGCCAGCTCTTCCTCGAGCACACGTAGTCTTTCCTTCGACGCAGCATCCGACTCGCGCCGCAGCGCCTCGCGCTCGATCTCCAGCTGCCGGCTGCGGCGCTGCTGCTCGTCGAGCGCCGCCGGCAGGCTGTCGATCTCCATGCGTAGCCGCGACGCCGCCTCGTCCATCAGGTCGATCGCCTTGTCGGGAAGGAATCGATCACTGATGTAACGCTGCGAAAGCGTTGCCGCGGCAATCAGCGCTGCATCACGAATACGGACCCCGTGATGAACCTCATACCGCTCCTTGAGACCGCGCAGAATCGAGATGGTCTCGTCGACGGCGGGCTCTTCAACGAGCACCGGCTGGAAGCGGCGCTCGAGCGCAGGGTCCTTCTCGATGTGCTTGCGGAACTCGTTGAGAGTCGTAGCGCCCACGGCGTGCAGCTCGCCGCGTGCGAGGGCGGGCTTGAGCATGTTCGCGGCGTCGACGGCCCCCTCGGCCGCGCCGGCGCCGACAACCGTGTGGAGCTCATCGATGAACAGAATAATCTGGCCGTCCGATTCCCCGACCTCGCGCAGAAACGCCTTGAGCCGATCCTCGAACTCGCCGCGATACTTGGCGCCGGCGATCATCGCGCCCAGGTCCAGGCTGACGACGCGTCGGTCCGTGAGGGTTTGCGGCACGTCGCCGTTGATGATGCGCTGCGCCAGGCCATCGACGATCGCCGTCTTGCCTACGCCGGGCTCGCCAATCAGCACCGGATTGTTCTTGCGTCGCCGCGAGAGTACTTGAATCACCCGACGAATCTCCTCGTCGCGGCCGATCACCGGGTCGAGCTTGCCAAGTCTGGCTTGCTCCGTCAGGTCGGTACCGTACTGCTCGAGCGCGTTGTACTTGTGCTCCGGGTTGGGGTCGGTGACGCGCATCGAGCCCCGAATCTTCTTCAACGCGGCGAACAGCGGATCGCGGCCGACGCCCTGAGCCGCGAGCATTTCGGCTGCCTTGCCGCCGGCTTCAAGGATCCCTAGCAGCAGGTGCTCGGTTGAGACGTATCGGTCCTGCAGCTGGTCACGCTCGACCTGCGCTTGCTCAAAGGCCATCTGTGTTTCACGCTCGAAGTGTTGCTCCACAGATCCGTCGGGACTGGTGACCTCAGGTGTCGCGTCGAGCGCCGTTTCGAGGGCGGCGCGCAAGGCGTCGTCGCCGCCTCCGAGGCGTTCGATGAGCCCGCGCACGACGCCTTCGCGCTGTTCGATCAACGCGCTCAGCAGATGCAGGTTTCCGACTGCCTGATGGTCGCGTTCCTTGGCGATGGCCTGGGCGCGCTGGACGGCCTCCTGTGCCTTAACGGTGAATCGATCGAATTGGATCATCTGGTCGCTCCTGCTCTTGCTGACGCTCTTTGTACCGTCGTTGTCGCCCTGCCGATCCGAATCTGTGCCACCACCGGCCCCAATAAGTCGTACCCCGTGGCGCTCTCGCGCCCGCTCACGAGCTCCAGCGTCCCCGCGCTTGCGCCACTGCCGACTCGCGTGGTGCGCAACAGATGGCTGCCCGCTCCACCCCGCGCCTGCGCCACCACCAGGTCGTCACGCCGTAGCGCCGCCGACGGGTCGACAACCAACAGATCGCCACTGCCAACTCCATGTGGAAGTTGCTCGGCGCGATTCGACACCACTCGGACGACGATCGACCCGCGTGGTGCCAACCGTTCGTCGAGCTGGAGACTGTCGGTGGGGTCGCCGACCGATCGCAGTCGGTCCTGGCTCGGTACGTCCCCGAGCACCGGAATCAGCCGCACCCGCGGGCTTTGCAGATTGCCCTGAGCGGACGCCCCTCTCTCGGCCAGTCGCTCGGCGCGCGTTGCTCCGTGTTCGCCCCTGGCACGGGTCTTGGTTCGACCCGTGGAGGCGCCCTGTTTAACGATCGTGAGCTGAATGCCGCGCGAAATCCCCGCCCGGCGGCGGATGAAACCCTTGCGTTCAATGGCCTTGAGATGGTCGGAAATGCCCGCCACCGAGCGCAGATCGAAGGCCCGGGCGATCTCGACCAGGCTTGGCGGTAGACCCTTGTTGCGGACTTGCCGCACGATGAACTGATAGATCTCGTGCTGCCGCTGAGTTAGGCGTTGCATGTCCGCCATTATACCGAACATTTGTTCGGTATAAAAGCCTTGTTCAGCTACCGCATAACCACGGTCTCGGGCCCTTGTGCCTGGAGCCAGGGGCAGATGTCGGCCAACGAGCAGCGACGGCACTCCGGCTTGCGGGCTTTGCACAGATAACGCCCATGCCAGATGAACAGGCGCGAGATATCGGCCCAACTCGATTCTGGGTAGAGCTCCTGAAGCCGATTCTCCACCTGCAGGGGGTCGGTGGTGGCTGCCAGGCCCAATCGGTGGCTGACGCGCTTGCAGTGCGTGTCGACGGCGATTCCAGGAAGACCGAACGCGACCGCTCGGATAACGTTGGCTGTCTTGCGGCCGACGCCGGGAAGCGCGGTGAGGTCTTCCATGCCTGTCGGCACCTCACCGTCGTGATGTTTGAGCAGAAGCTTGCCGCAACCGATCAGGCGTTTCGCCTTCTGCCGGAAGAAGCCTGTCGCGTGGACATCCTCCTCGAGCTCTGAGAGGTCCGCATCGGCGTACGACTGCGCGTCCGGGTACTTGGCAAACAGCTCCGGGGTCACCAGATTCACGCGCTTGTCGGTGGATTGGGCGGAGAGAATCGTCGCAATCAGCAGTTGCAGCGGCGTCTCGTAGTCGAGCTCAACGCGGGCGTCGAGATGCTGGGCGCTCAGCCGTTCGAGGATCTCGGCGGCCCGGTCGGTGTCGGGGGCCATCTACGACCTCCATCTTACTGGCACCAGGCGTCAGGCTGACCGGATGGTGCATGGGGCCACTTGGGAATCAGGCGGCCGATACCGCCGACAGCTCGCGTGGTTCCGGGGCGCCATCTGGCCGGATCGCCGCCAGCGACCCCGGCTGGGTCATCGGCACCTCGCCGAGCATACGGCAGAATCCGCAGATCTCCACCGGCGATGGCATGCGGCAGCGGCGGCAGTATGCGAGAGGGATCTCGTCTCCGAGGTCAGGCCCTTGGAAGAGCGCTCGCTGCCGCAGGTAGCCGTCGAAGAAGCGTCGCTTCGAGCCGTGCGCCGCCACTTCGAGCTGGTTGAGCAGCTCCTTGTGAAGGATCGATGTAGCGCCGACCGAGTTCGGGCACTCCTCGTGGTAGTAGGGAATGCCCCCGAGGAAGGCGTACATCGCTGTCTCTCGCTCAGTGAAGTAGCAGAACGGCTTGATCTTCTTCATCAAGCGGTCGCCGCGTTGCACAGAGAGAGGCGACTGTTTCGATAGGTAGTAGGTGTCCCACGACAGCACGTTGCCGAAGAGTGCAGCCACCTCGTCGTCAAGATTGTGGCCGGTGGCAACGCAGTCGTAGCCTCCCTCGAAGGCGACGCGGTTCATGACGTAACGCTTGACGACGCCGCAGGCCGAGCAGATGGGCCTCGAGCCCCGGCTGACGTCCGGGACCGTGCGCTCGATCATGGTTCGAAGGTCAACGACCCAAAGCGGTCGGTCGAGATCGACAGCCAGCTGCCGGACGTAGTCGGTTGACTTCGCCGAGTAGCCCTCCCCGGGGGCGGCGCCTTGGCCATCGTCGTCGATTCCCAGGTCGATCACCAAGCCGTCGGCCTGATAGCCGAGGTCGACCAATACGCGCCACAGCGCCTGACTGTCTTTGCCACCCGACACGGCAACCAGAATGCGCTCGTCGCGCCGCAGCATCCCGAACTTACGGATAGCCTTCTTGGTGTAGCTTGGAAACCAATCGAGGTAGCAAGGCTGGCAGAGTGCCATGCGATGCTGCGGGATCTCGGCCACAGCTCGGTCGCTGCACAACTTGCACCTCATGCGTCCGGTCCCCCGTCCCGCCGAATGTCGAGGCTGAGGTTGCCGAGCGACGGCCGCGTGCCGCAATCAAACAAGGCTGCCGGCTGTTTCTTGCTCCCACCCGAGATCGCTCGGACGATCTCGACATCGTCTTCGAGCATGATGCGATGGTCGCTGGTCACCAGGTTACCGTTGACCGCCACGATTACGCCTTCCGGCACCACGCGAAGCTTTTTGAGGAGCTTGCGCACGGTCATCGGGCAGTGAAACGTGTAGGTCTTGCTTCCGTAGCGCACGTTCATGGATTTGTTGCAGGTGGATCTGTGGATGACTCCGACAAAGCGCCAGACTCCCCCGCCGTATCGGCATGATCAGCATGATCGGCACGATCGGCTGCTTCGGGCTCGCCCGAACCCGCCTCGCCGTCGATTCCAGCCGATTCGAGAGTGTCGTCGGACTCGGAGCCTGTTGCGGCATCGGTGTCGACTGTGACCTCCTCCGCGCCCTCTTCGGGCGGCGGCAGGGGGTACGCCTTCACAGCGCTCGTAAGCAGCTGAGTGTGCCCGATCATCCGATGCGCCGGACGTGTTCTGCCAGGGCGTGCCAGGATCTCGCGGATCAAGATCTCGACGGTCTCGACCATGGCAAAGCCCTGGCCGTGGAGCGCCGCTGCCAAGCGCTCGACTTGATTGTACGTGGGGACCCCGGCGGCAAATCGTCCGCTGCCTCGCAGGGCGTCGAAGATCACCGGCAACTCCACCCATGGCTCGGGAATATCGCAAAAGACGGCGTCTACTCGCGGCTCGAGCGGATCCTCTGGCTCGCGCGAACGAAACTCGATAACGTCGGCGACACCCGACGCAATACAGTTGCTGGCCGCCAAGTCGAGAAACTCGGGGCGTCGATCGTAGCTGTAGAGGCGACCACCCGGAGAGATGGCGCGAGCCAGCGCTTGGGACATGGCGCCAGATCCGCAGCCGATCTCGACCACGCGTGAGCCCGGACCGATATCGAGCCCTGCGAGGAGCTGAGCGACATCTTTGGGATACATGATGTTGGTGCGTCGGTGGACCTTCATCATGCGATCGAGCCACGTGGGTCGCAGTGCCAAAACTTCCCGGCCGCTCAGCGTCCGCAATCGACTCCCCCAAGGGCGCCCGATGAGGTCGTTGTGATCGATGGCACCGCGGTGCGTCGAGTGGCGACGCCCTGGCGCCAGCCGAATCAGGAAGGTCTTGCCGTCTTCCAGGACCAAGAGCACCTGGTCGCCGGCCTCGAGAGGGCCTTCCTCGCGGGCCTCGGGAGCTGCTTCCGTGGCGTCGGTGGCTTCGCGAACCAGCTCACTACTCATACGGGGTCGGCCAGGGCTAGAAGCGAGGAGAGCGGCCGGCGGAGTCGATAGGCCCTTGTGCGGTGTTACTCGGCGTTGATCGACTCGTGGCGGCAGCGGGGCGCCGGCGGCCCGGCGAGCGGGCCCCGCCGCGCGGGATACCAAGAGAGCCGAACTTTAGCACGGAAGATGCCACCGTCCGTGGCCTCGCCCGCGACCACGCGGTGTCGTTCAGAACGGGTGCACAGCGACCTCAGCGCCCGCCGGCAACTCCTCGATGTCGGGCTCGATCTCGACCCAGCCGTGGGCCCGCGACAGGCTTGTGACGGCACTCGAGAAAGAGTATGTCGGCCTCGCATAGCTCCGGCCTCGGTCGACGTCGATAGCCACCGGCAATAGCTGAGTCTTGCCGCGTGGAGAGCGCACGGGGTCGGTCAACGTCGCGACCGCCGTGGCTGTTCGAAAATGATCCCAGGCGGTGCCGCTGCCCCCGACCTTTCCGTCGATGCCGACATGGATTCCGCCGCCGAGTCGTGCGACCATCGGGCGTAACAGAGCA
Source organism: Acidobacteriota bacterium (assembly GCA_963666215.2). Taxonomy (GTDB): domain Bacteria; phylum Acidobacteriota; class UBA890; order UBA890; family WLXD01. The sequence continues at coordinate 621,583 of CAXWPL010000002.1, forward strand.
TAGGCGAGCATCAGACAAGAGGCCGCGAATCCCGGCAGGCCGACGACCGGACGGTCCCCGACGCGTGCCAGCAGCAGGGGTTTTCCGGGCTTCGCTGCAACGCCGTGCAGCAGCACTTCGCCGATCCCTTCGATCACCGGCACAACCAGATCGCGGCGACCGACAGAAGTGCCGCCGGTCGTTACGACAAGATCAAACCCCGGTCGCCGAATCGCATCGGTGAGAGCTTCTGGAGTGTCGGATGCGATCTCGCCTTGCTCCACCTCCGCGCCGACGCCACGCAGCATTACGAGCAGGGCGGCCGCGTTGGAATCGTGCACCTGGCCGTGAGCGAGCTCTTCACCGAGCGACACCACCTCGTCGCCTGTTGCAACGACGAGCACCCGCGGGCGGCAGCGCACCCGAATCTGGGCTCGGCCGGCAGCGGCAATCGCGCCCGTGAGCGCTGCGCCGACGATCTGGCCTGCCTGAGCTACGCGGTCGCCACGCGCCAGGTCCTCTCCAACCACGGAGACGTGCCGACCGGGATCGAGCGATCGCGCCACTGTCACGTAGGTTGTGGCGCCGCCGTCGGAGGTCGACGCCGATGTCCATTCCACCGGCACGACGGCATCGGCACCCGAGGGCAACGGAGCTCCGGTGGCGATCTCGACGCAGGTCGACGCTTGTACTGCAACATGTCCTCCAGTTGCCCCTGTCGCGGCGGAGGCACCGGCCGCAACACGGCCGCGGCACTCGAGCACGACCACGGATTCTGCCGTTGCGCCCTGCACGTCGCCGGCGCGCACCGCGTATCCGTCCATAGCAGCACGGTCGATCGCGGGCACGTCGTGTTGCGCGGTCACGTCCTCGACCAGCACTCGCTGCGCGCTGTCGACGAGCGGCAACACTTCGCTCCGGACAACCGGCTGTGCCAGTTGCGCCGCAAGCTCGAGCGCGTGCTTGAAGGTGGCGAGTCGTGCGGCCGAGAAAGGGCGCATCTGGGCTCGCTCGCCGCTGCCGTCCAACTCGTCGCCCCCGACATCCTGCGGGTGTCCGTCTTGCATGCGCCGCAGTCTAGCGTGCTGATCGCCAGCTGCTGTGTTCGCGCGTCTCGACTGTGGCCGCTGCTAGACTGCCGGCGATGAACAGCCAGGACCTCACAGCGCAGATCGTAGGCGAAGCCCTCGCTGTTGGATTCGACACCTGTGGCGTCGCTGCCGTCGAGCAGATCGAAGCTGCACCTCGGCTACGGCAATGGCTTGCCGACGGGATGCACGGCAGCATGGCCTGGATCGAGCGTAGCGTCGACAAGCGCACCGATCCGTGCGAGGTGGTTCCCGGAGCACGATCGGTGCTGCTCGCCACGTCGAGCTATTTCGTCGAGGACGAGCCGAGTTCCGATCCGGCGCGGGCGTGCATCTCCAGATACGCCTGGGGCGAGGAGTACCATGAGGTCCTCGGCGGCCGCATGCAACGGCTCTACGAGCGCGTTCAGGAGCTCGTTCCGGCGGTCCAGGGCCGCTGGTATGTCGACACCGGTCCGGTGCTCGAGAAAGCGTGGGCCGAACGCGCCGGCCTCGGCTGGATCGGCAAGCACACCAACCTGATCGACGAGCGTTGCGGGTCGTGGTTCTTTCTCGCAGCGCTGGTGTTGGACGTCGAGCTGCAACCGGGCGTCCCACCACCCGATCGTTGCGGCAGCTGCACGGCGTGTATCGACGTTTGCCCAACTGATGCCATCGTGGCTCCGTACGTCCTCGACGCGCGTCGTTGCATTTCCTACCTCACGATCGAGAACCGTGGCCCGATTCCGATGGAGTACCGCGACGCCATCGGCAACAGGGTGTTCGGCTGCGACGACTGCCAGGAGGTGTGCCCTTGGAATCGCTACGCCACGCTGTCGCACCATGCGCAGGAATTCGCGCCGCGCCCGGAGAATCATCAGCCCTGGCTTGCTGATCTGCTCGAGCTCAGCCAGGAGCAGTTCTCACGCCGCTTTCGACGCAGCCCCATCAAGAGAGCCAAGCGCGCCGGCCTGCTGCGCAACGTGGCCGTGGCGCTCGGTAACTCCGGAGATCGAGAACAGGTGCAGCCGCTGCTGCGAGCCCTGACTGACAGCGAGCCGCTTGTCCGCGGGCACGCGGCTTGGGCCCTCGGGAAGCTGGGAGGTGACGCGGCACGCAACGGGCTGCATGAAGCCGCCAACGTCGAGTCCGACGACTACGTTGCAGGTGAGCTCCGCGCCGCGTTACAGGCCTCAGGACGCGCCGCGAGTGGCCCATGCTAAGCTCCGCTCCATGGTCATGAGACGTCTCTACCGGATCGAAACGGAAGAACGAATTCCATGAAAGAGCATTCCCGCTACGCTCGGCGAGTTGCGCCCGCGCTTGCGCTTCTCGGCTCCATGGCCGTGGCACTGAGCTTGTCGCTACTGCCGCGCGTGGATGCGGCTCAGGGCCCGCCTCCCAACCTGGTTTACCCAGTGGATTTAGTCGCTGCCGAAGACGGTTGGGTCATCGCCGATTTCAAGGCCTTCGGACTCTTGAGGCTCTCCGCGGACGGCACCGTGACGTCGATACGTCAAGGAACGGGCATGCCCAAGACGCCCTTGTACGGCACCCGTTCGGTGATCGACGCGCCTGACGGCAATGGCTGGCTGGTGGCCGATCCAGGCACGTTCGGGTTGTACCGAGTGGACGCGGCCGGGGAGCTGTCGACGATCACCACCGAGCTCGATATTCCGCAAGGGCTGGTGCGCTTCGACGACGCATCGGTGCTCGTTTCGGACCTGCGCAGCGGCATCGGTGCGGTCATGCGCGTGGGCCTCGATGGCCGCACCAGCGTCTTCGCCGACGTCGACAGCCCCAAGGGCATCGTCGCCGACGGCGACGACGGTTTCGTGGTGGTCTCGCACGGAGCGCGCGCGTTGTTTCGGCTCTCACGCGACGGCCGCGTGAGCACGCTGGCGAGCGGTGAGCCTCTCGACTTTCCACACGATCTGGTTCGCGATCCCGACGGCAGCTTCGTCGTGACCGACGGCTACGCCCAAGCGTTGCTGCGGGTGTCACCCAGCGGCGAAATCTCGGTGCTCGCGCAGGGCGATCCACTGGTCAATCCACAGGGCATCGTGCACGGTAGTGACGGCGGCTACGTGGTCGTCGATCCGCGCGCCGCGGCCGTGTTCCGCGTGTCGAGTGCCGGCGCTGTTACTCGCATCGCGAGTGTGGACGCCAGCGGCTCCTGAGCACGGCTCGAGCGACTTCCCTCTCCACCGGCGGCCCAGCAGTCGCGCTCGGCCTTCAGTCTTGGAGCAAAACCGGACGTCCGGCCTGTTCCCATGCCGTGACCCAGAAGCTCGCCACCATCGTCGCGCCGAAGGCGAGACGCTCGGCCGCAACCTCGCTTGTGCGACCCCACATGGCACGCAGGTAGCCGGGGTTATCGGCCGCCAACCCACCCTCGGCGAGTGGCCATTCGGCCAGACTGCGCCGGTCGGCGAGTAGGATTTGATCGACCCACGGGTGACCGGAGATCAGCATGTCGAACGCGCCGTCAATCGGATTCGACACTCCAACGCCGAGGTCGGCGCGCAACTCGATCTGACGACGCAGTGGCAGCGCGTAGGCCTCAACGAGGTCGGACTCGAAACGCCTGTGAATGCCCCTTTGGCCGCTGAGCTGGCCGTCGTAGTTACCGGTGAGATGGAACGGCTGCGAGGCGTCTCCGACGTAGTGGCTCAGCACCGAGGCCAGGCACACGATCGCTTTAGAGTCGGGTTGTGGCGCCGCCATCGCCTGCGCCAGCTGGTCTGTATAGGCGGCAATCGTCCACGGCAGGGTGCCCCAGTCGGAGAGCTTCTCTCCGGCGCCAGCTCGGTACTCGGCGAAATCGCGCGAGATTCCGTTAAACGGATAGGGCGCAACGAGATCGGCGTCCAGATAGTGACGCGGATCCTCGCCGCCTTCCAATGCGGCAGCTCCGGTTGCGGGCTGACACAGACGCGCGTCGATGGGTCGCTCTTCGCGCGCCGCGGCGCGCCACAGGTCGGGGTCGAGGCTGTGAGCTCCGAGAAACTCCTGATGAGGCGCGAAGAACGAGCGCAGCTTTCTGGGCAACGCGTCAACCGCTCGTTCTGTCAGCAAAATGTGCCCGAGCCGGCCCCAGGCACCGGCGACCCCGGACGGCAGCACCAGAGCCGCAGCGACGATGACTGCGCCGAGTCTCCGTGCCGTTGTGACCGCGAGCCGAGCTCGATCGCGTGGGCGGCGCTCAGTCACCTGAAGGCACCACCGGCGCTGTAGCCTTCACGGGCTCGACAGCCTCGGGCAGCGGGCCCCGGATGGCTGCGTGAATCTCGGCGCCTTTGAGCTCGATCTCGTCCTCGGTCAGGCCGTCGATCTCGTGCGGAAAGACGATCCAATCGTTGTCCTCGACCTGCCAGTAGTCGGGCACCAATTCGGTCTCGTTCCGCTCTGGCTTGTAGTACACGGTCGCGACACGCATCTCAGGAGTGTTGCGCCGCGCGCGTCGGCGGAATTCGTCGAGAATCGCGACCATCGTGTGGCCGGTGTCGAAGACGTCGTCGACAAAGAGCACGCGGTCGGTCGCCTCGATCACATCGATGATGTGATCGTGCCCCTTGATCTCGACGCCGCTCTGGCCACGTTGCATCCCGGAGTAGGACTGCGTCTTGATCGTCGTGTGATACGGATTGAGGCCGCGCAGCCGCAGGTAGTCGTGAATCGCGATCGCCGGCGGTGTTCCGCCTCGCCATACGCCCACGAGGAAGTCCGGGCGATAGCCGTCCTCCCAGATCTTGCGCGCCAGTCGCATGGAGTCGAGCAGCAGCGTGCGCGCGTCGACGAAGGTCTTGCGGATCTCAGCGCTCATGCGTTTCAGGGTTGGCTCGTCGTGGATGAGACGGTGTCTTCGTGCGAACACCGATTGGGCGACGCTAGCTGTGAGTTCTAGGTAGGTTGTTCACGAACTCACCCCTGAGAGCCGAGCGATCGGCGGTGTCATGCCGATGCCGGCGTGGGGACGGTGACGATTGTAGTGGTTGAGCCAGGGCCGTAGAGCTCGAGTACGTCGAGCTGAGGTCTGGTAGCAGGTGCCGTAGGCCCACTGCTCCTTGAGTGTGCGGATGAAGCGTTCGGCTTTGCCGTTGGTTCTGGGGGTGTAGGGCCGGGTGTAAATGTGCCGGATCTCGAGTTGATGGCATAGGCGATTGAAGCGCTTCGAGACGTAGCCAGGCCCGTTGTCTGTCATCACTCGGCGCACCGCTACTCCCATCGAAGCGAAGTGCTCGACGGCTCGCTGCAGGAACGCTGTGCAGGTGTGTTGGTCTTCGGCGGGCAGCACTTCGACGTACGCCACCCGAGAGTGATCGTCGATAGCGACGTGGGCGTTCTCCCAGCCGACGCCGTAGGCCCGCTTGGAGCGGTCGCCGTGGATGCGGTGTCCAGGTCGCCGGATACGGGCCAGTTTCTTCGTATCCAGGTGCAGTAGGTCACCGGGGTGCTCGTACTCGTAGCGAACGATCTCGGGCTTGGGCTCGAGCGCATCAAGCTTGGCGAGTCCGAGCCGCTTCAGCCACGCCGAGACGGTCGAGCGCGGCACAGCCAACCTTCGGCTGATCTGCCAGGCCGTCAGTCGCCGCCGACGTAGCTTGTCGATCTGCCTCACAACTCCAGCGCTTGTTGCGTGCGGACAGCACGTCGGCCGGCTTGATCGATCGAGCAGCCCGGCCTCACCTTCTCGCTCGTATCTATCCAGCCACTTGTAAACCGTTCGAGCCGACACGCCGAGCGCCGCCGCCGTTTCCGTCACGGGCTCCGCCCGCTCCCGGACTCGGCGGACCATCTCTCGGCGTATATACGGCATCGTGCGGGCGTTACCATGCAGCTGCATCGGGCGCTCCTTCTGAGGTCGTGGAGTCTTTTGAACAACCCCATTGATCTCAGAAGTGAGCCCCGATGTGAACAACCTACTTAGAAAACACACCTAGTCGGGCTCGGCCGGCGCTGCAAACCGTGGCAAGGCGCTCGCGGATTCATGTTGACGAGGTTCGGTCGCGACCTTAAGCTGGCGTCCGTAGCTGGGCCATGAGCGGCGGCTGTTAGGGGGCTAACCGCGCCGCACGTCTTGGGTGAATTTTGGGGCGCAGCACGTCTGGCCGTGAGTAACACCGGGGGCGTGCTGCATCCGCACGGAGGTGGGCATGGGGCACGACTTCATCCACACGGTTCGCGCGTTCTCTGCCGAGATGGTGCGCTATACGTCGGAGCATCTCGAAACGGCGCACGGCTTCCCACGTGGGCTGCAGCTGACCACAGCCTCCGAAGTGCTCGAGTTCATTCGCGAGCACGAGATCACGTCGGTGCGCTTGTGGTTCACCGACATTCTCGGATTCCTCAAAACCTTCCAGATCACGCCCACCGAGCTCGAGGGCGCCTTCGAGGAGGGCATGGGGTTCGACGGATCGTCGGTCCACGGCTACCAGCGCATCCAAGAGAGCGACATGATCGCCGTGCCAATCCCCGAGACGGCGCAGTTCATTCCCTTCTCGGTGGGCCCGTCGCGCTGCCTGCGAATGTACGCCGAGATCCGCAACCCGAACGGCACGGCCTACGCCGGTGACCCGCGCCAAATCCTCAAGCGCCAGCTCGCGCGCCTCGACGAACACGGCTTCAGCCACATGAACATCGGTCCCGAGGCCGAGTACTTCTACTTCCGCGACGAGCATCGCCCCGAGCCGATCGACAGCGCCGGCTACTTCGACCTCGTCCCCGTCGATGTCGGCGACGATCTTCGTGAAGCCACGGTCTATGCACTCGAGGCAATGGGCATCCAGGTCGAGTACACCCATCACGAGGTTGCCCCCAGCCAGCACGAGATCGACCTCAAGTACAAAGACGCGCTGACGATGGCCGACAACCTGCAGACCTATAAGTGGTTGGTCAAGGAAATCGCGCGTCGCAACGGCGTACACGCCACGTTCATGCCGAAGCCGCTCGCCGGCGAGAACGGCAGCGGCATGCACACGCACCTATCGATTTTCAACGGCGTCGGCAACGCGTTCTACGACGCCAACGATGAGCATCATCTCTCCACGGCCGCCAAGCACTTCCTGGCAGGCGTGCTGCACTACTCGCGTGACATCTGCTTGATCACCAACCAATGGTTCAACTCATACAAACGCCTGGTTCCCGGCTACGAAGCGCCGGTCTATATCGCCTGGGCAGAGCGCAATCGTTCCGCGCTCGTGCGCATTCCGCAGTACAAGCCGGGCAAGGAAGTGGCCACGCGTATCGAGCTGCGATTCCCCGACGCCGCCTGCAATCCGTACCTGGCATTCGCGGTGATGCTGGCAGCAGGCCTGGACGGGCTCGAAAAGAAGTTGGAGCTGCGTGAGCCACGCGTCGACGACCTGTACCACCTGTCGCCGGTCGATCGCGCCGAGCAGGGGATCGAGTCGCTGCCGCACGATCTCTACGCGGCGGTGCAGTGCGCCAAGGATTCCGAGCTGCTGCGCGAGGCGCTCGGCGGCAACGTGCTCGACAAGATCGTCGCGACGAAGACCAACGAGTACGACGCCTACCGGCTGCACGTCTCGAACATGGAGCTCGCCGAGAGCCTCAAGCTCTAGGGCTCTGGCAATCGTCCGGCGCCCATCGGGCGCGTAGCGCTCGGCGCGCGGGTTTTGCCCTCACGACGAAACCCGGAGATCGATTGCGGCGTCATAACTAGCAAAGTTAATGCTAGCGCCGGAGATCCCTGATGCCGCGTGAAAGTCTCGGAGAGCTTGAACACCGAGTACTGCTCGCGATCCTGCGTCTTGGAGGCGAGGCGTACAGCCTTCCTGTCGTCATCGAGCTGGAAACACGAACGGGGTCGAGGGCGGCCCCCGCGGCGGTGTACATCGCCCTGCGACGGCTAGAAAAGAAAGGCCTGCTGAGCTCCGATCTGCGGCTCGGGCCGGTGGAAGAGGGCGCGCGGGAGCGACGCTATTTTCGTCTCGAAGAACCTGCTCGAGAACGTCTGCGGGACACGCGCCGGGAGCTCTTGGCTCTCTGGGACGGAGTCGCGTCGGAGCTCGATGGATGACGCGATCCGTGCACGCCAGACCGCCGCGTGTGGCCCAAGCTCTGCTGGCGCGCTTGCTGCCCGCTGCCGAACGCGCCCACCTGTTGGCGCTTATCGACGATCTGCACGCGCTGCGCCGCGCTTCCGACGGTGCGTTCCGCGCCGATGCCTGGTACTGCACACAAGCCCTCACGTTCCCCCTGCGAATGATGTTGAGCGCCGTTATCACGCGCCCCTTCCCGACGAGCCGAGAAACCGTGTCGAAGCTGCTCTATGAACCCGTCACGTCCTCCGCAGATTGATGCGCCAGCCGACGTTCTCGATCGCGACCGTTCTGACGCTAGCGCTCGGTGTGGGGGCCAACACGGCGATCTACAGCCTTGTGAAGGGGGTTCTGCTCGATCCGCTCCCCTACTCCGACTCCGACCAGCTCGTGGGCCTCTGGCACAGCGCGCCAGGACTCAATCTCCCGGAGTTCGAACAGTCCGAAGCGACCTACCTCTTCTATCGTGACAACGCTCGGACGCTGCAGTCGGTTGGACTCTACGCACAGACTTCGCGAACTCTCACGGGAGAAGCGATTCCCCGGCGCCTGTCAGCGGCCGGCGTAACCGCCACGATGTTCGAGACCCTCGCGGTAGCGCCGGTCTTGGGGCGTTCTTTCCATCCGCAGGAGATGCTCCCCGGGGCCGCCCGAGTCGCGTTGGTGAGTTACTCGCTGTGGCAAGGCTCCTATGGCGGCAGCCCGAGCATCCTGGGCACCACCACGATGCTCAACGGACAGGCTACCGAGATCATCGGTGTCATTGGCTGACGGCTTCGAGTTCCCGGCTCCTGAGATCGAGCTGTGGCTGCCTCTGCGCTTCGATCCGGCGGCTCCGGCGGTGAGCAACTTCTCGATGCGCGCCGTCGCCCGTCTGGCGCCCGGCAGCACCGCGGTCGACGCCAAGCGAGAGCTCGACACACTGTTGCTCCGGCTGCCCGAGACCTATTCCGACGAACTGGTCAACGCCCAAATGATGCGCGACGCGGAAATGACGACCACCGTCCGCCCTCTCAAGGCGGACATCGTCGGTGACGTCGGATCGGTACTTTGGATTCTGCTTGGCGCGGTGGGGTTTGTTCTGCTCGTTGCCTGCGCCAACGTGGCGAATCTATTCCTGGTGAGGGCAGAGTCGCGCGAGCGGGAGATCGCCGTGCGCTGTGCGCTCGGGGCTGGACGCGCGGGCCTCACTCGACTGTTTCTCGCCGACGGTCTTGTGGTGGCAGCGATCGGCGGCGTTGCTGGACTCGCGGTCGCCTGGCTGGCGGTCCGCGCCCTCACCTCCACGAACGCCGTAGCCATCCCTCGCATTGAGGAGGTCGGAATCGACGCGGCGATGATCGTGTTCTGCGGCGGCGTCTCGCTGCTGGCGGCAATCGTCTGCGCAGCCTACCCGATGTGGCGCTACAGCGGCCGGCACGCCTATGCCGGTCTGCGCGGAGGCCGTGGCGATACGGCGACTCGCAAGCGCCTCTACGCTCGCAACGCGCTCGTTGTCGCCCAGGTGGCGATGGCGCTGATGCTGCTCGTCGGATCGGGGTTGATGGCGCGTAGTTTCTGGGGCCTCGCCACCGTCGACCCCGGATTCGTTGACGACAACGTCCTGACGATGCGCCTTTCGCCTGTTGGCCCGGCGTACGAGACACAGCTGCAGGTCACTGCGCTCTACGATGCCGTCCTCGCGGGAATCGCGACGCTGCCGGGTGTCGACACCGTCGGAGCGGTGGACCACCTTCCGATGGCTCACGACGGCAACCGTTCGACGATCTGGTTCGAGGACTTCCCGACCCCCGAGAACGAGCTGCCCGACGTCTTTCTGCAACGCTTCGCGACCCCGGGCTACTTCGAGAGCGTCGGCATCCCGATCATCAGAGGGAGAGTGTTCGAGGCGCGCGACCATGGGGAGCGGATCCCCGTGGCGATCATCAGCCAGGCGGTCGCCGATCGCCTGTGGGCCGAGCGCAACCCAGTTGGCCGTCGCGTGCGTCGCGGGCCGGGCGGCTCCTGGTACGAGATCGTGGGCGTCGCCGGAGACATCCGCAACGGCGGGCTCGGTCGATCTACTTCGCGATCGATGGGCCAACGGACAGCGGCTATCTTCAGGACTCCTACGTGCTGACCACGAGGCGACAACGTCCTGACGATGCGCGAGATGATCAGCGGCGTCGACGCAACGCTGCCGCTGACCTCGATCCAGCCGCTCGAGGTCGTGGTGTCGGCATCGGTGTCACGGATCTCGTTCGCCATGGCGGTGCTGGCGATCGCCGCCGCGATGACACTGCTGCTCGGCGCCATAGGCCTACACGGCGTCGTTTCCTACGTTGTCGGCCAACGCACGCGCGAGATCGGCGTCCGCATGGCACTCGGCGCTCGAGGCGGCGAGGTGGCGCGCATGGTCGTGCAGCAAGATCTGTTGCTGACCGTGGCCGGCGTCGCAATCGGGCTGCTCGGCGCCGCGGTGCTGACCCGCTTCCTGGGCGCACTGCTCTACGAAGTCAGCCCGCTCGACCCGGTGGCCTTCGTGGTCACCAGCCTCACCCTGCTGGGCGTTTCGTTCCTCGCCAGCTACCTGCCGGCGCGACGTGCCTCCAGCGTCGATCCGGCGATCGCGCTGCGGGCGGAGTAGAGGTTGCGCTCCGGTTGGATGCGACCCATCACATCATCGATTGGTTGCGACCGCCGTCGATGGCGATCATCGTGCCCGTCACGTAGGAGGCCAGCTCCGAGGCCAGGAAAAGCACCGGACCCGCAAACTCCGACGGTTCCGCGATGCGGCGCAACGGGACGCTGGCGCGCCACGCGGCGCGGATCTGGTCAACGTCGATGCCGCGGCGCTCGGCCGCGGCGGCGGCGAGCTGATCGAGCCGTTCGGTAGCGGTAAATCCAGGGCCGACGCTGTTAACCAGGACGTTGTCGGGGCCGACCTCGTTGGCCAGCGTCTTGGCCCAGCCGATGACCGCGAGTCGGATGCTGTTGGAGAGCAGCAGCGCTTCGACGGGTTGTTTCACGGACGTCGACGTCACGTTGATGATGCGGCCCCATCGCTGCTGCCGCATCGCGGGCAGAATGCGACGTGTGGTCTCGACAGCCGACATCAGAGTCAAATCGACGGCTCTACGCCAATCGGCCTCCGACAGATCGTCGAACGTGCCCGAGGGCGGGCCACCCGCGTTATTGACGAGGATGTCGATGGCACCGCCTTCGAGGGCGCTCTGGGTCATCGCCTCGATGTCTGCGACACTCGTCAAGTCGGCGACAAGCGTCACCGGGCGCGAGCCCGTGGCCGACTTCGATTCGATCTTGGCGGCGGCCGCGTCGAGGCGCTCTTGGCTCCGTGCGGAGATCAGCACCTCGGCGCCGGCCGCCGACAGAGCTTCTGCGACAGCAAGGCCCAGGCCGGCGCTCGCACCGCACACCAGAGCTCGACGTCCCGAGAGATCGATCGAGATCACCCTTCCTCTCCCGCTCTCGCGTTACCGCGCAAGTAGGCGTCTTCGCCGCTCAGCCAGTCCTCGCGAGGCGGGCTGAAGCAGTCCATGTCGAGGGTGTTCTCGAGCGCCTCAGCGGCATGTTCGACGTGCGGCGGAATGACCATGATCTCGCCAGCGTTGACGTCGACCGTGCTGCCATCGCCGAAGGTGAAGCGCAAGCAGCCGCTGACGACGTGAGTGATCTGCTCGTTGTGATGGCTGTGCATGGGTACGAGGCCGCCCTTCTTGAGGTGGACCTGGGCCCACATCACCTGGCCGCCGGTGACGATCTGGCGACTGATCGTGGGCGACAGCTCCTCCATCGGTACGTCGGACCAGTTGCGAACCTCTAACACGGGACTCCTCCATTCGATCTGGCTCACCGCGGGGCGAACGGGGCGACGGCGAAGTCGGGCCGTCCGGTCGAGTCGATCGCGCTGCGGGCCGAGTTTGCGCTGTGGCTTCGACTCCGCGATCCTACACTCGCTCGCTCATCGACAACGCCAGAGTCGCGAATACGGATGCCAGACGAAGTCGTCCACCGAGAAAGCGGGCCGCACCCAGCGCTGCTGGTGGCGGCCCTGGTGCTAGCAACAACCATTGCCGTGGTTGCCGCGGAGGGACTCCGCGCCGGGATTTCACGCACCTCGACCGCACTCTTCTACGGTTCAACAACCGCCATAACCAGCTCTTTCGCCGTATGGACGGCCGCTCAGCTGGGCCTGCCCACTTTTCTTCTTGTCGCACCCATGTCGTGGCGCCGCCGCTTGCTGCGCTTCTCGAGCTACGGCATCCTCGCCGGCTTACTGATGGCGCTAGCCAGCGCGTTGACCTCCCTGCCGGTGGCCGACAGCACGCTGCGCCCGTGGTTCATGCGCGGCGTCGACAGCTTCGGCGACGTGGTCGTGCTCTCCACACGCGCAGCGCTGCTCGAAGAGACCCTTTTCCGGTTGTTTGCGATTCCATTCCTGGTCTCGGTGCTGATGCGATGGAACCATCAGTGGCGGCCACGGTTCGCTCTACGATTCCGGGACGGCGAAGCCAAGGCCACCGTGGGAGGCACATCACCGAAGCCCTCCCCCGAGGCGGTGGCTCTGGCCATCGTGGGGTCGGCGCTCCTGTTCGGCCTGTCTCACCCCTTCAACCCACTGCCTGCCATCCTGTTTGGCCTCGTGCTCGGGGTGTGCTACCTGCGCGGCGGCTGGGAGTCGGCGGTGACGGCACATCTGCTGTCGAACTGCATTGTCTTCTCTTCGCTCTATCTGTAGCCGTGGCGCCGACGGAATGTGAAACTCCCCGAAGTGGCTCCGAAAGCCGAGAAACCTCGGCGCCTGGCGCCCGTATAGAGTTGAAGTCAGCTGCTACCGATCCTTACCCGCGGAGATGCCCGTGCTCGAGTTCGCTGCGTTGTTCTTCGGCTTGACGATCGCGGCCGTCGTTTTGAGCATCGTCGCCGTGGTGGGGCTGGTGTTGTTCGCAGTGGTCGCGTTGCCGCTCTACCTGCTCGGCAAGGTCGTCGGGTTCGGGCTCAAGGCGGCGTTCGGAGTGTTCGGCTTGATCGGCCTGATGCTGGGCGGCTTGCTTCTGCTGCCGGTGATGCTGCTCGTGGGTGGTCTCTTGCTGCTGAAGTTCCTAGTGATTGGGCTTCCGCTGCTGATCGTCGGCCTGCTCATTTGGGCCATGGTGTCGGTGCTGCGCCCCGCATTCGCCTAGCCCGTCGAATCCGTCGAGTCCGCCCGAATCGTCAACTCGGCACATCATCCGGTCGCGCGACGGGGACGTTCCAGACGCGCGGAGGCGAGCCTTCCAACCCATACCGCGGCCTGCGCGGTGCCCGCTGCCCCTCGCCCCCTCCGACATCCGCATGACGACACCGATGGCTCGGTTCCCAGCAGTCGGCTCGTGAACAACCTCTTCAGAGCTCACCACCAGGCGGCTTATCCGACCAGCGATTCGAGCGCCCGCCTCACGGTCACCGCTGTGATCTGCTTGCGCCAGTACAGAGTCAGGTCGGCGTTGTCGAGCGGCGTGGCGTGACGCTGGGCAGCTTCCGCAACGGCTTGTAGACGTTCGGCGGTGGGCTCGTGTCCGACGAGATCCGTGGCCTCGGTGACGACGACCGGGTGTGTATGGACGGCACCCAGCACCAACGACGCCCCGGCGACGCGGTTTCCCTGCATGCGAATCGCTGCCGCCACGCCGAGAATGGGAAAGTCGAAGCTGCCTCTGCGGCGGATCTTGACGTACGTGCTGCGCAATCCCTCAATACGGGGCACGCGCACCTGCGAGAGCAGCTCGTCGGGCCGGCGACGCATGTAGTTGATGCCGTCGTCACGGTACAGGTCGGCCACCGCGACGTCGCGCGAGCCTGCCGGGCCAACCAGTCGCACGCTGGCGCCGAGGGCGATAAGCGCCGGCGCCGTGTCGCTCGAGGAGATCGCCCAGCACTTCGAGCTGCCGGGCGCCACCAGGCAGATATCGCCGTCCTTCTTAATGCAGAAGCCGATCGACTTCCGCCACTCGAAGGTCTGGTTGTAGTAGTTGCAACGCGTGTCAACACACAGGTTGCCGCCCAGCGTCGCCATCCGCTGGATTTTCGGGGTCGCGACCTGGCGGCAGGCCTCAACCAGAGCCGTGTGCTCGGTGGCCAGGCGAGGCTGCCGGGCGATCTGGTAGAGCGTCGCGCCACTGCCGAGAATCGCCGTTCGGTTGCTGTTGGTGATCGTTCTCATCTCGTCGATTCGCCGAATGCCTACGAGCACGGCAGGTTCGAACTGGCGGCGTTTCATGTTGGGCAGCAGGTCCGTGCCGCCGGCGACGAACATCGCTTCGTCGCCGCTCGCACTCGCGCTGCCGAACAGGTCGACAGCTTCGACGACGGTGCGCGCGGGCCGAAAAACAAACGGTGGCAGGCGCAGCATCAGGGGCTCTCCCGATGTTCGCAGTTGGGCGAACCCTTGGCGCTGCCCGGTGGCTCCGCATCGACTCGACGGATCGTGGGCACGTACGCCTCCGGCGGCTGGTCGTACCACACCGGATCAACGCGGATCGGATCGGGCCAGATCACGTTGGGCACCCTGTTGGGTCCGACCCGCGACTCCTTACCGGCGGCCTTACGCTCGAGACCGCGGAGCACCTTATCGGGCGTGATCGGCAGCTCGTCGATTCGGATCCCGACGGCGTCATAGATCGCATTGGCGACGGCCGGAGGCACGGGAAGCAACGGACCCTGGCCGCACTCCTTCGCGCCGAAGGGCCCCTCACCATCGAGACTCTCGACGAGGATTGTTTCCACCGGCGGCATCTCGAGAAAAGTCGGGCTCTTGTACTCCAGCATCGAGGGGAACTTGTGGAGCCCTTTCCTGTAGGTCTGCTCCTCGAGGAAAATCTCGCCCAGCGCCATGTAGACGGATCCTTCGACCTGCCCTTCAACCAACACCGGATTGATGGCGCGCCCACAGTCGTGAGCGATCCAGATTCGCTGCGGCGTCACGATGCCGGTTTCGACATCGACATCCACTTGGGCCGCTGCACACGAATACGAGTAGGCGGGCGAAGGGCCGACGCCGGAGCCCTTGTAGGGGCCAGCCAACCGATTCGGACGGTAGAAACCCGTGGACGAGAGCTGGCCGCCACGCGCTTCGGCCAACGGCACCGCTTCGCGAAAGCTCATTGACTTGCCGGTGCGGGCGTGCACGATCATGCCGTGCGCGGCCGCGAGCTCCTCGGGCGAAACCTCCAGCTTGTTCCCAGCGGCCTCGAGAATGCGCTCGCGCAGTTTCTCGGCAGCCTGCTTGGCGGCGTTGCCCATCATGAACGTTACCCGACTCGAGTAGGAGCCCAGGTCGATCGGCGTGGTGTCGGTATCCGCGGTAACAAGTTGAATCTCGTCGGCCTCGATACCCAGCACCTCGGCGACGGTCATCGCCAGCACCGAATCAGAGCCCTGCCCGATGTCGATCTCCATGCATTTGGCGCACACTCCACCGCCTCGGTCGATCTTCAGGTCGACCGAGGTGTGTGGCATGTCGTTCCAGTAGATCGGCAGGCCGGCGCCCGAAAGGTACGAACCGCAACCCATGCCGATCCCCTGCCCGTACGGCAGCTGCCGACGCTTGCTGGCGAAGTCGGACGCGTCGCCCACCGCTGTCAGGCATTCATCGAGACCGCACGAGGTGACGCGCATGTGATTGACGGTCATCGAGTACTCGTCGACCAGGATCGAGCGCCGATACTGCAGTGGGTCGAGGTCGAGTTGCTCGGCGATACGGTCGAGATGAATCTCGAGCGCGTAGCGCGGCTGTGGCGTGCCATGGCCCCGCTTCGGTCCGCACGGCGCCTTGTTGGTGAAGACGCGCAGTCCGCGGAAGCGATACGTCGGAATCTTGTAGGTGACGGTTTGCAGTGCACCCGTGTAGTAGGTGCTGGCAACGCCGTAGCTGCCGTACGCCCCGCCATCGACGAACGACTGGAAGTCGAGGCCCAAGATCTTGCCGTCGTCGTCGACGCCGGTCTTGACCCACATGAGCACCGGATGACGACCGCGGTGCATGTAGAAGATCTCTTCGCGCGTGAGCGTGATCTTCACCGGACGACGGCACATCATCGACAACTTCGCGGCGCAGAACTCGTGCGGGAAGGGGTCAGACTTGCCGCGGGAAGGGGTCAGAAAGCCACCGCCGTTCGGCGTGGCGATGACGCGGATGCGCGAGGTTGGCAGCTCGAGCACCTTGGCCATCGCCTTGTGTACGTAGTGCGGTGTTTGGGTCGACGACCACAGCGTCAACTTGCCGTCGGCGCCGTAGTGGGCGAGCGCGGCGTGCTGCTCGAGCGCCAGATGTGTGTTGCCCTCGTAGAAGTACATCCCCTCGAGGACGTGAGGTGCCGCCTCGATGGCGGCATCGACGTCGCCGAACTCGAGGTGCACCTGCTTGTGCACGTTGCCCGCGGCCTCAAGAGCGCCGTAGTCATGGATGCGGTCGGCCTCTTCGACCGGGCGCAGCGCTTCGTCGATCGACATTGCTGTTGGCAGCTCCTCGTAGTCGACCTCGATGAGCTGCAGCGCCGCCTCGCAGATGAACTCGTCGGTGGCCGCTACAACGGCGATGGGATCGCCAACGAACCGAACCTTGTCGATCTCGAGCGGGAACTCGTCTTCGCTCACCGGCAAGATGCCGTACTTGTGCGGCAGGTCGATACCCGTGATGACGGCCTTGACGCCAGGCAGAGCCTCCGCTCGACTCGTGTCAATGCGTTTGATCCGCGCGTGCGGGCGATGGCTGCAGAGCAAGCGCCCGTACAGCATCTGCGGCAGCTGCATGTCGTCGGCGAAGAGGGTTCGCCCGTTGTCTTTCCGAGTCCGTCGACCTTGGGCAACGGCTGGCCGACAACCGAGAGCTTCTCAGCCATCGCTGACGCCCTCCGTTTCGCCCGTCTGCAAGTTCTGCCGGATCTCTCTGGGCGTTCCGCGCTTGCCTTCGATCGGAATCAACTCGGCCTCGTCCGGCGGCGCTGCGGCACGACGGCGTTGACGATGGGTCGCGTTTTCCTCACCGGCCGACCGACGGGTCTCGATGCGATCTGCCGCAAGCTCGACCGCCTCCAGGATCTTGATGTAGCCCGTGCAGCGGCACAGGTTGCCGGCCAGCCATGCCGACGTCTCGGACTGTGTGGGTCGCGGGTTCTCGGCGAGCAACGCTTTTGACGCCATCAGGATGCCCGGCGTGCAGTAGCCGCACTGCGCCGCGCCGAGCTCGGCGAAGGCGATCTGCAGCTCGTGGTGCCCTGCTGCACCGCGGAGACCTTCGACAGTCTCGATAGCGGCGCCCTGAACGTCGAGCGCCAGTGCCAAACACGACAGCACAGGCTCGTCGTCGATCAGCACGGTGCAGGTTCCACACTCGCCGAGCTCGCAGCCGTGCTCGTGCCGGTCAGGGCGAGGTCTTCGCGCAGAACCTCGAGCAGCGTCTTCTGCGGCTGCACAAGGAGCTCGTGCGCTTCGCCGTTGACCTTCAGAGCCACGTGGGCCTTCAAGTTGTAGCTCCGGCATCGTCGGTGGTGACACCAAAACGGGGCGCCCGGCGCTCGCGAAATGCGCGCAGGCCCTCGGCCAGGTCGTCGCTCACGAACAGATCTTCCTGAGCCTCAGTCTCCGCTGCAAGGCTGGCCTCGAGTGAGCCCGTGAGTCCCTTGCGCAGGAGTCGTTTGGTTTCGCGAACCGTATCGCGCGGCGCTCCGTAGGCCAGCGCGATCTCGGTGGCTCGGCCGAGGAGATCTTCGGCTTTGACCACCTCGTGGACGAGTCCTATTCCCCGCGCTTCGTCGGCGTCGACGCGGCGCGCCGAGAGGGTCAGGTCGAGGGCCCGCGCGTACCCCAGCAGGCGTGGCAGCCAGTGGCTGGCGCCCCAATCGGGCGCCAGACCGATGCGTGACCAGCTCGCCGTGAAGCTCGCCTCTCGCGACGCGATGCGAATGTCGCAGCCGAGCGCCAGCCCCAGACCTGCCCCGGCAGCGACGCCGTTAACCGCGGCCACCGTCAGTCCCGGAAAAGCTTGCAAAGCGAGAACCACGTCGGCTCCCGCGTGCAAGAGCTGTCGAAAGCCCGCTTCATTGTCGTGGCTGCGCAGGTCGGCCATGCGATCCAGGTCACCACCGGCGCAGAAGCCCTTCCCTGCGCCGGTGATGATCAGTGGCCCGATCTCGGGCCGCGCCGCCGCCTCGGCGATGCCGGCGCTGAGCTGCTCTCGCATGGACCCGGCCAGAGCATTGAGGCGGGCCGGACGACAGAGCGTCACGTACGCCAGCCCCTTGTCGAAGCGCAGCTCAACGGAGCCTTCAGGATTGTCGTTCGGCATACCCGGGGAACTTTCGAAAACATGGAAAGGATTCGGCGTGGAGGGTCTGCGTGTCTCCCGGCCGCCGGATGGGACTCGGCGTCGACATCAGTCGACGCGCTCGAAGAGTACGGACGTTAGGGCCGGCCCCCGCCTGTCGGGCGTGGCCGATGATCACCTCATCGACCTTGGCTGACCCAGCTCCCGACAACCCGGCACGGCGCACGCACTCGGCGATCGCGTTCGCCCCCAACTGCACGGCACTGAGCGATTTGAGTCCGCCGCCGAACCTGCCGATCGGTGTTCGCACCGAGGCGGCGACGTAGATCGGCGGTAACGTCACTCTCGTCGGGCCCTCAGGCGCTGAGGTCGACCCAGATGTTCTTCACCTGGGTGTAGTACTGCAGGCTGTGCACGCCGAGCTCGCGTCCGAAGCCGCTGGCCTTGTAGCCTCCGAACGGCGCCGCCGGATCGTAGCGGTTGTAGGTATTGACCCAAACGGTTCCAGCCTTGAGTCGATGAGCCACACGGTGCGCGCGGCCAATGTCACGCGTCCATACGGCCGCCGCGAGTCCGTATCGATTGGCGTTGGCCTGCTCGATTGCGTCCTCCTCGTCGTCGAACGCGATCGTTGCCAGCACAGGCCCGAAGATCTCCTCCTGTGCCAGGCGCATCGAGTTGTCGACCTGGTCGAAGATTGTCGGTTGCAGGAAGTAGCCCCTGCCGTTGTCGGCAACTTGGACCCGCTCGCCACCTGTGCGCAGCCGAGCACCCTCCTTTTTGCCGATCTCGATGTAGCTCAACACAGTTTCGAGCTGCGACTTCGAGACGATTGCGCCGAACCGTGTCTTCGGATCGAGCGGATCGCCCGGACGAAGTTTTTCTGCCCGTTCCACCACGCGATCGACGAACTCGTCTGCCACCGACCTCGCCACCAGCAGCCGCGAGCCGGCGGCGCAAACTTCACCCTTGCCGTAAAAAATGCCGATGGTCGCGCCCTTGACCGCGGCATCGAGATCGGCGTCGTCGAACACGATGTTCGGAGACTTACCACCCAGCTCCAGCGTCACGTGCTTCATGCTGTCGGCAGCCGACCGCATGACACCTTGCCCGGTATCGGTGGCTCCGGTGAACGCGATCTTGTCGACGCCGGGGTGCTCGACCAACGCGTTACCCACCACCGATCCACGGCCGGTCACGACGTTGAGCGCGCCTGCCGGGAAGCCGGCCTCGTGCGCCAGCTCAGCGAGCTTGAGCGCCGTGAGAGGCGTGTTGGTCGCCGGCTTGAGCACCACGCTGTTGCCCATCGCCATGGCTGGAGCCACCTTCCACACTGCCAGCAGCAGCGGAAAGTTCCACGGGGTGATGGCCGCGACGACACCCAGGGGCTCGCGCAATGTGTAGTTGTGCGCCGCGGCGTTCACCGCGATGGTCTCGCCGTGCACCTTGTCGGCCCAGCCCGCGTAGTACTGGAAGATCTCGGCGCACATCGGGATTTCAACGTAGCGCGACTCGGTGATCGGCTTGCCGTTGTCGAGCGTCTCGAGGAGCGCGATCTCCTCGAGATTCTCCTTGATGAGCTCGCCCAGCCGCCAGAGAAGCTGCACGCGATTGCGCGGCGACACCTTTGACCATTCGCCGCCGTCGAAAGCGGCGCGCGCGGCTGCCACGGCGCGGTTGACGTCACCCGTGCTCGCCGATGCCACCTCGGCCAGTACGTCTTCGGTTGCCGGGTTGCTGGTGGCGAACGTAGCGCCACCCTCGGCATCGCACCATTCGCCATCGATGTACAGCTGGCCGCGGATGGACGCGATTACTTCCTCGACGCTCAGGCCCATCGCCTGTGCCTCCGTTGACGTTCTCGAGGGTGATTGAGCAGCGCTCGCACACCGGATTGTCTGGACTAGCAGGGTCGAGCTCAGGAAGTCGAGCTACCGACCCTTGAACTCGGCCTTGCGCTTTCCAACGTAGGCGGCGATGCCTTCCTTGGCGTCTTCAGAGATGAACAGTCGGTTCTGTAGCTCGCGTTCGAGCGCCAAGCCGCCGTTGAGCGGCAGTTCCATGCCCTCCTTGATGAGGCCCTGTGCCATCGTGGCTTCGCTGGCCAGTCCCTTGGCGAACTCCATGGCCGCGGCCACGACGTCGCCGTCGACCACCCGCGTAAGGATGCCGTACTCCAGCGCCTCCGACGGCTTGAGAAGACGTCCGGTGACCATCAGGTCGAGCGCGCGACCTCTACCGATCAACCGCGGCAACCGCTGCGAGCCACCCGTTCCAGGCAGCACGCCGAGCTTGACCTCGGGCAGACCGATCATCCCGGAGTCGCTGCCCATGAAGCGCATGTCGCAAGCGAGGGCGATTTCGAGACCGCCGCCGACACAGTGGCCGTTGAGCGCGGCGACGATGATCTTCGGCGTGCGCTCGAGCTCCTGCAGAGTCTCGTTGCAGTGCAAGCAGAACATGCTCTTGGCACGAGGCTCGGCCTCGTTGAGCATGCCGATGTCGGCTCCCGCGGAGAAGAATTTCTCGCCGCCGCCAGTGAGCACGATAACGCGCGCGTCGTCATCGACGCGCAGCTGGTCAATGACCTCGTCAAGCTCGTGCATGAGCTGGGAGTTATAGGTGTTGCCCGGCTCACGACTCATCGTAACAAGGGCGACGCCGTCGTCCGTTTTGACGTCAAAAATCTCCCAAGCCCTGAAACTACTCCTATCCTTCAGAGATGCGTATCTCTGGAATCTTCGGGTCTTCGGGAACTGGAATTCGCGTTGAGAATTCGAGCCGACCGTGGCGCGCGGAGGGCGCGCGACAGGCGAGCCGTGCGGAACGGATCGAAGTCGGTGCGCGCGGCCGGCCACGGCCCAGATTAACACCGGCCGGAGACCCCTTCAAACGCGTCCGGGAGCCCTCGTGCTGGACACAGGAAGTCTTTGCTAGTGCTAGATTCAGCTCCCCATTGCGCGGCTCGCCCAGCTCGCTGCTGGTCTGCCAGCTCTACAGCGCCGTCGAATCGTCGGATTACGGATCTCGTAAGACACAAGACCTCACAGGCACGGACAGGAACCCATAGCCCGATGCAGGAATCGACCACTAGAATGCGTGTGAAAGTCGTGCGTACGCCCGGCGAGCTTCGCGACACGATCGGTCACAAAGTCATGGTCCGGAAGGACTGGCTCGGTACGGTGACGAACAGGCTGTCCGACGACGAGTTGACAGAGGCGGGCTTCCATCCGAAGAGGCACGAGGCCGTCTACCTCGTGCTGTTCGACGCTTGGGAGCAGCCCCTCGCGCTTTCCGCCGCGCATCTCGTGGAAATCCACGAACAGACCGCTGACGAGGGCAAGGGCGACGCTGCCATCTAGCGGACTGCTAGCGCTCCTCGCGACTAGCCGCCGTGCGCGCCTTGCCGTTCCGCCCGACAAGCCGGCGGTGTTCGCGTAGCACGAACCGGTCCGTCATCCCGGCAACGTAGTCGGCGATGGCGATGTCCTCGCCGACGTTGTCGAAACGCCCGCGATGTCGTTCGGGCAGAAGCTCGGGTCGCGCCGCGTAGGCCGCCAGCAGTTGCCCCAGTATCTCGCCCGCATGCGCCATCTGCTTCGCCACGGGGTCGCTGCGATACAGGCGCTGCGTGAGAAAAGCACCGAGCTCGCTCATCTGGCGGGCCACTTCGTCGGGCAGCCGGCACAGACGTTCGGGGCAGCTTCGAACCTGACCGAGGGTCTCGATGCCGTGCTCGAGAATCTGCTGGCGCGTCCCCTCGATGAGCGCGGTGACCAGGTGGTCGAGCAGAGCTCGGATGGTCTCGTTGAATCGCTGACGCTCCGTCGCCCCTGGCGTGGCAGCGCTCACCTTGCGATGAAAGGTGGCGAAGACACTGACCTCGTCGATGATCCCGGGAATGTCGAGGATATGGGCTTCCAGACCGTCGTCGATGTCGTGCACGTTGTAGGTCACATCGTCCACGAGATCGATCAGCTGCGCCTCGATCGGCGGCTGCCTGTCGGGGTCGAACTCGACGAGCTCCTGGCTCTGGAAACGGACGTAGCGGCTGCTGTGCTTGGCGATTCCCTCGCGCACTTCGAACGTCAGGTTGAGCCCCGGGAAGGCGGCGTATCGCTCCTCCAGCCGGTCGACGATGCGCAGCGCCTGCCGGTTGTGCTCGAAACCGCCGTTCTCGCCCATGTGCTGGTCGAGCACGCGCTCACCAACATGGCCGAACGGCGGATGTCCCAAGTCGTGAGCCAGCGCGATGGCTTCGCTCAGCGGCGCTTGCAAGCGCAGAGCACCGGCCACGGTACGAGCAAGCTGAGTGACTTCGATGGTGTGCGTGAGCCGCGTCCGGAAGTGGTCGCCCTCGTAGTTGGGGAACACCTGGGTCTTGTACTCGAGGCGTCGGAAGGCGCGCGAATGGATGATGCGATCGCGGTCGCGCTCGTAGCAGTTGCGGTAGGGGTGCTCGATCTCCGGGACTCGCCGACCCCGACTGCTTTCCGTGGTCACAGCGAACGGCGCCAAGCCCGAGCCGTGCACTCGACTGTAGATCTTCGCCTCGGCATCCAGCATGGCGTACCAGACTAGTACGATCGCACCCCCTCCGACCCCACCGCCACGGGCTCGCCTTGTTTCCGCCGCCGATCCGAGCGAACATCCGCGCGCCCCGAGGGCACGTCGAGGACGCCCGGCGCGATCGAACGTGGCAGCCCCCTCGTGGAAACGTCTGTTCCGCCTGCGGTTGAGGCGTGCTCCATAGCATCGCTTTGCTGGCCATCGGCCAAACACCCAGACAAGGAGATCCGCCGTGGCGGCAACGCTTACCGCTTTTTTTGCCGGACTCAACGCGTTTCTCTGGGGCCCCCCGATGCTCGTGCTGCTCGTTGGCACCGGCGTTTTCTTGACCTTCTACTTGGGTGGCGTCCAATTTCGCCTGCTCGGTCACTCGCTTTATCTGGCGTTCGTCAAGCGCCACGAGGAGGGGGCCGAGGGTGACATCTCGCATTCCCAGGCGCTGATGACGGCACTCGCGGCGACCGTCGGTACCGGCAACATTGCCGGGGTCGCCACGGCAATCGCCGCCGGAGGCCCAGGGGCCCTGTTCTGGATGTGGGTGACCGGACTGTTCGGCATGGCCACAAAGTTCTCGGAGGCCCTGCTCGCCGTGCGCTATCGCACCACCGACGCGAACGGTCAGATGAGCGGTGGCCCGATGTACTACCTGGCTCTTGGAGCCAAACAACCGGCGCTCGGGGCCGTGTTCGCTCTGCTCACCGCGCTGGCCGCGTTCGGCATTGGCAACATGGTTCAGAGCAACTCGGTAGCCGCCGCGATGAGCGATCACTTCGGCATTCCGACCTGGCTGACCGGACTCGTGATCACGGCGGCGACGGGGATGGTGATCCTCGGCGGCATCCAAAGTATCGCCCGAGTCACGCAGGTGCTCGTGCCGGCGATGATCATTCTGTACGTGGCGACAGCACTGATCATTATCATCATCCGCTTGGACCAGATCCCCGCTGTTGTCGCTCTGGTAATGCGACACGCGTTCTCGCCCACGGCGGCGGGCGCCGGATTTCTCGGCGCGACGATCGCTCAGACCATGCGCTACGGCGTCGGCCGTGGCGTCTTCTCCAACGAATCCGGCCTCGGCTCGGCGGCCATCGCGGCGGCGGCTGCTCAGACGAGCTCGCCCGTGACACAGGCACTCGTGTCGATGACGCAGACGTTCATCGACACGATCATCGTCTGCTCGATGACCGGCTTCGTGATCCTGTCGTCCGGTCAGTGGGACAGCGGCGTGACCGGCGCACCACTGACGATCAGCGCTTTCTCAGCCGGGCTCGGCGAGCTGGGCGGCGTTGTGGTGCCGATTGCGCTGATCTTCTTCGCCTACTCGACCATCCTCGGCTGGTCCTACTACGGCGAGAAGTCGATTACGTACCTTCTCGGCGATCGAGCCATTCTTCCCTACCGAGCGGTATTCACGGCAATGGTTTTCGTCGGCGCCTTGGGACGGGTCGACCTGGTTTGGGAGCTCGCCGATTCGCTCAACGCGCTGATGGCCGTGCCCAATTTGATCGGTCTGCTGCTGCTCTCGAGCGTCCTGCGAAAGGAAACCCGCGAGTACATTGCCAGCCTTTCCCGCTAGCCTCCCCGTCGGGCGTTCGACGGTACCGCGGATTTGACGTGGGGTCCGCCGAATCGCTATTGTGTTTGTAGTCCCCTGACGTTTACGACCGGTTCTCCTTCCTTACGATGAGAGCGTGGGCTCGGCCCACGCGAAGGAGCCCGTTATGCTCACCGAACCGTCCGCCAGACGCATCTTCACGGTCGTCGCTCTCGCGACACTCCTGGTCCTCGCGCCGATTGGCGCCGCCACCGCCCAGGACGACGTGCCCGCCCGTGTGCGACACCTCGAGGGCACGGTCACCGTGCAGCGGGCACACGCCGGCGAAACCTACGCAGCCATCGTCAACCTGCCTCTCGATGCTGGCGACCGCGTGTGGACTGAGCAAGACGGGCGCACCGAGCTCGTGCTCAGCGACGGCAGCTTCGTTTGGCTCGACGCCAGCAGCACGATCGATCTGATCTCGCTTCCGAGTGCCTACGACGTCGATCACGTTGGCATCCTGAGGCTGTGGGCTGGGAGTCTGATCGTCCATCGCGAAGCGTACGACGGTCAGGCGCTCGCTGCTCTGCGAATCGACACGCATGGCGGCAGCGCGGTGCTCGGTGGCAGCGGCCAGTACCGCATTGACATCGATCAAGATCAGCTAACCTGGCTCTCGGTGTTCGACGGCCAGGCCGAGCTGGTCTCGGCTGGCCGCAGCGAGCCTGTGTGCGCCGGCGAGCGCGCCTACGTCGCCGATGGCTCGGCTCCCGGAAGTGCCGTAGCGTTCAATACCGCCGACGAAGATGACTTCGGATACTGGCAACAGGGGCGCATCTCGGCCGTCGCCGAGACGGTACGCCATACGGCAGCACGAGATTACGTTCCGCGCGAGGTAATCCACTACGCCGCGGACCTCGAGCAACACGGCTCCTGGTCCAACTACGACAGCTATGGGTGGGCCTGGCGGCCCCGCGTGTCGGCTTCGTGGTCGCCCTACCGAGACGGCCGCTGGGTGTACGGGTTGGGTGGATGGACCTGGGTCCCCTACTCCCGCTGGGGCTACGCCACGACTCACTACGGTCGTTGGCACCACATGTCGAGCTTCGGCTGGGTGTGGTTCCCGGGGCTGCGGTACTCTCCGGCACGCGTCAAGTGGTACGTCGGCAGCGGTTACCTGGGGTGGACACCGCTCAACTACTACAACCAGCCGTGTGTCTCTCTGACCGCCTTTTTCGGCGGCTACCGCACCGGGTACGGATACGGCCGCGGCTTCTACGAATCGAATCGGCAGTCCACGGGCCGGGCGATTGCGGGACGCGGTTACAGCGATGGGCTGCGCAACGCATGGACCTTCGTGCCATCCGATCGGCTCGGCGCCGGCGACGTCGGACGTGTTGCTGTGGAGCGGACGGCGCTGCCTCGCCTCACCGACCGGAACAAGGTGATGATCGACGGGCCGCTACGCCCGCGGAACCCTCAGACCCTTGTCGTCGCGCGTCCTGGTCAACCCGATGGGGGCGGCGTCCAACGACCTTCCGTTGCCCGGCCTCTTGTCCCTAACGGCGTACGCACCTCGCCCAATCGCGGCGGACGCGATGTGGGAACTGTCGCTCCGGCGCGGCCGGCGTCGCCACGCACTGGGATTCGTGTGGTTCCCAGGCCGGCTGGACCGGGCAAGCCGAGCGGACCGAACCTCGGAAATCGGCCTCGTACGACGACCCTACGCCCTGCTCTCCCGAATACGGGGATTCAGACTCCTCGGCCTACGGCCACTCGACCGCGAGCTGTGCCGTCTCGCCCATCGCCATCGGTACCGACGCGGCCGAATCTCCGGTCTCGCGGCACACCCCGCAGCGGTAACGGTGGTGCGCCACCGTCGTCGCCCACCGTCACAAGACGACCGACGGCGCCAAGCCGGCCGACGACTTCCATCTACAACCGGCCCTCGTCGCCTAGCCGGCCGACCGTGAGTCGTCCCTCGTCGCCAAGCCGTCCGACCATGAGCCGTCCCTCGTCACCGAGCCGTCCGACTATCAGTCGTCCCTCGTCGCCGAGCCGTCCGACCATCCGTCGTCGGCCGGCGCCGAAGTCGAGCTCACGCCCGAGCAAGCCGAAGGGCTCTTGAGGGCGTTCTTGCCGGCGGGTGAGCGAAGCTGCGCACTAGACGAGGGCTGAGACTCTGGGCTAGTTCAAGCTCGGCCAGCACGCGCCCGCGGCGTTGATCGAGATTCGGTCCTTGAACGACTGCCAGACGAAGTGACGATGGCCGATGCGGTCCTCTTGCGGCGCCCAGCACCAAAGCACATTGGGGTCGGGGCTCTGAAAATCGACCGTGAAAATGCCTTTCGGCGCGGCCCCGATGCCGCGGATTCGCTCGGCCCAGCCTTCGAGCAGTTCCCGAGCCAGCCGATCGTGATCGGCCTCGCGGTCGAGCTGATCGCTCGGCGCAGTCACACGAAGCCGCTCCAACCTGTAGCGCGTTTCATCGGTCGCGTCGCGCACCTCCGAGAGAGCCACGTTGGCCCGCGCGAGCGTGAAAACGCGGAAGCGATGAAATCTCGGTGTCGGCATCCCACGACGCTGTTCGAGGGGAAATAGCTCGGCGGCAGCGCGCCGATGGTGCGGAATACGCCCCGACGCTAGCACGTGCGCTGCCGGAGCCCATACCGCCAGAGCGGCTGCCAGGCGCGCTGTTCCGTCCAAACGAGATCAAGTAGGTCGACAACGAAACATATTCGTTACACATCACAGCCTCATATCACATGCCGAAGAACATCAGGGAGCAAGTAGGGATGCAGGGCCTCTTGCGGCCTCCAGAAGCGGCCACTATGATCTGCTGACGCCAGATAGAGATGAGGGCGCGAGGGTCAGCCCCCCCACCCCCGACCCCCGCCCTTTCAGGGATTCCGGGTACCAACCACAGCCCACCCCACCGGAGTCCCTACTTTTGGACCCGGGGCGCGACTCGCTCGCGCCCCGGGTACTTGTTTGTGGGCCTGTTCTGACGATCCGGGCGATTCGAAGTCCGGACGAGTGCAGTAGGTCCGGAGAGCCGGCAGCCTCCGACAGCACGAAGCGGCCGGCGCCAGTTGTGCCTCACGTGGGCTCGGAGCCGGAAGCGAGACCGTCGGCCTGACCGAACCCGCAATCCGCAATTCGATGAGCGTTTCGGTCACACGTATCTTCTCCGGCATTCAGCCGACTGGCGATCTGCATCTCGGGAATTACTTCGGGGCGGTGCGCAACTGGGTCTCGTTGCAGGAGCAGCACCCGGAGTGCATCTACTGCGTCGTCGACTACCACGCGATCACCGGCGGGATCGAACCCGACGAGCTGCCGAGGCGAACGCTG
Organism: Acidobacteriota bacterium; assembly: GCA_963666215.2. Taxonomy (GTDB): domain Bacteria; phylum Acidobacteriota; class UBA890; order UBA890; family WLXD01. Next base: position 649,456 of record CAXWPL010000002.1, read on the forward strand.
CGCCTGGCGGGCGATCTGATTGCCTGCGGGATTGATGCGCAACGCTCCATCCTGTTCGCTCAGTCACACGTGCCGGAGCACACCGAGCTGGCCTGGATCTTCGCCTCGTTCGCCTCCTTCGGGGCGTTGACCCGGATGACGCAGTTCAAGGACAAGTCGTCCGGCCGCAAGCACGTCAACATGGGGCTCTTCGCCTACCCGGTGCTGCAGGCTGCCGACATCCTTCTCTACCTCGCCGACGGCGTGCCGGTCGGCGACGATCAGTCGCAGCATCTCGAGCTGACGAGGGAGATCGGCCGCCGTTTCAACCACGTTGTTGGCGAGGATCTCTTTCCCGAGGTTCAGACCCTGCTGACGGAAGGCAAGCGCATCATGTCGCTGGCCGATCCGGAGCGGAAGATGAGTAAGACCCTGGGTGAGAGCCACTACGTTGGGCTCATGGAATCGGCGAAGTCGGCCGGCAAGAAGATCCGCTCGGCGGTCACCGACTCCGGAGGCCTGGCGACCGATGAGCTCAGTCCCGGCGTGACCAACCTACTTGGTCTGCTGCGACTCTGCGATGCGGGGGATCTCGCCGACGAGATGGCAGCCGCGGCCACCGTGGGGCGCTTGATGTACGGGCACCTCAAGATCGCAGTTGAGGAGCGTCTGGCGGCCACACTGGCGCCAATTCGGGAGCGACGCGAGGCTTTGTTGGATGCCGAAGTTCGAGAGGCCCTGCGAGACGGCGCGAGCCGCGCCTCGGCAATCGCTCGAGACACCCTGACGCGGGTCCGCGAGCTGATCGGCGTCGGAGCCAGTCGACTCTAGAACAACCGACGCTGGCGAATCTTGCCCACCGCGTTCGCTGCGCGAGGGACAAAGATCGATGCTCGTGGACTGTTATGGATCTTATTGATCACACAAACATATCTAAACCTCTTATAGACCTTATAGAGATCAAGAAAAGTATTGAGAGACTCGACTGCAGTGCACTACGCTAGCGCACATACTGATTCGCAGCAGATGGATGGGTCTCCCTTTGCTAAGACATCAGGACCGAGCACGGGACGTGCCGCTATTGTTACGACCGGGGAGGTGGGACAGTGGGCGGCGCGTCCCGTATTTTTTTGTCCGCAGGTCGGCCATCTCCGCTGACCACGCGAGCTCCGCTAAACCAGCGTTCGCGCCTGCGCCGTTAGCGTCTTCACTCGCTCGCTGAGGCGGTTCACGAGCTCGGCCTCTCGCTCTCGCGGGCCAAGCGTCGACGACGTGTCTTGCGGCGCGATGCGCTCCGCAGCGCCGATAGCGATTCCCACCCGGTGGAGTCGCGGCGATCCGCCCCGAGGCCACATCTCGTAGGCGCCCCAGATCCCCGCCGGGACCACCGAAACGTCCAGATTGCGGGCAAGAATACCGGTTCCGCGGCGGAAGCGCTGCAGAGAACCGTCGGACGAGCGGCCGCCCTCCGGGAAGATCACCAACACCATTTCGCGCCTCAGACCCTCCGCCGCAGCCTGCAGCGCCCGTTCGAGGTTGGCGTTCTGATCGATGGGGATTGTGCGCATCAGCCTGCCAGCGAGGCTCGTCAAGCCGCCGCTGAAGTAGGCGCTGTAGCCAACAAGAAACACTCGCCGGTACAGTCGACGCGGTAGTGCCATCGTCAGCAGAAACGGGTCGACGTAGCTGCAGTGGTTCGCGGCAATGATGAACGGGTATTCGGTTGGCAGATTTTCCGCGCCCGAAACGGTGAATCCCGGGTAGGTCGAGAACACTCCCCGCAGCATCACGAGTAGGGCTCTGAAGACGCGCTCGGCGACGGGGCGAGGCTTGAGATAGGGCTCGATTCCTTCCGGCGAACACCGTAGCAGCTCGGCCCAGCGATCGGTTTCACCTGGGCCGTTCGTGCTGCCGGTTGTTGGTGCTGCCACCTGCCCGGCCACGAGATCCAACATCTCGCCCACCGTTTGCAGCTGGCCGGCGCGTTCGGCTGGGATCTCGAACCCCAACGCCGCCTCGAGCTCGGCGTGTAACTCGATCCGATCGAGCGACTCCATGCCCAGATCGATGTCGAAGTGCTGGTCGCGCCGCACGCCCTCGACACGCGCCTGCTTGGCGATCAGCGCACGCACGTCGTGGGCCCAGCCCGGCTCCCCACTGGTGTCCTCGGCGGGCGCAGGCGGCGAGAAGGCTCGAAGGTCGTCAGCAGCCCGCGGCCGATCGTCAGCGCCGGAATCGACAGACGCCGAACGACCACCAGCAGAGTTCTCAGCCGCAACGGCGTCGGGGGCGATGGGGGCATTCGCGGCATGAGAACCGGACAACCGCGCCATGACCTCCTCGCGCAGCTCGAAGCGCTTGACCTTGCGTGTTGTTGTACGCGGCAACGGCTCGGTACGGAGCTCGAGGCTCGAGATCCGCTGCGGCCCGGTCAGCCCCGACGCCACGCCGTCAATCTCCCACTTGACCATCTCCCGTACGTTCGCCTGACCCCGGCGCCGAGCAAACTCCAGATTCGGAACGACCATCGCATGCAACCTCTCAGCGCCGCGTCGGGTGGGGTCGGGGATTCCGAGGATGCAAAGCTCTTCGATCCAGTCGCTGCGCCCATAGACAGCCTCGAGCTCCTCCGGGTAGATGTTCTTACCCGAAGCCAAGACGATGACGTCCTTGGCACGTCCGGTGATCTGCAGTTGCCCGTTCGGCAGGAGTCGGCCGAGATCGCCGGTTTTCAACCAGCCATCCTGAAGGGCCGCGGCGGTCGCTGTCTCGTCGCGGTAGTAGCCAAGCATCAAGCTGCGACTGTGCGCCACGATCTCGCCGATGCCGTCGCTGTCGACGTCATCGAATCGCAGTCGGACACCCTCGATCGGGCTTCCTACGGTGGTCGGACTCACCTGCGAACGCGGGTGAACTGTCAGCAGGGCCGTCGCTTCTGTCAGGCCGTATCCCTGCACAAGCGGGAATCCGAGGTCGAGGAAATCGGAATAGACCTGCGGATCGAAGCGTGCTCCGCCGGTTACGAGAAGGCGCATCTTGTCGCCGAATGGCTCGTGCGCAGCGGCGAACAGACGCTTTCCGATACTGAGACCGAGCCGTCGCCGCGCGAATCCAGACACCTTCAGCAGCGTGCGCGCAACAGTGCGTCGAGGCGCCGGCAACTCGGCGAGTCGCTGCATCACGCGATCGTGGAAACGATAGAAGAACAGCGGCACGCAGGCGAAAGCGGTGATCTCGTGGCGCCGAAAGGCAGCGATGATCTTGTCGGGATTGAGATCGGCGAGAAAGGTGACGCGGCAGCCACGGTGGATTGGACCGAGGCAGTTGGACAGCAACGGCAACACGTGAAACAGCGGCAGCACGCCGAGAACATGGTCGCTGGCCCGCAAATCGATGGTCTCGAGTCCCGAGCGGATGTTCTCGTACAGTCCGCCGCGCGAGAGCATCACACCTTTCGGTGTCCCGGTTGTTCCTGAGGTGTAGACCAGAGTGCCCAAGTCGTCGAACGAGTCGTGGTCGATGCGCGGGTGCCAACCTGCGGACTGATCCGCATGCTTGTCCACGAAGTCATCAACGGCGGTGAGCGCCGCGCCAGGTTGAGGAGTTGCGGGCGAGGCCAACGGCACAGGCGCTCCTGGCGATTCGCCGTCCCATGCCCGCGTTCCTCCCCCCTCCTCGCGGGTCGGTGCTTCCCGCGCGGTTGTAGCCTCAGCGTCAAGATCGACGATGAGGGGTGGGTTTTCGACGCCGTGGCAAGCGCTGGCCACCTTGTGTGACAGCGCTCGCGACGTGACCACGAGCCGCGCACCACTGTGTTCGAGCACGCGCCGAATAGCCGGCGGCTCGAGCGCCGGGTCGATCGGGACCGCCACCGATCCCGCGTACCAGGTCGACATGTAGACCACCGGCCACGCAGGTCGGTTTTCGACGCAAATGGCTACACGTTCGCCGTCGCCGAAGCCGGCGGCGGCAACGGCGTCGCCCAGCCGCGCCACACGATTGCGCAGACCAACGTTGGTGAGCTCGACTCGGCTGTCGCCCTCTCCAACGAGCTGGAAGATCACATCGTCGGGTGCCGTCTCGGCACGCTCGCGAATCACCTCGAGTGGAGTCGGTGGCTGCATAGCGAGAGTATAGCTGCGGACGAAACCGGTCCCGTCCGCCCGTTCGCCCGTTCGCTCGTTCGACTGTCCTGGCGAGTGCCTACTCCACCCGTCGACCACGGGCGAAGATAACCGCCACCTCGCGCATGACGCTCATGTCACTGAGCGGGTCGCCGCGCACCGCGATCACGTCGCCGAGCATGCCCGCTGCCAGTGCCCCGAGCTCCGACTGCACGCCGAGAGCGCGCGCTGGCCAAAGTGTGGCGGCCTGCAGAACCTCCATCGGCGGCACGCCGAATTCGGTCCAAAGGACCATCTCGCGCCACGTGGAGTCGTTATGGAACATTGTCGGAATGCCCGAGTCGGTTCCAATCAACAGTCGAACACCGGTCTCCCGCAGCTGTCGGAACTTCACCGGTAACAGTGGAATCCGCGACGGAAACAGCGCGTAGTACGGCAGGTGCGGAATCGCCGACAACGAGTCGGAAATCTCATTCACCATCGGCTCCGGCATGCCGTCTCGCCAGCCGGGCTCATCGAGGCGCTCGGGGAACACCTCTCCCGTGTACCGCATCGTGTAGAGCGGCGAAACGGTGGGCGTCCAGTAGAGGGCCGTGTTGCGCTCGCGCAGCGCGGCGAGAACATCCTCCGGGTAGCCGGGTGCCGTGCCTAGACCGGTGTGCTCAAAGCCGTCGACGCCGTGCCGCAGTCCAACACGAATCTCCTCGGCGCGGTGCGCGTGCGCGATCACTGGAAGACCGGCGTCGTGCGCCGCCGAGACAATCGCGGCAACAACATCCTCTTCCATCAGGTCTTGGTCGATGAGCTTGATGAAGTCGACGCCGCGGGCAGCGAGGTCGCCGACGGTCTGGCGTGCCGCACTCGGACTGCGGACTCCCCAGCGGTAGCTCGACTCCCATTCTGCGTACGGCGCATCCTGCAGGAAGGGTCCCGATACGAAGAGACGCGGCCCTTCGATCTCGCCCGTCTCGATACGCTCCTTCACCGCGAGAATGTCGTCGGGAGCCGCGCCCATGTCGCGGGCGCTGGTCACACCCGCATGCAACAGCTGCCGAGCCGCGATCGGCATGACGGTATCGGCTATCGAATCGCCGTACAGCTGTTCCCAGCGCTCGTAGTTGCCGTGGCCGACGTGCTTCAAGTGCACGTGCATGTCGAAGAGCCCCGGCAGCACCGTCATACCCTCGGTCGAGATGAGCTCCGCCGTGGCGGGGATCTCGATGGAGTGCATCGGCCCGACCGCCAGGATGCGGCCGTCTTCGATGAGCACCACGGCGTCTTCGATCGGTGGCCCACCGAAGCCGTCGATTACCCGTCCGCCGACGAGCGCCAACGTGGCCGCGGCCTCTACGCCTTCACGACCTCCGGGACGGCGGCCTGAAGAAGAGTCACCGGTCGACCCTGGACGCGCGTCGCCGGCAGTCGAAGCGTCCCCTGCCGAGTTCGCTCCGCCCTCAGTCTCGGGGACCGGCGAAGCCGAGTCCTCGGTGGACTCGCCGCCCGGGCACGCCGCCAAGCCGAGCGAGAGCAGCAGCGACGCTCCCAGCGCAGTCAGCCTCGCCCGGGTCGGGGACGACAACCGGCACCGCCTCAAGCCAGCCGGTCTCGACGAGCTTGATGCGGCTGATTCCGACCTTCGCAACGGTACGCCGGCGTTCCTACTGAGGTTGCGATTCGATCGCCTCCAGCATGTCGGCGTTGGAGTCGAACTTGAACTCATCGAGAACACGCTCTTCGGCCAACCCCTGCTCGACCTCGAGCAACGGAGCCATGTCGTCGTAGCTTACGACGCGCTTGCCGAGCGCCGCGAGATGCTGCTGCATCGCCGCGGTATCGAGCGATTCGGCGTCACCGGCCTGCTCGAGGTAAGCCTGAACTGCCTTGGCGCCGTTGGTGCCGTCTTTGCGTGCCGCGCCGACCAGCCCCTCGCTCGCCTTACGTGCCCAGCCGGCGAGGAAGATGCGCGAGAGGTCTCGGTTGCCTTCCGGATCGAAAGCCTCGTAGGAGTTGCCGTCGACCGGAAAGCTCGGCTCCGGATTCTTGGAGAATTCGTTCCACTCCATCGGTAATCCGAAAGAGGTGTCCACCGTGTCGCCGATGCAAAAAACCACCGTGTCCGCTTCCACAACCCTGAGCTTGCCGGTGCCCGTCGCCTTCAGGTAGTCCCCGGACAACTCGAGCGTGGTTTCCTCGACTTCGAGCCCGGTGACGTTGCCTTCGTCGTCGCCAACGATGCGCTTGGGCGAGGCGAAGAAATCGAACGCGAACACCGTGCTGCCATTGGGCTCTTGCCCTTTTCCATATCCAGAAAGGATGAACTCCTTGGCAGCGTCGACGTCCTGCCCAACCGCTTCCATCGTCGGCAGGCAGCGAGCGAATTCGGTCTCGAAGTCGTCCATGTCCATGTTCTTGCCGAAGATTTGGAACTCCTTCTTGGTGAACTTCACCTCCGCAGGGCCGCGACGCGCCACGGCTGTCATGCGGCCCACGTGCAGATCACGCACGCCCCAGTGGGCAATGTCACACATCACGTTGCCAACGCCAATAAGAGCCACACGGTCGCCCATCGGATACGGCTGCTCGGAGAAGGGCGGCAGGTGGTTGTAGTGATAGACCAGATCTTTGGCGTGGTAGACGCCGGTGAGCTCCTCACCCGGCAAACCGAGCCACTTGGTTCCCTGCGCGCCCACGGTAACCAGCACCGCCTGAAAACCCATGTCAAGCAGCTGCTGCAGCGTCAGATCGCCCTCGTCGCCCACCGAGACGTTGCCGTAGTACTCGATCCGAGAGTCGTCCAGGATCTTCTTGAACTGTTTCCGCAGGCCGCCCTTCATCTTGAGCTTGTCGGGATAGATGCCGTACTCGGCCAGCCCGCCAGGCTTGATGTCGCGGTTGAACAGCGCCACCTTGGCGCCGCCGTTGGCCAACTCCCTGGCCGCGAACAGACCGGCGGGCCCGGCACCGACGACGGCTACGAGGTGTTTGCTTTCAGCTTCCGACGGCACAGTTGTTCTCCGATGGGTTGAGGATTCGGGGCTGGCCGAGTCGGGCCTTGCGACCTTCGTCAGCGCCTCATGAAAGCTGCGGCGGCGGTTTCGTCGCGACCCGCGAGGAGCGGAGCCGCTTGGCTGCCTGCGCTGAGAGAGCCGCTCAATTATAGGGGCGGCGCAAGAACGGCGAAACTCGACTTTTGACGTCCCGGCTCTCGAGATCAGGCTCAGCTCGACCCGTCGCTGCCGTCATCGGAGCGCGGCGGCGGCGGTGCAGTGGTCGCCACGGAGCCGCGGCCGCGGCCGGCATCGTCGATGCTGATGCCGAAGCGCTCCAGGAGTGTCCCGGTCGACTGTTCGAACTGCGCGATCGCGTTGTTGAGCGAGATTAGCGAGCCGAGCTCCCGTAGCTGAGCGAACACCAGCTGCGTCTGGAAGTTCAAGACCTGGAACGTGGTGCTGATGCCGTTCTGGAAGCGACGAACTTCGGCCTCGTACTGCTGGTCGGCAAGTCGCAGCGCGTTCCGCGCCGCGACCACCGCCTGAGCTCCACCAGCCACGTTGCGGGCGGCCTGCTGCACCGCCAGCCGCACCTGCAGTTGGCGGCAATCTGCGTGAGCGTTTGCCGTTCGCGAATCGAAGACTGTGCATGCTGGCCTTTGGCGAAGTTGTTGTTGATCGGAATGTTGAGCTGAAGCCCGACTGACCAGTTGCGGAAGTCGCCCGACAGAAGCTGGATCAACGAATCGCTCAGGCCACCCTGCTGAATCTCTGCCACATCACCGCCGAAGGCGCCGGAACGGAAGATCTGATCGCCACCGAGTCCGTTGATCTGCATCGACCCCGCCAGATTCAGTTGCGGCAGCAGCTGGTTCCGCGCCGCTTTCAAGTCGATCTTGCGGCTCTCGGAGTTGAGCCGCGCCTGCTGGACGATCGGGTTCTTGACCAGCGCTTCGCTGACTGCCGCGTCGACGTTGATCGCCGGCGCGTCTGTTACCGGCTCATCGGTGGGGGTGAGCTCGACAGCCCAGCCTTCTGGCACGAACGCGTCGAGATTCAGAAGCGACTTCAAGAAGTCCTGCTGGTTGGCGAGGGCGATCTCGGCCTGGATAACGCTGAGCTCGGCCGATGCCACCGATTGGTCGGCTTGGATAACGACGGTCTGGGCGAGAACACCGATGCGGACCATGGTGTTGTTGCGGCGCAGCTGCTCCCTCGCCAGCTCCAGGTTGCGTAGTTGGATCTCGACGCTGCGCCGCTGGAAAACGAGATTCCAGTAGGCCTGCACGACCTGCGAAGTCGTCTGTTCGAGCTGCTGGCGGAACTGCTCGCGGCCTACCGAGAAGTTGTTCTGCGCCACCAGGATGGCGCGCTTGTTGACGCCACGGCCGAGGTTGCGCAACAGCGGCTGCGTGATCTGCAGCCTCAAGCTGCTGTTGTACTGCGGGTTGAAGGTGGAGAACTGGTTGTTGGTGATCTGCCGCGAGGCGCTGCCACTGAAGTTCCACTGCGTGCCAAGAGTGGTCTGCTCGCTCAGGACGAAGCCGCCCTGCACGAACTCGCTTGTGAGCACATCCGCGCCACCGAGCTGCGAGGCCGACGACTGCGTCTGGCGGTTGAACGTCTGCGGCGCGTTGAGTTGCAGCTGCGGGTCGAACAGGCCACGCGCGCTCCGGATGCTCTCCTCGGCCAGCGAGGGGTTGAGGGCGCTGATCTTCACCTGCAGGTTGTGCTGTAGCGCCAGTTCGACCGCCTCCTGGAGAGACAGCTCGAGCGTGCGGAGCGCGGGCTCCTGAGCCTCCTGCGCCTCGACGACGTCGAGGAACAGAAACGGAAGCGCGCTGGCTACCAGGAAGCAGAGGAGACGCGGAAGGCTCGATCCGGCCACCGATCGAACAGACTGCGGCCTCAGGCCGACCGTTGGCGAAGCAACGGCCTGGTGAGAAGACGCACCTTCGAAGGCGCACTTCTTTGTCTGCCTAATCATCGTCCTCGTCGAGTCTTGGCTCGGAAGCCGAGTAGCGCGCGTACTGAGTCCACGCTATTGAAGAGCAAGGCGTATGCCAGACCTGTTTGCCAGAGAAGTCGATTCGGTATGTACGAGAGTGGGCTGCTCGGTCAGAGTGTCCGATTTTGGGACGGGCCGTTCTATGTCGCACACCCGTTGCAGGCCCGTCGCCCACACGCCGCACACCCGTCGAGCACCAGCCGTACACCCGCCGCGAAGTCGGCGATCACCGCGCGGTAGCCAGGCCGGCCTGTCTCTCTTCCGACGGTTCCGAGTGTGTGTCATTCGGCCTCGGGGCACCGTACCAGATTGGCGTCCACTCCCACCCAGAGACCGTCGGCTTCGCTCGCCAGGCCACGTGCCATGCGTGGTGTGTTGAACGCCGCGGTGGTGTTGCCTTGATGATCAACCAGAACGAACCCGGCATGACCGCCAACGCGCTCCAGAGTTCGGAGTGCGCCATTGGCGGCGCTCGATGGGTCTTCACCCGCCGCCAGTCGATCGACGACGCCCTTGGCCAGTACGACTCGCAGAATGCCCTCCCCCCAGCCGGTGCACGAGACGGCGCCAGCGTGATTGTCGGCATAGGTGCCGGCGCCGATCAGCGATGTGTCGCCAACGCGGCCCGGGTACTTGTCCTGCGTGCCGCCGGTGGAAGTCGCGGCCGCGACATTGCCGTCCCTGTCGACCGCGACGGCACCCACTGTTCCCATGTGGGAGTCGTCGGTTCTGCCCTCGCCCCCGGGACTGAACTCGCGTGCAATGAGCTCCCGAGCGCCTTCGGTATCCGCACGGATGGCGAGATACCGCTCCCGCTCGCGTCCGCTGAGCAGGTCTCGCGCGCGACAGCGCTCGAACCCTTGCTCGCGCGCAAAAGTCTGCGCTCCTCCCCCCACCAGCAGGACGTGCTCGGAGGCCTCCATCACACGTCGCGCCAAGCTAACGGGGTGCGAGATACGCTCCAGGGCTGCTACGGCCCCGGCTTCTAGCGACGCACCACTCATGATCGACGCATCCATCTCCACGCGACCGGCGCGGTTGAGGTGCGAGCCCACACCAGCGTTGAAGATCGGATCTTCCTCGAGGATTCGCACCGCGTGCTCCACCGCGTCGACCGCCGACGCTCCGTCGCGCAAAAGCGTCCAGCCGGCCACCAGGGCCGTGGCGACTCCTGCTCGGTGCGGCTCCACCTCGCCGTCCGGGACATTCCAGGCCCCCCCGTGCACAGCAAGTGCTATTGCCAAGCGCCCTCCTAGCCTTCCTGAACAACCTCAGCAAGCTCGTGCGAGCCAACTCGGTCGGCGACGGTACAGAATGCGCGAGCGCGATGTTTCTTGCTCGACGCCGCCGTCGAGAGGAGACTGTCGCAGCCCACCGCCCACGACCGCAAGCCGCGCCGGTGTCACATCGAGGCCCGCCGCAATCCCTAGCTGTCCCGACAACGGAGACCCACATGAACATGACCGAGACGCAGTTCGCCGCGCGCCTGTTGCGCCTCGAGCGCTCGAACCGCCAACTTCGCGTCGTGTTGGCGGCTCTCATACTCGGCGGCGTCACTCTCGGCCTGGGCGGACAAGACTCCACCGGCAGCTCCGGGCGTACCGTCGACGCGCAGGCCTTCATTCTGCGCGACGCCCAGGGCGCCGCACGAGCTCAGCTCGCTCTCAGTGAGGGCTCGCCTTCGCTGTCGCTCTACGACCAACGCGGTCGCCTGCGCCTGGCGCTCGCCATCGAATCGGGCGGCAGCGGCGAAAACGGCGAAAACGGCGGCCCCTTGATGAACTTCTACGGCCCCGATGGCGCCCCGCGGGTTGTTATCGGAGAGCGGGGCACGGCCTCGTTCGTAATTCTGCGCGACGCCGAAGGTGCCCCGCGAGCCGCGATGGCCGTGCAGGACAACGGCGAGCCCAGCCTCTACCTGCTCGACGAAAACATGAACCCGATCTTTCGCGAGCCGCGCACGCAGCCCTAGGGAACCCGCCTGGCGCCACTCTTTCGGCGTGCGTGCCACCAGAGCCAGCCCTACAATCACCTACCGGGGTTGCCCAGGTGGCGGAACCGGCAGACGCGGCGGACTTAAAAGACTCTGCCCGCCCTTTTCGGGCCTCGCGAGCAACCCCTCTGAACGCCTGTATTTGCGCGCAGAACCCCTGTCGCGTGGCCTTCTAGGCGTTTCTCTCCGCGCCTCTGTTGGAGAGCCTCAAGTAGCCCAAATGGATGGGTATCTCCTACCCATTTCCCTACCCAAGGAGTGGTGCGCGAGGACAGCCAGGCGCGTGGTTCCAGACAAGCGTGTGCGGCGGGTGGCGATAAGACCGCCGCGCGGTTTCGCTCGGCGACGCCGGTTAGCCACGGATCGTTTAGGACCTGCGGCCGAGATTCTCTTCAGCTACTACGGAATAAGGGCATATCGAAACCAATGATTCTTGATGACAGCCGGCAGCAACTCGGAGGTGCATCGGCCTAGCAACTAGCTCGCGTCATCTGGTTCGATTCCGAAAGTCGGCCACGTAGGCCAACTCCAAGACTCGCTGGCGGTGACCCTCGCGCGCCTCTCGTTGTTCCCGCTCTGCTTCGCCAGCCGTTCGTACGACGCTGTGTCTCCGGCCAGCGGCAGGAAGACCAGGTGACGACCGATCTGGACCGCCCAGGATCGATGCCACTCGGGCTCATCGACCCTCATGATCCGCCGCTCCGTCAACGGGTACCCCTGAAGGTCAGCGAGGAATGCCGGGATATGCTCAACGTCAGGTTCCTCTATCTGCTTTCGGACGATCCCTAACGCCGGATCGAAGATGTAGCCGTAACCTGTGACCGCGAACAGCGCGAGATAACCGGCCCGGAGCCAGGCGACCCGGGCCGGCTGAGGCTTGTGGGCGTCGCCGACGATGCGGATCCCGAGTCGCTGCTCCTGGAAGCCTCCGCTTCCCAGGAAGTCCCGTAGGCCGTCAACCGCCCGAGGGTCGTTCGCGTGCTTCGCCGCAGGCGGGAGCCGCAGGTGGATCGTTATCTCGTCGAGCGAAAGAGTGGCAGAGACAGTGTGGTCGCCGACCTCGATGTGTACGCGGGTAGGCCCCGATTCGGGATCGCGGCCCAAGTTAGCCATATTCTCCCGCTTGAGGGCATGAGCTTCGGTCCGGCTGCCAGAAGTGTGGTTGCACGGCGCGCAGGTCAAAATAAGCGCTTTGCCGCCGAGGGACTTCGCCGGGACATGCTCAACGGTCAGATCATTGGTCTCGACGGCCTCGCGGAAGAAGACCTTCGTGCCTGTGTCCTCCTCGCCAAGGCACTGCGGGCAGATGTAGACCGGGGCGTGAACCATCTCCGCGAGTTCCGGGCACACCAGCGCGAGAGCTTTGGCGCCCCGGTCAAACCAGCGGTGCTTGGTTTCGAGTTTCACGGTCATCGCTCTCGCCATCCCGAACACTTGAGTTTCGCATCAGGATCGGACGGAGCAAACAGAATCATGGGCTAACGACGACGCCCTGAGGTCAGTGTCGCACGACGCGAAGATCGTCCCCACCCGCGAACCGAATTCGGATCTCAAACTCCTCGCCAGTCACGCTTCGCCCGTACAGGTCAAACTGGACAGGCATCTCTACTTCGTCCCCGACTTGGACTCTCAGTAGTTGAGGGATTTGCTCCGGGGGGGGGGGGGGGGGGTCAGCTCGTGCGGTAGGCGGGACGGTGACTACCACGCCCATCGGAGTACCTCCGACCCTGAGGTTCCGCGCGGTACCGCCGTGGTTGTGCAGATACGCCTTGATATGTCGCGTGCCAGCAGATCGATGGGCAAACTCAAGCAACGGTCGAGCCTCTAGCTCGGCCTGTTCTACTTGATTTTGGGTCGCGGTGGCGAGGCGCCGGGTCGCCGCTGCTAGGTCGGCGGTTTCCACCGCCGTGCGTTCAAGCTCGCGTTGCTGGGACTTGAGCGCGGTCGTGTTCAACCGCAATTCTTCGCCCTGCTGCATGTAGCCGAGGATGAGCCACAGGAACGCAAGTGGGGCGACGATGCCGGACAAGAAATCGCCCCACTCGTTGAACTGGAGCGGTTTATTAGGCGGAGCAACGCAGTAGGCTACAGCCCAAACTGCGAGCCACATCACGGACAGGAATCCGCCTGAGATGGCTCGTTTGCGCTCCATCGCGTCCATCCGTGTGGCTGGCGACCAAGCCAACCGCGAACCGGTCCGCACTCGTCATCTCGCCCGTAGCTCCCGGTTTGGCGAGGTCGACGTCAAGCCTACCGAACTTCGGCCTCGCGCCCAACTCCAGGTCGGCTACGGTGGCCAGGCCATGAGCCCAACGTCGTGTCTCCTGCCGCACTGTCTGCTGCGGGCGCGCCCTGGGGCTGGACGATCTGACGAAGATTATCGAGAGCCGCTATGAAGCCTCGCGGCCGCATCGCGAAGCCGGTCCACGACATCGTCGATTTCGACACCGAGTTGCTCCGCCTCCAGCGCAAGGCAATCGACAGACTCTCGGATACGCGCTCGCTTTCTCCTTCGCCGATACGCGGCGCGCGCCCAGAGGCGACGCACCCAGGGCGAGTAGCTGCAGCGGTGGCCACTCGGGCCAGCACCTCCACTGGCGAGAGACACTGCCAGAGGGCACTCTTCCGCATGTTGGTGGACCCACCAAACCGAACATCAGGAAGAGGTAAGCGATGGACTTGGAGGAGCGAGTCGAGCGCCTGGAGCTGGAGAACCGAAGGCTAAAGCTGGTGGGCCGTGCCACGGTCGCGGTGCTGATGGGTGTCGTACTGGTGGCGGCGGTGTTGCCACAGGAGATTCCCGACATAGTCGAAGCGCGGGAGTTCCGTGTGATTGACGAGAACGGCATGACCCGCGCCCGCATGAGCTCCGACGGCATCAGGTACGCGGACGAGAACGGTGTGCTCCGCGCCTTCATGAACTCCAAAGGGATTACGTACCAGGACGAGAACCGCAAGCCCCGCGCCTTCATGAGGACCGACGGCATCGGGTACCAGGACGAGAACGGCACGGCCCGCGCCGCCATGACCTCCGACGCCATCAGGTACGCAGACGAGAACGGCCAGACCCGCGCCTCCATCGGCGTCGCCGGCTTCGGGTACTTGGACGAGAACGGTGTGCTCCGCGCCGGCGTGATCGCCGCCGGCTTCCGTTACTTGGACGAGAACGGCCATCTCCGCGCCTTGATGGACTCCGACGGCTTCCAGTACGTGGACGAGAATGGCCATGCTCGCGCCACGCTCGGAACCTCTGACCTGGTGACGCCGTCGACGAACGCCACAACCCATTACCCCGCTGCGGTCGTGTTGTACGACGCCGAGGGCAAGGCGATCTGGCAAGCACCCCGGTAGTGGTGACCGCACCCGCTCACTTCGCCAGCAGGCTGTCGTCACGCCGTTCGATGGCGAAGCGCGCGCCGCAATTCCTCGAGGACGGTGGTCGGCTCGACGCCAAGCTGGCCCGCTTCGCGGGCCAGGCGTTGGACGGCCCGCCGTAACCGCTCCCGCTTCTCCCGCGCGGCTAGCCTTCGCGGCCCCTCAGCGACGGAACTCCCGCCACCGCTCCGGGTGACGATCACGCCATCCTCTCGCGACAGGCCGTAGGCTTTCGCCGCAGTGTTTCGGTTGATTCCGAGATCCACCGCGAGCTGACGCACCGTCGGCAGGCGGTCGCCGGGACTGAGCACGCCGCTGGCGGCCATCAGTCGGATCTGGTCTACGAGTTGATCGGAGAGCGGAGTGCCGTCGTCTCGATCGACGCGGAGCAGGTGGTCCGTCAATTGCCCACCTTCATCCCACCCCCCATCAGGTTTCCTTGAAGACGGACGAGCACCTGAGTCGGTCCGAGCGTGGCGATGAGGACGGGCTTGCGTCAGGCTCTCTTGTCGGTCTCGAAAACCTGTTGCCGCCCTTGGGCGAGTTCTCGGGAAACATCGTCCTCAAGGACATGCTCGATCGTTAGCCCCACCCGTTGTAGCGCCACCTCGAGTCCTTGTGGGCATGGCGTTCCAGGGTGTTTGTCGAGTGCATGGAGTTCGGGCGCGTCCCAGGCGTAGTGCCGGCCTTCGTGGTCGAAGGTGCTCCAACTGGGGGCCAGCTTCGAGAGAGTGTTGTCGAGTTCAGAAACGACTCGATTCCGCTCGGCCTCGATTAGCACCCTGGGTCGTGAGCGCCTCCGCAACCCACCACCGGGATCTGAGGGAAGAAATGGATCAAGCTGTCGTCACGACCAGCCCGCCCCACCGGCTCTCGCAGATGTTCCCTACGATCGGATGAGCGCAACGGTGCCACATTTCATCTTGCCCTTGTCGGTCTTCAAGGTGACGGTGGCCGTGTCATACACCTTCACCCAGCCCCAGTCGCCGATGGCCAGCGGAAAGCTCCCACTGGCGAAGTACCCGCCGTGGCCTCCGGTCTTGAAGTCGATTGTCGTGACTTGCTTGCGCGTGACGAGACCATCTGTGCCCTCGACCTTCACGATAGCCTTGGCTTTGGTGATCTTCTCGTCGTCGAAATCGAAGCTGAGAAACTGGTTTGGGATGGTGCCGCTCCAGACGTCCGAAGTCTGAAGTTGACCGGGGTTGGGTGTCACCCAGCAGGTCTTCGCAGCGGCAGCAGCCCCCGAAGCCGGGATGCCTGCAAAGGCCATCAGGAGCGCCAGCAGGCCCGATGCCAGGACGCGGGTGCCTCGCGTGGCCCGGAGAAGGACCACGGCACCGATGCCCACCGACAGGATCTTATTCGTTGTCATTGTGCGTGCTACGTCCGTGCCGTTCATTGCACGCCTCCACATCTGGTTGCGACGCTGGATGCGCCTTGGTGTCGGGCGCCAGGCAGTAGCGCTCGCCCGTATCACGAGGGAGCATCACTCGGGCCGGTCAGATGGTCCTGAAGGATTCCTCCTGAAAGTCTGAAAAGAGCCGGAGAGAGCTCGCAGCGACTCGACTAATGGCCAAGCACACGAGCGCCCTCAGCGTCGCGCCCTGCGCAACTCCTCGAGGACACGCTCCGGCTCGACACCGAGCTGCTCGGCTTCGCGGGCCAGGCGCAGGCCGGCCCGCCGTAACCACTCCCAACGGTGGGACCGACACCAGGTCGCAATTCCGACGCGTCGGTGATTCCCTCCGCGTAGACATCGGGCCTAGCTCTCAGGCTCCGCGCTGTGGCAGGACCCTTCCGCTCAAGGAGCAGATGAAGGGAGCATCAAGCGCGGGAGCGCCTTGCTCGGTAGGCTACGCTTCCGCCGCCCGGTGTTTCGGAAGACCCGCTGGAGAAAGAAGCCCCGCAGGAGAGACAATCCCTGCCGAGCCCTATGCCGAGGAGTCGTCAAACACCTCTAGCAGGAGGCAGAGGCCCTCTATCTGCTTAATGCTGTGGTCAACGCGGAGGCGGAGCTCCTTCGCGGTGTAGGTGCGGGGTTGGAGAAAGAAGAGCTGGGCCAGCCGTGCGTCTTTGGGAAAGCGAAACATCCACTCGCCCCGGACCTTCCCGATCTCGCTGATCTCCCCAATCTCGAAAACGCGGAAGTCCCAGCCCTCGTCGAAGAATTTCACCTCCATCCCGCGCAAGCGCGGAAAGGCGAATTCAATGATCTTTCGGGCACTCTCGCTGTTGCTCGAGAGGTCCGCGTGTTGCGACATTCAGATCCACTCCCCGCTGTAGTGCACTGTTTCCCACAGTGCCAACCGACACCCTAGAACGGAGCAAACTGCTCCGTCGTGGGCTCGGCTCAGCAGTACCACGGCTCGGTGAGGTAGGGGATGGTCGCCGCGCTCGGCAGCGACGGTCGGTCGCGGCGCCCGGCTGCTGCTTGTTCGTCCGCTTGCGCTTCTGAGGACGCGAGCCCGTCGTTGGCGGCACGAGCCAGGCCTTGGATCTCTTGGAAGAGCTCGCCGCGGCCGGTGTCGGCGCTGCGCTCGGCCACCAGAGTCTCGATATCGCGCTGGAGCTGGTCGACGCGCGGGTCGGGATGCCGCCAGGGGTAGCCGAACAAGGCCGGGTCTTCATTCCCGACGACTTCCTGGATTTCGGGGAGCTCCAGCAGACGCGAGCGGCGCGGGATCAGTAGGCGGATCGCGAGCTGAATCGGGGCGACGGCGCCGACGAGATCCAGGTCGACGAGCGCATCGAGTAGCTCGAGGTAGCCGTCGAGCCTCGTCCAGGGGTGGAATGCCACGAAGGTCGGCTGCAGCGGCAGGTCAGCGGCGCGGCACAGCGTTAGGGCGCGCTCGAAGTCGGCGCGCGTGTGGCCCTTGTCGAGCAGCTCGAGCACGCGGTCGTCGAGCGACTCGACGGCGCTGGTGACCAGAGCGCAGCCGGTGTTGCGCAGCACCGGTAGCAGGTCGGCGTGCTGCAGCAGGTGCTCGACCTTCATCGTCGCGTCGTAGGTCAGCCGCGGGAATCGCTCATGCAGGGAGCGGACGATGCGGCGGGCGTGACCGGGGCCGTTCAGGAAGTCGGGGTCGCCGAAGGTGATGTGGGTGGCGCCGGCGGCTACCTGCTGCTCGATGTCGGCGAGCACGACCTCGGAGTCGACGATGCGGAAGCGGCCGTTGTAGATCGGCACCACGGGGCAGTGACGACAGCGGTGCTTGCAGCCGCGGCTGGCTTCCGTGGCGCCGACGATGCGCTCCTCTCCGGAGGGCAAACACAGGCGGGCATAGCTCGAAAGCTCGGGGAGGCCGCTGCGATCGGGGACGCGGAAGCTCAATCGGTCGTGGACGATGCGTGGCGCGCTCTGGATGCTGCCGCGTTTTCTGGAAAGATCCACCGCAAGCTGCTCGAGCTCGGCTTCGAACTCGCCGCCCACAAGCCAGCTCACTCCGAGCTTGGTGAGCTCCTTGGCCGCGACCGGCGCGTACAGCCCCCAGGCGCAGAGCTCGGCGGTCGGGTTCAGCTCGCGCACGCGAGCGATCACGGCGGTGGCGATGCGGGTGGCGGTGTGCATCGGCAGGTAAAACCCGACCAGGTCGGCGCTTCGTACGAGATCGTCGTCGAGCTGCTGCAGCGACAGATCGAGACAGTCAACGCGCACCGGCACACTCGCCTGTCGCAGCCATGCCGCGGGCGATGCCAGCCCGAACGGCTGGCGTCCGAGCTCGTAGGTAGAGATCAGCAGGACGCGCAGCATGGCCCGGAAACGTTGTCTCTGTTGAAGGAACAGCTCATCCCACGGAGTCTGACAGAGTCGGACCCGGTGAATGAGGCAGCCCGTTCCTTGGCGCTAGGCGGCGCTCTGTTTCCGCAGCCACCCATCTCCGGTACTTCCGTTTCGTCGACCAAGCTGTGATCGGTCGAATACGATCGCCGCGCACGGTGAATGGAACCGTCAGATGGCGACCATCATCGGTGATTCCGATGAGCCCGAATCGTTGCTCAGTGCCCGAGTGCTGCAGGTTCTTTTTGCGTCGACGCGCAGACGAAGTCAATCGACTTCGCTAGTGACCTCGATCGGTAGGTGGCGCGGATCAAGCTCCGCGGACGCCTCCTCGACGAATCGGACTAGCGACGGAAAACCAGGCAAGCTGTCGCAGTTGCGGTGGTCCTTCTCGAAACCGCGGCCGTCGGCGGGTCCCAGCCTCCCGGCAATCACGGCCTGGAGGGAGCCCCGGCGTTAGTGGTGACCGCACCCGCTCACTTCGCCAGCAGTCGGTCATCACCCCGTTCGATGGCGAAGCGCTCGGCGCATTTCGTCGAGGACGGTGGCCGGCTCGACAGCGAGCAGCTCCGCTTCGCGGGCCAGGCGCTGGACGGCCCGCCGTAACCGCTCCCGCTTCTCGCTCTCGGTTAGCCTCCGCGGCCCCTCAGCAATGCGACTCCCACCTCCGCTGCGGGTGACGATCAGACCTTCCTCCCGCAGCAGGCGCTGAGCGCTTCACTATCACGCCGGTTGTCGGCCTTGGCGAGACGCGCTAGTTTCCGGTCAACTCTAGTAAGTCTTGGGTAAGTTTCGTAGATCAGCGGCACGTCCTGGCTGATTTCAGGTTTTCAGAAGGTTTCCTTCAGGACACTTCGACCGGCCTGAGCGACTCTTCGGACATCATGGATTGCTGGCTGGCGGTACACCGTGGACCAGCAGGGGACACCTGGAACGAGGAGGTTGTAATGAGCCAACACGGAATCCGGGGATGACCCACCGTCCGTTGAACTAAGGCGACGGTGAAGTGGTTGGGGATTGTTACGCAGTACGGCGCTCCTGCTCAAGGGGAACGTCGACGGCGGTGTTGAGTGCGGCATCGAGCTTGGCGATGTCGCGGTAGCCACGAACCCTCCGGAACTTGCTCTCGGCCTCGATGAGTGCAGTAACCGCCCATCGAACGATCATGCTCCCGGAGCGCCACCGCTTTACGTTGCGGCTGACGTGTTTGATCGTCCCGTTCAGGTTCTCGATCGTATTCGTTGAACGTAACGTCCGAAGCAGCGGCCCCTGAACTCGGAGCCGAGTGACGGTGAGCGTCTCTTGCATTCCTTCTCTGAGCGAGGCCGCTGCACCGGGGTGATCGGTCTCCAGCTCCTTGACCACGGCGTCGAGCTGCTTGGTCGCTGCCGTGGCCGTCTCCGCCTTCCACGCCTTGCGGATCTTGGCTGCGAACCAGGGCCGGATATGCCCTGGCAGATGCTCCAATACGTTCTTGATCTTGTGGACACGGCAGCGCTGGATCAGGGCCCACTCGCCGAACGTGTCGCGCACTGCTTTACGGAGGCCCTTGGAGCCATCGATTACCACCAACCGCGCCCGTTCGACGGGCATGCCGCGCTCGATCAACTGCCGCAGCAGCGACCGGCACACGTGGGAGCTCTCCGTGGTGCCCTCTACGACACCCAGCACATGCTTGACGCCGTCCGCGTCGATGCCCATGGCGATCACCAACAAGTGCTTGCCCATGTGCGTGCCGTCGATCACCAGCACCGGCAGGTCCACTTCATTGAGCGGTTGGGCCAGGTACTGCTGCACCTGCTTGGCTGTACGCGCTACGAACCGCCGCGACACACTCGAGCGACTCGTTCCCGACGAAGCTCGCCCGTCGTCGAGCCGCTCTAACGAGCGCTCGTACTTGCGCGTCGTGACGCCGCACAGGATCTGCTCTACGGCGCGCTCTTCGAGCGGATCTGTTGCCTTGAACCTCTCCCAGTGCGGCAGCGGCAGCTCTTGGCCATCGACGCTCCGAGCCCGCGGCTTGCGTACCTTGACCCGCCGGCCGCCCATCACCAGCGAGCCCTCGTCGTAGCCGTGTCGGTACGCCCGCCGCTGCTGTGACCGCGCGTAGCGCTCTCCGCAGAGCTCCGCCCGGTCTTCTTCCAGCAGCGAACCCAACACCCCGAAGCCCGCGTCCATGACCAGCGCTCGTAGATCCGATCGCGCCGCTACCACTGCCTCCAGGAGCGGGTTCTCTTGGCGCTCCGCTTTCCTACTTGTCTCTGTTCTGCGACTCTTGCTCATGACGGTGATCCTCCATGCCAGTGGATTGACCCCGACACACTATCGAGGTCGGATCACCGTCACCCTTTTTCAACGGAGCCTGTGACATCCCCATCCGGGCTGACCGCGACGTCGAACGGGCTCTGCCACACTTCGATGGTCTCCAGCATGTTGGCGGCTGGCGGCACTATGCTATGTTTTGTTGTGTTCGCAGCTCGGCCATCTGTAGTAACTCGTGGGCAGAAGCGAGCCCATCGCGCGCTGTATTCCCCAAGCCTGACCAGGTCGGGCTCTCGCTCATAAAGCCGGGTCGCGCGCTGCGTGAATCCTAGCGCCGCCCAGGCAGCCACGCCACGCCCCGGTGAGGAATGCCTCGGCGAGCGGCCCATACCGCCGCTGTCGCATCCAGCCGCGCCTCTCGAGCAGCGGCCGCACCCGTCGCATCTGCGCGCAGGGCTGATGAACCCTCATCGAGCTCTGTGCTCGATCTGCAGCTCTCCTCTCGCCTGCTACGATTCCTCCATGCCCAAAGCAGGCCAGCTAAAAGAGACGCTGTCCCCGAAGATGCTCGCTCGCGCCTATACGGACCTTGGCGACAATCCGAGCGATCCAATACACCATGCTTTCGCCCGCCTCATCGCCGACGGCCAGGCCGCCTACAAAGCGTATGGCGCCACGCATCCTGCGGCTTCTCGAGCAACGTGCGAATCACAAGGCGCCGTCTGGACTGCTCACCCGAAAATCAGAGCCCTCATAGCTCTTCATGGCACCGGTAGCCGCAACTTGCTCTTGGCAATGGCCCCTGAAGCAGTCAAGACCGTCTTTGAGCTCATGACCAACGGCGAGTCTGAGAGAGTCAGGCTCCAAGCTGCCGACTCCATCCTCGACCGTGGTGGCGCCCCTCGTACCAAAGAGCTGGCAGTCTCTCGCGCTCAGGAGATGTGGGATGACTCCGACGCCCTAGTCATCGATATCACCTCAGAGTGAGCAGGGGCCGGCCGACTTCCTAGTGCGCTACCGCCGCTACACGGGCCTCTGACGGCTCTCTCTCAGACACGGGCCACACACACGCGCCCGTCAGTCAGTCTCCGGAGACAGCGGCGACCAGGCTCGTACCGCACATGACTCCTCCAGGCGAGCACACGCACCCATCTTGAAGGGGGTATGGGGCCGTCAGGAGTGCCGCCGGGCAGAAGGAATATTGCCGCATACAGCCCGTAGGCGAATCTCAGGAATCTGCTGAGGCTGCCAAGCGAGCCAGAATCCCCATGATGGGCTGACCTGCCCGCAAGGCCCCTCGATGGCCATGAGCCTCGGGGCCATCGGGGTCTATGCCTTCCTCGAGAAGTGCTGTCTCGAGCAGCTCTCTACGGGACTCCTCCCGGGCCTTCCGGCGTCTTCTGGACTCCTGGAAGCACCCTCGCTCCTGCCGACCAGCGTAGTCACCCTTACGCCTGCACTCCTTTGAGCAGTATCGACGCCGTTTGGCGTTCACGCTCCGGATGAGGCGTTCCTCAATGGTCACGTCGCCGCAAAACTCGCATCGAAGAAGTTGCTTCCCGAGGTTGAAGACAGAATCGATGAGACGGAACAGCCCGAATCCAGATCCGTCGATGATTAACGAGTTCAGCTCGTCCGCGAGAATTCCCGCCCGCTTCGGATGTGATTCCCGGATCGAATCGTAGCGTCGGACTGCCTCGGCTTGTTGCTCGGCGTACCAGCCCATGTACCGGAGCTGTTGGTCCGGCGACCTCTCTCTCCATGTGGAGGCCCAAGGCGGAGGCAGGCAGTTCCGGTTCTCGGATGTTGCGATCAAGTGGTCGAAGAGGGTCGTGACGTCGGCGTGTAGAGCTTCCACCTCCGCGGGCGTCGCGACGTGAGCGGCGAGGAACTTGGGTCTGGTGCGGGAACCCTCTCTGCCAACGTGGGGTGAGACGATGGAGGTTGGATAATTACTGAGGAAGAGGGCGAGGTCGGAGACACAAGAATGTCGGAGTTGAGCAACAACGGTGCAGGAGACCACGAGGCCACCGGACGTCCGGTGCAGGGAGCCGGAGGCGACCGAAAGCGGACGTCGCGCGAGCCCGCGGTCCCGGCCCCCGACCCCCAGTTGGTCGAGCGATCACGGCGCCGCAAGTTCACCGCCGAGTACAAGGTCCGGGTGGTGCGCGAGGCGGACGGGTGCTCGAAGCCCGGCGAGGTCGGCGCGCTGCTGCGGCGCGAGGGGCTGTACTCGTCGCATCTGTCGGTGTGGCGCAAGCAGCGTGACGCCGGGGCATTGGTGGCGCTGGCTAAGCTACGCGGCCGGCCGGCGCCCGATCCCCGAGACGCGCAGCTTGCCAACCTGCGTCGCCGAGCCGAGCGGGCCGAGGCGGAGCTCGAGAAGGCACGGCGAGTAATCGAGGTGCAGGGAAACGTCTCCGCGCTTCTGGGAGAGCTGCTCGAGCCCAGGGGCGCCAACGCGACTACCAAGCGATGATCGAGCAGACCGTCGAACAACTCACTCCCATCATCGGGACTCGCCCGGCGTGCCGGACGCTGGGCGCCTCGCACGCGACGATCTACCGCCGCCGTCGGCCGCCTGCGCGCCGACCGAGCCGTCCGCGGCCCAAGCCGGCGAGGGCGCTGTCGGAGCCTGAACGTCACGAGGTGCTCGCCGAGTTGCATAGTGAGCGCTTCGTCGACTGCGCTCCTGCCCAGGTATGGGCGACGCTGCTGGACGAAGGCCGCTACCTGGCATCGGAGCGCACGATGTACCGGATCCTCGCCGCCCAGGGCGAGGGCGGCGAGCGGCGCAACCAGCTCGTGCACCCGCCCTACAACAAGCCCGAGCTGCTCGCCGAGCGAGTCAATGAGGTGTGGTCGTGGGACATATCCAAACTGCGAGGCCCTGCCAAGTGGACCTACTTCTACCTGTACGTCATCCTCGACGTGTTCAGCCGCTACGTGGTGGGCTGGACTCTCCAGCACCGCGAGAGCGGTCCCTTGGCCGAGCAGCTCATCGACCAGGCGCTGCTCCAGCAACGCATCGGACCTGATCAGCTCACCATCCACGCCGACCGCGGCAGCTCGATGACCTCCAAGCCGGTCGCCTTCCTGCTCGCCGATCTCGGGGTCACCAAGACACACTCGCGGCCCTACACCTCGTCGGACAATCCCTACTCGGAGGCCCACTTCAGGACGCTCAAGTACCGACCCGAGTTCCCTGCTCGCTTCGAGTCGATCGAACACGCCCGTCTCTTTTGCCGCATGTTCTTCCACTGGTACAACCACCAGCATCGCCACTCGGGCATCGGCCTGATGACTCCGGCGACGGTGCAGGACGGGCTCGCCCAGCAGACCCGCGACCGGCGTGCCGAAGTCCTGCTGGCCGCCTACCGGGCGCGACCTGAGCGCTTCGTCAACCACCCGCCCCGACCGCCGGCGATCCCCACCGCCGTCTGGATCAACAAGCCTGCCACCCTCGAGAATGCTCACTAATTACTCGTGACCACCGTCTCATCCGCGTTGACAGGCACCGGAACGCCGGACGATGGCTTCGTGACGCACGAAGGCATCGTCCGGAGTGCCGTTTACGAAGGCCAGGAGCTCGGTGACGCCCAGCGCGTTAGTTAGCAGTCGATGTTTCATGTCACGAATAGAGTTGAGAATGAGCTAGTCCTTACGTGTCAGCAGGTTAGTGGCAGCGTCGGTAGCGGTCAAGGTACCGTCACCAGGACAGTTCGCCCCCGCAACCGCTCCGCAGAGGAGAGCCAATGAACTTCATGCCTGTCCGCCACAAGCGCCTCGAAGAGGGTCTATCCGTGGCTGCAGTCGCCCAGACCGCCAGACGCTCGATGGGCTGGGTCTACGCGCTCGAGAGGGGCGTGCTCACACCCGGCCGAACGGAGGCGGAAGCCATCGCCCGGCTACTGGATACCGAGATAGATGCCCTCTTTCCTCGCGTACGCGACGAGTGAACCCGGTGAGTAATGCCCTCCGCGGCGGAGACTCGTGTCCACCTGAAGCGCAGCGAACGAGACACCGACCAGCGGCGTGTAGCGCAGCACAAGGACGGCTAGTGAGGTGAGCAAGGGCGATCCGAAGGTGTTCATGCCCCTGTACATCGGCGACTACCTGCGCGACACGGGACATCTCACGACCGAAGAGCACGGCGCGTACTTGTTGTTGCTCTTCCAGATGTGGGTGCGCCGCGGCAGGCTGCCGAGCTCTCCCACCCGGCTCGCCAATCTGGCCCGTGTCCCGACCGACCGCTGGGCAGAGGTTTGGGACGGAATCTCGGAGTTCTTCGACGACGACGGCGAGCGGATCTCGCAGCGTCGGCTGACGTGTGAGCTCGAGATCGCCCGCGACCAGAAACGGCGCCGGCACAGGCAGGCGAAGCGGGCCGCAGACGGACGCTGGAGAAAGTCCCGAGATGATGCCGGTAGCAATGCTGCCAGCATGCCGGGAGCATCCTCGGAGCATGCTGGGAGCAATGCAGGAGCATTGCCGGAGCTATGCCCTTCACCTGCACCTTCACCTGCACCTTCACCTGCACCTTCACCTGCACCAGACGACGTCGTCGATGTAGCCCGCGCACGCGAGGCTGTTATCGGAGGCGGAGGCCTCGAGGAGGTGGCTGGGGAGTGTGAGGTGATCGGCGATCTCAACCACCTCGCTGGGACGGAATGGGCGCGCGGCCCAGCAACGCGGTACCTCCGCGAGCGGCTACTCGACGGCTTCACGGTCGAGCAGTGTTGCCGGGCGCTCAGAGAAGCCCGCGAGCGTGGGATGGACTTACACCCGAAGCGGATTTTCTCGCAATCCGTTTTTCCCGCGCTTCTGGCGCCGGCGTCGAAGCGCAAGGCAGCCGACCCTGACGGTATCGGCCTCGTCAACGCGGAGTGGATCGGATGATGCCGACACAGAATTGCGGGAGCTGCTTCGAGGGCTGGGTCTACGTCGGAGAGAGGCTCGTCGATCGTTGCTCATGTCAGTCTGGGCACAGAATCGACACGCTGCTTGAACACGCAAACATCCGGCTCGATACGCGGAGGCATCGTTCGACAACTTCGACGGAGGTCGGAACCTCGAGACCGCGGAAGCGCTGAGGGTCTGTCGGGATTTCGCCGACCGGCTCCTCGACGGATCGGGGGGTGGGCTCCTGCTCGTCGGCCCGCCGGGAACCGGCAAGACCCATCTGGCCGTAGCGACTCTGCGCCGAGTGATCGGCGGGGGCCTGCGAGGAACGTTCTGGGACACGCAACACTTGCTGGGCTCGGTGAAGGCGACGTTCGGGCCCGAAACGGAGGACAGCGAAACCAAGCTCCTGGCGCCGATCGCCGAGTCCGAGCTGCTCGTGCTCGACGATCTCGGCAAAGAGCGCGGGACTGATTGGAGCCGGTCGACACTCGGCGCGGTGATCAACGAGCGCTACAACCGGAGCCGACCGACGGTGATCACTAGCAACTACTCGGCGAGCCTAGCCGAGCACGTCGGTGCGCGGATCGACAGCCGCATCTCCGAGATGTGTGTGGAAGTCCGATTGGCCGCGGAAGACTACCGAAAGCGCGACCGGCCCTGATGCACTACCCCGCCCCGCAGCCCAGCGAGCTCGCGGAGGTGGCGCGCCTCTACCCCGACACTGACCAACCAATACCTGCGCTCTGGACAGTCACAGAGGTCGCCGAGTTTCTCGGCATCCACCAAAAGACCGTAGAGAAGATGGCTGTGCGCAACGAGATCCCCGGCCACATGGTCCGCAGCCGCCGAAGGGTCTATCCTCCCGAGATTCTGGCGTGGCTTCTGGAGCAACCCGGAGGGTGACGGTGACGAAGAGCAAGAGGCTGAAGGGCGTTCACTACCGCAGCGAGCGAGACCGCTGGTTCGCCGAGCGCACCTTCAAGGGATACCGCCATCGAGCCCCTCTGCGCGAGACGCAATGGGAAGCCTACGAGGACCGCATCGCAATGGACCGTGCCGTGCGCGAGGGCACGTTCATGCAGCTCTACGGCCCGCACCCCATCGCCTCGCTCGAAGAAGCCGTCGTCGATTACCTCGAGTGGTGCGCCACTGGCAAGGCAACGCCGAACGCCCCGAAAACGATCCAATGCAAGGGCCGCCACCTACGAACGATCGGCGAGCTACTCAACAAGCGGCCCGACCAGATCGTCGAGTTCGATCTGCTGAAGATCCGCAAGTCGCTCCGGCGCCGCATGGCCGGCCCCACGGTCAACCGGCACATGGCCACGCTGTCGGACATGATGCGCTACCTACGGCGGCACAACGTCATCCTCGCCAGCCCGTGCGTCGGCATCGAGCGCTACCAGGAGACGGAGCAGACCCGCACCGCACCCAACGACGTCGATGTCGATAGCCTCGTCGCCTCGTGTGGAGCCGCTCCCCTGCCCTGGATGGGCGTGCTCATCACGCTCCTGTTCGACACGGGCGTGCGCGTCAACGAGGCGCTCAGAGCCAGGCAGGCTGCGTCGACTTCTCATGGGGTCCGCACGGCCTGATCCATCCACCGCCCAGCAAGCGCGGCCGGGACATCGGGATCCCGCTGCTGCCCCGTCTACGCGCCGTGCTCGAGCAGCATCTCAGCAAGACTCCAGGCCCGTACCTGTTCCCGCACCCCGATGACGCCGGACGACCGTGTGACTACAACCGGGTTCGGCGGAGCTGGTGCAAGGTCCGAGAGGCGGCGGGCCTTCCGGGGCTCTGGATCCACGACCTGAGAGCCGGCGCAGCAACGGAGCTCGGCGCCGCCGGGGCAGGCTCGATCGAGGTGCAGACCTTCCTCCGCCAGAAGACGCCTTGGGCCACGCCCAGATACACGCGAACCGAGGGAAAACACCTCCTGGCAGCCATCGAAAGGCGACACCAGGCGCCATCGATTACGCATATTCGGGGCGCGAAAAAGAAGTGATTCGCTACCCAAATCGCTACCCGTCTTTCGCTGAGATCGGCGGCGAACGCGGCGCAAGACGCGCCGTTACAATCACCTACTGGGGTTGCCCAGGTGGCGGAACCGGCAGACGCGGCGGACTTAAAATCCGCTTCCCTCGGGAGTGCGAGTTCAAGTCTCGCCCTGGGCACTGGCCGAACGAGCCTTCGACAGGAAGCAGCAATGACCCACGCCGGAGCTTCTATCGTTCTTTGGCAACCGCGCGCGCGGCATGTCATAGCGACGACTTTGCTACTGATCCTGATGGGCACGGCAGCGGGTGCAATGGCGCAGGCGGCCGGCCCCATCAATACGGACCGCCCCGGGTTCACCGAGACCGCTCACATCATTGGCGTGGGAACCTTTCAGCTCGAATTCGGGTACACGATCGATCGCGAGGACGGATCCACGCTGCACAACGTCGGTGAGGGTGTGTGCGCTACGGCCTGAACGAACGGGTGGAGTTGCGCGTGGGCCTGCCGTCGTACGCCTGGTACCAGGGCCGCGCCAGCGGCTCGGGCGCGGGTGACCCGTGGCTCGGATTCAAGGTTCGGGTTGTGGACGGAGATCCGGGGATGGGCATCGATCGACCCGACATCGCGGTCGAAACCTTCTTCACGGTGCCGGCCGGGGGCTCGTTCGGCTCCGACGAGGTCACGCCGAACATCTACTTGATTTACGCATGGAATCTGAGCGAGACGATGGTGCTGGCGGGTAACGTTTTCTACGCCAACCTGGTTGCCGGTGACGAGCGTTTTTCGCAGTACGTGGCGAGCCTGTCGGTCACACAGGCGTTGAGCTCGGAGATCGCGGCCTACTACGAGTACTTTCGGTATTTCGGAGACGACTTCGCTTCGCAGCGTAATGTCGTCAACGGCGGTTTGAGCTTCACGCTGACTCCCGATTTCGCGGTCGACAGCATCGTCGGCCTCGGCTTTGACGACGCCGACGGTTCCGAGGTGTTCGTGCGCCTCGGCGGCAACGTCCGCTGGTGACTCTGGTAACGACGACGGAAGAACGGCCATGAGCACACGCCCTCCCCTCACCGATCTGCTCGCCGAGCGAATCCTCGTGCTCGACGGTGCGATGGGCTCGTTCATCCAGGAGCTCGGGCTCGACGAAGCGGGTTTCCGCGGCGAGCGCTATGCCGACCATCCGCAAGATCTCAAGGGCTGCAACGACCTTCTGTGCCTCACGCAGCCCGGCGCTATCGAGAAGATCCATCGCGACTACCTCGAGGCCGGCGCCGACATCATCGAAACCAACACGTTCAACGCGACGGCTGTCTCGATGGCCGACTACGGGCTCGAGAGCGCGGTCTACGAGATGAACGTCGCCGCCGGGCGCATCGCGTGTAGGGTTGCCGCTGAGCTCACCGCGGCCAATCCGAGCCAGCCGCGCTACGTCGCCGGCTCTCTCGGGCCGATGAACCGAACGCTGTCGCTGTCGCCCGACGTCAACCGCCCTGAGTACCGCGCGGTGACTTTCGAGCAGCTGCGAGCGGCCTACCACCAGCAGGCCAGAGGACTACTCGACGGCGGCGTGGACGCGCTGATGGTGGAGACGATCTTCGACACGCTCAACGCCAAGGCGGCTCTGTTCGCAATCCAGGAGATCTTCGAGGAGCGTGGCGAGCGGGTGCCGCTCATCGTCTCGGTTACGGTCGTCGACCAGAGCGGCCGCACGCTTTCGGGGCAGACCATCGAGGCTTTTTGGCACTCCGTCGCACACGTCGGGATGGACGTCGTCGGGGTCAACTGCGCTCTGGGGCCCGAGGCGATGCGACCGTATGTGCAGGAGCTCGCCAGCATCTCCGACTGCTACATCAGCTGCTACCCGAATGCCGGGCTGCCCAACGAGTTCGGCGGCTACGACGAGTCCCCGGAGCAGATGGCGGCTGTGCTGCGAGATTTTGCCGAGGCCGGCTGGCTCAACATCGTTGGTGGTTGCTGTGGCACCACGCCGGCGCACATCGCCGAGTTTCGCCGGTCGATCGCCGACTGCACACCGCACGTCCGCAATCCGCCCGGACCGCAATCGAGCTACTCGCGGTACAGCGGACTCGAGCCGCTGACGATCTTTCCCGATGCCAATTTCATTGTCGTCGGCGAGCGCACGAACGTCACCGGATCGGCGAAGTTCCGTCGCTTGATCAAGAACGCGGACTACGAAGCAGCTCTCGAGGTTGCCCGCCACCAGGTGGCCGGTGGCGCCAACATCCTCGACGTGAACATGGACGAAGGGCTGCTCGATTCTGCCGCCGTGATGACGCATTTCTTGAATCTCGTCATGACCGAGCCGGAGATCGCCAGGCTGCCGATCATGATTGACAGCTCTGACTTCGCGGTTATCGACGCCGGGCTGCAGTGTGTGCAGGGCAAGTGCGTTGTCAACTCGATCAGCCTCAAAGACGGCGAGGGAGCCTTCCGCGACAAGGCGCGGCTAATCAGCAAGTACGGCGCCGCGGTAGTTGTCATGGCCTTCGACGAAAACGGTCAGGCAACCGGCATCGACGACCGCGTGGAGATCCTGACGCGCGCCGCGCGCATCCTGATCGATGATGTCGGCTTCGCCGAGCAGGACCTGATCTTCGACCCCAACGTGCTCACTGTTGCCACTGGGATCGAGGAGCACGATCCGTACGCGGTCAATTTCATCGAGGCGACGAAGCTCCTCAAGGAACGTTTCCCGCTCGTCAAGGTGTCAGGGGGGATCAGCAATCTGAGCTTCTCGTTCCGTGGCAACGAGCCCGTTCGGCGGGCGATGAACTCGGCCTTCCTCTACCACGCCATCCAGGCCGGGCTCGACATGGGCATCGTCAACGCCGGCCAGCTCGATGTGTACGACGAGATCGATTCAGAGCTGCTCGAGCGCATCGAGGACGTGCTCTTCATGCGCCATCCGGACGCGACCGAACGGCTGGTCACCGTGGCCGGGCAGTACCAGTCGGAGGGGCCGGCGGAGGAAGAAACCGCTGCCTGGCGCGAGGGCACGGTGCAGGAACGCCTGCAGCACTCTCTGGTGAAGGGAATCGTCGACCACATCGAAGACGACACCGAGGAAGCACGACAATTGTTTGGCCGACCGATCGAGGTGATCGAGGGCCCGCTCATGGCCGGTATGAATGTGGTCGGCGATCTGTTCGGCGCCGGCAAGATGTTCTTGCCGCAGGTTGTCAAGAGCGCGCGCGTGATGAAACGCGCCGTCGCACACCTGGAGCCCTATCTCGAGGCAGAAAAGGCCGCCGCCGGTCTCGCCAACCCGGACGACCCCGCAGCTACGCGCTCAGCCGGCAAGGTGCTGCTGGCCACCGTGAAGGGCGATGTTCACGACATCGGCAAGAACATCGTCGGCGTCGTGTTGGGTTGCAACAGGTACGAGGTCATCGATCTCGGCGTGATGGTCCCGGCCGAGAAGATCCTGGCGACGGCACGCGATCAGGAGGTCGACTTGATTGGGCTTTCCGGCCTTATCACCCCGTCGCTCGACGAGATGGTGCACGTCTCGCAGGAGATGCAGCGCGCCGGCTTCGACGTGCCGCTGCTGATCGGCGGCGCAACGACGTCGAGCAAGCACACGGCTGTGAAAATCGCGCCCGCATATGACCACCCTACGGTACACGTGAAGGACGCTTCACGCGCTGTGGGCGTGGTGGGTGAGCTGCGCAGCGAAACGGCTCGACCGCAAATCGTCGAGCGCGTGCGTCAGGAACAGGCGCGCCTGCGCGCCGACTTCGAGAATCGAGCATCGGCCACCAACCTGCTCTCTCTGGAAGCCGCGCGCGACCGCCGGCTGCGCCTCGACTGGCGTCCCGAAGACATCGCCGTGCCCGCCAGCCTCGAGCCTCAGCTCTTCCAGAAGACATCGATCGCCGAGCTCGCCGAGTACATCGATTGGACACCGTTCTTCCACGCCTGGGAGCTCAAGGGGGCGTATCCCCGCATCCTGAGCGAGGGAGCGGCGGCGGCGGCGGCGCGCGACCTGTTCGACTCCGGGCGGCGGCTCCTCGACCGACTGATTGCCGAGGAGTGGCTCACCGCGCACGGCGTGTTCCGCTTCTTCGCCGCCGGCTCGCGTGGCGAGGACATCGTGCTGTGGACCGATGACCAGCGCACGCACGAGGAGGCTGTTCTGTACGGCCTTCGACAGCAGCGCGCTCGGCACGGGAGCGGCGGCCAGCTCGCGCTGGGCGACTTCGTGGCACCCGTCGTCTCGGGCGACCCTGTCGAGAAGGACAAGAAGGGCGAGACGGGCGAGAGCGGCGAGAGGGGTGCAAGCCCGCTTGCCGACTACGTTGGCTGTTTCGCCGTCACGGCGGGATTCGGAGCCGACGAGATCGTGGCGCGGTTCCAGGCCGAGCACGACGACTACAACGCCATCATGGTCAAGGCGCTCGCCGATCGCCTGGCCGAGGCGTTCGCCGAGATGCTGCATGCGCGCGCCCGCGCCTTTTGCGGCATCGAGGATGCCGATAGCGCTCCCCTCAGCCCCGCCGATCTCATTGCCGAGCGTTATCGAGGTATCCGGCCGGCTCCGGGCTACCCGGCGCAACCCGACCACAGCGAGAAGGCCACGCTCTGGCGGCTGCTCGACGCCGAGGCCGCGACCGGCATCAAGCTCACCGAGACCTTCGCAATGATGCCAGCCGCCTCGGTCTCGGGGCTCTATCTGAACCATCCGTCAGCGCGCTACTTCTCCGTCGGCAAGCTGGGTACCAACCAGTTGACGGACTACGCGTCGCGCAAGGCGGTGGCGCCCGAGGAAGCATCTCGTTGGCTGCGCCCGAACCTTGTCGAGGCCGCCGCCCAAACCGATTGACGGACTGAGCTCCGGCAACTGTCCGGAGTCGTGCCCGGTGGCCCGGATCCATTCGGGTCAATCCGAACGCAGAGCCACAACCGGATCGATACGCGTCGCGCGGCGGGCCGGCAACCAGCAGGCGAGCAGGGCCACAGCTACCAGGATCGCGATCACGATCAGCGGCGCGGCAAGCGACGGGCTGTCACCGGCGAAGCTGGCCAGCATAGCTGCCAGCGCGAACGTCAGTAGCGCTCCGATCAGCGCCCCCGAGGCCGCCAGGGTGGCGCCGCGGCGTACAACAAGGGCAACCACCTGCCCGGCGCGGGCGCCGAGAGCCATGCGCACGCCCAGCTCTCGTGTGCGCTGGTTGATGGCCAGTGCCACGACGCCATAAACACCGATGGCCGCCAGCAGGAGGGCAAAGCCGCCGAAAGCCGCCAGGATCAGCGATGCAACCTGCACCGGCTGCGTGGCGGCGGCCGTGACGTCGGTCATCGGGCGCACGTTGTCGATCACCAGATTCGGATCGAGGCTTGCCAGAACGCCACGCACCGATCCCGCGATTGCCGCCGGCTGGCCAGATGTTCGGACCGCCAGAAAGACCCGCCGCGGGATGCGGCTTGCGAGCGGGAAGAAGATCTGCGGCTCGGGTCCGTTGAGCATGAGCCCGCCGACGCTGTCTTCGACCACTCCTACAACGGTCGCGGCGTAGGGCCCCTCGGATCCATCCAGCATGAGTGTCCGGCCGACCGCATCGGTCTCGCCGTCGGGCCACAGGCGTCGCGCCAACATCCCGTTCATCACCACGGCGGGGGCGGAGTCCCCGCGATCGCGAGTGTCGAACGATCGACCGGCGCGCAGGGAGATGTCCATCGCTTCGAAGTAGGCGGGCGATACAATCGTCGAGCCGGCGAAGCGCTTGGCACGCGACTCACCTTTCCCCGCCAGCTCCAACGCTTCGCCCGGCAACGCGTACGCCACAGAGCTGCTCTCGAAGTTCATCGGCAACATGTTGATCAGCCCCGCGGCATCAACCGCCGGTAGCGCGCTTGTCCGCGCCACGAGCTCGTCGAAGAACACGACACGAGTGTCGGCCGAGGAGTAGTCCCCCGACGGCAGAGCGACCTCCAGGGTGAGGACGCGTGTCGGGTCCAATCCGAGATCAACGCGGCGCATCTCACCGAAGGCCTGTGCCGCCAGCACCGCACCGCCGCACAGCACGGTTGCCAGAGTGATCTGCACGAACACCAGCGAGCTGCCGAATCTGCTCGCCTGGGCGCCGCCGTCGCCGGCACACGCCTTGAGCGCCGAGGTGAGCTCGGTATTCGCCGCACGGCGCACAGGTACGAGCCCGAAAACGACGGCAGTCGCCAGGGTCACGACGGCGGTGTAGAGAAGGGCCGAGCCGTCGACGCCGACGTCGCCCACGCGATAGAGCTCCGCCGGGAGAAAGGCGGAAAACGCCCCGGTTGTGAGGGAGGCCAGCCAGCTTCCCGGAATGGCCGCGGTGCCAGCCAACAGCAAGCTTTCGGTGAGCAACTGTCGGGCGATGCGCGACTGGCCGGCGCCGATTGCGGCGCGGATCGCCACCTCCCGTTGACGGTGACCGGAGCGCGCCAGCATCAGGTTCGCCACATTGGCGCACACAATGAGCAGCACGAACGCCACGGCGGCGAGCAGTGTCAACATAAGCCCGCGGAAGATGTCATAGAAGAAGATCAACGCCTCGCGGATGGGCAGAACGCGCACTCCATAGCCGTCGTACACGCCCGGATGGGCCTCTTCGAGCCGCTCCTGCAACTGCATCAGCTCGGTCGTGGCGGCGTCGATCCCGACTCCGGCCTGAAGTCGTCCCACCGTCAGAATTCCGCGAGATTCTCGGTCCCAGGATGCTGGGTCGAAAGCGGCTGGCTTCCACATGCGGACGGCCCCGAAGGGAAAGTTGAAGCCGGGCGGCATCACGCCAACGATGACGTGCTCGGCGCCATCGAGGACCACCGATCGTCCGACAACGTTCGGGTCGGCGCCAAGCGTTTCGCGCCAAACAGAGTCGGC
The DNA here is from genome assembly GCA_963666215.2 of Acidobacteriota bacterium. Taxonomy (GTDB): domain Bacteria; phylum Acidobacteriota; class UBA890; order UBA890; family WLXD01. Next base: position 683,751 of record CAXWPL010000002.1, read on the forward strand.
AACGAGCAGCACGTTGGCGGCTCCGGGAACATCCTCGTCGATCGCGAAGTGGCGCCCGATCGCCGGATCAACGCCCAGCAAGGGAAAGAGATTTGCCGTTACCAGGCCTACGTCGAACCGGCGCGGCGCGCCATCGCCCACTCGCAACGCGGCATTGTCGTAGTAGTAGGCGCCTATGCTCTCGAAGCTGCGCGCTTGCGACTGCCAGTCACGGATCGTCGGCAGCGACTGGCGCTGCATGTCCCACCCCACGCCATCAAGTTGTGGATAGGTTTCGAACATGTGGACCAGGCGGTCAGGCTCGGTGTAGGGCAGCGATCGAAACAGGAACGGGCTGACCACGCTGAAGATCGCGGTATTCGCCCCAATGCCAAGGGCCAGCACCGTGACCACGGCGACGGTAAAACCCGGGCTGTGGCGTAGGCTGCGAACCGCGTAGCGGGCATCTTGGATCAGGCCCTTCATCCAGGAACCTCCGGTTGGCGAACGGACGAGAGCCGCTCGTGCGCGTCGTCGTGCGAGAGGCAGCAGCGACGAGCGTAGTTGCCCGTGTACCCATTTACGGGCCACTCGACTTCCCTGCTGGGCCGCGATCTCCGAGGCCTCCTCGTCGATATCGTCGTGCAGCGCCTGTCGATCCTCGGCGGCAACCAGGAGCAGGACGAGACGTTTCCACAACGACGTGGCTTTCCTGGTCATTCGCTCAGCTCGTGCTTGTCGCCCTCTCGATCGAGGTCGAACACCAGGCCGTTCGCCATGCGTCGAAGCATGGATAGCGAGTGGCTGAGACCACGGTGGCCACTGGGTGTCAGCCGGAAGTGCTTGCGCGATCGGCCACCGCGAACCGGCAGGGGCTCGGAGTCCCAGCTCTCCACCAGGTCCTTGTCGCGAAGTCGACCGAGCGTCGCGTAGACGGCGCCGATCGATGTGCTTCGGCCCGTACGAGCCTCGATCTCGCGACGGATGCTAACGCCGTACGCCTCGTCACCGAGACGCAAAAGCGCCAGCAGCACGTACTGCTCGAACTCGGCCAAGAAGCGTCCTCGCGGCATCGACATATTCTATACAAACGAAAACAAACGCGAGCGGTTTCGAAATCTCTCGAAATCTCTCGAATCTTTGGATCGGCAGAGCAGTTTTCTTGGATTGCCGGCTCGCGACAGCGGCCGCGGCGCGATACAAGTATGAGCCGCGCCTGAGAAAACGCGGGCGCCACCGATCAGCGTGATCGCTGCGGAGATCGATACGCAACTGCGGCCGACAGTACAGCCGCGCCGCATCACAGCCAGAGCAATAAGAAACGGATATACAAGCTATGGGCTTGACAAGGCAGCGGCAACACGGTAGATTGGGTTCATAGGAGGTCGCCATGAACCTGATCGATATCTTCACTCGTTACCCTGACCAAGAAGCCTGCATTGAGCACCTAGAAGCCGTTCGCTGGCCGCTCGAAGCATCCTGCCCATTCTGTGAAAGCGCAAAAGTAGCACGGAAGGCCGACGGTGATCGCGTCGGCCGGTGGAACTGCCACGGCTGCACGTCCAGCTTCAACGTTCTGTCGGGCACCATCTTCGAGAAGACGCGGGTTCCGTTGCAGAAGTGGTTCCTGGCGATCGGGCTCATGGTCAACGCCAAGAAGAGCCTGTCGAGCTGCCAGCTCGCCCGTGATCTCGATCTAACGCAGCAGACTGCCTGGTACATGCAGCAGCGTATCCGCTCCGCGATGGCCAAGGGCCAGCGTCAGTTGCTTCAGGGCATCGTGGAAGCCGACGAGTGCTACGTCGGCGGCAAGCCCCGCAAGGGCAACAGGCGCGACGACGACACGCCGAACCCGCGCGGTCGAGGCACCAAGAAGGTTCCGGTTATCGGCGTGGTCGAGCGTGGTGGGCGCGTTACCGCTCAGGTTGCTACCGACCTGACGGGCAAGGGCATTCTACGGTTCATCAAGAGTTCCGTAGACCCCCAGGGCTCGGTGCTGATCACGGACGAGTACGCGGCGTACAACGTGACCCGCGACCTACTGCCGCACGCGGTGATCAATCACAGCGTCGCCTACGCCGAAGGGCTCACGCATACGAATACCATCGAGGGCTTCTGGAGCCTCTTGAAGCGTGCCTGGTACGGCTCGCACCACTACTACCAGAAGCGCTATATGCCGATGTACATCGCGGAGGCGTGCTGGAAGTACAACGAGCGCCGCAACGACAACGCCTTCGACACCTTCATGCGAGGCTGCTTCGCATGAACCGGCTGTACTACGGCGACTGCCTCACCATCATGCGGGACAAAATGAAGCTCGCCAGCGTAGACCTGATTTACCTGGACCCGCCGTTCAACAGTAACCGCGAGTACAACGCGATCTACAAGGACGAAACGGGCCGACCGCTACCTGACCAGATCGAGGCATTCTGCGATATGTGGACGCTCGATGAGGAGCGCGAACGATCGATACGGCATATGCCGATTTTGATGCGGGAGAGCGGTATTGACGATGGCGTTGTGACATTTTGGCAGACCTGGATGAACGCGCTACGCAACACGCGCCCGCGATTGCTTGCGTACCTGTCCTATATGGTGGAGCGGCTGATCTACATGCGGCCGATTCTCAAGCCGACGGGAACTCTATATCTGCACTGTGATCCTACGGCGAGCCATTACATCAAGGTGATGCTGGACGGTGTTTTCGGCCACAAGAACTTCCGCAACGAGATCGTGTGGCGACGCACGAACGCGAAGGGCCTGGCGACTAAGAGGTTGGCTTCCAACCACGACGTTATTCTGTTCTACGGCAAAGATGCCAAGGTGTCATGGAACCCGCCGCACGAAGCGCACGACCCCGATTATGTCGAGAAATTCTATCGGCACGTCGAAGACGATACAGGACGCCGGTACACGCTTGGCGATCTCACGAATCCGAACAAAAACAGGCCAAACCTGGAATACGAGTTCCTAGGCGTTAGGCGAGTTTGGCGATGGACGAACGAACGGATGCAGCGCGCGTACGAGGAGGGTCTAGTCGTTCAAAGCAGTGAAGGGGCAGTCCCCAGGCTCAAGCGTTACCTTGACGAACAAAAAGGCCGAGCCATAGATGACATCTGGTCGGATATCGCTCCAGTGAGCCCACGCTCTGAAGGTCTTGGCTACGCCACACAGAAGCCGCTTGCGCTACTGGAACGGATCATCAAAGCCAGTTCCAACGAGGGCGACGTGGTGTTCGATCCGTTTTGTGGCTGTGCCACGACGATGGAAGCTGCGCAGAGGCTCAATCGACGATGGATTGGGATCGACATCGCCATTCATGCGATCAAGCGTGTAGCGAGGATCCGGCTAGGCGACCGTTGCAAGCTCGTCGAAGGTCATGACTACACCATCGACGGCGTACCGAAGAACCTGGAAGGTTCCCGAGACCTATGGAAGCGCGACAAGTACCACTTCCAGAAGTGGGCCGTCGAACAGGTTGATGGCTTCGTGACCACGAAGCGCACCGCCGACGGCGGCATAGACGGGCGATTGTACTTTGCCGTGCCCGAGAAGCCAGACCTTCAGAGCATGGCCATTGAGGTAAAGGGAGGCAAGAACGTCTCGATAGCGGATGTACGCGCCCTGCGTGGCGTGCTCGACAACGACCAAGCGCTCATGGCCGGGCTGATCGTCATGGACCGACCAGGCACCGTGAAAGAGCGCAACTTCAAGCGTTTCATGGCGGATGCTGGCGACCTGTCGGTGATGAGCATGCAGTATCCACGGATGCAGCTATTGACAGTCGAAGAGATCCTGGAAGGGGTACGGTTCGTTACGCCGAGCGTGGCAGGCCGTGGAACTGGGCAGGAGAACTTGCCGCTCTCGGGATAAAGCCCGTAACTACCCTCTCGTAACTGCCGCTAGCCCACCCAATAAGCCCATAGCTTGTATATCCGATCTTCTACACGTTGAAGGAGGCAAAGGTTCTGATCGAAGGGTGGCGACAAAAGTTCAATCGCCTCAGACCCCACAGCTCACTGAAGGACCGAACTCCTACGGAGTTCGCCAGGGGCTGGCAACCGGAGGCTTCGGAACACCGAATGCCTAAACCTCTGACCGGTACTCATTCCGGGGTGGGGTCATGCGGCGAGTTACTGAGATAGAAAGTGGTACTAACCGTGGGGGCAGGTCAAGGAAGTCTATTTTTAAGACAGCGCTTAGGGAGAACATTATGCGCAGAATCGTTGGTTGGGGTGTTGTGTTGTTGTTGTTGTTGAGTGTGCCGGTCAGTGTGCTGTCCCAGGTGAGCACCATCGTGAGGGGAACCGTAACCGACAGGACCGGAGGTGGCATTCCCGGCGCGAGCGTCACGGTGGTCCACGAAACGACCGATGAGGCCACGACACGCTTGACGGACGAAATCGGGAATTACGAGTTCACCGGTTTGCCCCCCGGGATCTACACACTAACGGCGGATATGCCCGGCTTTGAAGTGGGCACCTACAGCAATGTGGAACTGGCGGCTGGCCAAGAGGTTCTGCGGAATTTCACCCTTGAGATCAGCGCGGTCCACATGACTGTCGTCGTCATCGGCAGCCGCGCGAAGCCGCGATCGGTCACCAAGTCGGCCGTGCCGATCGATGTCATCCGGGCTGAGGACTTCACCAGCCAGGGCAGTACCGACCTGGCAAATCAGTTGCGGGCCGTCGTTCCCTCCTTCAGCGTGAGCATTCAGCCGATCAGCGACGCGGCGACCATCGTCCGGCCGGCGCACCTGCGCAACCTGGCGCCCGATCACACGCTGATCCTGGTCAACGGCAAGCGCCGTCACCGCGCGGCGGTCATCACTTGGCTCGGCAACGGTATCGCGGACGGCTCGCAGGGACCGGACCTCTCCGTCATTCCCTCGATTGCAATCCGGCAGGCCGAGGTGCTGCGCGACGGGGCGGCGGCGCAGTACGGCTCGGACGCCATCGCCGGCGTCATGAACTTCCAGCTCAAGGATTCCCGATCGGGCGGCAGCCTGGAGTTCCGCACGGGAGCCTACCGCAATGCGAACCCGGGCAGCCCGTCAACGTGCGGGTCGGGCATCAGCGGTGACATCCAGCATTCCTGCAACGGGATCGGCGGACATGGGCAGGCGCAATCCTTCGCCGGGAATGTTGGGCTGCCGCTCGGCTCGGCTGGGTTCGTGAACCTCAGCCTGGAGTACGGCAGCGCCAACCCGACCAATCGCAGCATTCAGCGTGAGGATGCGCAGGCCATCATCGCGGCTGGCAATACGAACCTGCGCAACCCGGCGCAGATCTGGGGAGCGCCCAAACTCGACGACGACCTGAAGCTGTTCGGCAATTTCGGCTATCCGTTCGAGAACGGATTGCAGGTCTACGGCCACACCAACTTCGCGAGCCGCAAGGTAACCGGCGGCTTCTACTTCCGGAATCCGCATACCCGCGGCGGGGTCTTCCGGGGCGACGTGGGCGACGACAACATTCCAACCCTGCGCGTGGGCAACGTCGGTCTGGCCGCGTTCAACGAGGCGAACGGGACCAATGACGGATATGCCGGACCAGGCTGCCCCACGATCCCGATCATCGACAACGTGCCCGATACCGCCGCTCTCGCGGCGGTGGAGGCGGACCCGAACTGTTTCACGCTCTACAGCCGGTTCCCCGGCGGGTTCACGCCGCAATTCGGGGGCAATCTCATCGACTATTCGTGGGTCAGCGGACTGCGCGGGTTCATGAGCTCCGGCCTCACCTGGGATGCGAGTATCAGCATTGGCAGAAGCGAGGTCGATCAGTTCATCTTCGATACGGTCAACGCGTCGCTCGGCTACGAAACGCCAACGTCGTTCAAGCCCGGCAGCTATCGGCAGGACGAGGTCAACTTCAACTTTGACGTCTCGTACCCGGTCAACGACATCGTGCACATCGCGGGCGGCACGGAGTGGCGCGATGAGAAGTTCACGATCGGCGGGGGCGGGCAGCCCTCATGGGAGATCGGCCCGTACGCCGCACAGGGCTTCAGCTCCGGCTCGAACGGCTTCAACGGTTACCGGGCCGACACGACGGCGGGGAGCTGGAGCCGCAGCAATGTAGCGGTCTACGGTGATCTCGAGTTCACCGACCCGGGCGGGCGGTGGACGGTCGGCACGGCCGTCCGGTTCGAGAACTTCGAGGATTTCGGTGCGACGACGAACGGCAAACTCACGGCGCGCGTTGAGCTGACCGACGCGTTCTCGCTGCGCGCCGCCGTGAGCAGCGGGTTCCGGGCGCCGACCCCGGGACAGCAGAACGCGTTCAACGTGACGACCGCGTTCATCGACGGGCAGTTGACCAACAACGGCGTCGTCCCGTCCACATCCGCGGTGGCCGTCGCGAGGGGCGGCGAGCAGCTCCAGCCGGAACAATCACTCAACTACAGCGCGGGGGCGGTCGTCGAGCAGGGCCCGTTCACCTTCACTGCCGACTACTTCCGGATCGACATCGACGATCGTATCGCCCTGTCGCAGGAAATCAATCTGACGGAGAGCGAAATCCAGACGCTGCTCGCGGAAGGGATCCCCGAGGCGCGAAATTTTCCGGTGTTCCGGTTCTTCCTGAACGACTTCTCGACGACGACCCAAGGCATCGACCTGATTTCGACCCTGACGGTCGGGCGCACGAAGTTCAGCATGATCTTCAACTACACGGACACGGCGGTCAAGAACGTCGAATCCGTCGTGATCGATGAATTCCGCATCAATACGCTGGAACGGGGACTGCCTAATACCCGGTGGAATTTCAGCATCAACCACCGCGCCGAGAGGTGGAGCCTGATGGGTCGGCTGAACTACTTCGGTCAGTTCTGGGACAGCGAGGATGGACGGAATTCGGTCGGTCTCCCTGGCGGACCCGAGGCGTCCTGGCTGTACCCGGCCTATTCCGGCAAGGCGCTGCTCGACCTCGAACTCGGCATTCCATTCGAAGAGAATATCACGCTGGCGGTCGGTGCTGAAAACCTGCTCAACACGTACCCCGACGTGAACATGTTCGGCGCCAATACGGTCGGCAATCAATACGGCCAGTTCTCGCCGTTCGGTTTCAACGGCGCCTATTACTACGTCCGGGTCGGGTACTCCTTCGGCTCTTCCCTCTAATTGAATTACGGATATACAAGCTATGGGCTTATTGGGTGGGCTAGCGGCAGTTACGAGAGGGTAGTTACGGGCTTTATCCCGAGAGCGGCAAGTTCTCCTGCCCAGTTCCACGGCCTGCCTGAAGTACAGAGCAAGCCGCGTGCCAGTTCGGGCGCGGCTTTTTCGTGCCCTCTGCGCCGTTGCGGCGCTCTCACGGTGTCGGGTGCGCGCGCGACGTCCGCTTGTGGGATCGACTGTCGCGCAACCGGACACGCCCGGTGACCGTCGCGCGCCGCGCTACGCTCGGCGCGCGGCGAACAATCAAGCTTTAGCCTGACCGTCCGTCTCGGCGGCAACTGCCGTGTAGGGATCGTCTTCGACGATCCAGCCATCGACCAGGTTGATGACGCGGTCGCCGTAGCTCGCGTTGAGCTCCGAATGCGTCACCTGAACGATCGTCGTCCCCTCCTCGCGGTTCAGCCGCTGGAAAAGTTCCATGATCTCCTTACCCTGAGCCGTATGCAGGTTCCCCGTTGGCTCATCGGCGAGGATGATCTTGGGCTTGCCGATGATGGCGCGCGCCACACCCACGAGCTGCTGCTGGCCGCCCGAGAGCTGGCTCGGGTAGAGGTCCTTCTTGCCGACCATCTGGAAGCGGTCGAGTGTGTCGGCCACCATGCTCTTGCGTTGCGAGCGCTTGATGTTGCGGTACGACAGCGGCACGTCGAGATTCTCGTAGACGGTCATGCTGTCGATGAGATGGTAGCTCTGGAAGACGAAGCCGATGTACTCGCGATTGAGACGGTTGCGCTCCTTCGAGCGCAGGTCGTGCACGGGATAGTCGATCAGGTAGTACTCGCCTTCCCATGAGCCGTCGAGCATGCCGATGATGCTCAGCATCGTCGTCTTGCCGGCGCCGGACGGCCCCATGATCGTAACGAACTCACCCTCGGCGATATCGACGTTCACACGGCGGAGCACATAGGTTCGACCGAACCCGGATTTGTAGGACTTTTCGACGTTGCGCAGTCTGATCATGGTCGCTTCTGAGTCGGGGGGATTCGGAAGGCTGAAGTCTACGTTACTCGTCGGACGGCCTCCATGTTGGCACCCGCCCGTGGCACGCGCCAAACCGGGCCACCCGCTCTGGCTGGCTTATCGAGCGCGGGCTGCACGCGCTGCGGCCGTCGCCGCTACAGGCCGAGAACCTCCTTGCCCTGTTCGTACACCAGATCCACCGGGATTCCGGCACCTGCGAGCGCGTCGAGATCGGCCTGCAGTTGCGCTCCGATCACGGCGGCATCGTCGTGGAACGCCGCCACACCGGCGTGGTCGCCGTCGCCCTGCAGCTGCAAGATCTTGGCGGAGAGGTCGCGCGTCACCTCCTGCATGCGCTCGAACTCGATGCGGTAGGTGCCAGACTCCGCGTCGTGGGTGAAAGCACCAGCCTCACGAAAGAAGTTGAACCGCACCAGGTTAGCGCGACCATGCGAGCTCGCAAGACTGAAGCGGATGGACCGGAACATGCTGGCAAAGAAGGTGACGTAGTTGTCCATCAGGTCGGTGTCGGGCAGCTCACCTTCAACGTGCAGTTCGGTGATCATGTGCAGCCCGAGCACGTCGGCCTTGCCCTCCTCGAGCCACGACGCCTGTTCCCGAAGCGCCTGACGCACCGTTTCCGCGCCGTTGACCGTGTTCTTGATACCCAACCCGTGCGCCACCTCGTGGAACATGGTGTTGGCAAAGAACGCATCGAACGTTACGTGCGGGCGCTGATCTTCGGCGAGCAAGGCGTCGGCGATCGGCTCCAAGATGGCGTCGAACTTCGCTCGCATGATGTTCTTGATTTGAATGCGTCGCGTCCCCTTGGCGAGCTGAACCTCTTCGTCGTTCGGCAGGTTGATGGCAATCGTTTTCGATCCGTGGTTGCCGTCGCCAGCGACGTAAACCAGGTCGTAGGCATTGAGCTCCGCGTCGGTACCCGGGACTTCCCGCTTGTAGGCTTCGCCCACGGGCAGGCTGCGCTGCAGCCCCGGCAACAGAGCGGCGTAGCGTGCCAACCGCACGCTCCAGGCCTTGTCCTTGATCAACACGTAGGCCTCGTATCCGGCCTTGGCTCCGAGCAGCTGATCCTCGTAGGTCTCGATGGGCCCGATGACGATCTCGATGGTGTTGTTCTTCATGTCCATCCAAGCCAAATCGCTGGCCTGGTAGTCATCGTTGAGCAGCGCCTCGGCGCGCAGCTCCAGGTAGCTCTCGAGGCCGCCGTCTTCGGCGAGCTGGGCGGCCTCTCGCAGCTTGGCCGACATCACCTGTACCTGGTCGGCGAACGCCTCATGGTAAGGCACGGCAATCAACTCGCCGGCGGAGTTGCGCCTCACGACGGTGTACAGGCTGCGGTGCTCCGGACTCGCGGATTCAATCTCCTCACGGGTAGCGTCGGCGGGATAGAGATTGCCGCCGAGGGGTCGTGGTCCGACTCCCTCGATGAATGGGGCAAAATCCCCGAGGCGGTCCCAGGGACCGAAGTTCATGCGAATCAGTCGCTCGGTGTCCGGATGCCCGGCCGCTGCCAATAGCTCGGTCGGATCGCCGTAGGCCTGCTGCCAGAAGATCTCGTTGACCGGCTCGGACGCTTCGATCAGGAGCTCGACGATACGGCGCTGGGCGTCGGTGAGCGGCGACAGGTCGGCCTCAATTCGCACCGAAGCGTACTTGTCGAGCACGGTGCGTGTCGCTGCAAGAGTAGAAGGGGAGCTGGCTGGGACTTCATCGGCCGCGGGGGCGCACGCCGCCCCGGTGATCGCCAGCAGCACGGCGGCTATGGTCAGCGTGAAGCGTTTCATCGGGGAATCCTCCTGTGCGAACAGGGTCATGCGGGCTCGCTCTGGTGCTCGCGGGCGCCGCTTGCCTGGCGCAGGGCCCGCAGCTCGGTAGAAAGCGGGGAGTGGCAGCGTGCCGCCAGCGAATGTTCTGTCTCGCCCAGGATGCCACCCGGCACCAACTGGCGCAGCTGCGTTGGCAAGACAAGATTGCGCAGGTCGAGATCGACGTGCGTGGAGGTGAGCACGCGCACGAAGTTGCCCGTCAGGCCGCTCCAGCGAATCCCTTCGCCGTCCCCCGCGGGCTCGGCGTGCTCCCAGAGCACCGAAGCCTCGCTGTTGATCTGCTTGGCCAGATAACCGCGCTCCAGCTCGGCACCTAGCGCGTGCATACGATTGCTGCGGTGACGCACGATCGACGGGTCGACCTGCGCCGGCATTCTCGCCGCGGCCGTCCCCTGACGCGACGAGTAGCGGAACACGTGGAGTCGCGAAAACTCCATCTCGCGTACGAAGTCCAGAGAGGTCTCGAACTCCGTCTCGGTCTCGCCAGGAAAGCCGACCATGATGTCGGTGGTGATCGACAGTCCGGGCACCGCCGAGCGCGCGTCCCGAACAAGCGCGGCAAAGTCGTCCTGCGAGGTGCGTCGAGCCATCCGAGTGAGGGTCTCGTCGCATCCGCTCTGAAGAGGCAGATGCAGGTGCGGTTGCAGACGCAGGTCGGCGAAAGAATCGAAGAACGACGGCGTCAGGTCCCAGGGCTCGAGAGAAGAAAGTCGCAGTCGCTCGATTCCGGTGTGTCGCAGCAGGCGCTGCACGAGTTGGGCGAGATCGGAATCGCCGTCAAGATCGTTGCCGTACGAGCCCAGGTGCACGCCGCTCAGCACGGCCTCCCGGTAGCCGAGCTCGACAAGCCGGCGTACGTGTTCAACCACCGCGTCGAGCGGCCTACTGCGCCCCGCACCCCGCGCCACCGTAACGATGCAGAAGGTGCAGCGGTTATCGCAACCGTCCTGCACCTTCACGAAAGCACGCGTCCGTTGTGCTGGCAGCAGAAAACCCTCGGTCGCGTCTGCAGCCGGCACCGGGTCGCCGTCGCGTAACAATCCGCGTTCTTCCAGAATGTCGGCGAGACGATCCTTCTGCAGGTTGCCGACGATGAGATCTACACCGAGCGCTGTGGTGGCCGCCTCAGGCGCCTCGAGCTCGACCAAACAACCAGTAGCCACCAGCACCGCGCCCGGCTGTTGGCGCCGAAGTTGCCGGATGAGCTTGCGTGACTTGCGTGCAGCCACGTGGGTCACGGCGCACGTATTGAGAACGCACAGGTCCACCGGCTCGCCTGCGGCAACCACGCGATGCCCACGCTTGGCGAGCGTCCAGGCCAGCTCGTCCATCTCTCCAATATTCAGCCGGCAACCGAGCGACTCCAGGCGTATCCGCATCAGCTGGCCGGCGACCCCGCGGTCATGTCGCTGTTGCTGACCGTGTTGTCCAGGTCGACCAGCCCGCTGTAGATGGGCAACAGTGTCTTCGCCCACTTGACCAGCCGCGGGAGCAGCTCTACCGCGTCCCGTACGGACACGTTGGCGATGGGGTCGAACAGGTAGCCGACCTTCGGCCACGGATGTCCGTGGTCGTTGTTTGCGGACATGAAGGCGTTGAAGTCCCCGTCCAGGAAGTCGGCCACACGTCTGACGTTGCCACGGTCGGTCCAGATTGCTGGAAGGACCTCTTCCGGGGTGTCGTGTTCAGCGGGTCCAGCGAGCCCGCCGGGGGTGCTCTGGCGGTCGAGCGAGGAGAGGACGGCTCGGCCACGGCCGGCGTAGAAGCCGTGCACATCCGCCAGGCTCTCTCGCGAGACCCCGGCGTCGAGAAGATCCTTCTCCAGGTCGACGCAGAAATTCGCGCTCGTCGCGGAAATGAACAGTCCCATGTGAGCGGCGTAGTCGGTGCGGTCGCGCGCCTTGATGCGTCCCCACAGGAACGGATAGCCGACCCGCGGGTCCTGCGGATCGAGCCAGGGCCAGAGCTCCGTCTGAAAACTCGCCGGAGCCGGCAATGCAGCGGCCGTGGCCTCGAGCAGGCCACCGACGCGCTCCCAGAGGGCATCGAGAGCGTCTGCCGGAGCCCCGGAGGTTCCGGCGGCGAGTCGGTCGAGCAGTACGCGATCAGCCGAGGTGATCACCGGATGAACCCTCCCCACAACGCGAAAGTCTGGCGGCCATTGGAAACGTCGCGCGATTCTAGCAGGCCGTCTTGTTCGATCTGTGCGCCCTGCAACGTCAGCCGTGGACTTCGAGGAAGAGCTGGAAATCGCCGTGCCGATGCCGTCTCACCGGTACGAGGACAAAACCGACCGCCAACTGGAGAGTGCCGTGGCAGGCCCCAGCACGCTCGCCGAACCTACGGGGCTCCGACGCGACAGCCATGTCTCGGGGCGGTCGCGCCACCTTGCTCGCTTCGTGGACATCGCAAGGCTGGCAGCCGTGATCGGCCTGGGGACCAGTCTGGCGGCCTGCGACGCATCGTCGCTCGAGGAGTGGACGATCGAAGGCGAGGAGATCGCTTTTGTCGAGCTGGCACGCGCCCCTACCGACCAACCGGTGCAGCCCATCGCCCTGTCGCTCGATCAGCGTGGCCGAGCCTACGTGCTCGACCGCGGGAATCGCGTTGTTCGGGTGCTAGCTGTCGGGGACGATCGCCATCGAACCGAGATCGCGGTCCAGCTCGATCAAATGCGAATCGGCGCGCGGGCTCTGATCGAGCCAACGGCCATCTGGGCGTTTCCCGATGGCGAGCTCGTTGTCGGCGACGCCGTGAACGGCGGCATCTTGCGCCGATTTGGTGCCAGCGGCGCGGAAATCTCGGCGATTCCGCTGCCGGGCGTGCCCCTCGACGTCGTGGGAACAGCCGAGCGGATTTACGTGTTACTGGGCGCCGCCGACGCCTGGCAGGCGACGCCCGAGCGCACGGTTCTTGCCTTGAGCCGCGACGGTAGCCTGCTCGACGGCTACGCCGCCGCACCAAGATCGGCCTCGACCGCACTCGTGGGGCTCCTGGCAAGAGGTCATCTGGCACTGGCGCCGCTCGGCGGATTCGCCCTGGCGGATATGTATCTCTACAGCCGCATCCGGCTGTTCTCACCGACCGATGGTCACCTCCACGGCGGTCTGCTCCCCGGCGCGCAGGAGATCCCGGTGCTTTACAAGGCGGAAGGCTTCGCGCCGCTCGGCCGCCGACCGGCCGTACATCGCGACGCGAGCTTGACCCGCGCTTCGATCGACCGTCTCGCCCATCCCTGCGCCGACCTGGTGTGGGATCCGCGCTCACGGCTGTTCTGGTTTCTGGGCGGCAATGTGGACCGCACCCCCGACGGCAGGTAGATCCGGGGCCGAGAGGTCTACCGATACGACGCCGAGGGTCGCTATCGGGGCAGCTTGGTGTTGCCATTCGTCGCCGTTGCGCTTGCGGCCGGCGGCGACGGAAGCCTTTGGGCGATCGACTCCGCGGGCGGGCTTCGACGTTGGCGCATTCGATCGGGGACAGCGGAGAACCCAGGGGACTCAGCTTTGCTCTCGGCGGAAGCGCCAGACCGTCTCGCCGTGCTCGTCGCTCTGTGAAAACTCGAGAAGCGCTCGCTCGCCGCGATAGCTGAAGCGATAGCTGTGGATGGTGGCGGTGTCGTCGAAATTCCACCACCGTCCCTCGATCTCGAAAGCGTCGCCGCCATCGGTCCACAGACCGCGTTCACGAACTTCCGCTTCACCACGCTCGAATTTCGCCACGCCCCCATCCCAACGGTAGGTTCGAATATTGGGACGCCCGTTCTCCGGCCGGAATTCCAAGCGTATGTACCCGGGCTGCTGCTCGATGCTGTACAGGATGCGTCGATCACGCCAGACCTCGACCATCGGATCGGAGCCCGCACTGTCGAAGACCCACTCGCCCGTCAGGTCCGTCATCGGCATGTCCGAGATCCGCGGGCTCCAGTTGAGCTCGGGATTCTCGCGGCCCTCGTCTACGTTTTGGGGATCCTGTTGAGGCTGTTGACTCTGCTGAGCCGGGGTTCGCCATGAGCTCGAGTGAGAGGTCGATGAGTCCACCGCCAGCGCCCCGCGGCCCACGGCCGGCACCACCAAGCACCACGAGTCCCAGAGTCGAGGCTCCAAGAGCACGGGCGATGCTGGCGCGCGTTGGCGCTCGAAATCGTGATCCACTCAAGGCAGCGAAACCGCCTCCGCGGCTCCGTAGAAGATGCTGTTGAACAGCAGCTTGAATGTCTCGTGCGGCTGGGCTCGGAAATGCGTGCGGAAGCCGAGCATGATGATACGGCCGCTACCCATCGGCACTTCGACGGCCGCGCCGAGACCGCGCAGGTGTTCCTCGCCGAGAATCCAGCCGCTCTCGAGCAGGTCGCCCTCGGCGTACGAGGCGATCACACGAACCGGCGATTCGCCGTCGCCCACGTCGGTGCGGGATGACTCGCCGACGCCGTCCTTCGCGACAACCTCGTAGCCACTGCTCCGCACGAATACTGCCGTCGCCTCGCTGGGCATGCCGAAGGCAACCGGGTGGGTGTTGTCGACATTGATGCGAAGAAGCGACCCCGGGCAGTAGAACTCCTCACGCTCGAGCGCGGAGATCGGGTTGCTAACCGGTACCCCCAGTCGATCGATGGCCAGCGCCCCGGCAGCGTCGAACGTCACCAAGGTGCCACCGGCCTCGACAAACCTGCGCAGGGCCGTAATGCCGGCATCGCCCAGGCCACCGGTGTAAGCTGCGGGCATGTTGCCGGGCCGTTGGCCGTCGATCAGCGCCTCTGCGCCGGCCGAGGGCAGCAGAATCACGTCGTACGCATCGTTGAGCTTTCCCTTGCGAACCTGCGGATCACGCAACACGTCGTAGCCAAAGCCGTGCCCCTCGAGCACGAAGCGGGTCCAACCGGCGTCCATGCTCGCCACCCAGGGCTCATAAAGTCCCACGCGTGGAGCTCGCAGCAGCCACCCCTCGCCGCGCGGACGGCGTGCGATGGAACGGATCACGAGCCCGTTGTCCTCGGCCAGCTGCGCGAGTCGTGCCGCCACACCTGGTCCGTCCGGCACGATCAGCGCGCCGGGTCCAAGCCGTACTCCTCCCGCATCGACCGGAGCGCTCGACCTGTACACCTCGTGCCCGGCGGCAAGCAACTCGTTGACCGCACGCGCCGAGGCATTCGAGCGCGGATCGAGCACGTAGGTGCTCCCCTGCCCCTCGAGTCGTCCCGGAACAGTCACGGGGACGTCGATCCTTTCCATGCTGGCCTCGAAAGGCGCAACGATCCGATCCACGTCGACACCCATCTGGAAGGGCAGCGTCCAGCCGGCGATGTCGTACGGCGGGTCGGGAGGGCCGTCCGGGTAGAGCCGGCGATCGGGATAGTTCTGCGGTTCGAGCAGGTCGGCAGCGTAGCTCGCGAACGCCTGCGCCGCAGGAACCACAAAGCTGCCGGCAGGATAGGCGCTGCCGTCGGCTTCGAACGGAGCGTCGGCAACGTTCACCTCAACTCCGCCGCGCCGCAGCACGTTCACCAACTCCACCGCACTGCCCGCATCGTGCTGCTCGGGGCCGATCACCCAAGCAGCCGGGCTCCCCGTGGCGCCACGGCGAACCGCGTCGCGGCCCATGCGATAGATGTTGAGGAGCCAGTCTTCGCGGTATCGCGAGCCCACGTCGATGGTGGCGAACGATGCGGTGAGCATGTACTCCACCGCGTCGCGCAGGCGCCACCAGCCACCGGGCCACGGCATCGGGTAGTTGATCGAAGGGTCGCGTGTCGAAGCGCCGTCACGAAAGCTGTCGGGCAGGCTGTTCGGTGGGTAGAAGTTCGGCGTGGCGTAGCGGAAAAGCGCGGTCTCCGTGAGGATCCCCACCATGTTGTGGAAGTAGGGAGCGGTTCGCATTCCACCGTTCCACCAGGCGGTAAATCCGAGCCGCGACACCGCGCCGGCCTTGCCCTCCGACTCGAGGCGAGTGGTGATCGCGTTGCCGACGCGGGCAATGCCGCGCAGCACCAGCGGTGGGATGTTCGGATTGCTCGGGTCGGCGAACGGCGGCACGAAGATCCGCGCCGGAAACGGAGCGGTTTGGTGGTGGTTGTAGACGATCTGGGGATACCAAACCTCGTAAAGCTGCTTCGCAACGGCCTGCGTCTCGGGCTGCGTGATCATGTACCAGTCGCGGTTGTTGTCGTGCCCCGAGTACTTCTGATAGAGGACCGGCAAACCCGCCGTTTCGAAAGGCGTCCCGAGGTTCTGGTTGTACCAATCGACGACGATGTTGAGACCGTCCGGGTTCATGTTCGGCATCAGCACGACGATGACGTCTCGCAGCATGCGCTGGAGCTCGTCGCTATGTCCCGCGGCGAGCATGTAGGCGAGCTCGGGAGCGTGCTGGCCGTGCGCCACCTCTGTGGCGTGCAGACCCGAGTCGATCCAGACGATCGCTTTACCTTCGACCGCCAGCGCCTGTGCGTCGGCGTCGCTCAGATCGCGGGCACGGGCAAGCCGTTCGGAGATCGAGCGGTAGCGTTCGGCGTCGCGAAGGTTCGCGGGGTCGGAAATGAGAGCGACCACCAGCGGTTGGCCTTCCGCCGAGACGCCAATGTCACGAAGCTCGATTCGATCGGATGCGGCGTCGAGCTGGCGTAAGTAGTCGAGGATCGTCGGCCAGTCAGCGAGCCTGAAATCCGCACCCGGGTAAAACCCGAGAACTGATTCGGGCTTGGGGATCGCGGGGTCGAACGGACCACGCGCGGAGCGTAGCGCGTCGATATCCGGTGCTCCCTGCGCGGCGCCTGCCGAGAGCGGAGCGGTTGCCAGTGCGACGCACGAGAGCAGAACAAGCACAACACCACGACGGATCATCGACTTCCTCGGTTCAGACTGCAGAGTGACCCTACGGAGCCACGCTCGCACTCCGGGCGCGCCCCGAGGAGCCGTAACTCTGCGGGTCTCGGAGCGGATCTCGCGATGGAGATGGCGCCGTAAGAGCGGAAGGGCTAGCGGGCAGCGGAATGCCCCGGGGATGCGAGGCGTATCGCCCGTATCGGGCAAACCGGAAACAAAGGCGGCGGGCGGGATCGAACCGCCGAATCGCGGTTTTGCAGACCGCTGCCTTACCACTTGGCTACGCCGCCGAGAGTTGGGTGCTGTGCGCGGCGATCGGCGCAGTGGCTGCCGACCGGCGAAGAAGGGTTCACGGCGCGCGTGGAAAGACGTTGAGTTCTCGCTGTCGCTCTCGACTTCAACGGCGCCCGAGGCAAAATGAATGGAGCGGGAAACGGGATTCGAACCCGCGACCTCAACGTTGGCAACGTTGCGCTCTACCAGCTGAGCTATTCCCGCCCCTGAGGGGGCTAGCATATTCGTGACAGCGAGGATGAGGCAAGCTCCGTAAGGTTTGGCGGGCGCGGCGAAGGGGTTCGGTTCCAATGGATACGGACGACGTGGCGGAGTTCGTGGAACTCGCGGACAGGGTCGAGGTGGCGGAAGACGCCGCTCGGCCTCTGTTCGTCACATCGCCCGCCTACGCGGTTGATATCGGCTCTCATGTGTTCCCCACCAGCAAGTACGCGCGCATTGCCGAGCGGCTCATCACGGAGACCGCCACAACAAGAGCTGACTTCGTTGCGCCCGATCGCGCCGACCCTTCCACGGTTCTGCGGGTACACGATCGCGTCTACTACGAGCACTGTCGCGACGATCGTCTGAGCGCACACGACATCGCACGACTCGAGCTTCCCTGGTCTGCGGCATTGTTCGATGCGTCGATGCGTTGCGTGCAGGGCAGCGTTCTGGCGGCGAAGCTGGCGCTGCAGCACGGCGCCGGCCTGCATATCGGCGGTGGCTTTCACCATGCCTATCCCGACCATGGCGAAGGATTCTGTGTGTTCAACGACCATGCCTGCGCGATCCGCGCTCTGCAGGCCGACGGCCTCATCGAGCGTGCGGCGGTTGTCGACTGCGACCTGCACCAGGGGAACGGCACCGCGGCGATTTTCCAAAGAGACTCGACTGTCGAGACGTTCTCGATTCATGAGCAGAGCATCTACCCGTTCGACCGACCACCGAGTACGTTAGATATCGGGCTGGCGGCGGGCACAGGCGACGCCGAATACCTCGACCTGCTCGGCAACAGCGTGCCCGGATTTCTACAGAACGCCCGTCCGCAGCTCGTCGTTTACGTCGCCGGCGCCGACCCGTTCGAGCAGGATCAGCTCGGCTCGCTACGCCTCACCCACGAGGGCCTGCGGCGCCGCGACGAGCTCGTTATCGGCGCCTGCGCGGAGCTTGATCTGCCGCTGGTCGTCGTGCTGGCGGGTGGCTACGCGCGACGGGTCGAAGATACCGTGGCGATTCACGTCGAGACTCTTCGGATTGCGAGCAAGCTCTGGCGCTGCCGCTAGGGCCGAAACGCGTCGCGTAGCCACTCGATGCGAGCCTGGCCGTTCGCCACGACCACACCCACAACGTCGAAACGACAGCGTCGACCGCACAGTTCGTGCTCGCGCAGGAAGCGGCGCGCGGTTCTGGCCAGCCGCCGCTGCTTCCTGGCGCCAACCGCCTCGATGGGGTCGCCGTACCGCGTACTGTGGCGCGCCTTGACCTCGACGAAGACGACGTCATCGCCATCACGGACCACGAGATCGATCTCCCCACCCGGACGGGCGTAGCGGCGGGCCAGCAGCTCGCAGTCGTGCTCGAGCAGGTGAGCTTCGACCAGCGATTCAATGGCGCGCCCGAAGCGATGACGCCAACCTCGACGTCGGCTCGTGTCCATACCCTTGTTGGACGGACATCGAAGCTCGAGGCTCCTCCAGAGGTCTCGTTGAGTCGACGCCTCGATCTACTACAAGCGCCTCCAGCGCGGCCCCTGAGGCGTGTCCTCGACCTCGATCGCGGCGGCCGTCAACTCGTCGCGTAGCCGGTCGGCGTTCTCGAAGTCCCGCGCCGCACGTGCTTGCGTGCGCTCGACGATCTTGTCGAGCAGCGCCGGTTCCAACCGCGGCCCAGTGCCGACCAGGAGTCTCCCGTCGACCTGAAGCTCGATGCGCGCCAACTCGTCGTCTTGCGGCAGGATTGCCCACAGCTTGTCGACATCGCGAAGCCAAGCGAGAGCCGCCGCGACGGCCTGGCTCGTTTCGCCGCTCGCCTGGCCAGGGGCGAACGTGTCCAGCGTGCTGTTGAGCTCGCGGATCAGCGTGAAGACCTGTCCGAGCGCGCCGGCGCTGTTCAGATCGTCGTCTATGGCGGCGCGAAACCCTGCCGTTGCCGATTCGATCGCGGCGCGCAGTCCGTTCTCACGGCTGCCGGGCTCGCCACCGCGATTGTCATCGGGTGTCGCGGCGCTTTGCGTTGCCGCGCTGTCGCCATCTCCCGTTCTATCGAGCTCCGACAGCGCCTGTTCGGCGCGCTGCACCGTGTCGCGTATTCGGGCGACGGCGGCCTTGGCCTGCTCGAGTGCCTCGAACGTGAAATTGAGCTGGCGGCGGTAGTGAACCGACGCTAGCAGATACCGGATGGCAACCGGGTCGTGCCCGGCGTCGATGAGGTCGGTCAGGGTGTGGAAGTTACCCAGGGACTTGCTCATCTTGGTGCCATCGACGAGCAGGTGGCTGCAGTGCAGCCAGGTGCGAACGAACGGCTCTCCGGTGGCTGCTTCGCTTTGCGCGATCTCGTTCTCGTGGTGCGGAAAGATCAGGTCCACTCCGCCGAGGTGGATGTCGAAGGTGTTTCCGAGATATTTCATGCTCATCGCGGAGCATTCGAGGTGCCAGCCCGGTCGACCGGCACCGATGGCAGTATCCCAGGACGGTTCGTCGTCGCGAGCCGCTTTCCAAAGCACGAAGTCGCGTGCCTGCTCCTTGTCGTATTCGTCCTGCTCGATGCGCTCGGTCGCCCGCATTTGATCGGGGTCCAGACGCGCCAGGCTGCCGTAGCGTTCAAACGAATCCACGCGAAAGTAAATCGAGCCGTCGCGCTCGTACGCGTGCCCCTTGTCGAGCAGCTTCTGCACGAGAAGCACCATGTCTTTGATGTGCTGCGTGGCGCGTGGATACTCGTCGGCCGGCGCGATTCGCAGCGCTTCGAGACCGGCAAAGAAGGCTGCGGCGTATTCCTCCGTGTGTTCCTGGAGGGTTCGCCCGGTCTTGCGCGCACCGGCGATTGTCTTGTCGTCAATGTCCGTCAGGTTGAGGACGAGCTTGACGTCGTAGCCGCGCCATTCGAGCGACCGACGCAGCAGGTCGACCCACACGAAGAAGCGGTAGTTGCCGATATGCGCGTGGTCGTAGAGAGTCGGCCCACACGAGTAGATGCGCAGCTGCCCCGGCGTCAGGGGCTGCAGTTCCTCGAGCTGCCGGGTTGCCGTGTTGTAGAAGCGCGGTGCTGGCTTGTCTGCGCTGCTCATCGCATGCGCTCCTTGTGGCGCTCGGGTGCCTGATGTCTGACTCGTGTGTGTGTGGTGTCTGCCTGGTCTCCGAACGACTGGCGCGGCCGTCTCAGACGGGGCAGACCACCAGATGCGGCGTCGGCCCGGGACCAAGGTGAATCTCGACCGCCTCGGCCGTCATCACCAGGCGGCCGCTCAGGCTCTCCACGGCTCGGTTCTTGCTCCGCAGGGCCTGCAGTGCGGCGCGCAGGTCGCTATCGAGCTTGTCGGCATCGCGTGCCTCCTCGCCCGCCGCCTCGAGGAAGTCCTCCACCATCCCGGCAATCAACATCAACGTGCACGGCGCCGCCGGCACCTCGAACGTTACCTCTTCGCCGATCAGTGCTGCCTTCATGGGCCGGTATGGCGGCCCGCAATTCGGCCGCTGTCAGAGGTCAGAAGTGATCAGAAGTGCGCGGAGTATAGCTCACGCTGCGCGTGTGCCCTGCGACATATTGACGGAGGCACCTACGCCCGCGTTGCCTCAACGCTCACTGCACCGTCGCATAGCGAACATCTCGGTCGCGGCGCGAATATCGACGCCGATCTGCTCGGTGAGCTCGGCGGCGCTGGCGAACCGCCGTTCGCCGCGGAGGCGGGCGAGCAGCTCGAGCTCCACGCGCTCGCCGTAGAGGTCCAGCCCATCGGTTCGTCCGAACCATCCCGCTGGTCTTGACTGCACCGAGCCGTAGCGGGCTTCCGACGGATCATACGCGCTATCAGTCGGCTCACGCTCAGCGGTGCAACCGTTGACGGCATCGCGCGGGTGCTGCGAGGAGCCACCACCGGAGCTGTCGACCGGCACGAGAACGTGAGCCTCGATGACCCTCTCGAGCGTGTCGCCGAACGTCGGGCGAACGCCGATGTTGGCTACCCCGTCCCATCGCTGGTCGCCGAGCACGACCGCCGCCATGTACACACCATCACGTGGAATGCAGCCGTTCTCGACCAGAAGATTGGCAGTCGGAATGCCGAGCTGGCGGCCACGACCGGCGCCGCGCACAACCGTCCCTTGAAGCGCGTACGGGCGCCCGATGAGCTTGGCAGCTTCGTCCACCTCTCCGGCCTCGAGCAAGCCGCGTATTCGCGTTGAGGAGACCGTCTGACCGTCTACGTCGAGTGAAGCGACAACCTCCACCGCGAAGCCGCACTCCTCGCCGCGGCGCTGCAGCAACTCAACGTCTCCCGTGCCGCGATGACCGAAGCGGAAGCCGCCGCTGACGTGCAGCGACGCGACGCGCAGCTCGGCGACCAGAAACTCGTCCACGAAGGCGGCGGCGCTCGTGCCGGCGACCTCCTCGTCGAAGGGAATCACCACCGTCAAAGCCACCTCTAGAGCCGCGATGGCAGCGAGCCTCTGCTCGAGCGTCTGCAGAGACGGCGGCGTTCGGCTCGGGTCGACCACCGCGCGCGTGTGCGGATCGAAGGTGCAGGCGATCGACGGTCGATCCCGAGCACACGCCGCCTCGACCGCCCCACGGATCACCCGCTGATGGCCTCGGTGGACGCCGTCGAAATTCCCAATCGTGACCGCAGAGCCATTCTTCAGATCAGCCAGATCAGTAAGCTTCAACCCACGAAAGCCGCGGTGGCGTTGAGGTGGTTTCGAAGCGGTCATGAAGTCGGCACCCGAGGCAGGTCGAGATCAAGCACAAGGCCGTCGTAAGCCACGTCGACGCCCTTCGGCAGCTCCCGTTGCAGCGCCGCGTGATCGAAAACGTGGGTCAGATGCGTGAGATACGCGTATCGGGGCCGCAAGCGCTCGATCTCCCGAAGCGCCTCGTCGAGCGAGAAGTGTGAAGGGTGAGGCTCGCGTCGGAGCGCGTCGATGACCAGTACATCGAGGTCTGTCAGCCCGGCCGCGGCTGCCTCTGGAATTTCACTGCAGTCGGTAACGTAGCCGAAGTCGCCCACCCGAAAGCCGAACACGTCGAAGCGCCCGTGGCGAACCGGCAGCGCATGCACCCTAGCGCCGAAAAGCTCAACGCTATCGCCGATCTCATGCAACGTAAGCTGCGGCACCGCCCGCGCATCGGGCTCGAAGGCGTACTCGAAGATGCGGCGAATCACCTTCAGCGACTCTGCCGAGCCGTAGAGAGGAATGCTCCGCTTGTGAACGAAGTTGTAAATGCGCAGCTCGTCCAGCCCGAGAACGTGATCGGCGTGGGTGTGCGTGTACACCACCGCATCCACGTGATCGATTCGAGCGCGCAGCGCCTGCTGACGGAAATCGGTGGAGGTGTCCACGAGCACGCTTGCCGTGGTGCGTCCGTGGCGACCCCGCCCACTCTGTCCGTCGACGTCGCCAGCGCCAGGATCCACGGTTGACTCGGCGCCCTCCTGCCGCCGTGCCGGGAGCGCCCACTCCAGAAGCAGGCTGGCGCGAAGGCGCTTGTTGCGCTCGTCGCTGGAGCCGCAAACGGTGCAGTTGCACGTGATCACAGGAATTCCCACCGACGTGCCCGTGCCGAGGAAGGTCACCCGTAGTCCCTTCGGTGTGGGGTCCGGCACGGCTCTCGTCCTCGGTTGCTCGCCTTGTCAGGAGAATCTCGAGCATGCTCAGCGTCCTGAGCAGTGTCGCCAACAGGCTGACCACCGCCTGCTAGGCTGCCCGTCATGGTGCACCAGCTCAAGCTTCTCTTTTACACGCGACCCGGATGTCATCTCTGCGACGTCGCGCTCGAGGCATTGAGGCCGCTGCAGCGGCGCTACCCAGTGGACGTCGAGATTCGCAACGTCGAGGACCGCGTCGAGTGGGAGGAGCTCTATGGCGAGCAGATACCGGTTGGCCTGCTCGAAGACCTGCCCGACGGGCTCTCTGACGGCCGCCAGATCTTCAAAAAGATCTTCAAGTTTCGCGTCGATGCAGCCGCGCTCGAGACGGCAATCTCGGGTCGCCTGGCCGACGCCGCCGGACCGTAGATCCGGAGATCCGGCGACACAGCGTGCTACCATCGCGCATCGATGGAAGGGGCCACGAGGCTGCGAAACGCGCGCCGCGCGTAGCGTTGAAGAACCGACCCCGGTAATCGATCGGAGACTTCGACGTGGGTATTCAGCGGCACCAGGTGGTGATTGCGGCGCTCCTGATCGTCGGCGGCCTCGGCTATCTGTTCTTCACGGGGATGCAGGGGAACATGGTCTTCTACTACACGGTTGGCGAGGTTCTGGAGCAGCGCGACACGCTCGCTGGTCGGCCGCTACGTATCGCGGGCAAGGTGGTGCCCGGGACCATCGAGAAATCGCCGAGCAACTACCTCGACGTGAGATTCGTGATTCACGAGGGCGACGAGCGCGTTCCCGTGGAGTTCCACGGCACGGTTCCCGACACGTTGGTCGACGATTCCGACGCTGTGGTGCAGGGGCGGCTCGGCGACGACGGCATCTTCCGCGCCACCGAGGTGCAGGCCAAGTGCCCTTCCAAGTACGAGACCGAGACGGATTACGCGAAGTACCGCGAGGCAGGCGTTGCCATACCGATCGACGATCTCCGGTAGGAAGCGGCACGGCAGAGAATCCGGCGGCGGCCAGGGGGAGCACGGCGAGTGATCGTTATCGGCCATCTGGCACTGATCGCCGCGCTGGGCACAGCCGGGTATACCAGCGCCGCCGCCGTCATCGGCGTGCGTCGTCGTCAGCCCGGACTGGTACAGAGCGCTCGTAACGGCGTCTACGCAACCTCGGCGCTGGTGACCATCGCCACGGGCGCGCTC
This sequence comes from Acidobacteriota bacterium, assembly GCA_963666215.2. GTDB lineage: Bacteria > Acidobacteriota > UBA890 > UBA890 > WLXD01. The sequence goes on from CAXWPL010000002.1 coordinate 707,837, forward strand.
CTCTATCTGCTAGCGACTGATCGTTTTGAAGTCCAGTACGTCGCCGACTTTTCGCGACTCGAGCAACCCTTCGTCTACAAGCTCAGCGCGCTCTGGGGAGGAATGGCGGGATCGTTGCTGCTGTGGACCTTCATCCTCTGCGCATACAGCACCGTCGCGGTTTGGGTGAATCGAGACAAGCACCGCGCTCTCATGCCGTACGTGTACGCGGTCTGCATGGTTACGGTCGGGTTCTTCGTCGCCATCCAGCTGTTCGCCGCCGCCCCGTTTCAGACCCTTCCGTTCACTCCACTCGATGGCAAGGGTTTGAACCCCTTGCTGCAAAACCCGGCCATGGCCATCCATCCGCCCACTCTGTACCTGGGCTATGTCGGCTTCACGATTCCGTTCGCCTTCGCGATCGCCGCTCTGGCGTCGGGGCGCCTCGACACGTCCTGGCTTCATGCGATTCGACGCTGGACGATCGTCGCCTGGTTCTTCCTGTCGATCGGCATCACCTTGGGAGCACAGTGGGCCTATGTGGAGCTCGGATGGGGAGGTTACTGGGGCTGGGACCCTGTGGAGAACGCCTCGTTGATGCCGTGGCTGATCTCGACCGCCTATCTGCACTCCGTGATGATCGAGGAAAAGAAGCAGATGCTGCGCGTGTGGAACGTGCTGCTCATCATCGCCACGTACGCGCTTTGCATCTTCGGAACTTTCCTCACCCGATCGGGCATCGTTTCCTCGGTGCACGCGTTCACGGTCTCGAACCTCGGGCCGATGTTCGCTGCCTTCCTGGCGATGCTGCTGGCGGTGAGCATTAGCTTGGTGGTGTATCGCCTTCCGCAGCTACGCAGCGCCAACCACCTCGAGTCGGTGCTGTCGCGTGAGTCGTCATTCCTGTTCAACAACCTCGTCCTGGTCGTCGCCTGCTTCGCGATTCTCTGGGGAACGATGTTTCCGGTGCTCACCGAGGCCGTTCGCGGCGTCAAGATCGCCGTCGGGCCACCGTTCTTCAATCGGGTCAACGTGCCGATCTTCTTGATGTTGATCGCACTCACCGGCATCGGCCCGCTGATCGCTTGGCGCCGGGCTTCGTTGCCGAGCCTCAGGCGCGCCTTTGTGTGGCCCACGGCAACCGGGGTCGTGGCCGGCGTCGCCACGGCGCTGATGACAACGAGCGGCCCGTCCACAATCGTGGCGATCGCGCTGTCGGCCTTCGTCGTTGGCACGGTGTTGCAGGAGTTCTGGCGCGGCGGCAGGGTGCGCGCCGTTGCTTCCGGCGAAGGGCTCGGCGCCGCAATCCTGCACATGACCCTGCGCAACAAGCGTCGCTACGGCGGCTACGTCATCCACATCGGAGTGGTGATCATGGCCGTCGGAATTACCGGGTCCAGCGCCTTCCAGAGCGAGACGGAAGCCACCCTGCAACCTGGGCAGGCCTTCGACATCGGTGGTTACCGGCTGCAGTACACGGACCTCGAGTTCTTCCCCGTGGCCGGCGTTCAGGTGGCATCGGCTTCGTTGGTGGCGTTCGACGGAGACCGAGCGACCTTCCGCGCCGTGCCTCAGAAGCACTTCCATCCCGCGCAAGAGAATCCCACGACCGAGGTCGCCATCTGGAGCACGCTGAAGCACGATGTCTACGTGGTCCTGGTGGGCTGGAACGACAACAAGACGGCAACCTTCAAGGCCTACATCAACCCGCTGGTGAAATGGATCTGGATTGGCGGCGGCGTGTTGGCCCTTGGCACCATGATCTGCGTGTTTCCCGACCGTCGCCATAGCGAATCCGGCGTCCCGAACTACTGAGCCCGACGTTTCCACCGCGGCGCTCTTGCCACCCCGGCCGACCGCCCAAACCGTCCATTGACAGCCGACCGAGCCGAAGCCTGTAGCCGCCATGGAGATCGTTGTCGGAGCCCTGCTGATCTCCACTGTTGTCGCGGCAATCCTGTATCCGCTCTGGCGGCCGGCTCTGGAGCCAGTGGACGGCCCCGTCGGCCCGGCCGCCGAGCTCGCAGAGCTCGAGAGCCGCAAGGCCGCGATCTACGGCTCGATTCGCGACTTGGGATTCGATTTCCGCACCGACAAGATCAGCGCCGACGATCACCGCCAGGAAAGTGCGACGCTCAAGCGCGAGGCGGTGACGGTTCTGGCGGCAATCGAACAGCTCCGCAGCCACCCACCGCGTGGGCCGGCCGAGCTCGAGCGCATCATCGCCGGCCTCGCCGCGAGCACCCAGGAGGATGCCCCATCGACCGAATCCCATGAGCTCGCCGAGGCAGGCGCGAGCGCCCACCCCGAGACCCCCGGCGCCCAACTCGATGGCGGGCCGACGCGGACCCTCTGCACCCGATGCGGCCACCGCGCACAGCCTGCCGATCGGTTCTGCGCCGGCTGTGGCACCGCGCTCTCGGGATCGTGAAAGCGTCGTGAAGACTGCCGCCCCTACGCACGATCGCCGGGCCGAGCCAGGGTTCACCGGGGCCGGCGGAGCTAGCCGGAGAGGCGAAGATTGCCGTGCCTGGCCACACTCCCGTCGCGCGACGGGCCTGCTGTTGACGGCTCTCGCCGTTGTGGCCTCAGGCGCGAGCGCGGCGCAGGTTGCGTCCGAACCCGCAGCGGGCCCCGTCACAACAGTCCGAGCGGTCGTGATTGGCCCCGACGGCAACCCGGCCAGCGGTATCCCGGCGGCCCTCGAGATCCACGCCGGGCGCCAGTTCGTGCACCAGAGGGAAGCGGTGACCAACACCGAGGGATCTGTCGAGTGGAGCGACGTGCCGGCGACCGCCGGCAACCGCGCTCGCGTCGGAGCCGACCTCGGCGACATCCGCTACCACAGCGAGTCGGTGGCGTTGATGGACGACGTGCCGGCGAGCCTTACTGTCCGCTTGCTGCGACCCGTCTCCGAGGGCCGACCGTTGCACATCGATAGCCTGCTGATCGTGGTTCACGTCGAAGAGCCCGGCCTCTACCGGGTGCTGCAATACGCCAACATCAGCAACGCCGGAGCGGCCGCATTCGCCGGAGGACCCGTGCTCCAGAACGGTGAACGCGCCGGCCTCGAGCTCCCGGTGCCGATGGCGGCAACCGGCGTAGAGCCGGCGCCGTTCCCGAATCCTCGCGAGGCGCTCAGAGCTGATACTGCGGTCATCCTTTCCGGCCGGGTTCTCGATCCGCGACCCGTGCCGCCAAGTGGTCGCCAGGTGGCGATCTCGTACAATCTGGTGACCAACGGCGACGGCGTGCTGGTGGAGCTCGAGCTCCCCTACCCGGCGGCCAACGTCAACCTGCTGGTTGGAGGTAGCGGCTCCGGCTTGGTCGAGGTCAGCGACCTGAACCTCGAGCCGCAGCCGCCGCAGGCAATCGGCGAGGCGGGCGATCAAGACCTCTACGCCACCTGGGGTCGCCCTTCGTGGCAGCCGGGCGAGACGATTCGCTTTCGCGTGGGCCCGCGGCACTCGCGCCTGGCAGCGTCGTCCTGGGGACTGCTCGGACTCGGACTCGGGCTGATCTTCGCCGCGGTCGGATCGTGGACCGACCGCGGCTTCCAGCGAGTGCCGCAGGAACGACGCCAGGAGGTTCTTGCAGCCGTCGCCGCGCTCGATGTATCGCACAGCCGCGGCGACATCGGCGACGCCGACTACTTCCATCGCCGCGGCATCGAGCTCGGCAGGCTGCTGCTACTCGAACAAGATGACCCGCGCGCGCCGCAGGCATCGGAATAGAGCGGTGCAGGAAGGGGCAGCCCAACCGCGAGCCGCCGTCGACGTTCGAGGCCTCGTCAAGCGCTTTGGCTTGACCGTGGCGCTCGACGGTATCGATCTGCGGATCGACGCCGGGGAGTCGATGGCGCTTTTTGGTCCCAACGGCGCCGGCAAGACGACGCTCGTGCGCTGCCTCGCTTCGTTGTCGCGTCCGTCGGCGGGTGAGATCCAGGTGTTCGGCCTTCCCCTCGACGACGGCCACGGCGAGGTGCGGCGCCGGACGGGTTTGGTGAGTCACGAGACGTTCCTGTACGGCTCGCTGAGTGTTACCGAGAACCTCCTCTTCCAGGCACGGCTGTTCGCGCTGTCGGACCCCGCGGCTCGTGTAGCAGATGTTGTCGCACGCGTCGGGCTCGAGTCGCGCCGTGACGATCCGGTCCGTACGCTGTCACGGGGTCTACGGCAGCGCTGTGCCCTGGCGCGCGCGCTGCTCCACGAGCCCGACCTGCTGCTGCTCGACGAGCCGTTCGCCGGACTCGACCCGTCGGCCGCCGATCGGCTGGCCGACGAGCTGGAGCGCCTTCGCGACGACGGACGCACGCTCCTGCTGACTAGCCACGACCTGAGTCGCGGCGCCCGCCTGAGCGACCGCTTCGCGATTCTGCACAACGGCCTTCTGGTGGCCGACGGCGCGGTTGAATCGTCCGATCGAGTCTCCGAAATCTATCGCCAACGGACCCGCGCGTAGACCTGCACATGGCGGAGCACTCATTGCGACAAGCGGCGTGGATCGTGCGCAAGGACCTGCAGCATGAGCTGCGTAGCCGCGAGGCGTTTCTGTCGACGCTGCTCTTCGCGGTCGTCGTCCTGCTGATCTTCGCGTTCGCATTCGATCCGGGCCCTGCCGATATCGAGCGCGTGGGCCCGGGCATCCTGTGGAGCGCCTTGTTGTTCGCCGCCGTACTCGCGATCGGCCGCTCGATGCTCACGGAGCGCGAGGACGGAGCCATCGACGGCCTGCTGCTCGCGCCGATGCAGCGCAGCTCCATCTATGTCGGCAAGGCTTGTGCATTGCTCCTGCTGCTGCTGAGCACTCAGCTACCGACTCTGCTCCTGTTCGTTGTCTTTTTTGACGTGCCGGTGCTGCCTGCGACCACCCGACTCGTGCCGCTGCTCTCGGTCCTGCTGCTGGCCTCCACCGGGCTGGCGGCGATCGGCACCACCGTGTCGGCGATTGCCGTGCGGTCCCGCTCGCGCGAGCTGATGCTGCCGGTGCTGCTGTTCCCACTCGTGTCGCCGTTGCTGCTGGCGGCAGTCGAGTCGACGTCGGCGGCGCTGGCCGGCGATGGGCTCTCGGCGGTGTCGGGTTGGATAAGATTGATGCTCGCGTTCGACGCGATCTACCTGGGCATCGGGTACCTGACGTTTCCGGCGCTGCTTGAAGACTAGGTGTGTTTTCTAAGTAGGTTGTTCACATCGGGGCTCACTTCTGAGATCAATGGGGTTGTTCAAAAGACTCCACGACCTCAGAAGGAGCGCCCGATGCAGCTGCATGGTAACGCCCGCACGACGCCGTATATACGCCGAGAGATGGTCCGCCGAGTCCGGGAGCGGGCGGAGCCCGTGACGGAAACGGCGGCGGCGCTCGGCGTGTCGGCTCGAACGGTTTACAAGTGGCTGGATAGATACGAGCGAGAAGGTGAGGCCGGGCTGCTCGATCGATCAAGCCGGCCGACGTGCTGTCCGCACGCAACAAGCGCTGGAGTTGTGAGGCAGATCGACAAGCTACGTCGGCGGCGACTGACGGCCTGGCAGATCAGCCGAAGGTTGGCTGTGCCGCGCTCGACCGTCTCGGCGTGGCTGAAGCGGCTCGGACTCGCCAAGCTTGATGCGCTCGAGCCCAAGCCCGAGATCGTTCGCTACGAGTACGAGCACCCCGGTGACCTACTGCACCTGGATACGAAGAAACTGGCCCGTATCCGGCGACCTGGACACCGCATCCACGGCGACCGCTCCAAGCGGGCCTACGGCGTCGGCTGGGAGAACGCCCACGTCGCTATCGACGATCACTCTCGGGTGGCGTACGTCGAAGTGCTGCCCGCCGAAGACCAACACACCTGCACAGCGTTCCTGCAGCGAGCCGTCGAGCACTTCGCTTCGATGGGAGTAGCGGTGCGCCGAGTGATGACAGACAACGGGCCTGGCTACGTCTCGAAGCGCTTCAATCGCCTATGCCATCAACTCGAGATCCGGCACATTTACACCCGGCCCTACACCCCCAGAACCAACGGCAAAGCCGAACGCTTCATCCGCACACTCAAGGAGCAGTGGGCCTACGGCACCTGCTACCAGACCTCAGCTCGACGTACTCGAGCTCTACGGCCCTGGCTCAACCACTACAATCGTCACCGTCCCCACGCCGGCATCGGCATGACACCGCCGATCGCTCGGCTCTCAGGGGTGAGTTCGTGAACAACCTACCTAGAACTCACATCTAGGTGGGCAAGACGAGAGCCTGGGCGCCGCCGCTCAGGCTTCTGCTTGATGGGCGAACGTGTTGGATCGGTCCAGAAAACAGGGAGATCGTGTGTCCTCATCGTTAGCGATCACATCACCCACCCCGCGCCAGTCGGCTGAGCCGAGCACCTGGTTCGTGCCGCTCGCGGCGCTGGCCACGATCGCCGGCCTGTACGCCGCCCTCATCTACTCCCCTGCCGATCGAGTAGAGCGCGACGTCATGCGACTTCTGTACGTTCACGTGCCAGCCGCGTTCTCCATGCACATCGCCTACGGCCTCTGTTTCATGGCGAGTGTGATGTACCTGTGGCGGCGCAACGAGAGGTGGAATCAGGTGGCTCTGGTAGGCGCCGAGGTGGCGACGATGTTCTGCACCGTCGTGCTGCTCACCGGCCCGGTGTGGGCAAAGGTCTCGTGGGGCACGTGGTGGGTTTGGGACGCGCGCCTCACGAGCACACTGCTGCTGTGGCTCATCTTCGTCGGCTACCTGATGCTACGTAGCTACGGCGGCCAGGGCGGCCAGCTCCGGGGAGGCGTCGACGGTGAGCGCGTCGCTCGTCACGCCGCGGTGCTCGCCATCGTGGGCTTCGCCGACGTGCCGATCGTGCACTATTCCGCCCGCTGGTTCCGGACCCTGCATCCGCAGGCAAAGATCCTGACGGAAGGAAGCCCTGGTCAGGGGCTCAACATGTCGATGCTCGGCGCGTTCTCGGTGTGCATGATGGCGTCGCTGCTGCTCTTCGGCGCGCTGGTGACCACTCGTCTTCGGCTCGAGCGGGCCCAGCTGCGCCTCGACGCCCTGGAGATCGCGCAGGCGCGACGGCCGCCGCCGATGACGCGGCCGCTGCCGCGGGACAGCGCTCTATGAGCCCGCTTAAGGCACTGTTCGCGGGGTTCGCGCTGGCGTGGGTTGTCGTGTGGGGCTACATCTGGATCGTCGGTCGTAGGGCGAGCGCCATCGAGCGACGACTCCAGGTCCTCGAGCGGGCGAGCGACCAGCAGGACGAGCACGACCGCTGAGCTGGGCACGACTGAGCGGTCGGATCGCCTCATCAGCGGATTGTCGGACGCCGATTCCCGCGGCATGGATCAGCGCAGGGAGGTCCGACCGCCGGCGATTTGCGAAAGGAATGACTCGCCCATCGTTCCTCCTTCGACGCCAAAATTATCGAGCAGCGTGCTGCCAACGTCGGCGAAGCTCTGGCGGTCGCCGAGGTCGACCGGCTCCACACCGGGCCCAACCACCAGAAGCGGGACGCGCTCGCGTGTGTGGTCCGTCCCGGGGTAGGTCGGATCGTTGCCGTGGTCTGCGGTGAGTATCAGACACGCATCGTCAGTCAGGGCGTCGAGCAGCCGCGGCAGGGATTCGTCGAGCCGCTCGAGGGCTGTAGCGTAGCCGTGAGGGTCGTTCCGGTGCCCGTAGAGCGTGTCGAAATCCACGAGGTTGGTGAAAATCAGCTGCGCACGGCCATCCAGTAGCGCCTGCCGAGTGGCGTCGATACCAGCTTCGTTGTCGCCGGTCTTGATACTGGCGCCAATTCCCTGCCCGGCGAAGATGTCGAAAATTTTGCCCACGGCGAGCGTCTCGATCCCGGCCGCGTGCAGCCGGTCGAGCGCCGTCCGCCCAGGAGGCGGCAGCGAAAAATCACGCCGCCGCGAGGTGCGCTCGAAGCCGCCCTTCGGGTCGCCGGTGAACGGGCGGGCGATCACCCGCCCCACGCCGTGCTCGCCCTGCAACAGATCGCGAGTCTGCTGGCAGATCGCGTACAGCTGTTCGAGCGCAAACACCTCCTCGTGGGCCGCAATCTGAAACACACTATCGGCCGAGGTGTACACAATCAGCTTGCCGCTGGCGACGTGCTCGGCCCCGAGTCGGTCGATGATCTCGACTCCCGAAGCGGCGACGTTGCCGAGCACGCCACGGCCCACCCGACGTTCGAAGGTTGCGATGAGCTGGTCGGGAAAACCGTCGGGATAGGTTGGCAGCGCGCCCTCGGCCATGACACCCATCAGCTCCCAGTGGCCCGCCGTTGTGTCCTTGGCCGGTGCAACTTCGGTCATCCGTCCCCACGCCGCCTGCGGCCTGGCGTGGTCGCGAGCGAAGCCAGCTTCGTCTGAACCGCCCGAGCCAGCCAACCGCAGAGCTGGTACTCCGGGAATCCTGTCGAGTCCGAGGCGTGCCAGATTCGGCAGCGCGGGTTGCGCCGTCTCGATGACGTGCGCCAGCGTGTTGGCGCCGTGATCGCCGAACGCGGCGGCGTCGGGTGCGTTCCCGCAGCCCACGCTGTCGCAAACAACCACCGCGATACGCTCGAAACGGTGCGCGCTCATCGCCCACCTCGGGAGGCTCGTCGGCCAAGCAACCGCATCGTGCTGCGCGTTGTGCTTTGCGCCTGGCACCATCGGACCTGACGGCTAGCACTCGGCCGCGATCTCGCGGTGTTCACGCTGAGGCGGTCGGCGAGCGTTGGGCGGCGCTGCGACTACCCGCTGTCGCCGCCGGCCCCACCGCCATCGAGATTCTCGAGGTCGACCGGTCTGAGGCCGAGCTCCGCCGCGAGCTCCTCGATGCGAACACGAGCACGCGCTGCATGCGATGTATTGGCGTGTTCCACGGAAATCTGCTGGTACGCAAGCATCGCTGCTTGCAGGTCGCCGGCCGTCTCGAACGCCCGCGCCTTTGCCGCCAAGGCCTCCTCGGTTGGCACCCCGGTGGCACCATCCCGCGACAGCCGATCGAACAGAGCCAGCGCCTCGTCGACGCGATCGGTCCGTGCGTACAGCTGGCCGAGCCGATAGGTAGCTACGGAACGCACCAGCGGCACCGAGGCGTTGGTGAGCCCATCGAGCACGGCGATGGCTTCATCGTCGCGCCCCTGTTCGGCCAACGTCGAGCCGCGATAGAACGTGGCGACCTGTCCCGACGGGTAGCGCCCGTACTCCGCCGAGACTTCCTCGAAAGCGGTTACCGCCGCCGCAAGGCGATCCTCGTCGGTCTTGAAGCGGACATCGCTGAGCGCGGTATCGTCGGGCGCAGCCGTTCCAACCGGCGCGGCGTACAGCCTCAGCGCCTGAGCCAACGCTGCGGCGGCTTTCCCCTCTTGGCGTTGCCGATAGTTGAGGAAGCCCACAAGAAGTGAAGCTGCCGCGACAACGATCAGCGCGATGAGGCCGAGACGGCGGCGGCGCTGAAGCATCCAGGAGGCGAATCGAGAGGCGCCGCTCGCGAACTTGTCCTGGTCCTTCAGATCCTTCCGCGAGAAGCTCTTGGGACGTGAGATCGTCTTGACCATCGGGCGATTCTAGCAGGTCAACTGAGCGCCAATCGGCGCGTTCGAGCCTCGTGCACGGGCCTGCGCGCAAGCTGCTTCCAAGCTCGGCCTGTTGCCCGTCCGCACGACGCGGCCGGCCGTCATTCGGGTTGATCCGTTGCGCTGGAAATCGCGTCCGGACCCTCGATCCAGTGTGCCCCGGCCTCGCCGAATTCCTTCTTCCAAATGGGCACGCTCGTCTTGAGGCGATCGATCAGCTGTTCGCAGGCGCGAAACGCCGCCGCCCGGTGCGCCGACGACACCGCCATCGCAACCGACACCTCACCAATTTCCAGTCGACCGAAGCGATGTGCCACCGCGATTCGCGTGATGTCCTCCTGGGCCAGCAGCTCCTGTGCGAGCCGACGAAGCTGGCGTTCGACCATCGGCGCGTACGCCTCGTACTCCAGATAACGCACCACGCGACCCAGGTGGTGATCGCGCACAGTGCCTTCGAACGTGACGATAGCGCCGGCCTTGGCGATGGCCACCAACGGACGCAGCGCCGCCGCCGAGATCGGATCGCTGGTCACGCGCACGGTGAGGTCAGACATCGGCCGACAGCCAGCGAGCCCGCTCGGCATCTACTCTTGCGCGAGGGTGGTCGCCCACTCCACCGCTGACGGGCGGAATCAACGCCACAATATCGCCCGCCTCGAGCCCGCAATCGCCGTCGGCGTACTCCTCGTTGACGGCAATCATCAGCCGCCCACGCAGCTCGGCGGCAGCCGGGAATCTCCGTTCGAGCTCGTCGAGCGCCGATGTCGCGGTGGCGCCTGGCGCCAACGTGAGCTCGAGGCGCTGCGTCCCGCAGATCTCGCGTAGCCGTGCGAACAGAAGCAGCTCGATGGTCATGCGGTGTTGGTCCCGGCTCTCAGCCGCCGATCGCCGACATCGTCCGCTTCGGGCGAACGAAGGTCGGGCTGTTGATCAGGTGCCCGGGCTCCTTGCGACGCCAGGCGCCGGCGATCAGGTCCTCGACGTCGGCGTCTCTCGCGCCGCTGCGCATCGGCGTCTTGAGGTCCACTTCTTCATGAGCAAACAGGCAGGTGAGCAACTTACCGTCGGCGGTGAGGCGAGCGCGGTTGCAAGCGCCGCAGAACGGTCGCGTGACCGGCGCGATGATGCCGATCTCTCCTCGTCCGTCGGCAAACCGGAAACGCTCGGCGGTCTCCGCGTTGTGGGTCGGGTCCAGCGGAACGAGCTCGCGCCACGCGCTCAGCGCCTGTCGCACCTCGGCGCCGGGCACCAGTAGCTTTCGGCTCCATACGTCGCCGGCCTCGAGGGGCATGAATTCGATAAAGCGCACGATCGCCCCGGTTCGTCGAGCAAAGCGCCCAAAGTCGACGAACTCGTCGTCGTTGAAGCCACGCATCGTCACGACGTTGACCTTGACCGGGCTCAGGCCGCTCGCCTGTGCTAGATGGATGCCCTCGAGCACGGTATCGAGCCCCGTGCGTTGAGTCATACGGCGGAAACGATCGCTTCGCAGCGTGTCGAGGCTGATGTTGATCCGCCGCAGCCCCGCCGCCACAAGCCCGTCGAGCTGGTCCCTGAGCCGCGTGGCATTGGTCGTCAGCGCGATGTCGCGAATCTGCGGCCGCGCGGCGATCTTCGCGACCAAGCGATCGAGCTGGCGACGAAGAAGCGGCTCGCCGCCGGTCAGACGGATCTTCGTCACTCCGAGGCGCACGAAGCAGCCGACCAGTCGATCCATCTCCTCGAAGCTGAGCAGCTCGTGACGCGGCTGGAACTCTGGCGTCTCCTCCGGAATGCAGTAGACGCACCTCAGGTTGCAGCGGTCGGTGACCGACAGCCGTAGGTCGCCGATCGGTCGGCCAAAGCCATCGCGGAGCCTGGAGGCAGCTGTCATGACCATCGCATGTCCATCGAAGCCGTCGCCTTCGCTTCAGACCATCAGACGCGATCTGCGCAGAGCGTCTGAACACGAGGCCGAGGGCGCCGGCACCCCGGGTCCCACGGAATCTCTGTGCCCGACACCGGTGTCTTTCGGGCCGCGCCCGACGGCGACATGATACCCTCACACGCCGCCGAGCGGACGACCACGCGTCGATGCCGCACCCCCGCACCCGCAGCCAGCGCCGGAAGACACGAGATGCCGCGTCCGCGAGCCCACTTCTGGCTGCTCGTGGGTGCCATCGCTGGGCTCATCGTCGGCGCGGTTGGCAGTGCGTGGACGCCTGCCGCGGCCTCTTCGCCGCCGAGGGCCCTGCGGCTCGGGCTGTCCTGGCTTCTCGGCCTGCTGGTCTTCTGGGGCTGTGCGGCGCTCTATTTTCGCTCCAACTGGGCCGTCGCTGTCGACGCCTTGCGACACGGGGAAACGCTCCGACGGAAGGCGGCCGAACGACTCGAAGCCAGCGTCCTCGACGGCCAGCGCTGGACCGTCACGCTGCGCGACAACCTCGAGGAGGTTCATGCCGACTCCTTGCCGAGTCGCCAGCGCCTCTACCTCGACGGAGCTCGCGCGCACGCCGACAAACTCGTCGAGGTCTTCGAACGATGCGCCGCCGTGAGCGACCGGCTGCGCGACTGCCAGGGTGAGCAGAGGCCGAAATGACCCCGAGTCGAGCGTGGGGGCCGCGCGATTGAGCGAATCGTCAGCCGCGCCCGCCGGTGGCAGTGACCGCATAGGAGACCGCAGCAATACGACTCGCTCGACCTCGGTGGTTGCTGCCGTGATCGAACGCGAAGGCAAGGTACTGCTGTGCCAACGTGCCGACGCGGCGTCGTCGGGACTCTGGGAATTTCCGGGTGGCAAGCTGCTCCCCGGCGAGGAGCCCGAAGCTGCCCTGCGACGCGAGCTCCGCGAGGAGCTCGGCTCGGAGGCGGTCGTCGGTGCGCTGCTGACGGAGCGCGCGCACCGCGACCCCGACGGCACGTTGTGGGTGCGGTTCTATGCGGCCCGCCTCGAGGATGAGCCTCAGGCGCTGGTGCATCGGGGGCTTGTCTGGGCGCGGCGCTCTCAGATGACCGACTTCGACATGCCACCGGTCGACGCCGCCGCGTTGCCCGAGATCATCGCGCGCTTGGAAAGCGGTGAACTCGACTTCCACTGAACGTGTGGAAGACGGTGTTGAAAAGTGTTCGAGAAACTCTTCCGACGCCACGCAGCGGCGGCCAGCTGCAGGTTGAAGCACATTGCACCATCGGCGGTGCAGTTGAGCTGTCGTCGCCGAGGCATCCGTGCCTCAAAGCCACGAAGCGTCCCTCACCTGCCGTTCCATATCCGCCAGCGATCGACCACCTGCTCGCCTCGAACGACGGTGCACTCCGGAAAAGCGGCGGCCGAGGGGCACGAGTGGTTGGGCAGCAAGCGCAAGCGGTTTCCCACAGGCAGCGGCCGCGAAAGCTTGCCGTGCTCCTGACTGAGGGAGGTGAGCCGAAGCTCCGGATGCAGACGCCCGGCCTGGTAGTCCTCATGAGTGGCAAACAGCTCGGCCATCGTCGAGGCCTGCCCCGATGTAGCGGAGCTCAGAGAGCAGCGTTCCTTCGACAAGGCCAACGCGCCCGCGTCGACAATGGCGTGATCACGCAGACGCGACACGACGCTGGTCAGCACCGTCAGGGCACAGTCGGCCACGCCACAGCTACCCAGCTGCACCTGCATCATGTCGTAGAACGCGTAGTTGCCGGGCCGCGCCTCGGTGACACCGTCGAGTCTCTCGACCTGGGCCATCGAGGGCGTTGACCCGACGCTGATCTCGGAGACCTCGTGGCTCGCGGAACGCAGCCGCTCGCCAAGTTCGACCATGCAGGCACGCTCCTCCTCGGCGGCGGCGGCGGCGGCGCTCGGGTGGGTGGCGTCGTAGGCGTGGCCGGAGTGCGACAGCAACCCGGCGAAGTCCATCCCGGCGCCCTTGATCTCGCCAGCAAGGAGCTCCGCGGTGCTGCTGAGCGGGTCGACGCCGGCACGGTGATATCCACAGTCGACCTTGATCCAGACGCGGAACGGGTGCCCCTCGTTGGCCAACGCTGCAACCGCCTCGTGAGAATCCACCACGACGCCCAGGCGCACGCGATCGGCCAACTCGCGCGCCTCGCCAGCGCGGCTAAGAATCAGCGGAAATGCCCAGGTGATGTCGTCGAAGCCGGCGTCGGCGAAGGACTTCGCTTCGTAGAGCGTCGAGGCGGTAATGCCCCTCGCGCCCGCGTCGAGCTGCAGGCGCCCGATCTCATGACACTTGTGGGTTTTGATATGAGGCCGGAGCGCCACACCGAGATCACGGCATCGCTCGGCCATCGCGGCGATATTTGCCTCGAGCACGTCGAGGTCGACAACAAGGGCGGGCGTGGCGATCTCGGCGAGCGTCCGTGGCAGCATGGGGCGACTCCAACTCTTGGGTGCCGTGGGGAGAACCGCGAACATACTGCATTTCGATCTGGACGCCTTCTATCCGAGCGTCGAGATGCTCGACGATCCGGATCTGCGCGGCCGGCCGGTGATCGTCGGCGGCCTCGGTAATCGAGGCGTGGTGGCGTCGGCCTCGTACGAGGCTAGGCAGCACGGTGTGCACTCGGCCATGCCAATGGCCAGAGCGCGGCGCCTGTGCCGCGACGGTGTCTATGTGGCGCCGCGCCTCAAGCGCTACCGTGAGCTCTCCAGTGCAGTCTTCGCCGTCTACCGCCGCTGGAGTGAACGGCTCGAGCCGCTGTCGCTCGATGAGGCCTATGTCGACGTCTCTGAGCGCTGTGCTGAGCACGATGCGGATGTCGGAGGTCAGCGCGACAGGGGACGCGAGCCGCAGGCCGTGTCGATCGCCCATGAGGTCAAGCAAGCTGTGCTCCGCGAGACGGGCCTCACCGTGTCGGCCGGTGTTTCGTACAACAAGTTTCTCGCCAAGTTGGCGTCGGCTCACGACAAGCCCGACGGACTCACCTACATCGACGCCTCGATGGCGCGGCGGTTCCTCGCACCGTTGCCGCCGCGCAAGCTCTGGGGCGTGGGCCCCGCCACCGCGCAGCGCCTGGCGGATGCCGGCTACGCCACCATCGGCGACATCGCGGCCGCCGAGGAGGATCATCTGGTGGCGCTCGTCGGTAAGCTCGGTCACCGGATCCGACGATTCGCCGTCGGAGAGGACGACCGCGTGGTTCGCCCGCCGGGTAACCCGAAGTCGATATCGGGCGAAACGACGTTCGACGACGACATCGTCAGTTGGGAACAGGCCGCCCCGCACATCAGGCGTTTCGCAGCCAGCATCGAGCGCAGCCTGACCCGCCGCGACCTGATCGCGCGCACAGTCGTACTGAAGATCCGCTATCAGGACTTTCGCACCATCACGCGATCGGGCACGCCCGGCGAGCCACTGGCGCGCGCGGAAGAGGTCCTGGCGGTCGCCCGACGCCTCGCCACCGGCGTCGAGCTGTCGAAGCAACGACGCATCCGCCTCGTGGGTCTGGGCGTCTCCAACATCATGACGCGTGCCCGAGCGGCCGAGTTGAGCGCCGCCAAGCCGCCGGACTCACCACAGCTCGAGCTGTTCGACGGGCCGTCGCCGCCAAATCGCTGAGTTGCTAGACTGGCCGGGCTGCCATCGGTTCACCCGGCGGGCGGCCGCAAGAATGCCATTCGGAGGGGCGGTGGCCGGCCGACGCCGGCAACCTCTTCGACGACACGGGAGTCAAACGGCCCTGGTAGGAGCGTCATCGGATGGAACCCACGGAAGTGCAGCCGGAACCGCCCTCTCGGAGCGACGCTGACAGGTGTGAGTCGGCAATCAAACCCGGCGACTGGTCATCGCACCCCGCGGTGAACAGCGCTACGCCATGCCCGTACTGCGGCCACGAGGCGCTGCATGAACAGCACTGCAAGCGAATGTGCCTGGCTTGCGGCTGGTATGAGTCCTGCGTCGACTGATCTTCACGACCGTCCTGGGATCTGGCCCTGGGAACTAGTCCGGACGATCGGGCTCGGTCATGCGGCGAGGATCGAGCAGACGCTCGAGCTCGTCGGCTGGTAGCACCTGCTGCTCGCTAGCCACCTCGCGCACGGAGCGGCCGCTCTTGAAGGCCTCCTTGGCGATATCCGCGGCGCGGTCATAGCCGATCACGGGGGCCAGTGATGTGACCATCGCGAGCGATCCCTCGATGAGCGCGGTCGCACGATCGGCGTCGGCAGTGATGCCCACCACGCAACGCTGGGCGAAGTTGTCCGCGGCGGCCGCAAGCAGCGCAATCGACTCCAGCAGATTCGAGGCCATCACGGGCAGCATCGTGTTGAGCTCGAAGGCGCCCCACTGTCCCCCGAGGGTGATCGTCAAATCGTTGCCAATAACCTGCGCCGCGACCTGAATAGTCGATTCTGCGATCACCGGGTTGACCTTGCCCGGCATGATCGACGAGCCAGGGGCCACGGCCGGCAGCAGGAGCTCCCCGAGTCCGCAACGCGGGCCCGAGCCCAGCAGACGGATATCGTTGGCGATCTTCATCAGGCTCACGGCAACGACCTTGAGCGCACCGCTGCACTCGACCACGGCGTCCTGTGCGCCTTGCGCCTCGAAGTGGTTCTCGGCCTCGCGGAAGGGAAGCCCGGTCGACTCGGCGAGCAACTCCGCAACACGTGGCGGAAACTCGGCATGCGTGTTCAGGCCTGTGCCTACTGCGGTACCACCGAGTGCGAGCTCGGCCATCGACGCTTCGCTGGCTCGCACCCGCGAGATTCCCAGCTCGACCTGTCGCGCGTAGCCCGAAAACTCCTGTCCCAGGCGAATCGGCGTTGCATCCTGCAGATGGGTGCGGCCGATCTTGACGATCTCGTCGAGCTCCGTGGCTTTGGTGTCGAGCGCGGCGTGCAACCGCTGCAGCGCTGGCTCCAGGTCGCGGCGCAAGGCCTCGAGAGCCGCGACGTGGATCGCGGTGGGGATGACGTCGTTCGACGACTGGCCGCGATTCACGTGGTCGTTGGGGTGCACGAGCTTGCTGCCGATCTTGCCCCCGAGAAGCTCCGTCGCGCGACTGGCGATCACCTCGTTGGCGTTCATGTTGGTCGAGGTTCCGGAGCCGGTCTGGTAGATGTCGATCGTGAAGTGTTCGTCGAGCTTGCCGTCGATCACCTCGCGAGCCGCCGCCGCGATGACTTCGGCGACCTGCTTGTCGATCAGGCCGAGCTCGAGGTTCGCCTGCACAGCGGCGAGCTTGATCAGCCCCAACGCGCGCAAGAAACGACGTGGGAACCGCCGATCGCTGATGGGGAAGTTCTCCACCGCCCGTTGCGTCTGCGCTCCGTAGTAGGCGGTCGCCGGAACTCGCATCTCGCCCATGGAGTCGGCCTCGATGCGGAACTCGCTCTGCTCGCTGTCGTTGTCGCTCATGTCCTTCTTCCTTGCTGCCGCGGTTGACAGTCTCGCCGGCTCGTCGGAGCTCGCTAGCGAATCCGTTTCCTACTGAATGTAGCCCAGAGCTCGCAGCTGCTCGAGGATCTCCGGAGAGAGCTCCTCTTCGGTACCCTGAGCACTTTCGGCGCGAAGAATCGCCACGTTCTGAGCCCGCTGAAGTTGTAGCTGTTGCAACAGAAAGCGCGCTCGCAACGGCTCAGCGGCGGCGAGATTCTGCAGCTCTCCAGGATCGTCAGAGACGTTGTAGAGCTCAGTGGCGCTGGTCGGCTCGTCGTGGATGACCTTCCAATCCCCGGCACGTAGGGCGCCCAGCGGCCGCGGATCACGGTCGTGCGGCGCCACGCCGCGGCTGCGGAAATAGAGCGACCGGCGAGGCTCCGCCGAGTCGAACGCGAGCGGCACCAGGTCGAGGCCCTGGAATCGAGCCTCAGCCTCGTCAACGCCAAACAGCGAGGCCACCGTCGGGGCCACATCGATGAGACTGGTTGGCACTTCGACGCGTGAAGCGAATCCGGACAGCCCGCCGGGCCACTTGATCACCAGGGGGACGCGGAGCACCTCGTCGTAGAGGATGCGTGTGTGCAGGAAGTAGCCATGTTCGAGGAAGGCCTCGCCGTGATCCGAGAGAACGATGATCATCGAGCTGTCGTAGCGCCCCTCTTCCTTGAGCGTCGACACGAGGTTCCCCACAAGCTCGTCGGCGTAGGCAACATTCTCGTCGTACTTGTCGCGAATGAAGCGTCGATGATCAGCGTCGATCTCCTCCGCTTGCTGCAGCCGCGGGAAACCGTTCAGAAACGATGCTCCGTAGGGCTCGACGCGATCGAACCAACTGCTGTAGACACCCGCGTGGGGCGGCGGCGGGTCGTAGGGACCATGGGGCGGCAGCATGTGAATCACCGCGAACGTCGGAGCGGCCTCGATGAACAGCTCGTCGGCCGCAGGCATGACCCCGGGCTCCTCGCGCGGCGCATCGTGAATCTCGTCGAAGCCTCTCCTCAGGGTCGCGTTGCCACGATAGATGGTGTGCTGACTCCAAACGAGTGTCTGGTACCCGAGGCGTCCCACCAGCTCCTGCAGTGTGGGTATCGACTCGGGCAGCTGGGTGCCCCAGGTCTGCACGCCGTGAGCGCCCGGATAGCGTCCGGTCAACAGCGAGGGCACCGACTGTCCCGTCCAGGGAGCCGCCGCGAACGTCTCCGCGAAAACGGTGCCGTCCGCGGCGAGCGCGGCGATGTGCGGAGTCGAACGCTCCGCGCCGTACGGGGAAAAGGCGTCGGCTCGGGCGGCATCGAGCAGCACGATAAACAGGTCAGGCGACGCGCCACCGACTCGGCCCGGCGAGCTGGCAAGCGACGCTGCATCCGAATCCCGAGGTAGCGCCTGAAGTCGACCGGCTCCGAGCGCTGCGAGCGGAATCTGAGCGGTCGGAGCGACCACTCGAGGATCTACCCAGCGAACGCTGTCAGAGGTCTCGGCGCCGTCGGCCGCCCCCCTGCGTTCGGAGCCATCTGTGCGCAACCGCAGCGACACGATCCGGCCAGCCCACGCGCCCAGATCGGCATCGATCGTGCCGGCGGATGCGGCGCCACAGGATGCCACCTCGGTTGACTCGGAGACGCCTCCATCGACATCGCCGCCCGATGCTTGGCCGTCGGCTCCTGGCGACGTGGCGACCACCTCCACGACTCCCACCAGGCCAGCAGCGGAAGCTCCGCAGCCCGCTTGAAAGCGACCACCGGTAGGAACGTCGATCAGCAGCTCGAAGAGACTTTGCCTCGGCATTTCCAGCACCGGTGCCGCTGGGGACGACCCATCATTCACGCCCGCCACAACGCGGATCTGTGGCACCGATGACGGGGCGTCGCCGCGGTCTGAAGGCTCGCCGATCCGCAGCGAGCGGAACCGTGCGGCCAGCTCGCGGTTGTCGTCGTTGCCGGGGAACACAACCGAAGGTCGATGCGCGTAGTCGAAGTCGATACCGAGTCGATTGACGCCTATCCGCAACGACTCCGCGGGCAACGAGATCTCGTATGCTCGCCAGCGTTTCTCGAGCGTCAGTGTCGATATCGGCTCCTCGTTGAGCGTCAGCTCCACCACCTGGTCGCGGGTGCGCGGACCAAAGAAGGGCCGCACCTCGAATGTCAGCACCGCGCGCGATCCGCCGACCCAGAGAAATTCCACCTCGGAGCGCTCGCCGGTCGCCCAGTGCCCCTCGGCTCCGGCGATGGAGGGTTCCTCCCAACCCGTAACCAGCGGACCTCCCGCCCCCTGCTCGGGGTCGGCCGGAATAATCTGTGGGTTCGCGACCCAACCGGGTGACACGGCCACGTAGTCCACAAGCCGGTAGGCCACCGCGTCGCTGGTGGCGTCGGCACAGCCACCGAGCACCGACAGCGCGAGCGCCGCGATAACGACAAGCCTGCAGTCGGTCTCACACACGGCGGCGTCTGGGCGACGCCGCCGTGCCGCTCGATGGCTGCGGAAGAGGCGATAGCAGTGACGCACAGGCATCCGATCCGACCAGATGGGGCGGAAGTAAGAGGGGGTTGCGGTTGACAAACACGCGAGCGGTCGGCGAGAGACGCTGTCCAGTGCGGCAGTATAGCGGCAGTCAAGCGTGATTTTCATGCGCCCGCCGCGACAAGCACGGCCCTGCCTGGACGCTAGTGGCGGCACCGCCCATAATTTCCGCGGCCAACAGCGGCCAGGAGCGGACGCACCCCACAAACTGTGCCTTTCGCTTCGATAACGTAGAGCGTCGGCCCCTCAACACCTCGCGAGCGACATGCATCAGAGCACACCGTCACGTCTCACGCTTCTCGTCCCCGGCGCGGTCTGTCTTGCCGTAGCCACAGCGGTCGGTATCCAGCTGGGCTGGAGTCAGCGCGAAGACGCGTACTGGACACCCGCTGAAGAGGCGACCAGCCTCGACGAGGCCCGCGATCGAGTGGAGCTGCTCGTCGAGGGCATTCCCGTCCGCGAACGTGCGGCCGATGGCCAGTTGACGCTCGACACCGGCGCCGGGTCGCGCGTGCTCGCTCCGAGTGACATCCGGGTCCGCTTCAACAACGCCGCGGGCGTTACGCGTGGTCAAACCATCCTCTTCGCCGTGAGCCTTACAGCGGGCATCGTGCTGCTGGTTGTCGCCGCTCTGCTACCGGCGGGCGGCGCGCGTATCGCCGCAACGCGGCATCCATCACGGAACGCCGAGACGCAGGGCGGAGAGCCCGCGCCGGCGACACCCCAGGAGCCTGGCCGATGAGTAGCTGGGGCCGCTCGCTGCCGGCGGTGGCGCTGGCCACGCTGCTTGTGGTGCTGCTGCTGATCTGCGCCAGCCAGCGGTCAGCCGCGATCGAGCAGGACCTCATGCTGCGTGCGCAGCGCACGCTCGATGCCGAGAACATCCCCTACTACGACCTCGACTTCGACGGCCGCGACGCGATCCTCGGAGGCGGCGCCCCTTCACGCGATGCCGCCGACCGTATCGTCGAGTTGGTGGCCGCCGTCCCGGGAGTACGCCAGGTTCGCGATCTCCTGTCGGTGCCAACCGCGGCCTCGCGCGGAGCGGATCACGCGACCGCTGCGCTCGAGCCACCGGTCCTGCGACTCAGCCGCGGCGGCCGACGCGTGACGGTGAGCGCCCGCCTCCCGGAGACCGTCCGGAGCGAGTGGACACGGGCAGCGGAGTCTCAGGGGCTCGACGCCGGCGGCAGTGGCGGCTGGGTGTTTTCGGACGATGTTGCCGATCTCACCTGGACCCGCGACGCGTCGACCTTGGGCGCGCTCCTCGATCTACTCGACGAGCTCGACGACAACGCACGCTTGGTGGTGCGCGGCACCAGCGCCTCGCTCTGGGGCCAAGTTCCCGACGACGACGACGCCCGAGCGATCCGCGACAGGTCGCTCGGCGCGTTCGGAGACCTTTCGTGGACCTTCCAACTTTTCCTGCGCGGCGGGATGCCAGCCTCCGCGCGCGGGGGTAACTGAACCCATGCTGTACTTATTTGGCCAGATTCTCTTTTGTCTCCTCGCCGCCGTTGCTGGGGGCTGCCTTCTTGGCTGGCTTGTTCGTGGATATCACGAGCGTGAGATCACCGAGGATCTTCGCCACACCTTGAAAGCAACCGAGGACGTCAAGGACCGCGAGCTCGAGGAGGCGCTGCGCAACGCAGAGGCTCACAACGCCCGCGCCGAGGCCCTCGAACGCCAGCTCGAGGAAGCTCGCGATCAGCTCGAGGCCCTGGAGGGCGTCCCACCAGCTACGACCCTCATTTCGATGCCCCAGCCGGGCGACGAGTCGGCTGCTGCAAGTACCATCGCCGTCGATGAAACGGTGATGGTGGGCTCGCTGATGGCGACCGGATCCGATCCGATGCAGGACACGCTTGCCGACGTTCGTGAGGAGGCGCGGGAGAGGGCCACCGAGGCGCTGCGATTGCAATCAGAGCTCGGCAGCCTGCGCGGCCAGCTCGAGGAAAAGGCAGAGACCATCGCAACCCTGGAAACTCGCCTGGTTGAGCTCGAGCCGCTCCAGGTCAAGCTGGCTGAACGCGAACAACGCCTGAGGGATTTGCAAGCGGCGCCACGAGCGGCGGAAATACCGGATGACGTCGCCCAGCGACTGGCGCGCAGCGGCGAGGAAATCGACGCGCTGCGTGAGCAGGTCCACGCACGCGATACCGAGAACAATCGCACCCGCTACGAGCTGCAGGAGGCGCAGAGCGCGCTCGAAGCTGGCCACGTGCGGGTGCAGGAGCTCGAAGCCTTGACCGCGACCCTACGTGAGGGGATCGAGAACGCCACCCTGCGAAACGAGAAGCAGGAGAACGTTCATCGCTCGGTGGTTTCAACCCTTCGCACTGAGGTGTCGACACTCGAAGCCCGTCTCGTCGAGCCCGCGGCCGAGGTCGCTGAGGCCGCGACGCTGGAGCGCCACTGGAAGGAGCTGATCCTCGAGCGCAATCGGGAGATCGCGGCCCTCAAGCAAGAGCTCGCCAGCGCTGCGGCCGCGTCGGTTGCCGTCAGTGAACCTGAGCCCGAGCCTGCCGGCCCGGCCCCGATGGCCGCGAAGGGCTCCGCACCGCGCGAGAGGAAGGCAGAGACGGCGGCCAAGCCGGCGCGGCCACGAGGCTCGCGTTCGAGATCCTCACGGCGTCGTGTTGCCGAACCGGACGACCTGCAGGAGATCCATGGTGTCGGACCCGTTCTCGAAGCGGCGCTCAACGAGATTGGCGTGACCCGTTTCGAGCACGTGGCACGCTGGAAGCGCGACGACGTCGACCGGATCTCGCAGCAAGTCGACCGTGCCGCCAGCCGCATACGCCGCGAGCGTTGGGTCATGTCCGCTCGCCGCTTGCATCGCGCCAAGTACGGCGTTGCGGTCGACCTCAATGCCGACTGAAGGCTCGGCGCTCGGCGCCTACCGCCGGCCGATGGAGTCGACAGGCCAGGCTACCTGAGCAACAAGAAGTACGCCACCAGCACAACCGCCAGGCCGCGCATCAGCCACCCGACTTCGCTGCCGCGGCCACAGCAAAGTTTGACGATCGCGTAGCTCACGATGCCGAGCGCCAGGCCATCGGCAATCGAATAGGTCAGCGGGATCCCCGCCAAGGTCAGGAACGCCGGAATCGACTCGCTGCGGTCCTCCCAGTCGATGCGCGACACCGACCGCATCATGAGGCCGCCAACAACGACAAGGGCGGGCGCGGTAAGCGGCGGGTAGCTGGCCACCATTCCCACCAGCGGCGCGAACAGCAAGGTCACCAAGAACAACGCCGCCACAACGACCGCGACGAGGCCCGTGCGACCTCCCTCCTCGACGCCGGTGGCGCTCTCGACATAGCTGGTTACGGTGCTTGTGCCCAGGCAAGCTCCCGCGACGGTGCCGACAGCGTCCGAGCGCATGGCGCGCCGCCCACGGGCCAGCCTGCCGTCGCGAGTGAGGCCGCCACTCTCGGTGACCGCCACCAGCGTGCCCATGGTGTCGAACACGTCCATGAAAAGCACGAGGATGACCATCGGCACGAGAGCCGGCGAAAGAGCTGCCAGGACGTCCATGGCAAAGAAAGTAGGCGCCAATGAAGGCGGGGCAGCAACCATCGTCGCGGTTGGCGAAAAGCGGGTAAGCAACAGGGACGACGTCAGCGCTCCCCCCTCCACTGCCATGCCGGGAAGCAGCGGCACGAGGGCTCGCAACGACAGTGCAAAGCCCAAGGCGCTGGCGATGCCGTAGAGCAGCGCGCCCCGCACAGCACGCGCCTGCAACACGGCGGTGACGAACAGGCCCACGAAGAAAACCGCCAGGTCGGGAGATGCAAGGCGATCTGTCAGCGCGACTATCGTCCCCGGGTCGCCGACAATCAGGCCCGCATTTCGAAGCCCGATGAAGGCGATGAACAGGCCGATCCCGGCCGCCATGGCGCCTTCATCGACGGGCTCATCGCCTCCATCAGCAACTCTCGGACGCCGAGGAGCGAAATCAGCACGAAGAGCACGCCTGCCACGAAGACCACCCCGAGAGCGGCGCGCCACGGCTCCGGATGCCCCACCGCCGAGGCCGCCGGCAGTATTGTCATCACGAAGAAGAAGTTCTGCCCCATTCCGGGGGCTTGCGCTATCGGATAGCGCGCGTACAGGCCCATGACAGCCGTCGCGAGAGCCGCCGACAGGCAGGTGGCCACCATCACGGCGCCAAAATCCATGCCCGTTTCGATGCCGAGAACGCCGCCGCTGAGCACAGCCGGCTGCACGAAAACGATGTACGACATCGTCAAAAAGGTCGTCAGTCCGGCAACGACCTCGGTGCCTACATCGGTGCCGTGCTCAGCGAGCCGGAACCAGCGCTCTAGGGACTCTCGCATCCACGCCTACCCCGGTCAGGGTCATCAGATGGAGGCGATCATATCGGTCTGAGCGTCGACGATGCTCCGCTCTTCTGAAGGGCGGAGTGGCCTTTGTTGCTAGGGATGGCGTGTCGATACGAGCGAGAACTCGGCGCGGCGGTTTCGCGACCAGGCGTATTCGTTGTCGCCGAACTCGGCTGGGAGCTCCTCGCCGAACGACACCGTCTCGATGCGGTCCCAATCGACGCCAAGCGACACGAGGAACTCTCGCGTAGCCTTGGCGCGCCGATCTCCCAGCGCCATGTTGTACTCACTCGTGCCGCGCTCGTCGCAGTGCCCCTCGATCATGACGCGGGCATCCGGATGATCACGCAGCCACGCGGCGTTGGATTCGAGAACTATGCGCTGATCGCGTTCGATCTCGGAAAGGTCGTAGTCGAAGTAGATCGGCTGCAGGACTCCGCTACGGTTGAAGTCTGCCGCGCTGTCAAGATCGAAGCCGTCGTCCGCGGGAAGCCAGTTTTCCGCCTCAGCGGCTCGGTCACCGAACCCCTCCGCGCGGTGGTCAACGGGTGGCGACATGCCGTCGCGATACTCCAGATTGTCCGGATCGACGTGGTAACCAACAACCGGAGCGGCGGCCGCCCCCGGTCGACCGTCTGGCCAGGTCCCGCGGACAAGCGACCGGCCCGGCGCACACGCGGCGACGGCGAGGATGGCTACGAGGACAGTGGTGAGCAGTGCGGTGGAGTTCCGATTCATCAGTTCCGACTTTCCCAAGATTTCCCGTGCTTCCCGACCTTTGCGAAGATCCGAGATCTCGGGCTCCGTGGCGTCGGGACGGGTTCGCGACTGGATGGCGGGGGTCTCCCGGCAGATTCGTAGGAGTATCGTGCCGTCGCCACACGGCAAGTTCTATAGCGATCGACCCCAACGCTCGCAACCATCCGGCCAGGAGCGGTTATCAGCGGAACCCGCCAGGCCAGAGGGCCAGCGGACGGCCCCGGGCGACCGACTGAGGCCGGCAGGCACGGTCTTGATTGGCGCCGGCCGGGCATCGCTGCTCGCTCGGCTCCTCGCAACGACTGCACGGCTTGATTCCCGCCGGCCGATGGAACATACCTACCGACGCGCACTCACCCACTCGCAGGCGGAGGCAACCATGACCGAGGGAGAGCAAGAGATACCGAGCGGCGACGCGACAGCGACGAAGAAGGCCGACCTCGGACGACGAGCGGTCGCAGTTATCATCGACGGCCTGCTGGCGGGAGTCGTTTCGATCCTTCTGGTGGGAGTCGGCGGCCTGATCGCTCTTGCCTACATGCTGTTGCGCGACGGCTTCGACTTCGAGTTCATGCGCTTCCGGTCACTCGGCAAAGCGGTGATGAAGCTGCACGTCGAGAGCACGGTTGGCGCCCCGCTCGATCTGCTGACATCGGTGAAGCGCAACTGGGTGTTCGCCGTAGGTTGGGTTGGCGCCATCTTCGCTCCCTTCCCGTTCCTCAACATTCTTCTGGTGCCGCTCTTCGGCTTCGCGGCGCTCGTGATCGGCGTCATCGAGCTCTTTCTCGTGATCAGCGACGCCGAGGGCCGGCGCTTTGGCGACAAGCTGGCCGGAACCATCGTTGCGGAGGACTAGCGAGTTTCCGCCGGAAATAGAGAAAACGGCGGAACCCCGGAAGCCCCCGCAGCGTCTTAGTTGTCAGGTAGCGCATCCCTGCCCGCGGTCGCTGATGCGTCAAACGCGACAAACGCGCTCAACCCGCGCCTTGGGCCCCGACAGACGCTGCACCGGAGACCTCACTCATGGACCCCCAGAGCTCGCTGATTCACCTCGACGGCATAAGAAAGATCTTCTACGCGGAGGAGGTCGAGACTCATGCCCTCTCCGACGTCCAGCTAACGATCCAGCCTGGCGAGTTCGTGTCGATCGCCGGACCGTCGGGATCGGGCAAGACGACGCTGCTGTCGATTCTCGGCCTGCTCGATACCGCTTCAGACGGCGAGTACCACCTGAACGGCAACCCGGTGGCCAACCTCACCGCCTCGGAGCGCGCCCGCGTGCGCAACCGTGAGATCGGCTTCATCGTCCAGAGCTTCAACCTCATCGGCGACCTCAACGTGTACGAGAACGTCGAGCTACCGCTCACCTACCGCGGCATGTCCTCGTCGGAGCGCCGCGAGCGCGCCAACGCGGCTCTCGATCGCGTGGGCATGACGCATCGCGCCAAGCACATGCCGAGCCAGCTCTCCGGTGGTCAGCAGCAGCGCGTGGCGGTTGCGCGCGCCGTCTGTGGCGACCCGTCGATTCTTCTGGCGGACGAGCCCACGGGTAACCTCGACTCGGGCAATGCCGGCGCCGTCATGGACCTCATGTCGGAGCTGCACCAGGGTGGCGCGACGATCTGCATGGTCACCCACGATCCGCGCTGGACCAACTACGCCGACCGCACCGTCCATCTCTTCGACGGCATGGTGGTCGACGAGCAGGTCGCCGTAGTCTAGCGACCTGGTGACGAGCTGATCGCCAGCTGACAACGAGCCGATCGTCAGTTCGCGACCAGCTGACCGACCTGATCGGCGCTCGACCCGCGCCGACAGACCGAAGCCGGTGCCCATCGCCGAGCTCCGCATGTGGGAAAATCCGCGCGGCTTCGAATGCCGCGCTCCCGCTGCACCCTCGGCTGGCCTCGCTTCTGATGTCGGCTCGCTCGCATGCGGCACCGCTGGCACGTCCGTGCAAGGGCCGCCCCGTGATCCAGCTCATCCGCAACTGCGACATCTATGCACCCGAACATGTTGGGCTGCGCGACCTGTTGGTGGCCAACGGTCGGGTGGAGGTGGTGACAACGGCCGAATCGCTCGACTCGCTGCCGGCAGCTGTGCGCGTGGTGGAGATCGACCTGGTGGGCCGCCGCCTGATTCCCGCGCTCATCGACGGCCACGTGCACATCACTGGCGGCGGTGGCGAGTCGGGCCCCGAGTCGCGGATCGCGCGGCCGAGCTCGTCGGGCAGCAAGCCGCGGACAAGATCGGCTTCCCTGTTGTCGTCAAGCCCCTCAATGCCAACCACGGCCGCGGCGTGTCGATTGGACTGACCGATTCGGAGCAGGTGGCGGCAGCGTTCGACCAGGCGCACAAACACAGCAGGGGAGTGCTCGTCGAGAGCTTCATCACGGATCTCGACCATCGGCTGCTCGTCATCGACGGTGAGCTCATCGCGGCCGCCAAACGTATGCCCGCACACGTGGTCGGCGACGGCGAACGCAGTGTTGAGGAGCTGATCGAAATCGTCAACGCGGACCCTCGCCGAGGCATCGGCCATGAGCGCGATCTCACCCGAATCGAGCTCAACCACCAGTCCGAGCGGCTCCTGCAGCGTCTCGGCTACAGGCAGGAGAGCGTGCCTGCCAAGGACGAGGTGGTGTTCCTGTGCTCGACCGCGAACCTGTCGACGGGGGGCACGGCCATTGACGTCACCGACGCGGTCCACCCGGACAACCGCGAAATGGCGATTCGAGCGGCCAAGGCAATCGGACTCGATATCGCGGGTGTCGACTTCCTTACCCATGACATCTCCGAGTCCTACAAGCAGTCCGGGGGCGCCATTTGTGAAATCAACGCCGCCCCCGGCTTCCGCATGCATGTTGCGCCCAGTGAGGGGCTGGCACGCGACGTTGCCGGTCCAGTTCTCGACATGCTCTTCCCGAGCGGGTCGCGCAGCCGCATCCCGATTGCCACGATCACCGGCACGAATGGCAAGACGACCACGGCCCGGATGCTCGCCCACATCATGAAGATGAGCGGCCACACCGTCGGACTCACCACAACCGACGGCGTGTACATCGACGGTCAGCTCACCGTGCCGGGCGACATGACAGGGCCGGTCGCGGCGCGCATGGTGCTACGTGACCCGAGCGTCGACGTGGCGGTGCTCGAGACCGCGCGCGGCGGCCTGTTGCGCGCCGGCATGGGCTACCGCCGGTGCGACGTGGGAGCCTGTCTGAATATTGCCGCCGATCACCTCGGCCTGCGTGGAGTCGACACGATCGAAGAGCTGGCTGAAGTCAAGCGAACGGTCATCGAAGTGGCCCGCGGCGCCGCGGTGCTCAACGCCGACGACCCTCTGTGCTTGAAGATGGCCGACTACAGCAACGCCGAGCGCATCTGCTACGTGAGCATGCAGCGTGCCCACCCGCTGGTGAAAGAGCATGTTCGCGCCGGCGGGCTCGCGGTTGTGCTCGAAGAGGGTATCAATGGCCACATGATCACTCTCTACGACAACGGCGCCCACATTCCGCTCCTGTGGACTCATCTGATCCCGGCCACCATCGAGGGTCGCGCGCTGCACAACGTGCAGAACGCGATGTTCGCCACCGCGATGGCGTACTGCATGGAGATCCGCCTCGAGGACATCCGCCAGGGCCTGCGTACGTTCGACACCACGTTTTTCCAGGCTCCGGGGCGCCTCAATGTCTTCGACGAGCATCCGTTCAAGGTCATCCTCGACTACGGTCACAACCCGGCCGCTGTGCGGGCGATGTGCGAGCTCGTGGACCGCATGGAGCCAGAGGGCGAAACCATCTGCGTTCTCGCGGCACCTGGCGACCGGCGCGACGAGGACATCCGCGAGATCGCGCAGATCGCCGCCACGCACTTCGACCGCTTCATCTGCCGCCGCGACGACCGCCTGCGCGGCCGTGAGGCCAACGAGGTACCGCGCATGCTGCGTGATGCGCTGCTGGAAGCCGGCGTCGCGGATGAAGCGATCGAGATCGTGCCCGACGAGACTGCCTCCATCGACGCAGCTCTGACGAGCGCGAAGCCCCGCGACTTGCTGCTGATCTTCGCCGACAACCTCCAACGCAGCTGGGAGCAGATCCTCGACTTCCAGCCCGAGACGGCAGCGAGCGAGACGGCAGAAAAAGCCTCACCGACGATGTCGATTGAGCTGCCTGAAGCCGCTGAGAGCGCCTTCGACACCGATCTCGAGCTGATCCGCGACGATCGCGGTGTACGACTCGTTCGCGAGGTCGAGACCTCCGACTGACTCCCGACTGTAGCTGCCCACCGTTGCATCTGACCGACTCTCGTCGCCTGACCGGCGCCAACCTCGTATCGGATCGCCCTGGCGCGGCGATCGAAGTCGCCGTGCCCAATGACCAGATCAATCGCGTTGTGCGCCGATGGGAGCGCCACGCGCGGGCACTTCTGGACGCGGTCGGCTGGCGCGAGCACGAAACCAGGGCCCGCACGTACCCGGGAGGCGGCAGCTTCGTTCTGGGTGCGCCGATCGACACGCTGTACGCGGCCACGGAGATCAACGAATGGGCCTGGGCGGCAACGTCGGCCGAGCTCGCCGATGGCGAGCCGCCACCGGCACTGCAGACCATCGCCGAGCAGCTGCGGGCTGCGATCGCCGCCGAGTCCAACCCGGCGCTTCTCCGCCTGCAGAAGGCTGCTGCGACGCACAACGTCAGCTTTGTCTGGGACGACGAGGCTGTCTCCGTCGGCTCCGGCCGCGGGGCTATCGCTTGGCCGGTCGAGGAGCTGCCGCGTCCCGAGGCCGTTGATTGGCAGCGTGTGCGCGACGTTCGAGTGCTGCTGGTCACTGGAACAAACGGTAAGACCACGACCGTGCGCATGCTGGCGGCGATCGTCGCGGCTGCCGGAAAGGTCCCCGGCAATACCTCCACCGACGGCGTCCAGGTGGGCGGCGAGCTCGTCCTCGTGGGCGACTACACCGGCGGTGAAGGAGCTCGGACCGTACTGCGTGACCCACGGGTTGATGTGGCGATTCTGGAGGTGTCCCGCGGAGGTCTGCTGCGACGAGGCCTTCCCGTGGAGCGCGCCGACGCGGCGCTGGTCAGCAACGTCGGCGAGGACCACCTTGGCGAGTACGGGGTCTGCGATCTGGAGACGCTGGCGCGCGTGAAGTTGCTGGTGGGGCGAGCGCTCGGCCCACGATCCGAGCTCATACTCAACGCCGATGACGATCTGCTCGTCCGCACCTACCTCACAGACGCGCCGTCTGAGCTCCGTCAACAGACCCGCTGGCTGACCGTCAATCGCAGCCTCCCCCACGTGGCCGCTCGTGTTCGGGAAGCCGGTGGTTATGGAATGGAGGACGGGTGGTTGTGCTCTTGGTTGACCTCGCCGGGATCCTCCGGAGTCTTCGGAGACAACAGGTCGTCCGGCGAACGAGAAGGCGTTGCCTCACCTCTTGCCGGCGGTTCGTCACGCGTCATCCGCGTCGACGAGATTCCCGCCACCCTCGAAGGCGCTGCCACGCACAACGTCTACAACGCGTTGGGCGCCATGGCGCTTGCGCACTCGATCGAAATCGGCGCAGACGTGATCGCCGACGGTCTGCGCAACTTCGCCAGCGACAGCCGCCAGAACCCTGGTCGCGGCAACCTCTTCGAGCTCGGTGGCGTGCGTGTGTACGCCGACTTCGCGCACAACCCCCACGGCCTGCGAACCGTCATCGAGATGGCGGGACGCCTGCCGCGGCAACGCCTGGCGATCCTCCTGGGCCAGGCGGGCGATCGCGACAACGAGTCCATCGACGCCCTGGCAAGCATCGCCTGGCGCGCCCATCCCGATCTCGTCATCCTCAAGGAGATGACGGCTTATCTGCGCGGACGAGAATCAGGCGAGGTCGTCGCCCGACTCGAGAGCGCGCTGCACGCCGCTGGCGCGCCACGAGATCACGTCCAGCACGCGGTCGACGAAATGGCGGCGGTGCGTCAAGCGCTCGCCTGGGCTCGACCTGGCGATCTCGTTCTCTTGCTACTGCACGCGCGCCGCGGCGAAGCCCTCGAGCTGCTCGTCAGCCTCCAGGCCAACAACTGGGCACCGGGCAATCCCATCCCGGGAGCGTAGCAATTCGACTACCTCTCGAAGGAGGCGACAGAAATGAACGCTGCACCGACGACGGTTGAGCTGGAATGGGAGGGCGAATTGCGCTTTCGCGGCCGAGCAGGCTCGCATGAGCTGCGCCTCGACAGCGACTCGGCGACCGGTCCTTCGCCCATGGAGACACTGGCATTGGCCATCGGCTCCTGCATGGCGATCGACATCGTGCACATTCTCGAGCGCATGCGCACACCGCTGACGGCGCTGCGCCTGTCGATTCGGGGCACTCGCGCGGACACCCCGCCACGCCGCTTCGTCCGCGTCGAGATGGACGTCGAAGTCGAGGGCGACGTACCCGAAAGCAACATGCGGCGGGCGATCGATCTTTCGCGCGACAAGTACTGCTCGGTGTGGCACACGATCCGGCCCGATGCGGAGCTGCTGGTCAATACGAAGCACGTTTGATCGCGCTGTCATCGGATCCGGCGTCGGGCGGGAACCCGACCGACGCCCAGCTGCGGCTGCCGGCAACCAAACCGACTCCGTTCCCGCTTCTCTAGCAGGCCGTGGCGGAAGTGTGGCGGGCCTGGTTACGGCGAGTTGGGGCCGGATGCAAGGCGGCCTGACGCAGGCGATGGTTGCCCCATCGTCGAGGAAGGCCAACACCGCAGACGGCCCCAACTCGCCGTAACCCCCCAATGCAAAGATCCGGCAGGGGCCCGCGGTCGTATGCTGCGTCGTTCGTCGTCAACGATGCGTTCAACATCGCCTCCTCCTCTCTTCTTGCCTCCGACTCGCAAGACCCTGTCGCCAGGCCCACCACACTTCCGCCACGGCCTGCTAGCCAGCGGCAGCGACGGCTCGCATCAACTGGGCCGAGAGGTAAGCGCCGTACGTTCCGACCGCGTAGCCAAGCACGGCGAGTAGCGCCCCGACCGGTGCCAAAGACGGATGCACGGCTGAAGCGACGATCGGTGCGGAGGCCGCACCACCGACGTTCGCTTGGCTGCCGACGGCCACGAAGAAAATCGGCGCCCGGATGACACGCGCCACTCCGAGCATGATGGCGGCGTGGATGATCATCCAAACCGCGCCGACGACAAACAGACCGGGGTTGTCGAACACGGCCAGCAGATTCATCTGCATGCCGATCGTCACGACGAGCACCCAGATGAACAGCGTACCCACACGCGCGGCCCCCGCTCCTTCGAGCCGGCGCGCCCCGGTGTTCGAAAGCACGACCCCCAGCGTTGTCGCGACAACGACCAGCCAGAAGAACTGCGAGGTCAGGCTGTAGACCGCTAGCCCGGGCAAGTTCGTGGCGATCCACGGCGCGATGAGGTCCGCCAGGAAATGCGACACGGCAGTCGCTCCGAAGCCCACAGCAAGAAGCTGGATGCTGTCGGTCAGAGACGGAATCCGTAGGTGCTTGGCCTGGTGCGCCTCGACCCGGCGCCGCACCTCGTCGATGGCGCTGGTGTCGGCCCCGATCTTGGCGTCGAGCTCCGGGGCCCTTCCAATCAAGTAGAGCAGCACGGCGAGCCAGATGTTGGCGATGATCACGTCGACTGCGATCATCGCCGAGAACAGATCGTCGCTGACCTCGAAAACCTCCTTCATCGCCGTCTGGTTGGCGCCACCGCCAATCCAACTGCCAGCAACCGTGGCCAGGCCGCGCCACACGGCGTCGGGCCCGGTGCCGCCGACGATCGACGGATCAAACCAACCGACGAGCAGCATCGCCAGCGGACCGCCGACGACAATGCCCACGGTGCCAGCCAAGAACATGATCAGCGCCTTGGGCCCGAGGCGCATGATCGACGGCAGATCCACGCTCAGCGTCAGCAACACGAGCGCGGTAGGAAGAAGGTAGCGTGAAGCTACGAAGTAGAGGTTCGAGGCATCGCCGTCGATCAGGCCGAAGGTCGACAGCAGAGCGGGCACGAAGTACGCGACGAACAGCGATGGCACCACCCGGTAGAAGCGCTGCCAGCCAGTGCGCTGGCTGTGCGACGTCGTGAAGATGAACGCCAGCACAGCCATCAGAATGCCGAATACGACGGCGTCGTTGGTGATCAGCGCGGTGTTCATGACTCAGTCCTCGGGTGGCGGACGGCAGCAGGACACCCGGATTCAGCGACCAGGCTGAATGTGCCCGCCTGCAGAGTCGGAAAGCTGATACGGCCCCTGGTCGGGGTGCGGGCACGATCGGCGGCGCCCAGAATCATCAGTGGCTCCAGACGAGGCTTCCCGCGACGATCGTCGCGCTAGGCTCCATGAGGGGCCACCCTTCGACGCCGATCGTCGTCGGATCCTGGGACAGGCAGGTAACGTCGGCTGCGAAGCCCGGCTTCAGGATGCCGAGCTGTTTTTCGCGTCGTACCGCGTAGGCTGCCGCGGCGGTGTATCCGTTCAGAGCGACGGCCGGGCGTGCACGCTCTCGAGGCAAGTACCCCGCGGCCGGGAAGCCGCCGACGGTTTGCCGCGTGATGGCG
This sequence comes from Acidobacteriota bacterium, assembly GCA_963666215.2. Lineage (GTDB taxonomy): Bacteria > Acidobacteriota > UBA890 > UBA890 > WLXD01. Next base: position 740,913 of record CAXWPL010000002.1, read on the forward strand.
GCGTGCATGCCGCGGAGCACGTCCACCTCTTCGACCGGAGCATCGCTTCCGAAGCAGATCGGTATCCCCGCTTCGGCGAGGCTGTTCCAGCGGTACACGCTCGCCATCCGCCCGCTGCCAAGCCGCTCCTCGAGCCAGGGCATGTCGCTGGTGACGAAGGTGGGCTGGCACGACGCGACAAGCCGCAGATCGGCGAGCCGGGCCACGTCGGCGTCGGTGAGCATGGCGCAGTGTTCCACGCGGCACCGAATGCGCGAGCGCATGGCGTAAATCTCGGCCTGCGCGCTGGGGCCGCCGGAGTCCTCGACTCCAGCGATCGCGGATTCGGCAGAAGCAAGTACGCGCTCGTAGGCCCCGAGCACCGCTCTGAGCGCGGCGTCTCCGATGGCGTGCGTGGCAACCTGCCAGCCGCCGGCAATCGCGAGTCGCGCATAACGCTCGATCCGTGCTTCGCTGTCGAGCACCACCCCCGTCGCTCCCGGACGATCCGTGTAGGGCTCGAGCAGCCAGGCGCCGCGACTGCCAAACGCGCCGTCGGCGAACAGCTTGACGCCGCAAACGGTGTACATGTCGTGTACCGACGGGTCGACGTATGGCGCGCCCGCGTAGCGCTCCTCGAAGGTCTCCGGCCGCGCGTAGGCATGGGTACGAACGTGCCAGCTGTTCGCCGCCGTCAGCCCTCGGATCGAGTCGTCGAGCTCGTCATCGAGCGACATATGGTGAGCGCCGGTCACGCCGCGCTGGTGCAGGTGCTGCTGGACGGCCAGTAGCCGGCGCTCGCGAGCCGCGCCATCAGGCTTTTCGAGCGCAACCAGATCCATCGCGCGGTCGATGAGCAGCCCCGTAGCCCGGCCCTCGGCGTCGCGTGCGATCTCGCCAGCTACCGGGTCGGGCGTTGTAGCGGTGATACCCGCGTTCTCGATCAGCGCCCCGTTGCCCCAGCCAGAGTGCACGTCGACGCGCACCAACCAGACCGGGCGATCCGGGTATGCCTCGTCAAGCACCTCGCGTACGGGGCGGCCGAGCGACGAGCCCAGGTTGTCGTCCCAATTCCGACCGACCACCCAGCCTTCCGGCGGCGCCTGGTCGCGCAAGCGGCCAACAAGCTCCGCCGCGGAGCGGCAGCCCCGCAGGTCGACGCTCTCCAGGCCGGCGCCCAGAAGATCCAGGTGCAGGTGAGCATCGGTAAAGCCGGGAAGCGCACAGCCACCGGCCAGGTCGAGTTCCTGCGCCGACGTACTTGCCTGACTGACGACCTCGGCGTCGTCGCCCGTGGCCACCACAAGCCCATCTCGCAACAACAACGCCTGCGCTCGGGGCCGTTCGAGGTCGAGAGTGATCACACTGCCGTTGCGGATCAAGAGCTCACGACCGGGTTCGCCGTGGTCGCGTTCAATGCAGTCGCGAGGTGTCTGCATGGCAATCCTGTTCGGCGGCATTGTGTGACACGTCCGACCAGCCGCTATGTCCGCGTGTCCGCCTGCTATTCTCAAAAACATGCGATCGCAATCCACGCTCCGCAGCAAAGCTCTCGGCAAACCCCTGAGAGCCATCGTGGTGCCGGCGCTGGCGGGCCTCCTCCTCCTGCTCATGCTCGGAGTGACCGGCAGCGCTTTGATGCTGTTTCGCGAGGCCACCGCCATCCATCCGGTTTTGGGATGGACAGTGCTGGCCGTCCTGGTTGTCGGCTTCGCGCTGCTGATTGTACTTCCAGTGGCGCGTGTAATGACATTGCCGCGCGGCCTGGCAGTGCCCGCAGAGACCAGCGGCCCACGGTGGGAACGCTACCTGCGGCGTTTCGCGAGACGCTTGTTACGCAATCGTGAGCTCGACGGCTTCGCCAGGCTCGACGAGCTCGAAGCTCTGACGCGATCGCGGAAGTACGCCGAACTGGAAGCGACCATCCGGCAAGCGATGGGCTTCCTCGACGAGCGGGCGCGCTGCGAGATCTCTCGCCAGGCTGGCGTCGTGTTCGCCACAACAGCCATCTCGCAGAGTGGGCGTCTCGACAGCGTGGTGGTGCTCAGTGCACAGCTGCGGCTCGTTCGTCGCGTCGCCGAGATCTACTCGGCGCGCCCCTCTCTGCGCGAGCTCGCACGCCTGTACGCGAACGTGGGTGGCTCCGCTTTCCTTGCCGGAGAGATCCAGGACAGCGAGCTACTCGCCGTCCTCGGTGCGCCGGTCAGCGCTGCCATCGTGGGGATGGTTCCTGTGGGCGGCACCGACCCGGCAGTGTCGCTCCTGGTGACGGGGCTCATGGACGGCTCGGCGAACGGCTTCCTGACACTGCGCGTTGGAATCGTGACGATGCGCTACTGCGATCTCGGGCCTCCACCAGACAGGCGTCGCGTGGCCTCTAGCACTTCGATCGAAGCCGCCGGCCTGCTCGCGGCGACGATCGGCGAGGGCGCCTCTCGCGTCGCGACCACAACACGCCGACTTCTTCTTCAGGGTGCCATCAGTGGCACCGCCAAGGCCGCGCGCGGGGTCGCCGACGTCGGCTCGGGGGCCATCGGCAAGCTCGCCGAGGTCCTCGACCGCGCGGCGAGGCAGGTGGGACGACAGGCGAGCCGCCCACCGCGCTGGATGCTGCAGGAGAGCTTTCGATTCTGGCAGGGAATCGCCGGCAGCTTTGCGGCCCTCGCCGACGATAGTGGCGGCGAAGGACGCGACGGTCATGAGGCTGAGGGCGGCGAACAGCCCCCAGGCTCGTCAAACACCCCTGAGGCCGTCAGACGAACGTCTTAGGATCGGTGTTGGCCCCGCACACCAGGGCGCACACCTTCTCGCCCTCAGCGGGGCGGTAGGCGCCCGTGAGCAACGCGGCGAGGCTGGTAGCTCCGCCGGGCTCAACGACGAGCCGCAGCTCGGCCCACAGGAGCGCCTGAGCCGCTTCAATGGCCTCGTCGGCAACCAGTACGGACTCGTCGACGAAACGACGCGCGCAGGCGAACGGAATCGCGCCGATCTTGCGCGCCGCCAGCGAGTCCGACGCCAGCCCTCCCACGTCAACGGTGGTGGGCTCGCCCTCCCGCAGTGCCGCATGCAGCGTCGGGCAACGTTCCGGCTCCACCGCGACGATACGGACGTCGTCGCGGAACCAAGCGGCCACGCCTCCAATAAGGCCACCACCGCCGACCGCGACGAGCACGGTGTCGAGGTCCGAGCACTGTTCGGCGAGCTCCCTTCCGAGCGTACCGGCACCGGCGACGATCTCCGGTTGATCATAGGCATGCACCACCACCGCACCGCTCTGTGCCGCGCGCTCCTCGCACGCCTCGCGCGCCTCGTCGTAAACGCTGCCGACCTGGCGAATCGCCGCTCCGTAGGTTCGCAACCGATCGACCTTGATCCGGGGGGCTGTTTCGGGAACGAAGATCTCGGCGGGGAAGCCTAGCTGTTGAGCAGCGTAGGCGACCGCCTGCGCGTGATTGCCGCCGGAAGCCGCAATCACTCCCGCCTCGGGTACGAGCGCCGAGAGGATGCGGTTGAAGGCGCCGCGCGGCTTGAAAGAGCCGGTATGCTGAAAAAGCTCGAGCTTGAGCGTCAGCGGGAGCCCCAGCCCCAACCCTCCTGCCAGATGCATGACGGGAGTCCGGCGAACGTGACTCGTAATGCGCGCGGCCGCCGCTTCGATATCGGACCGTTCGATCATCAATCCATTCTGCCCGATCGGAGAGCCGCGCGAAGCACGCGAAGCTTGCGATCGATATGCTGCCCGGCATGCAAAATCTGACTCAACGCGCGGCCGACGAGATCACAGAAACTCCGGCCACGACCGCCAAGACCACCGCGGGCGAGCCGCGACCGGGGCATGCGCTCCGCGAGGCCTACGCGCTCGTGTTTCTCAGCAGCCTGTGCATCATGACGCTCGAGCTCGTCGCCGCGCGCCTGGTGGCGCAGCATCTCGGCGTCTCGCTCTACACCTGGACATCGGTCATCGGCGTCGTTCTGGCCGGGATCACCCTCGGCAACTACGTTGGTGGCAAGCTCGCCGACATTTACCAGCCGCGGCTGGCGCTGCCGGCGTTGTTTCTGCTGGCGTCGGTGATGGCGGCGTCGATTCTGCCGGTGGTGGACTGGATGGGCAGCTGGGAGCGTCCCGCTTCGCTGTCGTGGCCGCTGTGGATTCTGCGCAGCGTCGGTCTCACCTTTTTCCTGCCCTCCGCGATACTCGGAACCATCTCGCCGATGGTGGCCAAGGCGGCCATCGACAGCCGTATGCGAGCGGGAATCGGCTCCACTGTGGGCTCGCTTTACGCCTTCGGCGCGGCAGGCAGCATCCTGGGTACTTTCTTGACCGGGTACGTGCTCATCGATGTGTTCGGCAGCCGCGCAATCGTCAGTGGGATCGCCTTCGCTCTCGGCATCCTGGGCCTGCTGCTGGGGCTTCGGCTGCGACGACCTCCCACGTTGTTCTTCGTGGGCTGGCTACTGCTGCTCGGGATTACCTCGGTGCTCACCGTGGGTCGCTCCGACTGGGCGCTGCAATGGGGTGTTTTTCTCGGGCTGCGTTGGGACGATAGCTACGTTGACTACTACGACGAGAGCAACTACTTCACCATCGAGGTCTACGACGCCGACGAGATCGACAATACGAAGGTCCTGGCGCTCGACCACCTGGTTCACAGCTACGTGGCACTCGACGACGTGACGCGTCTCGAGTACCCCTACGAAACCCTATACGCGGCGATCACCCAGCGCGTGGCGACCAGCCCCGTGCCACCACGGGCGTTCTTCATCGGCGGCGGCGGGTTCACCTTCCCTCGCTACCTGGAGGCCGAATACCCGGGTGCCCGCATCGACGTCGCGGAGATCGATCCGGCGGTCAAGGCCGCGGCGCAGGCCGTGCTCGGACTGCCGCCGGACAGCGAAACACGCATCCGAACTCACACGGTCGATGCGCGCAACTTCGTCCGCGACCAGTTGCGGCAACGCGAGCGCTTCGGGATAGGCGAGTCGGCCGGTCCCAGGGGAGCTTCGGGATCGCCGGACGGGCGCGCGCAGTCCTCGGGCGAGCGCTCAGCGTACGATTTCGTGTATGGCGATGCCTTCAACGACCTAGGCGTGCCATGGCACCTGACCACCCGCGAGTTCAACGAGGATATAGCCAGCCTGCTGGGGGATCATGGCGTGTACCTGATCAACGTCATCGACGTCTACCGCCCAGGCATGGGGACGTTCCTGGGTGCCTTCGTCAACACGTTGAGCCTTACGTTCGACCACGTATACGTGTTCGCCAGCGAGTCGCTCGGCACCAGCGCCGAGCGCGACACGTTCATTGTCGCGGCATCGGCGGCCCGCCTGCCTTTGCACGACCTGGGTGATCGGGCGGGCGACCTGGAGTTCGAGGGTAACCTTTTCGCTTGGCGCGAGGCTGGCCACGACGGCGGCGAGATGCGGATCTTGTTGGAGCGTGCCCGCGGCATCGTATTGACCGATAATTACGCGCCCGTGGAGAACCTCATCGCCCCTGTCTTCGCCGATCAGTAAGGCCACGCGGCTCATGCCGAAGAACATCACAGCACGCTCGCCGCGCCAGGCGACGGCTCCCCAGAGCCTGCGGCCCGTCTACGGCGCGGTGTTTGTCGACATGGTGGCGTTCGCGCTCTTGCTGCCTGTGTTGCCGTTCTACGCCATGCGGCTGGGCGCGACCGGCTTTGGCCTCGGGATGCTGCTGACCTCCTATTCGGCGGCGAAGCTTCTGGGAGCGACCACCGCAGGCCGCTTGTCGGATCGTTACGGCCGCCGGCCGGTGCTCGTAGCTTGCCTCGCCGGGTCGGCGATGTCGTTCGTGGTCACGGCGGCCTCGGGCTCATTGCTGATGCTCGTGGTTGCGCGGGCCATCGCAGGCTTGTTCGGCGGCACCGTGGCAACGGCGCAGGCCTACATTGCCGATGTGACGCCGCCGCAACGACGGGCGCGCAACATGGGACTGGTCGGAGCCTCAATTGGGGTCGGCTTCGTGGTCGGCCCGGCGCTGGGCGCCGGCCTCGGGCAATTTGGCTTCACCGTGACGGCCGGATGTGCAGCGGCCCTCGCCGCGGCCAACGCCCTGCACGCCTACCGACGACTCGAGGAACCGACGCCACTGCCCGGCGGTGGAGTGGGAGATTCGAGCCAGCAGTCGCGCTCGACAGAGCCCCGAGAAGCCCTAGGCCTGTGGCACGGGCCGGCGCTCGTTCTGATCGCCAGCTTCTTCACGATATTCGCGTTCGTGTCGATGGAGACAACCCTGGCGTTCCTGGCCAATGCTCGCTTCGAGCTCAAGGAACGCGGCTTCGGGCTCGTGCTCGCCTACGTCGGCACGCTGATGATCATTGTTCAAGGCCTCTTCATCGGCCGACTCGCGCCGCGCCTGGGGGAAAGAACGTTGGCGCTCGCCGGCGCCGCACTGCTCGGCGGCGGCATGTTGCTGATTCCACCGGCATCCACGATGGCCTTGCTGCTGCTCGCACTCGCGGTGGTGGCGGTGGGGCAAGGCTTGGCCTCGCCTTCGCTCGCATCACTGCTGTCGCGGCAAAGCGGGCACAATCAGCAAGGCGGCATGCTCGGGCTCGGGCAGTCGGTCGGCTCGGCGGCACGCGCACTGGCCCCTCTGATGGCGGGTTGGCTCTACGATGTGCACCCGGCGCACCCCTACCTCGCCGCCGGCACGCTGGCGCTCGTAGCGGGTCTGGCGTTGGTGCCGCTCGTGTCACCACGCCCTGCGAGGCAGCAGGCTTCACGCGCCTAGCGTCCTGCGTCGTCTGCACCCCGCGTAAGTTTTCAGAGTCCGCGCAAGGGTTCGAGACGGCCTCTGAGGGCCTCGTGCACACGACCGTTGCTCGCCACGATGTTGCGACCGTGGAGCAGGTTCGAGTCGCCGCAACCGCCCACGCCGCCGGCGAAATCCGTCACCGTGCCTCCGCCCGCGCGCACCAACTGGATTCCCGCCGCCACGTCCCACGGCTCCAAATGCAACTCCCAGTACCCGTCGAGCCGGCCGCAGGCCGTGTACGCGAGGTCGAGAGCGGCAGATCCGAAACGGCGCAAGCCGGCGGCCGCCAGGCCGAGGCTGACGACGTTGTCGAGATTGTTGTCGGCCAGCGCATTGCGGTTGTAGGCGAAGCCGGTGGCCAGAATCGAGTCGTCCAGCTCCGCGGTCGACGACACTTCGGCCGGCGATCCGTTGAGGAGCATCGGCGAGCCCGCCGACGCGGTGAACGTTTGCGCCAACGCAGGTGCGTGGACCACGGCGGCAACGGGCTCGTGCCTCTCATAGACGGCGATCGACACGCACCAGAACGGAATCCCGTGGAGGAAGTTCACCGTGCCATCGAGGGGATCGACAATCCACAGCCGATCACCCGTACCTTCCCGGCTTCCCCCTTCCTCCGCCAGAACGTCGTCGGCGGCAGGAATCTGCTTCAGGATGTACGCCTCCGCTTCGATGTCGGCCTGGCTCACCAGGTCGCGCCGGCGGCCACCCTTGTGCTGGGCGTCGCCGCGCGACAACGAGCCGTAGTACCGCAGCAGCAGGTTTCCGGCTCCCCGGGCGAGATTCTCGAGTTGTTCGATCATGCTTGGCGGTTGGCTCGTGCTGGAGAGGTAATGGCCGGCTTCAACCTGGCCACGGGCGGAGAGGACGGCGTGTGCGACGGCGTCTGGAGGTCGGGAATGCGCGAGTATGTATGATGGCGCCGCGATGGTCATACCCGCCAACCCACACGCGTCCGCTCGTGCGGATCCCGAATCACCCGGCCCGCCGAAGCCGCCGTCACCCACGCGGCGAAGACTCGCGATGCGCCGCGTGGCAGTTGTTGGCGGAGTCGTGCTTGCGCTTGTGGTTGCGGTGCTGTGGATCGAGGTCGGCCTACCCGGACGACGTGTGCCCATCATCTATGCCCCGAACCACGTTGACAGTGGACTGTCGCACTTCGACTTCACCACCCCGCCGTGCGTGCCGTTAGTCAACGAGCCCGGGCCGGGAGATGTGCCCGACGACACGGTTTCGGTTCGCTATCTGGGCGCCGGGGGCATGCTCGTCCGCTGGCGCGGCGCGGCGCTTCTGACCGCTCCGTTCTATACGAATCCGTCGCTGCCGAGAGTACTGTTCGGTCGGCTGGATCCCGACGAGCACGCGATCGACGCCGAGCTTGGCCCTCTCGATCTGGACGACGTGCGCGCCCTGCTGGTTGGGCATTCGCACTACGACCACATGGGCGATCTGGTCCCGGTGGCACGGGGCTACGCGCGCAACGCGGCAATCTACGTCAACCCGACCGGCCGCCACATGCTCGCCCCGTACAGCGATCTCGCTGCACGCTCGAAAGCGCTCGATCCACATTCAAACGAATGGATCTGGCTCCGCGACGACGACGACAACCCGCTGCCGATCCGCTTCCGCGCCATCGCCTCCGATCACGCTCCGCATTCCCGGTTCTTCCGCTTCGCGCACCGGCAGCTGACAGAGGACTGGACCCAGGAATGGAGCGAGATCCCGATACGGCGTTTTGTTGACGGTCGGACGCTCGCGTTCGTGATCGAGCTGCTCGACGAGGATCTGGCTACGGTGAGGTTCCGGATTCACTATCAGGACGCGGCGAGTGGTCCCCCGGCCGGCTACGACGGATTGTCCGCCGGGCTCGAGATCGATCTGGCCGTCCTGTGTCTGCCTTCGGCGCACCTCGTCGAGGGCTATCCCGAACAGCTTCTCGCCCACCTACGCGTGCGACATGCGATGGTGACCCACTACGAAGACTTCTTCAGTCAACGCGACGACACACGTTTCGTCGGCGCCTTGACCGACGCACGCGCCGCAAGCTTTCTGGCGACGGTGAAGGCAGCCGCCGACCGCCAACCCGACGCTTCGAGTGGTCCGCTCGCGTGCGGATGCGGCCCGTGTGCCGACGCCTGGTCGATGCCGTTCCCCGGCGAGCGCTTGCGCTTCGCGCCGCGGCCCTAGGCCAGTCGCGGTTCGGCCACATCCGCCGACGTTCGATCTCGGGTGGCAAGGGGTCCGTCGAGTCGCGCTCGAGGCCAGTGAGCGTCCGCGGAGCCTGCCTGACCCGTGTACCGCGTCGAGCCTATATTGCGGCCAGCCCCTCACGGTCCAAGATCCAGATCACTCGACCTCTCGCTTCGACGTAGCCGGCGCGGCGGAAACGATTGAAGGCCATGCTGGTGGTCTCTCTTGTGGAGCCGACGAGCTGCCCGAGATCGGTTTGAGTCAGCCGCAGCCCGATACGTGTGCCCCGCTCATCGTCGTCGCCGTAGTCGTCGGCCAGGCGCAGCAATGCCTGCGCCAGACGCTGGCCCACATCCTTCGAAAGCAGATCGATCAGGCGATCCTCGAGATCGAGGCGGCGCTTGGCGATAATCCGGGTGATCTGCAACGCCAGATCCGGGTGCTGCGTCAGGTAGCCCAATAGACGATCTCGGTCGATCATGCACACGAACGCATCCTCAACGACCGTCGCGCATTCCTGTCGAGCGGGCTCTCCTGTCACCGCGACCTCACCAAACACATCTCCGGGACCCTGAAAGCCCATGATCACTTCCTTGTCGCCGCCGACCGACTTGAACAGCTTCACCTTGCCGCTGCGCAGGATGTAGATGCGGTCCGCGATGTCGTCGGTGCGGTAGATCTCTTCGCCGCTCTTGAAGAGCCTCAGGTCGGCGATATTCCCCAGCTGTCGCACCTCCCAGTCGGCCAGGCTGTGGAACAGGTTGACTTGCTTCAGGTGCCAGTACGTCGCCTGGGAAACTGCCAGCGCCGCTTGCATGTGTGTGACCTCCGCAGTGGGACGAGCCCGGAAACTCATGTTCTTGGCGTTGACTTTGCGGCGGACCGTCGTCTGGTTTCAGGTTTCCGCGAGAAAGTCCTGTCCGTGGCGCAACGCGCGGATCGTGGTCGACTGCCCGCCGCTGGCCTCCGGAGCCATCCGCCACCGCGCCGTCGTCGGGACGCCGAGTGGGAGGGCTAGGCGGTCCGCCCCAGCTCCTCGCGGCGGGCGTGGAGCGTCCACAGGTAGCCGAGCAGGAACCCCGTCAGTCCGAGGATCAAGATCCCGCCTGTATGCCCCAGAAGGACGTGCGTCGGAGCAGAGTAGGGGCAGAAGAGCCGCCAGGAGGAATCGGCCGCCATCCCCGCCCCGGTGCCCACGAGGAAGCCGGCCAGCATGGGCCGCTGCGGCAGCGTGCGCGACACGAGCCAGGCTATTCCTAGAAGAATCGGCACACCGATCAGCGTCTCGGTGCGGAAACACGCCATCCACATACTGAACGAAGCCCCGAGCCCGCCCATCGGGGCGCGCAGGAAGATCAGATAGTTGACGACGATCTGGATCGTGAACGCGGCCAGGCACAATGCCCCGATGGCTCGTTGCGAAGGTCGCCAGCCGGGAATGCCCTCGCGCAGCGCCAGAAACAGCAGGCCGTGGGCGAGCAGAAGCTGGATCGCGATCGGCACCCAGGCCAGCAGCATGCCGATCGTCCCCAGATCGCGAATCTGATGGTACAAATACGGCATGATCATGGCCGCGACGGCGATCGGGGCGATGTAGAGCAGCCGTACCCACGGGGCGGCGAGCGGCCGTACAGGTTTCAACTCGTCGCCGATGATGGCCCTCAGGCTCTGCAGCTCCGCTGGGCGCTCGTTCATCCGTCGACTCCGCGACGTGCATGGGCGTGCGCGTCTCTCATGCGTTCGCGCTCTGTCCCTGGTTGGGCATGTCCGCTCCCAGAACCTCCCGAAGCGTCTGGATGCCGCGAAACGCGCGCAACTTGGCCGCGCGTTCGGTGATGCCCAGCATGTCGCCGATCTCTCTGAAGGTGAATCCCCAAATATGGTGTAGCAGCAGCGCCTCGCGGCGATTCTCCGAAACCAGCGCCAGCGCCTGACCCAGGCCGTCGCGCGCCGGGAACAGCTCCGCGAGCGCCGCGACGGGCATCTCCGGCAGCTCTTCCCTGGGGTTCGTCTCGTGACGTGATCGCCGCATCGCGGTTCGTCGCGACATCAAGAAGACGTGGCGCGCGATACCAAACGCCCAGGGCTTTACTGGCCGACCCGGCATGTACGTTTGCCGCGAGCGGTGCATCTGCAAAAACGTCTCCTGCATCAGGTCCTCACCCCGAGCCAGGTCTCGCGCCAGCGAGGCCAGGTAGTTCCGCAGTGGTACCGAGAGCTCGGCGAATAGCGCGTCAAAGGCCGCGAGATCGCCGCCCTGGTAGGCGACCATGAGCTCGGCCAGGCGCTCGGCCGACGCGTCTTTTTGCACCACTGAGACACCCTTTGCACTTACGAGGGGAATGGTTTCAGCCGCTCTCGCGCAACTGCACTGGGCGCGAATTTAGGGTTGTGGAACGGCCGGCGGGTACATATATCATTCTCTAAAGGCGCCGCCCAGCTGGGGCCAGCACCGGCTCAGAGGCGAAGCCAATCGCCAACGCTAAGCGTTGCCACCTCCCACCTCAACAAAACGCGTCGCGTACCGGCCAGCCTTTGGCCGATACGGCGCCAATGTGCACAAGAGAGGTGTGAAGTGAAGAAGCTCGCCGTAGCCCTACTGGCAGCCCTCCCGCTGTCCTTCTACGCTGCCCCGGCTGCCGCGCAGGCACCACCACGTGCCGAGCTCTTCGGTGGCTATTCCTACCTGTCGTACGAGTCGCCGGACGGAAGCGACGACGAGGCTCACGGCGTCGAGGCCGACTACACCTACTATCTGGACGGCCGTTGGGGCTTCGTTGTCAGCGCCTCGGCTCACTGGGGCACCCAGTCCGTAGCCTTCGGCAGCGTGCTGAACGGCCTTGACGTTCAACAGACCGCCTTCTTGGGCGGCGTGCGGGCGAAGGTCTACACGAGCAACAGGGCCGCGGTTGGCCTCGCGGCGCTCGTAGGCGTGACCCGACGCGAAATCGATACGGCCATCGGCGGCGTTGGATTTGGCGACGACACCGAGCTCAGCTACGGTGCGATGGCCAACGAGGACAAGGCCGGCTACCCACCGTATCACCCGGTGATGATGACCAAGCTGCTGCTGTACGGCTACGCGGTCGGGGTGCGCAGCGCGCGGAAGCTGCAGCAGGCGACGCGAGAGAATGTCGGGTTCCGGGTGCTGTGTGCGGGCAACGAACCGGACTTCCGAACGATCGCAGCGTTTCGTGCCAGGCACCTCGAGGCGATGGAAGGACTGTTCCAGCAGGTGTTGACGATCTGCGCGCAAGCGGGGATGGCGAAGCTGGGCTACGTGGCGGTGGACGGCACGAAGATCAAGGCTAACGCCTCCAAGCACAAGGCGATGAGCTACGGGCGGATGAAAAGGGAGCGCAAGCGGCTGCGCACCGAGATCCGTACGTACCTGCAAGAATGCGTCGCCCTGGACGAAGCCGAAGATGCGCGCTACGGCGCCGACAAGCGCGGAGACGAGCTACCTGAGGAGCTGGCCGACCCGGCCAAGAGGTTGGATGCGATCGAGCGGGCGATGGCGGCGCTGGAGCAACAAGCTACGGAGAAAGCCGAGCAGAAGGGCAAGGAGCCCAGCAAGCCGAAGGACAACGCGCAGTACAACTTCACGGATCCCGACAGTCGGATCATGAAGTCGGCGGACCGCGCCTACATCCAGGCGCACAACGCCCAGGCAGCGGTCGACGAGCAGCACCAGATCGTCGTGGCGGCCGAGGTCACCCAGCAAGCCAACGACAAAGGGTGGCTGGTGCCGATGGTGCACCAGGTGGTTGACCGATTGGAGCTGGTGCCCGAGCAGGTCAGCGCAGACGCGGGGTACTGGGTGGAGCGAGATGTGGAGCGGCTCGAGTGGTACGACATCGAGGCGCTGGTGGCGCCCAAGAAGCTGAGGCACAGCGATTGGCGCAAGCCACCGACAGCGGAGGGACCGCCCCCGGAGGGGCTGACCACGAAGCAGCGCATGGAGCATGTGCTGAACACGGAAGAGGGCCGCAGAAAGATGATGCGGCGCTGGGTCACCGTCGAGCCGGTGTTCGGCCAGATCAAGAGGGCAATGGGGTTCCGGGAGTTCTCCATGCGGGGGACCGGGAAGGCTCAGGGCGAGTGGAAGCTCGTGTGTACGGCCCACAATCTGCTGAAGTTGTTCCGCAACGGAGTGAGCATGGCGCCGCGGCCCTCCGGGGAACTACTCCACAGCGCCGCAGCCGCTTGAAAGTGCCGTCGCGCCAGCTCGGCTATGCCGTCGTAGGGCGCCAATCTCTACGACATCTCCGTCTTCGCCAACTCGCCGCTTCGACCCACCTTGCGTCTATCCGATACTCGGACGGACTCCTAGGCACAGGTGGCTTCCCGCGAGACGCTGGCAGATAGGGCCAAGAGCGCGGCTTTCGCGCCATTCGTAACCAAATTCCTAACCAGGCCGATCAGCGAAAAGCGATAAAATGGCGGAAGCGCCTGGGAATCGAACCCAGCGGAGCTGTCTTCCGACAACCCCCATCAGATTTGAAGTCTGAGAAGGCCACCAGACCCCATTCGCTTCCGCGCGAAACGATGTAGCGCGTGCGCCGTAGTTATGACCAAGCCGCATGTGTAAAGTTGTACACAGGCGGCGGGCCGTGGCGCGGGTCATTGTGGCAGCTGGTCACGCCACTCGCCAGGCGCGAATGCACGAGGTTGAAAGGAACAGAGCAACTCGAAACGACGGGAGAGGCAGACGACATGACAGCAGACACGGGCCAGCAGACAGACGAAGCGCCGAACACCGGAACCGAGGCATCGGCTCTCGAGCGCATCTGGCAGGAGATTCGCGACATCACGCGCCAGGTCGAGCAGGAAGCTCGCCGCAACGGACGGCTGGCCTCGTTGCACCTCGATGTGCGCAACCTGCGGCGTGGCCGGAGCGAGCAGTTCTCGCGGCTCGGGAATTTGATTTACCGCGCCCAACTGGAGTCAGAGCGCCGCCCAACGCTGTCTCGGGTGGAAGGCTACGACGACCTGATCGTCCAGATCCAGGCGATGGACGTACGCATCGAGACGGTCGAGGCGGAGATCGCGCGGCTGCGAACCGGCGGCTCGCCCTACGAACCACCGAAGGCCGCGAACGCCAAAGCCGAGTCCGCCGCCTAGTCCTTGGTCGTCCCGCGTGCCGCCGAACAGGACGGGAGACTTTTCCGGCACTTGCCGGACGCGGCCGCGAGCGTAGAATGGTGCGGCCGGGCGGCCTCGCGCCGACCGATCTGGGGCTGTAGCTCAGTTGGGAGAGCGCGTGACTGGCAGTCACGAGGTCAGGGGTTCGAGACCCCTCAGCTCCACTTTCTTATCTCTTGTATTTGCAGTGACTTAGAGGCATTGGGCGCGGCATCTGGTTAACGAAGACCTCGCGTGAGTCACCATAGAGTCACCGCGAAGACCCAGAAACGCCGTGCCCGCAGGGCAGGCTGCTGCCAACACGGGGCACCGGCGCGCCAGGTCGCTGCTGAGGCCCGTGTGCAGCACTCGCCTGCGCTTGAGGCGACCGCTCGCACCGATTGCTGCTGGGCGCATCCGCGGTAGAGTGCCATCTTCACACGGTGGAAGTCGCAGGTTCGAATCCTGCTGCGCCCACTTCTATAAACCGTTCATAATCAGAGACTTACGGCAAAAACATCGAGGCAGATGAAGGGTCGCGAGGCGCGATCGGCGTAACCATGGCGTAACTTTCGCCGGCAGATCCGCGCGCCGCGAGCGAGTGTCTGGCGGTGCGCCCCGTTTACGGGACACGGTCCTGCCCCCACACCCCGCACTTGTCCAGCGGCAGCTAGGGCGGATCCGGATCCGCCTTTGCGCCAGCGTAGCTCAGTGGCAGAGCAGCTGATTCGTAATCAGCAGGTCCGCGGTTCAAATCCGCGCGTCGGATCTTTGAAATCAATAAGTTAGGGCTCGCCAGTTGGCGAGCCTTTTTTTGTAGCAATCAGATAGCAAGCAGAATGGCGGGTTTCACAGCCGCGCTCACAGGCCCAGAATGTTGATGGCTGGTCCCTGCGGCGGAAGAACGGGTCCGAAGAGGGCTCACTCGGTCAAATTCAAGCGCGCCGCGAAAGTGTGCTCCTCCACGCCGAGCGCCAAGGCCACCTGTCGTTCGCCTCGGTCCCAGGTGATTCTGACTAGAAGCCGCAGATCCGTGCCGAACCACTGCTCCGCAAAGTCGGGGGCATTCTCGTCTACCGGAAGAAACGCAGCGGTCTCCTGGCCATCCGGATGGGCAAGGTAGAGAGCACCCGCGGGCGCTGGGCGCGTTCTGGCCAGTTCGAGGTTCACGGTCTCCTCACGGTCGATTCGGCGCTCCCCTCTCTGCCAACGTGGGGTGAGACGATGGAGGTTGGATAATTACTGAGGAAGAGGGCGAGGTCGGAGACACAAGAATGTCGGAGTTGAGCAACAGCGGTGCAGGAGACCACGAGGCCACCGGACGTCCGGTGCAGGGAGCCGGAGGCGACCGAAAGCGGACGTCGCGCGAGCCCGCGGTCCCGGCCCCCGACCCCCAGTTGGTCGAGCGATCACGGCGCCGCAAGTTCACCGCCGAGTACAAGGTCCGGGTGGTGCGCGAGGCGGACGGGTGCTCGAAGCCCGGCGAGGTCGGCGCGCTGCTGCGGCGCGAGGGGCTGTACTCGTCGCATCTGTCGGTGTGGCGCAAGCAGCGTGACGCCGGGGCATTGGTGGCGCTGGCTAAGCTACGCGGCCGGCCGGCGCCCGATCCCCGAGACGCGCAGCTTGCCAACCTGCGTCGCCGAGCCGAGCGGGCCGAGGCGGAGCTCGAGAAGGCACGGCGAGTAATCGAGGTGCAGGGAAACGTCTCCGCGCTTCTGGGAGAGCTGCTCGAGCCCAGGGGCGCCAACGCGACTACCAAGCGATGATCGAGCAGACCGTCGAACAACTCACTCCCATCATCGGGACTCGCCCGGCGTGCCGGACGCTGGGCGCCTCGCACGCGACGATCTACCGCCGCCGTCGGCCGCCTGCGCGCCGACCGAGCCGTCCGCGGCCCAAGCCGGCGAGGGCGCTGTCGGAGCCTGAACGTCACGAGGTGCTCGCCGAGTTGCATAGTGAGCGCTTCGTCGACTGCGCTCCTGCCCAGGTATGGGCGACGCTGCTGGACGAAGGCCGCTACCTGGCATCGGAGCGCACGATGTACCGGATCCTCGCCGCCCAGGGCGAGGGCGGCGAGCGGCGCAACCAGCTCGTGCACCCGCCCTACAACGAGCCCGAGCTGCTCGCCGAGCGCGTCAATGAGGTGTGGTCGTGGGACATATCCAAACTGCGAGGCCCTGCCAAGTGGACCTACTTCTACCTGTACGTCATCCTCGACGTGTTCAGCCGCTACGTGGTGGGCTGGACTCTCCAGCACCGCGAGAGCGGTCCCTTGGCCGAGCAGCTCATCGACCAGGCGCTGCTCCAGCAACGCATCGGACCTGATCAGCTCACCATCCACGCCGACCGCGGCAGCTCGATGACCTCCAAGCCGGTCGCCTTCCTGCTCGCCGATCTCGGGGTCACCAAGACACACTCGCGGCCCTACACCTCGTCGGACAATCCCTACTCGGAGGCCCACTTCAGGACGCTCAAGTACCGACCCGAGTTCCCTGCTCGCTTCGAGTCGATCGAACACGCCCGTCTCTTTTGCCGCATGTTCTTCCACTGGTACAACCACCAGCATCGCCACTCGGGCATCGGCCTGATGACTCCGGCGACGGTGCAGTATGGGCTCGCCCAGCAGACCCGCGACCGGCGTGCCGAAGTCCTGCTGGCCGCCTACCGGGCGCGACCTGAGCGCTTCGTCAACCACCCGCCCCGACCGCCGGCGATCCCCACCGCCGTCTGGATCAACAAGCCTGCCACCCTCGAGAATGCTCACTAATTACTCGTGACCACCGTCTCATCCGCGTTGACAGGCACCGTTGAGCTGGCCGCTTCCCACCGAGCTGGATGAGGCGACGATCGAGGCGAAGCTGTTCCCGCCGGCGCCGCCGACGGGGACAGAGCGGCCGATGCCGCACTGCGCCTGGATCCACCAGGAACTGCGGCGGCCCGGGGTGACGCTGCAGCTGCTCTGGCACGAGTATCTTGAGGCGCATCCGGAAGGGTTCCGCTACACACAGTTCTGTGTGCGGTATCGCGAGTGGCGCAGCAAGCTGCGGCCAGCGATGCGGCAGGTGCATCGTGCCGGCGAGAAGACGTTCGTCGACTTCTCCGGCAAGCGGCCCCACATCGTGGAGCGGCGCACCGGCAAGATCGTTCCCGTCGAGCTGTTCGTGGGCGTGCTGGGGGCCAGTTCGCTGACCTACGCAGAGGCGACAGCTAGCCAGGATCTGGGGTGCTGGATCGACGCCCACGAGGGGATGCTGGAGTACTTCGGCGGGTGCACCCAGATATGGGTCTGCGACAACCTCAAGAGCGGCGTTACCACCGCCAGCCGCTACGATCCCACCGTCAACCGCACCTACGCCGACCTGGCCGAGCACTACGGTGCCGCGGTCATCCCGGCTCGGCCCTATCGGCCCAAGGACAAAGCCAAGGTCGAGGCGGCGGTGCTGCTGGCGCAGCGCTGGATCCTGGCAGCTTTGCGGGACGAGACCTTCTTCGGTCTCGACGATCTGAACCGCCGCATCCGTGAGCTGCTCGATCGGCTCAACGATCGCCCCTTACAGAAGCTCGGCGTGTCTCGCCGTGAACTGTTCGAGCGCCTCGATCGGCCAGCTCTCAAGCCGCTTCCCGCCGGCCGCTACGAGATCACTTCCTGGACGCCGTGCCGGGTCAACATCGACTACCACGTTGCTGTCGAGCGCAACGACTACTCGGTTCCCTATCAGCTCGTACACGAGCTGGTCGAGGCACGCTACACGCGCTCGGTGGTAGAGGTCCTCTTCAAGGGCAAGCGCGTGGCCTCGCACCCCAGGCTCCAGGGCAAGGGCGGCTGCTCGAGTCGGCCCGAGCACATGCCCGCAGCACACCGTGCGCATGCCCAGTGGAGCCCATCGCGGCTGATGAGCTGGGCTGACAATACCGGTCCGGCCGCTTCCCGCGTCGTTGCCGATCTGCTCGCCTCGATGCCTCACCCCGAGCAGGGGTATCGATCTTGCCTCGGGCTGCAGCGGCTCTCGAAGCGCTACGGCACCGACCGTCTCGAAGCCGCCTGCGATCGCGCCGACAAGCTCGGCTCGTGTCGCTATCGAACCGTCCGGAACATCCTCGCCAGCGGCATGGACAGGGTGCCGCTCCACGACCAGTACATCGGCTCCGTGCCCACCCACGACAACATCCGTGGTGCTGCCTACTACGCCAAGGACACCTCATGCTGAACCAGCCGACTCTCGAGAAGATGCACTCCATGAAGATGCTCGCCATGGCCGAGGCCTTCGAGCAACAGATCGAATCGAGCTCTCACTCCAAGCTGAGCTTCGAGGAACGGCTGGGCATGCTGCTCGATGCCGAGTACACGGCCCGCGAGCAACGCAAGCTCACCCGCCGGCTCCAACAAGCCAAGCTGCGCCAACCCGGTGCCTGCATCGAGGACATCGAC
This sequence comes from Acidobacteriota bacterium, assembly GCA_963666215.2. GTDB lineage: Bacteria > Acidobacteriota > UBA890 > UBA890 > WLXD01. The sequence goes on from CAXWPL010000002.1 coordinate 759,416, forward strand.
TTCAAGGCCCGCCGTGGTCTCAACCGGCAGGCACTGATGGCACTGGCCCGCTGCGACTGGATCCACGAATCGCTCAACGTCATGATCACCGGACCCACCGGCACCGGTAAAACTTACTTGGCCTGCGCCTTGGCCAACAAAGCCTGTCGCGCGGGCTTGACGGCCTACTACGTGCGCGGCTCCCGGCTCCCCCAGGACATGGCCATCGCCCGCGGCGATGGCTCCTACCCCAGACTGCTGCGGCGCATCACGCGCACGCATCTTCTGATCATCGACGACTGGCTGTTGACGCCGTTCACCGACGCCGAGCGTCGCGACATCCTCGAGGTCATCGAGGATCGGCACGAGCGAGCGGCTACGCTGATCGCCTCGCAGCTACCGATCTCGGCTTGGCACGAGGCACTCGGTGAGCCGACCGTGGCTGACTCGATCTGCGATCGGCTCATCCACGCTGCGCACAAGCTCGAGCTCAAGGGCCGTTCGATGCGGGAAATCCGCGCCGCTGAGCGCGACTCGGGCGACTAGATCATGCGCCTGGTAGCTGCCTCACCACATCGGGCCCGGCCGCCGCCGACCGGCTGTGGATCCTGCCGGGCCCGTGGAAAACGCTTCGCGTTTACCACCGTCCCTTGGACGGCGCTCCGCGCCGCCACACAGGCTCCACAGCCGCTGCTCCTGTTCTTCCAACAACCACTCTCAAGAAAGAGATAACCTACCGTCGCTTCGCTCCGATCAAGTGATCACCATCAGCCGTAACAGCTGATCACCTTGCCGAAACAGGCGATCACAATCGCCGAAATACGCAGTCTGGCTCTACCACCGGTTCTGCCTGAGCCTCCGAGACGTCGAGGATCTGCTGGCCGAGCGCGGGGTCGAGGTCACCTACGAGACGATTCGGCGGTGGTGTGGGAAGTTTGGCCCCGACTACGCCCGAAAGCTACGTCAGCGACAGGGTCGTCTGGGGGACACGTGGTTCCTGGACGAGGTGTTCGTCACGATCCGCGGGGAGCGCCACTACCTGTGGCGCGCCGTTGATCAGGACGGCGACGTGATCGACATCTTGGTGCAGCGACGGCGAGACGGGCGTGCGGCTGAGCGGTTCTTCCGCAAGTTGCTGAAAGGGCAAGGGAGCGAACCGCGATGGTTGATCACCGACAAGCTCAGAAGCTATGGGGCCGCGCACAGAAGCGTGATGCCGTCAGTGGAACATGTCACCGTGCGCTACGCGAACAACCGAGCCGAGGTCTCGCATCAGCCGACTCGCCAGCGGGAAAGGCAGATGCGGCGGTTCAACTCAGCAGCGCAGGCTCAACGTTTTCTGGTCGTACACGGTGCCGTTCTCAACCTCTTCCGACTTGGACGGCACCGCTTGCGAGCAGCAGACTACCGGCTGCTGCGCGCCCGATCCATGATGGCCTGGCAGGAAGCCACCGCTTCCTGAGAAGCCGTCTCTGCGGATGCAGGACTCACTGGGCGGAAGGCTCGGGCGGTTAAGTTGACAGTGCCCCGGATGCTCTTCTGCATGAACCCCAGTCACGGAGCCTGGGACCGTGCCGCGATCAGCCTACGCAGAAACCACCAGGCTGTCAGCAAGAGCATAATGCCTAGCGGAAGTAGGAGCCAAGATGTCAGCGTCCTCGACGCATTATTCTCTCGTTCCAACACTCGTTCCGGCAACATGAAGACAAAGATCGCGTTGAGGCCCTGCGGAGGCCTTATTTCGTGGTGCAGGTACAAGACCCGTTTTTCGGGAGAGGCAGTATCCCCCCCCACGGGGATCGCTACATATTGGCGTTGGTCGATAGCGTAACTGATGGCGCTCCCGGAAACGGGCCCGCTCACGATTGTCTCCCAGAGTACTTCCCCTGTCGAAGCGTCGAGAGCCTTGAACCGGCGGTTGACGTCGCCGCCGAACACCAGCCCCCCGCCCGTAGACAGCAAAGTGCCAATCATGCCTGCTCGCTGTTGATGAAGCCATTCGGTGCGCCCGTCGGTGAGATCTACAGCCACTACCTGACCCACCTTGTACGGTTCCGGCAATGTCGGGTCCTTCAAGAAGATCCTGCTTGTTGCGTAGCCTTCGGCCGGCGTCGGCTTGTCGGTGATCCCGGTCATATACATGCACATGTTCTGAAGGGGCTGATACATCAACCCGGTGCGCGGGCTGTAAGCTCCGGCGGGCCAGTTCTTACCACCCCCGCTGGACGGACATACGAGGATCTTCTCGAACGGCCCCACGATGACGTCCTCGTTGACCGACACCTTCCCGGTCGCGGGGTCGATGTCGGTGATCACGTTCTGGTGGAGCGTCTGGCGCGCCCAGAGGAACTCCCCGGTCTCCCGATCGAGCGTGTAGACGATCCCGGTCTTGCCGGGCATACCGGTGATCACGCGGCGCCGCTCACCGAGAGTGACGTTCGGGCTGATCCACTCCACCTCGGAGGGGTCCGGTGCGACCTCGACGTCCACCAGGAATCGCTCGAAGACGTGGTCGAGATCCCAATTGTCGCGCGGCAGGTGCTGGTAGTACCAGACGATCTCGCCGGTGTCGGCATCGGTGGCGATGGTGCTGTTCGAGTAGAGGACATCGAGCCCTGCCGTACCCCGCAGTACCTCGAGAGACGGCGCGGGGACGGAGGTCCCCCAGTAGATCAGATTGAGGTCCGGGTCGTAGCTCGGGACGTTGCCCCATGTGTTGATGTGCAGGCGCTCCTCCCACGGCACGTCGCCCCAGGTCTCGTCCCCGGGCTCACCCGGCTTCGGAATCGTGTAGGTCCGCCATAACTCCTGGCCTGTGCGTGCGTCGTGTGCGGCAATGTAGCAGATTCCCGGGCCACCCACCGCGCTGCAAGACCGCCCGCTGACGACCTTCTCATCAACGATGAAGGGCCCTCCCATGTGGCCGATACCCGAGCCTGGTTCCGCTTCCTTGGTCTGCCAGACAATGGAGCCATCCACGGCACTGAGCGCTAGGAGGAAGCCGTCCGAAGTGAACGTGTAGATCTTGTCCTCGAAAATCGCCAGGTTGCGCAGGTTGCGAACCCGTCGACGCTCCTGCCCGCCCCTGCGATACTCCCAAATCAAATCTCCGGACCGCCCATTGAGCGCCTGGATGACATCGCCGGGATGGGCCAGGTACATCACCCCGTCATGAACGAGTGGTGTCGTGTACTGTCCACCGGATTCCATGGCCCGGGACCAGGCGAGTTGTAGATTATCGACATTGCGGGTCGTTATTTGTCTCAGAGGACTGTAGCCCCATCCTCGATAGTTACCCCGGAACATCAACCAGTCGGAATCGGGCGGCTCCTCCAACATGCCGCCAGTGACAGGCTGATAGTCTTCTACCCGGTCTTGGGCAGCGGCCTCCGGATCGACAGTCTCGACCTCCGGGTCGCTGAATCTGCGTACGAACGCGACCAGCCCCAGTAAATCGTCTCCGCCGATGCCTGGACTCGGCGGCATCTGAAAGGCGCCGTAACGAACGATCCTGGCGATATCAGAGTCCGTGCGGCCTGACATGAGTGGGGCCTTGCGCAGATCCGCTGGTGTAACCGCCGGGAATCCACCTGATGGCGGGTTTCCCTCGCCCGACGCTCCGTGACAGCTTCCACAGCTCCTCTCGTAGACCCTGCGACCACGCGCCAGTAATTCCGGAGTGATGGCTATGCCCACCACGGCCCCACCCCTCGGCGCTTCGAGCTGCCCCTGCTGCTCCTCGCCGCTGCCCTGGCCGACCCCAGCCGACATGAACAGCACCGACGTCGACGCCAGTGCCGTACTGCACAGGAGCATCCATGTGCTTGACAGGTGCCTCCGTTTCCGCTGCCTCCTACCGACTACGGGCCGCATCATGACCGAGGTGCTCGTCGAAGAAGCGTTCCATCTTGTCGAACGCGTCGAGCCAGCTCCGCTGGCGGGCGAAGAAGTGGTTTTCGCCGGGATAGATCTCGAACTCGAATCGCTTGCCGCGCTTCAGGAGCTCATCCACCAGCTTGATCGAATTGGTGAGGTTGACGGCGGTGTCCGCGGTTCCCTGGAGGGTGAACAGCGGAACGCTGAGCCCGTCGATGAAGTTGATCGCAGAAGCACTGAAGAAGGCTTCCGGGTTCTCCGTCGGAGTTCCCAGGCGATTCTGCACCCACGAGTTCCGGACATCCCAGGGCCCTCCTTCGACGAAGTAGTCGAATCCTCCGGCGATGTTGATGCCGGCCTGGAACACATCGGGATGTTTGAACAGGACGGTCATGACCATGCGGCCGCCGGTACTGAGCCCGTAGACACCCAATCGCTGCTCGTCCACGTAACCGAGCTTCTTGAGGTAATCGACCCCGCGAACGACATCAACGATGGGGTCGTCACCGAGCGCTAGGTAGTCGGCAGTGCGAAAATCGCGTCCGTAGCCGTAGCTGCCGCGATAATCCATGCTGAATACCACGTAGCCGAGGTCCGCCAGACGCTGGTGCCATGCCCACCAGGTGACGTGGGTCTTGTTGGGACCCGGCCCGAGGAAGACGGCTTGATCGATGGCTGCTCCGTGGAGATGCACGATTCCGGGATACTCTTGGCGAGGATCGAACTCCGAGGGCAGGAACAGCTGTCCCGCGATCGGGAGGTCGCCTTTTCCCGGATAAGTGATGATCTTCGGCGGCTGCCAATCGTGCTGCTGGAGCTCCGCCGTCATCGAGCTAGTGAGCTGCTCGGGACGGCTCTCCCGGTCGAGGCCGATGACCCAGAGGTCGGGGAAATGTGCATAATCCGACCGGATATAGGCCACGTGACGTCCGTCCGGGGACGGGAGCGCATAGGTGTTCGTCCCCGGGTGATCAGTCAGGGGCCGCCTCTCTCCCCGTTCGACGTCCAGCAGAAAGATCTGGCGCTGCTCGGGGCCGGGATCGGTCGCGACGAACACGACTCGTTTCCCGTCCGGGGTCCACTCCGGATAGCTGACCTCGAATGCTCCCGAGGTGAGTTGTCGCCGATGTCCGTCGTCGATGGTCTGCAAGTAGAGATGGTTCCAGCCATCCTCGTCGCTCGTGAACAGTACCGATCGACCATCCGGTGAGAACTCCGCCATACGATCCTTGGGCGTTATGTACTTGTCGTCGACCTGGGCGTACAGGCTCTCCGTCTTCGCTCCATCAGCATCGGCAAGCAAGAGCGTGCGGCTCTTCGTGTCGCGGCTCTGGCGCTCGACAAGGACGGCGTCACTGTCGGGAGACCAGTCGAGGACGCGTTCCTGATGGGTCGAACCTGCCAGGATCCGGACGGGCGGGTGGTCGCCGTCAAGTTGCACGACTGCAGCATCGGTCGTCACCCGTCTGGACCATCTGAACGCGAGCAACGGGCCGGAGTACGGCGGCCGTGCCCAACTGACCGCGGCAGGATCGCTGATCCCGAACGCGATCTTCTCGCCGTCCGGAGACCACCGCAGGGGTCCGCGCCCACGCCCGTCCGCGGTGACCCTCCGCGACTGCCCGTCGTCCTCCAGCCCGAGCAGGTAGACGTTGCCGTCCCGCAGGTACGCGAGACGGTGCCCGTCGGGTGCGAAGGACGGGGCGGTTTCCGCCTCGACCGTATCGGTGAGGCGTATCGAATCGCCTGCCGGCACGGCGACCCTGTACAGATCGCCCCGGTGACTGTAGACGATGCTCGAGCCATCGGGTGACCAGCTGCCGAAGCTTCCATCGACGCTCCAACTTCCGGTTCCCCCGATGAAGTCAGTCGAGCGCGTCAACGAGGTCGGCTCCCCGCCTTCCGGCTCGACGACGTAGAGGTTCTGGCTTTCCCAATCGGTCCACAGGAAGCTCAGGTAACGTCCGTTCGGCGACCATTGCGGCCGTGAGAGCCACCGCCCTTCGAAGTAACTCTCCAGCGTCAGGGAGGAGGACTCCGGATCATGGCTCGGGTCATGACTCTGGGGTGCAAGGCACAGCAGGCCCGCGATGGTGATCGCCGTCAAGAACGGGCCGTCACGCCTCTTCAGCTGCGGCATTGGTCGCCACTTTTCCTCGGAGTTCTCTATATGCAGCCATGGAAGTCACTCGGTCTTCGATTCCGGCCGCAAGGCGAAGGCAACCAGAAGCCCGTCCTCTCCCGAGCCCGTCGCGATGACGACGTATTGACGTCCAGACGCCGTCCGATAGGTCATCGGCGTTCCGGTCGTCGGCTGCGGCAACAGTGCCCGCCACAGCTCCTTGCCCGTCGCCTTGTCAAGCGCATGAAGCGCCGTGTCACCGCCGCCCACGAATACGAGGCCGCCCTTCGTCACGATCGCTCCCGGGGGGCCCTGGGCTCCCAACTGGGCAGGAAGGCGTACGCCCTGAAGAGCCGGATGATTCCGCAATCCCGGGGTGCTCCCGAGCGTCACGCGCCATGCGATGGTCCCCTCGTCGAGGTCGATTGCCGTCAGCGTCCCGTAAGGAGGCTTGAGCAAGGGCAGGCCCCCCATGAACGCGCCGCGTGATGAAGCCATCGTCCATTCTGCGTCGCTCGGCCATCGTTCCGTCACTCCTGGACCGAGCGACGGTGCTTCAACGGGGCTGTCGGTACCGGTTCTGGTGCTCCTTTCGGCCCGCTCGAGACGCGCGAAGAGCAGTCCCTCGGAGCTCTTCACGTACAGATAGCTGGTGTCGGGATCGAACGCCGCCCCTCCCCAGTTGGCTCCACCGAGAGCGCCGGGTCGTGTGAGCGTCCCCTCGACAGAGGGCGGTGTGTAGATCGGCCCGAGCCGGTACCCCTTCATCTCCTGCTGTGCCGCGGCCTTCAGCTCGGGTGTCAAGTCGAAGGCGTCGTCGAGACTGACGCCCTGTTCAGCGAACGGTGGAGGCTTGGTGGGAAAAGGCTGGGTCGGCCAGGTGCTCTCTCCCGGCACGTCGCTCTGCGGTACCGGTCGTTCCTCGATCGGCCAGACCGGTTCACCGGTGACTCGATCAAAGACGAAGGTGAATCCCATCTTCGTGACCTGGGCCACCGCGTCGACTCGCTGGCCCTCGACCTCGATGGTCACGAGGTTGGGCGCTGCAGGAAGATCGTAATCCCAGACTCCGTGATGAACGAGCTGATAATGCCATCGCCGCTCGCCGGTCTCGGCGTCGAGGCAAACCAGAGACTCGGCGAAGAGGTTCTGACCGTGTCTCCGACCCCCATAGAAATCGTGACTCGGGGTGCTCACCGGCAGGAACAAGAGGCCCCTCTGCTCGTCCAGCGACATGGGCGCCCAGACATTCACGTGCCCGGTGTCCTTCCAGGAGTCCCCCTCCCACGTGTCGTTCCCGAACTCGCCTTCACGCGGCACGGTCTCGAAGCGCCATACCTGACGTCCCGAGTGGGCGTCGTACGCTCGAACGTCCCCCGGCGGATCGTAAGCGAAGATCAACGGATCCGGGATGTGGCTTCCGACGATGACCAAGTCCTTGTAGACGACGGCAGGCGATCGCGTCTCGAAATGCCGAGGATCGATCTCGCGGCTCAAGCCTTGGCTGAGGTCGACCACGCCGTTGTCTCCGAAGGAAGTCACAGGACGACCAGTCGCGGCATCCAGGCGAACGAGCTTCGCCCGTACGTTGAGGAAGATCTGCAGCCGTTCGCCGTCCCACCAGGGAGCCACCCCTCTGTGGACGAATCCGATTCCGGCATAGCCCTGTCCGGTTTTGTAGGTGCCCGGGTCGTAGCTCCAGAGCTCGGATCCCGTGTCGGCGTCAAGGGCGACGACCCGTCCATACGGCGTGCTCAGATAGAGCACGCCGGCGATCATCAGGGGCGTCGCCTCGAACTTGCCCGGGACGGTGCGTACCCTTCACTGAGCCTCTCTCCGTGACTCCACTCCCACGCCACCTCCAGGTCTTCGACGTTGGTCCTGTCGATTTGATCCAGCGTTGAGTATTTCGTCGCCGCTTGATCACCGCCGT
>CAXWPL010000003.1:0-432365 GCA_963666215.2 Acidobacteriota bacterium
CGCTGGTGTCCTCGAAGTCGAAGCGACTCAGGTCGAAGCGGTTCAAGTCGTTGCCCGACCGTTCTCGCAGCTGGATCGGGGCGTCGTTGTGCCCCTCGATGAACGGAGACTCGGCCAGCAGTCGAAGAACACGTTGTCGAACGTCGTCACTCATAGTTGTTAGCCTCCAGACCCTTCCAAACGTCGCCGCCGCATCTTGCCGCTGGCGTACAAGCCCACGCCGACGACCGTCAGCGCCGCCACTATCCCGAAGACGGTGATGTAGAAGAACGTCGGGTCGGCGACGCTCTCACTCGGGGTGAGGGCGAACACCAGCGACGCCGCGGTTACTACGAAGCCCGTACCGCCGGCGAAGTAAGCGCCATAGGGCGCGAACGGAGCGCGCTGTACACCTTCCACTGCGAGGTGTCGTTGCATCGCGAGCAGCGCGGCGAACATGTACAGGTACGGGATGAAATAGACGACGATCTCGAGGCTGATGAAAATACGATAGATCTGCTGCGCGGTGCCTCCCATGCTACCGAGGATGATCAATCCCGCCGTCGTGATACCGAGCGTGATCACCGATACGTGCGGGGTAGCGTATTTCGGGTGCAGGGTTCCGAAGGCGGCCGGAAGGTAGCGATCGAGCCCGGCGACGAACGGCACCCGCGCGCCGGTCGCCATCCAGGCGCTCACCGTTCCGAACGACGCAACACAGAGGCAAAGCGCAACCAGTGAGCCCAGCACGCCGCCCATCGTGGCGCCAACCAGCCTCGTTCCGGCAACCCGAGCCGTGTCGGGCAACCCGGTCAGGCCTGTAACCTGATCTGCCGGGAGCACCGTCAGAATCGTCCAGGAAATCAGGATGTACATGCAGAGCACCATCACACCGGCGATGGCGAGTGCGCGGGGGACGTTGCGCTTGGGGTCCTGCACCTCTTCGCTCATCACCGATGCCGCCTCGAGTCCGGCGAACGCGTAAGCGATGGCGGCGAGCAGGATGACGTCGGGGAGGCCGCCGAAAGTCGGCGTGACGCTGCGCAGCGAGAATTCGGTCGCCGAGCCGTAGTTGACCCACGTGAGGAGGCCCAGCCCCACAACCATCAACCCGGGCACCCCCATGTTCAGATAACCGCTGGCGTTGTGGAGACGCTTGGCGACGTCGAGACCGAGGACGTTGACCACGACGACAATGGTGAGTCCCGCCAGCGACGCCGCCATCAGGTACCCGGGACTCTCGGCGAGATACGACCAGCGCGGGATAACGTACGCCGCGTTGCTGGCCGAGAAGATCAGCGCAGCCGGAAAGTAAACGACGAGGGTGGCCCAGTAGAACCACGCCGTGATGAAGCCATGGAAGTCGCCGAAGGCGCGCTGCACCCATATATAGATACCGCCCTCGTCTGGGTGCCGGGAGGTGAGCTCGACCGTCGTGAACGCCAGCGGAACGTAGAAGAGGAAGAAGCCGAGCACCCAGAGCACCAGCACGCTCGGACCGTTTTCGGTCGACAGCGCCACGATGCGCATCGAAGCAGCGCAGGCGATATAGAAGAGCAGCAGATCGCGGGGCCCCATGACCTTCTTGAGCTTGCTCTTCTCCGCGCGTGCCTGTGCAGCGATCGAGTGCTCGGTCACCCCGCCCCCTCTTGTCCGCCTGTCCCGCCCGAGTCCCTGAACGGGCTACCCTCGACGTCAGCGTGTGCATCGTAGTGCACGCCGCCCATGCTTTCTGAAAGCCCCACCCTCGCAGCCTCGCCAATTCGAGGACACTTGCGATCGCCTGAGGAGCGCGTCGAAATCGTGAATCACGCCCTCATGCACCACTCAACCATTCCAGTCCCCACGTGCTCGATGGCTAGGTGTGTTTTCTAAGTAGGTTGTTCACATCGGGGCTCACTTCTGAGATCAATGGGGTTGTTCAAAAGACTCCACGACCTCAGAAGGAGCACCCGAACGACTTCGTGGTTCGCTCGAACGATCTTCACGAGATCCGCGCCTACGACCGCGCTATTCACCTGGCCAGGGGTGATGTCGTGTGCATTCTTCAAGACGACGACATCCCGCCGCCCGATGGCCGTTGGGTCGACGAGGCGCTGGCGTTGTTCGACGCTCATCCGGGGCTGGCGATCTTGGAGGGTTTCAAGGACGGTTTTTCGGCGAAGGGAAGGTGCGATTCGGCAGCGACTACGCCTACTCGGACGCCGCCGATCGCATCCCTCATGTCGACCCGAAAACGGGCATCCCGTTCAGCTTCGTCCACGGCGTGAACATCGGCCCAATCTTCATGAAACGCAACCTGTACTTCGAGCTCGGCGGGTTCGACTACGGTCTATCGGCCCCTGGAGAACCCGGCATCCACTCTGATTACGAGATTTGCCTCAGGGCATGGCTGCGCGGTTATCACGTCGGCCTGTATTCAGCGCCCTTCGAACGCCGAGCAGGTGTGCCCGGAACCCTTGTGTATGGGCTCGACGCCCGCGAGCGGAGGGCCGCCCGCAACGAGCAGCGCCTCGAGCAAATCTACTGGCACCACCTCCCTGACTATTCCGCGGAGATCGAGAAGCTCAACACGTTGCTCACCACCCTGCCGCACCCTTCGTCCGTGCCTGGCGACTTGGTGCTGGAGATCGAGCGACGAAGATCGAACAATCGGCCCCGCCCATCGGTGCCATAGCCGCTCGGCGCGGAAGGCGTACCCTCCCTGTCGCCCGGATCGCCGGTCGCAGGCGAAGCGCCAACTCGAGAACATCTGGGATCGCCCGAGGAGAGCGCCCATATCGTGAGCCATTCGCACCCGGCAAGCGCGCGGCACGAGGGGCTGGTGCGCGTGATCGGGCCCGGCGCGCTTGGCCTGAGCGTTGTGAACATGGTGGTCGGCGCGGGCATCTTCGTCCTGCCTGGCCGCATCGCCGCAGAGCTCGGGCCCGCCGCGATTGTCGCCTACGTCATCTGTTCGGTTGCCGTGGCGCTGGTTTTCCTGTGCTTTGCGGAGGTCGGCAGCCGCATCACCCGCAGCGGCGGTGCCTACGCTTACATCGAAGAGGCGTTCGGACCGTTTGCCGGATTCATCGCGTCGGTGTTGTTTTGGTTCGGCTATTCGGCGCTGTCGGATGCCGCCATCACCGTCGCCATGGTCGAAGTCATGGCTATCGCGTTCCCCGTGCTCGGCGCGAGCATTCCCCGTGGCGTGTTCATCATCGCCCTCTTCACGTTCATGACGGTCGTGAACATCCGCGGGGTCACGTCAGGAGTACGGCTGTACGTCTTCAACACGCTCGCCAAGCTGATTCCTCTGCTGCTGTTGTTGATCGCCGGACTGTTCGTCATCAACCTGGAGAATCTCGCGATTCCGGAATGGCCTTCCGCACGCGACATTGGGGCAGGCGCCATCATGCTGTTCTTTGCCTTCAGCGGGGCGGAATGTGCGCTGAACGCCAGTGGAGAGATCAGAAAGCCATCGCGAACCGTGCCGCTGGGGCTAGCGATGGGAATTGGCGGTCTTCTGATCCTCTACATCGGGCTGCAAACGGTGGCGCAGGGCGTGCTCGGGCCCGAGCTCGCGAACCAGACCGAGGCGCCGCTGGCGGCTGCTGCGGTCGAAGTGTTCGGCGGCTGGGGAGGCAGGATGCTGCTCGCCGGCGTTGTGATCTCGATTTATGGCGCGGTCAGCGGAGACATGCTGGGCGCCCCGAGGGTGATCTTCGCATCGGCGCTCGACGACAACCTGCCGAGGTTCCTGTCGAAGGTGCACCCGAAGTACAAGACGCCGCATGTGGCGGTGATCTTCTTCGCGGCCGTGGTATGCGCCTTCGCGCTGAGCGGCACGTTCCGCTACCTGGCCGTGTTCGCAACCGGGTCGCTGCTGCTCATCGACCTCGGCGTCGTGCTCGCCGTGTTGCGCCTGCGCCGCCGTGACGGCCCGCCCGGAGCCGGAGAGTTCCGACTGCCATTCGGGCCCCTCATTCCGTTGCTGAGCTGCCTGATCGTCGGCTGGCTGCTCCTGCAAGTGCCCGCCAACGAGGCCATGAGCATCGCCGGGCTTGTCGGCGCCTCCGCGGTTGTTTACGCCATCCGATCTGGGGTTCGTGCGTCACGGAGCGGCAGCAAGCCGGCTGCCTAGTTGTGTTTTCTAAGTAGGTTGTTCACATCGGGGCTCACTTCTGAGATCAATGGGGTTGTTCAAAAGACTCCACGACCTCAGAAGGAGCGCCCGATGCAGCTGCATGGTAACGCCCGCACGACGCCGTATATACGCCGAGAGATGGTCCGCCGAGTCCGGGAGCGGGCGGAGCCCGTGACGGAAACGGCGGCGGCGCTCGGCGTGTCGGCTCGAACGGTTTACAAGTGGCTGGATAGATACGAGCGAGAAGGTGAGGCCGAGCTGCTCGATCGATCAAGCCGGCCGACGTGCTGTCCGCACGCAACAAGCGCTGGAGTTGTGAGGCAGATCGACAAGCTACGTCGGCGGCGACTGACGGCCTGGCAGATCAGCCGAAGGTTGGCTGTGCCGCGCTCGACCGTCTCGGCGTGGCTGAAGCGGCTCGGACTCGCCAAGCTTGATGCGCTCGAGCCCAAGCCCGAGATCGTTCGCTACGAGTACGAGCACCCCGGTGACCTACTGCACCTGGATACGAAGAAACTGGCCCGTATCCGGCGACCTGGACACCGCATCCACGGCGACCGCTCCAAGCGGGCCTACGGCGTCGGCTGGGAGAACGCCCACGTCGCTATCGACGATCACTCTCGGGTGGCGTACGTCGAAGTGCTGCCCGCCGAAGACCAACACACCTGCACAGCGTTCCTGCAGCGAGCCGTCGAGCACTTCGCTTCGATGGGAGTAGCGGTGCGCCGAGTGATGGCAGACAACGGGCCTGGCTACGTCTCGAAGCGCTTCAATCGCCTATGCCATCAACTCGAGATCCGGCACATTTACACCCGGCCCTACACCCCCAGAACCAACGGCAAAGCCGAACGCTTCATCCGCACACTCGCCGAACGCTTCATCCGCACACTCAAGGAGCAGTGGGCCTACGGCACCTGCTACCAGACCTCAGCTCGACGTACTCGAGCTCTACGGCCCTGGCTCAACCACTACAATCGTCACCGTCCCCACGCCGGCATCGGCATGACACCGCCGATCGCTCGGCTCTCAGGGGTGAGTTCGTGAACAACCTACCTAGAACTCACACCTAGCCGCCGAGACTGTCTGCGAGCGCGATGAGCCGGTCGCTCGCGGTCAGGAGTCGATAGCCCTCCCGAAGCCTTTCCCCTTGGCGGCGGCCAGTGTGGCGCTCGCGATGGCGGCGTCTTGGGCCCCCACGCCGGTCAGATCGGCGATCGTGATCTGCTCGTCGGTCTCGCGGCCAGGCGCCTCGCCCGCCACGATAGATCCGAGCTCAACGCACGCATCGGCGCGAAGCCGGCCAGCGTCGACGGCGTGGTGAATCTCGCCGAGCTCGACGCACTGGGCCAAGCGATCCGCCACCACGAGATCGGCGCGATGCAACAGCTCGACGTCAAGCTCCTGCTTGTCCGGCCCATCGGACCCGACTGCGGTGATGTGCGTACCGGGCTCGATCCACTCGGCGCGTACCAAGGGCTCGCGGGCGACGGTTACCGTGAGCACCACATTTGCTCCCTGAAGCGCGTCCTCGATCCGCTCCACCGCTTCCACGGGGACGCCGAGCTCGGCGGTCATCTCGGCGGCGCACTGCCGGGCTCGTTCCGGGTGCCTGTTCCAGATGGACACGCCAGGGATGGTGCGTACCTGGGCCAGCCCGCGGAGCTGCATTCGCGCCTGCATGCCGGCGCCGATCACGGCAACTCGGCGAACCTCTTTCGGTGCCAGATACCGCGCCACGACGCCCCCCGCGCCTCCGGTTCGCAGGTCGCTGAGGTAGCCATTGTCCAGCAGCAAGCCGGCAACCTGGCCGTTGTTCGCATCGAAGACGAGCACCACACCGTTGGCCATGGGCAACCCGATTTGCGGATTGCGGTAGAACCCGCTCACGAGCTTGAACGCGAAGTGCTCGGCGCCGTGAATATGCGCTCCCTTCACATGGATCTCGGCGTCGACAGCAGGGATCTCGAGGCCGATCGGCGGCGGCTGTGTGACCGCACCGCGCCCCAGCGCCTCGAACGCACTCTCAACAGCATCAACGGTGACCGCCATGTCGACGCTGTCGCGAATCTCCTGTTCCGTTAGCAGAAACATGGTCACGGAATATGGCTCCTTGGGTACCACCGCGTTCTCAGTTTGGGTGAGGGCTCCCATCCTAGCGGGAAACAACGGCGAAAGTTGAAGCGCCTCCGTACCAGGCCAGCACCGTCATGAAATGCCCTGCCGCGCGAGCTCAGCGGCGCGAATACGGCAGCTCGTAGCGCAGCACCGGCAGGTCGACGCTTTCCATCAAACGGTTCAATGGTACGAGCTGATCTTCCAAGATGATGTCGAGGCGCGTCTGCAGATCGTCGAGCTCGGCCGCCAGCTCATCGAAAACCCGCTGGTAGGCCTCGGTCGGCCGCGCGTCTCCCCGCTGGAGCGCGTTCAACAGGCCGCTGAGCCGGTTGTTGAGGCGAATCGGAAAGGCCAGGCGGTCGCGGGATACGACCATCAGGGGTTGATAGATGGTGTCCTTGATCGCGACGAGATCGGGAGTCAATTGGCCCGCGGCCGCGGCAATTTGGCCGGCAACGTCGGGCCCGACATCGGCCTCTGCGAGCTGCTGCTCGGTGCCCGCCATCTGCGCCTCGAGGTCGCGGATCATCAGAACCATCTCGTTGGCGATTGTCGTTTCGTCGCGGATTCGAAGCGCGAGCTCGAACCGGGCCCGCAGGTCGGCAGCCGTGACCTCGTGGTGACGCGGGTCGATGAGTATCTCGAAACGCCGCGTGAACGTCCGGCCGTCGATGTTCACCCAAGCCTCGTACTCGCCGGGCGGCGCCAGCGGCCCACGCGGCCGACCGCCTTCCAGGACGATCCCATTCCAAACCGTCGGCGGCTCGTAGCGCCCGCCCCAGGTGACCCGGTTCATCCCTGACTCGGAGGGGCCTTCGACGAACGCCCGGGCGCGGCGCCCGTTGGTGTCGAAGATCTCGACCGTCACCTCGCGGGCCGGGCGCCCCAGGTAGTAGTCGATGCGCACCGGCGTTACGGACGTGACCTCGTCGGCGGGGTCGAACACGTGCGCATCCGAGCTCTCGACTTCGGGTGTTAGCTGGCGCAGCACCGAGATGTTGTCGAGCACCCAGAAGGAACGGCCGTGGGTGGCCGCTACCAGGTCGTTGCCGTTGATCTCCAGGTCGGAAACCTGGACGTCCGGCAGGTTGAGCCCCAGCGGTTGCCACGCCGCGCCGTCGTCGAACGAAACATGGACGCCGTGCTCGGTGCCACAGAACAGCAGGCCGCGGCGGGAGGGATCTGCGCGGATGACGTGGGTGAAATCGTCAGCGGCGATGCCGTCGTCGATGCGTACCCAGGTGGCGCCGTAGTCGTTGCTCTTCCACAGATAGGGCCGTCGGTCGGCCATTTCATACCGCTTACCTGCCACATATGCCGTGGCGGGATCATGTGGAGAAGCATCGATCGCGCTGACGCGCGTGTCCTTGGGCATGTCGGGCGGCGTGACGTTGCTCCACGAATCGCCGCCATTGCGGGTGACGTGCACCAACCCGTCGTCCGATCCCACCCAAACGGTGTCGGCGTCGAGGCGCGACGGCGCGATTGCGAACACCGTGCCGTAGACCTCCGGGCCGTCCTGGTCGGTGCGAATCGGCCCACCGGTTTCCTGCAGTGTCTGGGGATCGGCGTAGGTGAGATCGGGGCTGATCTTCGCCCAGCTCTCGCCGAAGTCTTCGCTGCGCCAGAGGTGCTGCGAGCCAACGTAGAGCGCGTGTGGCGGTACGGGAGAAAACGTCAGCGGGACCAGCCAGTTCCAGCGCTCGCGATGCTCCGCGGCCGGGGATCCCATCTCCATCCGTGGATATGGACCGAACAGAACGGTCTGACCGGTGCGGCGGTCGAACTTGGTGACCACGTACTGCATGCTGGAGAAGAAGATGTCCGGATCGGTGGGATGGGGCGCAATGTCGCTGTTTTCGCCGCCGCCGACGGCATACATGGCGGGCACCGGGCCCAGCGAAAACCCCGTACGCGGCGCCGAGCCCCGCGACGGAACGGCGATGGTGGAATTGTCCTGCTGAGCGCCCGTCACGTGGTAGGGAAAGTCGGTGGTGGTCGCGACCCGGTAGATCTGCGCCGTCGGCACATTCTGGCTCGACCAGCTTTGCCCACCGTTCGTCGTGATCGTCGGGCCGCCGTCGTTGCCGATGATCATGCGGTCGGGATCACCAGGGTCGATCCAGATGTCGTGTTGATCCGAGTGTGCCGTGCGGATTCCCTGATAGGTGGCACCGCTGTCGGTCGAGCTCCACAGGCCCGCCGACAGAACGAACAGCGCGTCGCGCTCGCGAGGATGGGCACCGAGCCGCATGAAATAGAAGGGCCGCTGCCAGATCTCCCGATTCCCTGCGGCGTGGGTCCACGTGGAGCCGCCGTCGTTCGATCGATACAGCCCGCCGTGCTCGTGCTCGATCAGCAGGTAGAGGCGACCGGAATCGGCGGGCGACACGGTAACGCCCATCTTGCCGAGCGGACCCAAGGCCGGAAGCCCCGGATTGCGCGTCAGCTCCGACCAGGTGGCGCCGCCGTCGGTCGTTTTGTACAGCGCCGAGTCGGGGCCGCCGCTCCATAGCCGATAGGGACGCCGATAGACCTGCCACATCGTCGCGTACAGCGTTTCTGGATCGTTCGGATCCATCGCCAGGTCAATCGCGCCCGCCTTTTCGCTCTTGAAAAGGACGCGGATCCAGGTGCGCCCCCCGTCCGACGTCTTGTAGACGCCGCGTTCGGGCGTGTCTCTGTAGGGATCGCCCAGAACGGCAGCGAAGACGGTGTCGGGGTCGTCAGGATGGATCCGAATACGCGGGATGACCCGGCTGTGGCGAAGCCCGGCGTGCGACCAGGTAATTCCGCCGTCGGTCGATTTGTAGATGCCATCGCCCTGCATCACGTTGCCTCGTAGCTGGCCCTCTCCCGTCCCCATCCAAACGACGTCGGGGTCGGATTCGGCGACGGCGACAGAGCCCACCGAGGAGCTACCGATCTGGCCATCGGTCACCGGCGCCCAGGTGATGCCGCCGTCGGTGGTCTTCCAAAGTCCGCCCCCGGTGGCGCCGAAGTAATACTCGAGAGGACGCCCTGGATGGCCGGCGACCGCGATCGAGCGGCCGCCGCGATCGGGGCCGATGTTGCGCCAGCGGAGCCCGGAGAAGAGCTCCGCGCCAGGAGAGAACGTGGACTCCTGAACGACGTTCAAAGCCTCCGGCAGCGGCGCCATCGTGACGAGTGCCCCTGCCGCTGGCATCAGCACGAGGACCGCCAATGCACTCCAACTCGGCACGAGATCTAGGTTGGTCAAACCTGCACCCATTCACCCCGCAACACGCCGACCGGACGTTCGGCGCTGGTTACGAATCTGCGTTTCGTCTGGCCGCCCATTCAAGCACAGGCGGCGAGCGCATCGTCCAACCTTCGTTATGCGGGGGATGTCACAGGCTCCGTTGAAAAAGGGTGACGGTGATCCGACCTCGATAGTGTGTCGGGGTCAATCCACTGGCATGGAGGATCACCGTCATGAGCAAGAGTC
Source organism: Acidobacteriota bacterium (assembly GCA_963666215.2). Lineage (GTDB taxonomy): Bacteria > Acidobacteriota > UBA890 > UBA890 > WLXD01. Next base: position 9,690 of record CAXWPL010000003.1, read on the forward strand.
GCAGAACAGAGACAAGTAGGAAAGCGGAGCGCCAAGAGAACCCGCTCCTGGAGGCAGTGGTAGCGGCGCGATCGGATCTACGAGCGCTGGTCATGGACGCGGGCTTCGGGGTGTTGGGTTCGCTGCTGGAAGAAGACCGGGCGGAGCTCTGCGGAGAGCGCTACGCGCGGTCACAGCAGCGGCGGGCGTACCGACACGGCTACGACGAGGGCTCGCTGGTGATGGGCGGCCGGCGGGTCAAGGTACGCAAGCCGCGGGCTCGGAGCGTCGATGGCCAAGAGCTGCCGCTGCCGCACTGGGAGAGGTTCAAGGCAACAGATCCGCTCGAAGAGCGCGCCGTAGAGCAGATCCTGTGCGGCGTCACGACGCGCAAGTACGAGCGCTCGTTAGAGCGGCTCGACGACGGGCGAGCTTCGTCGGGAACGAGTCGCTCGAGTGTGTCGCGGCGGTTCGTAGCGCGTACAGCCAAGCAGGTGCAGCAGTACCTGGCCCAACCGCTCAATGAAGTGGACCTGCCGGTGCTGGTGATCGACGGCACGCACATGGGCAAGCACTTGTTGGTGATCGCCATGGGCATCGACGCGGACGGCGTCAAGCATGTGCTGGGTGCCGTAGAGGGCACCACGGAGAGCTCCCACGTGTGCCGGTCGCTGCTGCGGCAGTTGATCGAGCGCGGCATGCCCGTCGAACGGGCGCGGTTGGTGGTAATCGATGGCTCCAAGGGCCTCCGTAAAGCAGTGCGCGACACGTTCGGCGAGTGGGCCCTGATCCAGCGCTGCCGTGTCCACAAGATCAAGAACGTATTGGAGCATCTGCCAGGGCATATCCGGCCCTGGTTCGCAGCCAAGATCCGCAAGGCGTGGAAGGCGGAGACGGCCACGGCAGCGACCAAGCAGCTCGACGCCGTGGTCAAGGAGCTGGAGACCGATCACCCCGGTGCAGCGGCCTCGCTCAGAGAAGGAATGCAAGAGACGCTCACCGTCACTCGGCTCCGAGTTCAGGGGCCGCTGCTTCGGACGTTACGTTCAACGAATACGATCGAGAACCTGAACGGGACGATCAAACACGTCAGCCGCAACGTAAAGCGGTGGCGCTCCGGGAGCATGATCGTTCGATGGGCGGTTACTGCACTCATCGAGGCCGAGAGCAAGTTCCGGAGGGTTCGTGGCTACCGCGACATCGCCAAGCTCGAGGCCGCACTCAACACCGCCGTCGACGTTCCCCTTGAGCAGGAGCGCCGTACTGCGTAACAATCCCAACCACTTCACCGTCGCCTTAGTTCAACGGACGGTGGGACATCCCCCGGCTGCCTGGCGATTGGAAGCGGAAGCTACTCGAGGTAACCGAGCGCCCGTAGACGGCGCTTCTGTTCGCGAGTTAACGAGACTGGGCCTGAGGTGTCGACCTCGCCGGCCATGGCGAGAAAACGCCCTACCCAGTCGTCGAGCTCGCGTTGCAACCGCTCAACCACGCCGGGGTTGTCGGCGGCGATGTCGACCTGCTCCGTGGGATCAACGCGAAGATCAAACAACCGACCGTCGCTGAAGAACTTGTAGCCGCCTGAAATCAGAATGCGCTCGGTCTTGTGCTCGCTGACGATCGGCCGTGACTCGTTCTCCTGACCCGACCAAAGCGGCTCCAGATTGCCGCCCATGAACAGATCCGGCGTTTCAATCCCCGCAAGAGCCACCAGTGTCGGCGCGATGTCGACAGCGCTCACGGTAGCGTCGATCCGCGCGCCACTGGCAACGCCCGGGCCGCGCATGATCAGCGGCACATGCAGCAGCTCGTTGTACAGCGAGTGGTTGTGCCGACCCCACTGTTGGTGCTCGCCGAACTCCTCGCCATGGTCGGCGAAGATCACGACGATCGTGTTGTCGAGAATCCCGAGCTCACGCAGGTGATCGAACAGGGTGCCGAGAATCTCGTCGGCGCGAAACAGCTCGGCGTCGTAGAGGTCGAGGAGATACTGATAGTCGCGCGGCGACATCTCCATCTCGCCGGCGTTAATCCGGTCGATCTGCGTTCGGAAGATGCGCGCCGGCAGCTGCCCGTCGTAGTCGGACGCCCACTTGTCCCGATATTCGTCGGGAGGACCGTACGGCAGGTGCACGTCGTAGGAGTGCAAGAACATGAAGAACGGCGCGTCGGCGGCGGCCTTCTCGCCGATCCACTCCTCGATCATGCTGGTATCGCCAAGCCCCTTGCCCTTGTCGTATGGGCTCTCGAGAAAAACATACGTCTCAAAGCCCTGCCGGTAGGTCTCGCCAACGAGCTGGGTGAAGGCTCCGGTCGCGTAGCCTGCGGCGCGGAAGGCCTCCGGCAAGGTGACGACGGACTCATCGAGAACCTGGCCGTGGTTGTGCACCCCGTGCACCGACGGGTACAGCGACGACAGCACCGACGTGTGCGAAGGCGCGGTGTTGGGTGCCTGCGAGTACGCGCGCAGGAATGTTGCGCCTTCGTCGGCCAGCGCGTCGATGTTGGGGGTCGTATCGCGCTCGTACCCGATAGCCCCCACGTGGTCGCCGCGCAGCGTGTCCATCGAGATCAGGAGTACGTTCGGCTGGCTCTCGCTGCCACAACCCATGGCCGCAACGGCGAGCGCCGCCGCAACAAGGCTCCCTAGCGCGGGCACTGGGCGTTCTCTTGCGGGATTACTCATGACCTCGGATGGTACCAAAGGCAGGCCCGCGCGTTGTCGCCGCGGCCACCACCCCTGTTGAAGCGTTCCGTTTCCGGACCCGGTCAGAAGCGCAGCAGGTGCGTTGCTTTGAGGATGATCGCACGGTCGATGAGGGTGGGATCCTCGGTCAGCCGGCGCTCGTTGTAGACTAGGAACAGGTCCGCTCCGGGTGTATGGATGAAGTTGAGCCGCACATTCGAGAAGAACTGGTCGGTCAGGTTGTCGTACTGGAACAGCCCGGCCAGGAATACCCGCGTGTTGATGTCGTAAGAGATTCGCGTGCTCCAGAGGTTGGTCACGAAATCGCCGCCGGGCAGGTCGATATCGTTGCGCGTCCAGCCGACCGCTGTCGACAACCTCGCGCCAGCGCGAAAGCCCGTCGTCAGGCGCAGCTGCTTGCGATGGCCACCGAAGAAGGTCCCCGTTGTGTAGTTTGCGTTGACATGGCCCACGCGGCTTGGATCGCTGACGAACTCGAAGTTCAACTCGTTGGACTCGAACGACCCGGTGGGAATGATCACACCCGGCACGATCTCGAACGGCAGGTCGAGCTGCTCGAAGGCGCGGTTGTGAGCGACGCTCAGCTTGTCACCGCGCTTGAGGAACAGATCCCAATCGAAGTGCCAGCGGCGCGTCAGCAAGCGGCCGTCGCGGTCGGTCAGATAGCGGTAGGAGACATGCGGCGTCTGGTTACGCACCCAGTTGGCCTCGTGGTACGGCGTCCACATCACCGTGGTGTCGAGCTGCCGCAATCCGGTGCGATTGACGAAGCCGAGGCCCGGGTTGAAGTTCTCGCCGATCTCCATCACCGAGCCCGTGATACGCCAGTTCTGTGTGGCGCGCTGCAGAGATACCGCCCCCGCCCACGAATCCCCGCCTTCGAGATCGCTCTCGCTGGTGCTCATCCAAAAGCCGTCGGCGGTGGTGGAGTCGTCGAGGGCCCACCGTCCGTCGATCCCGATCGAACGGTTGAAGTCGCCATCCGACTGCTGGTTGGTGAACATCACGCCAACGCTCGATCGGTTGCCAAGGTCGCGGCGTAATCTCACCACGCTGTTGTTGGCCGACGAGACGTCACCAGAGCTGTCGGTTTGCAAGGACATCAGTCCGATTCCCCAGCTGCCCGCCTTTCCGGTGAGGCGTGCGCCGCCGAGGATGGAGACCTCGCTGCCATCGGAGATGCCGATGTTGCGCGAGTGAAAGCCGATCACGCGCGGCCCCTCGAAGCCCCCGAGTCCGAAGGCGAACAGCCCGGCGTTTTCGAGGAAGAACTCGCGTTTCTCCGGAAAGAACAACGGGAAGCGGGTCAAGTTGACCTGCACGTCGTCTGCCTCGACCTGCGCGAAGTCGGTGTTGACCGTGCCGTCGAGAGTCAGGTTCGGGGTGATGGTCCACTTGATGTCGAGGCCGCCGTCGCCCGACCAGTCCGTCGAATGGTCGCTGAAAGGAGTTTCATCAGGGCCCGACGGGAACTGCCCCACGTCACCCAGCGCGTACGGCTTGACCAGCAAATTGCGTGGCTCGCCGACCCCTTGCAACCCCACAAGCATGCCCGAGAGCGACATGCGCGTGGCGTTGTACTGTCGCGGCACCGGTGCCCAGTACACCTGCTCCGTCTTGCGCCGGATGGTGCGGCGGAAGTTGATCCCCCACGCCGGCAACTGGCCCGGCTCCCGATCGAAGCGCAGCGACCAGAAAGGAATCTCGATCTCTACCGCCCAGCCATCGGGTGTTCGTGAGCCCGCGGCGTACCAGACCGCGTCCCAGTCGGCGTTGAAGGTCTGCTGCGCGCCTCTGCGTCCCTGGCCTCCACCCTCGCCGATGATCTGCGCGTCGAACTTGGCGCCCAACGGGTTGGTCTCGAAAAAGAAGCCGTTGCGGTGATCGTGGTAGGTGTCGAGGGTCACCGCGAAGACGTCGTTGTTGTTGTGGGTCTCGTCGCGCCGCAGCACGCTCGCCACGATGCCCGAAGGGTTGCTGTCGTGCATTACGGCAGAGATGTAGAGCGAGGTCTCGTCGTACAGCAGCCGGACCTCCGTGGCCTCGGTCGGCGCCGCGCCCTCGTCGGGCTGTGATTGCACGAAGGTGTCGAGCAGGACGGCTCCGCGCCATTCCTCCAACTCCACCACGCCGTCAATCCGCGGCGGGGCGGATGCACGCGCTGCGACCAGCTGGAACTCTAGATCGGCCTCAGTGACCGCCTCATCGTCGGGGTCCCCCACGGGGCCGCGCGACGATGCGGCCGCGGCGTGTCTGGAGGTGGCGTCTGCGGAACGATCACCGGACTGCTGGGTCTGTTGGGTCTGTAGAGCCAGGACCTCATCCACGGCCGAATTCGCGGCGAGCGCAGCGCCCAGCAGGAGATAAATCAGCATCGAGAAACCGCGCACAGGACGCCTCGGTTCAGGAATCGGGGCGTCGGCACCGCGGCCACCGCGACGGGTGTCTGCGGCGGTGCCACACTTCGCAGTGGGAGCTCGCATCTGTCTCTCTTGTACGATCGGGCGCGCAGGCGAAAAGCTAACTCATCTGGGGTCGAGCCGACAGCAAGTTTCGGCAACCGACACCTCGATTACCGTGGGCTACATTGCGCGTCGCTGCGCCCCCGATGAAGGGGGCGCGCTGGCCCGCCCGAGCCTGACGGTGCTCGGCGAGGTTCACATTGACAGAGATCTGGCTGGCCTTCGCGCTCTACTCCGCGGCCGCGATCGCCCTCGGCTGGCGCGCGGCTCGCAGCGCGGATAGGGGCGACGCGATCTGGACCGCGGGCCGCAGCCTCACGGCCTCCCAGGTCGGCGTGTCGATCTCGGCCGGATTCATGTCCGTTTCTTGGTCGTGCGTGTACGCCTCGCAGCTCTACTACTGGTACGGATTGGGAGCCGTGTGGCTGATCACTATCCCCTGGATCGCCGCGCTCTACGGCATACACCGGCTGGCGAGCCGCTACCACGGACTCGAGGCGTTCAGCCAGCCGGAGATGGTCGGGCAGCGTTTCGGTTCGGGGCCGCAGCGAATCGTCGCGCTGTCGCTGGCATTCGTGTTCCTCGTCTGGGGCGGCGCCGAGATCTACGTCGCCGCGAACCTGCTGAGCCCGTCGATGGCGGTCTCGCGCCCGCTGCTCATCCTGTTGATCGGGCTCGTTGTCGCAACGTACTCGGCGCTCGGTGGCTTCCGCGCCGTCGTCCACACCGATCGACTGCAGTACGCGCTGGTGGCGCTTTACATCGCCCTCGTCGGCTGGCTGGCCGTTCACGGGCTCATGAGGGCCGACAGCGCCCCGAGCGCAGCCACCGGCTCCGGCGCCACGACGAGCGGCGCTCTGTCGGCGCTGCTCAGAGCCGACCTGCGGGGCGCCAAGTCGGCGCAGCCCTGGTGGCATCCGCTCGCTCCCGGGCTACCTCTCATTCTGATGACCACGGTCGCCTACCTGCCCGGCTGGCTGTTCGAGACCGACCTCTGGCTACGCATCCAGGCGGCAGAGTCGCCGGCTGCGGCGCGCCGCGGCGTCCGCATTGCGGCGCTCAACTCGTTGCTCTTCGTCGGGCTTCTGCCCGCGCTCATCGGCGTCGCGGCCCTGGCGCTCTTCCCGGTCGTCGACGGCGCGTTTCCCTCGCAGCTCGGCACCGAGGGCGACGCCATCTTCGCTGCCCTGGTAACGGCCTATGCGCCACCCTGGCTCGGGCTCGTGGTGGCCATCGGTCTGGTCGCGGCGGCGATGAGCACGATCGACACGTGCACCAACGTGATGGCGCTGAGCATCGCCCGCGATTTGCCAGCCGCAAGCCGTCGCGACGCTGAGCACGCCGAGACAGAAAACGATGCCAAGCGGCGCGCGAGCTCGGCTACCGTCGGCCCACGAGCACGCCGCGCGAGCGTGCTCGCGGTCGGCGCGGCCTGTCTGTTCGCCCTCTTCACCGACTCGCTCTGGGACATCTTCTACCTCAGCTCCGGCATCCTCACCACGGCGGTGGCCTACCCGGTAGCCGCGGTATTCCTGCCCGCCGTGCGGCCTCAATCGGTCCTGTGGTCGTCGGCCTCCGGACTCGCCGCTACCGCGGGCGCCTACTTCGCCGAATCGCGAGGCCTGCTCGGCGTGATCGAGCCCGACTGGATGGCGGCTTCCGGCGTCGGCTTCATCCTCTGGGGAGCCGCGGCAGCTGTTGCCGGAGCCCTTCTGGGCCAATGGAGCTTGCGGCGCTAGCGAAGCGCGCGGACGAGACCACGCCCTCAGCCTGGTTCCAATGGCACTCGCCTCCCCCGACTCGGGCACGCGCCGAGGCCGACGTGGGCACGCCTCGCGCCTGCGGAACCACGAGTCACCTCACGGATGTCGGCCGCGGACGAGCGTCGAGTCTCGAAGCCAGGGACCCCGGGGCCCGTGCTCCACTAGAATGCCCGGCGACACCCGCGAACCACGCACGGGCGGCAACAAGGCTCCTGGCGCTCACGCGTCGCGACCACCGCCCGCCCACCCTCTCTACCGTCAGGTCACCCATGCAAAACCCGTTTGCTCGAGCCGCCCATCGCCTGCCCGCACTCCTGATCGCCACGGTCCTGGCTGCCGCCTGGGCCAGCCCGGCCGCCGCCCAGGTTGGCTACGGCCGAGCCTCGGCGGTCGGCGACAATGAAGCCTTCGTGGGCGAACCAGGCAACCTGATCGAGCCTGGGGCTGTTTACGTGTACACACCGGGCTCGGGCGGCTGGGACGAGAGACAGCGACTGACCGCGTCAGACGGAGTGGAAAACGACGGTTTCGGGAGGTCGATCGCCACGGGCGACAACCTGCTGGTGGTCGGAGCGAACGTCGCCGGCTCGGCGTACGTGTTCACCAAGGTCGACGGCAAGTGGCATGAGTCGGCCCGACTCGACCCTGGCGTGGCCGGCCGTACGGGCTTCGGTCGCGCGGTCGCCGTCGCCGACAACACGGCCGTCATCGGCGCGCCCGACCTCAACGGCGGGCGCGGCGCCGTTTTCGTGTTCCGACGCGAAGGCGAAACCTGGCGTCGCCTGGCAACGCTCGAGGGAGACGGCAGTGAACAATCGGAGACCACCGACGGCGACATCACCGAGCGCCCCGAGGGGTTCGGTACGAACGTCGCCATCGACGGCGACTGGGCCCTGGTCGGGGCTCCGGGTGGCGCCGCCGACCTTTTCTTGGGAACGATGTTCAGCAGCGGCCCGGCCTCGGGCAGTGCGTACCTATTCCATCGCGATTCCAACACGGGCACATGGGAACGCACCGACAAGCTCAACGCGCCGGGTGACGCCAAAGGAACCCTGTTCGGCAGCGCGGTAGCCGTGCAGGGCGATGAAGCCATGATCGGCGCTGAGGCGGCGCAACAATTCCGAGGCGCGGTGTTCACCTACCATCGCGCCGACGACGGCTGGGACGCCAGCGCGACCCTGGGCGCATTCGACGCGCGCCCGCGATCCAACTTTGGTGCAGCCCTCGCCATGTTCGGCGACGAGCTGCTGGTGGGCGCCCCTGGCGCCGGCGTCAACCGACTCGAGGGACGTGTGTATCGGTTCGTGCGCGGCAGCAGCGGCGAGTGGGCCGGCTCCACCAAGCTTGGTTCGGCCGGCCTGAAGTGGGGCTCGACATACGGCGCGAGTGTCGCTCTGCGAGGCGACATAGCGGTGGCCGGCCTGTCGGGCGACGACTACGGCGCCGGCAGCGCCGTGATCCTGACACGCGTCGACTCCGGCTGGGATCGCTCGCGCGTCCTGAGCGAGGCCCGCGGGCTGCCCTCGATCACCGGCACCGGCCTGCCGTGCACCCAGGGCAAGGCCGGGATCTTTCCGTGCGACAACGTTGAGCTGGTTTCGTTCCTGCCGATCAGCGAGATCGGTGGGGGCCGTGGCGTCACGATCAACGATCTGTGGGGCTGGACCGATCCCGAGACCGATCGCGAGTACGTGGTTGCCGGTCTTCGCGACAGCACCACGTTCGTCGATGTCACCGACGAGAGCCATCCGATCTTCGTCGGCAAGCTGCCAAAAGCCCAGGAGTCGCCTGCCAGCCTGTGGCGCGACGTGAAGGTCTACAACAACACCGCGCTGATCGCCGCCGACGCTTCGGGCCCTCACGGCGTGCAGTTCTTCGACCTCACCCAGCTACGCGCTTACGACGGAACGCCCATCGTCTTCGAGGAGTCCAATCGGTATCGCGGCACGCACTCCACCCACAATCTGAACGTCAACGCCGAGTCGTCCTTCGCCTACGCAGTAGGCAACAGCGCGGGCGGCGAGACCTGCGGTGGCGCGTTACACATGATCAACATCGAGGATCCGCGCGACCCGATCTTCGCCGGCTGCTTCGAGCCGGTTGTCGCCGCCGGGCAGCGCCCCGCCGGCACGCACGACGTTCAATGCGTCAATTACGCTGGCCCCGACACCCGCTACGCGGGCCAGGAGCTCTGTTTCAGCTCCGATTCACGCGCGTTCTCGATCAGCAACGTCACCGACAAGCGCAACCCGTCGCTCGTCGCGTCGTCGAGCTACCCCAACCTGGCGTACACCCACCAGGGCTGGCTCGACGAAGACCACCGCTATTTCTACATGAACGACGAGGGCGACGAAGCGGCCGGACTGGTGGAGGGAACGCGCACACTGATCTGGGACGTCCAGGACCTCGAGGACCCGATCCTGGTGAGCGAGTACACCACCGACAACCCAGCCACTGACCACAACCTCTACATCGTGGGCGACGTGATGTACCAGTCGAACTACCGCAGCGGGCTGCGCGTGGTCGACATCACCGATCGTGAAAACCCGACTGCCCTCGGTTACTTTGACACCGTCCCATGGGGCACAGAAGAAGGCATGGGCGACATCGTCTCGGGCGGCATCGGTTCCTGGAGCAACTACCCGTTCTTCAAGAGCGGCATCATCGCCGTGAGCAGCAGCAAGGAAGGGCTCTTCATCCTGCGACTCGGCAACAGCGACGACCGGCCGTAGCGGCTCAGCTTGTCCATCAAGGCCTGATACCGCGCGAACCCCGGCATGATGTAGAGAGTGAGGTCAGACGGTCGGGCTACGCTGCGTGCACCGTGCGGCCACCGATCACGGTGCGAGCAACCCCGATCTCCTTGATGCGATCGGGGTCCACGTCGTGCGGATCTTCTTCTAGAACCACGAAGTCGGCCAGCTTGCCGGGGCTGATCGAGCCTTTCGTGTTTTCCTCGAAGGAGGCGTGGGCGCCGTTGACCGTGCAGATGCGCAGCGCTTCGTCCACGGTGATGCGCTGGTTCGGACCCCAGACCCGCCCATCGAAGTCCTTGCGAGTGACCATGCTCTGGATCGCCATCAGCGGCTCGTACGGACCCGGAATGTAGTCGGACGCGCCGGCCACCGGGATTCCGGTGTCGAGGAAGGAGCGGTGGGCGAACATCGAGCGCATCTTCTCCTGCCCGTACTCCAGCCACTTGTTGCCGTGGTAGTGGACGTATGTGTAGAACGGCGTCGGGATCGCTCCCACCGCCTTGATACGAGCCAGTAGATCGTCGTTGATCAGCGAACAATGCTCTAAACGGTGCCGCGGGTCGGGCCGCGGCCACAGCCTCTGGACTCGTTCGTAGGCGTTGAGCACCATGTCGATGGCCACATCCCCGTTGGCGTGGATGCCCACCTGGAAACGGCCGCGGTGCGCCGCCTCGACCACCTCGTGGATCTGCTCCTGACTCATCGTCAGGATTCCGTAGTCGTCTGGGCGACCGACGTACGGGGTGCTCATACGCATCGTGCGTTCGGACGCCGACCCATCGGCGCCGTACTTGACTGCGCCGATGCGGAACCAGTCGTCGCCGAAGCCAGTGTACAGCCCGGCGGCCTTGAAGGTCTCGTAGATTCCGCCGCGCAGCAGCATGTAGATGCGGCACGACAGCTCGCCGGCGGCGTACGCATCCTGGTACGCCGTGGCGAAGTCGGCGCCCACTCCGGCATCGTGCACCGAGGTCAACCCCGCGGCCGCCATCAGCGCGGTCATGAGCTTGATCGCGACCTGCCGCTGCTCCCGAGTGGTGTCGTCGGGCATGAAGGGTGAGAACACGTCGTTGGCCCGCTCGGCAACACGTCCGGTCAGCTCTCCGTCTTCGCGGAAGAAGCGACCGTGCTCCGGATCGGGTGTGCTGTTGGTAACGCCGGCAAGGCCGAGAGCGCGCGAGTTCACCCACGTGGTGTGACCCCCGCGGTGCCGTACCAGCACCGGGTGGTCTGGTACCGCCTCGTCGAGATCGCGCCGGTGGAGCTGCCGGCCATCGACGACCTTGGTGTCGTCGTACTTGAAGCCGAGAATCCACTCACCTTCCGGCGTGGCCTCGGCGCGCAAGCGCAGCGCGTCCTGGATCTCGCGGATGCTCCGCAGGTCGAGGTTGACCTGCGTCAGCTCGTTGATGCCGCCCCATCCCGGGTGGGAGTGCGCATCGATGAAGCCCGGGACGACGGTCATGCCCCCAGCGTCGAGGATCTCGGTGTCGGGACCGGCCAGCCCGCCCAACTCGCGCGCGCCGCCGAGCGCGACAAAACGATCGCCCTTGACGGCGAGCTCCACCGCTTTGGGGCGCATCCCGTCGACGGTGTAGATGCGGGCGTTGGTCACAATCAGATCGGCATTCGCCTGGGCCGCTCCCCTACTCCCCATAACCGTCCCAGCGCTCGATCCAGTGCCGCTGGGCACTGGCGCCATCGTCGACTCCGCCCCCGCCCCTTTCGGCAACACCACGCCCGCCGCCCAAGCGGCACCGAACCCAACGAACTCCCCGCGCGTCAGTCTTCGCATCTCATCCTCTGGTCAGCGGTCACAGGCCATCGGTCACAGATCGCCCGCCAGTGTACTGTTGCCCTCCCCTGGACTGAACTCGCGCCGAGAATCCGTCGAATTCCCATTGAAATGAATCGCTGCTCCCGCCCATCGATCAACGCGATCGACGACCGGGCGCCCGCCCCCGCCCCCGAGAGCTACGCCAAGGCGAGCCTGGCATGAGCCACGACACAGCCGCTACGCCCGCACCCGTAGCAGCGCCCGAAGTAGCGGCGCGACGTCGCGCCAGCGAGCGCTTGGAGTTGGTGCAGGCGGCCATCGTGCCGCAGGTCGGCGCGCTGATCGGCGCCCATCCGGGCACCATCTCGCTCGGCCAGGGCATCGTGGGCTACGGGCCACCGCCAGGCGTCGAGAAACGACTCGCCAGCTTCTTCGCGGTTCCTGCAAACCATGAGTACGGCGAGGTCCCGGGAACGCCTGCGTTGATCGCGGCGCTGGCCGAGAAGCTGGGCGGCGAGAATGGCATCGATGTCGACGCGAACGGCGGCGACCACACCCTCGTCGTCACCGCCGGCTCGAACATGGCCTTCCTGAACTCCGTGCTCGCCGTTGCCGATCCGGGTGACGAGATCGTGTTGCTACGGCCCTTCTACTTCAATCACGAGATGGCGATTCGTATCGCCGGCTGCACGCCTGTCTTCGTCGACACTGACGCGCGTCATCAGCCAAACGTGAGCGCCATCGAGGCCGCCATCACCGAGCGCACGCGGGCAATCGTGACGGTATCGCCCAACAACCCCACCGGTGCGGTGTACTCGCGCGACGTCCTGCTGCGGATTAACGAGATGTGCGGCCGTCGCGGCCTGTACCACTTCAGCGACGAGGCCTATGAGTACTTCCTCTACGGCGACGCCGAGCACGTCTCCCCGGGGGCGTTTCCGGGCGCCGCTGACCATACGATTTCCTTCTACACGCTCTCCAAGTCCTACGGCTTCGCCGGCTGGCGCCTCGGCTACGTGGTCGCGCCGGCCCACCTGGCCGACGCCCTGCTCAAGATCCAGGACACCAACGTCATCTGTGCCGCGACGATCAGCCAGGACGGGGCGCTCGCCGCTCTCGAGGCAGGCCCCGAGTACTGCCGTTCCCATCTTGTCGAGCTGGCAGCGGTGCGCGAGATCGTACTTGCCGAGCTTGACGGGCTCGACCCGGCCTGCCGTCGCCCGTTCGTCGCCGACGGAGCGTTCTACGTTCTGATCGAGATCGATCGCGACACCGGCGGCCTCGGCGAGCTGTCGGATTGGGATGTCAACGCCCGCCTCATCAGCGAGTTCGGAGTCGCCACTCTCCCTGGACGCGCCTTCGGCAACAGTGAGCGGTGCACGTTCCGCGTCGCCTACGGAAGCTTGGATCGAGCGACGGCCGCCGAGGGAATCGGGCGCCTGGTTCGCGGGCTGAACACGATCCTGGCGGATCACCGACAGGCCTAGGGCGCGGCGCGGAAGGCGTAGCGAGCGAGGCGAAAGACCGAGCGCGCGGCCCCGAGCCTGGCGCGATCCGGGCCGAGCCCGCTGTCAGATCACGTTGCGCTCGAGAATCAACTCGCCGGCCGCGAATCGCTCGAACGAGAATCTGGAGAGATCGAGCGTGCGGTACTCGCCGTAGGTGATCAGCTCGCTTATCGCCCTGCCAACAGCAGGCGACTGCTGCACACCGTGGCCGCTGAACCCGTTGGCGAACCAGAGATTCGTGACCTCGGGATGGGGGCCGAGGATGGCGTTGTGGTCGCGAACATTAACGGCGTAGTGCCCGGCCCAGACGCCCGTTCGTCGCACTGCGTCGAAGGCCGGGACGCGGTGGGCGAGCGCCGGCCAGACGACCTCGTCGAACGGCTCGAGATCGACATCGAAGTCGAGGCAGTCGGGATCCTGTTCCGCCGGAGGCGAAACTCCGCACAGGAACTGATGTCCCTCCGGCCGGAAATAGACCCCGGTCGGATCGATCACCAGCGGGCTGTTTTCTAGGACGTCGCGGCAGTGAATGACGTACACGATGCGCTTGCGCGGGTGCACCGGTACCTCCACACCGGCCATGCGTGCCAGCGCCGCGGCCAGCACGCCCGTGGCGTTCACCAGCTCGCCGCAAGCAACGCGCTCGCCGTTTTGCAGCTCCACGGCCGTCACGCGGCCGCCGCCGTGCTGGAGGTCGAGGTCGATGACCTTCGCCTCGCGATACTCCACCCCAAGCGACTCGGCCTTGCGGCGGAAGCCCTGGCGCAGCGAGTGCGGATCGATCCACCCCTCGCCGCTCAGCCCCAGCGAGCCGGCCGCGAGGTCGTCGACGTTCATCCACGGGAAGCGCCCGTACAGCTCCGCTGGCGACAGCAGCGCCACTTCCACGCCGTGAGCGCGCTGCAGCAAGTGATTTTCGCGCAGCACCGGCATCCCGGCCTCGGTGGCGAGAAACAGATAGCCAGCCTCCACCCGGGCCAGGTGCGGCCCCTCTCCTTCGACCTCCAAGAGGTGGACCGCGGCGCGAAAGAACTCGACGCCGAACTTGCCGATCTCGATGTTCTCGGCGGTTGAGAACTGCTGCCGGAAGCCGCCCACCGAGAGGCTCGTGGAGGCACGCTCGAAGCTCAGATCCTTGTCGAGAACCAGTATCGACCTGCCGGATCCGCCGCGAACCCGGTCGGCGGCGGCCAGAAAGTACGCGATCGAGCTGCCGATAACCCCGCCGCCAACGATGCAAACGTCGTACACGTCGTCGTGTGTCGCGGTCGTCGTATCCGGGGCCGAGATCGCGCCGGATCAGCCGACGTCGTGAAAGTGGCCGTGCTCTTCGGACCACACGCGGCGAGTACTCGCGGGTGTGGCGGGGCCATCCGAACGCATCGACATGAAAACACCCACGGCGGCAAATCCAACGAGCAGGATCACGACCGCAATCAGCCCCTTCGAAACCATCGTCCGCTGGCGGCTCTCCTTGCCGTCACAGCAACGCTTGTACTTCTGTCCGCTGCCGCAGGGGCACGGTTCGTTTCGACCTACGCTCATGCCTGCTCCGCGCTTTGGGTGGCGGTCGTCGCCAGCTGGTCGATAGATGCAAACACGAAGTACTAGGAAGTTTCCAGCCCCTACACGCTCCGGTGAGCGCTCGCCATGGTCGGCTGGCAACCGCATCGGCTGCCACAGCCCGACCCTCAGCGCTACGCCGCGTGAGCAACCCCGCTGAGGCGCCCGTCGCGTTCAGGCCGCAGAAGCGGTAGAGGGCCTTGACGCGGAAGCTGCGGCCGTTCTGGAAGATCATGTCTTGGACATGCTCGACGGAGCCAGGATCGGCATACACCTCGTCGAAAGCGTTGTAGAGGCTGGCCGACAGGTCGATGTGGGGCAGAACCCGCTTGGCCAGCAGCGTGAAGTTGACAATCGCAAAGCCGGAGACGCGATCGCCGGCCAGAGTCTTGCGCTTGCTGGCAGCCTAATCGGAAGTCCAATACCCTTTAAAAGGCTGTTTTGAACAGTGACAGATATCTTTAGTCGTTTATGGCCACTGCACGTGTCGAGACGAGGCGCTCCGAAGAAACAGATCCAAACACGACGCCAAGCGGTTTCCAGCCGCTCGACGCGTGAAGCCATGGATCAGCATCGTGGCATCAGCTCTCCCGTTGAAGAACGTAGCGGCGCACGTACTCGGTGCCCTGCTCGTCGAGCCAGCTACCGAGCACATAGTCGAGGCCGATGTCGGTGACGGTAAAGCTCTCGGGCATCTCGATCGTGCCCAGCCAGGTCCCGTCGGCACTGAAGATTGTCCAGCGTGCAACGTTCTCCCAGGCGCGAACAAAACCGCGCACCCAGACCGCCCCATCGGGATCGACCCGGAACGCGATCCACTGGCCGTCGGGCGACCACTCCGGCCCGCTGTCGGACCCGTCGCCAACGACGAGCCCACGACTCTCGCCCGATGCCATGTCGAGCACGTAGATGTCGCTGTGCTGGAATGACAGGAGTTGCGAATCGGGCTGACGCACGTAGGCGATTTGGGTGCCGTCCGGCGACCACCGCGGCGACATCGAGCTACCGTCGGCAGTGCGCGTCAATTGAAACGAATCGCCGTCAGCCGCGGCGATCCAGATCTCTGTGTCGTAGCCGTTTTCGTCCCAATCCGTGCTGCGCACCGTGTAGGCGACCCGCTCCCCATCCGGCGAGATCTCCACCCCACCGACGCTCTCGAGCGACAGCACGTCTTCGAACGAGGGCACGTTCGCCTCATCCTGGGCTCCGAGAGCAAGCGACGTGGGCAGCATCAGCAGCACGACTAGCTGTGAGTTCTAGGTAGGTTGTTCACGAACTCACCCCTGAGAGCCGAGCGATCGGCGGTGTCATGCCGATGCCGGCGTGGGGACGGTGACGATTGTAGTGGTTGAGCCAGGGCCGTAGAGCTCGAGTACGTCGAGCTGAGGTCTGGTAGCAGGTGCCGTAGGCCCACTGCTCCTTGAGTGTGCGGATGAAGCGTTCGGCTTTGCCGTTGGTTCTGGGGGTGTAGGGCCGGGTGTAAATGTGCCGGATCTCGAGTTGATGGCATAGGCGATTGAAGCGCTTCGAGACGTAGCCAGGCCCGTTGTCTGTCATCACTCGGCGCACCGCTACTCCCATCGAAGCGAAGTGCTCGACGGCTCGCTGCAGGAACGCTGTGCAGGTGTGTTGGTCTTCGGCGGGCAGCACTTCGACGTACGCCACCCGAGAGTGATCGTCGATAGCGACGTGGGCGTTCTCCCAGCCGACGCCGTAGGCCCGCTTGGAGCGGTCGCCGTGGATGCGGTGTCCAGGTCGCCGGATACGGGCCAGTTTCTTCGTATCCAGGTGCAGTAGGTCACCGGGGTGCTCGTACTCGTAGCGAACGATCTCGGGCTTGGGCTCGAGCGCATCAAGCTTGGCGAGTCCGAGCCGCTTCAGCCACGCCGAGACGGTCGAGCGCGGCACAGCCAACCTTCGGCTGATCTGCCAGGCCGTCAGTCGCCGCCGACGTAGCTTGTCGATCTGCCTCACAACTCCAGCACTTGTTGCGTGCGGACAGCACGTCGGCCGGCTTGATCGATCGAGCAGCCCGGCCTCACCTTCTCGCTCGTATCTATCCAGCCACTTGTAAACCGTTCGAGCCGACACGCCGAGCGCCGCCGCCGTTTCCGTCACGGGCTCCGCCCGCTCCCGGACTCGGCGGACCATCTCTCGGCGTATATACGGCGTCGTGCGGGCGTTACCATGCAGCTGCATCGGGCGCTCCTTCTGAGGTCGTGGAGTCTTTTGAACAACCCCATTGATCTCAGAAGTGAGCCCCGATGTGAACAACCTACTTAGAAAACACAACTAGCGAGATCCTCTTCATGAGACCTGCTCCAATCGGATTGTTCGGCCTTCTCTCAAAAGCCGAGTTTGTCGTCGACGAAATCGTTGCGGAACGTTCCCTTCGGATCGAAGCGCACGCAGACGTCGCGAAACTTCCCCATCCTCGGATACAGCTGGTCCACTTGCTCACGGCTCTGCGGAAACCACTTACCCCAATGGATCCGAGCGCCGAAGAGCTCATACATGCTGTTTGCCAGAAAGCTCGCCAAAGCGCAAAACTCATCCCTCGGTTCGACGTAGGTGATGAAGCTGATCGCGTACCAGTCATCCGACACCGAAGCCCGTGAGCACGACGACATCGAGATCAGGGTGTCGTCTCGCATGACGCGGCGAAAGCACACCGGGTAGTGATGGGTGAAGCGTCCCCTGACGGCCTGCAGCGCGTCGAGCAAGCCCGCGGCCCGTAGCTTCGCTTCAGTGCTTTCCGACAGCTGCCAGCTGCCGGCGTCGGCCCACTTCAGGATTTCGACAACCAGGTTCGCAGCCTCGACAACGTGTTCTCGTCTGACGAAAGCCTCGAGCTCGAAGTGGCGGAACAGCTCGTGCTCCATGACCAGGGCGCGGTCGCTTCGATCGACGACAACCCAGCGCGGAAACACGACGGCCGGAACGACGGCCCGGAAATACAGTCGGACGAGTCGTTGGCTCCGGAGCACGGAGGCGAACAGCTTGATCAACAGGTGTAAGGCCACATCGATGGCGACAAACCAGTAGATGCGGTAGAGAGCTGCGCCTCCGCGACGCCGCAGCTCCGGCACGACTCGTCGCCGCTGCACGAGGTACGACCAGGAGTGTGGAATCAGGTAGAACTGCTGCAGTGGGAATTCGGCCTCGCTTGCCAACGCCTCCTCAATCGAGTCGCAGCGCGTAGCCCGTTCCTCGACGTAGTACTGCGGAACGCAACGAACAGTGAGCTCGACGACGACGCCCAGGCAACCCAGCGAACATCGGGCCGCCTGCAACTCGACTCCGTCGGAGATCTCGACGATCTGAGCATCGCCGCTCTCGTCGAAGCGCGCCACACGAACCGACACGACGTAGTGGGAAAGGCTATGCGCTCCCGAGCCGTGCGTGCCGGTGGCCGTGGCGCCAGCGATCGTCTGCTCGGTGATCAGGCCGAGTGACGGGGTCGTCAATCCACTCTCGTTGAGAGCCGCCAGCAGCGTCTTGATCTGACAGCCTCCCCCAACAGTGGCTCGCGGCTCGCCCGTGCTCGCATCCTCGTGGACTCGGACGTGGTTGAAGTGCCGCATGTCGATCAGAACGTCGTCGGTAACGATGCCGTCGCTCCAAGCGTGACGCGAACCGACGACTCGGATCGCGCCGTCGCGGTGCTCTTGCAGGATGCCGAGCAGCTCGCTCGCGTCCTTCGGCGCCAAGATCTGCCGTGGCTCGAAGCGCAGATTGCGCCCGAAGTTCGTGACCACTTTGCGTTGGGTCATCATGGAATCACCCGGCCAAAAGCCGCCTACTGAGCCAACTCGTCTGCGACCGTCACAGCCCCGTCTTGGGCGGCGGGAGACAAGTTGGGCCACCGGGTCGAATCCGAAAGGGCCGAACCCGATCATCGGCGCCCGCCGAGGATACGAGGATGGCGGAAGCGTACAGCCGCGACAGGCGTGCGTTCAACGATCTCGGGTGAGGCGAGCCGCCCGCGGGGTTGTCGAGGATTGACTCACCTCACCGATCCCTGGGCCGACGCGAGCGCCTGCCGCAGGTTCTGCAATCCGAGTTAGCTCGACGCCGACGGGAATCCGGTGACGACTGTCACAGGCACCGAGGCCGGCCGCATGGGCAGGCTGTCGCCAGACGAGCGCTGGATCGCCTTCCAGACCGCTGATTCGGGCGAGCCGCAGGTCTTTGTTCAGTCGTCCGACCCAGGGGTGGAGGGCCAGTGGCAGGTGTCGAGCGGCGGCGGCGGCCAGCCGCGCTGGTCCAACGACGGGCGCGAGCTCTACTACCGCACCGACACAGGAGTGTCGATGGTCGCGATCGACGCTGACGCCTCGTCATTCCGGCCTGGCGAGCCCACGAGTTTGTTCGAAGGTAACTTCGCCGGGGGCCCGACAGGCATCCACATCGGCACAGTTGCCATGGACGACTGGGATGCCGCGCCGGACGGTCAGCACTTCTTCATGATCCGATGGGCGTATCCGGTGCCCCCCGGACCGCAGCTCATGACCCTGATGCTCAACTGGTCCTCGGCGCTGCGGCGCCTGGCGCCTGCCGAGCGATGAGGAAGCCCGGCGAGGGGGCCTCGCCGCGGGCGCCGCTGTCTGCGGGCAATGATCACGCGTGAGGACGCCCTACTCTACCCCCAGCCGCTCCGCTGCGATCCTCTTGATGTTTTTCAGGTCGGTCTTTCCCGACCCGAGTAACGGAATCTCATCGACCTCGACGAACTGGTCCTTGCGAGGCATGAACAGATTGGGTAGACCCGACGCCGCCAGCTTTTCGAGGAGATCCGGAATCGCCTCCGGATCCGTCGTGTACAGGACCGCCAGGCGCTCGCCTTTCGTGGGATCCGAGATCGCGGTCACCGCGAAGACCTGCTCGTCGTCGATTCCCATCGCCTTGTGCAGCGCCTCCTCGACGACGCCGTGCGGCACCATCTCACCGCCGATCTTGGAGAAGCGTGAGTAGCGGTCGGTGATGGTCAGGAAGCCGTCGTCGTCGAGCTTGCCGATGTCGCCGGTGATGTACCAGCCGTCTCGCATCGCTTCATCAGTCAGATCCTCGCGGCCGAGGTATCCCTGCATCACGTTCGGGCCATGGGCGAGGATCATCCCCTCCTCGCCGGGACCGAGCGGCTCGGTGTTGTCGGGATCCTCCGGGTCGGCGATTCGCAGCGCCACACCAGGAACTGCCTGACCAACAGTGCCGCGGCGCCAACCGGGTTGATACAAGCCCGGCGCTCGGAAGTCCGGGACGTTGACCGCCAGTACTGGCGAGGTCTCGGTGACACCGTAGCCTTCCAGTGGATCCAAGCCGAAGTGATCGCGGAACGCTGCGCCAACGCGGGCCTGGAGCTTCTCTGCCCCCGCGATCACGAGGCGCAGCGAACCGAACTGCGCCGGTGCGATGCGGCGTACGTAGAGCATGAGGAACGTCGGCGTGGCGAACATGATCGTCAGGCGATAGCGCCGCACCAGCTCGCCAATGGCTGCCGTGTCGAGCGGGCTCGGATGGTAGACGGCGGGTAGGCCGAGAGTCAGCGGCATCCACAGCGTGGCCATGTAGCCGAACGAGTGAAAGAACGGCAGGATGCCCAGCACGCCGTCGCCCTTCCACATCGGCAGCACCTGCACCGAGGCGCGCACGTTGCTGTCGACGTTGAAGTGGCTCAGCACCACACCCTTCGGCTCGCCGGTGCTGCCGCTGCTGAAGAGAATCGTCGCAATGTCGGTCGGTTGGACCGGCTCCTTCGCGCCGCAAGCGCGCTCCAGCGCTCGACGCGGCGCCAAAAGGGCCAAGAGCATCGCGACGCTCTTTCCAATGGCCCCGATGGATGCCCCGACTTCTTCAATCCAGATCGGCTCGACACCGTCGGGCAGCTCGACGTTGGCCTTCGCCAAGAACACGCCGTTCGTCACGACTGTGCGCAACTTGGCCTGCTTGGCGGCCGAGCTCATGGCGGCCTTGCCCGACGTGAAGTTCAGGTTCACCGACGTCTTGCCGGCCATCGCGGCGGCAATGTTGACGAGCGCGCCGCCGACCGTCGGTGGCAGCAAGATGCCGACATTCCGCTGGCCTTTCCAGTGTGGTCGCAGAGCCCGTGCCAACGCCACCGCACCCACCAGCGACTTGAAGCGCGACACCTTCGGGCGCGTCACGTCGGCCATCGCCAGCTTCCAGAACCCCCGCCGACTGGTGCGGATGAAGCCGTGGTGCAGTGGACGCGCGTCGTCGAGCCGGTAGTCCCAGGCGTTGCTGCCAAGCTCGCGCACGTGACGCCGGACTTCGTGAATTGGCGTGCCGGGTGGAAGCTGCTCGCCGATGGCGATCGTCACCGGATACGGAACTTTGTGCGGGACCTTCGTAAAAAATCTTCCTTCGGAGCGGCTGGAGATGCTGCCCCAGACCCTGTCGAGGAAGATCGGCACGATGGGAACGTCGCGGCCTTTTACGATTCGTTCGTAGCCGCGCTGGAAGGGAAGCAGCATTCCGATTCGCGTGATCTGGCCCTCCGGGAAAATGCACACGAGCTCGCCGCTCTCGATCGCGTTGCCGGCCTCGCGCAGGGCGCGGAGGATCAACTTGGGACCGCCAGCCGACGAGATCGGAATCACGCCGAGCGACTTCATGAACGGATGCAGCAGCGGGTGGTTGTAGTAGGTGGCCTCGGCGAGAAACTTGATGGGACGGTCGTTCGCCGCCAGTAGCAGCATGGCGTCGATGAACGAGGCGTGATTCGGCACCAGCAGCGCGCCACCCTTGGCCGGGAGATACTGCCGACCGACGATCCGCACCCTGTAGAGCGTATGGGTGATCAACACCAACACCAGGCGGACAAAAGCCGCCGGCATCAGATAGAGCGCCCACACTGTGCCGACGACAACGAGGAGCGCTGTCGTCAAGATGATCCCCTGAGTGGAAACGCCCCAGGCGGCGAGATAACCCACGCCCACCGAGCCAGCGAGCATGCCGCCGTAGATGAAGATGTTCGACAGCGCCAACACGGCGCCGGTGCTCTCGTCGGGCGAGCGCCACTGCTTGAGTGCATTGATCGGGACGTTCAGCAGACCACCGGCGATGCCCATGAGAATCAAGAGCGCTATCGTTGGCCAGTAGCCGGGCATGAGCGCGCCGAAGACAAGCGTCAGGATCCCCAGAGCCAGAGCGCCGAGCGGGATGAGGCCGAACTCGACCTTGCGGCCGGAGATACGCCCGGCGAGCACGCTGCCTATCGCGATTCCCAGCATCAGCTGCCCGAGCGCCACGCTGGCGCCGAGGTTGGTGAGGCCGAGCACCGCCTTGGCGTACACAATCACCACCTGGAACAGCACACTGGCGACGACCCAGAAGAAAACCGACCCCAACACGGCGAGCCACAGAATGCGATCGGTGCGGATCGCCACCCAGGCTTCGCGCAGGTTGTTGAGTGCGCCGCCCCCGGCCCGCGCGGCGGGGACTTCAGGGATACTCCGCGCCGCCACCAACCCCACCACCGCGAGCGCTACCAATCCGGCCGCCGCCATCCACGGACGGCCGCCCGTAAGGTCGAGCAGCGGCCCAGCGATGCCTGCCCCGGCGATGATCGCCAGCGTCGAGAACATCTCGAGGCGACCGTTGCCCGCCGACAGGCTGGTGTGCGGCAGCAGCTCAGGCAGAATGCCGTACTTGGCGGGCGAGAACATCGCGCTCTGCGCTCCCATGCAGGCGAGAACAATCAGCGCCAGATCACCACCGAGCGGTTGACGGTAGAGAGCGAAAGCGCCTGCCGCCATCAGCAGCACCTCGAGCGCCTTCATGCTCAGAATGATGGTGCGCTTGCTGATGCGATCGGCAATGGCGCCGGCAGGCAGCGAGAACAGCATCAGCGGCAACGTCAGCGCCACCGTCACCAGCGTCGTCTGGGCTTGTGCAGCCGCCTCCGCGTCGGTGCCCAGGGCGCCCGTGGCCATCACACGGTCGACTGCCAAGAACGTCAACATGACGCGCCAGGCGTTGTCGTTGAAGGCACCGAAAAATTGTGCGGTCAGCAGTCCACGAAGCTTGGAGAGCCCTGCGAGGTGCCCCGAGTCCGATCCCGTCGGCGCGACGCTTGCACCGCGACCGTCAGGCATGGAAACGGCCCACCGCTTTGTCGTTGTCGCTGGCCCTGCATTCAGGTCGATCGCGGTCGCTCACGGGACCCAACCCTAGCAGGCCGGAAGCGCCCGCGGGACTTGTCCGTCACGCCGCCGGGGAGGGTCGATCACCTCTCGGACGCCGGTGAGAACTCGACCTCGCAGCCCGTGGACGACCTCTCCGTTTCCGCCAACAAGGTCGAGCACCAGCATGCTTGCTCCTGCTCGAGCAACCGAGAGAAATCTATCGAGCGCGCTCGAGGGCGTCGCGAATGAGCTCGATGGGGTGTCGAGGCTTGCGACCTCCCAAGTCGGCGAGCTGATTCCTGCACGATGTCCCGCACGCCAGAAGCTCAGAGATGCCTTCTGGCCGCACGGTCTCGATGGTGCGGACCTCCCTGATGAGGCGCTCACCCAGCTCCTTGCTGGCGGCGTACGTTTGCGCTTTGTAGCCAAACGATCCGGCCATGCCGCAGCATTCCGCGCGCGTCGCCTCGACGTTCACGCCCGGGAGCGCGGCAACCACCCGCAACGCGGCCGGAAACCAGCCGGCCGACTTCTGCTGACAGTGGCCATGCAGAACGATGGTTTGCGGCTCCACCTCGTCGCCGCCAGCGGCGGCGCCCGCCGCACTCTCGAGAGCTCCACCGAGCGACGAGAGATTGTCGGCGTCGGCAAGAAAGTCCAGCACCTCGCGCGCCGCGCAAAGACCAGCCTTCGCACCTTCTTCAGGCTCGAGTAGCCGTTGGTGATCCTTCGCCACGCAGCTCATGCAGGAGGGCTCGAGACCGACGACGGGTGCTCCTGCCGCCGCCAACGGCCCAATCATCTTCTGTAGGTGTCTGGCTTGGTGGCGTGCCGTCTCCAGGTCACCCTGCGACAACGCGGCGCGACCGCAGCAGACATCAGAGACGATCGTCACCACGTAGCCGAGGTGTCCGAGAACCTCTACGGCAGCGACCCCAGCGTCGGCCTCGACATGATCCGTGTGGCAATCGGCCAGGAACACGACGCTGCGCGCAACCGCGGCGCCCGCGCCGTTGGAGGGCTCCGCCCCCTCGGCCGCCGCCCGGGTCCTGTTCACCGCCTCGCGGACGGCCTTTGCCGCCCCGCGCACGGCGGGTAGATCGGTAAGCACGGGTTTCCCATCGCCGACCAGGCGCGCGCTCAGGCTCGGGCCCGCGGGTAGAGGCAGCGGTCGGCGCCGATCGAGTCCAGTGGCCTTCTCCAGAAGCCAGCGCAACGGCATCATCCGTGAGGCGCCTCGGGCCAGCGAGCCCCAGCGCCGACTGAGCTTGTAGAGCCGCAGCGGATCCGCGAGCAGCTTGCCGGCACGGCCGAATCCGCCCTCTTGATGCGCGATGCGCTGCCGCAGCACAGAGTTCATCCAGGGGATGTCGATGCGGATCGGGCAGACATCCTTGCAGCGGGCGCAGGTGGTGCACAGCTCATTGAACTGTGCCGCCGTGTCGAGACCACGGACTCCCGCCTCCCAGGCAACACCGATGCCGGATTGATAGGTCGGGCCACCGAATACGTGACCGCCAACAGCCTGGTACGGCGCGCAAACGTTCTGGCAGGCGCCGCAGCGCACGCAGTAGAGAGCTTCGCGCAGCGTCGGGTCGTCGCGCATCTCGCTACGACCGTTGTCCAGGAGAACAACGTGGAACTGACGCCGGCCTTGGCCGGCAGCAAAGGGCGAGCGCTTCCAGCCAGGCGCGGAAATGAACGACAGGTACGACGTCAGAAGCTGCCCCGTGCCGCTGCGGGGCAGCAGCTCGAGGAAGGGCTCCAGGTCGGCGATCGTCGGAATGATCTTCTCGATGCCGGCAATCACGCCATGGATGCGCGGCACCTGCGAGCTCAACCTGCCGTTACCCTCGTTTTCAACGAGGATCGCGGTGCCAGTGTCGGCGATCAGGAAGTTGGCGCCGGTGATCCCCATGTCGGCCGCCAGGAAATCCGTCCGCAGATTGACGCGCGCCAGCTGCGTGAGCTGCTCTGGCTTCTCGGGCACTTCCGACATCGGGATGTCGCAGCCGCGACTGAACGCGTCGCGCACGTCCTGGACACTCTTGTGGATGATCGGCGCGATGATGTGCGACGGGCGGTCGTTGGCGAGCTGCACGATGTACTCGCCGAGGTCGGTCTCGCGAACCGCGATACCCGCCGCCTGGAGAGCTGCGTTCAGATGAACCTCCTCAGAGGTCATCGATTTGCCCTTGACGACCGAGCGCACGCCTTCGTCCTCGGCGATCTTCAGAAAGACTCGGCGCGCTTCCGCTGCATCCGCCGCGTGGTGCAACACTCCACCCGCTCTCACGACGGACGCCTGGAGTTGCTCGATCAGCTCGGGCAGGCGTTCTATGGCTTCTTCTTTGATCCGCCGGGCCGCATCACGAGCCGCCTCGTAGCCGGGAAACCGCTCCATGGTCTGCCTACGGAGCCCGGCAATCAGACTGGTGGCCTTCGGCACCGTCTCCTGCAACACCGGGTTGGCCAGGGCGGCGGCGATCTCGCCGTGCAGGTCGCGCTTTTCGACCGTCATCAGGTGGTTCCCCAGCCGTTCGAGACCGGGATCGTGCTCGTGTCGACGATCAAAACCTCGAGCGAATTGGGGCCGTGCACACCCGTGACGAGCGTCTTGGCGATGTCGGCGGTGCGTGAGGGACCGGTAATCCACACCCAGTCGCGATCACCGGCGGCAAAAACCTCGCCGAACCTACCGTAGAGCGTGCTCAGGGTCGCGGCAATATCGACCGCTCGCAGCACCACAACGTGCACCCAAGGAAGCGCCGACGCCAGCGTCCAGCCCCCCGGAACGCCGCCGACAAGAACTGTCCCCGAGTCGGCGATGGCGGCGCGCGCGTCGGTCACTCCCACTCGAAGGTCAGCCGCTTCGCGGCCAGCCTCCTCCACCGACGTCAGCCGAATGCCGCGCGCGCGCAAGGCGAGCGGCAGGCCGAGTGCATCGCCGACCTCTCCGCGCTCATACAGAAGCACGCGAGGCGCTTCGTGGGCGCGCAGAATCGCCTCGATGGCGCCGGCAGCTTCGACCGCGGACGTCACCCGTGTGGCGTTACCACCGAGCTCCGTCATCACCGCCGAGAACCGGCGGATGCGCTCTTTGAGTACGTCGCGATCGTCGGGCATGGACCCTACGATCGTCGGTCGTATTCCGCAGGTCAAACAGCTAGGCGATGGCAGCTCGCGCCGCTGCCAGGCGGACCCGACGCGCCTACTTCGCTTCGAACGTCGCCGTCATGTCGACGCCGGCACCGACGATGTGGATTGTCTGATCAGGCGTGCACACGGGAACCGTGTTGCCCTTCTTGCTTTTCATCCGCATATTGATCTGACCGCCACCGTTGGCCTGCACGCCGAGCAACTGGGTGCCGCACACCGTGATGTCGACCACATCGTTGGGCACGAGGTTCTGAATGCCGATGTTCAACTTCCCGCGGTCCTTGTCGGCGCGGTACTTCCAGTTTGCCTTGCCCTTGGCGACGACGCCGCCGTCCTCTTCAGTCATGTCTGCGTTCTTGTAGCGAGCGCGTGTGCGCTCCCACTTGCTGGCGTCTGCAGGGATCGATCCGAGTGCCACGATCACGATCCCTCTTAGTTGTGAGTTCTAGGTAGGTTGTTCACGAACTCACCCCTGAGAGCCGAGCGATCGGCGGTGTCATGCCGATGCCGGCGTGGGGACGGTGACGATTGTAGTGGTTGAGCCAGGGCCGTAGAGCTCGAGTACGTCGAGCTGAGGTCTGGTAGCAGGTGCCGTAGGCCCACTGCTCCTTGAGTGTGCGGATGAAGCGTTCGGCTTTGCCGTTGGTTCTGGGGGTGTAGGGCCGGGTGTAAATGTGCCGGATCTCGAGTTGATGGCATAGGCGATTGAAGCGCTTCGAGACGTAGCCAGGCCCGTTGTCTGTCATCACTCGGCGCACCGCTACTCCCATCGAAGCGAAGTGCTCGACGGCTCGCTGCAGGAACGCTGTGCAGGTGTGTTGGTCTTCGGCGGGCAGCACTTCGACGTACGCCACCCGAGAGTGATCGTCGATAGCGACGTGGGCGTTCTCCCAGCCGACGCCGTAGGCCCGCTTGGAGCGGTCGCCGTGGATGCGGTGTCCAGGTCGCCGGATACGGGCCAGTTTCTTCGTATCCAGGTGCAGTAGGTCACCGGGGTGCTCGTACTCGTAGCGAACGATCTCGGGCTTGGGCTCGAGCGCATCAAGCTTGGCGAGTCCGAGCCGCTTCAGCCACGCCGAGACGGTCGAGCGCGGCACAGCCAACCTTCGGCTGATCTGCCAGGCCGTCAGTCGCCGCCGACGTAGCTTGTCGATCTGCCTCACAACTCCAGCGCTTGTTGCGTGCGGACAGCACGTCGGCCGGCTTGATCGATCGAGCAGCCCGGCCTCACCTTCTCGCTCGTATCTATCCAGCCACTTGTAAACCGTTCGAGCCGACACGCCGAGCGCCGCCGCCGTTTCCGTCACGGGCTCCGCCCGCTCCCGGACTCGGCGGACCATCTCTCGGCGTATATACGGCGTCGTGCGGGCGTTACCATGCAGCTGCATCGGGCGCTCCTTCTGAGGTCGTGGAGTCTTTTGAACAACCCCATTGATCTCAGAAGTGAGCCCCGATGTGAACAACCTACTTAGAAAACACAACTAGGGCTGTCATCAGAACGGTTTGCTTGCGCATGGATCCGCTTCGCCTCCTGGGGTTCTCGAG
Source organism: Acidobacteriota bacterium (assembly GCA_963666215.2). Taxonomy (GTDB): domain Bacteria; phylum Acidobacteriota; class UBA890; order UBA890; family WLXD01. Next base: position 37,056 of record CAXWPL010000003.1, read on the forward strand.
GGCCCACGCCCTCGTGGCGGTCGCGCGACAGTCCCGGCATCACTACGCGCTCACATCTGGCTGCAGGCTAGCAATGCACGACTACATAGTCAACTATCTCAAAGCTTATTATCAGTCATTTATGGACAACTTAAGACATGTCAACTCAGCTTTAGATGCAGTAGATCGTCGAAAGTCATCTTATCCGTTCACCGTGGGTGCCCGAATAGCTCACAGCATCGAGGCCCAATGCGGCGCCGTCCACGTTGCACCCACCCGGGCCGCCAGCTGCTAGTCTTGCGCCCGCGACAGACGGAAGCCCGCGCGTTTCGTGCGATTCCTCTTCGCTTCGCGAACACGCCTGTAAGAAACGAGCCGACAGCGATCATCACCGATGCGCTACTCCTTCGTTATCGACCAGAGCCGCTGCATCGGCTGCCATGCCTGTTCGCTGGCGTGCAAATCGGAGCACGACGTGCCGCTTGGCTCGTATCGCACCTGGGTGAAGTACGTTGAGAAGGGCGCGTTCCCCGACGTGCGCCGCACCTTCAGCGTGCTGCGCTGCAACCACTGCGAGCTGGCGCCGTGCGTTGAGATCTGCCCGGTTACGGCGTTGTATCGCCGCGACGACGGCATCGTCGACTTCGATCGCGACGTTTGCATTGGCTGCAAGGGCTGCATGCAAGCCTGTCCGTACGACGCGCTGTACATCCACCCGGAGCGAGGCACGGCGGAGAAGTGCAACTTCTGCTCGCACCGTATCGAGATCGATCTCGAGCCTCCGTGTGCCACGGTTTGTCCGACGGAGGCGATCCTTGTGGGCGACATCGACGACGCGAGCTCCCGCGTCGCGCAGGTCATCGCCACCCGCAAAGTCTCGGTGCGCAAACCCGAGAAGGGCACGATGCCGAAGGTCTTCTACGTCGATGGCGAGCCGCAAGCGCTGACCCCGGGAGCCTCGAGCCCGACGGGGGGATACCTCTGGGCCGACGGCCCCACCCGGGCAGCGAGCGACTGGTCGACGGGATCACGCGGCGCTCTCGCTGAGGTCGACAGCAACGGCTCAGTCGGCTTCGACGCCAGCAGGCAGCAGCCCGCCGAGACCACCTCCGATGTGCTGTTGGCGAGTCCGTTTGACGAGCCGAACGATCCCGCGGACTCCCCGCTAACAACTCCAGAAGGCTGGATCAACACCGACCTGCCACCGGCGGCGGCGCAGCAGCTCGCGGGAGCCGCGCGCGCATCGGAAGACCTCGAGTTCTTCAGCGGCGCCTGGGCCACTCTTACGCCGTCGCGAACAACGTACGACGTGGCGCATGAGACCCCCTGGGGCTGGAAGGTCTCGGCCTATCTGTGGACCAAGTCGATCGCCGCCGGCGCCTTCCTCGTAGCGCTGCTGGCGCCGTATCTCGGTCTGCCGAGCTCGCCGACCCTCGACATTGGCGCCCCGCTCACGGGCCTGGTCTTTCTAGCCATCACAAGCGCGCTGCTCGTGGTTGACCTCAAACGCCCGGAGCGCTTCTGGATGATCCTCACGCGCCCCAACTGGAACTCCTGGATCGCCCGCGGCGCCTACATCATCACGGGCTTCGCGGTGCTGGCGACCCTCTGGTCGGCCGCGGCGTTGCTGAAGGTTGTGATCCCAGCAAGCGGCGCCACGGCGGAGCTGGCACTGGCCTTGCTTCGTTGGCCGCTGGCGGCGTTCGCCGTGGCCACAGCCGGCTATAGCGGCTACCTGTTCGCGCAGGCCAAGGGACGCGATTACTGGCAGAACTCCGCCACGCCTCTCCATCTCTCAGCTCAGGCGGCACTGGCTGGACTGGCGGCGGCGATGCCGCTGCTGACGATCGCCGGCGCGAGCGTTCGTCCGCTGCTGGGCTGGTTCGTGACGGCGATGGCGCTCCATCTGGTGCTCATTGGCTTCGGCGAGGCTACCGTCGCGCATGTCAGTCACGACGGCCGTCTCGCGGTCAAGGCGCTCCTCAAGGGCCGCCTGCGCGGCTGGTTCTGGTGGTCGATCGCGTTCGTCCTGGCAGCCGTCGGGGTAGCAGTGGCGACCGAATTGGGCAGCGGCCCCGCCGCCCTGGCCAGCGGTCTACTGGCGCTGACGGGGTTGGCGCTCTACGAACATGCCTGGGTGCAGGCCGGCCAATGCGTTCCGCTGTCGTGACCGGAAACCTCGGCGCTGCGGCCTGGTTCCGTTTGCAAGGGTCCGCGAGCTCATGAGGCGACGGCAATGAAATCGACCCCGCCCGACGCACCGCGTTGCGAAGGCAACGGCGACAGTGCCCACAACGGCCCCAAAGTCGAGGGACGCTTCCCCGACGACGGCGAAGGCTGGATTCTCAGCAGCGCCCCCGGGCCCGAGCACTGGGACGATTGGCGCGAATACGACCCGCAGGCCTGGCCGCGCAAGGTGGAGCGCCGCTATCGACTGGTGCCGACGATCTGCTTCAACTGCGAGTCGGCGTGCGGACTGCTCGCCTACGTCGACAAGTTCTCGGGAAAGATTCGGCGCTTCGAGGGCAACCCCGTGCACCCCGGAAGCCGCGGCCGTGTGTGCGCCAAGGGGCCAGCGACGATCAATCAGATCAACGACCCCGAGCGTATTCTCTACCCGCTCAAGCGCGTCGGCGAGCGCGGATCGGGTCGCTGGGTACGCGTCACATGGGAGGCAGCGCTCGAGGACATCAGCGGCCGCATCCGAAAGGCGATTCAGGAAGGACGGGGCGAAGAGGTCATGTACCACGTCGGTCGCCCCGGCCACGACGGAACGATGGACCGTGTTCTGAAAGCCTGGGGAATCGATGGCCACAATTCGCACACGAACATCTGCAGCGCCGGTGCGCGCCTCGGCTACGCCCTCTGGCATCAGGGCGATCGCCCGTCACCCGATCACGAGAACGCCAAGTTCATCCTGCTGCTGTCGTCGCATCTGGAGGCCGGCCACTACTTCAACCCGCACGCTCAACGCATCATCGAGGGCAAGGCTCGCGGCGCCAAGATCGCCGTGCTCGACCCGCGCCTGTCGAACACCGCGTCGATGGCCGACTACTGGATGCCCACATGGCCGGGAACCGAGTCGGCGGTGCTGCTGGCGATCGCCAATGTGCTGCTTCACGAAAACCTGTGCGATCGCGAGTTCGTGCGGCGCTGGGTGAACTGGCAGGAATACCTACTCAACGAACACCCCGAGGAATACCAGAGAGCCCTGTCGATGGGCGGTGGGGGCGCCGGAGCCGACGGCGTCGAGGTGTTCTTCGACGTGCTCAAGGATGTGTACGCCGAGTACACGCCCGAGTTCGCCGCGCGCGAGAGCGGTGCCTCCGCCACGATGATCATCGAGATCGCACGGCAGATCGGGCGCGCTGGCAACTCCGTTGCCACCCACGTCTGGCGCTCGGCTGCCTCCGGCAATCTTGGTGGCTGGCAGGTCGCCCGCTGTTTACAGCTGCTCAACGTGCTGACTGGCAGCGTTGGCACGAAGGGCGGGACCGCGCCGGCGAACAAAGACAAGTTCGTGGCTGCGATGCCGAACAACCCGCCGGCCAACGACAAGTGGAACGAGCTGACCTGGCCGCGCGAGTATCCACTTTCGCACCACGAGCTCTCCTTCCTGCTGCCGCATTTCCTGAAGGAAGGCCGCGGCAAGATCGACACGTACTTCACGCGCGTCTACAACCCGGCGTGGACCAACCCCGACGGCTTCACGTGGATCGAGATGCTGCGCGACGAGAGCAAGATCGGCTGCCACGTAGCGCTAACGCCCACGTGGAACGAAAGTGCCTATTGGGCCGATTACGTGCTGCCGATGGGGCTGGCGCCGGAGCGTCACGACCTGATGAGCCAGGAAACAGCTTCCGGTTCGTGGCTCGGATTTCGGCAACCCGTGATGCGGCGGTTCAAGGACCTCGAGGGCGAGCCCGCCGACGACACTCGCGAGGCCAATCCCGGCGATGTTTGGGAGGAAGACGAGCTCTGGACCGAGCTGTCGTGGCAGATCGACCCCGACGGCTCGATGGGAATCCGCAAGTGGTTCGAGGCGCCCAACCGTCCTGGCGAGAAGATGACGGTCGACGACTACTACGGCTGGATCTTCGACAACTCGGTACCGGGCTTGCCCGAGGCGGCGGCCGCCGAGGGACTGAAGCCGCTGGAGTACATGCGTCGCTACGGGGCTTTTCGTGTCAAACAGGATTCGTATGGCTTCTATGCGAAGGATGTCGAGCTACCCATCCAGGGCGCGATGAATGGCGATGCCGCGAGCACGCCGGATTCGGTCTCGGGGGAGACGCGCGTGGAGCGCGATCCGACCACCGGGCTCGTGCGCGTCGACGGCAATGTTGTTGGCGTCGAAATCGACGGCCACGTTTACAACGGCTTCGATACGCCGTCGCGGCGCCTCGAGTTCTACTCGCAAACCATGGCCGACTGGGGCTGGCAGGATCAGACCATCCCGGGCTATATCCGATCACATGTTCACTGGTCGCGGCTCAACCGCGACGCTGGTGACGCCGTGCTGCTGCCCACGTTCCGCCTGCCGACGCTCATCCATACGCGCTCGGCGAACGCCAAGTGGCTGGTCGAGATCTCGCACCGCAACCCACTGTGGATGCACCCTGCCGACGCCGAGCGCATCGGCGTGGCAACCGACGCCCTGGTGCGGGTCAACACGCGCATCGGCTTCTTCGTGGTGCGCGTTTGGGTTACCGAGGGCCTGCGGCCCGGCATCGTTGCCTGCTCGCACCACATGGGTCGCTGGCGTTTCGACAAGTCGCCTGGAGCCGGCGCATGGACCGCGGCCACCGTCCATCTGGGAGAGAGCCCGAACGCTGCCGGCGACGGATCGGAATGGCGGGTACGTCAGACCGCGGGCGTGCAAGCGTTCGAATCGGAGGACCCGGATTCCTCACGCATCTGGTGGACCGATGCCGGCGTGCACCAAAACCTGACGTTCCCGGTGCAACCCGACCCGATCTCCGGAATGCACTGCTGGCACCAGGTCGTGCGTCTCGAGCCGGCCCGCGCCGGCGACCGCTACGGCGACGTCTCAGTTGACACGGCCAAATCGCACGCAATCTACAAGGAGTGGCTGGCCCAGACCAAGCCGGCTCCAGGGCCCGACGGCCTGCGCCGCCCCCTCTGGTTTGCCCGCCCGGTTCGCCCTACCGACAACGCGTATCGAATCAAGAGCTGACCCTGGCGGGGGACCTCGCAGATCCTCTCGCTCCGGCAGATCGCTCTCGCTCGATGAGAGCCAGTTGAGGAGATCGACATGAACGTTCTGGTTACCGGCGCAACCGGTTTCATCGGATCGCACCTCTGCAGCGCGCTGAAGGACGCGGGGCACACGGTCACGGCACTGTCGCGTAACGGTGCGCGCGCCGAGAAGGCGCTACCGGCGCTCTCTGGAGCCCAGAGCTGGGACTCGCTCGCGGGCCCACCGCCAACGTCGGCCTTCCAAGGAATCGACGCGGTCGTGCATCTTGCCGGGGAGAGCGTTGCCGGGCGCTGGACCCGCTCGAAAAGACGCGCTATCCGCGACAGTCGGCTACTTGGCACGCGCAACCTCGTCGAGGGCATGCTCGCCAGCGACCCGTCGCCGGGCGTCATGGTGTCGGCGAGCGCGATCGGCTACTACGGCGACCGTGGCGACGAGGAACTGGTGGAGGAATCGGCGCCAGGCGACGACTTCCTGGCCGAGGTCTGCAAGGGCTGGGAGCACGAGACCCGGCGTGCCGAGGATGCTGGTGTCACCGTGACTCGTCTACGGACGGGCATCGTCCTCGGCAACGGTGGCGGAGCGTTGCAGCAGATGCTCACACCCGCCAAGCTGGGCCTGGGCGGCCCGCTGGGCTCGGGTGGGCAGTGGTGGTCGTGGATTCACCTCGACGACATGGTCGGCGTTGTACAGCACGCGCTCGCCAGAGAATCGAGCACCGTATTGAACACCACCGCCCCCGAGCCCGCCCGGCAACGCGACTTCGCCAAGGCCATGGGAAGCGTGCTGCGACGCCCGGCCTTCTTGCCAGCCCCAGCGTTCGCGCTCAAGCTCATGCTCGGCGGCTTCTCTACCGAGCTACTCGGCAGCAAGCGGGTACTCCCGAAACACCTACAGGAGGCGGGCTACGAGTTCCGCTTCCCCACGCTCGCGGGCGCTCTGCAGGATCTGCTGGGCGCCTAGCTGTGAGCTCCAAGGAGGTAGCTCACGAGCTCACTCCTGGGATCCGAGCCGTCGGTGTCGTCAGGCCGATGCCGGCAGGGTGGTGAGGGCGAGGGGTTGGGCTCCGCGAGTTTTTTTGGCTTCGCGCACCGGCCCCTTCGTTCGTACCCTTTCGGGATGGGGACCCTGAGAACGGACGCGGCGCTCGACCCGGTGCGCGAGCTGGAGCTGCTCGTGGAGTCGCGCTACCCGATCGTGCTGGTCGAATCCATCGAACAGCAGCGCGTCGACGCTCTGCTGCAGCGCTTGGCTCGCAAGATGCGAGTGCCGCTCTTCTTTTAGGACGCGGCCGTGGGTCTACGCCGCTCCGACTCGGCCACGCCAATCTACGACAGCGCCGACATCGTCAGGGCGCTGGCCAACGCCGCCGCAATCGACGACGACGTCCTGTTCTATTTCAAGGGGCTCGCAGGGCGGCTGCACGAACCCGCCCTGCGGCCACTGCTCCAACGAGTCGCCAAGGCCTTCAGTACCGATCGCCGGGCGCTCATCGTTTCGGGACTCGAGTCGCAGCTGCCAACGGACCTGCGTCACCAGATCGCCCGCCATCGCCTGGAGCTACCAGACCATCGCGAGCTCACCGAGGTGGCGACTCGGACGATCGAGGAACTGTCGCGTCACCAGAACGTCGAGCTACGCCTGCGCGGCCAGGATTTCGACACGCTCGTGCGTTCCCTCGCCGGCCTTACGCTCTTGGAAGCGGAACGAACTCTCAGGCAGGCGGCGCTGCGTGACGGAGTCCTCGGTATCGACGACCTACGTTTCGTACTGGACTCGAAGCGCGATCGCATGCAAGAGACGGGGGCTCTCGAGACCGTACCTGTCACGGGTGAGATCGAGGTAGCCGGTCTCAGCAACATCAAGAGCTGGCTCGCCAAGCGCCGGCGCGCGCTCGAGCCCGAGGCCCGCGCTTTCGGACTGCCGGCGCCCAAGGGCGTCCTGCTGCTCGGCGTCCAGGGCTGTGGCAAGAGCCTGACCGCGAAGCTCGTCGCGAGCTCCTGGGGCCTGCCGCTGCTGCGGCTCGAAGCTGGCCGCCTGTACAACAAGTTCATCGGCGAGTCGGAGGCCAACCTCGATCGAGCGCTACAGACCGCCGAGCGCATGGCTCCCTGCGTGCTGCTGATCGACGAGATCGAGAAGGCCTTCGCCACCGGAAGCGGCGACGGCGACGCTGGGCTGTCTCGCCGCATCCTCGGCCGCCTGCTCAGCTGGCTACAGGAACGCACGGCACCTGTGTTCGTTGTCGCCACCTGCAACAGCGTCTCGCAGCTTCCTCCCGAAATGATGCGCAAAGGTCGCTTCGACGAGCTCTTCTTCGTTGATCTTCCGGACGCAACCGAGCGCCATGGAATCTTCGAGCTCCACCTGGCGCGCCGAGGACGTGCGCCCGAGGGCTTCGATCTGGCAAAGCTGGTCGAGGCCGCCGCGGGGTTCAGTGGTGCCGAGATCGAGGCCGTGATCGTCGCCGGTCTGTACACCGCCTTCGCCGAGGATCGCGATCTCTCCAGCGCCGTGATTCTCCAGGAGATCGCGGCCACTCGCCCGCTCTCGGTCGTGCGCGGCGAGGAGATCGCCGACCTTCGCCGCTGGGCCGCCGGCCGCACCGTACCGGCGGCGGGCGCCGCAGTCGCGGCCTAGGAAACCATCGCCGGAAGGCTCCATCGCTCTCCCCGAGCGGCCGCGCCAGCGTAGTCGCCATTGAGGGAGACCTCGGCGAAAAGGCAAGCGCGTCGGGGACCGGCCCGCCTACCCGCGGACCGGGGTGCCCCTCGAGCATGCAGAACGGGTTGAGAGCCGCTCTGTCACCCGGCATAGTGCAACCTGCATTTCGCCCGCATTCCCTTTCGCCTCGAAAGGAGCGCGCGCCTCCCGGGAGCCACGAAGGTATGAGAGCAAGCCAGACGGCTGCCGTCCTACGCTGTTTGATCCTCGCCACGCTCATCGGCTGCGTGGGCGCGTCGGCTTCACCGAGCCGGCAGCGTTCGGCCGATCAGCAGGCGCAGTCGTCCGTTGCGATCTCCGAGTCGCTACTCCGCGCCCATCTCGAGTTCATCGCGTCCGACGACCTGGAAGGACGCCGGACGCCTTCGCGAGGGCTCGACCTGGCCGCTCGATACCTCGCCAGCCAGCTGCAGCGCATTGGCCTCGAGCCGGCCGGTGGCGACGGTAGCTACTTCCAGCGTTTCCGAGTCGACGACCGCGCACCGCGAGATCGCGATTCGGAGCGCGACGCGAAGGCCCAGACGCCGGAGAATGGCTGGACGCAGAACGTCGTCGCCATCCTCCGCGGCGCCGACGCCGACCTGGCAACCGAGTACGTGGCGCTGGGCGCACACTACGATCACGTGGGCATCGGCACCGCTGACGACTCGGGCGACACGATCTATAACGGCGCCGACGACGACGGATCTGGAACCGTCGCTCTGTTGGCGCTCGCCGAGTCGTACGCTAGCGGGCTTCGCCCAGCACGCTCCCTTCTGTTCGTGTGGCACGCGGGCGAGGAGGGCGGGCTGCGAGGATCTCGGATGTTTGCCGACAACCCCACAGTGCCGAGGGAGCAGATCGTCGCGCAGCTCAACATCGACATGATTGGTCGCAGCCGCGCTGCCAGCGACACCTCAGAAAAGAACAACAAGCTGACCGCAGCCGACGAGATCTATGTGATAGGCCCACGCATCATGAGTGAGGACATGCTCGAGATCGTCGAGCGGCTGAGCGCGGAACACGGGCTACGCGTCAACCCGCTCTACGACGATATCGATCAGCAGGAGCGCTTCTTCTTCCGCAGCGATCACGTCAACTACGCGCGCCATCGTATTCCCGTCGCCTTCTTCTTCAGCGGTGCGCACGAGGACTATCACAAGCCCTCGGACGAGGTCGATCGGATCGACTTCAACAAGCTCCGCGACGTCGCCGAGCTCATCCAGTCGGTGGGAACGGAGCTCGCCGACCGACCCGAGCGACCGCGCGTGAATCGCGGCTTCAACCTCAACCGGGGGCACGACTGATGGCTTTCGAACCGGCCTGCACAGTGGTCTATCAGGACGGTGGTCGCGAAGTGCGGCTGCCGCTCAGCAGGAGCCGTGTCGCGCTCGGCCGCGCCCTCGATAGCGATCTGGTGGTGCCATTGGCAACCGCCTCGCGCAAACACGCGGTCATCCAGCATCGCAGCGGTGGATGGGTGATCTCCGACCTCGGGAGCGCCAACGGCACCTACGTCAATGAGGTGCGCATCAAGGACCAGCAGCCCCTTTCGCATGGCGACGCGATTCGGCTGCACACGTTCGTGCTGCGCGTCGAGATTGCGGAAGTCACCGGGCCCGTCACCGGCGAGCGCGTCGTGTTCGAAGAGGACGACTCGCAGATGACGTCGTTCTTGGCCGCCCACGAGGTGGCCGAGATCCTGGGCACCGACCTCAGCGCGAGTCCCTCTGCCGACAGCGGCTCCCCATCGTTGGCTTCCGACATCGAGCGCGTCACGCGCTCAACTGGCGAGCTCTCGGCTCATCAGCGCAGCGCCACCTGGTCGGGTGCCTGGTGCTCTTCCACCACGACCCCATGCACAACGACGATGCGATCGAGGAGCTGGAGGCTGCCGCGTGCGAGCGTTTGGACGGCACGTGCGCCGCTCGAGAAGGCATGACCATCGAGCTCTGAGCTCGCCTCGCTCGGCGGCGAGGCAACGCACCCCGGCAGCCGACGTTACCTCGTCGTCACGACCTCAGCCGCGGGCCGAGCGCTTCGCGAGCCGACGGCGAGCGCCTTCGGAAGGCACCGCGTCGAGCACTCGCCGGCGATCGCTCTCGGTGAGCTCCCACAACGCCAGCACGTCGGCGAGGCACCACGCGCGCTGACTTGGCGACTCGATCAACTCCACCAGCTGCAGCGCCTCACTCACGTCGGCTACGGCGTGCGATTGAATCATTCGAGAGAGCGCGCGACGACGAGTCCAATCGCGGCCGAGCGACGCCAAGAGCTCGGCGCGCTCACGGCGGCCGAACGCCGCGGTGCCGTGCCCGCCGAGAGACCGCAGAATTGCCAGCTCGTCGACCACGCTCCCAGGGGTTCCCTGGCTCACCAAAAGGGCGTCGTGGACGGCCACCGGTGTCGCGATTTCCTCCGACGCCTGTGAGGTCGGCCGGGGCGGAGCCGCCTTTCGGCGCTTCCGTCGGCGAGGTCGCGCCTTCTCGACAGCTGCCACCGCGCCAGCGACCAACCCGACGTCGGTTGCGGCGGTGTCGGCGGCAACGGCAGGTGGGACGATCGGGTCGACGGACGCGCCGGGGTCGGCCGCAACGGCAGGCGGGACAATCGCGGCGACGCTCGGGCCGGCATCGATGGGCGCCGCGGGCGGCGACGGTACGCGGGCGTCCTTGACGCCGCTGACGGCCTCCGGCGCGGGCGCCACTGCATGTATCTCGACGGCTTGGGGTTGGCTCTCGGCAGCTTCTGCGTCTTCGATCCTTGCCTGCGGCACCGGCTCGGCGGCTTCACGCCAACGATCGGCCGAGTCAGCCTCGTCGGCCTCCTCGACGATCGCGAGCTCGAGCAGCTTGTTGATGCTCCTGCCGGCGCGCTGACGATCGCCACTGCGGACTGCAACGGCCAGCTGGCGCAGCTCGGCCGGATCAGCCGATCCCACAGCCTGGAGGGCGCGCTTCACCACCAAATCGGACTCCGAGAGCGCTCCGTCGCGGCGCAGCAGCTTCTCGAGATGGCGCCAGGCGAACTTGCTCCCGACCCCGAGCGCCACTCGCTGCCGCTGCAGTGGACTGAGCGCTTCGAGCAGCTTCCACGAGCGCGCCAACAGTCGTAGGCGCCCGGGCAAAGTGCGCTCACCACTGAGCTGGCGCAGCAGGTACTCGACCGAGACCTCTGGTACAGCCATCAGCCCGGCCTAGCTGCCCGGCTCGCCGGGCTCATCGGAGCCGCGCGTCTTCAAGCCGTCGGCCGCGGCTCGTGGTAGCGCCGCGATACCGCGCAGAAAGTCGTCCATCTCGACGCCGGCGAGCTGCTTCAGGATGGGCCCGAGTTGAGTCATGACCTGGACCACGTCCTCGGTGAGCTTGCCCGCGCCCGTGCCCGAACCCGCAGCGCTGCCGTTGCTGATGATCGTGGTCGCGCCGGCTCGCGAAAGCGGCTCCGAGATTGCCGCCGCGATGTCGGGCAACACCTTGAGCGCCTCGATCGAAAGACCGGCCTCGTTGTAGAGCTTGAGCGCCTCGGCGAGCAGGTGGCGCGCCTTCGCCTCCGCCTCTCCCTTTGCCTGCATCGCCTCGGCCTTGACGGCCTCGGCGATTTCCTCGCGCCGACGACGCTCGGCGATCGCACCGGTTTCGATGCGGTACTTGTCGGCATCGGAGGAGCGCTCCACGGCATAGCGTTCGGCGTCGGAGCACTCGCGCACCGTTGCGTTGAGCTCGAGCTTCTGGTGCTCTACCTCCTGCTCGGCGATGCGAATGTCCTGCTGCTTGAGCTCCATCTCGCCGGCCTTGATCGCGGTCGCCTCCGCAACGTCGACCTCCTCCCGGATGGCGGCATTCTTCAGCGACAGGGCCTTCTCGGACTCGGCGATCTCGGTGTCGACGGCGAAGCGCTGCTGCTCCTTGGCGCGGCGCGCACTTTCCTCTTCGATCTGGGCGTCGCGATCGGCCTCCGCAGTCGCGATACGCGCGCGCTTGAGCGCCTCCTGGATCTTGGGCTGGCCTAGGGCGTCGAGATAGCCCTCGTTGTCCTGGATCTCCTGGAAAACAAACGACTTGACCTCGAAGCCCATCCCCTCCAGGTCGCGGTGCGCCTCTTCGCGGACCTTCTCCTGGAAGGAGCGCTGGTCGCGATACAGCTGCTCTACCGTCAGGGTACCGATGATGCCGCGCAAGTGACCGGCGACCGTCTCTTGGATCGTCGCCTGCACGGCATTGACTTCCATACCCAGGAAGGCACCCGCGGCGCGGCGGATTTGATCAGGGCTCGAGCTGACCTTGACCTGCGCGACCGCCTTGACGTTGATCGGGATCCCTTGCTCGGTGTAGACGTGAGGCTGGTTGATCTCGAGAGTCATTATGCGTAGCGAGAGGCGGTCGTACGACTCCCAGGCTGGCCAGATAAAGGTTCCGCCGCCACGAACGATACGGTAACTCTCGTCGACGCCGGAATCGCTCGCGACCTTCCGGCTGAACAGACGCAGTCCGCCAAAAACAATCAGTACCTCGTCGGGCCCCGCCTTCTTGTAGCGCGAGCGCACAACAAGATAGGCAATCATGAGTACAACAAAGCCGGTCGCGAGGGTGGACAGCCAGTTGAAGAACGCCCCCAATACATCCATCTCGAGCACCTCCCGGGTCGGCGCCGTGGCGTCCCTCCAGTCTTGAACGAAGCAACGACGCGCACGGCTAAGAGCGAGGACGCGATTCCATCTCCAAGGCCAGGTATGCCGTTCGGAGCCCAAATCTTCGAATTCGCTGGAAATCAACCGTCTCCGCGCTTCAAACCGAAGCGCGCCGAGTGCTGTCCAATCTCCCGAAACCCAGATGCCCGTGGCATCGTGGTTTCGAGGTCGCGCGTATCGGGTCACCGCACAACGGGCCGGATAACGCGAACACCGCCCAGATCAGCGTAATCAGCGCGAATCAGCCCAACCGGGCACAAATGGGCTCGTCCCAGGAGAGCCGGAGTTGCTAGCAACGCTTCACCATGCCGGGGCACCTCTCGACGAGACCGACCTCGTGCGGCAGGCGGCAACGGGCGACACCTCGGCATTCGAGGCGCTCTATCGCAGCAACTCCGGCCGCATCTACGCCCTCTGCTTGAGAATGACCGCCAACCCCGCGATCGCCGAGGAGATGGCCCAAGACGCTTTCATGCGTGCCTGGCAGAAGCTGCCCACGTTCAGAGGCGACGCGGCCTTCTCCACCTGGCTTCATCGCCTGACGGTGAACGTTGTGCTTTCGCATCGCCGCACCGCGGCACGCCGACGCGAGCGCATGAACACAGCCGACGAGCTGACGACGGTCGACGAGCCCACACAGGTGCGGCCCGGACGCTCCATGGATCTCGAACAGGCCATCGCGGCGCTCCCCGAGGGTGCGCGCAAGATCTTTGTTCTCTACAACATCGAGGGCTACCGCCACCAGGAGATCGCCTCGATCGCCGGAGTCGCCGTCGGCACATCCAAGGCTCAGCTCCACCGGGCCAGGCGCCTGCTGAGAAAGCACCTGCAGACACTCCCCGAAACCGCACAGCATTCCACGAAAGAAGACCCACACCCGAGAAGCCAGTCATGAGCAATCCACTAGACGATCACGACGATCCGAAGCTCACCCCGGAGACGACCCCCGACACCTGCGAGTCGATCCGCGCGCTGCTCGACGACTACGTCGACGGCGAGCTGTCGACGGAGCAATTGACGGCCGCCGAACAACACCTGGGAGGCTGTGCCGCCTGCCGTGAGGTGGTTTCCCGCACTCGGATGCTGCTCGACAGCGCCCGCGCGCTGCCGCTGAGCATCGACCCGGAGCGCGATCTGTGGCCCTCGATCGAGGCGGAGATTCAGCGCAGCAAGTTGGTCGGCGGGCGTTTCAGCGAGCGACTCGCAGGCCGCGGCGAGAGTACTGCTCCGACGGCCCGGCGCTGGGCTGCCGCTCGCAGCGGCCGCAATGCTTCTGGTGGCCGTCTCGTCGGCAGTAACCGCGTATCTGATGCAACCGCCAGACCCCGGCCTGGTTGGCGGTGTGGGTCGGGTTAGCGACGAAGCCCTTTCTGAATTTGCCACCAGCTCGTGGCGCGAGTTCGAGAAGGTGGAGACCGAGTACCTCCGCGTTACCACGGAGCTCCTCGAAGCGCTCGATACACGGCGCGAGGAGCTGGCGCCGGAGACCATCCGTATCGTCGAGCAGAGCCTCATCGAGATCAACGAATCGATTGGCCGCGCCCGCGACGCGTTGGAGTTCGACCCGGGCAACAGCGGGTTGGCTCGCAAGCTCAATAACGCCTATCGCGGCCGTGTTCGACTGCTGCGAGAGATCACCCAACTACCCGCTTGATCACATCAGGAGAAAAGAGAATCGTTATGCGCATCCAAGATCGTGGATCGAAGAAGTTGTTCCGCCTGGCCGCCGCAGCCGTTGGGATGGCGACGATGGCATTGGCATCGAACGCCACCTCGGTGGCAACCGCGAGCACCACCCAGCGGTCCATCAACCTGAGCAAGGCTGCGAGCGCCGATGTTGAGCTGCAGATCGAGCTCATTGTTGGAGAGGTCGAGGTGGTGGGCTGGGATCGAGCCGAAGTGCAGGTCACAGGTACCGCCGACGCCGACGTCGCGAGCGTCGACCTCGAAGGCGGCTCTTCCAAGATGGAGCTCACGGTCGAGCTACCCGCCTGGGACAACGAAGACGGTAGCAACCAACGCCGACGCCGAGGGAACCGCGATCACTCGTGTGAGTGCGACGTGAGCCTTCAAGTACGGGTTCCGATGGGCGCGCGCGTCCAGGTGGAGGCGGTCACCGCACCGATCCGCATTTCGAACGTCTCCGGTGAGCTCGATTTGGAGACCGTCACCGGGTCGGTAGAAGTCTCCGGGCCGGCTCGCCACATGACGATTTCCACCGTGACGGGCCGGATCTACGTGGGCGTGCCCGAGATCACGCACGCCGATCTCGAGGCGGTCAACGGCGAGGTGACCGTCGAGGCCGCGCTGGCGCGGAACGCCAACGTCTCGATCGAGACCGTCAATGGCCCGGTCGAGTTGGTGATCCCCGCCGACACGTCGGCCGAGTTCGACGTGGAGACGTTCAGCGGCACAATCGACAACGCGTTCGGCTCCAACGGCGAGCGCACCAGCCGATGGGTGCCCGGTCTCGAGCTCCATTTCCGCTTGGGCGACGGCAGCGCCGACGTCTCCATAGAGACGCTCAACGGGCGCGTGATCCTGCGGCAGCGATAGCCGTCGCTGAGGTCGCCAGGTTCAGGCACCCCTCGGGCCGGCGCTCAAACGACGGCGGCCTCACGGCCGAACACCCGCACGCGGCGAAGCAACATGTTGAGCAGATAGGCGATCAGCGCTGCGGCGATCAATCCGGGACGCAAGCGCACAGCCTGCACAACCCGCTGGCCGTCGGCGTCGTGAACCTGGTCGGGGCTCGGATCGTGGCTGCCGCCGGTAGCCACGGCCCAGCTCGTCAGAGCCTCGCGATTGGGCGGCCGGTAGCGCAGCTCGGCGGGGAACTCGGGTGCTATGCGGCGGCTCAGCTCGTTGCCGGAATCATCGCGATAGCTGACCTCGAGGCCGTTGCGAGTGGCCGGCAGCAAGGCTTCGTAGCGCCCCGGTGCGGCCTGCGCCAGCTCAATCGTGAGGCTCGTGCCGTCAGCCCGCATAACATCGACCTGAGGCCGCTGTCCGTTGATCAAGCGGCCGTTGGCGTCGACCAGGTCGAGCTGGATGCCCGAGCGGCCGTCGGAGTCGGCATCAGGCACCAGCTGCAGCTCTGGCCCACGAAACTCGGGCTGGCGCATCGTCTCGCGCACGAGCTGCGCCCAGAACTTGCCGTAGCCTTCCCAATCGAGCCAATCGACCGCCCATCGATTTTTGACGTCGGAGGCAAACAGCACGGTGCGGCCCAGACCGTACTGCCATCGTGCCAGCAGTGGATCTCCCTCATCCGATTCGAGCACGATCTCGGCGTTCTCCTTCGCCATCGTGCGTACAAAGCCCAGCAGTGCCGGAGCGGTCTCCAGATCAATCCCAGTAAGCGCCTCGATCTGCTTCACCACCACCGGCCGCACCGACGAACTCTCCTCGATCGTAATGCCAGCAGCCATCTGCGTCTCGTCCACAAAGATCTCGGGCACCTTCGTTGGATCTTCGATGTAGTAGGCGCGGCCCTCGCCCCAGGTTGCGATGTTACTGAGAAGCTCGCGGTCGGCCTTGTCGCCCACCGCCACGGTGGAGACAGTGATGTCTGCCTCCGCCATGCGCGTCACCAGCTCCTCGTAATCGTCCTCATAGGTCTTGCCGTCGGAGAGAAGAATGACGTGCTTGACCTCGGCCTCTTCGGGCAGGAGAACGGCGTAGACGTCCTGCAACGCGGGGTAGATGTTGGTCGGCGAGCTCGCCTCGATACTAGCGATACGGGCGCGAATGCGATCCTTGTCCGCTGCAGATGCCAGCGGCACCGGCCAGTAGAAGTGATAGTCGAACGCCAGCAAGCCGAAGCGCTGGTCGTCTTCCAGCAGCTCGACCGCGGCTTTCGAAGCCTCTTTGGCCAGTGCCATCTTGTCGCCCACCATGCTGTACGACTTGTCGAGCGCAATCACGAGCGCCAGATCCTTGGGCTCGCGCTCGGCACGGAACCAAACGGGCAGGATGCGCTCGATCGCGGTGTCGGTGTAGCCCTCCTCGCCGTACACCGACTCGCCACCTGTGAGAATCAGGCCGCCGCCGAGCGTCTCGACGTAACTGGCGAGCGCCTCCATCGAGGCCGGGTTGAGCGTTGTCGGGTCGATGTCACTGAGCAGCACCGCGTCGTAGGCGGCAAGGTCGCCGGGCCGCAGAGGTAGCGCCCACGGCGCGGTGATGTCGACTTCGAAACCGCCGTCCTCGAGCGCGCGCCGCAAGTAGGTGCTAGCCGTCGGCTGCCCCTCCACGTACAGCACGCGAGAGGGCGCCCCGGCATGCACGGCCAGGCTCCACGTGTTGTTATCCGGAACCGGATCGCCGTCGCTCTCGAGTGTCACGCGAACAATCGCCGCACCGGCATTCTCGAGGCTGGCCTCGATGAACAGCTCTGCCGTGCCCACGGCAAGATCGATAGAGCGCCGATCGATGAGGCGGCCGTCGATCTCCACCACCAGCCGTGCACGCACGGCGCGCTGGCTGGCGACCACCACGCGAAGGTCGAACGGCATTCCAGCCGTGACGTAGGACGGCGCCTCCACCGCATCGAGCCAGGCGTCGCCGTTGCCGCGCTCCCTGAGCGGCACCGTGTAGATCCTCGAGTCCAGCTCTTTCAGTCTTCCGGTTGCCGCATCGGCGTCTCCGGTGGTCTGCCAGCCATCGCTCAGCAGTACCACGCGGCCGACATGTTCCGCGGGCAAACTGGCGAGCGCCGCGTCGAAAGCCGCTTCGATGTCGGTGGCCGATCGATCGAGTCCTCCTCCGCCCACCCTTACTTGGCGCAGTGAGGCGGCATCGTCCGACGCCACCACATTGCGCCCGAAGGCAAGGAATCTGCTGACGTCGGCGTCTCCTTGTTCCTCGGCAAGCTCAATCCACTCGATAGCGCTCTCGATCGCTCGCGGCTCGACACTCTGTGAGATATCCAGCAAATAGGCCACCGCGAGCCGAGCGGTGGGGCGGAACCAAACCGGCTCCATGAGTGCCAGCGCCACCAGCACGACCGCCGCACCACGCAGCAGAAATTGCGCGTTGAGCTGGCGCGGATCGAACTCGAGCAGGGTGTGCTGCCGCGCCCACCACATCAGCGGCAATGCCGTCAGCAGTGCGAGGGGCCAGACGGACTCCACGCTGAACGGCACTACAGAGTGATCCGGCGATGGGCGGTGAGAGCCTCGCCCACGAACAGGAGGGCCGCCAGCAGCAGCAACGCTGGCCACACGCGACGGGCCCCCGAAAGAGTCTCCGGTTCGTCCGACTCGGCGCCTTCGGAGCCTGGCGCGAGCACCGAACGTCCGATGTCGGAGATGCCAGCGCCTGCCAACAAAACCGCGATCGGCATCGCCCGGGCGCTGCCTCCGCCACGCGGCCGCGCAACATAGATCCCGGGCTGGGCTGCGGCGAACCGAGTGCCTCCGTCGATGTCGCGGCCCTCGACCGTTTGGTCGGTTGGGTCCGTTTGATCCCCGCCCGCCACCGGTTGCGATCGGACCCGCGAGATCGTCGCCCGGAAAGGCACCTCGACGGTTCCGGGTACACGACGCAAATAGCTCGAGTCGGCGCGGAACCAGTCGACCACGTTGCTGACGAAAATCGGGAAGCCCAGGCTGCCGGCGATGTCGGAATCTTCGAGTGCGAACGTCAACAAGAGCTGCGGCACCGGCTGCTCGCGCACCAGCATCAACGGTGTCGTGCTGCTTCCGACGAGCACACGCCACTCGCTCGAGCCCGCGGGCGCCGCCGTGGTCGCGGTCGTAGTCGTGTCAACGCGCACTGCACGCTCTACGCGCACGTCGTCAAACGCCACCTGCCGCAGCAGCTGCTGCGCGCGAGCCTCATCGGAAATCGAGAACCCCGGCTCCACGACGACGCCGCTCCGCTCCGGTAACCAGTCGGCGTCGGGAGGCGCGATGACCATGGTCGGGCTGCGGGGCGCGGCGGGCGGTGCGAAGCGGTCGAGGATGACGCCGTCGAAGTCATCACCTCCCCCGCCTCCGCCGGCTGCGGCCTGGATCGAGGCCGACACGGTCGGCCCCGGGTAGTTCTCCGGGGCGACCACCGTCAACTCAACCGCGTCGAGCTCCTCGAGCAACTCGCGCAACGCACGGTTGCCGGGCGTTACGAGCAGCAGCCGCGTAGCTCGCGAGCGCGGTAGGAACGCGTATCCCACGTCGTCGGCGGCAAACGCGTCCCCGGTGCCGCCGGTGGCGGCACCGGGGAACGAAGCCGAGGCGACCAGGGCACCGCCCTCGAGCGTCGACACATCGAACGTATTACGGTAGCGCTCGCGGGACTGCAGAGTGACCGTGCGCCGGAACTGCACGCCGCGATCGTCGCGAATTTCCATGCGCACCTCGTGCGCGGCCAAGCCGAAGTTAGTGACCTCGAGGTAGGCCTCGGATGCGCGCTCGGAGGCCGGGACGCGCCGCACCTCGAATGCCGTCAACGCCACGTTGTCGGCTGCCTCGAACACCGAGCGCGTTTGCACCGACTCCGGCAGCCGCGGCAGCGCTACGCCGTCGGTAATGAACACCACCTCGAGGCCGGAGTCGAGCTGCGGCCACCTGAAGTCGGCGTGCCAGGGTTGCAGATCGTCGAGCGCCGCGAGCGCCGCCGAGCGGTGTCGACTCTCGGCGGCGAGCACTCGTCCACCCGTATCGGCGAGCAGGAACCGGTCCGCACCCGAAGACGCCTCGAGCGTGCGGCGCGCCAAAGCCACCGCCCGCTGCCAGCGGCTCTCGCCGTTGGCGGTCGTAGCGGTCATGTTGAGGCGCGTATCAAGCACGAGTGCGACGCGCCGTGGCGTATCAACCGCTTCACCATCTCCGTCGAGCTCTGCCTCGGCGAATGCGCCGGCCAGCGACAGACCAATCGCCAGCGCGATCAGCAGCGACAGCAACTTGCGGAGAATCTCCAGCAGTGACCGCCGCTTGCGCTTCTCGAGCACCCTCTCCCAGAGCAGCGAGGACGACACCACGAAGCGCCGGTGCTGCACCTTCAAGAAGAAGATGATGATCACGGCGAGGGCAGTGGCGGCGAGCAGCGTAAAGGCAGCCGTCTGCGACAGTCCGACGAAGCTCATGCGATTCAGGGGGAGGCGAAAACGCCGCGGGGAAGGATCGTGCAGTCAGCCCAGGGTGGATTGTATCTGCCCTGGCGCCTCGAGGCCTAGCGTCCGGACGTCAACTCGTCGCCTCGCACCGCGTGCCGCCATTGCGAGTCTCGGCGACGCCACTCTTCGCGACCCTGAGCTCACGCCCGAATCGCCGCAAGGCCAAGGCGTGCGCCGCTGGCTCAGAACCCGGGAACGCTGCTCCCGACTAGTTCAGGAAGCGGCCTTGGCGGAAGATCTGGAGAATCAGATCTTCGAACGGGAACTCGGTGACGGTGCGGACGTAGCCGAAGCCGTAGAGAGAGCAGTAGTGCTCGATCTCGTCGCAGAACCCGTCGAACTCCTCCCGATAGGCCTTCAGCAGCGCCGGAGTGGCGGTCAGATCGCGGCGAGAACGGGTTTCCCGATCGACGAGAGTGATCTCGCCGTTGACAAGCGGCTCGACGTCGACTGGACTCACCACGTGCAGCGCCAGCACGTCCTGTCGCCGGTAACGCAGCTTGTCGAGGCTCTCCAGCGTGCCGTTGGGATCGAGAAAGTCGGAGATCACAACCGCCATCCCGCGCCGCTTGCGAGCCGAAAAATATCGATTGAAGGCAGCCGCAGCGTCGGTCGTGTCGGTCGGCTGGACCCCCGAGAGGAAGCGAAAGACGTTGAAGATCTGGCTCTTGGTTCGCTGGACTGGAAGCTCGTCGATCAGTCGATTGGAGTAGGCGGCCAGCGTCACCCGATCGAGGTTCGACAGGCCGACGTAGGCAAGCGCGGCGGCGACTTTCTTGGCGTAGTCGAGCTTGGCTCCGCCGTCGTGCCCCATCGAGCCGCTGGCATCCAGAAAGATGTAGATTGGCAGATCGGTCTCCTCCTCGAACAGACGCATGATGAGGCGATCGAAGCGGAGATAGGCACGCCAGTCGACGCGGCGGAAGTCGTCGCCGGGCACGTAGCCGCGATAGTCGGCAAACTCGACGCCCGAGCCCACGCTCTTGGCTCGGCGCTCGGCCTTGAACTGGCCGGATAGCAGACGCTTCGACACGAGACTCAGGAGCTCCAGCTTGCGCAGAAACTCCTCGTCGAAAGGCGCCAGGCCCTTGTCGAGTCGAGGGCTGGGACCGGCACCGCTCGATGCGGTTCCCGCCGCCGTCGAAGCACTAGCGACCATCGAGCTCGTTCCTTCCTATCGACCGACCGTGAACCGATGCGCTAACCCTGCGGACCCGGAAGCGACTCGAGGATCGCCCGGATGATGGTGTCGGTGTCGACGCGATCGGCCTCGCCCTCGAAGTTCAGCAGCACGCGATGTCGCAGCGCGGGTAGCGCCACGGCCTGGATATCGGCGGCGGCCACATGCACGCGGTCATGCAGCAAAGCGCGAATCTTGCCGGCGAGCACGATCGCCTGGATGGCTCGCGGCCCTGCCCCATAACGAACATAACGCGTGGTCATGTCGTGCCTGTGATGCGAGTCGGGGTGTGTTGCCAGAGTCAGGCGAATGGCGTAGTCCTGCACAGGCTTGGCGATCGGTACGGAACGCACCGTCCGACGCATTTCGAGGATTTGCTCGCCGTCGAGAACCCGCTCCACTTGCGGCTCCTCCAACTGGGTCGTGCGTTCGATGATCTCGTGCAGGCTCTCGATGTCGGGAAACTCGAGCTTGAGCTTGAAGAGAAAACGATCAAGCTGTGCTTCGGGCAACGGATACGTGCCCTCCATCTCGAGCGGATTCTGCGTAGCCAGCACCAGGAAGGGCTGCTCGAGCTTGTAGCTGGTCCGGCCCACGGTGACGCTGTGATCCTGCATCGCCTCGAGCAGCGCCGACTGCGTCTTGGGCGTGGCGCGATTGATCTCGTCGGCCAACAGCACGTTGGCGAACACCGGCCCGGGCTGGAAGTCGAGGTGCTTGTCGCCGTCGGCCGATTCGAGCACGACGTTGGTGCCGACAATGTCGGCGGGCATCAGGTCGGGTGTGAACTGAATGCGCGAAAACTCCAGGTGCAGCACGTCCGAGAGCGTTTGTACCAACTTCGTCTTGCCAAGCCCTGGAACCCCTTCGAGGAGCGCATGGCCGTTTGCCAGCAGGCAAATCAACAGGCCCTCGATAATCTCCTCGTTGGCGACAATGACCTTGCCGATTTCGTCTCGAACGCGGCCGAAGCGCTGCTGGAAATCGGCGATCTGCTGTTCGGGCTTCTCGGCCTGCTGCAACGGGGCGGTCATCTACGTGGTCCTCTTCTTCTTATTCGCGTCGGACATTGTCGCGCGCGCGCATCTTCATGAAGTAGTCGCGAATCAACGCTCGATAGCGCCAGTGAATCGGCTCGCCGTGGAGATCCTCCTGCCTCGCGAACTCGCTCCGCGCCGTAACGTTGCGAGTTTCGAGTCGCGAGCGCTCCGAGCGAGTAATCTCCTCGATCTTGTCTTCCTCTTCTTCTTCGGGCGTCTCCTCGGGCGGCAGAGCCAGAATCTCACGCTCGAGCTCAACCTCGAGCGTGCTCAGCTCGCCCTCTTCGAACACCTGCTCGTCTCCGCCCTCACGAGTCGCGTGCCCGATCTCTTCCTCCGATAACTCGCCGGGGTCGAGCTCCTCGCCCTCTTCCTGCAGGAAAACCTCGTCGCCCCCCGGCATCATGGCGCCCGGTTCCTCTGCGGGCTCGCCCTCGGACTGCTCACTGCTGGCCGACGGGTCGGGCGGCGTTTCCTGGCCTTCTTCGCTGCGCGGCAGATCTTCGGGGTTCTCCACCTCCATGTCCTGGGACTCGCCCTGAGGCTCGCCTTCCTCGCTGCCCCGCTCATCGCCCATCACTGAGCCTTCGGGCTCGGGAGACTCCCCTTCCTCGGGCGCCATCTCGCCCTCTTCGGGAAGCGCGTCAATACCCTCCTGCTCGCCCTCGAGCAGGCTCGGCAAATTGACGCGCTCCTCTTCTCGAAGCTGCTCGGGGTCCTCGGCGTCCTCGCCCACTCCTGCCTCATCGAGCTGACCGAGCGGGTTGGCGTCAGCGAGCTCACCGCCAGCGACATCTGGAAGCGCAACGGCGCCGGCCAACCGCTCGAACAAACCAGAGGAGGGCAAAAAAAAGCTCGCGACCACAAACCCCAACGCCGCCGCGGCGACCACGCCCAGCCTCTTCGGCATCTCGCGCGGCACCAGGCGCTCGGCGCTCAGGGAAGTCGCCGTGGCCGCAACGCGCTGCAGATGCAACTCGGTCCAGGCCGTGTCGGTACCTTCGGTGGCGAACCAGTGGCCTGAGGTCATCTCGCTGTCGAGGTCGGCGGCCTCGTCGACATGCACCGCCGCCGCCCCCAGCGTCCCCCCATGACGCAGCCTCAGTGCGGTATGCATCGCCAAGCCGGCGACACCGAGCACGTAGACCGGCCACCCGACCCGCAAGCCCGGCGAGACCAGGGCGGTCCAGAGCCTGAGCACCGCGCACAGCAGCAGGGCTCGCCACAGCCAATCGGTCAACCCCTGTGTCCAGCGGTTGGCGCGCGCGCGAGCGCGCACCAGGCGCAGGAGCTGGAGAGTGATTTCCTGAGGGGTCATGAGCCGTAGGGCGCCGGCGGAGAATGCTGAGAGTGCGCCGCTTCTGTGCGGTTGGGAGACACCACAAGCAGACGCCTGAGTGGGCAGGCTAGCATATCGTCCAAGGGCTTTCGGCCTGTGTCATGACTGCTCTTGATCGATCGCCCGCCTCTCACGCCGCCGCGATCACCAGTGGTGCTGCACGCGATCGAACCAGGTGCCGCGAACGCTTCCGCGGGAGGGCGCCGGACGTGCTCCTATTGTATGTAGCCGAGATTCTTGAGCTCGAGCAGGTCCTCTTCCGAGAGCTCGACGAGATCGGCAGGCAGCGAGTCGTGCTTGCGGATCAACGCAAGCTGCGTCGCGAGGCCCTCGGCGATGAACGGATGCTGTGCTGACACGTCGGTGCGCTCCATCGGATCGGCCGCCAGGTCGTACAAGGCGCCATCGAGCAACTTCCAACGCTGCATGCGAATCGCCGTAGGCAGTGGATCGCGGCGGATGTCGCGCTGGCTGACGGCGTAAACCGCGTCGCTCCGACGATTCAGCAGGCGATCCATCAGGCTCGCACCCTGCATGAAGGTATTCGTCTCGACCCCGAGGACGTCGAGCATGGTGGGAAGCACATCGATGCCGCGTGCCACCTCAGCGACAACCGAGCCAGCGAATTTCGAGCCCGGCATCTTGACGACCAGCGGCACACGCAGCAGCTCGTCGTACAGCGTCCACGAATGCCAGCCCACGCGGCCGCGCTCGCCGAACTCCTCGCCGTGGTCGGAGGTGAAGATGATCAGTGTGTTGTCGTACAACCCGCGCACACGCAGCGACGCCAGCAGGTCGCCGAAGGCATCATCCATGTTGCGAATCTCGCCATCGTAGGCGGCGATGATGTGCTGCCGATCGGCCTCGCTGAGCCGCTTCCGCACGGGGTTCTGGAAAACATCCCTGAGAAACTCCAGCGACACCTCGTCGGATACCGGACCGTCATAGTCCGGATCGAACATCCGGAGGTAGCGCTTCGGAGGCGTATACGGTGTGTGCACCTCGTAGGTATGCAGCATCAGGAAGAACCGCTCGTCGCCAAACTCGTCGAGCCACTTGTCGGCTTTGTCGACGATGTCGCTAAAGCGCGACGTGTGCGTGCGTGGCTCGGTGAAGTACCGGTAAACGTCGAACCCCTGATCGAGACCCCACTTGCTCTGCATCTGGCCACCTGCGGTGAAGGCAGCCGTGCGGAACCCGTCTTGGTAGAGAATCTCGGCCATCGTGGTGGCCTCGGGCGCGAGTCCCTGTCGCAGATCCTTGAAGGCCTGATGGTGCTCCGGGATCAGCGAGGTGAAGATCGAAGCGTGCGATGGCAGCGTTGATGGAGCGTGCGAGATCGCATCGTCGAAACGGATCGATTGCTCCGCGAAAAGATCCACGTTGGGCGTCGTTTCGCGCTCGTAGCCGTACGCCCCCACATGATCCTTTCGTAGAGTATCGATCGAGATCAGAAGGACATTGCAGTCGTCGCAGACGTAGTCGGAGTCGCCGAACCAGCTCGAGCCCCGCAGCGTCGGCAGCGGCGAGGCGATCGACAGGTCAACCGCATCGGCCACCTGAATCAGCAGGAGGAAAGCGGTAACGAAGCCGGAAACGACGGCGAGTTTCAAGCGTGACATGACGTGGCCGAATAGCCGAGCGTTGGCAAGTGATCCACAAGGCCGAGGAGCTCGACCCGGCGCGGTTGCGCCAGCGCGCGGCCCGTAGCGGATGCGCGGCGCTGCATGGTGTCCATCTGCAGATTCTACGCGATCGCGGCCGCTGCCGCTGTGTCACCGACCTCCAGACAACCCGACCCGACAACGGCCTCGAGCCCGGCCGATCGCTCGAGCCGGCCGGATCCCGGTCAGTTCCGCGAAGACGTTCTTGCGCTGCGGAGGCAACGATGTCAGCGTCGTCCGGCAGCCTGACCTGCCTACCCTTCAGGATCATCTTCTAAAGGTCCTTTCGAACGCGCCGTACCACTCACTGGCACCGCCAGAGGAGCTCGTATTCAAATGACTTGCACCAGCACCAACACCACCGCCCCGCTCCCTCATCCGCGAGCTTCTCGCCGTGCACGTACGACGCTGTGCGCCACGCTCGCGCTGGCGCTCTTCACCGTTGCCGGCTCGGTGGCCGCTTCAACCGGCACGTCCGGCTCCTCGAAGTTCTCCGCCAACCAGGCTGGCGCGGTCTCGTCGGGGCCTTATCAAAGCCTGGTCATCCGCGGCGCGATGATCATTCCCGGGCACGGCGGCCCCGCATACGGCCCCGCCGACATCGTCATCGAGGGCGCCACGATCTCTCGTATCGTGCCCCTCGACCCCGTGACGCTCGAGCGCGGCGGCGACGCCGACCGCCCGCAGGGCGACCGCGTGATCGACGCCACCGGCATGTACGTCATGCCCGGCATGATCGATCTGCACACACATATCCGTACCGACCCGCTGCCGCTCGAGTATGTCTACGCGATGAAGCTGGCGCACGGCGTGACGACCATGGCGAACGCCTCCGACCGTGGCTTCGAGGCTGCGGTTGCCGAGGCAGCGCGATCGGCAGACAACGAAGTTGCCGCGCCGCGGATGTTCCCGCTGCACTCGTGGTCGCAGTTCGACCCCGAGGACGATGACCCGACGAGCTGGACCGATCCGGGCCGTGTTCGACGTAATGCGCGCGAGCTGGTCAAGGCCGGTGCTCACGTGGTTAGCGTGGGCAACATCGCCTGGCACCCCGAGCTCTTCGCCGCGGTGTCGCGAGCCGTCTACGAGGTCGGCGGTATCACCACGGTCCACCTACCTCCGTCGTCGACCGCGGTCGTACAGGCCGTGCAGGCCGCAGAGGCCGGTGTGACGATGATCGAGCACCACTATGGCTACGCCGAGTCGGCGCTCGACCGCAAGGTTCAGGACTTCCCGGCCAACTACAACTTCAACAACGAGATCGAACGGTTCCGGCACGCCGGCAAAGTCTGGCTCGAAGCACCGCGCGACACGCTACTCGAGGACGTCGCCCAGCGCCTGGCCGATAGTGGTGTCGCGATGATCCCGACGATGTCGGTGTACGAGGCCAATCGAGACATCAACCGTGCCATGTCACTGCCGTGGCACAACAAGTACACGCACCGCGCGTTGATCGACTGGAGCTTCCCGAACCCGAGCTTCCATGGTTCCTACCACTGGGATTGGACCTCCGACGACGAAGCCACCTGGACCCAAATGTATCGGCTTTGGCAAGAGCTGATCTTTCAGTTCAACCGTCGCGGCGGCACCGTTGGCTACGCTACCGACGACAACTACATCTGGGCCGTCGGTGGCATCTCGAACGTGCGCGAGCTGCAGCTCATGCAGGAAACCGGCATGCACCCGCTCGAGATCATCAAGTCGGCGACCTTCAACAGCGCCAAGATCCTGCGCCAGGACGACCTCGGCATGGTCCGTCCGGGCTTCAAGGCCGACCTTGCGATCGTCAACGGCAACCCGCTGCACAGTTTCCGCAGCATGTACGCGTTCGGTGCCTTGACGCTAGAAGGCGACAACATGGTGCGACGCGGCGGCGTCCGCTGGACGCTGAAGGATGGCGTGGTGTTCGACACCCAGGCACTGATGGCCAACGTCGTGAGCATGGTCGCCGAGTCCAAGCGTGGCTGGACGAACCCGGTCGACGCGCTGTTCGAGCTACCGCAGTAGTCCGCGTTTCAGGTTCCCCGTGTGCGACTCGACTCCGCGTCGAGTCGCAACAGTGCCTGCCGCGCTGCTCGCGCCTGGAATACGTCGAAGTACGGGTTGATGTCGAGCGCCTCCTTCAGGCGGCGACGCGCCGAGTCGATGTCGCCCCGCGCCTCGGCAATCATTCCCGCGTGATAGTGGAACGCCGCATCGCGCGTGCCCAGCCGCAGCGCCCGAGCGCTGGCCTCCGCGGCCTCGTCGTAGCGTCCGTTGCGATAGAGCGCCCACGCGAGAGTGTCGGAGGCGGCCAAGTCTTGACGGCGCTCGAAGTCGCGCTCGGCGCGTTCCAACGCCTCCTGTGGATTGCGCCCGTGGTCGGCCAAGAAATTAGCTATCGGTCGGTCTTCGAGCGCACCACCAAGCTCACCCGCGGCGATCGCGGCCGCGTAGGCCTGATCGGCCAGAGCAGGTTGATGGGTCAGCGCGTAGAGATCACCCAATCGTCCGTACACCTCCGGATGCGGCTTGCGAACGAGCAAACGCTCGGTGGTCTCGAGTGCCCGGTCGTACTCGCCAAGACCGGCTTGCAGACTTGCCAGCACCCCCATCGCCGGTAGATAGCCGTCAACCAGTCGCAGGGCGGCCTCGAGGTGTACACGGGACCGCTCGCCGTCTCCCGTCTTGAAGTACAGATCGCCGAGTCGGTAGAGGTACCAGGCGAGATCAGCCGCAACCGGGTCGGCGTGGAGTGTCATCTCGGCGGCGCGACGCACGGTAATGAGCGCGGCTTGCGGATCGCCGAAGACCTCCTCGATCTGCGCCCGCCGCGCCAGCGTCGCGGGCACTGCGAGCTCGGCAACAAGCTCCATCACCGTGTCGCTGGCTTCGTCATAGTCGCCGATTCCCAGCTGCGCGTCGGCAACCAAAGCCAACCTGCCGAGCGCGCCATCCTCATCGAGATCGAACCGCTCGCTGTCACCGAGCTCGGCCGCCAGCTCGAGCGTGTCGCCGAAGCGATGCTGAGCATTGAGCGCGCCCAGCAATTCCAAACGGGAACCCGAATCTCCGGGCCGCAACTCGCCGGCCCGCCGGAAGAGTCGCTCCGCTTCCGGAATGACCCT
Source organism: Acidobacteriota bacterium (assembly GCA_963666215.2). Lineage (GTDB taxonomy): Bacteria > Acidobacteriota > UBA890 > UBA890 > WLXD01. The sequence continues at coordinate 65,093 of CAXWPL010000003.1, forward strand.
CTCGACGCCACTCTCGCGCGCGTGGCGCAGATACAGGCTGCCCAGCATCATGTGATTGGTGGCGCTCAACGGCTGCTCCGCCACGCGAGCCTCGAAGCGCGGCAGGTGCGTCGCAGCCAGTGCCAGGCGCGGCATTCGCAGACGGTCGACCGCGAGCAACGACTCGTAGCGCTGCTCGCGGTCGGCCCAACGACGCTCTGCGTCGACCCAGCTCAGCACACCGGCCGACAGAAGAGCCGTGCCACAGACCAACCAGATAGTCCGGTTGCGGCGCATCGTCGTCATTGCCTGGCTACCTGGCTTTCTAGTGAGCGGGGGCGAGAAACGGGAAGGCGTCGCGGAAAGCCACGTCGTTGGCGTCGACGCAGTCCGACGTGGGACCGCCGGCCACGAAAATCAGGCCGAGCGCGGCGTCGATGACGTCGTCCGGCATCCGGCGGCCGTTCAAGAAGCCCGACATGTTGCGCGTGTTGAAGGTAAGGATGTCGGGCAACAGGATGTCGGTCAGCGCGTCGGCGGTGGCCTGGTCGTTGCCACCGGCGAGGAAGGTCGCGTTGACGAAATCGCCAAACAGCTCACGATCGTCTCGCGGCATGGCGGCGTTGTAGGCGTCTTTGGAACCGCTCGGAACGAAGACCGTATTGATGCCCGGGCGTCCGGCGCGATCGATCTGCTCGCCATCTTTGCGCGTGCTTGCCCAGACGCCGATGTCACGCGCACCGAACGTCTTGCGGGGAACCTGGATCACGATCGCGTTGACGTTGAGGCCAGGAAAGAAGTCGGCTTCGCCGCCGTCGCAGAACGCGCGCCCGCCGGTCCCGAGAAACGCGTCGAGGTCGGAGAAGAACGGATCGTCATACGTGCCGGCCGTGATCCTGCCCGGGCCGCCGTTGATCTTGCTGGTACGTCCGGTGCGCCCGCGGGTCTCCACAGTGTCGGCATGGAGACGCTTGGATAAAAGCCGGAAGTTCTGCGAACCGTCGGCGCGAGTCGGGCCGAAGAGCACGCGGTACACCACATCGCGGTTAGCGTCGCCGTTGGTGTCGATGTTGAAGATGTACGAAGCGTGGGGATCGAAGCCGGCGGGCCCGAACACGCCGGCCGCCGGGTTAGACGTCATGATGAGCGCCGTACGGTTCGGCTTGCCGCTGGGCACGAACGCATAGACATCGTTGAGGTCGGTGAGCAGCTCGCCATTCGGTGAGGTGAGCCCGGGAGCGTCGAGGTGATCAGCGGCTTTCGTCGACAGCACGTTGAAGCCGACGGCGATCGTCAACAGCGTGGCGGTGAGGCTTCCCAGAGTGATGCAGTGGCGCAATCCGAGGCGCATGACGGCTGTCCCCTCCAAGTAGTGGGCCGCGACGGGCGCGGCGTTGGCTGGATTCACCACCTGGTACGCCGACCAACCGCGAGTGGATTGGTCCCTTCGCGAACGGATCGCCGCAAAGTCGATCGACAATCGCGTCGCGCGTTGGAGAGAACGACTCGCGAGCTCGTGTTCGCCGGTCCGCGCCCGCTAGTTAGCGAAGGAACCGACAAGGAACGGCGTGGTCGTCGGCTGCGCCGAGCCCGCGAACATCGTTGCCAACACTTCGGCCGCCTCGCGCGTATACAAGAGTGTGGAACAAACACTGCCTTTGCAATGCACCGTGGCCAGCCGCGCAACGCGATCGACCGGCGATCTCATCGGCGATCTCTTCGACCTTCACCAAGCGCGGCTCTACCGGCTGGCGCTGGGCATGACCTGCTCGCACGACGAGGCACTGGATCTGGTGCAGGAGACCTTCCTCCGCGCGCTACGCACGCTGCGCGCTGGCGGCAAGTTCCCCTGCGCCGACCACGGCCCCGAAGCGGCCGAGGCTTCGCTGGTGCGTGCCCTCGTCAACCTTTGTCGTGACCGCTGGCGCCGCCTGGCGGTGCGCAAGCGTCATCCGATCGCAGCTCCCGCCGTGTACGCCTCCTCGCACGAGACGGCGTGGCTAGCTCACGCCGCGGTACACCGTGCGCTCGAGCAGCTACCACCACGTCAACGAGCCATCGTCGTATTGCGTGAGCTCGAGGGCGCCTCAACGCAGGCAGTGGCAGCTCTTCTCGGCTTGCGGCAAGCGACCGTCCGCTGGCACTTGTCGCGCGCCCGTCGTCAACTCCGTCAACAGCTGTCAGGCGGCGGTTCGACCCAGACCTTCGTGGAGGAACCCAGCGATGAATCCTGAACATCGGTTCGATCGGCAGCTCCGCGAGTTGCTACGCGCGGCAGACCCGGCTTCTGCAACCTGCAACGGGACAGGTGGCGAAGGCAGCCGTTCGCTCGGCGCTCAAAGCGGCCCGGATGACACGATGGTGAGCTCGATGAGCGCCATCGAGCGAACGAGCATGCGGGCACGTCTGGTAAGCGAAGCCGCAGCAGCGGCGCCGATCACCTTGGACACGAGATGGGGTCGACAACGTCCCTCGTGGCGTCTCGCACTGGTGGTGGCGGCGATGCTGGTGGTGGCCATCACGATCCTCCCCAAGTCGACCGGACCGACAACACACCAGCCGGCGGGCCACTCAGTGGTAGAGGAACAGCGTGTGGCCGCAGCCGGTGTTGCGGGCACCGCGCCCGAACGGCCCGAGTCGCGAATCATCCACTTCACAACCGCCTCGGGTACACGAATCGTCTGGAATTTGGTCGCCGACCTCGAGTTGCCCGGTGGTCTCTAGAAACAGCTCCGCAGAACGAGCTCCGTAACTCCGCAACAAGGAGCGCCCGGGAAGTCCACTTCAGTCACCACTGACAGGAAAAGGAGATCAAGATGGATCGCACACCACGCAACCGGCTCTTCACGACCTTCCTCTTTGTTTCGCTGATGGCCGGACTGCTCGCCATTCCCGCGGCGTCAGATGCACAGGATCAAGAACGCGAAACCCACTCATTCTGGATCGCGATCGTCTCGGCCCGCCCGGGGCCCGCAGCCATGCCGGACCTCCCCGAGGACGCCGAGCGCGCCCTGACTGATGTCGCCAACCTGCTGCCCTACAGCGCCTTCGAGCTCATCGACACGGGCTGGATTCGCACGCTGTTCTCCGGCAACACGCGTCTGGGAGACGCCGGGGCCTTCGAAATCTCCCTTCATTTCGAGCCAACCAGCGACCCGATGAGTCTCTTCGTGGAGGGCTTCCGAGTCGACTACCGCGAGTATCGTCGCCAGGACGATGTCGTCGTTCGGTCGGACGTCACCATGAACCTGCTCGGTACCCAGTTCGGGATCAAGCTCGGCGAGACCGTGGTTGTAGGCACCTCGCGGCTCGACGGCCAGGACGAGGCGCTGATCGTGCTCGTCAAGGCGATGCCGTAGCGCCACCCCCCGCCGGCGCCCAGACCGCCCGCGGTGCGTACACACGGAGGCCGGCGCAGCGAGGCTGCTCTGCAGCGTGCTACATTCGAACAATTGGCGCTCGGAAGTTGCCGCTTCCGGGCGCCTTTTCACGGATGTTCTGCCCCCTCGCTCGCGACTCGATGCCACAACCACGCCAGATTCGCACTGCGTCGTATGCAGGGCTCTGCGCCGTACTCCTTGCGGGCACGACGCTCTTCATGCCTGCGCTCGCAGCGGCCGGCACCGCTGTCCCGCCGGCGCCCTGGCAGGCTGACGCCGCAGCCTCGACGCTCTCGCTGTTGGGAGAGCTGCGTGGCCCCGATGGAGTGCCGCTGGCGGGCGCTACCGTCGTGTTGCTGTCGTCGGCGCGCACGACGCTGGAACAGACGACCACCGACGAAACCGGCGGCTTCGAGTTCGACGGATTGCAGCCTGGCACCTACGTCCTGCGGTCGATTGGGACCCAGTTCGGCGAACAGGAGCGTGTCGTTGAGCTCGTGGTGAACATGGATCGCGTCGACTTGGCACTGCGCCAGGCCGGGTTCGAAGAGCGGATCACCGTCACCGCGTCGCGTGGCAGCGTCCGCGAAGCAACGCGCGTCCCGGCAACGGTGCGCTCGCTCCCTAAGGCGGCGCTCCTGCTCCGGGCTGCCGATCTTCTCCCCCGGATGCTCGACGAGGAACCTGGGGTGCTGACGCAGCAAACGACCCCGGGGCAGGGCTCACCCGTGCTGCGTGGGCAGAGTGCCCAGGCGGTTCTCTACCTGATCGACGGAATTCGCTTCAACAACAGCACCTACCGTGGCGGCAACACGCAGTACCTCGCCTGGGTGCCCGACGTGGCAGTCGAGAGCGTCGAAATTCTGCTCGGTCCAGCGGGCGTCAACTACGGCAGCGACGCTCTCGGAGGAGCAATCAATGTGCTCACGGCCTCGCTGTCCGGCTTTTCGGCACCAGGTGCCAGCCCGCGGGTGAACGGCAGCGTGCGCGCCTACGGCGAGCTGGCCTCGCAAGGCGCCGGGTCGAACGCCACGCTGGGGATCGCCGGCAGCCACTTCGCCGGCTACGCCGCGATCAACGGCGCGCGGCATCAGAACCTGCGCAGCGGTCGCGGCTTCGACTCGCACAACGTACTGGTGCGCTTTCTGGGTTTCGATCGTGAGCAGCTGCAGACAGCGCTTGGCAGCCGCAACCGCGATACCTCCTATTCGCAAGGCGGCGTCACGCTGAAGGGCGCTTGGAGGCTCGGGCCGACGTCGACCCTTTCCGGCTTCTTCGTTCGCTCCGGGCAAAGCGGCGTCCGGCGCTACGACCGCTTGCTCGGCGGCGAAGGTCGGTTCCGCGCCGACTTCACGCCTCAGCGGCTGGAGTTCGGCTACCTGAGGTACCAGACCGTGATTTCGGGAACGATTCTCGAGAGCACCGTGTCGGTGAATCGACAGACCGACGGGCGCCTCGATCAGAATCGCCCGTTCGACGTCCTGCAAACCGAGCTCAGCGTCGTCACCGCCACCGGGCTCGAGGTGATGGCAACCAAGACGGCAGGCGAACACATCCTGACGGCCGGCATGGAGGTCTATGACGAGCGCGTCGACGCGAGCCGTACCTTCAGCCTCGACGGCGTCACCAACCCCGTTCGCCCGCGCTTCCCCGACGACAGCCGCTACACGTCCCTTGGGCTCTTTCTGCTGGACGAGTTGAGCGTCGGTCGCCTGAATATCTCGGGCGGGGCTCGATACTCGCGCTTTCGATACAAGGCCGACGCGAGCAAGAACATCATCAACGGAATTGTCGTCGTCCCCTCCAGTACCGAGACCTTCGACGACATCACCATGAACCTCGGTGCCACGTTGTTGATCGGGGACCAGGCAACCGGGTACGCCCGCGTTGCCCGTGGCTTCCGCGCGCCCTCCATATTCGACCTCAGCGAGGTCGGCCTCACCGGCGGCGGCTTCGAGATCTCACCCGACAGCGCGATAACGCTTGGCTCACAAATCGGCAACTCCTCGGGACCTGATGCGGTGACCACCGGCCTTGTCTGGCAGCCGCTCGAGCCCGAGGTGTTGTGGAGCTTCGAAGGCGGTTTTCGTTGGAGCGCCGACGACCTTCAGATCGAGATCGCCTCCTTCAACAACGACCTCTACAACGCCCTGTCGCGGCGCGCCGTCATCGTCAGCGCCGACGTCGTGGGCACCGACGTCGGCGAGCCGATCGTCGCCCAGGACGAGCTCGGCCGGATTTTCGTGAGCTCGAGCCCAGACCCCGTCGTGTCCCGTGCGAATATCGGCCGCGTCCGCGTGTGGGGCCTCGAGGCCACGGTGAGGAAGGCTTGGGGCGCGCGCTGGGGCGGCATATTGAAGGCGGCACTGCAACGCGGCAACGAGCTCGACACCGGCAACTTCGCGCGCAAGATCTCCCCCGACAACGTCACCGCCACGCTGCGCTGGAATGCACCGACCGGGCGCCTTTGGCTCGAGGGGGTTCTTCGAGGCGCGCGCCGACAGTCGCGCCTCAACCCGGCCGACATTCGCGATCCGCGCGTCGGTGCCTTCCGTGAGACGGAGGATATCGCCGACTTCTTCGCCGTCGACGGCCCGCGGCTCGGTTTGGTCGCCGACGGCATCTTGCTGGCCACGGGGGAAACCCTCGACGAGGTGATCGCCCGCGTCCTGGGCGACGACGTGGACGGCCGGGCCCTGTTCACGAGCACGCCGGGCTGGGTCAGCCTCGGGATTCGAGGCGGCTACACGGTGGCGGAGGGTCATCAACTGCTCTTCGTGCTGAACAATCTGACCGACCGCAACTACCGAATGCACGGCTCCGGCATCGACGCGGCCGGCTTCAACGTCAATATCGCGTACTCGATCGACTTCTAGATCCAGCGTGGCACGGCACAGAATGGAGATCGGTGGCCGCCGATTGCCGCGCTTGGTCGGTCGCGGCATCCCCTCTGATGCCAGCCCCCTCGACCAGCCTGCGGACGCGGCTAACACGCCCACTCATGATCGGGTGCCCCTCCTCACAGTGCTCACGTCGAATGGTCTTCTGGCCCGACGGAGAGCCTCGTTGGAGACCTACGTGCCCACCCGTCTCACTGCTCGACGCCGCACCATCGCGCTCTCATCCATCTGAGCCGCGTTCCCTCGTTGGTGTTGCTCGCCCTCCTCGCGGCCTCCCACCCGGCCGGCTCGGCGACTTCAATCGACAACCCGATCGTGTTCGTCAAGCAAACGCCGGTCAGCGCCACGTTCGCCACCATCTCGGACATCTTCGGCAACTTCACGTCGTTCGACCCCAGCGACGGCCAGCCAACCGGGGGCGGGCTTTTTCGCCTCGATGTCAACGGCAAGACCAAGCAGATCGCCGGCAACAAGAACAGCGCGGTCCGCGATCCGGAGATCTCGTCCGACGGTAAGTCGGTGCTCTTCGCCATGAAGCGTCGCAAGCTCCTCGGCGAGGCCTCCATCCGCGCCGACGGCTCATTCGCGATTGCCGTGCCTCCGAACACGCCGATTATCTGGGAGATCCTCAACAATTCCGGAAAGATGCTCGCGGAGGAGCGCTTCTGGACCGAGCTGGCACCTGGAGAGGTCAGAACGTGCAATGGCTGCCACGCGCCACACAAGCCAAAAGCGGTCTCCCGCAAGAATTCCGCGCTCGAGAACGTGTCGAACCTGAGCGGTCGCACAATTGATGGGGACAAGAATGGCTTGGCCGATCTCGTGGAGGCTCTGGGCCTCATCAGGCGGTAGCACGGGGCCCGCGGCGGCGGTGCGGCGGTGCGGCGGTGCGGCGGTGCGGCGGTGCGGCGGTGCGGTGAAACATCCAGGCCGCTGTGGCGTACCTAGTGGGCAGCGACCCGGTTGCAACCCTCAGCGCAGGACACCCTCATGCGACTCGCCACCCTACCGCTGGTACTGCTTCTTGCCTCGACGGTCTCGACCGTCTCGACCGCACCGATACGTGGCGAGGACGTTCGTTCGTTCAGCCGCGCCTTCGAAGCCGCGGATCTCGAGTCTGTCATGCTCGATTTCCCGGTCGGCGAGGTCGAGGTGGAAGGAACCGGCGGCGACCGAGTGGAGATCGACATCGTGTTCGCGTGCAAGACGAGTGGCTGGGGCAGCTCGACCTGTCGCGACCGAGCCGACGAGATCGAGCTCGAGTCGCAGACGCGAGGCAGTCAGCTTCGGCTCAACCTCGATGGCTACGGAACTATCCGGCACCGCGGTCTGACGATCCGCCTGCACGCGCGCGTGCCCAGGGACCTCGATTTCGAGCTTGATATGGGCATAGGCGAAGCCTCCCTCAAGAACCTGGAAGGCAATGTGACCGTCGACCTCGGCATTGGCGAAGTGGGGCTCGCACTGCAGGAAGAGATGGTCGGCAGCGTGCGTCTGGACAACGGCATCGGCGAGACGTCGCTGCGGACCACGCGAGACCGCAAGGAGCACGCCGGCCTGTTCGTCGGCGAGCTCACCTGGGCCCAGGGCAACGGCGACTCTCGAATTCAGGTTGACCTCGGGATTGGCGAGATCACCGTCCGACTGCAATAGAGCGCATTGCGAGCCAGTAGCTAGCGCAGGCGGCCCTCGAGAACCGTAATCGCCTGCCCGGCGATCGCCACGCGCTCACCCTCGAGCCGCATGCGAACCACGCCGCCACGCAGGCTGGCTTGATAGCCGATGAGGTCGGTCTTCCCGAGCCGTTCCGCCCAGAACGGCGCCAGAGCCGTGTGAGCCGATCCGGTGACGGGATCCTCGTCAACGCCCGATTGTGGAGCGAAGAAACGCGAGACGAAGTCGAGCCCCTCGATGCCGCTCTTGCCATCGGCGGCGGCGGTAACCCCAACGCCACGGGCTTCGATCGCGCCCAGCTTGCGCAGGGTCGGCGACAGATCGCGCACCGCCTGCTCGGAGTCGAGCAGGACGTAAACGTCATCGACGTTGCGGCCGATCCACACCGGCTCCGCTCCAAGAGCCTCGGCAAGCAATGCCTCGGCCGAGCGGGCGGCGACCTCCAGCGGCGGACGCGCTGGAAAATCCATCTCGATCCAGCCGGGCTCCTGTGCTCGCTGGCAGCCGAGTCGGCCGCTGCGGGTGTCGAACCGAATCTGGTCGCCCGCCTCCACCGTCCCGCTCTCCCACAAGACGTGGGCGGCTGCCAGTGTTGCGTGGCCACAAAGATCGACCTCAGTCGACGGCGTGAACCACCGCAGCCCGAAAACGTTGGCGTCGTCGGTGTCGAGTACGAAGGCTGTTTCGGAGAGATTCATCTCCATCGCGACCGATTGCATCCAGTCGTCGCGCGGCTTCGAATCGAGCAGGCAAACAGCCGCTGGGTTGCCGACAAAGGGGCGGTCGGCGAAGGCATCGACTTGGTAGAGTTTCACACCGCCCTCGGGAACCGTCGACCGCTTGTGCCAAGCGCCTCATGACGTTCGACTTCGACTCGACTGAGGTAGGATGCCGCCATGCGAAAGTTTCGATTCCTGCTGCTTATACCACTGCTCGCGGCCGCGCCGTATGCCGCTCCGGGAACTTCCTACGGCGCTGCTCTTCAAGAATCGGGCGCCCAAGAGAGTGCGCAGCAGGAGGGGGCAACGACCCCGCCCGCTGGCGACATCGGCGACGAGGGAGGAAGCCTCGAAATCTTCGGGCGATGGCGATTTCTGCCGGAGCTCAGCCACGACGTTCAGGAACGCTTCCAGTTCCCGATGAAGCGCGACCGCCGCGACGAAGAAGATGCCCGCGCCGCCGGCGGCCGCGGTGGCGGGGCCGGCTCGAACGCTGGCTCTCGACAAGCAGGAGGCAGCAGCCAGAGCGCAGTCGGCGGCGGCGGCGGCGGCGGGCGGGGAGACGGTGGATTCGGTCGTAGGGTGCTGTTCGCTCGCACGAGCTTTACGCCGCAGACGATCGTGATCGAGCGTGAGGGCACAACTCTTCGTGTCCAGGAAGACGACCAGGTCCGCTCCATCGACACCTCCGGTGGCAAGATAAGAGAAGTCATGGGAGGCGGCCGCTGGGAGACGATCGGCAGCTACGAAGATGGCGTTCTGACCCTCCGCTCGACCATCGACATGGGCGGCGTTTCGCGATTCGGCTACCAGCTCGACCCCGAGACCGGGCACCTGATCACCACGCTGCGGGTGCATCCGCGAGTCATGAGCCAGCCCTTCACGGTGCGTCGCGTCTATGAGCGGGACGAGTCGAGCGAACCCGCCGTCGAGACGCCTGAGCAGGCTCGCGACTCCAACTAGGGCCGACTCTCGACCGAGCTCGAGAGCGAGTGCCTCCACGCAGTTTGGCTGAGGTACGATGCCAGCATGCGGAAGTATGGCGCCTTCACATTGATCGTCGTCTTGGCCAGCGCTCTCTCGTTGGTCGCGATTCCCGTCACCCGCGCGAGCGGGCAAGCCGAGCGTGGTTCGCCGGCGCAAGCAACTGCGGCGCCCAGCAGCAACGACGGCGATGCGCCCACAATCGTTGGCCAATGGCAGCTACTGCCTGGCCTGAGCCACGACGCCTGGAAGCGTTACCGGTTCGCGGTCAAACGCGAACGCAGCCGGGCCAAATCCGCCGCCGCGAGCGGCGGCGATGGTGATGACGATGGCGATGGCGATGGCGATGGCGATGGCGGCGATACCGACCGCTCGTCGCGAAATGCCCCGCGCATTGGAGTGTTGGGCGGCCGAGCAGCCTGGAGGAAATTGCCGAACGACCGTACCGGGATTCGTGGTGGCGGCGGCAGCAAGAGCGGCGACGGCGGACACGGTCGTGGCCAGCTATTCGCGCGCGCCGGATTCACTCCGCAGTCCGTCGTGATCGAGCGGGAAGGCACGACGTTCCACATCCACGAGGACGACCAGAGCCGTTCGATCGACACCGAGTCCATTCGGTTCGATGAGCCCATGGGCAACGGCCGCTGGGAAACCAGCGGCAACTATCGCGACGGGCTCCTCACAGTCCGTTCCTGGATCAACCTCGGCGGGAATGCGCGGTTCGGCTACCGTCTCGACGCAGAGAGCGGCCATCTGATCATGACCCTACGCCTGCAACCTCGCACGGCTGCCGCTCATTTCACGGTGCGGCGCGTATACGAACGTGTGGAGGGCGCCGCGGAGGTCCCGACCTCACAGGCCGGCGAGCACGCACCCGCGCGCCCGAGCGACCAAGCTGGGCAGGACCGACCGGCCGAGCGAAGCGCGCCGGCCAACGGCGACTGGCGGTACACGAAGTAATCTACGTAGCCAACGCCGCCGTCTCTGAAGGGTTGGAGAAGCCCCCATGGAACCCATCGCCTGCACGTTCGACGTCGACTCTGACGAGGGGCGAAGCAACGCCGAGTTCCATCGCGGCCTGGCGGAAGATCTTCGTGAGGCGTTGCGCCGCGCGGGGCAAGGCGGTGGCGCGAAATACCTCGAGCGCCATCGTGACAAGGGCAAGCTCTTCGTGCGCGACCGCGTTGAACGACTCCTGGACCCGGGCAGTCCCTTTCTCGAGCTGTCGCCGCTGGCTGCCCACGGCCTGTACGACGACCGCGCCCCCGGAGCCGGCCTGGTTACCGGCATCGGCTCGGTTCACGGCCAGGAAGTGATGATCGTCGCCAACGACGCGACGGTGAAGGGCGGCACCTACTACCCGCTGACCGTCAAGAAACACCTGCGTGCTCAGCAGGTAGCCCTCGAGAACAATCTGCCTTGCATCTACCTGGTCGACTCCGGTGGCGCCTTTCTGCCGTTGCAGGCCGAGGTCTTCCCCGATCGTGAGCACTTCGGCCGCATCTTCTACAACCAAGCCCGCATGAGCGCGGCGCGCATACCCCAGATTGCGGTGGTCCTGGGAAGCTGCACCGCCGGTGGTGCCTACGTCCCGGCGATGAGCGACGAGGTGGTCATCGTGCGCAATCAGGGCACGATCTTCCTCGGCGGTCCACCGCTCGTGAAAGCGGCAACCGGTGAGGAAATCAGCGCCGAGGAGCTCGGCGGCGGCGACGTCCATGCACGCAAGAGCGGCGTGGCTGACCACCTGGCCGCCAACGACAATGAGGCTCTGCGCATAGCCCGCGACATCGTGCAAAACCTGAACCGCACCAAGAACATCAACGCCGACCTGGCCGAGGCGGAAGAGCCGCTGTTTCCGGCAGACGATCTGTACGCCCTGCTGCCTCGCCAGCTCAGCCGGCCCTACGATTCGCGCGAGGTCATCGCTCGTCTTGTTGATGGCTCTCGGATGCATGAGTTCAAGTCGCGCTACGCAACGACGTTGGTTACTGGATTCGCGCGCATCCACGGCTTTCCCGTGGGAATCTTGGCCAACAATGGCGTGCTGTTTTCCGAGAGCGCGCTCAAGGCGACCCATTTCATCGAGATGTGCGACCTGCGGCGCATTCCACTGCTGTTCCTGCAGAACATCACCGGCTTCATGGTCGGCGGCGACTACGAGGCCGGCGGCATTGCCAAGGACGGCGCCAAGATGGTCCACGCAGTGGCCAACGCCACCGTCCCGAAGCTCACTGTTATCGTCGGCGGCTCCTTCGGCGCCGGCAACTACGGCATGTGCGGCCGAGGTTACGACCCCCGGTTGCTGTTTGCTTGGCCCAACGCGCGGATATCGGTGATGGGTGGCGAGCAAGCTGCGATGGTGCTCGCACAGGTCAAGCGCGATCAGTTCGAACGCGAGGGCAGGGCGTGGAGCGACGAGGACGAGGCGGCTTTCAAGCAGCCGATCCTCGACAAGTACGAGGCCGAGGGGCACCCCTACTACGCCACGGCTCGCCTATGGGACGACGGCATCATCGACCCCGCGCAAACACGCGACGCGCTCGGCCTGGCGATTTCGGCCACCTACAACGCACCCATGGCGGAGCCGCGGATGGGCGTGTTCCGCATGTAGTCTCTGGCCGCGTGGCGTCACGCGCTCAGCCTTCAGCCAGGAGCCCGCGTGGCGGCCACCACGCCTCCGCGGCCAAGACGAGAGATCAGGACCAAGATCAACAACCCCATGACCGAAACCCGCGCAGATGAATCCGGCCGGGCCGCCGATGGAGCCAAAGCGACCGATGGAGCCCATGCCGCCGACAGGGCTGACGCCCTGAAGACTCTCCGCCTCGAACGCAGCGGCGCTGTGCTGTCGGTGGTGCTGAACAGGCCGCACGTCCACGACGTGTTCGACGACGTCATGATCGGCGAGCTGACGCGGGTCTTCCGCAGCGCCGCCACCGACCAAGAGGACGCTCGGGTGATCGTCCTGCGCTCCGCTGGCAAGCACTTCTGTGCCGGCGCCGACCTGAACTGGATGCGGCGCATGGCCGACTATTCGGAAGACGAGAACCGCGAAGATGCGCGGGCGCTCGAGGCGATGTTTCGTGCGATCGCCACCTGTCCGAAGCCGGTCGTCGTACGCGTGCAGGGAGCGGCGCTGGGTGGAGGCTCCGGTCTCGTCGCCGCAGCCGACATCGCCGTCGCTTCGACTCGCGCCAGCTTCGCCTTTACCGAAGCCCGCCTCGGAATCCTCCCGGCGATGATCGGACCCTATGTCCTGCGCAAGCTCCATCCTGGGCAAGCACAGGCGCTGTTCTTGACGGGCAGTCGGTTCCGCGCCGATCGCGCTCTACAGATTGGCCTGGTGCAACAGGTTGTCGAGCCCGACGACCTCGACGAAGCCGTGGACGTGGTCGTTAACGAGCTGCTGGCGTGCAGCCCCGAGGCTCAGGCCCGCATCAAGCGTCTGGTCCCGGCGATCGCGCACGCAGCTCTAGAACAGGCGGCGTCGGCGACCGTCGACGAGATCACCCAAGCGCGCGCCAGCCGCGATGGCAAGGAAGGCATGGCTGCTTTCCTGGAAAAGCGGCCGGCGCCGTGGACAGTGGACTAGTGGATATCGGATCGCCGTTGCCTTCACCGAGCACACCTACCCTTCCCGCCCGCCTCTTCATCGCCAACCGCGGCGAGATCGCGGTGCGGATTGCAAGCACTTGTCGCGTTCTTGGGGTCCGCTCGGTGGCCTCCTTCACCGCGGCCGACCGGGAAGGCTTACACGTTGCCGCCGCCGACGAGTCGGTGGAGATCGACAGTTACGTCGACGCCCAGGCCTTGGCCGCCACGGCGCGCGCTCGAGGCTGCGACGCCGTACATCCCGGCTATGGCTTCCTGTCCGAGAACCCCGCCTTCGCGCTCGCGGTTGTCGAGGCCGGACTGACCTTCGTCGGGCCGCCTGTCGAGGCAATGCGGGTGATGGGCAGCAAAACCCGCGCCCGAGCGGCGATGCGGGCTGCCGGCGTTCCCGTGGTGCCGGGGTCCGATCCTGTAGAGCTCGCCGGCTCGGCAGGCGCTCCCGGCACCGCTCGCCCAACAGGGGCGAAGAGCGCCAAGTTGAAGAACCCTGGGTACAGCGGCGACGAAGGCCTCGCGCACCTGCAATCAACGGCAAGAGAGCTCGGCTATCCCGTGCTGATCAAGGCAGTTTCCGGCGGCGGCGGAAAAGGAATGTCGCGTGTCGACCAGGCCAGCGACCTGGCGCGCCTCGCTGCCCAAGCAGCCGACGAAGCAAAACGCTGGTTTGGCGACGGCCGCGTTTACGTCGAGCGGCTCATCGAAAGGCCCCGGCATATCGAAATCCAGATCTTCGGCGATTCGCACGGCAACTGCGTGGCACTGGGTGAACGCGAGTGCTCCATTCAGCGCCGGCACCAGAAGATCGTGGAGGAAACGCCCTCTCCGATCGTTGATGACGATCTCCGAAGCCAGATGTCCGCGGCCGCCGTCGCCGCCGGCATTGCCGTCGGCTACCAGGGAGCCGGCACCGTCGAGTTTCTCCTTGAGACAGCGCTCGCTGACGATCCAGCCCAGGCGGCCACACCTCACTTCTACTTCCTCGAGATGAACACGCGGCTGCAAGTGGAACACCCCGTCACCGAGTGGGTTACGGGTCTCGACCTCGTGCGACTTCAGCTCGAGGTCGCCAGTGGAAGCGAGCTGTCGCTGGCAGCGCGCAACCCGACCTTTCGTGGTCACTCGGTGGAGTGCCGCATCTACGCCGAAGACCCCGCCATCGGATTCCTGCCGCAGACCGGCACAATCCTCGTGCTGCGTGAGCCGGCTGGCCCCGGAGTGCGCGTTGACTCGGCCCTCGTCCAGGGCCAAGCCATCGGCATCGACTTCGACCCTCTACTTGCAAAAATCTCCACCTGGGGCCACGACCGCGAAGAGGCCCGCCTACGGATGCTCGACGCGCTGCGCAACACCGTGATCTTGGGCGTGCGCACGAACGTCGATCACCTGCAGGACCTCGTGTCCCATCCGGCATTCGTCGCGGGACACTTGTCGACAGAGTTTCTGTTCGAGCACATGGCGCACTGGCCACCGCCGCAGCCCGAGGCGCCGCTGGCAGCGCTGCTCGCCGCCGCCGCGCTGGCCGGCCGCACCCATCGAGCCAGCAGTCGAACGGTCGCGACCGAGGGACCTGGAAGCAAGGACGGCAATCACGATTCCGATCCGTGGCGCGCGCGTGCGCTCGAGGGCTTCCGGATCGGCGGCACATCTGGAGCCGACCCGTGAGTGCACGCTACACGCTTCGTGGCCGCGCGATCAGCGGCCGTGTGGACCGAGACCCCGACGGCGCGGCGACCCATGTGGAGCTCGACGCCAGCATTGAACCCGGCGCCGATACAGATGCCGGCGGCGACGGCGAAGACCAGGGTGTGAGCTCCTCGGACGCCGGAGCTGCGGCCAATCGATCGCAGACCTTTCGTATTGTTCCGCTGGGCGATGGATCGACCCTATTTGTCGGCGAGCGGAATCAACCCGGCGACGATCCTCGAAGCCATCGCGTTTTCGTCGTGCGCGACGGGCGCGACGTTTGGGTCCATCTCGACGGCAGGGTTCACGTACTCGAGCACGCGTCGGCGTCCGCCGTCGAAGCAGAGCCGGGTGCGCTCACCGCAGCGATCCCGGGGAAGGTCGATGATGTGCTCGTCGTGCCTGGTGCCATCGTCTCCAAAGGCGACGTGCTGCTGGTGCTGTCGGCGATGAAGATGCAGCTCGAGATCAAGGCGCCGCACGATGGGCGCGTAGGCGACATCCACTTCGCGCCGGGCGACCGGGTCGACGCCGGGGAGCTCCTGTTGACTGTCGAGACCGTCGACGAAGCGACGAGCTCCTAGCGACCGCTAGCAGGCCGCAGTCAGGGCCGGGCGGTAGCGCGGCCACAGCGCGGCGAGCGCGCGCGACGGCAGCTCCAGGTCCAAGGCACGCGACAACGCCGCGCTTGCCTCGACCACAGCGACGAGATCGACGCCGGTCGTGATGTCGAGCCGATCGAGCAAGCTCAACAGGTCCTCCGTGGCGAGGTTGCCGCTCGCCCCGGGGGCATAAGGGCAACCGCCGAGACCGCCGGCGGAGCTGTCGAAGGTGGTAATTCCGGCCTCCAGGCCAGCCATGATGTTCGCCAGGCCGCGGCCGTAAGTGTCGTGCACATGCAGGGCGAGCTTGCTGAGATCGACGACGGCCGCCAGACGCCCGATCGTGTCCAGCACCTGAACCGGGTCGGCGACGCCAATCGTGTCTCCCAGAGAGACCTCGGCGCAGCCGAGCGCGAACAGCCGCTCGGTGACCCGAAGAACGGCGTCGACCTCGACGTCCCCCTGGTAGGGGCAGCCGAAGACCACCGAGACGTAGCCGCGAACTCGTAGATTGGCCTCGAGCGCCCGCCGGATCACCGGCCGAAAGCGCTCGATCGACTCATCGATGGTGGCGTTGATGTTTCGTCGGTTGAAGGTCTCCGAGGCAGCCGTGAAGACCGCGATCTCTTCCACCCCGGCAGCCAACGCATGGTCGAGTCCAATCTCGTTGGGGACCAACACCGGGTAGCGCACGCCTTCGAGCCGTTTGATGCCACGCATGACCGCGCTGGCATCGTTGAGCTGAGGTACCCACTTGGGTGAAACAAAGCTCGTGGCTTCGACCGCTGGCAGGCCGCTCGCTGCGAGGGCGTTGATGAACGCGATTTTGGCGTGGGTCGGGATGAAACGGGGAAGATTCTGAAACCCGTCGCGTGGTCCAACCTCGTAGACCGTTACCCGCTTTGGTAGACGCATCGAAGAAACTCGAATCAGGTGAGGAGAGCTACGCAGGATTATCAACTAAACGTTTAGTTAGTACAATGGGGCGCGCGGTGTTCGGGCAACGAAACTGTCGCCCCTGCCGCCCTCCTGCCCCAATCTCACACCCCTGTGCTACGCTCCTCGCACCATGCAACCATCCGTCCCGGCGCCGGCAGCGCAAGAACCTCGTACTCGCAGGGAGCCTGGATCGCGCAACACCGAGGCCACCCGCGACGCGCTGATGAGCTCCGCTACCGAGATCTTCGCGACTCACGGCTTTGAAGGCACGCGCATCAATCAGATTGCCGACAGCGCTGGCGTCAACAAGGCCATGATCAGCTACCACTTCGGTGGCAAGAAGGGGCTCTACACCGAGATCCTGGCCGCCACGTTCTCGGAGGCCCGGGAACGCTTCAGCCTGATCAGACAATCCGAAGCGTCCGCGGACGAGCGGCTACGCGAGTTCATCGAAACGTTCGCGTCGCTGGCAATGAAGCAACCGGCGCTGCCAATGATGGTGATGCGCGAGGCGCTCTCGGGAGGACTGCACGTCGACGAGCACCTCATGCCGCAATTCCTGGAGCTGTTCTCGCTGCTGCAGGAGATCATCGACCAGGGCGTCGAAGAGGGCTGCTTCGGAGCGTTCAACCCCTACATGACACACATCAGCCTGATCGGCAGCTTGGTCTTCTTCTTCGCCTTTCTGCCGCTGCGATCGCGCATCTCCGATGACAAGTACCCGGCGCCGATGCCGGAAATCCGCGAGTACGTTCGCCATCTGCAAAAGCTGATGAGCCGCGGCCTCTCCACCGGCGCACCCGTACCCGCACCCGAGCCCGCCTAGCAGCAACCACTCTGGGCGATCGGTACGGCACCGTGCGGGATCAGACTGGGAGTCTGACCTGGGTTTCTCTGCTCCCGACCTAGACCGGCCTCTACCCCCGCCAAACCTCTAGCGGGTGGGACTCACATCCAGCCGTCCGCGCCGCTAGGGGCCGCTACCGATTCTGCCCCTCTCCATACGAAATCGGCTGGCCCGGGTCGGGGCGGATGCCGTGCTCGTCGAGAAGCCTGTAGAGGGCAGGCATGTGGCCGGTGATCAGCGCGTTGACGCGTTCGATCACCGGTCCGAGGTTCTCCTTCGCCCGCTCCAGGGTGTAGAGCTGGTCGTCGGTGGGCCGCGTTGTGGAGCGCTCGATTCCGAAAATCGCGAAAGCGCCGCGGCGCAGCGTCTGCAGTTCCGCCTGTACGTCGACGAGTTCCTCGTCAATCGTCTTGATGGCCTCGTCGATGGCCTCGTCGACCGCTTCGCGACCGTCAACCAATGCCTTGACGCTGTCGAGTTGCTCGCGGAGTCGCGTGGCTGCTCGGCCGGCCTCGAACTGCGGCCGTGCCAGCTCGTAGCCGTCCATCATCGCCTGTTGACGCACAGCCAGGTCGGCTTCGTTGACCTCGACGCGCGGATCCAGCATCACGCTCACCGGTTGCAGCGGCTCGCTACCCGCAACGAGGCGCGCGCGATAGGTTCCGGGCATCACCCTGGGGCCTTGCGGCGTGCGGTTGAAGCGACCGCCGCCGCCGGCCGGCGGCTCGGCCTCGTAGGGCGGCGCCAATCGTAGGTCCCACACAACCTCGTGCACGCCGGCTCGCCCCGAGCCTTCGAGCGTCCGCACGACGTTGCCGTCGGCGTCCTCGATGGTCAGCTCGACGGTGATCGAGGCGTCGCCGTGGCCGTCTTCGTCGTCGGTCGAACGCGGCCCGCGGCCGGGTCCTCCGCCACCCGGTCGACCTTCGGGGGGCCGGGCCTCCGATTCACCGCCGCGTCCTCCCTCGTCACCGTCGGCATTCTCAGCGTCGGCGGCGTCGGTGACGTCCTCGTTGTCCTCCGCGACCAGATCGGCCGGCAGGTAGTAGCGCAGCAGCGCACCGGTGCTCGGGTTGGGAGCGTCGTGCCGCGACAATGTTCCGGGCCCGGCCGTGCTGCCCATAATCTCTTCCTCGTCGCGGTCGATCGCCTTGGTGAGATCGGGGCTGATCTCGCGCCAGGTGTAGCCACGATCATTCGATCTCAGTAGCACGTTGCCGGCGGCGTAAATCGTTGACGAGTCGTGCTGCGAGATCGTGATCGGGCTGTTCCAGTTCCAGCGGTACGGATCGGGCTCGCCGTCACCCTCCCCTTCCTCGTCCTCGCTCTCGCTACTCTCACCATCCACCTGTCGCGGCACCGGCCGGACGCTCTGGCGCTCCATCGCAGCCAGATTGATGCGCGTGATGTTTCCGTTCTGCGACTCGGCGAACATGATCGTCGGGTCGTTGGGATCGACCCGCGTGAAGAAGCCGTCGCCGCCGTTGACGTTGATCCAGTCGGCGTTGCGGATACCGCGCACATCGCGAGTGGCGCTCGGTGCGCCCCAGGAGCCGTTGTCCTGCAGGCCGCCGTACACCCAGTAGGGATCGCGCATGTCGACGCCGATCTCGTAGAACTGCGCCACCGGGAGGTTGTCGAGCACACGCCAAGTGTCGGAGCGATCGAAGCTGACGGCAACACCGCCGTCGCCGGCCAGAATCAGGTGGCCAGAATCGCTCGGATCGATCCACATCGCGTGAAAGTCGGAATGAACGTTGCGCGCGCCATCGTTGCGGAACGTGCGGCCGCCGTCTTCCGAAACAAACAGCTGCGCACCTAGCACGTAGATCCGCTGCACGTCGTTCGGGTCGACGCGAATCTGGCTGAAGTACATTGGCCTCGGGTTGGTGTCGCTCATCTGCTCCCACGTGGAGCCGCGGTCGAGCGAGCGATAGACGCCCGCACCGGGGGTCTCGTCGCCAGCCTCGCGAACGTCTGCCGAGACGCGCCTCGCCTCGACGACCGCGAACACGACGTTGCTGTCGCGATGGAAGAAATCGACTCCGATGCGCCCCTTGTCACCCGCCGGCAGGCCTTCGGTGAGCTCCTCCCAGGTGCCTCCGCCGTCCGAACTGCGATAGAGCCCGCTGCCCGGGCCCCCGCCGACGAAACAGCAGGCCGAGCGACGTCTTTGGTACATCGCCGCGATGAGCGTGTCGGGGTCTCCAGGCGCCATCGCAAGATCGGTCGCCCCGGTGTTCTCGTCGACGTAGAGGACCTTCTCCCAGCTATCGCCGCCGTCGAGGGAACGGAAAACTCCGCGCTCTTCGGAAGGTGCCCATAAGTTGCCGCCGGCGGCGACGACGACCACGTCAGGGTCGGTTGGATGGATTACGATGCGCCCGATGTGCCGCGAGTCGCTGAGCCCTTTGTGCTTCCAAGTGCGGCTGCCGTCGATGGACTTGTACACGCCCGCGCCCCACGGTGAGCTTTGGCGATTGTTCGCCTCGCCGGTGCCAATCCACACGATGTTGGGGTTCGAAGGCGCGATCGTGACATCACCAATCGAATTCACGTCTTCGTTGTCGAAGAAGACCTCCCAGATGGTGCCACGGTTCGTCGTCTTCCACAGGTTCCCGGTAACCGCGCCAGCGTAAAACGTGTCGCCGTCTACCGCCGCCAGATCGGCGATGCGCCCGCCCATCACCGCGGGTCCGATGGTCCGCCAACTCAGCGCCGAGAGCAGCTCGAGGTCGATATCGGCGGTGCGAACGGCGTCGTCGGAAACCTCGTCACCGGCTTCATCCGGCAAACCCGATCCGAACGGGGCGGCGACGGCCGGAAGCGTCGAAACCACCAGCAACGTCGCGGCCAGCAACCAACGCGAGGGAAAGAATCGAAGAGTCATGGGGATCCATCCTTGGGTTTGCAGTCGTTAACGATCCACGAGGCGATACATGAACTTCAGGCCCGACCAATCTTCATCGACGGCGCAAATCTTGACGTCCACCAGGCCGGCATCCAACCCGCTCCGTCGCACTTCCGCCTCGGCCAGGTCGCGATGCAGCGAGGACGACTTCTTGGGCCACGAGATCCACAACATGCCGTCCTTGGCAAGTGCGCGCTTGGCGCCGGGGAGACGTCGATGCAGCTCGACCGACCGCGAGCAGAAGCAATGGACGAAATTCATCTCGGAACCAGGCCGCGCCAGCTTGCGGACACCCTCGGGCAGTGTCCCGAGAAGACGCTCGTAGTGGGCCGGCGCCCCGACAAACGCCACGCGCATCCCGGGCTTGATACCGAGCTTCTTGATCAGCGGCGTTGCCGAATAGCCGGCGCTCATTCCGTTGCTCCCACGAGCCTCCTCGGACGGGCTGTGCAAGAATATCGTGCTGCTCTTGTCAGCATCGGTTCGGCACTTTGCCACACCGAATCCCTGTGGGGCCACCGAGCTGCTCCCCCGATCTGTTCTCGTAGTCTTGATCGCAGGTTTCGCCATATGTCCACCACCCCCCCTACGCCGCGCCGCCTCGTTGCTCGCCACCGTGGCTACCGCCGGTCTCCTGGCAGCGCCAACGCTCGCCGCCTCGATCAGCGGCGCCCAGTCCAACGCCGCCCCACAGGACTCCGACCTGTGGCTGCGCAACGCCAATGTGATCGACGCTGCCGCCGGCACGCTGCGCGCCAACGTCGACATCTTGGTGAGTCCTGAATCGGGCACGATCCGGAGCATTCGTCCGTCCGGCGGAGCGAGCGTCGAGCTCGATTCAGGGCAGGTCTCCGAGATCGATCTCGGCGGCCGCTACGTCACTCCGGGGTTGATCGACGCTCACGTCCACATCGCGACGTTCGATCAAGCGCGCCGGGCGCTGCACTCGGGCGTGACCACGGCGCGCAGCATGGGCGTCGACCACTTTGCTGACGTCGGTTTGCGGGATCTCGCGGCACGCGGCGCCATTGAGGCTCCCGAGATTCTGGCGGCCGGCTACCACGTCCGCCCGCGCCCGGCCGACGCGTTCTTCATGGACTTCCCCGAGCTTGCCGATCTGCTCGAGAGCGGCGTGCACGGGCCGGATGCATTGCGCAGGATGGGTGAGGCGCTGGCCGCTCGAGGCGTTGACTTCATCAAGACGAACGCGACCGAGCGCGCCGGATTGCCAGAGACCGATCCCCGCAAGCCCTTCTACGACGAAGCGGAGCTCCACGCGCTGGTAGAAACAGGATCCACCGCGGGCCTTGGAGTTGCGGCACACGCACACGGCGACGTCGGTGGCCGCGCGGCCGTGCTCGCCGGAGTGCGCAGCATCGAGCACGGCACCTATCTGAGCCCCGAGACACTCACCCTGATGGCCGAGCGAGGCACGTATCTGGTGCCAACCATCGCGGTCGTGTTCGATCTCACCCAGCCGGGCGGCGACTACGACAACGCGGCGCTGCAGGTCCGCGGCCGCCACATGCTGCCGCGTATTCGCCAGACGGCCGCTGCCGCTTATCGCGCCGGCGTGTCGATTGTGGCGGCTACCGACACCGGGTACGGACCCCAGAGCACCGTCCGGCTCAGTCATGAGTTGCTCGAGCTCGTCGGCGTCGGCATGTCGAGGCCGAAGCGCTCGGGGCGGCGACGTACGTAGCCGCCGAGCTGCTGGGCATCGCGAATCGTACCGGCAGCATCGCCGCCGACATGGAGGCGGACCTGCTCGTCATGGAGCGCAACCCACTGAACGACATCGGCGCGCTGCAGGATGTACTGGTGGTCATCAACGACGGGCGCGTGGCGCTGAACCGTCTCGGCTTTTGAGCTGACTGGAAGGACGACAACGTGACACTCACTCCCCCGAACCCGAAGACCTACGAGAAGCTCGGCGCCTTCTACCTGGGCCGTGAATACGACCTGGGTAAGCGCGAGATGCGCGACGAGCTGCTCCTCTATGACTCCAAGGATCTGACCACGCACGCGGTTTGTGTGGGCATGACGGGGTCGGGCAAGACGGGGCTTTGCGTCAGCCTGCTCAAAGAAGCGGCGCTCGACGGCGTGCCGGCGCTCATCATCGATCCCAAGGGCGACCTGACCAACCTGCTGCTCACCTTCCCGCAGCTGCGCGGCCCCGATTTCGCACCGTGGATCAACGAGGACGACGCTCGCCGCAAGGGAATGTCGGCCAGCGAGTACGCCAATGCCCAGGCCAAGCTGTGGCGAGACGGCCTCGGGCAATGGGGACAGGACGGCGAGCGCATCGCGCAGCTCCGCCAGGCCGCCGACTTCGCGGTGTACACCCCTGGCAGTCATTCAGGCCGGCCGCTCTCGGTGCTGTCGTCGTTTGCCGCGCCACCGCCCGAGGTTCTCGGCGAGTCCGACCTGCTCCGCGACCAGGTGACTACGGCGGCCTCGAGCCTGTTGAGCCTGATAGGCATCGACGCCGACCCGATCCGCTCGCGCGAGCACATCTTGCTGTCGACAATCATCGAATTCACCTGGAAAGAGCGCCGCGACCTCGACCTTGCCGGGCTGATTCAACTCATCCAGCGACCACCGGTGCAGCGCGTGGGTGTGCTGGATCTCGAGTCGTTCTATCCCGAGAAGGATCGCTTCAAGCTGGCGCTGCTGGTGAACAACCTACTGGCGTCGCCCGGTTTCTCGAGCTGGCTCGAAGGCGAGCCGATGGACGTCGGGCATTTGCTTTACACCCCCGAGGGCCGACCGCGAGTATCGATTGGAAATATCGCGCACCTCGGCGAGAAGGAGCGCATGTTCGTCGTCTCGCTGCTGGTCAACCAGATGCTCTCCTGGATGCGCAGTCGCTCGGGCACGACCAGCCTGCGCGCTCTCCTCTACATGGACGAGATCTTCGGCTACATGCCACCCGTGGCCGAACCCCCGTCGAAGCGACCACTGTTGACGATGCTCAAACAGGCCCGCGCGTACGGCGTAGGGGTCGTTCTCGCAACCCAGAACCCGGTCGACCTCGACTACAAGGGCCTGTCGAACACCGGGACATGGTTCCTGGGACGCCTGCAAACCGATCGCGACAAGCAACGTGTGCTCGATGGCCTCGAGGGAGCAGCGGCCGGGTCTGAATCGTTCGATCGCGCGGCCATGGAGGAAACGCTGGCCGGCCTCGGCAAACGAGTTTTCTTGATGCACAACGTGCATGACGAGGCGCCGGTGGTCTTCCACACGCGCTGGGCAATGTCGTATCTGCGTGGTCCCTTGACGCGATCCCAGCTCCGCCAACTCCATCAATCTGGTCCTGCAGTCGAGGTGGGGGTTGCCGCTGCCAGCGGCCAACCCGGTGTGGCAACGACTGTTTCCGGCGCTGCGTCAGCAGCGTTCTCGGCCCCGACGGGCCCGTCGATGTACGCCACTTCGACGCACGTCGCGACAGGACAAATGGGAGCTCAGCTCGTCGGCGAGGGACTCCATGCCGTCGCCCGCGCTGGCGCGCCCGATGCGGCCGCCGCCGCTCCGCTGCTGCCACCCGACGTCCGGCAAGTCTACTTTCCTCTCACGAGGGTCTCGGGCGCGCCCATCCGCTACCTGCCACAGCTCATGGGTCTGGCCAAGGTGCACTTCGTCGACACGCGCAAGGGCCTGCAGGCAAGCGAGCACCTCTGCCTGCTGACGTCGATCAACGTGGGCGCGGCTCTGGACGTCGACTGGGATGCCGCGACGCAGACCTCGGTCGACGCCGATCATTTCGGAGCGCGCCCGCCGGTGCCCGGACGCCATGCGGAGCTGCCGGCCGACGCCGCCCAAGCCAAGAGCTACACGCGCTGGAGCAAGGACTTCGGCAACTGGATCTATCGCAGCCGACGCTTCGAGCTGCTGCATAGCCCCAAGCTCAAGGAATACTCCAAGCCAGGCGAGAGCGAGCAGGACTTCCGTCTGCGACTCGGCGACCGCGGCCGCGAGGAGCGAGACGCTCAAATCGGGAAGTTGCGCAGGAAATACGCCTCCAAAACGAAGACGTTGCGCGACCGTGTTCGGCGCGCGGAGCTTGCCGTAGGCCGTGAGCAGGATGAGGCACGTGGGGCCAAGGTGCAGAGCGCGATCTCTTTCGGGACAACGATCCTCAGCGCGCTGCTCGGCCGCAGCGCGGTCAGCGCGACAACCCTCGGCAAGGCAACCACAGCAGCACGTGGCCTCGGTCGGGCAGCCGACCAAGCGAAAGATGTAGACGAGGCACGCGCCAACCTCGACGCTTACACGAAGCAGCTGCAAGACCTCGAGTCGGAGCTCGAGTCCGAAAGCGAGCGCCTTCGAGCGTTGCTCGATCCGATGCGCGAAGAATTCGACACGTTCTCGCTCAGACCGCGCAAGACCGACATCGACATCCGCCTGTTCGCGCTGGCCTGGACGCCACACGAGGAAGCCCCCGACGGACGCCTCACCCCCGCCTGGTAGCTCGATCTGCCGAACCGATCTGTCGACAACAGGTCGATCGCGTACAATCGCAGCGGCCCGGAGGCCCCGATATGAGTACGTCATCTTCCAACAACGGCTGGACAATCGAAGTCGGTTCCCACACCGACGTCGGCAAGGTGCGCAAACACAACGAGGACAATTCGGGTGTTGCGGAAGAAATCGGCCTCTACGTGGTGGCTGACGGCATGGGCGGCCACCGCGCCGGCGAGCTGGCAAGCGCGATTGCGGTGGAGTCGCTCGTCGAGAGCCTGCGCGAACATGCCGACGAGCTCAACTGCTCCAACGACGCCAACGGGGTAGCCGGCGACCGCATCCTCGAGGGCTTTCGGCTGGCCAACCAGAAGATCATCGCCGACGCGACCGAGAATGCCGACCATCACGGCATGGGAACCACCATGACCGCGATCCTCGTGCAGGGCAGTGAGTTCTGGATCGGCCACGTCGGCGACTCCCGCGCCTTTCGAGTCCGCGACGGCCAGGCCGAGCAGCTCACCCTCGATCACTCGGTTGTCGCCGAGCAGGTGCGTCACGGCGTGATCACCGAGGAACAGGCCCATCACCACCCGCTGCGCAGCGTGTTGACGCGCAGCCTGGGCACCGTCCACGAGCTCGAGGTCGACCTGGGACACGGCGAGCTCCAGGACGACGACGTGTTCCTGATTGCTTCGGACGGCCTGACCAACTCCGTTGACCTCGGAACCATCTCCGAGACGGCAGCAGGTTCGTCGAGCGTTGACGAGCTCGCGGCCAACCTCGTGGCCGAGGCGCGCGAGCGCGACGGTAGCGACAACATCACGGCGGTTGTGCTCGCCTGCCACGCCGGCGACGGCGGCAACAGCGACGATCAGGCCACCGGATCCCCGGAAACGGGCGATCCTTCGGAGCCCAATTCAGCGTCGACCGCCTCCCCAGGCGCTTAGCGCTTGGCGCCTGCGCCGTCCTCGACAACGGCGTGCAGGCCCGCTGGCCCCTTCTGTGCGGGCGCTTCAGCGAAGTTGGCGCGCGACGGCGGCATGAACTATCGGTGGGCCGCGTCGGTCACAAGATCCGTGCGCTCATTGTGCGGAGGACCGTCTGCGCGAGACAATCAGCGATCGTTGCCTCCCCCGGGCGGACCTGCGCAATGGAATTTTCGACGAACGGGCGGAAATCTGCGGCTGGCGGCCTTCTGATCAGATTAGGTACCCCATGAACGCGTTGATCGACTTTTCAGTGCGTCGCCCGGTGGCCATCGCGATGATGTACTGCGCGCTGGCGTTGATGGCGTACGCGGCATGGATCAACCTCCCCGTCGATGTCGTGCCTACCGGCGAGTTTCCGCAGGTCGTTGTCTCCACGACTTGGAGCGGCGCTTCGCCCGAGTCGATCCAAACCGAGATCACGAGCCCGATCGAATCCGTCGCGATCACTATCCCTGGGGTCCACAAGGTCAGCTCGGTCTCCCGCCGCGGTGCGTCTCAGGTCACGATCGAGTTCAACGAAGACGCCAATATCGGATTGGCGCGATTCGAGCTCAGCGACCGCCTGTCTCTCTTGCGGCCCGATCTGCCCGTGGAGGCAGAGGCTCCACAGGTTTCCAACGACTTGCCGTACGAGTTCGCCGAGTTCGGCAACAGCACGTTCTTCGAGTTCAGTCCAAGCCTTGTTGCGGCGAACCGTTTCGCGCTAGGCCGGCCGCCCGAGATAGGCGCGCAGCTGAGGTGGAATCGTGCGGCGGACGAGCGCCTGTTGCAGCTTCCACTGGGTGGCGGGATCGAACTCAGCGAGAAACCGCACCTTGCCCGACTCGCGAACGGCAACAGGGAAACCGTCGCGGAAGAGAACTCGGTTGTCGACGAGCGCCGCGACGCGGTCGCCGGGTGTGATGACGCCAACGAGATTGAGCGGGTCGGCGGCGCTGATCGAAATGAGGCTGCTGTCGTCGTGCTCTCGGCGGGCGGCGCGAAGCTTGCCAATGGCCTCGGGGAGCGCGTACTGCTCGCCGGAGAAGCCGGCGACGAAGCGACCACCGCGAATGTCGCCACGAGCTTCGAGGCGCCGATAGATGCGAACCAGGTCGCGCCACGGCGGCAGGCCGCTCTCGCGTTGCAGCAGGCGTGGGAACACAACGCCGTAGCGGAGTAGTAGAACCCGCGCGACGATCTCGACGTCTTCCTCGGTGCCGCCGCGGTTGGCCTCACCCGCAGAGCCGACGCCAGGAATGGTCGACCATCGGCCTGCGTTTTCCATGCCGAAAACCGCAACCGTGCCCTTGCGACGGCCACCGCGGGGCGGTCGGCGTCGGCTCGAAGGCACAAGAAGCGCGCGCAGCCCGGTGAAGGAATCGGCGGTAACCCGACCCCAGGATGCGAGCTCGGCCAACCCCTGCTCCACCTGACTCTGCAGGAGCCCCGAGTGCGTCACGAGATCTTGGAAGAATGAGGCTCCTTCGGCTTCGAGGACGTCGAGCACTTTCGCGGCCTCGCGCGACAATTCCATGTCGACCCGACCCTCTGGTGTACGTGAGGCGAAGCTCTTCCAGGTTGCGGTGTAGGTGCGTCGCAGGAGCGCGATCGGAGTCGAGCGCACGGGGCCTGTCCGACGCTTGGGGTGTCCGGCATCGTCGCTCGAGATCGCTGCAAGAAGCGCGGGAGATGCGTCGGCTGCAACCGATTCTTCGGTCTTGTCCGACTGCTCGGACCGCGCTGGTCGCATGCGCGACGTCGAAAGCCGGTCATCGGAGAGCGCGAGCCGAGGAACCGTTCGGCGGCTCCACGTGAAGCGGCCCGACAGGCAAAGTGCGTCGAGCCAGACGGGGTCGTACTTCATCAGGCGTGCCGGCAGGATCTCCGACTCCCAGGCGACGGCCGGAGACTCGAAGCCCTCGAGC
Organism: Acidobacteriota bacterium; assembly: GCA_963666215.2. Taxonomy (GTDB): domain Bacteria; phylum Acidobacteriota; class UBA890; order UBA890; family WLXD01. The sequence continues at coordinate 92,689 of CAXWPL010000003.1, forward strand.
TGATCGAGCAAGGCTGAGAGGCTCTCTGGACCTTCGGCACGATCACGCCGATCGAGACGTTGCCAGCGCAGCAGGAAGCGCATGAGGTCGGCGGCTCCGACGGGCTCGATCTCGGCACGCAAGCGGTTGAGCGTGTAGCGGTGAATGCGGGCCAGCAGCCTGCGCTCACACCACTGAACAGGAAGAGACTGCGCCCTTGACGTCTCACCTTTGTCGAGCGCCGGCTGAGATTGAGGGGCGGCAGGGGCACGGCTGAACTGGCCGCGGAAAACAAAGCCCTCACTCTCGAGCGCGAGCAGGGCCGCGTCCACTTTGCCTGTCGGCACACCAAGGCTCGACGCGACCTCGGCCGCGGTCACGGGGCCAAGCGCCTGCAGTCTGCCGCGCAGTAACTCTACGAGCGCGACCGCCGGCTCCCATTCGCGATCGCAGCGAGTCGGGATTTCTACGCGGAGCCCGTTCTCTTGAACGAGCCGGTTCTTCTTAGCGCTCGCGGCAGACCCCGATGTCGTCGGCGGAACAAACGACGCCACCGCCTCGAGCTCTGGAAGGCGCTCCGCCGCCACACACAAGATTGGAGCGCCTGAGCCCAACCGCACGCACGTTGCGCGCGACGCCTCAGCCAGCTCGCTCAACAGACCGTCGCGACTCGGGCTCGCCGACGCTACCTCGGCGGCGGTCAGAAACCCGTGCAACAACAGTGCGTCGTGGAGATCGTCGGCCGTTTCGCGGAAAATGGCACCGGAATCGGCGTCGGGCGCGAAACTCGACAGCGGCCAGGCCTCCTGGCGAACCCGCTCGATGGCCTCGGGATCGAGGGCACTGAGATCGTCAGCGCTCTGCGGATCGGTCCAGCGACGTGTGCGGATGGCCTGGGTGCGACGCTCCTCGAGCGGCGCGTCGTCGAGGAAGGCGTAGGGACGTGCACCAATGATCTCGTGCGCCAACGGCGACGGCTCACGAACGTCGAGCGCCACCAGGCGTTTGTTACCTGCGGCGATCTCGGTGAGGACCTCCTCGAATTCGTCGAAGTCCATCGCTTCTCGCAGACAATCCTCGATCGTCTGCGCAACCAGTGGATGGTCCGGAATCTCGCGATCCCCGGCGATGTTCTCGAGGCAGGCAAGCTGATCGGGAAAAACGACGGCCAGCAGGTCTTCGGCGTCCATGCGCTGCAGCTGCGGCGCCAGCCACTTGCCGCCCACCCAGCGCTTGACGGCCAGCGCACGCGACGCATTCCAACGCCAACGCACCGGGAACATCGGTGCGTCGAGGAAAGCCTGCACCAACTTGTCGCGAACGCTACCCGGCTTGAGGTAGTTGAAAACATCATCGAGCGGAAAGCTGTGTGTCGGGCCCAGGGAGAGGATCAGGGCGTCGTCGGTGGCTGCCGCCTGCAGTTCGAAGTTGAACGTGCGGCAGAACACCTTGCGCAGCGACAGGCCCCAAGCTCGATTGACGCGTGTACCGAAGGGCGAGTGCACCACCATGTGCATGTCGCCCGCTTCGTCGAAGAAACGTTCGATCACGATCGACTTGCGTGTCGGCATCACGCCGAGCGACCTACGGCCGGCCGCCAGATACTCAACCGTCGCCGTCGCCGCCACGGAATCGACGCCAACCTCATCGACGAGCCACCCGATCGCGGGCTCGAGGTCGTCGACGGCCACCCCGAGACGCTCGTCGATCTCCGACCGCAACCGAGAGACGGCTTGCGACAGCTCCTTGGTACGCCCCGGGGCCTCGCCCAACCAGAACGGCAACGTCGGTGGAAGCCCGTGCGCGTCTTCCACTCGCACCGTGCCTGTCTCGATGCGCAGAATGCGCCACGAGGTGTTGCCGAGCTGCACGATGTCGCCAGGCATGCTCTCGATCGAAAAATCCTCGTCGAGCGAGCCCACGACGATACCCGCCGGCTCCTGAATCACCTTGAACTCGAAGGTATCGGGGATCGCCCCACCGCAGGTCAGAGCCGTTAGGCGGGCCCCACGGCGTGCCCGAATGCGACCGTTGACGGCATCGAGATGCGGATAGGCGCCACGACGCCCGCGACGCGTACTGAACCCCTGTGCCAGCATCTCGACGACTTCGTCGAAGCGTTCGCGCTTCAGATCGCGGTACGGGTAGGCGCGGACGACGCGTTCGTAGAGCTCCGTTTCGTCGATCGGCTCGTCGCCCAACGAGGCGACCCAGGCAACGATCTGCTGCGCCAGGATGTCGAGCGGCTGCTCGGGAATGATCAGGCGGTCGAGCTCACCTCTGCGCGCGGCGTCGAGCGCGGCGACGCACTCCACCAGGTCGTCGCGGGTCGACGGAAAGATCCTGCCCTTGGGGAGGCCATCGATCGAATGGCCGGAACGCCCAACGCGCTGCAGCAGCGTGGCAATTGAGCGAGGCGAGCCAATCTGGACCACCAGGTCGACCGCGCCGATGTCGATCCCGAGCTCGAGCGACGCGGTCGCAACCAAGGCGCGGAGCTCGCCGCTCTTCAACGCCTGCTCTGCTTCCAGCCGCTGCTCGCGCGACAGGCTGCCGTGGTGCGAGGTCACCAAGGCCGCGGACTTCGACTTCGAGTGACCCGTCGGCGGCGGCGCCCCGACCGCTCCCTCGAAGCCCTCTGGCTCGTCGAGCCGCTCGGCCAGATGCTTGGCGGCGCGCTCTGCCAGACGCCTCGTGTTGACGAAGATCAGCGTGGTCCGATGCTCGCGAACGAGGTCGGCGAGACGATCGTAGACCTCGGCCCAGACCTCGTTCGACATCACCGCCTCGAGCGGAGAGCGCGGCATTTCGATGGCGATGTCCATCGCTCGACGGTGGCCCCCATCGACGATGTCGCAATCCGCAGTGGCGCCGGCATCGAGATTCCCCTGCCCCACCAGGTAGCGGGCTACGAGCTCGATGGGGCGCTGGGTTGCCGAAAGACCGATGCGCTGTAGCCTGCGACCGCCGCCGCGAGCCTCGATGAGCGCCTCGAGGCGCTCCATCGTCAGCGACAGATGCGAGCCGCGCTTGTCGTCGGCAATCGCATGGATCTCGTCGACGATCAGGGTGTGCGCCGTGCCCAGCATCCGACGACCACCGTCGGAGGTGAGTAGGAGGTACAGCGACTCGGGCGTCGTCACCAGCACGTGCGGCGGGTGCTTCACCATTGCAGCGCGCTCCGAGGGCGAGGTGTCACCGGTGCGCACCTGCGTGCGGATCGCCACGTCCTCGTGGCCGAGCTCGAGTAACTCTCGACCGATTCCCTCGAGTGGGACCTGCAGGTTCTTCTGGATGTCGTTGCTCAACGCCTTGAGCGGCGACACGTAGACAACCTGGACGCCCTCCTCCAGCTCGCCGGCGACCGCCTGGCGCACGAGATCGTCGATAGCGGCGAGGAAGGCCGCAAGAGTCTTGCCGGAGCCGGTGGGCGCGGCGATGAGCGTGTGCCGCCCGGCCTGAATCGGGGCCCAGCCGCGACGCTGAGGCTCGGTGGGCCCGTCGAACACGCGCTCAAACCACTGCTGTACCGCGGGATGAAAGTGGTACCCGGCATCGGCGGTCATGTCAGTGAAAGGCCTTCGGAGGTGCGTCGGCTGTCGTCATGGATCTCGATCTGGCTCGGGGGCGACTGGAGCCGCGGCAACCGAGCTGAGATATTGGTGCCGCCCCGCCCCGAGGAATCTCTCCAGGGGCGTCCCAGGAGGTGTGATGCGCGGCTTGATGATGGATGTGCCGCTAACGGTTCGCATGCTACTCGACCGAGCCGAAGCTTTGTTCGGCGATCGCGAGATCGTCTCGCGGCGGCCCAATCGCTCCGTTCATCGGACCGATCTGGGAACCGTTGTGGGGCGCTCGCGCCGACTCGCCGCCGCGCTCCAGGGCCTGGGGATCGAGCGTGGCGACCGGGTCGCGACGCTGGCTTGGAATCACCACCAGCATCTGGAGGCCTACCTCGGAGTGCCCTCGATGGGCGCCGTGTTGCACACGCTCAACCTGCGACTGCACCCCGACGATCTGCTCTACATCATCAATCATGCAGGCGACCGCGTCCTCCTCGTCGACGAGGTGCTTCTGCCGCTGCTGGCCAGCATCCCTGACCTCGAATCGAAGACAAAGGTCGAGCACATCGTCGTGATGTCGCAAGCAGAGACGTCGATCGACGACGCGCGCCCGCGCGCCGACGGCTACCTCGACTACGAGCAGATGCTGGCAGCCGCGCCCGCCGATTTTGAGGCACCGGCAATCGACGAGCTCGACGCGGCGACGATGTGCTACACGTCGGGAACCACGGGTCGACCGAAGGGCGTCGTTTACTCGCACCGCTCGACCCTGTTGCACGCACTCGCCGTGTCGCTCCCCGACTCGCTGGCCATCGGCGAGCACACCGTGTGCCTGCCGGTGGTGCCGATGTTCCACGTCAATGCCTGGGGCCTTCCCTACGCTTGCACGATGGCGGGCGCCAAGCAGGTGTTCCCCGGCCCGCACATGGACGCCGCCAGCATCTGCGAGCTGCTCGCAAGCGAGCGCGTAACCCTCACCGGAGGCGTGCCGACGATTTGGATGGGCATCCTCGAGCATCTCGACGGCGGCGAACCCGGCTACGACCTCAGCGCCATTGAGATGATGGCAGTTGGAGGAGCCGCCGTCCCCGAGGCGGTGATCGCGGCGTTCGAGCAGCGCCATGGATTGCGCGTGGTTCACGCCTGGGGCATGACCGAAACCTCCCCGCTCGGCACCGTGAGCAACCTCGGTCCGCGCCACGCCGAGCTCAGCGCAGACGAGGTGATGTCGCTGCGCTCGCGCCAGGGACGCATGGTGCCGCTGGTCGAGGTGCGAGCACGAAGTGACGACGGCGCCGTTCCGTGGGACGCCTCGACGATGGGCGAGCTCGAGGTGCGCGGGCCATGCGTGGCGGGCGCGTACTACGACGACGACTCGCAGGCCGACCGCTTCACCGAAGACGGCTGGTTCCGTACCGGCGACATCGTCACCATTGATCCCGAGGGGTACATTCGCATCGAAGATCGGTCGAAAGACGTCATCAAATCGGGCGGCGAGTGGATCAGCTCGATCGCCCTCGAGAACGCGATCATGGCGCACCCGAGTGTTGAGGAAGCGGCGGTAATTCCGGTTGCCCACCCGCGATGGCAGGAGCGTCCACTGGCCGTGATCGTCCCGGCCAGCGCCGAGCCGGCGATCGAGATCGACGAGCTGCGCGAGTTCCTGGCGCCGCACTTTGCCAGCTGGTGGCTGCCGGACGCCGTCGAGGCGGTCGAGGAGATCCCGCGGACCTCGACCGGTAAGTTCCTGAAATCGGCGCTGCGCGAGCGCTTCCGCGACTACGAGCTTACGGACTCGTAGCCCCCGTCCTACGAAGGCAGCCCATGAACGAGCCGCGGCAGATTGCCAGCGCCACCCATCTGATAGACGTCCACTTCCTGGGACACCCCGACTACATCGGCTGCTACGTGCTCACGTCGGAAGCAGGCGTTGCGCTCATCGATCCGGGCCCGACCTCGACGCTCGTAGAGCTGCGCGCCGGCCTCGATCAACTCGGGATCGACGTGCGAGATGTTCGTTGGCTACTGCTGACGCACATCCACCTCGACCATGCGGCGGCCAGCGGAAGCCTGGTGCGACTCAACCCCTCGATGCGGGTGTACGTCCATTCACGCGGCGCCCGCCACATGATTGACCCCGATCGATTGATCGCCAGCGCCACGCGCTTGTACGGCGATCAGATGGACACGATGTGGGGGGAGTTCCTGCCGGTGCCCGAGGCCAACGTCGTCGCCCTCGACGGTGGCGAAACGCTCGAGATCGCAGGACGTTGGCTGCAGGTCGCCTACACCCCCGGCCACGCGTCGCACCACGTCAGCTACTTCGACGATTCGACCCAACACGCGTACATCGGTGACACAGCTGGCATTCGCATCGACAATCGCCCTCGGGTCATGCCGGTCACGCCGCCGCCCGACATCGACCTCGGCGCTTGGCCCAAGAGCATCGAGGCGATCCGCTCGTGGAATCCGAGCGTGCTGTGCCCCACGCACTTCGGGCCGGCGCATCCGGTTGACGATCACCTCGACGAGCACGAGGCGCGACTGCGGCGCTGGGCCGCGATTGTGCGGGCCGACGTCGATGACTCCGATTCAGCCGGCGATGCCTTCAGCGCCGAGCGCTTCGACAGCGAAGAGCGGAGTCGGCTGGTTCGCGCGCTCGGCGAAGAGGACGGCGCGCACTACCTCCGGGGTGGCGGACTCTCCGACTCCTGGTTCGGTCTTGCGCGCCACTTCCGCAAGCTTGCCGAGCAGCGAAGCGACGGTCCTCGCGACTGAGTCCGCGAGCGCCTCAGCTCGCCAAGACCGGCGATGGCACCGAAAAGCAGCCGGCTAGTGGACGCCACCCATCATGCGGCGGATCGGCTTGATCAGGAAAACCAGGATCACGGCCGCGACCGTGGTTGTTACGAAAACAACACCGAAGAGGTCGCCGAGCGGCATGGTTTCGAAGAAGCCCGCGGCGACGCCGCCGATGAAGTTACCGATTGCCACCGACAGGAACCAAACGCCCATCATGCTGCCGACGATCGCCGGAGGGGCGAGCTTGGTGACGATGCTCAGGCCAACCGGACTCAGGCACAGCTCGCCAATGGTGTGGATGAAGTAGAGGCCGGTGAGCCAAAGCGGTGAGACGTTGTTCGTGTTGCCGCTGCCGTCGTAGCCCGACATAATCGCCGGCGGCACGAGCAGCAGGAAACCGAGCCCGACGAACAGCAGGCCGAGGGCGAACTTGAGCGGGCTCGACGGCTCCTGCTTGCGGCGACCGAGCGTGATCCACATCCAGGCGAAAACCGGCGCCAGCAGCATGATGAACAGCGAGTTGAGCGACTGGAACCAGGTCGACTGCAGCCCGAAGCCGGCGAACGACATGCGGGTGACGCGATCGGCGAACAGGTTCAGGCTGGAGCCTGCCTGCTCGAACGCGGCCCAAAACAGCGTCGAGAACACGAACAGCGCGCAAATCGCGTAGATCCGCTTCCATTCCTGGGCCGAGAAGTCCTGAGCGGACAGGTAGCCCGCGAGGCCGCCTACGAACAGGCAAATCAGCCCGATCATGACCTGCATGGCAATCCCTTCGCCGGTAGACGCGGCCGCACCTTGTACGTATCGGGTTACCAGCAGCCCGATGGCCAGGCCACCCACACCCAAAGCCATCGGACGAGTTGTGGCCCCCGTGGGCGACTGGCTCTGTTGCGTTGCTTCGATCCGGTCGATTGCGGGCTGCAGGTGTCGTTTGCCCATCACGTACTGCACGAGCCCGAGCAACATGCCGACGCCGGCGAGACCGAAGCCGTAGTGCCAGCCGTATCTTTGGCCGACAGTGCCGATGATCAAGGGCGCCAGGAAGGCACCGAGGTTGATGCCCATGTAGAAGATCGAGAAGCCGCCGTCGCGCCGCGGATCACCCTCCTCATAGAGCGAGCCGACCATGGCGCTGACATTTGTCTTCAGCAGACCGGTGCCGACGATGATGAGCCCCAGACCGAGGAAGAAGAAGGCCATGCGAGGCAGCGCCATGCTGAAGTGCCCCGCCGAGATCAGCGCGCCGCCCAACAGGACACTGCGGTACTGCCCCAAGATGCGGTCGGCAATCCATCCTCCTGGCACACCGGTGGCGTACACGCCGAACGTGTAGATGCCGTAGATCAACGCCGCCGTGGAGATCGAGAATCCAGGACCGCCGGCCGACTCGGGCGCTGCGAGATAAAGAATGAGCAGCGCCCGCATGCCGTAGTAGCTGAAGCGCTCCCACATCTCGGTAAAGAAGAGGGTCATCAGCCCGCGCGGGTGACCGCCGAAGAGGCCCGAGTTCATCGTCGTTGATGCTGCAGTCACGGCTACGCGCCCGTTGCCTGTTGGCCCCGAAGGTCGGTCATCGAAACGGCGCTGAGACTATCATCTCGTTTCCAGCCTCCGCATTCCCTGAGGTAGATCCTATGCAGCAGACCGAACGCATCACGGTGATCGGCGCCGGGACGATGGGTCACGGCATTGCTCAGGTAGCCGCTCAGGCGGGCTACACGATAACTCTCTACGACATCACGGTGGAGCTGGCGGAAGCCGGGTTGGAGCGCGTCCGCGCCAACCTCGACAAGGGAATCGAGCGCGGCAAGGTGACCGCTGAGCAGCGCCGCCGCTCTCAGTCGTCTGGCCTCGTCGGGCGATCTGCCCATCGCCGTTGATCAGGCCGATCTCGTAATCGAGGCCGTCCCAGAGAAGCTCGAGCTCAAGCACGAGGTCTTCAAGACGGTGAGCTCACACGCACCCTCGGGTGCTGTGCTCGCTACCAATACGAGCTCGCTGAGCGTCGCGTCGATCGCCCAGGCCGTGAGCCGTCCGGATCGGCTCATCGGAATGCACTTCTTCAATCCGGTGCACATCATGGAGCTGCTCGAGATCGTTGTGCACGATCGAACGTCGCCGCAAACGCTCGAGACGGCACGGGCGGTGGGCGCCGCGATGGGCAAGACGGCGATCGTCGTCAGAGATTCGCCCGGCTTCGCCACCAGCCGCCTCGGCATCGCGCTCGGCCTCGAGGCGATGCGAATGCTCGAGTCGGGAGTCGCGAGCGCCGAGGACATCGACACTGCGATGGAGCTCGGCTACCGACACCCCATGGGGCCGCTCGAGCTCACCGATCTGGTGGGACTCGACGTTCGACTCGAGATCGCGGAATACCTGCACGACAAGCTCGACGGCCGCGGAAAAAGCGGCAACGCCCGCTTCGAGCCGCCGGAGATCCTGCGAGACCTGGTGGCGGAAGGAAATCTAGGCAAGAAGTCCGGGCGCGGCTTCTACGATTGGCCGGAGTCGTAGGCCTCGCTGACCTCGTAGCGGCGATAAATCGCGTAGTCACCCTGCGGATAACCGACCCCGCGCGCAACCCGGCTGAGGTAGGCCGTCTTGTCGAACATGTAGTCGAGCTGTGGGTTGTAGTAGATCACCCAAAGGTCGTGCGACGTGCTCGCCAACCACTCCTTGAAGCGCAAGAGCACCCGCGCCATCTGTCGCGCTCGGAACGGATTGAACAGGTACACCACCGTCGGCTGGTCGGGCAGATCGAGCTTCGCGGCGTCCTGGTGCCGCAGCTCGATGTCGCAAGCCTGCGTGGCGTCACCACGGGCTTTGCGCCAGCACGCGACGTTGCGGCAGGCAACGCGATGCAGCGCAGCCGATGCCTCGACCCCCACAACGCCAGCGAAAGGAATCGAGGCCGCCAGCAACGTGGCGCGCCCCTTGCCGGAGCCAATGTCGACGAACGCGTAGTCCTGGTGGCGAATCGGCAGCTCGCGCACCATCACCAGGAATGCATCGGTGTCGCTGGCCTCGTAGCCGACGCTCTGCACCGCAACCTCGCCGAGGTGACCCAAGCGCTCGGCGCGAATCTCGCCTGAGGTGTCGGTGCCGTAACGGCTGTCGAAGTCCAGCTCCAGCGGGCCACCGGAGCCGGGGCCTGACGTCACGCTCGGCATGGGCGCGATGCTACGCCGTGTACGTCATGGGTATAGATCAGCGCCCGCAGCACCGCGATTGCCAGCGTGGGAGCTATTCGGCGGACTCGGGCCGATAGTGCGCCTCGATCTCGATTGATATCCGGACTTCCTGACCCACCAAGAATCCGCCGGTCTCGAGCGTGCGGTTCCACACCAGTCCAAAGTCTTCGCGGTTGATCCGAGTGGTAGCCGAGAACGCCGCCGACTGAACCATCGCACCTCTGTTCTCCCGCTCCACCATCCCCCCGAGCTCGGCTCCCAGCGTCACCGATTGGGTGACACCCCGGATGGTGAGATCGCCGTCGATCTCGTAGAACCCCTCACCGATGTCGCGCGTTGTAGTGCTGACGAACGTCAACTCCGGATGCTCGGTGACGTGAAGGAAGTCCTCCGACCGCAGGTGGTCGTCGCGGCTCTCGTTGGGAGTGTTGATGCTCGCCGCATCGATGGTCACCGAAACGCTCGAAGCGCTCGGGTCGTCGGGATCGAAGTTGAAAACGCCTGAAAAGGTGTCGAACCGGCCACTGACCATCGGAATCCCCAGGTGCCGAACCTTGAACTCAACGGCGCTGTGGTTCAGGTCGATGGTGTACTCGACAACATCGAGCGCCTGGCTGGGAACGACGACGGCAACGGTGGCTACCGCGGCGATCAGCAGCGCGGATCGTGCTCGGATCTTCATGTGAGCTTCCTTCAGGCGCGAGATCGAGCTTCTCTTGCGGCAGTCTAATCGTTCCGGCAGCGCGCATCCCGGCGCGCCGCAGGGGCCACAGTAGATCAGGAAAGCCGCGCTCGTCTGCCGGTGAATCGCGGCGCGCGGCCGTCGATCCTCCGATTGTGCCCCTAGCCAACGATGTGGCCTCGCTACCGGCCGGCGCCTGTCAGTTCTTTGGTTGCGAGCTCGATGCCCTGCCTGAGCATGGACACGAGCTGATCGATCTGGGCTCGGTCGATCACGAGCGGCGGAGACATCACGCAGGTGTTGATCAACGGACGCACGAGAAGGCCGAGGCGCTGACAGTGCCGATCGACCAGGCGGCCGATCTCATAGTCCTGGCTGAGAACGGCGTCGTCGGCCCCCACGCCGCCAAGCGAGCACTCAACGGCGGCCATCAACCCGACACCACGAACCTCGGCAACAAGAGGCAGGTCGAGAAGCTCGCGAAGTCGCTCTTGAAAATAAGGACCGACGTCACGGACGTGCTCCAGGAGGCCGTTGCTCTCCATGAAGCTTCCAACGCGCTGGGCCGTGCAGAACTGGCAACAGGGCGACGTGGTGATGCGGGTTCCCGTGTTCGACATCGACGGTCATACGCTTTGGGGCGCCACCGCGATGGTTGTGGCAGAGCTGCTGACGCTGCTCGAGGCACCGCCCGCCCCCTGGAAGATCCCGGACTAGCTGTCCCGGCCGGTCGGGTGGCGTCGCGAAGCCTGCGTTCCGCCGCGCGTTCGCCGGTGCGATGACCTCGGTATAGGCTTGCCGAATGTCTGAAAACGAAAATAGAGGTAACCCGTCGACCGCAGCCCCGGGCGACACGAAACTCGATCGTCGGCGCTTCGTTCGCGGGGCCGCGGTATCAGCGCTTGCCGGCACCGCGACTGCTTGTTCCGGCGGTGAAGCCGGCGGGCCGGCGGTGCAGGCGACTCCGCGGGTACGATGGCGCCTGGCGTCGAGCTACCCACGCGGGCTCGACACGCTGTACGGCGTCAACGAGTATCTCGCCGAGCGCGTCGAGACCCTCTCGGAGGGCCGCTTCTCGATACGCCCCTACGCCGCCGGTGAAATCGTTCCGGGCCTCGAGGTCATGGACGCCGCGCAGCAGGGAACGGTCCAGGTCGGACATACGGCGAGCTACTACTACATTGGCAAGAACCCGGCGCTGGCGTTCGACACCGGCGTACCGTTCGGCATGACCACGCGGCAGAAGTTCGCCTGGCTCTACGAGGCCGGCGGTGGCGAGCTCGTCAACCAGCTCTACGCTGACTTCAACATCCTCTCCTTTTCGGGCGGCAGCACCGGCACACAGATGGGCGGCTGGTTCCGCAACCAGCTCCACTCGCTCGACGACCTCAACGGTCTCAGGATGCGCATCCCGGGCCTCGGCGGCGAGGTCATGCGTCGACTCGGCGTGACGGTTCAGGTGCTGGCTGGAGGCGACATTTACGCGTCGCTCGAGCGCGGCGCGATTGACGCCACCGAGTGGGTCGGGCCGTACGACGATGAGAAGCTCGGCTTCCAGCGCGTCGCCAGCAACTACTACTACCCCGGGTGGTGGGAGCCAGGACCCACGCTGGCGTTCATGGTCAACCGTGACGCCTGGGATGCGTTGCCGAGCACCTTCCAGGAGATCTTCCGCAGTGTGTCGATTGAGTCAGCGATGATCATGACGGCGCGCTACGACGCACTCAATCCGCCGGCGATGCAGCGGCTTCTGGCGGCAGGCGTGCAGATGCGCCCGTTCCCGAACGACATCATGGTCGCTGCGCATCGGATTTCGTTTGAGCTCTACGAGGAACAGGCGGCGGCAGATCCTGCCTACCGCCGGATATACGAACAGTGGAAGGCGGCGCGCGCCTCGTTCTATGGCTGGTTCGACACCGCGGAGCAAGCGTACGCGAAATTCGCCTTTCCGCGGACAGGCGAGGTCTGAGCGGAGCCGCCCCGCCCAACGGCAACCGCGGGCTCGCCGGGACGCCCGGCGGGATCGCGTCCGAGCACGTCGAATGTGCCTCAGCCGACGTTTTCGCCGTGATGAGTCGCAGCCCGCTGAGCTAGACTCAGGCGATCTGGTTCAAAATCGCAGGCGCTCTCAAGATGTCGAAGTCCGATCCCGTGTGGCGACCGGTTCCACGCAATCTGCTCGGTTCCGCCGCCATCCTGCTCGTGCTGGTCGCAGCGGCTAGCTTCGCGTCGCCGTTCCTGGCCACACCGGTTGCTCAGCTCGACGAAAAGGCCCTGCTCGAGCGCCAGGGTCAAGCGATGTGCGGCATCGGCGGCTGCGGCTTCGGGCTCGACGGCTTCCCCGAGCCGTTCGTCGGCCCCGGCATCGCCGGCGCGCCCGGCCTGGTGGCAGCCCGCGCGGCTCTCCAGTTCGACTCGAGTGGTGTGAGGTTGTTGAGCTGGCTCACGACGCGCGATCTGAACGGATCGCCTACAGCCGGCAGCGACATCTGGGGCTACGTGTCGCCTTCGGGACGGGAGTACGCCATCGTCGGCCTGCAGAGAGGCACCGCGTTCGTCGATATCACCCGTCCGAACAGGCCCGACGTTCTCCAGGTGATCAAAGGTGGCAGCTCGGCTTGGCGCGACATGGCCGTTTACGACGAATTCGCCTACTCGGTCAACGAGCGCGGCGACGGGCTGCAGGTGATCGACCTGCGCGACATCGACGCCGGCAATGTCAAGCTGCGCCAGAACCTCTAGCAATCCGGGCTGGAGACATCGCACAACGTGTTCGTTAACGAACAGAGTGGCTACCTCTACCTGCTGGGCTCCAACCTGTCGCGCGGCGGCCTGGTAGCCGTGGATCTCGCCGACCCTCTCAACCCGGTAATCGAGCCCATCAACTGGAACGTCACTTATGTACACGACGTTCAGGTTGTGACGCTGAAGAAGGGCAAGAACGCCGGCCGTGAGATCGCTTTCGCCTTTACCGGTCCCATGGGATTGCACATCATCGACGTCACCGACAAGGCCAACCCCAAGACGATCTCGAATCTGCGGTACAAGAACGCCACCTACGGGCACAGCGGTGCGCTGGCACCCAGCTACAAGTTCCTCTACATCAACGATGAGCTCGACGAGCGCTCCAACGCCGCCGTCAAACAGCTCACCACCTACGTCGTCAAAGTCAAGAACCTCGCCAAGCCGCGCCTGCTGCGGGCGGTCGTGCAGGATACCGAAGCCATCGACCACAACAGCATGGTCGCGGGCACGAACCTCTACATGTCCGCCTACACGGCTGGGCTGCGGGTGATGTCGATCAAGAACCGCAAGAGGCCCCGCGTCACGGGCTTCTTCGACACGTATCCCGCCGACGACAGCGCTACCTTCACGGGCGCCTGGGGCGTGTTCGCCGGCTTCCCATCGGGAAACGTCATCGTCTCCGACGTCGAGCGCGGCCTCTTCGTCCTGCGCGCGAAGTCGTAGCTCGCCGCGAGGGCTGCTCAGCGCGCGGCCCCGGGTTTTGCGGGCTCTTCCCTGCTCTGGCGGAGTCTTCCGCGCGCTCTCAGGGTCCTCTCCAAGGGGGCCCGCTCTCATGGGCTCGTCCTGGTACCCCGCGCGACGTCCGCCTAGCGCCCGAGCAACACCGTAACGATGCCCGGGAAGAGAACAATCAGCAGCAGGCCAACCAGCTGGATCCCGATGAAGGGGATCGCGCCGCGGTAAATCTGCGAAGTGCGCACTTCGGGAGGCACCACGCCACGCAGATAGAAGAGCGCGAAGCCGAAAGGCGGCGTCAAGAAAGACGTCTGCAGGTTCATGCCGATCATGACGCCGAACCAAACCAGATCAACACCAAGCAGGCGTGCGGCCGGCACGAGCAGCGGGATGACGATGAACGCGATCTCGAAGAAATCGATGAAGAAGCCAAGAACGAAGATCATCAAGTTGGCGACAATCAGGAACCCCACGACCCCGCCAGGCAGATCGGTGAGCAGATCCTCAATCCAAAGATCGCCATCGAGGCCGCGAAAAACCAACGCGAAGGCCGTCGATCCGATAAGCAGAAACACGACCATGGACGTGAGCCTGGTGGTGTGATCCATGGCCTCGGTAATCGCGGCACGCGTCAGCCGGCCGTTGACCCAGGCCAGCAGCATCGCGCCCACGGCGCCAAGCGCCCCGGCCTCGGTCGGCGTGGCGATCCCCGCGAAGATGCTGCCCAGGACGATCAGAATGAGCACAAGCGGCGGCGCCATGACCATCAGGACCTGGCGCAGCAGCTCGAAGCCGACGGCGTCACGCTCTGCCGCCGGTAGCGCCGGCGCGGCGTCCGGGCGGACGATCGCGACGCCAATGACGTACACCGCGTAGAGGCCGGCAAGCATCAAGCCGGGTAGCAGGCCGCCGATGAAAAGGTCTCCGACCGAAATACCCATCTGGTCGGCGAGAACCACGAGAACGACGCTCGGCGGAATGATCTGCCCCAGCGTCCCCGAGGCGGCAATGACCCCCGCAGAAAGCTCGTCGGCGTAGCCGTATCGCCGCATGATCGGCAGGGAAATCAGTCCCATCGCCACGACAGAAGCGCCGACGACGCCGGTAGCCGCTGCCAGCAACGCGCCCACAAAGATCACCGCCAGCGCCAGCCCGCCGCGCAGCGGTCCGAAGAGCTTGCCGATTGTCTTCAACAGGTCCTCGGCGAGCCCAGACTTCTCCAGCATGGTGCCCATGAAAATGAAGAACGGCACCGCGAGGAGCACAAAGTTCGACATCACCCCGAAGATGCGTTGCGGCATCGCCTGCAACAGCGCCGCGTCGAAGTAGCCGGCAGCCACCCCGATTGCGCCAAAAAGCAATGCTGTGCCGCCGAGCGCGAAGGCCACCGGGAAGCCGGTGAAGATCAGCACGAATACGCAGACGAACATCAACGGGCCCAGCGAGTCGCCCGCGAACATCAGGGTTGGCGACCGCTGAACGGCACGGAACCCCCAGTATCGGGCGAGCGAACGCGGCTGACGAGCCGCACGAGCTGCGCCAGCCCCTGCAGGATCAGCAGGACGAAGGCAACGAGGATCATCGTCTTGAGCGGGTAGCGCGGCAGCCCACCGGGATCCGGCGAGCCCTCGAGAACGGCCCACGAGTTGTACACCGCTGGCCACGACACCGCCAAGCAGAAGGCCGAGAACGGCAGCAGGAGAACCAGCGTGCCCACGAGGTCGATCCAGTCGCGCCGCCGCTGCGACAGGCGGGAGTAGAGCACGTCAACCCGTACGTGCCCATCGTGCTTGAGCGTGTAGGCCGCACCGAGCAGGAACACGAGGCTGAACAGGTACCACTGCGCCTCGAGATAAGCGTTTGAGCTCAGGTTGACGCCCAGCCACCGCCCGGCGTAGCGCGCCAAGGCGTTGAAGGCGCCGATCAGGATCATCGCCAACACCAGCCAGCCCACGAGCTTGCCAATGCGCTCGTTGAGGCGGTCGACGAGTTGCGCGGCTCTTTCCGGTCGCGTCCGCACCTGTCCGGCCATCTGCGGTAGCCCCCGGTCTCGATGTCCACTCACAGGAACTTCATGCCTAGACTTGGCCATTATCAATCAACAAAGACGGCCTAAAGACATGAAAACATCTCAAGAAAGAGCACAGATCCTTTTTAGTTATCGTTGCGCACTAGCGACCACTTTGACTCTCCTGCCCGCACTTTCGTTCGCCGGGCCGACCGAGAGTACATCACCGCGTCAGGAGACGGTGCGGCCAAGCCTGACCACCGAGTTGACGCCCTGCTGCAAGAGCTCTCTCGAGCGCCACCTTGGGGCCGCTCAACCGAATCAAGACGACGGCGCCGAGCGTGAGGTCGTGCAGCTCGAGCCGGACTCCAGCGACGAGATGCAGAACCTCAAACGGGAAGTCATGCGATTTTCGCAGCACCTCGTGGTTGGTGACCAGATCGGCGAGGGCGACGATCGGAGCTCGGCCATCGCCGGAGCGGACAACGTTGCCGGCGCAAATGTCACCAGCAAGATCACAGGCATGAACCGCAAGGAAGCGGCAGGCCAGGAGGCCTTCCTGTTCCCCAGCGACGCCAGCGTGGCCGCCGGTCCGAGCCACTTCGTGCAGACCGCCAACAGCGCGATCGCGGTGATCCCGCGCACAGGTCGGCGTTCAACACGCGCGTCACGCACGCTGATTCAGAGCCTTAACGAGCACTTCGAAGCGACCGACGGGCCGCTGATCTTCGACCCGCGTGTGCTATACGACCGAGTCTCCAGGCGCTTCTTCGTCGTGGCCATCAGCTACAGCAGAGCGACTCAGCGAGCCGACCTGTGGCTGTCGGTTTCGCGTAGTAACCGTCCCAAGCGCTTGGCAACTGGCTGGTGCAACTACCACTTCAACGCCAATCACCGCGGCAGCTCACCAGACTTCCCGACGATTGGAGTCAACCCAGACTGGTTCGTGGTCTCGACATCTCAGTTCGCCTTCGACGGCACCGCGCGCGACGGCTGGCTACACGCTGTCGACAACCGCGCCCTCGTCGACAACTCGCAGCGCTGCCCGCGCGCCGCGATGTCGGTATTCGAGATACCCCGCGACCCCAACGGCAACCGCACGTTGACGATCCAGCCAGCTCATCACCTCGACGCCGGCCCCTCGGCGCCTACCGACGGTCCTCTTTACATGGTCAGCGGACGCTGCTGCAACGTAACGTCGGAGTACGCCCTCTGGGAGCTGCGCCGAACGCCGCAAGGTCCTGTCCTGTCACAGAGCACGATCACAGGAGACCCCTACGGGATTCCCCCGGATGTGCCGCAGAAAGGCGGCGGCGCGCCGTTCGACACCGGCAACCAGAGGATCTCCCGAGCCGTCGTGCGCAACGGCGAGCTCTTCTTCGCCCACACGACCGGCTGCGTCCAGGGAGGCAAGGTCTCCGCCTGCGTTCGAGTCGCCCGCCTCGACCCCACCCTAGCCGCGGTGTCATTCGCCCCGCCCCGTGTCCGTTCCTGGACCTTCGGTGGCGGCGCCGATGTTCATCTGTTCCGGCCCGACCTCGCGGTGAACCGCGACGGCTCCATCATGACCGTGTTTCACGTCGCCGGCCCGCGGCAGTTTCTCAGCCTGGGCTTCGCCGGCAAGCGCGCGACCTCTCCGAATTTCGACCCCTTCGGCTTCGTGCATCGCGGGAATCAGAAGATGGGCTGCGAGTCGAACGGTCGCAACCGCACCGGCGACTACCAGGGGGCGGCGGTAGATCCGCGCGACGACTCCACCTTCGTGCTGACCGGTCAGTTCAACAACCGCGGCGTAGGGTTCACGTCGAAGTGCAACTGGGACACGGTGGTTGCCGAAGTCGCCTATTGATCACCGCACAGGCGTACTCACGCTGTGGCGCTAGCGGATCAAGAGAATCCTGTCGTTGACTGGATAGAGCCACTCCACGCCGCGCTCGCTGACAACGGCGTCGTCCTCGAGCGGTATTCGCACCTTGGCCCCGCCCCACTCGGGTGCGGCCGTGTAGGCGAACAGCTCGATCGAGAACAAGTTGCTCGACTTGATCTCGAACGTGAGCCGTAGTGGGTTGAACCAAGCGATCGACGGGCCGACACCGTGGCCCAGGTTTCCCACAGAGTGGCAGCCAATGATGACCTCGGTCTGGTCGCCACCCGACAACTGGTTGAACGCCGACATGATCTCGAAGCCCTCCGCGGCGATCGCCGTGTTGAGGCGCTCGAGCATCTCGCCGGCGGTAGGGCCGGGCACGATGGTGCGGCGGATCACCTCGCGCACCTTCACCGCCTGGTCGAAGGCGTTCTGGAAACCGGGGGGTGCGACGCTCTCACCCTCCTCCAGAACGTAGGCGATGCGCTTCATGTCGGTGAAGAGATTGAGGTAACCGACCCCCCAGTCGATCATCAGCAGGTCGCCGCGTTGGATGATGCGCGAGCTCGAAGTCGCGACGATTCCCTCCGGCCCGGTGATGTAAACCGACGGCATGTCGAAAGACGAGCCGAGGCCGCGCTCGAGCAACTGGTCCATCATCCACCACGCCACATCCTCGAGAGCGGTGATCCCTGGGGTAATGACCTCGTTCGAGAGGGCGCGGTCCGCGATCTCGCGTGATAGCTCCCCCGCCCGCCCGAACGCCACAATCTCGCTGGCCACGCGCCGCGAGCGGAAGTCGGAAACCAGCCGTTCCGCCGACACCAGTCGGGATGAATACGGCTCGCCGAGCGTCTCGACAAGGTGGACGTACGCAGTGTGCGACAGGCCGTCGGCGCCACCGATGTTGTGCGACATGTTGACGCCAATGCGCTGCGGGTCGCGCTCGGCAACGAACTCGCGCAGGTCGAACCCGCCAGTAACGATGTCGTACGCACCGTTCTCGGCGAGCAGGTAGCCATCGATGCCGAGTGCCGCGCGCTCGATACGCGCGACTCCCCTGCCCTCTGCCGAACGATTGGATCGTTCAGTAGAAGCGGCGCGATCTGTAAAAATGTAGTAGCCGATGCCGCCCACATAGCCACGGCCGAGATCCTCGTAGAGCGGATCGAGATGCCCCTCCTTCGACATGACGATCCACATGTCGATTTCGTTGTCGCGCATCGCCTCGGGAAGCACGAGATCGAACTTGTCGCGCCGGATCTGCGCCATCGTTTCCCAGCGACGACGAGCCTCCTGGGCAACGGCTCCGACCTCAGCGACATGGGCTGAGATCAGCGTGAGTAGGGCGGCAGTTACCACAGCGCGATGTCGGGACACGTCGATTCCTCCGGGCTCTGCGCGGAACGAGCGCAGGTTGGTTCGAAGCAGCTGCCCGCTCCTCTCGGCTGACTCGGCCTGGATCGGGAACGGACGGGAAGCACTCTCCGGTGCTCTGCGGCGCATCTAAGGGTATGCTCTCGGCCCGGCGACTTCTACGAAACAGAGGCAGCGCAATGAGCCCTGCGAGCTCCGACAAGGCTTTGGGCATGAACCGCGACATCACGCGTCGCGATTTCCTCGGCTCGACTGCCTTGGGCAGCGGAGCGGCGCTGCTATCGATGGCGGCCCCAGGCTGTGGCGGTGGACGCGAGTCGGCCCCGGGAGGCGACTCGCAGTCGGCGCCCGAATTGCTGGGCATGGACGTCCCCGATTGGGGCTCCTACGGAGGCGTTGGCGACTACGCCAACTCCTACGGCAATACCGAAGCGGTGGTACGGGCGGCTCACTCGGTGCGCACCGGCCGGCATCAAACCCTCGGCGTCGATGTCGCCGACACCGGCGAGGTTTACGACCTGGTCATCGTCGGTGCGGGTTTCTCCGGCCTCGCCGCCGCCTACGAGTTCAAGCGCCACGCGCGACCCGGGCAGACCTGCCTGCCCCTCGACAACCACCCGATGTTCGGCGGCGAAGCCAAGCGCAACGAGTTCATGGTGAACGGCCTGCGGCTCATGGGTCCCCAGGGCTCCAACGGCACGGTGACCGGTGTGGAGCCCATCGCCGAGTTTCACGACGCCTTCGGAATTCCGAACGAGTTCGAGTTCGCCGGCTGGGACGCCAACCGCTTCAAGCCCATGGACTTCCCGCGTGACAACTACGGCTTCATGCTGTGGGGCGACAACTCGAGCTCGATCGGCTACTTCTTCGACGAAAGCTCGAGCTGGGGTCGCGCCGATAGCCCGACCTGGGCGCGCGGCATCTGGTGGAACAACATGGAGGGCACGCCGTTCCCCGAGCAGGTCCGCCGCGACCTACTCGCCTGGCGCGCCAACCGCGGCCGGCCGGTGCCTGCCGAGATGGAGGGCAACGTCGACCTCTGGCTCGACTCGATGACCTACCAGCACTACCTGGAGAACGTGCTTGGCCATGGGCCGGAGGTGGCGAGCTTCCTGACCCCGATCATGGCGTCGGGTCTGGGTCTCGGCTGCGACGCGATTTCGGCCTATCGCGCCAAGGCGTCCGGCAGCCCCGGGTTCGACGGCTACACTGCTGCCGATCGCTACAGCTACATGCCGCCCGAGCCGCCCGGGCTCGAAAACATGCCCTGGTTCTCGTTCCCTGGCGGCAACACGGGAATCGCTCGTTACTTCGTCAAGTGGCTGATCCCCAACGCCATCGCCGGCGGCACGACGCTCGAAGAAGTCATCACCCACCCCGTAAGCTTCGACGCTCTCGACCGGCCCGATCAACCTGTCAGCATTCGCTTGGCCTCGACGGTCGTTCACGTCAGCCATGAGGCCTCCACGCCAGAGGCCTCCGAGTACGTTGTTGTGGGCTATACGCGCGAGGGTCAGGCCCATCGTCTGAAGGCTCGTTCGGTGGTCATGGCCGGCGGTTCGTGGATGAACCGCAACATCGTGCAAGGCGCTCCCGACGAGCTGACCGAGGCGTGGCAACAGCTCAACTACGCCTCGATCCTGTCGGTGAACGTCGCGCTCACCAACTGGCGTCCGATGTACGAGCTGGGCGTCAGCGCCTGTCACTGGTCCGGAGGACTCGGCTTTTCGGGCAACATCAGACGCCCGATGCACATGGGCAGCTACCAGCCACCCCTCGACCCCGACCAGCCGGCGGTCTTCACGATGTACGTCACCTTCCCGAGTCCGGGGCTGCCAGCGCGCCAGCAAGGCCAGCTGTCGCGACTCGATCTCCTCAACACGCCGTACGCCGACTACGAGCGCCAGATCCGCGAACAACTCGTGCGTCTGTTCGGGGCTTCTGGATTCGATCCGGCACGCGACATCGCCGGCGTGGTGTTGAACCGCTGGGGCCATGCGTACGTCGTTGGCGAGCCCGGTTTCCACATCTCGAGCCGGAGAAGACAACGCCGGCCGACATCATTCGGCGGGGCCTCGGCCGCATCCGCTTCGGCCACTCCGAGCTGCTCGGGCACCAGCACTGGCCTGGAGCCACCATCGAAGGGCGCCGCGCAGCCTCTGAAGCCTTGGAGTTCCTTTCGACTCAGGTCGGCGCGCACGCGCTGCCTCGAGTGCCGAACACAGCGAACGAGATTCACATGGACGACGAGCCGACAGCGCCTCCGCATGAGGCCGAAACGCGGCACGGTTCAGCTGCAGAGCGCAGCGCGCACTGGCTGAAGTTCGCCGTTCCCTCGGCTCTCGGGGTGCTGCTCTTCCTGGTGCCGATACGCATCGGCGGCAGCCCGAACGTCGGGATCGGGTACCTGAGCGATCTGGTGGAAGGCAAGCTCGAGTCGTGGTTGCCGACAATCGTCACCATCGTCGTCACGATCTCGGCGGTACTCAGCGTGGGAACGCTCATCCTGCGGCCGAAGGGCACCGACGACGAGCGCGGTTGGGGGCGCCTGTTCGATGTCGGCCTACCGGCGACCGCGATCCGGGCCCTTGGCGCGGCTGTTGCGTGGATGGTGCTCCTGCAGATCGGGCCGGCGTGGCTCGTTTCCGCCGACACCGGAGCCGTCATCCTCAACGACCTGATGACGGTCATCTTCATCCTGTTCGTTTTCGCCGCGATGGCGCTGCCACTGCTGACCGACTTCGGGCTCATGGAGTTCGCGGGGACGCTTCTGCGATCCGTGTTCCGTCCTCTTTTCCGGCTGCCGGGCCGCGCGTCTATCGATGCGTTGGCCTCGTGGTTGGGCTCGGCGCCGGTAGGCACGATCCTGACCATCGACCAGTACGAACGGGGCTTCTACACCGCCCGCGAAGCGTGCTCGCTGGTGTCCTCGTTCTCGGTCGTCTCGGTCGCCTTCGCGGTGGTCATCATCAACTTCGTGGGGCTCGCCGACGCCTTCCTGCCGTTCTACGCGACACTCGCCGTGTGCGGATTGGCGGCGGCCATCGTGCTACCACGCGTGCCACCTCTATCGCGCCGCACCGACGACCTGTTCGATCCGACAATGCCGCCCTATCTGGAACCGGAGCCTGTGGGCGAGTCGCGCTTCGCCCAGGCGCTCGAGCTCGCCGTGGCCCGCGCGGGCGCGGCAGATCCACCGCGCACGATGGCCAGGAGGAGTGCCATGCAGGTGCTCGACATCTGGTTCGGTCTCGAGCCGCTGGTCATGGTGATCGGCGCCTTCGGCCTCGCGATGGCTGTGCACACACCGATCTTCGGGTGGCTGGCGACACCGCTCGTGCCGGTGCTGGAGCTGCTGCGTCTGCCCGACGCGGCGGCCGCTGCACCGGCGTTGATCGTCGGATTCGCCGATCAGTTCCTCCCGGTGATCCTGGCGCAAGGAATCCCCAGCGAGGTCACGCGCTTCGTGATCGCCTGCATGTCGGTGACGCAGCTGATCTACATGTCGGAGGTCGGCGCGTTGTTGCTGCGCTCTTCGCTACCGCTGAGCGTTCTCGACCTGCTGGCGATCTTCGCCTGGCGGACGGTGCTCACACTGCCGATCGCCGCAGCGGCGGCCCACCTCATCTTCTAGATCGGCGCCACCCGACGGGCGGCCGCGCCCGAATGCCCCATGCGCGTCCGCGGCACCGAGTGGATGGCGCCGAGTGCGCGGCCGGTCACCGCGTACTCGGCCGCTCTCACAACTAGCGCGGCCACAGCCAGCCGAAGGCGCCGGCGGTGAGCAACGAGTAGACCAGCCCTTCGAAGACGAACTTCCCCGTCGAGGCCCACGACTTCCCCATCCAGATCGACTGCGGGATATAGCCGCCAGCGTAGCCGAGGAACGCCACCGTTCCGGCAACCTGGAACACGCGAAGATATTCGACGCCCGCGTCGACCGTACGACCGGTCACGTAAGCCACGAAGATGCCCATCAGGAGGGTGAAGCCGAACCACTGACCGAGCGCCGCACCCATCGCCGGAGGGCCGCTGGGAAGGACGGTGAGAAAGCCAACCGGCCCTTTCTCCATCTTGGCCTTGAGCTCCGGCTGTTCCATCTCCTTGAACGAGGTCATGTGGGGCATGGAATACGAGCCCGGCCCTACGCCGGCCGTGCGCATCGCCTCCATGATGTCGTCCTCCGAGGCCATCTTGCTGAAGTCGTTGCCGTGAAAGTTGAGCACCATGTGGAACACCGAGCTGGCAATAAAGACCACCATGGCAGCAATCAGGATGGGCAGCCAAAGCGCGGTGATCGTGACCATGATCGGCACCTCCGCGGAGGCTCCCGCCGCGTATTCCCGCCAGGGCGAGCGGCCGGGGGCGATGAAACGAGCGACCGGCGGCGGAGACTACTCGAAAGCGAGCGCTTTGGAAACCTGTTGCCTGGCGGCGACCACACGAACCGGCCCCACCCTGCGTGGCTCGCGGGGAACGTTTGCCTGGCCTAGTGACCCCGCACGAGCTGCTGCAGCGCGGCCTTGGCCTGCGCCGAGCTCGCTCCCTCAGGCTCGATGTCGAGGCTACGCTTGTACGCCGTAGCGGCGGCCTCGGTGTTGCCAAGCGCCTGCTGCACGGTGCCGTACATGAAATGCCCGCTGGCGCTTTCGGGATTGAGCTCGATGTAGGCTGCCAGGTGGTGGCTCGCCTCGGGCAGCGCGCCCTTCTGCGCGTACAGTTGACCGAGAACTTGGTGCCCGAAGGTACTCAGATTGTCGACCTCGAGCAGCCTGAGCATCGATTCCTCGGCCTCGTCGGTACGCCGCAGGCGCAGCAGCGACTGCCCCAGCACCGCCAGGGCGTTCGATAGAATGTCTTCGCGGTTCTGCTGAGCAGACAGCACACCGACCGCCTCGTTCATGTGCTTGACGGTATTCTCGAAGTCGTCCGCCTCGTACGCCGCGCGACCGGCTTGAAACGCTTCGCCGCCTACGTTGCCGCCGGCCTCGCGGAGCGCGATGTTGAACGGGTTGACCGCGGGCCGCAGGTTGCGGCGCATCTCGAACGTCACGTAACCCTCGAGCTCGACGGTCACGACGTAGCGCTCCTTCACGCGCAGACCCGACTGCCTGAACTTGCCTTCGGCATCGGTCGTGTGCTCGTTGAACGCGTTGCGAGCGGTGTTTTCGTTGATCTGCGTGCGGTCGCCAGCCGGCGCAGCCGTGACGCTCATCCGCGATCCGCCGTCCTCGAGGCGGACGGTGACCTTCGCCCCCTCGAGCGGCATCCCCCTGGTGTCGGTAACCAGACCGTCGATACGCGCCTCCGCCTGGGTCGACGCAGCAGCGGCGACGTGCGACGGCACAGCCGCTGCTACAGCAACGGCGGCCAGGAGAATCAGACCAAGCTTGCCGAGTGAGTCCCCGAAACGTGGCGATTGGGTATCGATCACAAGCGCTCCCTGTTGTCGTGTCCAGGGGAGGGCCGACAGTGAGATCATTTCGCTCCTACATGTGTAGACGCACGTGCGCCAGCAACGGTCGCTTCGAAAACGAAGATGCGCCGCTTTTCTCGCGTCTGCGCTCTTCCCGGGAGCCTCTCAGGCGGTGGCCGCGTCGCGCCTCTGGAACGGCACGACACCACGAGGCCCCTCGCCGGGCCGACGCACCAGATGATCGGTCACCTGATCGGCAGACAACGGCTCCGACAACAGGAACCCTTGGACCTGCTCACAACCTACGGCGCGCAGGTAGCGCAATTGGCTCTCCTTCTCGACGCCCACCGCCACCACACGCAAGCGAAGCTTGTGGGCCATCGCGACGATCGCCGAGACGAAGCTGGCGTTCTGCGCGTTGTCGGGCAGACCGTGAATGAAGGAGCTGTCGATCTTGATCTCCTCGATCGGATGCCTCTGCAGGGCGCTCAACGAAGAACATCCCGTACCGAAGTTGTCCACCGACAGTGCGACGCCGAGCTCCTCGAGTCGTGCAGCGTGGGCACCAGCCAGGTGCCTACCTGGTGCAGCGCCACTTCCTTGAGCTCCAACGTGAAGAAGCGCGGGTCGACCTCGTGCCGCTTGACGCTGGCGTCGAGACGCTCGACAAAACCCGGTTCGCGCATCTCCTTCGCCGATACGTTCACCGACACGTCAATCGGACCGAAACCGTCGCCTATCCAACTTCTCCACTGCGCACAGGCCTGATCGAACACCCACGCGCCGATCTCGCACAGGATCCCGGTTTGTTCGGCCACGAGAATGAAGTCGCCAGCTGGAACGTTGCCGAGTTGCGGGTGCGTCCAGCGAACGAGCGCCTCGACGCCGGTCAGGCGACGCGAGGTCGCATCGAAGATCGGCTGGTAGAAGAGCTCGAAGCGACGATGCGCGAGCGCCTCCTCGAGCATCTGCCTCAGAACACGCCGGTGCGCTGCCGCGCTGTCGACCCGATCTCCGTAGTATCGATAGGAATCGCCCCCCTGCCCGCGCGCGCCAGGGCACTCGTCGACGCGGCGACAAGCGTGCTCGCCTCAGTGCCGTCGGCGGGGCTGACGGCGATGCCGATGCTGGCCGTGAGGAAGAGCGTGGCCCGCTCCAACGGTACCGGTCGCCGCAGGGAAGGCCAGCGCCTCCTCGGCCACCCGGGCCGGCACCAGCTCATCCTCGAAGCCGCTGAGCATGATGGCGAACTCGTCACGCTCGATGCGCGACAGCGTCGCCTCGTCGTCGGGTTCGGGCCGAGCAACGGTGTCCGTAGAGCGAAGGCAGTCGGCGAGTCGCTCGGCGAACACGCGCAGGACCTCGCCAGCGGCCTCTGCGCCCAGATGTCGAGCGAGCGGCTCAAACTGATCGATGTCGATGTACAGCGCGGCCACCAGAGATCCGTCGCGTGCCGCCAGCTGAAGCGCCTTGCGCAACCGATCGTCGAAGAGATTGCGGCCGGGCAATCCGGTGAACGGATCGCGCATCTCGGCCGATTCGCTGGTCCCTTGGTCCATAGCCCGCTGCCCGTCGACGGGCGGCCCTGCCGCACGTCGAGTTATCGACAGTTACTTATAGATATCAATACATATAATAGACAATATAAACAGGTCAAAGCATAAAATCACTATCCAACGAGTGTCATCAGTTCCCAGAAGACATCAAAACTGCTTCAGGTCGGCCCCGAAGCGACCTCATGCTGCGGATGCCGATCACCGGCCCGGCTGCCAGCGCGCCGAAGGCCAGTGACCAGCCCCCGACCGCCACCAAGGGAGGCACCATCCGGATGGTGATCAATGTCAGCAGAAACCCGAGCGTTGTCTGCATGGTGAGTGCCGTTCCGACGTACTCGGGATCACACAGCTCGCTCACCGCGGTGCTGAATTGAGCACTGTCGGCCACCACCGCGATCCCCCATAGCAGACAGAGAGCCGTCACCAGGCCGATCTGCAACGACGACATCGAAGCCGCACTGGCGGCCGCCTGCCCTGCAGTCGACTCTGCACCGCCGAACGGCACAGCGAGCCCGAACAAGGCCATCGTGAGTGCACAGCCACCCGACACCGCGAGGCTCCATATCGTCACCCGCGTGCGGCCCAGCCGGTCGGCCACGGCGCCAGCGAACACGCTCCCCAGCCCGCCAATGGCCACAACGGCAAATCCCGCCAGGCGTGCAGACTCGTCGCTGTGGCCGGCGGCGCGGTAGGTCTCGAGCAGAAAAAGCGGTACCCAGGTCCACATGGCGTACAGCTCCCACATGTGTCCGAGATAGCCGAGATTGGCCAGCCGAAGCGCCGGGTCGACGAAGGCGCGCGCCGCCTGTCGCGGATTGAACGGCGCCGCCGCGGGTAGATGGGGGCCGGACGACACAAACAGGCCCACGATCAGCGCGGCGGCAAGCGCGGCGGCCGACGCCACCAGTAGCACCGCTGGCCAGGCAGGTAGGCCGGTGGGGCCAGGAAAGATGGGCAAGGCGTTGAACAGGTGCGGCAACGCAGACCCCACGGTCACCGCTCCCACCACCACGCCAATCGCGAATCCTCGGCGGCGCCGGAACCAGCTCACCATCAGCTTCATCGCCGGCGGGTACACACCGGCCAGACTCGCTCCGGTAAGCGTGCGAAGGAGCAGAACGGCAGTGAAATCGGGGTTGGCGCCAAGTTGCGCGATCGCCGCGTTGAACCCGGCTCCCGCCAGGGCCGCGAGAACGAAGAGCCTTTGAGCGGCAACGCGATCGGCGATGTTGAGCAGCGCACTCCCCAGCGCACCAACCACGAAGCCGAGCTGCACGCTCATCGAGAGCCCGGCCTGCTGGCCGCCGGTAAGAGACCACTCGGCCGTGAGCTGCGGCACCACGGCGGAAGCCGAGAACCAAAGAGACATCGCCAAGAGCTCTGCCAGCGACAGCAACAACAGGTTCTTCCACTTAGCGGGCATCGCAGCATCATACGCGCCGCCGACCGACAATGAAGATGTGCCGCAGAGCAGGGAGAGCGCGCTCATACGGCGAAACAGGGACTGCTAAACTCTGCGGCCGAGATCGCGTCCGCCGACGATCCGCTCGTGCCTCCCCTCGGATGGAGCCGCCAATGAAGCTCGCCCACACGATGATCCGAGTTCGTGACCTGCAGCCCTCGATCGACTTCTACTGCGGGTTCCTCGGGATGCGCGAGATGAGCCGCAAAGACCTGGGCGACGCCATGCTGGTCTTCCTCGGCGACGGCCACGGAGCCGTGCTCGTGGAGCTGACTTTCAACAAGGACGGCCGCGAGTACGCGCTGGGAACTCAGTTTGGTCATCTGGCGTTCTTCTCTGAGGACCTCGAGGCCGTGGTTGCCCAGGTTGAGGAGCGCAGTTGGTGGTATCGGCGATCGAAGCCCGACCCGTCGAGATACATCTTCATCAAGGATCCCGATGGCTACGACATCGAGATCCTGCAGGCCAACTCCACGAGTTAGCTGGCGCCCCGACTTCGACTCCCGAATGCATTTGCGTTCGCCGCCCGGCGACGCCGCTGCGACCCCAGACACGGCGGATACGGTGAATATCCTCGGCTTCAACTGCTACATGCACGATTCGGCAGCCGCGCTGCTGAGCGAGGGACAGGTGCGCTGCGCAGTCGCCGAGGAGCGCTTCACGCGGCGAAAGCACGTGGGCGACTTTCCAGCCGAGGCGATCCGCTACTGTCTGCGCGATGGTGGCCTCGAAGTCGACGACCTGGACTGCGTGACGTTCTTCTACAAGCCCTGGGACGGCTTCCTGAAGCGCGTGCTGCACGCAGTGCGGCACCTACCGCACGCCGGCGACCTGGCGAGCCGCCGTGCCGGGTCGTGGAACCGCTTCCGCACTGCCGACGACGCGTTCAGAACCGATCTCGGCATCGAGCCGGCGGTGGTCCGGAGTTCCTTTTCGTCGAACACCACCTGGCCCACGCCGCCAGCGCCTTCTTCTGCTCGCCGTTCGAAGAGGCGGCGATCCTGTCGATCGATGGCGCCGGCGAGTGGACCACAACCCTCGCCGGCCGAGGCGTAGGCAGCCAAATCGAGAAGCTCACAGAGGTCAGCTTTCCGCACTCGCTCGGCAACGTCTACAGCGCGGTGACTCAGTACCTCGGCTTCCGACCCAACGGAGGCGAGGGCAAGGTGATGGGGCTGGCGCCCTACGGCGACCCGGCACGCTTCATCGACACGTTCCAGGACATGGTGCGGCTCTCCGACGGCGGCCGCTTCGAGATCGAGCTCAGCTATTTCCAGCACCACCTCGGCAAGGAGCGCCGCTACAGCGACCGGCTCATCGACGCGCTCGGCCCGGCCCGCGAGCCCGAGAGCGACATGACGGGTCATTACGAAGACATCGCCGCCGCTCTGCAGCTACGACTTGAAGAGACCGTGGTCCACCTGGCGCGCCACCTGCAGCGGACTACCGGGCTCAAGCGCCTATGTATGGCCGGGGGCGTGGCGCTCAACAGTGTTGCCAACGGCAAGGTGCTCGCCGAAACCGACTTCGACGAGATCTTCATCCAGCCCGCCGCCGGCGACGACGGCACGAGCTTGGGAGGAGCGCTGTACGCGCACGTGTGCCTGAAAGGCGGCGAGCGCCCCGAGCCGATGCGCCACGCCTACCTCGGACCGCAGTACAGCGACGACGACTGTCGCGGAGCGCTCGAATCGGCGGGGCTGCGCCCGGTCGCCGATGTGGCCGAATCGCAGCTCGCCGATCGGATGGCCGAGCTGCTCGAGCAACAGAAGATCGTGGCGCTCTACCAGGGTCGCGCCGAGTTCGGTCCGCGTGCGCTTGGCAACCGCTCGATTCTGACCGACCCGCGAAGCCAGCAGATGAAGGACACCCTCAACGCACGGGTCAAGCGCCGCGAAGGCTTCCGGCCGTTCGCACCAGTCGTGCTAGCCGAGCGGCGCCACGAGTTCTTTTCGGGCCAACACGGCTCTCCCTACATGCTGCTGGTCGAGGACGTTCGCGCCGACAAGGCCGACGAGCTGCAGGCGATCACGCACGTCGACGGCACGGCGCGAGTGCAGGACATCGAGCGCGACATCAACCCGCTCTACTACGACACGGTTGCCGCTTTCGGCGAGCGTACCGGCGTTCCAGTGCTGCTCAACACTTCCTTCAACGTGCGCGGTGAACCGATCATCAACACCCCCGAGGAGGCGGTTCTCGGCTTCCTGAACATGGACATCGACGCGCTGGTCTTGGGTCGGTACTTGCTGCAAAAAGAAGATGTCGCGACCGGCTGAGCGCACTACTCAGCCAACCGACGGCGCCACCAGGCAGCCCTCGAGATGGCGCCCCGACCGTCCGACGCTTTGGCTCCTCCTGCTGTTTCTACTGAGCCTGCCGCTGGTCACGGCGCGCGTTTATGGCGTTGACGAGATCCAGTACTACGCCTACCTGAGCTCGGCCTGGAACAACCAGGATCTCGACTTCCGCGACGACTACACTCGGCTGCTCGGCGACGATCGGCTCGAAACCATCGACGCGGGAGCGCTCTTCCGCCAAACAAC
This sequence comes from Acidobacteriota bacterium, assembly GCA_963666215.2. Lineage (GTDB taxonomy): Bacteria > Acidobacteriota > UBA890 > UBA890 > WLXD01. The sequence continues at coordinate 122,621 of CAXWPL010000003.1, forward strand.
ACCGACGGGGAAGCTGGCCAACTTCGCGGGGATCGGCTGCGCCCTCCTGTGGGCGCCGTTCTTCGTCGCTGGCGACGTGATCGCGATCATCGGGGGCTGGCCGCGCGACGGTTTCTCGGCCCCCTATCTCACCGCCGTCTGCTACGGCGCTGCCTTCTATGCCTTTCTCGGGCTGCTGCTGCTGCTGGACCTCGCCCGACGCGAGCTCGACGATCGCAGCGCCCTGTTCGGAGTGGGACTGGCCTGGTGGGCAACGGCTCTGCCCTTCTATATGTACGTAACACCACCGATGTCGCACGCAACATCGTTTTTTGCGGCGTCGCTGTTTGTCTGGGCTTGGTACCGCTGGCGCGACGACGGACGCGCAAGCTCACCCGGTCCTTCGGAAGATCCCGATCTGCAGAGTCCGCCGAGTCCTCCGAGTCCTCCGAGCTACCAGAGTCCCTCGAGGTATCTGGCTCTCGGAGCCCTGCTCGGTGTGGCCACGCTCGTGCGCGAGCAGAACTTGCTGTTCGGTGTGCTCGTTGCCCTCGACCTTGTTCAGGCGTGCCGGGCAAGCGCCAGCGAGAGCGCCTGGAGCGATGTCGTTGCCGGGCTAGCGCGGAGCGCTGGCGCGTTTGCCATCGGCCTGGTCCTGGCGATGGTGCCGCAGCTCGTGGTCTGGTTCGAACTCTTCGGCAGCATCGGCCCACCGCCGCTGCGCGTTTCGTTCATGCAACCGCTGCCGACGCACCTCCCGTCCGTTCTCGCCTCGAGCAACCATGGGCTGCTGCCCTGGCATCCAGTCTGGATCGTCGGCTTCGGGGGGCTGCTGCTGTTGGCGCGGCGGCGCCCGACGGTGCTGATACCGCTCGTCGTGGCATTCGGCGCCCAGCTCTGGTTCCTCGGCGCGGCGAGCAACTGGTCGGGCGGCATGGCGTTCGGGCAGCGCCGGTTACTCAACTCGCTCTATGTAGTGGCGCTCGGTGCCGGCGAGGCGGTTCGGCGAGCGCCGCGAGCCCTGGCCGTCGGCGTCGCGGCGTTGTTGATCTGGCTGAACCTGTCGCTCCTCATACAGTTCGGCTCCGGGATGATTCCACGTGCCGGAGGCGTCTCCTGGCGGGCTGTCGCCCGCAATCACGTTGTCGAAGTGCCTCGGGCGGCCGCTGACCTGCTGACCCGCTATCTGTTCGACCGCGACTCATTGTGGCAGCCCTCCGGGGCCAAGCCGGACGACACGAAGCTCGACACCGATTCTTCGTCGAGGCGCTAGTAGCCCGTCAGCTCGACGTAGCCGGTGCCGACAAAGTTGTCGTCGCGGCTCACCTGGCCGAGCTGGCGGATTTGGAGAACTTGCACGATCCCCTCCCAATAGCGGAACGCCAATCGAAGCTCCTGGTCGGCGATCAACGGTCGTATCTCGAGCCCACGCAGATCCTCACCTGGCAGCAGCACGTCAACGTTCCAGGCCGAGGGATATCGCACTCCAGACGGGCTCGTCCAGGCAGCCGTCTGCTCGACACGAATGTCGTCGGCTGTCAAACGGACGCTTCGGCCATCGGCCTGCACGAGCGTCCCGCCGCTCGCTGAATGCACGCCGCCATCCTGCAAGCGAAGCAGGTAGATCATCAGATCCCGACCGTCGTCGAGCCGTAGGCCGAACCAGTCCCAACCCGCGAGTCCCGGCTCGAGCGTGCCGCTGCTCCACTCACGATCGAGCCAGCTGGCGCCGGCGACAGCGTGGCTTTCACCGGCAATCTCCAGCACTCCGCCAGTGATGATGCGGGGCATCGAGTAGTAGTAGGAGGCGTTGCCCGGCTGGTCTCCCTTGCGACTGTGACCGCGGTCGCCGTGCAGAACGGGCGCTGCCGACGAGTCGAGACGCAGATCGATGGAGATCCTCTCGCCATCCGGCATTTCATGGGCCGCTCGAACGCGCACCGGCAGAAACGGGGCGTCTCCACGCTGCGAGCTCTGTGCGTCGGACTCGAGCTTCGGATCCGGCAGACCCTCCACCATCGGCGCAGCGGCATCACGGGCGGATCTCTCCTGTTCCTGCCCATGGATGGACCAGTCGTCGAGCCACACGCGAAACGGGGCCCCCCTGTTCCCGGCCAGGCCCAGCGGACCACCGCGCGAGAAGCGTTCCGCGGCTACGAAGCGTTGGGCCCCGACATCGCTGACCGTCAGGTGCGCCATCCATGCCTGTGTCGTGCCCCACGCCGAGGAACCGCCGCGCGGTTGAGGCGCCATTGATGTGCGGAAGAAGGTGAGTTGATAGCCGAACAGGCGGCCCTGTTCGCCGCCTGCGATGACCCGGCCAAGCGCGCCGTCTTCCGGCGTTCCTGTGCGCGGGTCGCCAGCCTGCTCCGCGCGCAGAACGCCTGTGAGGTACCACCACTCGCTGCGGAACTCGGGGTGCGCGCTGTGGTCACGCGGAAAAACAAACGGGCGCGGCGCGAGCGCGCGGTCGTAGCCCTCGAGCGAGATCTCGTCGCCGCCGAGAACGTCCAGGACCGACATCGTGCCGCTCACCGGAGTCGGGGACTGCGAACCACACGCCGCGGCAACCAGCACTACGACTGGCAATGTCAGGCCAAGCGGGTACTTCACCTACTCCTCTCGCAGCGCAGCGAGCGGCGGTTGTCGGCCCATCCGGTAGGCGGGATACAGACCGGCGAGCAAAGCCGCTCCGATCGACAGCAGCAGAGCCTGCCAGAGCGCCTCTGGCGGTACCTGCATCTGCATCGTCCAGCCAAACGACCGCCGATTGATGACATGAATCATCAAGCTCGCCAGAACCAGTCCCAGAGGCAGCGCCAACAACCCCGCGTACAACCCCATGAGCGTGGTCTGCAAACTGGCCATGCCCCAAACCTGCCCGGGCGTCAAACCGATCGCGCGCAGCACACCCAGCTCGCGCCTGCGCTCGAGCTGGATCGCCATCAATGCGCTCAGCACGCCAACGAAGGCAACCAGGGTCACCAGCATGCGCAGTACGCTGGTGATCAGAAACGTGCGATCGAAGACCTCGAGCGAAGCCTCTCGCAGCGCACGGTTGGATTGCACGTTGACGGCCTGGCGGGTGTTGAACAGATCGCGCACTAGCCCTCCAAGCACCTCGAGATCGACATCAGGCAAGGCGGTCACCGAGATCCCCGAGATTCCGCGATCGCTCCAGTGCTGCTCGTAGCTCGTGCGCAACATCATGACGAGGCCCCGGTCGGTGGCAAAGCTCGTATACACCCCGGCCACCACGAAATCACGTTCACCAGCCTCGGTGAGCAAGCCGAGCACGGAGCCGGGCGCCAGGCGATGCCTGAAAGCGTAGGGCTCGCTGATCATCACGCCACCGTTGAGCAATCCGGCCCAGGCGGCGTTGCGGGAGCCCTCGACGAGCCTATAGGCGTCGAAGTCCGCGCGGCTCAGGTCGAACGTCATGAGCAGCGTCGGCCCACCAGGCCCCTCGACCTCGGCTCGGCGCACGGTCAGTGTGGAGACAACGCCGGGAAGCTGCTCCAGCTGAGCGCGGAAGTCGGCGTCGAGCTGCAGATCGGCGCCGGCGGGGCCGCTTGCCGCGGGTGCCACATAGAAGTCGGCGCTCAGCGTGTGAGTCATCCATTCCTGCAGCGTCAGGCGGAAGCTCGAGACCATCACGCGGACCCCGATGATCACCGATACCGCCACCATCAGCGCCGCTATCGCCATGCTCGTGCGACTGAGGCTGGCCGCGACGCCACGAATCGCCATCCTCGACACCGCTCCCGCTCCAGAGGCTCCCCACGGCAGCTGACGGCTGACGAGAGTAGCAGCTTGTACGGCTATCGGGGCGAGAAGCGCTGCGCCTACAACAAGCGCGAACATCCCAGCAAATGCCAGCAACAAATCGGTCCCGCCACGGGGCTGCATGGGGTCAGCTGGCGTGACCCGCCAGGTCAACAACAACACCGCCAGTGCCAGCGCTACGATTCCGGCAACCGCGACGCGCGGCGCCCATCGCCGCGCCCGAGCCTCGATATGCGAGCGCATCTGGGCGCTTCGCGGCGACGTTGTGCTCGCCTCCCAGGCGGGCGCCGCCGCCGCGACGGCGCTGGCCAGCAGGCCGAGAGCGGCACCTTTTGCGAGCGTTTCCCCGGGTATCGCCAGGCTTCTCACCGAGGTCACGAAGTACAAATCGTTGACGGTCTGTGTGACCAACCCCACCAGCCCGCGACCGAGAATGATGCCACCAGCCAATCCCAGAACCGTGCCGAGCGCGCCGACCGCCAGGGCTTCGGTCAAGACCAACCCGAATAGCTGCCGTCCGGTTACACCAAGGGTGCGCGAAATACCCAGAACCTCGCGTCGCTTGAGCACCGAAAAGGTCATGGTGTTGAAGATGAGGAACATCCCGCACAGCAACGCCAGCAGGCTCATCGCGGCTAGATTCAGGCGAAATGCCCGTGTCATCTCGATTGTCGCGTCGGCGCGTGCTTGCGCCTCCACGAGCCGAACCGACGACGGCAACGACGCCCTCAAATCACGGAGCCCATGGGCGCGTGGAGGGCGCTGACTGTCATCCGGCGATTCTGAAACGGCGATGACGTCGATGCGTGTGAGCCGCCCTGGCTGGCCCAGCAACTCCTGCGCCGTGGCGATGTCGGCAATAAGGAGGTCGGAAAGCCCCTGCCGACTGAGCTCATCGGCCGGCTCGATGAGGCCCACGATCTCGACCTGCTCATTTGTTCCGCCGGACGTCACCTTCAGGTCGATTCGTTCACCTTTGGCAATACCAAGCTCAGCGGCGAGCGCGCTGGAGACCATCGCGGTACCCGGCCGAACCAGCAAAGGCGCGATATCGAAGGAGGGACCACCGACCCTTGCGACGGCGCTTTCTGGTCTGCCGGTTCCACCTTGACCGTCGACCCCGTCGGACGCGCCCACACCGCCGGTCGAAGCTATCGACCCGGAGCTCGGTGCGGTCAGCCCGGCGCGCGGCGACGCCAAGTAGCTGCGAAAGCCACCTTCCGCGAAGAAATCGACGCCGATCAACCGTAGCGCTCGCCGACGCCCGCGGCGCGGCGAGTCGGAAGCGGTGGCCTCTGCCAGAGCCACATAACCATCGACGATGGGAGCCAAACCGCGAAACCCGGCACTCCTCAATCGCACATACAGCGCCTCGGGCACGCCAGCGCTACCGCCGACGATCTGGTGGGTAACGCGACCCGTCACCGCGCGAGTCGAAAGCTCGAAACCACGCCGCGCACTGGCACCGGCCAGATCCACCGAAACAACGACTGCCACGCCAAGAGCCACACCCAGCACGGCGAGAACGAGCTGCGAAGGCTGGCGTGTTGCATGACGCCTGCCGGCCAGTCGCATCAGGCGCAGGCTCAACTGCAGGTGCTCGTTGGTTTTGCCGCGACCGGGATCGCCAGGGCGGGGGCGTCGGTATGGACGAGGTCCGCGCGAGCTGCGCGATCTTCGAGATCCACGCGATCCACGAGATCTACGGTCCGATCGCGCACGGCCAGCACGGCGTCGGCACGCGACGCCACGGCGCGGCTGTGGGTGGCCACGACGAGCGTTAGCCCGCGCGCCGCAACAATCGACGTCAGCAAGCTGATGACCTGCTCGCCGGTCTCCTCGTCGAGGTTGCCGGTGGGCTCATCGGCAAGCACCAACGGCGGCTCGGCGGCGATCGCCCGGGCAATCGCCACACGCTGCTGCTCTCCGCCCGAAAGACGATCGGGAAACGCCGCCCCCCGATCCGCAAGACCGACCGCGTCGAGGAGCTCGCCGACCCGACGCGCAACCCCGCCGATGCCATTGAGCTCCAGCGGCAGGCTCACGTTCTCGGCCGCCGTCAGCGTGGGAATCAGGTTGAAGAACTGAAAGACGAAGCCAATGTGACGGCGTCGAAACAGCGTGCGCTCGTGTTCGCTGACGTCGGTCATCGACCGCCCTCCAACGAAGATCGAACCGGACGTTGGCGCGTCGATTCCCGCGATCAGGTTCAACAGCGTCGATTTGCCAGAGCCACTGCGCCCGAGGAGAGCCACGATCGTGCCCGGCTCGATCACCAAATCGACAGCTTCGAGCACGCTGCGCTCTTCGGCGCCTTCGGCATAGCGCTTGTTGACGCCCCGAAGCTCGACGGCGGGAGCCGTAGCTGGCGGATTCATCGGTTCGAAACCCTCAGGCGGACGTCGACGTGGTCCGCTTGGGCCTCGGCCTCAGCTCGCCGCCGCAGTTCGGACACGTACGATCGAGGCTCTCCGCGCACCCGCCACAGAAAGTGCACTCGTAGCTACAGATGTAGGCGTCGTCGGTAACGTCCGTCGCGCGTCCGCAACGCTCGCAGGTCGCCTTCATCTCGAGTGCCATGGCTGAAGGCCGCCCTACTCGGCTGCAGACTCGTCGCCGCCGGCTTCAACCGAGGCCCGCAAACGCTGCAGCACGCCGTCCATGAAGCCGCGTTGAATCCAGCGCACGACCACTACGAGATCGTGCTCCGGATCAACCCAAACAACATTGCCGCCGCCGCGGGCGGCATACGAGCTGTGCGGCGCGCTCGGCCACAGCAATCCATCGGTGTTGAGCCACCACAGGTAGCCATACTCAGGCTTGATGTCGGTGGGCGTCGTGATTAGCTCGATCCAGCGCTCCGAGAGAATCTGGGCATCGCGCCAGCGCCCGCGTCGCAGGTGCAGATAGCCGAACCGGGCCAGGTCGCGGCTGGCGATCCACATGCCACCACCCCAATGTCCGCCACCGCTCACCGATTGCACTTCGCGTCCGTCGAGCTCCACGTGGGAGTTGCGATAGCCGTGCCATCGCCAGGAGCGGCTGGCGCCAATCGGCTCCATGATCTCAGTGCTGAGCCTCGTTGGCAGCGCGCCGTTGAAGACTCTCAGCAACGCCAACGCGGTTCGATTAACGCGAACGTCGTTGTACTCCCAGAAGGTGCCTGGCTCCTGCAGCTGGCGGTCGCGCCCCTCACGCCGGTCGGCGGTGTCGGGCTTGTCCCAGAGCACACCCTCCCACTCGTTCGTTTGGTTCAGCAGCATGTGCCAGGTGATTTTGGAGTTGTGCGGCGAGTCGAAGCCGCCGTCGTCGACGAGCTCTGCCACCGGCGCGTGCAAATCCGGGATCGTCTCACGGTCGAATGCTACGCCGGCGAGCGTTGCGAGGAAGCTCTTGGTCACGCTGAACGTCATGTCGACGCGCGCCGTGTCGCCCCACTCGGCAATGATGTAGCCGTGGCGCAGCACCAGTCCGTTCATTGGCCCACGCTCTTTCAACGGCCCTATGAGCTCCTGATCGGGCAGCCCTTCGAAACGCGACTCCAGATAGCCGCGAAGATCCGTTGGCGTGTCGGCCTCGTTGGCTTGGGCGAAGGCAACCGCGGCGGCCAGCAGGTCGGGATCCATGCCGACCTCGTCGGGCGCCCGCGTCTGCCAGGCCTCGCCGCGTAGCGGGAAGTACTCGGGCGCCCCCACCTCGTCCGCGTCCGAGAGAACCGGAGCCACCAGCTCGTTGTCCAGGCAACCCGCGACGATGAGGCCAAGCAATCCGATCGTGATGCTCGACGCCCCCGCACGCCACCAAGACCATCGACCGCCCGCCATAGCGCGCTAGCCCTCCTCTCGGTGGACCGCGTGGGGCGCGAACGCGGGCGCACAAACGGCGATGTACTCGGCACCCTCGGGGCCGGGCGTGTGATATCGCACCCGCTCGCCGGCCGCCGCGATGACGGCTTGTCCCGGGCCAACACACAGCTCTCCGTCGTCGTGCTCGACAACGAGCTCGCCGCGCAGAACCAAGGTGTACTCGTCGAACTCGGGACGTTGGGCGGGCTCAGCCCAGCCACTCGGACTTCGCATGCGCGCGATGCTGACGACCTCCGTGCCCGAAGCAACACGACCGACGAACTCCCCGATCACTTTCGGCTTGTTGCCGGCAGCCTCGATGCGCTGCGGGGCTTTGATCAACGTCGGCATGTGCTCTGTCCTCGGTGCGCAGACGAATCGGCGAGAACGCATCAACGCTTCAGTGCCTTGACGCTTCGCGCCGCATGGGCCATCGGCGAGCGCTGCAGACACAATGTTCTCAGCGGCCGCGGCTGCGGCGCTCGCTCGCCCGGCTCAATTTACACCACCCACCACGAGCGGCGACCGCGCGGTTGTTCCTCACATACCTCGGTGGGATACTCGTCGCAGCGCCCGTTCCTCAGTCGCAGCCGCCGTCTCGATGGACGGATCGTGCTGTGCTCGAAGCACCCGAACATCCAGAGATTGGCGCACGTGGCGGCAGTGGCCGCCCGCCGTAGACTCCCGTCCGCCGTAATAGGAGAGCCCTCCCGATGCAGCGATACCGCCTGGCGCTTGCGCTAGCGCTCGTTCTCACAGTGTCCTTTTCTCCGCTGTCGTACGCCCAAGCCCCCGAAGCCGCCCAGGCGTCGGACCCCGCCGCCGCGAAGCTCCAGATCGACATCTCCCAGATCAAGCTCGAGGTCGGCGAAACTGCCACAATCACGGCCACCGTCACCGACGCCGACGGCAACGTGATCGAAACGCCCGAGTTGATCTACTTCTCCATGGCGCGCCGCAACGTCGGCATCAAGGATGGAGTGATCGAGGCCTACCGGCCGGGCGAAGAGATGCGGATTATCGCGGCCGTGCCGCATGACGGAATGAACTTCCGCGCGCTCCGCAACCCGGCGGCGATTGCTGCCAACCCGCTGATTCAGATGATTACGGTCACGGTTCCGACGCCGCCCATCGCCGACGTCACCATCAACGACCCACCCGAGCTCTTCTACTCCGGCACGCGGGTTGTCCTCGAGACCACCGTGACGGACGCTTCCGGGGCCGAGCGCACCGAAGCGGAGCTGACGTTCGACAGCAGCGACGCGTCGGTGGCGCGCGTATCGCCGTCGGGAACGCTGAGCCTCCTCGCACCCGGGAACGCCACCATCGTCGCGAAGGCGGGCGACAAGACACATTCGCTGCCCATCGAGGTGATGGCCAACGGCACCGCGTCAGTCGAGCTAACCGCGTCGGCAGAAGATGCGCGTACCGGCGACGTTGTGCGCTTTTGGGCAACGGCCCGCGATGCGAACGGCGGCACCTTGGACAGCATGCCGGTGCAGTACGCCTTCCAGACGCGAACGATCAACCACGAGCTCGGCGATCCCGGCTCAGGAATGATCACTGAGGACGGCCGGTTCGTTGCTGACGAGGCAGGTGAGTACACGATCTTCGCGATGGCCGGTGCGCATACCGCCTCGATGACGATCGGCGTGACCAACCGCGACGTGAAACGCGAGATCGAGATCCTCGGACAGGGCGCCGTGCGCGACCGTGCGACCTCCGATCTATGGGTTTGGGAAGGCCCGGACGGCCGCGACTACGCCGTCACCGGCACGCATAACGCCGATGGTCACGCCTATTTCTGGGACGTCACCGATCCGCGCAACATGCAGATCATCGATACGATCCGAGTTGATGCTCGCACCGTCAACGACGTCAAGGTCAACGAGGAGGGCACTATCGCGGTGATCAGCCGCGAGGGCGCCTCGAATCGCCGCAACGGCCTGGTGATCCTCGACGTCTCGGACCTGCAGAACAAGGGCGCCCAGATCCTGTCGCGCTACGACGACGAGCTCACCGGCGGAGTGCACAACGTCTTCGTCTACGAGGACCACGTCTACGCGCTGAGCGCCGGGCAACGCTACGACATCATCAACATCGAAGACCCGACGGCGCCGCACCGTGTCGGCCGCTTCGAGCTCGACACTCCGGGGCACTCGATTCACGACGTGTGGGTTACCGACGGTATCGCCTATTCGTCCAACTGGCTCGACGGCGTGGTGGCGGTTGATATCGGCGGCGGCGACAAGGGCGGCACACCCCGCAGTCCCGTAATGCTGGGTAAGACGCCCTACCCGAACGGCTGGAACCACGCGGCGTTCCCGTTCCGCAGCAAGTCAACCGGCAAGTTCTACATGATCGGCGGCGACGAGGCTGGCGAGCGGGGCGGCACCCCGGGCTACGACGGCGAGCCCCCGCGCATGCAGGGCTGGATCCACATCTTCGAGTGGGACGAGTGGGACAACCCCACCGAGGTCGCACGCTACCAGGTTCCCGAGGCCGGGACACACAACGTTTGGGTCGACGAAGAGAACGAGATCCTCTACGTCGCCTACTACCAGGGCGGACTGCGCGTGGTCGATATCTCTGGAGAGCTGCTGGGCGACCTTTACCGGCAGGGCCGCGAGATTGCCTACTTCTTGCCGTTCGACCCCGACGGATTCGTGCCCAACGCGCCCTTCACCTGGGGACCGCAGCCGTTCAAAGGCAACATCTTCTTCGCCGACTACCACTCGGGCCTGTGGGCGGTGCGCTTGAAGCCCCGCGAAGGTGAAGAGGGCGTCGCCGACGGATCCCGCGACTAGACAGCACACTCACGCCGAGGCACCGCCGGGCCAGAGCAACGTACAACCGGAAAGCTTGGAGGACTCGATGAACACTCACGCATCGAGGCGCACACTGCCAGGGTTGCTGGCAGTGGCGCTCGTAGCATCGGTGGGAATCGGCGCGGCTGGCGGCTACGAGGTAGTCGGCGCGCAAGAGCGCACCTACTACCTTTACGTCGCCGCGGAGTCGGAGGACGTGGTCGAGAAGATCTCCTTCGGGCCGGGCGGCTTCCAGAAAATCGCGAGCATCCCCGTCGGGGTGTTTCCGACCGAAACCGAAGGCCCGCACGGGCTGGCGGTGTCGCCCGACGGTGAGTACTGGTTCGTTACCGTGGCGCACGGTAACCCGTTCGGCATTCTGTTCAAGTACGACACCGCCACCGACACCTACCAAGGCGATGTCAAGCTCGGGCTGTTCCCTGCGACGATCTCGATTTCGCCGAGCACCGGCCTGCTGTTCGCTGCCAACTTCAATCTGCACGGCGATCACGTGCCGAGCTCGGTGTCGGTGGTCGAAACCGAGACGATGACCGAGGTGGCGCAGATTCCCACCGGGGTCATGCCGCACGGCTCGCGCATGAACAAGGCGGGCTCCAAGCAGTACAGCGTTGCGATGATGAGCGACGAGCTGCGCGAGATCGACGTCTACCGCATGGAGACGTCGCGCGTCTTGCCGCTGTCGGAGAACGCTCCCTCCTGGATGCACTACCAGGAGCATGGCAATGGGCTCATGGACGAAAACATGAGCGACCATAGCGGGATGGGTCATGGCGCCATGGCCGGCGGTTCGCACGAGGCCATGAAGCCGCCGATCATCAAGCCGACCTGGGCCAGCCCACCGACGCCACAGGGCAAGATCTACGTCGCCGGCAACGGCTCGGCCAGGATCCTCGAGGTCGATCTCGAAAGCTGGAAGGTCACTCGAACGTTCGAAAACACGTCGAAGGGCCCCTACAATCTCGACGTCACGTCCGACGGCAAGCAGCTCGCGGTTACCTACAAGAGTGATAAGGCCGTCGGCATCTGGGATCTCGAGCTCGGCGAGGAAACCGCGAACATTCCGACGCTGCGGCCCATCCCACACGGCATGGTGATCTCGCCCGACAACCGCTACGCCTTCGCGTCCATCGAGGGCATCGGCGGCGAGCCCGGCTCGGTGGAGGCCTACGATATGCAGACCGGCGAGCGCGTCGGCAACATCGACCTCGCCAAGCAGGCCGGCGGCATTGTCGTCTGGAAGATGCAGTAGGGCGGCTTTTGGAACTTGCGGTACCGGGCAATCCTCTAGAGCAGACGCCGCCGCTTCGCCACCCTGGTCGGCTGCAGGCCCCACGAACTCGCCTCGTTCTGGGCGAGCGTGAGTCCTACGCCGTCGACGTCGGGCGCTCGGCGCGTTCCTGCAGCGTTGGCCAGGGGCTCGGTCATGACACTCCAGTACCGCGAAATGCGAGCTGACGAGGCGGACGCCGTGGCCTCGATGGTTGCTGAGTGCTTCGACCGTTACGTGGGGTCCGATTTCTCCGCCGAAGGGAGAGCGGAATTCCGGCGCTTCTCCTCGGCGGCGACCATCGCTGGACGCATGCACGACCACTGGCTCCTCATGGCCCTTGGGCCTTCGCAGGAAGTGGCGGGCGTGATCGAGATCCGCGCGCTCCGGCACGTGTCGTTGCTGTTTGTCGCCGAGAGTTTTCAACGACGGGGCATCGCTGCCGAGCTCATGAAGCGAGCGCTCGCCAGAATCGCGGTTGAGGACCCCAGCCTTCGGGAGGTAACCGTGAACTCGTCGCTCTTTGCTGTAAGGGCCTACGAACGCTTCGGCTTTGTCGCCGACGGCCCCGAGCAGGTCACGAAGGGCATCCGCTTCGTGCCGATGCGCCGCGCTGTGGCGAAACCGTAGGCGTCTTAGCGTCGAGTCGGGCAACGCGCCGCATCCGAGTCGTCGACGCCCGCGTGCTTCTTGCCGCCCCTCGCGAAGCGGCGCTAGGGCTGCTTCCAGTTAGTAATCCGAAGCTGGTACAGGCGCGGCGTATCGGGCGGCAGCAGCCCAGGCGTCAACAGGTCGTTGTCGAACTGAAAGTCGCGAGTTGGAATCCTGTAGTACCAGCAGCACTGGAACTGCGAGTCGGCCCACACGCTCTCCCACAGAACGACAGAGCTGCCACGCCACGTGACGGTGTACGGCGAAGAGGGACGCCAGTTCTCGAGCATGCGCATGATGTTCTGCGGACCGCCGTTGCTGCCGGACGGGGTGGTCTCCATCATCCCGGTCATCATCGAGAAGTTGTAGGTGGTGCTCAGCGGTCTGCGATTCGACATGGAAAGCGAGCTGTACCCCAGGTCGTCATCCGGCTGGCTGCCCGGTATGTTTCCGCTGGCGTTCTTACGACCCCACCGCCTACTCAGGATGGTGACGGCATCTGCGATGATCGCCGTCGGTTGTTTCTGACTCGTGTTGTAGTTGCCGCGCACGTATGCGGGGTTGTCGGTCGCCACCGTCAGCGGCCCAGCCAACTCCTCCGCGTTCGCCAACTTGACGGCGAAGTCGGTATCGCCACCGTTGTAGTGAGCGGCGTACGGAGCCCAGGCCGCTGGCCACGCGGTGGTTGTCCAGTTGCTTCCGTCCCAGAAGGGAATGCCCCACGTCGGCATCGTGCCGCCCGGCTGCCCCATGGCGACGTACACCGTCCCACCGCCAGCTGGCCACGCAGGGGAACGGCCGAGCTTCTCGAGATCAATCTCGAGTGTCAGCATTTCGTGACCTTCACGCTGGTCCAAGATCACGGTCGGGCGGATCGCACTCTCACCGGTTATCGGGTCGATCGTCGACACGACGTTGCCGGCGGCGTCGGTGGGCACGCCGTTGAGGATGAACACATCCGCTTTGTAGGCGAACTTCACCCGCCGCTCGGCGGCGGAGTCGCTCACCTCAGGTGGCTCGATGAGCACCCGCGGATGGCTCGGATCGGGCAGCGGAAGATGCAACGGCTTGACGCCGTGCGCGCCCGAGCGCAGGTTGCCGTCCCACCGCGCGAGCGAATCCGTGTACCAATCCGGGCTCGCGGACACCAGCGACCCCATCGCCACAAAGTTGCCGTCGGCATCGCGGAACTGCCGGACACCGCCGCCGTAGCCCTGGAAGGTGTCGTAGTTGTAGACCTCGCCTACGGCGGTCACCACCCCGTCGAATCGCAACGGGTTCGAATGCGGCCAGTCGTTGGCGTACAGGTCGGCGTTCGTATGCACACGACCCGTTATGGTCATGGGGCTACCGGGATTGAACGCCAGATCGTCGTCGAAAAACAGTGCGAACTGGAAGATCGGAATCAGATCCAGCAGCGCCGACATCTCGACGGTGGATTTGCCGAACGGGAAGCTCGACGTTTCGCTCGTCACGGCCGCATGGAAAGGCTTCGTGAAGGCCGTGAGTCCCTGGTAGAGGCCGGTCTGAATCGGCTCGACGACCTCTGCGCCGGTCTCGGCCACACTTACGACGCTGTGATTGACTCCGTGCGTAACCGGCAGGGTGATCGAAGCGAGCTCCGACGATGTGGGGAACCCACCGTTCTGTTCCGACAAGCTGAATCACGCGATCGTAGGCGGCGTGCACAGCACCATCGGCGGCGTAGAAGGCACGCTGCGTAGCCTCGTAGCTACCGGCGATCTCGACCGTATCTCCTGCGTCTCGCGACATCGAGAGCGCCAGCACGCTGATCATCACGGTAACCAGAAGCACCGCCAGCAGGGCGCCGCCACGCTCGCCATGCGAGCCACGCTCATGCTTGGTACGCCGCCTGCTCACGACACGAGTCCAATAACGCGCGGCGAGACTCTCATCCGCAAGGCGACCTCCGGATGGTTCCCGGTATCCAGGCGCGCCACCGCCGACCGCAGTCGCACATCGAACTCGACCGTCCGGATGCGCAGCTGATCTACGGCGCTCGAAGGTGTGAAAACAACCTGCGGATCGCTGTTGTCGAAGTACCGCAGCTGAAACATCAGCACGCCCACCGCGAGCGGTTGAGCAGCATCGCCGTTCACCTGCCGCCACAGCGTCGGTACACCGGTAGAACTGTCATTCCAGTAGGTCACTTGCCGGATCGCGGAGATGACCGAGGAATTGGCGACCGTGTACTCGGCTGCGAGTCCCTCCTCGAGCTTCAAGCGAACCGGCCCTGGCGGCAATGCCGCTATGCGGCCAATCTCATAGTTGCCGGTGGCGTCGTAGATGGCGATCGGATCGCCCACAACGAAGCCCGAAACCGAATCGGGGTACACCCAGAACGCAGAGGCGCTGCTGTCCTGCGTGAGGAAGCCTGTCGGCCCCCCGGGGTTGCTGCGAATCTCGATCCGATTCGTGCCGGTCGGAACAATCAGCGGCATCGGTGCTACGAGGCCGGCGAACCCCACGCCGGCCACGCGCAGGTCTCGCTGCAGCCAATGGATCGCCGAGCGGGCCGCCTGATCGATGTCGGCGCGGTTTCGAGCATCGGCGTCGGCGGACTGCACGGAAGACAACATCGTCATGCCGGCCGACGAGATCAGCGAGATCAGAAGGATCGCGACCAGCATCTCGACCAGCGAGAATCCTCGATCAAGCCTCGCGTTCGGCCGCTCGCCAGCCTGAGGACGCACCGCGCGCCCCGATGATGTCGACGCCACCATCATTCCGACTTCTTTCGATACGTCTCGAGCCTCACTTCGCGAGCCGACGCCACCGTCGTCGATCGCCAACCCGAGACCACCGTAATGTGGATGAACTGGTAGTTGTCTTCGACGATTTCCCAGCGCACGTAGCGATCCGGATCGCCTTCGTATGGATCGGTCGAGTAACCGCTCACCGATGAGGTCGTGCTGCCGCCGGGCTGCATCGCCAACGACTCGAACGTCTGACCCAGCAGCGCCTCCATCCGCTCGGTTGCGGCGACCGTCTGCTCGCTGGTCTCTCGCGCCACCGACGACGTCAGGAGCGAGCTCAGCACCAACCCGCTGATTGTCACGGCAACGGTACCGACCAACACCAGCGAGACGATCGACTCCACGAGCGTGAAACCTCGATCGTCCCAACGAGTCGAAACGCACAAGATTCTACCCAGTGTTCAATGGAGGCCGGTGGGGATCCCGACCTACGAGAGACGTGTTCTCGAAGTAGTGACCATCAAGATAGCTGGCGCCACTTGGTCGACAGAAGCACAATCGGCACACTTGCCGGCGGCTCCGTACCCGGCCGGCTCTTGGCGGACAGCACCGGTCGGCTACCGACAAGACCGGTCCTCGTAGCGTTTTTTGCGGCCAGCCCAGGCGACGACTCTGGCGCTCTGGGCGAGCGAGCCACTTCCGCGGACCCGCGGCGCCGCGACGGATAGCCCACCGTCCGCGCCAGGTCGACAGAAACCTCCGGCTCGTTCGTGCAAGAGGCGCCCAAAACGCGAGGCTAGCGCCTGCCCAGATGTCGAAGTCGGGAGACGATTCCCTTCCGAATCACTCGCTGCCGGGGCGTTCTTTCTGCGAAACGGGGACCAACGGCTTCTCTCTTGTCTCTTCGCCGCTCGACGACCCGTCGCCCGCGTCACCGGCTTTGTCGGCGGCCCGCGCTTTCTGGGCCTCGTCGACCTGTTCGGCGATGGCGCGCGCCCGCGCCTTCAGATGGTCCTCGACCTCCAGATACGGCACTCCCTCTTGCAGCCACCCGGGCATGCCGAGGTCGCGCAGGTGGTGGTCGAAGTACTCGCGCATCCGAACCGTGTAGTCCTTGCGGTTCGACGGCTTGCGCAGGCCGTGGTTTTCACCAACGTACTGCAGCATGACGACGTCCTTGTCGAGACGGCGCAGGGTGTTGTAGTACTCCACGCCCTGAGTGAAATCGACGGCGCCGTCCTTATCGTTGTGCAGCAGCATGAGGGGCGAGGTGACGTTCTTGGCGTGGTACACGGGCGAGTTGCGCACGTAGGCCTCGGGAACCTCCCACGGGCCACCGGTGAAGCGGCCCTGACTGCTCTCGAAGATGGCGCCGTTGCCACCGCCGCTGTTCTTGTAGATCAAGCTGTACATGCTGATCATGTTGGTGAGCGGCGCGCCGGCGATCGCGGCACGGAAGCGATCGGTTTGGGTGACCAAGAACGACGTCTGGTAGCCGCCCCACGAATGCCCGTGCAGCCCCACCGCCGCGGCGTCCACGATGCCGGTCGCAACAGCCGCGTCGAGCGCCGGTAGCACACACCACACGGCCGACATCCCCGGATCATCCACCTGATAGACGATGTCGGGCATGAACACCGCGTAGCCGTTGCTGGTGTAGACCGACTTGTTGAAGCCGCCGGCCGTAGGCGCCGCGTAGCGGTTGAGACCCTGCGACAGCTTCTCGTAGATGTAGACCACGGTCGGATAGGCCTTGCCTGGCTCGTAGTCCGCCGGTAAGAACAGCGCGCCCTGCAGCTTGTCGCCCTTGGCGCTGGTGTAGTCGACCAGGCGGGTCCCAGCCGACCACGCGAAATCCGCCTGCTGCGAGTTGGCGTCGGTGAGTCGACGACCATCGGCGAGGCTGGCGTCGGCCACATAGAGGTCAGGAAAGTCCTCATGTGTCTGACGACTGAAGAGGAAGCGGTCGGCACTCTCCGCTTTCAGGAGATTACCGAACGCGGCATCGTCCCAGAGCAACGTTTCGGTGGCGCTTCGTGTGGCGTCGACACGCGCGATGCCGCCCTTCTTGGTCCACTCGCCGTACGCCGTCACGTACAGCGGCGCTGACAGATCGATGCCCTCGCTGGCGCGACGGTCGGGGTCGAGTCGGAACGGCCGGCCATAGCGGATCTGCTGCTCGCGGCCGTTGGCTGTCAGGTTAACACCCTCACCGCCTTCCGCCGGGATCTTCCAGATGTCCCAACCGTCCGACAGCAACAACTCCTGGCCGTCGGCGCTCCAGCCGAGGCCGAACGGGTTGATCGGAGGCATCACGACGTTGTGGTCGTCGTCCTCGTTCCAGAACTTCACCGGCAGGCCAGCGGTGACGTTGTGCGACGTGCCGCTGGTCATGTCGTAGGTGTGGAAGTCGCCGTCGCGGAAGTACAGGAAGTGAGTACCGGAGGGTGAAGGCTGGAATAACCAGCGCACCTGCTCGAGAGCCAGCGCCCGCTCACCGGTGCGCATGTCGACCACCCACACGTCGTCGTAGCGACGCCCGTCGAGGTTGCCGACGCGCTCATACTCGTCGTTGTCTCGCGCGATTCCGAAGCGCTGCTTCGGCGCCGGGTCGACGTTGCGAACTTCGTCGTCAGCGAGGCGCAGGAAGCTCTCCTCGGCGACGCGATACACGCTCAGGTAACCGAAAGCCCGATCGCGCTCTTGCTGCACCTGCTGCCGCGACTGAAGGCGCCTGTCGCGCCAGTGCCAGATGACGAGGTCGGCTGGATCGAGATCCTCGTCCGCGATCCGGCCAGCGTCCGCAGGCCCGCCTTTCCCTGGCGAGTCGCCGCGTTGGGGACGCTCGACGTCTTGTCCTTCGTGGCCGTCGCCGTCGTCACTGCCGATCAAGGTGTTGTTCGCCTTGTTCTCCGGGTCGGCCTTCGCCTCCTCGGTGAGCTCGGCCTCGTCGATCCGAAAAAGCAAGGCGTCGCGATCGTCGCTCCATGACGGGGCGTGGTTCGGGTTGATGGTCATACCAGCGGGGAGGGTGTCGGCCCAGCGCTCGTCGTGAGGGTCGAAGACGGTCAGCGCCGGTTGGGCTGCACCTGACTGAAGCACCCGATCCAGCTGTTGAACACCGAGCACGGAGACCAGATCTTCCTCGTGCCGGTCGCTCTCGGTGCCACGCAAGACGGCGAGCGCGTCACCTTCCTCGGTCCAGCTGATGTGCCTGTAAATCGCCTCGGCCGAGTCAATCGGCAGAACTCGCCCCGATGACAGATGGCGCAGCTGCAGCCCGTTGCCGGCGCGGCCGCGCGTGTCGAGCGCCACCGCCAGCCACTCACCGGCGTCGTTGAAGGCGTATTCGGAAACGTTGCCGACGCTCATCGTTGTGCCGTCCGCGAGGCGCCTCAGGTGCAGGTCGGAGCCGCTCCACTTGTCGGCCTCCTTCTGCTGGCTCTCCGGAACCGCCCGGTGGACCGCGAGCCACTCGTCGCCGTTGCGGTGTCCCGATAAGGCGAAGGGGCGCGCTGGAGAGCCCGAGCCTTCGGAGGCGCGGACTTGTTCGATTTCGGTCATCTCGCCAGTGCTCAGGTCGACGAGGCCAACCGTGTCGTACAGCTTGGCCTTCGACTTGCGGGCCTGCTTGGCCGCGGCCCGGTTGGGCTTGATGGTCAGTGCCAGCCACTTCGAGTCGGCGGAGAACGCCAGGCGAGCGCTAGCGAAGCCCTGCATCTCACCGGCCGCGAAACGGTACTCGGTGTCGACGCTGGTGGCGCGGACGACAACTTCGGAGTCGCCCTCGGTGGGGCTCAGTACATAGGCGAGCCAGGCGCCATCATCGGACAGCGCACGAGAACCGATGCGCTTCCAATCGAGGATGTCCGGAAGCTCGATCGGGCGCTTGTCTTGCGCCACGGAGATGGGTGTTGCTCGCGACAGCAAGGGCACCGACGCGGCGGACACCACGGAGCTCGCCGATGCCAGCAGCAGCGCTAAGAGGAGGGCGGTCACGGGTAATGGACGCTTCATGGCGGGTTCCTCGAGTTCGATCGTTTGTAGCGGGCTCCACGAGCCCGGGGCTCCAACTCTGGCGTGGCGGGCGGCGTACGTCGGTCCTACCCCGTCATTTTCAAGCTCTCGACGGCAAGCAGCTCTTCGGGCACCTGGGGTCGCGGCGGCCGCTCGGCGGCGTGGGCTGCCGCGTAGCAGGCCCGAGCGCGCTCCTCGATAGCATCGAAGCGGTCGTTGGCAAGATCTTCCGCGGTGAACAAGCTGGCGACAAAGCCAACGCCGTAGACGCCAGCGGCAAACCAGTCGGCAACATTGTCGGCATCGACTCCCGAAGTCGGTACGACGCGCAGCATGGGTAGCGGCCCCATCAGCATGCGCACGTAGGCCGACCCTATTCCCGGCGTCGGGAACAGCTTCTGCAGCTGGGCACCGGCCCGATAGGCGGTGTACATCTCGGTCGCTGTGAAACCACCGGGCATGGCCACCACACCAGCGCTCCGGCAAGCGTCAATCACCCGCTCGTCGGTTGCCGGCGAAACGATGAAGCGGCCGCCCGCGGCGACGACCTTCTCGACCTGATCGGCGTGGAGAACGGTCCCTGCCCCCACCACTACACCGTCGCGGCTGGAGAACTCCTCGATGAGCTCGTACACCCCCGGAACACTGAGAGTGAACTCGAGAATCCTGAAACCTCCGCGGGCGGCGGCGTCCATGGCGTCGGCGGCGCGCCGCTGCGGCTGCGTGCGCAGGATCGCCGAGGCGCGCTCCGTCCACAGAAATTCGAGAAATTCGTCGGGTTTCATGTTGCCTCGCAAAGTGTTTGAAGATCGAGTGAATGGCAAAATGGCCGTCGCGACGGACGCCCTCCTTGAAGCACGTCGGCAGCAGGTTATTTCGGGGTCTCGAGAGCCACAACCGATCCTACCGAGGTAGCGACGTTGAGCCTGGCACCCGGATGCGATTGACTTGCGCTGGATCCACCGCACCGCTGCCGACGAAAACTCCCCATCTCGCGACGAGGCTCACCATGAAAGAGAAACTTCTATCAACACGGAGCGCCGCATGGACGCTCGCGGCGACATGCCTGCTGGCCGCATTCGCTTTACCGAACGCCGTGGTGTCGGCGTTTGCGAGCTCGGCAGCTTTCGCGCCGGCGACCGTGGCGCTCGACGCCGCCGACGTGTTGGCGCGGAGCATCGCATACCACGACCCCGAGGGGCGCTGGGCTCACAGCTCGTGGCGCCTGCAGCTGCGCTCCACACGGCCCATCGCCGGTCCAACCGAGACCTCGATCGTCATCGACAACGTCGCCGGCCGCTTCCATATGGAGCGCGACCGTTTTGGCAACGTCACCGAAACCACGGTCACCGGCGACGAATGCTGGACCCGCCTGAACGGCTCTTCCGAGATCACCGAAGAGCAGACACGGCGCTTCAGCCTCGATTGCGAAGCAATGAAACGCATGCGCAACTACCACATCTTTCTGTACGGCCTGCCGATGAAGCTCACCGATCCGGGCACCCGCCTCGATCCGGAGGCGCGCGAGACATCGTTCCAGGATCAGGACGTGCTCGCCCTCAAGGTCACGTACGACGAGGAGGTCGGAACGGACATCTGGGACTTCTACTTCGACCCGTCCACCTACGCGCTGGTCGGCTACGGCTTCGTGCAAACCGATGGCGACAAGGAGTACGTCGTGCTGGTACGCGAAGCCCAGGGCGACGGCGTACGGCTGCCGAAGGTCCGTACCTGGTTCGACGTCAACGCCGACGACCGCCTGCTCGGCACCGACACGATCGTTTCCATCGAGCGCATCAGCCGTTGAGCTCGGAGGCCGCCGACAACCCGCCCGACCTGGCCCCCTGCATCGACTTCCTGCAGCGGCTGATCCGTACACCGGGCTTGCCCGGTGAGGAGGGCGCAACCGCCGAGCTGATGCGAGCCGAGATGGAGAAGCTCGGCTATGACGAGGTGAGCGTCGACGAGGTCGGCAACGTCGTCGGTCGGATTCGCGGCACCGATCCCGGCAGCGCTCCGGAGGTGATGTTCAACACCCACCTCGACCATGTTGACGTGGGCGATCACGCAGCGTGGCCGCACCCTCCGTTTGGCGGCGAGATCCACGACAACCACGTTTGCGGTCGCGGAGCCGTTGACATCAAGGGACCGCTGGCGGCTCAGGTGTACGGCGTCGCGAGGATCTTGAAAGAGGCCTCGCGACCGGCCGCCGACGTGCTCGTCACGGCGGTCGTCCAGGAGGAAATCGGCGGCATCGGCGCTCGCTACCTCATGGAAAACATGCGTCCGCCGCTGGTGGTCGTGGGCGAGCCGAGCAGCAACAGCTTGCGCCGCGGTCACCGCGGACGCTCCGAGCTCACCGTGAGGGTCTTCGGAAAGAGCGTCCATGCCAGTGTGCCGGAAGAGGGGGTGAGCCCCTACGATGTTATCGGGCCCTTTCTGACTCGCCTTGGCGAGCTCGACATGCCCTATCAAGAGGACCTGGGACACAGCAGCGTCGCTCCTACACTGGTGAGTAGCGACCAGACGAGTAGCAACGTGATTCCTTCACAGATCGATCTCGTGCTCGACTGGCGTCATGTGCCGGGCGAGAGCGGTGAGGATGCGCGCGCCAAGGCCCAGGCGCTCGCTGAAGACTGCCTGGTGGCGGGTGCTCGCGTCGAGGTCCTGCTCCCGACCTACCGCCGAGTTACCTACACCGGCCGCACGCAGGAACTCCACGGCAACAACCCGGCCTACATCCTGCCGATCGACCACCCCGCCGTTGCTGCCGCCTGCACGATTCTGCAGCCGGTGATCGGCACCACCGCTCCGGCCGACGTGGGCACCTGGCGCTTCGCGACCGACGGGGGTCATTTCGCCGCCGCTGGGTGCGCCTGCATCGGGTTTGGTCCCGGCGACGAGCTGCTCGCCCACACGATCAAGGAATCGATCCCGATCAGCGCGCTTGAAACCGCGCTCGATGGCAACCATCTGCTGGCGCGCGATCTCGCGGCAAGCGTAGCCACGTCGATGCCCAGAGCGTGAGGATCTGACGACGTGCGGACGCCGATCGTCGCCGCCCTCACTGGTTGGGCGGGCCGCCTGCGATATCCCTATCTCTTCGCTCTGACGGCCGGGCTGTTCGTACTGGACCTGCTCATCCCCGACATGATCCCGCTAGCCGACGAGATCCTGTTGGGTTTGGCCGCTGTGCTTCTGGGCTCGCGCCAGGATCGCTCAGGACAGCCTGGACCACCCCGAGCCGATCCCTAGGTGTGTTTTCTGGGCAGGTTGTTCACGACCTGACACCTGGAAGTCGATCGGTGTTGTGATGCCGATGCCGGCAGGGTGGAGGGGTCCGAGGGGCAGCGGGTCTCGCTAGGTGACAACGAAGTCGCGCACGTGCTCCTCGGCCATCGGCTTCGTCGCCAGAGAAACGAAGACAAGGACGACCAGATTGGCGACGAGCCCGAAGATCCCGGGCTGGATTCCCTGCCACTGCAGGCTCGGAACACGGTCGAACAGCACGACAACCGCCACTCCCGTCAGCAGGCCGGCGATCACGCCTGGGGCCGTGGCGCGAGCCCAGAAGAAGGTAGCGAGCAACACCGGCGCAATCTGAACAAGAAAGCCGTACGACAGCAACAGGAGCAAGACGATCGACATCTCCGAGACGACGGCGAAGTAGTAGGCCACCGCGGCGATGAGGATGACGACGATACGGATCAGCTGTGTTTCCTGAGCGTCGGTCAGGCTCGGACGGAACAGCGCGCGATAGAAGTCGCGGATCATGATCGAGCCCGCCGCGTGAACGATGGCGTCGCCGGTCGACATCGAGGCGGCGAGCGCGCCGGCGCAGAACAGCCCAACAACGAAGGCCGGCAGCTGCATCGACATCAGAATCGTCGGCAGAATGGCGTCGGCCGGCGTCACGCCAGGATGCGCCAGTATCCCGGCAAAGCCAATGAACATGATCGGAATCAGGAAGATCTGGAAGGTCGGGTAGAAGACGATCGTCTTCTTGAGGACCGCCTCACTGCGGGCCGTGTAGATCTTCATGAAGTAGTGAGGCCACAGCGAGAATCCGATCGCCGAGACCGCGATGGCGCTCGAGTAGCCACCCCAGGTCCACGGGTTTCCCGCGGCATCGAGACCCGGCGCGGCCAGCATTTCCGTCGCCCGTGGGGCTCTTTCCAGAATCGCCTCGAACATCGCGCCCACGCCGCCGTACAGCCGCCACGGCAAGTAGAGACCGAGCCCCCAGGCGAGCACCATCATGAAGACGCCCTGGAAGGTGTTGGTCCAGCCGACGCCCATCACACCGCTGCCGTAGACGTAGATGAGAACCACGCCATAGGCGATCGCCGCACCGAGCCAGGCCGGCACGCGTCCTTCGGTGACAACCTCGAAGACGTAGCCGGCGCCCTGCATCTGCAGAGTCAGATAGGGCAGGAAGGCGAGCAGGCTGATCAGCGCCAGGATCGCCGACAGCCACCGGCTTTGGAAGCGATCGGCGAACAGCTCCGCCTGGGTCACGTATCCGCGTTGACGACCGAGTCGCGCCACACGCGGACCGAAAAAGTACCAGGGAATCAGCCCCACCGTCCCATACGACAGGATGTAGAACGCAGCGGCGCCGCGTGAGTAGGCCCATCCCGGGCCACCCAAGAAAGCGAAGGCAGAGAAGATCGACGCCCCCATGATGAAGTACATCACCAGGAAGCCGAGCGACCGATCGCCAGCCACGTATCCTTCGGTTGTCTTCGAAGAGCCGCGGCCCGACGCCAAGCCCACCGCGAGTGACAGCAGCAGATAGCCCATCGTCACGGCGGAAACTACGACCCAGCTCTCCATCAGCGTTCGTCGGCTCCGGCGATGACGCCGCTGCGCAGCTCCCAAACGAACAGAGCCAAGGCAACGCCGAAAGAAACCACGACCAGTGCCGCCAGGTAAAAGAGACCGAACGGCATGCCGAGCAACAGTGGCCGCGCGCGCGCGAACCATGGGTAGATTGGCCACATCATCGCGGCGAAGACGACCACGAAGTAAATCGTCGCCGCCGCGTAAACACGGCGCTGCGGAGCAGACAGCTTGCTCGATTGCAGGCGCGGACGAGTGTCCACTCCGACCTCCGTTGTAGCAGAGTGATCTACGAAGACCGCCGAGCGCCACGAGCCCTTTGGAAGGCTCGCACCAGCGGTCGAGACGGCCGCCACAATAGCGACCTTGGCGGCCGCCCGCCAGGAGGCCCGGCTCATGTTGAGCCGCCGAATGCGTCGCTCAGTCTTCCAAATCGGCGGGACGACGTCGCTTTTTGGTCTGGCTGCGCTGACGCTTGGCCTCCAGCCGCCTCGACTTCGAGGCCCGCGTGGGCCGCGTCGGCTGACGTTCCCGGCTTGGTAGCAGAGCCGCGCGCATGAGCTCCACGAACCGCTCGGTGGCTCGGCGGCGATTGGCTACCTGCGAGCGTCCACTCTGCGACGTGACGCTGAGGATCCCGTCCTTGGAGATCCGCGTCCGGAGTGCCTGCCTCAGTTTCTGGCGTTGATCCTCGTCGAGGCTGGGGGAACGGTCCACGTCGAACCTGAGGGTGACGCGCGAGCTCACCTTGTTGACATGCTGCCCTCCCGGCCCGCTGCTCCGCGAGGCGCGGAACTCCAGCTCCGAGCGGCGAATCGACGTTTCGGCATTTATGATGATCATTACTAGCTAACAATAACTTTTGAGATGGTTAATTGTCTTTTGAGATCTATTCTTATGTAAAATAATCTTTTACTGTCTAATTGTCACCATGCTCCAACTCACACAGGACCTCATGTCGAACCAGCAAAAGCTCGCCGTCTACGTCCGGTGGCTGAGCTTCCTGGCGCTGATCTATCTGTTGTCGTTCGGCGCCCCGGGCTCGATTGCACCGCAGGTCGCGCTGATTGTCGTGGCTGCGCTATCGAACGTCGGCTTGTCGCGTCTCTCCGTCGCCATGTGGGACCATCCCGTCTTGCTGCCTGCGATCACGCTGCTCGACGTCTCGATCCTGACAAGCAGCATGGTCCTCGGCAGCGGTTTCAATCGGGACCTGCTGTTCGTCTACTTCGTTCTCGTGGCGTTGGTTGCCGCGGCGCCGAGCCTGAAATGGGGAACGGCGGCCGCGGCGGGAGCTTTGAGCGGCTACGCGGTCTACCTTTCGCTCGAGAACGGTAGAGCACTTCTGCAAAGCCCGGAGCTCATCGGGCAGATCGGCCTGCTCTTCAGCGCCGCCATCGTGTACGCGGGCTTGACTGAAGCCAGCAAGGTACGGCTCCAGGAAGCCGCCGCGCAAGGGCAACTCGTGAGCTGGGTCGACAAGATGAGCGCTGCGTTTTCGGAGGATTTCGACGCCATCGAGCTCATCCGACAAGTGCTCATCGACGCCCAACGGACCTTCTCCGGCAACGCTCGCAGCTCTCTCGTAGAGCTCACCGGCGAAGTCTTTCAGGTCATCGCCTCGAGCGACGATCGAGAGTTTCGCGACAGGCCGCTCAACCTCGACCTTTACCCGGAGCTGCGGCTCGTGGTGAACGGCACCGAGCCTATCGTCATCGACGACATCAAGAAGGACCCCATCACCGCACCCGTGCGCGAGCAGGTCGAAGGGCTCGAATTCTCCTCGCTACTGATCTGCCCTGTGCTACTCGATGGTGACAGCAACGACGGCATGGGTCACATCGTGCTGCGTGTGGCGCGATCTCACGGCGTGTTCACGCCGAGTCAGGTCGCGACAGCACAACACCTCGCCAGCGCCATCGCTCTCATCTTCCGACATGCGCGGATGCGCGACAGCGTCGAGAAGAACGAACGCATGCCCTTGGTGACCCAGATCACCTCGGGCGTCTCAGACAGCTTTGGTGACATCTTGCAGACTGTCCTGGTTTCGGCGGAGCTCTTGCGCAAGGAGGTCGTGCGTCAGCAGAACGGCGGCGGCGTGGTCCGCTTCGACCGCGAGGCGATGAGTCGATTCGACGCCATCGACGTAGCCGTCAGGGAGGGACTGACCATCACGGAGCGCCTTGGCGCCTGGACGCAACTGGGTAACGAGGCCGGCTCAGCCGAGGCTAGAGACCATCAGGTGCTCGCCCCGGCATCGGTGATGGAAGACGCATGGAGGTATGCGCAGCCCCACTGGATCAAGCGATCGGCCTCCCGCCCGCTGGAGTTCGGCACCGCCATCGAAGTCGACCCGCCCAAGATCACCGGCAACGCCGCCGAGCTGCGCGAGGTGCTGATCCATTTGATCGAAAACGCGATCGACGCGATGCCGAAAGGAGGCGTGCTCACCCTCGGGTTGCGTTCGACGGAAGACTCGGTCGTCTTCACCGTTAGCGACACGGGCGTCGGCATCGCGCCAGAAAACCGCCACAAGATCTTCGATCCGCTGTTCACCACCAAGGGATCGGCTGGTACCGGGCTGGGCCTGAACATCGCCAAGTCGATGGCGACGCGCCACAACGGCACTCTGCGGCTCGACCCTACGACCTCGATCGGTACCAGCTTCGAATTCAGCCTGCCGATTGCGACCGATCAGGAAGAGCTCGACGACGGAGCCGAGCCAGTCGCGCTCGCCGCGCCATCGCGTCGTGTGCTCCTGGTGGAGAACAACCGGCAGGTTCGCGACGTCATGGAACGGGCGCTAGAGGCGTCAGACATTGATGTCGATACCGTGGCATCGGTCGACGAAGCAGAGGTCTTGCTCCAGACAGAGCGGCACTACGACGGCCTGGTGGTCGACGCCCAAATCCCGCCGAGCAGCCTTGGCAGCTTCCTCGATGCCGTGCTCGAGTCGCGCCCCGAGTTGTCGACGCGAGTGTTGTTCTATTCGAACGGTCGCCCATCGAGCACCGTCGTAGATCTTCAAGCCGGCTACGGCTACAGCTACGTCGACCGATCGGCCGGCCTGGCGGCCCTCAAGGACGCCCTCGAGAAGCTCTCGAGTGGCGGCAGCCAACAACGGCACCAGGCCGCTTGAGGCGCCGCGGCCTGTAAGCCTCCATACGACCTCGCAGAGCCCGAGCCTGGCGCCGCCGGCACCTGCCGGCCAGCAAGTGCGACAATCGTCTGCAACCGCACGCCGATGCGCGTACGATTTTCGGAAGGCGATCGACACTTGTCCGGAGGCACTATGACTGGCAGGAGCTCCAGGCTGAAAGCACTGACGGCCGGCAGCGGCCTCGTTCTGATGGCGGCTTCGATTGGCGCCACTGCGGCCGTTGCCCATGCGGCGGCGAGAGGCGGCGGGCAGGCGGCCCAGCAACCCGAGGGCTACCGGCAGATGCTGCCGCGCGGAGGGATCCCGGCGATCGACGAGCCGCAGTGGGTCGCTGCGAGCGAGGCCAACATACCGGGCCCGGCCTATGTGTTCGGCATCGTCGTCGAAGGGCAAGCACGCGCCTTCAGCATCAACCTGTTGAACACGCATGAGGTGGTCAACGACAAGATCGGTGCGACCGCCTACGCCGCCGTTTGGTGACCGCTCGCCAACACGGCTGTCGTGTACAGCCGCGCCTATGGCGGACGCGAGCTCAACTTTGAAGCCTCTGGAGGCCTGATCAACGCCTCGCTGGTAATGCAGGATCGCGAGACCAGCTCGTACTGGCCCCTCATGAGCGGCAAGTCTCTCGCCGGCGAGTACGAGGGCACCCCCCTCGAGGAGCTTCCGACCGGCGAAAAGGTCCGCTGGCGCGAGTGGAAGGCCGCTCACCCCGACACAC
Source organism: Acidobacteriota bacterium (assembly GCA_963666215.2). GTDB lineage: Bacteria > Acidobacteriota > UBA890 > UBA890 > WLXD01. The sequence goes on from CAXWPL010000003.1 coordinate 150,434, forward strand.
TCGTGCTGTCGGTAAACGGGCGGCAGCATGCTGGCGATGCGTACGCTAGCTACTGGACCGACCCCGACGGCTTCAGTGGCTTCACCGCGGAAGACGATCGCCTCGAAACAAAAACGCCGATCTACGCCTTCCGGTCGGGCGACGTGAGCTACGCCGTCGAACTGGCAAAGGTCTCGGGCGGTCACAGCTTCGACGCCGACGGCAAGCAGATCTTCCTGTATCGCAAGCCGAACGACCCCCTGTTCGCCTCGACCGCGGCGTACATGACCAGCGGCGCCGGCTTCGTCGAACGGGACGGGATCTGGGTTCACGTCGATTCGGGAGCAACCTTCGACGACGCGTCGGGCGAATTCACCGGCGCAGCGCCTGGCGAGATCGAACGCCTGCCGGGCTTCGATACCTTCTGGTACAACTGGAGCCTCACCAACCCCGACACCGAGTTGCTCGAGTAGCGCCGCCCAGAAATCCGCTCCAGGTAGAAAACAAGCGCAAGCAAGATCGCAGTGCGACCCGTCCGCTACCCGCTGTGGCTGACGGGTCGTGCCGCGTCGCCGGGCACGCCTAGCCAACCGAGCTGGCGACCGAGGGCATAGACGGCCGCCCCGAGTAGCATCGTGCCCAGCGCCGCGAAGGTCGGCAGGGGCGCGTCGACAAGTCCGTTGGCCCAAGCGGCCACCGTAATGCCCACGAAAACGAGCGCCGGCAGCGGGAACAACGGCGTCGCGAACACGGCTTCGCCTGGCGCCCCGTCGCGGAGCCGCACAACAAAGAGCGCGGCAACTGTGAGACCGGCGAAGAGCAGCAGCGCCGAACCGATGTAGGTCAACAGCAGACCGAAGGATCCGGTAAGCGCGAGCAGCGCCGCGAGCACGCCTTGCGCCACGATGGCAATGCGTGGCACACGACCGGAGGCCGAGATCCGCGCCAGCGCGCTCGGCGCGAGCTGGTCACGTGCCATGGCGAAGTAGATGCGCGGACCGACTGCTGTCATGGCGCTTACCGATCCGAACATAGCGAAGGCGATGAGCGCGCTCACCGCCAACGCGCCGCCGTGGCCGAACAGGCGTTCGGCCGCAACCTGGCCCACCGCGATGTCCGCCTGCCACTCCGCCTCGGGCAGGGCGTAGAAGAACAGAGCGTTGAGCGCCAGATAGACAACGGCCACGACCGCGGTTCCCAGGAGCAGCGCCCGAGGCAAATTTCGACGCGGCTCGCTCACTTCACCGGCCATGTAGGCGGCAGCGTTCCATCCGGAATAGGCGAAGCTCACCTGCAGCAGCGCAACCCACCAGCTGCTTTGCCCCGCGGTGCTCGCTCGTAGCCCCGCCGCGCTGCCGGCGCCGGTCGATAGGCCCGCGACCACGAACACCGCGATACCGACCAGAACCACCGCCGCCAGTGTCGTTTGGAAGCGTGAGCTGGAACGCACACCGATGCAATGCAGAACCGTCAGCATCGCCACCAGGCCCGCGGCACCGAGGGCGGCCTGTGAAACAGGCCATCCGACCACCACCGGCGCATCCGATTGCCAGCCCGGAATCAGCGGGGCAACGTAGGCCATCACACCGAGCGACGATGCGGCAACCGCTGCCGAGAACCCCACCACGAACGAGGTCCAGCCACTCAGGAACCCCCAAAGCGGACCGAAGACACGCGACAGGTAGCGGTACTCCCCGCCCGCCCCCGGCATGCGCGTAGCCAGCTCGGCGTAGCACAGCGCCCCGCTCAGCCCGAGCAGCGCTCCAGCAGCCCAGACCCCGAGCGAACCGAGCGCGCTCCCGGTGGCCACGCGAACAAAGGCGGGCACAGTGAAGATCCCCGACCCGATCATGTTGGTCACCACGAAGGCGGCCGCCGCGGCGAAGCCGAGCGAGCGGCGCAAGTCGATAACCGCCGAAGACGTCGGGCGCTCGAGCACAGGCTCGGAGGAATGGTGTTCGGGCACGGCCGCCAAGCATACCTGCGCGCGGCCCTCCGAGCTCCGGAGGAGCATCAATGGTGTCCGCTTTCGGGAAGCGGGGTTTGCAATCTGCGCCGTGGCACCGATACTGAGGGGACTCCCCGAGAGACCTTCAGCCGAAGGCCGAAGGACGACGTCCATCGACCCCGAGAGTGAAGCGCCAGCCTGGAATTCGTTGTTGCGAGCCAGGCCGCGTCGAACACTCGGATCCCCGCCGTGAGCGAACCCATGGCCAACGTCGAACGTGAGCATCAGATCCTCTCCGAACCACCCACGCAGGAGCTTCTCGAGGCGCGCCAGAACGACGGCTGGCACGCCGTCGCGATTGTCTGGGAGCGCCAGGGAAGCGACGAAGTAGCGGCAGGCAGAACCCCGGTGGAACGCCAGGCGGTCCCCTTCGGATTGAAGGTGGCGCCCGATTGTCAGCAACTCGAGACCGACAGCACGGAGCGTGAGGCCATGAAGCTCATGCTGCGGCTCCTCGTCGACGACGTGCCGTTTGCGCAAGTCGCGGCCAAGCTCAACGAACAGGGCTTCTGTAGGCGGCGGGGGGGCGACTGGAACCAGACCGCCGTTTTCCACATGCTGCCGCGTCTTCTCGAGATCGCCCCAGCGATGTACTCGAGCAGCGACTGGATCGCTTTGAGGCCGAGCCTTCGGCAGGCAGTCTAACGTCGGCGCCGCCGGCGCTCGCCTCTTCCCCTGAAACTGGAACCTTCCGCGTCGGGCTTTGAGCGCCGCCAACGTCAGCTACCCATCAGATCCATCAACAACGCCGGTCTCGGTTCTCGTCCATCTGTCGGGCGCCGACCGAGGGCAAGTGCGGCGGCTCGATCAGAACATCGTCTACCTCGGCCTTAGAAGCACCGGCAGGGGCGGCACAGGCGCGCCCAAGGTCGAGGTCGGGCTCGACGAGGGCTACGCCGCCGAGAAGACACTCGTGGTCTTGCGGCGCAGCAATCAGACCTACCGCCTGGAGCCGTTCCCGGGCGTTGACGTTTGGATCAACGGTGAGCGCGCCGACACTCAGGCGCTCAACAGCGGCGACGTGATCGAGATCGCCTCGGGCAGTGACGGGCTCGTTCTTCGCTTTCGTCAGTACGAGCCAGGAAGCGACGCCTACAAGACCCTGGGCGAGGCCTTCGCGGATTGCGTCGAGTGCGCGCGCCACGCACACAGCGGCCCCGAGGGGCTGCGAATGCTCACAGCCGGGCTGCTGCGAGAGCTCGTTGGACACGTTTCCCCGCTCACCCGCGTGGCTGTGGTCGCGGCTGTGATCCTGTTTGTTGCCGCCCTTGGTGCACTGTGGCGGCAGAACCAGGCCTTGGAGCGCCGCTTTGCCGAGGAGCGCCTGCGTATTGAGGGCCTCGCGGTACTCCTCGAAGACAGCGAGCGCGAGGCTTTTAACGTCGACGATTTCTCCGCGGCACGCGCTGATCTCGACATCCGTATCGCCGAGACTCTGGCGCGCCTGGATGCTCTCGAGAATCGAGCGGGCGCCCGCGCCCGAGTGATCGCCGAGGCTTCGCGCTCGGTGATCTTCCTGCAGGGCGCCTATGGGTTCGACGATCCCGACAGCGGCCGCCCGCTGCGCTTGGCGAGCGGCCCGGACGGCCGTCCGTTGCGCGACCCGTTGGGCAATATCGCGCTGAAGCTGGGTGGCGACGGAGAACCTCTCGAGCTGCGCTACACCGGCACCGGGTTCGTGGTCTCGGAGCTCGGTCACGTCGTGACCAACCGTCACGTAGCACAACCTTGGGATTTCGACGACAACGCCAAGCGCATCCTGGCCAACGGCTTCGAGCCGGTGATGCGCCGCTTCGTGGGCTACCTACCTGGGAACGGAACACCGCTCGCGATCGGCGTTGTAGGCGTGCACGACGAGGCCGACGTCGCCCTGCTGCGCTGCGACAGCTCCAGCACAGAGGTCGCGGCGCTCGAGCTGACCGGCACCGTGCCCGAGCTCGGCGCCGAGGTCATCGTCCTCGGCTACCCAACCGGGATGCGGGCGCTGCTGGCACGCGCCGAGCCGACGTTCGTGGAGCGTGTCACCTCTGGCGGATCGGTGGACTTCTGGAACCTGGCGCGCGAGCTCGCCAGCGGCGGCTACGTTCAACCGCTGGCCACCGTCGGTGTTGTGGGCCAAGCTACCGTGGGCTCGATTGTCTACGACGCCGAGACCACGCACGGCGGCAGCGGCGGTCCTGTCCTCAACCTTGACGGCCGCGTTGTGGCGATCAACGCGGCCGTGCTGCCGGAGTTCGGGGGCTCGAACCTCGGGGTTCCGGCGGCCGCGGCGCTGGAGCTACTCGAGCCTCAGCTTGTTGCTATTGAGGCTGCGTCGCGGCGTTGACGCGTGCGATGAAGGCGTCGGTCACGTCGAGCTCGGGCGAGTAGTACAGGAGTCCGCCCACCTGACTGAGCCGTGTGTCGAGGATCAGCCCGTAGCCCTCAGTGGCCGCCATATTCTGCAGCTGCGGAATCAGCGCCGCATTGACCGTCCCGAGCGCTTCCTCCTGCAGGCGCTGCAGCGCGCGTCGGGCATCGTCCTGCATCCGCGTCAGCTGCACCTGCAACTCCTCGATGCGGACATCCATCTGCGCCATCGCCCGCGCGTTGAGCGTCAGCGCCTGCTGCTGGCGCGTCTGCGTCAGCTGGGTCAGCTCGGTCTGCGAACCAACGAAGCGCGACTCCCAATCGTCAGCGGCTGCCTGCACGCGAGCGGTGGCAGCGCGACCCACGTCGGTTTGCTCGGTAACACGCTCGCCGTCAATCAGAACTATCGGCAGCTGCCCCTGAGTGGCCGATGTCCACGGCGACCAGGATCCGAGCGCGGCAACTGCGGCAATGAGCATGAGCGGAGTGTTCACAGCCTTGTTGAGATTCATCGACAGGTCTCCTGAGATGAGTGTGGAGCGGGTCCGAAGCGTCGCGATCTGACGCAGTAGCCGTTGAGTCCGAAGCTGACGAGATCGCGGATCTGATGGCGAATCGAGCGGCTGCATCGGCGCCACCTGCGACAACAGTAGTTGACCGCGGGCGACGAGCGCTAGCGCGTCTGCGTAACTCATCCGAGGCCCGTGGGAAGCGCGTGCGGTGAGCGGATGGACCGGCGTATCGCACGTCGTACTCTCACCGCGGGAGGGCTCTGATTCGCCCGCCTCACCCCATCTCACCATGGTACGCTTGCGCGGCTCGCTCCTCGGCGACCCTTTTTCGAATTGCGCGAATCACTGTCGAGGTCCCCTCGGAGGCCCCCTCTGATGAAGGCACGCTCCGCGATGTTTGCCACGGCACTGGGAGCGGTACTGGGCGTCGTGTTAACGCTCGCAACGCCTGGCGAAGCTAGCGCTGCTTGCACCTGCATGTCGCCGAAACGCCCGGCCTGCGAGGTCTACTGGCAGACTGCGGCGATCTTCGTGGGGCGGGTTGTCACGATCCAAGCCGAAGAAGCCCCGAGCAACACCGGCGCCAACGACCTCACCAGCACCGTCTCCTCTCAACAGGACATGGCGCGTGTGGTGATCATGGAGGTGCTCGAGGACTGGCAGGGGGTCGACGGCGAGAAGCGGGTCGAGGTCCGAACCGGGGCCGGCGGCGGCGACTGCGGCTTCGACTTCGAGGACGGCGAAACCTACGTCGTGTACGCCAACCGCGCACGCCAGACCAGCCGGCTCGAAACCGGAATCTGCTCGCGCACAGCCAAGCTCGAGGACGCCGCGATCGACCTCGCCTATATGCGTGGGCTCGCCCGCGCCGATAACACCGCGAGCCTGTACGGCTTGGTGATCCGCGAGCGCCAGGCTATCGACCCCACGACGCTCGAACCGGGGCGGCGACCGGATCCCGGCGGACCGTTGCGCGATGTCGAAGTTGTCCTCGAGGGCGACCGCGAGCTCAGGATGCAGACAACCGACGAAGAGGGCTGGTACAAGTTCGACCAGCTACCTGAGGGCCGCTACCGCATTCAGGTCGTTGTTCCCGACGTCGAAGAGCAGGAGCGCTGGCGCATCCAGATCCCGGTCACGCCGGCGTGCATCTGGCGCAACTTGATCGTCGCGCCGCTGCCGATCGGCAACTAGCGGAGTGGCCGGCCGCGCTCACCCCGCGATCGGCACAGCGCCGGCAACCGCAGAGCACCCGGCAGATTGCCTGGTGGCACACAGCCGCCGGTCCGGAGCCTGGACAAAAAAATGCCCGGGCGATTTCCACGATGGCCTCCCTACAGCTCTCCGTCACCCTCCGGTTCAGCAGTTTCCGTGGCCTTTGCCAAGCCCTTTCAGGTCAACCAGGGCTCCACAGTCTTTCTGTACCCTCACCGGGCTCCGGATTTCCGCCGTTCGGCCGGGGAAATCGTCCGGACAGGCGCTAATAAATCGCAGTCTGGGCCGGAGGTCAACTCCATCGCCGCACCATCGAAACGATGCCAACATGAATCTCGTAACCTCTTTGTTTTCTTGCACTTGAAGACGACGACTCTTAAGGTGAACGCTGAACGTTCAGTGCCGGACGGGCTGAACATCCGGCGCCAGACGGGTCGGGTGTAATCGCGGAGGCGAGCTGGCATTGAACATCGTTCATCTAGATCTACAGCGCGGCTGGCGAGGTGGCCAGCGGCAAGTCTGGCTGCTTATCCGCGAGCTCCATCGGCACGGCATTTCGCAAGCGATGCTCCACCGAGTCGACTCCCCGTACGAGGAGAAACTGCGCCAGTTCGACTCGGTGCAATGCATATCAACGCCGACGCGGCTGCGCGGCTTCCTGCGCTCCCCCGCCGCCAGCCGGGCGACCATCTTCCATGCACATACGGGCAACACCGTGCCGATCGCGCTGTGGGGCGCGCGCTCGCGGGGTCACACGGTGATTACGCGACGTCTCGACCTGCCCATCAAGCCGTGGATGTTTCGGCGCGCCGCCCGCGTGGTGGCCATCTCACGGCGCGTCGAGCAGGTACTCGTGAGCTCCGGAATCTTGCCCGAACGGTTGCGCCTGATTCCGTCGGCTGTCGATTTGGAGCGGTCGCTGGAGGCCGTCGACATCGGCGACCTCCGCCGCGAGCTCGCGATCGCGCCCGACGCTCACGTGGGCCTGACGATCGGAGCGCTCACGGAACAGAAGGACCCCATGACGCTGGTCGCGGCCTTGCCCAAGCTGCCGCCCAACTACGTGCACATCTGGGTAGGGGCCGGTCACCTCCTGAGCGAGGCACAACGATTGGCCGAATACCTCGGTGTGAAAGACCGGCTGCGACTGACAGGCTTCGACTCGCACCCCGACCGGTGGTTCGCCATTGCCGACCTGTTTGTGCTGCCGAGCATTCACGAGGGTCTCGGAACGGTGCTTCTCGACGCATTCCATTTCGGCGTCCCGGTGGTGGGCACCGCCATTCCGGCGACCTCGGAGTTGCTCGAGCACGGCACGTCGGCGCTGCTGTTCGAGCCGCGAGACGCCGACGGCTTGGCCGCCGCGGTGCACGAATTGCTGAACAATCTCGAGCTCGCCAGCCGCCTGAGCACCGAGGGATCGAGCCGCGTCACCGCCTACGATGCTCGTGACATGGGGGAACGTTATGTCGAGCTGTATCGCGAGCTGATCGACGGCCCCGACGCGCACCACAGAGAGCACGCCCGGCAGGCCGTGAGCGGATAGAATCCCGGCAGACTCCAAAGCGACCGAAGCCGGCTGGCGCATGCTCTACCCTCGCGACGAGGCGGCACTCGGGCGACCCTCCGAGCCCCGCGAGCCACGTTAACGACGTCTCTCCGATCTCTCTTGTAAAGCGAGTCCATCGAGTGCACCCATCCGCCGACCCGATCGAGACCTTCCGAGAGTTGCAAGCGCGGGCGCGCGAAAGTGAGCCGCACGAGGGCACCGCCGTCTGCCTGGCAACAGCCAACGCCGCCGGCCAGCCGAGTGCGCGGGTCGTGTTGCTCAAGGGCTTCGACGAGCGCGGCTTCGTTTTCTACACCAACTACGAAAGCCCCAAAGGGTGCCAGATCGGCGAAAACCCGCACGGCGCGCTCTGCTTCTACTGGAGCAGCCTCAACACTCAGGTTCGCGCCGAAGGCACTGTGCGGCCGGTGTCGGAGGCCGAGTCCGACGCCTACTTCGCAAGTCGGCCGCGAGGCAGTCAGATTGGCGCCTGGGCATCAAGGCAATCGCAGCCCATCGCGTCGCGCGCCGAGATCGAGCACCAGGTCGCTGAAGTCGACGCCCGATTCGACGGCAGAGAGGTCGAGCGACCGCCTCACTGGGGCGGCTTCCGACTCGCCCCTCAGCGCATCGAGTTCTGGAACGCCGGCGAGGATCGCCTGCACGATCGCTTCGTTTACACGCGAACAGCCGATGGCTGGTCGTGCGAGCGCCTGCAGCCTTGAGCCACACATGAGCCGCCCGCAGCGAGCTCTCGTGCTCGGAGCCGGCGGACAGGTGGGCGGCGATCTTCTCCTCGAGCTCCTGGCAGCGAACGCGGACGTGATCCCCGTCGACCAGCTGCCGGCGGAGTCGACGAACGCGTACAAGAAGCTCACGCAACTCGCGCCGAACGACAGCTGGAGCCCCAATTGGGAGCAAGTCGACGTCACCGACGCGGCCGCGGTTGCCGACCTCGTGGCCCGCACGCGGCCCGATGTGATCTATCACCTGGCCGCCGTCCTCAGCGCCGCCGGCGAGGCCCACACCGGGCTATGCTGGACGATCAACGTCGACGGCCGGCGCAACGTCCTCGACGCGATTGTCGGGCTTCAAGACCGGCCGCCGAACGCGATCCGTTCGGACCGCGGCGACGACGAACGCGGCGCCAACGCGGCATCCCCAACACTCGTATGGCCTTCATCGATCGCCGCCTTCGGCCTACCTCCGGGCGCCGCTTCCTCTGCGGACGGCTACACCGCCACCGAGGAGTGGCCGTTCTTCCCGATCACCATGTACGGCGTCACCAAAGTAGCGGGGGAAAAGCTTGGCGAGTACTACGCCCGCCGCTCCAAGGTCGACTTCCGTTCGATCCGCTTCCCCGGCCTCATCAGTAGCGTCGAGCCTAGCGGCGGCTCCTCCGACTACGCCAACGAGATGTACTTCCGGGCTTCTCATGCCGAGCCCGCCGAGTGCTTTGTGCAGCGTCAGGCGCGCATTCCTTTCATGCACATGGACGACGCCATCAGCGCGCTGCTCCAGCTCGCCGCCGCCGATCGGGACCGCCTCACCCACAGCACCTACAACATCACCGCGTTCCCCGCCCCGTCGGCCATGGAGATGGTCGCCAGCATCCAGCGCCGCATGCTCGACTTCTGTGTGACGTACGAGCCCGACGGGCGCGAAGTCAACGTTCTCTCGTGGCCCAACGAGCTCGACGACTCGGCAGCGCGCACCGACTGGGGCTGGTTGCCAGAGATCGACTCGCTCGACAACATGACCGACAAGCTACTGGCGGAGTTCTCCGCCGCCCGGCGCTGAAGCCAGAAAGGACGATCCTGCACAGCCGCAAGGTCTGGGGCTCGACAAGGCTCGCCCTGCAGCAGCTTTCACGTCTCCGAAGGAGCCCATGATGAAGTTGCCAATTCTGGCCGCCGGCTTGGCGGCGGCTCTCGCAACGCTCCCCGCCCCGCCCGCTACCACCACCGCCACGGTCACCAGATCTGCCGCCGCCGTCGAGGGCCAAAGGCCCTACGACCTCGACATCCGCGAGCACGTCTTCGACAACGGGTTGCGGCTGCTGGTGCTGGAGCGCCCAGGCGATCCGCGCGTGGCGTGCAAGATCTTCACCGACATGGGCGGTCTCAACGAGACCCCCGGCCAGGCGGGTGCGGCCCATTACCTCGAGCACCTGATGTTCAAGGGCACCGAGACCCTGGGCACCACCAACTGGACGGCCGAAGAGCCCCTGCGAGAGCAAATCGACGAGGCCGAGGGCGAGCTGGTCGCGGCACTGAACGAGGCGCGCAACCAGATCGTGGAGCGCGGAGTGTTCCACGATTACCGCCACACCGACACGACGCCCCGCATCGAGGTGGCCCGCGAGCGGATCCGCCAGCTCGAGTCGGCCGCGGCGGTCCATGGAGACGGCGGCGCCATGATGCGCTGGTACCAGGCCTACGGTGGCACCGGGCTGACCGCCACCACCGAGCAGGAGTACATGAAGTTCGACATCAACCTGCCGGTGGAGCGGGTGGAGCTGTTCCTGCGGGTCGAGGCCGATCGCATGCAGAACGGCGTGTTCCGTGAGTTCGACGAGGAGCGGATGATCCTGGTGGAGCAGCGGCTCGGCGACCTTAACCGCGCCGCGACCCCGTACACCGAGCAGATGGCGGCGATCTCGGGCGAGTCGAGCCCGGTGTACTGGCCCGAGGGTCACTACCCGACCGACTTCACTCAGTACACCCGCGCCTACCAGCGGCAGCTCTACGAGCGCTACTTCGTGGTCAACAACACGACGCTGGTGTTCATCGGTGGGGTGTCGCTCGAGGAGATGGTGCCGCTGGTGAAGCGCTGGTTCGGGTCGATAGAAAAGAGCCCAGAGCCACCTCGATCGGTGGCAGTCGAACCGGTGCCAATCGCCGAGCGTCGTCTCGTCTACAGAAGTGACGAGCTGGCCCCGCGCGTCGAGGTGCGCCACGCAATCCCCGGTATCGGACATCCGGACCGGCCGGCCTTCGACGTTATGGCCGGGGTCGCGGCGCCAGCCATCGAGCGATCGCTAGCGGCGGCGGGCGTGGAAGGTGAGGTGAACGTCAACACGCGGGTTATCCACACAAGCCGCTTCGGCGTGCCTTCGACGATGAACTTCGAGGTGGTCGTTGCCGACGCCGACGATCTGCAGGCGGCCGAGGGTGCCTTGCTGGCAGCGCTGCGGACGCTCGGCAAGGGCGAGATCGACGCCGAGGATCTGCAGCTCGCCAAGAAGACCCTGCGCACCGAGTGGTACCGCACCGTGGCCGACGCCGACGCGCTGGCCTTCGAGATTGGTCACTTCCAGACGATGGATCGGTGGGAAACGCTGCAGGATCATCTGGAGGGACGCGACGCCACCACCGACGAGACAATTGCCCGGCTGGCGGCCCGATACTTCGTTCCCGAGAACCGCGTCGTGGGCACGGTGAGACCCGCCGACGACGAGGAGTCGAGGCGATGAGGAGACCCGCGAGGATCTCCGATCGTGATCCGGCCCGCGGTGCGGTTCGAGCGACAGGGCCGGTGGCGTTGGTCGGCGCGATGATCCTGCCCTTGATTCTCGCAGCACCCAGCGCGACGTTCGCTCAGCAGCAGGAACTGACGCATCCGCGCGCCATGGAGCTCGACGATGTCGCCTGGAAGGCCCCCGACCCGGCGCCGCTGCGACTGCAGCTCGACAACGGCCTGACCGCCTACGTGGTTGCCGACAATCTCGTGCCGCTGGTGCGCTTGACCGCGCTGATCGGCGCCGGCGACGCCGACGCCCCCGGAGGCGCCGCCTACGCAGCCGCCCTGCGCGCCGGGCCCGCCGCCATGCGCCCGGGGCGGTTCGAGCAAGCCCTGACCGCCATGGCGGCGCGCTACGACGTGGCCCCGCAGCACACCGAGACCCGCGTGACGCTCGAAGTGCCCTCCGAGGACGTGACGGCGGCCGTTTCGCTCTTCTCGTCGCTCCTGCGGGATCCGCTCACCGGCGCTCCGCCAGCGGGCAGCGGATCCAGCGCCAGCGACGAGGCGACCGGAGAGTCGGGACCGGTGCTGTACGAGGGCTCGATGGATGTGGCCGTGATGTTGCTGGAGCGAGCCGTGTATGCGGGCCACTCGTACGTCGGCGCGCGAGATGCCGAGGCTCCGACCGACGCCCCGGCCTCCGCTCCAGTCTCGGCGAGATCCTTCGCCAACCGATTCGTCGTCCCGGCCAACGTCGCTCTAGCCGTCTCCGGCGACTTCAACCCCGCGGCCATGCGCGCTGACCTGACTTCCGCCTTCGCCGACTGGAGCGGCGAAGCGCCAGCGATGCCGGCCCATCCCCTACCCCAGCGAGCGGCGCGGCGTGAGGTGCTCACCTACAACGTCGACAAGCTGCAGGGCTGGGTCGCCATCGGCCACGAGCTGCCCGAGGTCCCCACGGCCAACGAGGCCGCGCTGCTGGTGATGAACTACATCCTCGGCGGCGGCCACTTCGACACCCGACTGTTCCTTGCCACCCGCGACCGCCGCGGACTAACCAACGACGACAGCGGCTTCCCCGAACAAGGATTCCGCGGCCCCGGTCTCTATTCTTTTCGTACCTATGGTCGTCCGGAGGTGGTGCGCTTGCTGATCCACCTGACCCTTCAGGAGATCGAGCGCATCCGTACCGAGCCGGTGACCGAGGAAGAGCTGTTCGTGGCCCGCGGGGCGCTGGCCGACGGCGACACTTCCCTGTGGTTCCGCAACGGCGCCGCCACCGCCACCACCTACGCTCGCGAGTGGCTGCGCTACGGCGACCACACCCGAACCTCGACCTGGTGGCAGCGAGTCCATGCCGTCACCGCCGACGCCGTGCTTGCCGCCGCCCAGCGTTACCTCGATCCTGAGCGGATGCGAATCGTTGTCTTGGGCCCGCTCGATGCGATCCGCAATGCCGCGACGCTGGAAGACGAACAAGCGTTGGAGGAGTACGAGCGCTGAAGGTAGCGTGGTCCCGCACTAGGGGCACAACCGGCGGGGCTCGCTCAGACGTCCGCGATTGAGGCAGTCCGAGCCGAGATACCGGATTGGTAGGCTACCGTCCGCGGCTACGGGGAGCACGACCCAGCTCTTCAAGCGTCGGTCGGAGTCGACGGCAATCCATTGGGCACCAGTGGCATTCCGCGCAGACGCATGCCGGTGGCGTCGAAGATGGCGTTGCCGACGGCCGGGGCGATGCCGACGATCGGGCACTCCCCAGCGCCCGCCGACGGCAGGTCGGGACGGTCCAGAAGCAGGATCTCGATTTCCGGCACGTCGCTGAAGCGCGGCACCCGGTAATCGGAGAGGCGCGGGTTGAGGATGCGGCCGGCCTCGAAACGGACTGCTTCGAAAAGAGCACCGCCGATGCCCTGAACGATGGCGCCCTCAACCTGGCTCTCGAGGTGCACCGGGTTGACGATCGCCCCGCACTCGAAGGCCTGGACGACGCGCAGAATGCGCACGTAACCATCCGAGCCAACCTCGACCTCGGCGCAGCAGGCCACGTAGCCGCCCTTGTCAATTCCAATCGCGACGCCGCTTCCGATCCCGATCCCGGTCCTGGCGCCGCGATTCGACAGCGCCAACCGCTCTTTCCAGCCGAACCGCTCGGCCGCCGCATCGAGCACGGCTCGCAAACGGCTGTTGTCCCGATTGTCCAGATCAAGCGGATCGCTCGGATCCGGCAAATTGCGACGGCGCATCTCCACCGGGTCGATCCCCGCGGCGTGCGCCAGCTCGTCCATCGCGGTCTCACGCGCGAAGACGTTGGCAGTGGCGGCCAGCGCTCGGTACGAGCCTGCGTCGAAAAGAATCCGGGCGGCGCGCCTACGGTCGCTGTGCGGCAGCGACCATCAGGCGCTCGATCGCGTCCACCGCGCCCACCAAGTCGCTGTCGCTATCGACGACAACCGACGCCGCGCGGCTGAGTCGATCGAGAATTGCTGGTGCCGTCGTGATCGGCTCGGTGGCGACGTCGCCGGGCGCCTCGATAAGAACCACCCCAACGCCCTCGTCGTCGAGCCGACGGAGATCGTCGTACAGGTGGTGTGCGAACAGGTCCGAAGAGCGGCGCTCGATAACGATCGGCTGCGGCCCGGACGCGAGCCGCCTGCGGATCGCATCCGGCAAGCCCCCAGAGCTCGACGCGCCGCGAGTGGCGACGTAGCCGATCGAGCCCTGCGTCGGCTGCTGCGACAACCGCGCGGCGAGCGCGTCCACGAGTCGCTCGATCGCGACGGCGCTCAGATCACCCTCCATCAGAACCACCGATGCTCGCGGTCGGTAGTGACGGTGCGCCGCGCCTGGTGATCGTGGTGGTTGTGGACTCGCTCGACCGTCAGCCGATGCGGCATCGCCGTCCGCAACCGCGACGCACAGAACAGCGGCAATCGCGCCGGTGTCGATCGAACCTGGACGCAGAACCGCGGGCCGCTCGCCCGACAGGTCGAGAACCGTTGATTCGATGCCGATGCGGCACGGGCCACTGTCGAGCACCATGTCGATCCGGCCGTCGAGGTCGGCGAGAACGTGGGCGGCGCGGGTTGGGCTCGGCCGCCCGGAGAGATTGGCGCTCGGGGCTGCGATGGGGCAGCCGGCCGCGGCAATGAGCGCCAGCGCCACCGGATGATCGGGAACGCGGACGGCAACTGTCGGCAACCCACGGGAGGCCGCCCGCAGCTCCGGCGCTGCCGGGACGACGATGGTCAGTGGCCCGGGCCAGTAGCGGTCCAAGAGCCGGGGTACGTGCTCACGCCAGTCGCTTCCGCCACGCTGCGTGGCCGCCGCACTGCCAATCACGGCGTGACCGTCGATCGCCGGCGCGGTGCTCGGCGGCTGTGCGCGCATCGCCTGCGCCAGGGCCGTGACCGACTCGAGCTCATGGGCGCTTCCGATGTGGACGATAACCGGGTTGTCTCCCGGTCGCTGCTTGGCGACGTAGATCGCCTCTACGGCGGCCGCCGATCGTGCGTCGGCTCCGAGCCCATAAACCGTCTCGGTCGGAAAGGCCACGAGCCCCCCGCGGCGCAGAATCGAGCCGGCCTCGACCAGCGCTGGATGCTCAGCGAGCACCGCGATTGCCTCCGCGGCCGTGCCCCTGGCGGAGACGTCGGCGACGTCAACAACGTGAACCCGGGTTCTCATGGCCGCGAGTGTAGCTGGCCGCCGCCCGCGACGGCTGGCGCGATTCGCGGCAGCGGCAATCGAGCGGCTCGGGGCCAGGCCTCGGTCGAAACGGAGGGGAAGCGCGTGGCCCGCACAAGGGGCCAGGCCACGCATGGCGAACGGCTGGTGGGCCGGAATCCCAGCGAGGCTGGGGTCCCCGGGTAAACCGAGCTCACCAAACGGTCGTCAGTCCCTCCTGAGCATCAACGTAGCACCGCCGAGACGTGCAGAAAATTCAAAACACTCAGGCACACAACAGCAGATAACAAAGCGCTGTCGGCACAAGAAGTTTCCGGACGCGTCCAGCCGAGCGCGGCCAAGATACGCCAGCTTGTGGCTCGGATCGAACGGACAGCCCAGGCCCGTCCAACGGAAACGGCGCCCGTGACCTCAGTCGGCGGCGATCACGTGGCGGCGCTCGCGGATCTCGGCGTCGACCATCTCGGCGAAGGCGTCGAGACGCATCGTTTGCTGTTCTTGGATGCCGTATCGCCGCACCGTGACCGATCCGTCGGCCTCCTCGTTGGCACCAACGATCAGCAGCATGGGGATCTTACGGATGCTGCCGTTGCGGATCTTCTTGCCCATGGACGCATCGCCGTTGTCGACGTCGGCGCGCACCATGTTGCGCCGCAGCGTCGACTGCACCTTGCGCGCGTACTCCTCGTGCTTCTCGCTCACAGGAATCACCAGCACCTGCAGCGGCGCCAGCCAGGTCGGGAACGCGCCACCGTAGTGCTCGATCAAGAACGCGATGAAGCGCTCGTGGGTGCCCAGCGGCGCCCGGTGAATGCAGTAGGGCGTCTGCTCGGTGCCATCGCGGTCGATGTACTTGAGGCCGAAGCGGCCGGGCACGGCAAAGTCGAGCTGGTTGGTCGAGACGCTGAACTCCTTCTCGAGCACGCTCTCGAACTGGAAGTCGACCTTCGGGCCGTAGAAGGCGGCCTCGCCAGGCGCCACCTTGTACCAGAGGTCGAGCTCCTCGAGGGCTTCCTGCACGATTTTTTGGGTGAAGGCCCACGCTTCCGGATCGTCGAAGTACTTGTTCTTGCGCTTCTCGTCGTCCGGGTCCCACAGGCTGAGGCGCAGGAAATAGTTCTGAAAGTCGAAGAGCTCGTAGTAGCGCCGGTGCAGCTCCATCACCGCCTTGAACTCGCTCTTGAGCTGATCGCGCGTGACGTACAGGTGCGCGTCGTTCATCGTCATGCCGCGTACGCGCGCCAACCCTTGCAGCTGGCCGCTGCGCTCGAAGCGGTACACCGTGCCGTACTCGGTGAGACGCAACGGCAGGTCGCGATACGAGCGTGGCTCGGCGCCGAAGATCATGTGGTGGTGCGGGCAGTTCATCGGCTTGAGGTAGTAGAGCTCGGGTTCGCCCTCCCCTTCCTCGGCGGCCGAACCGCCTGCCGCCGCGTCTTCGAACATGCGCAGCGGCGGGTACATGACCTCTTCGTAGAGCGGCAAGTGCCCCGACGTCCGATAGAGGTCGGCCTTGGTGATGTGCGGAGTGGCCACGGGCAGGTAGCCGAACTCGAACTCCAGCTCGGCTGCCAGCTTCTCGAGCTCGCGCCGGATGATGGCTCCGTTGGGCAGCCAAAGCGGTAATCCTTTGCCGACCTTGTCTTCGATCACGTAGATGCCGAGCTTAGGCCCCAGCACCTTGTGATCCTGATTCTTGGCCTGCTCCACCGCGTCGATGCGCTCGCGCAGCTCGACCTTGTCGGAATACGCGTAGGCGTAGATCCGCGTCAGCATCGCGTTTCGCTCGTCGCCGCGCCAGTACGCGCCGGCAACCGAGTGCAGCTTGAACCCTTCGCGCGGCAGCTCGCTGGTGCTGGCCACGTGCGGCCCTTCACACATGTCCACGAACGGCCCGTTGGTGTAGAAGCCCAGCGTCTCGTTACCGCGCGCTAGGAGCTCCTGCGCGTACTCGAGCTTATGCGGCTCGCCCATCGCGCGGATCCGCTCGAGCGCCTCGTCGCCCGGCAGCTCTTCCTGCTCGAACGCCTGGTCCTGCCCGATGATCCGGCGCATCTCCTTCTCGATGGCCTTGAGCTCGCCCTTCGAGATCTCGGTGCCCTCGGGGAACAGGAAGTCGTAGTAGAAGCCGTCGTCGATCGGCGGCCCGAAGCCCAGCAGAGTGCCAGGATGCAGCTTCTGCACCGCCTGCGCCATCACGTGCGACAGCGAATGTCGTGAGCGGTAGAGCGGAGAGTCTTTCGAAGGTTCCGGGATAACGGGCATCGGTCGCCAGAAAAAGGGAGTCGAGGAGGCGGCGCATCGATACGACCGCGTCCGCGGAGGGCGACGCCAGGTCTTTTGGAAAGAGCCGGCGATGTCGGAGGCCTGAGGATATCCCAAGGCGATGGCCGCAGACGGCACGTGCAACCTGCGATCCCGGCCCGTGCTCGGCGCTCGAAAGCGGCGGCCAGGCGGTGCGGCCCAACTTCCCGATCGACTGCCGGGTCCCCTAGGGCACCACGACGTAGTTTCTCGTGATTGCGGCTCATGCGGCCGGTACGCTTCTGCGGCAACATGTGGACGCGCGGCCGCGAGGGGGGCTTGCGCTTGGTGATGCTGGAGTATATCCATTAGTGGATATATCCACTTGCGAGAAAATCGATGTCGAAGTCCGAACCTCCCGACCGTTCCGGCCGGCTACGCGTTGCGCTCGGCGCCGCACCGTCGCACGTCATGCGCCTGGTGATGGTCCAGGGGATGGTGCAGCTGGGCATCGGGCTCAGCATCGGCCTGGCGCTGTCGCTGCTCCTCGGCCGCGGCCTGACCCTCGTGCTCTACCAGGTGTCGATGGTGGATCCGCTGGTGTTCGGCGGGATCGCGGCGGTGCTGATGATTACCGGGCTGGCGGCGGCTTACATTCCGGCGCGGCGCGCGACGCGGGTGGATCCGCTGGTGGCGATGCGGGCCGACTGAACCACAGACACGTCGCTCGGGGGACTCGTCGGGGCCGTCGTCATCCGTCGATTCGGACTTCGGTCGGAATATGCGCCCGTGGAACCGGCGGTGCCGCGCGCGACTACCGCGGCCGGCGGAGGATCAAGGGCAGGCGGCCGTCCCTCGAGATCAAGCGAGCCACCCGTTCGCCGTTGCCTTGCGGCCGAGAATTACCAGGCCGATCGCGATCACCAGCACCAGACCTGCAGCCCCATCGCTCCGGGACCGGCCAGCGAGCCGGCGTTGGTCAGCACGAAGATCCCGAGGTCCTGGACGATCACTCCAACGAGCGACGCGATCAACAGAGGGGTAGCCCACCGCTTGCGCAAGATGAGACCGATACAGCCCGCCGCCCCACCCCATACCGCAACCGCCGTCGCGGCGACCGTCCACGAGAGCCGGGAAGCGTAGATTGCCTGCTCGGCAGCGCTCATTGCCGCGACGTCCTCTGGCGTAACCATCACGTCGGCGAGGTAAGCGGCGCAGCCCATCAAGTTCCAAAGAAGGGCACCAATCGCTACCGGTAGGTACCACTTCGGCGTCGTTTCCATTGCTTCTCCCGCTGTCATCGAATCGCGAGCGCTCGACCGCCCCGCGCTGGCGCCGGAACGTAGCCAATCCCGCTGGCAAAGTCCAGGGGTGCGGCCATGCTTTCACCGCGCAGCGGCCGGATTCGGGCGAGCTTCAGACCACGATCTGGGCACTGCGGCCGAGTCGCGGTTTTCATCGCCGAACTGTGGCGGTGCGGCAGCTAGCTCGACGAGATGCGCTCGCCGGCTTGCATCGTCAGCGCTACAGCCTCGGCGGCGCGGATGCCGTCGACTCCCGCCGTCAGAATTCCGCCCGCGTAGCCGGCGCCCTCACCTGCCGGGAAAAGCCCGCGGGTGTTGATGCTGTGCCCGTCGTCGCCGCGGCGAATGCGGATGGGCGACGACGTTCGGGTTTCCACTCCGGTCAGCACCGCGTCCTCCCGCGCAAAGCCCCGGAGCTTGCGATCGAACATGGGAATCGCCTCTCGAATGGCGGCGATCGCGAACTCGGGCAGGCACTCACGCAGGTCTCCGAGCCGGACTCCCGGCGTGTAGGACGGAACGACGGCCCCCAACGATGTGGACGGCCGCTGGGCCAGAAAATCACCCACCAGCTGTCCGGGAGCCTCGTAGGTGTCGCCGGCGGCGGCAAAAGCCAGGGCCTCGTAGCGTCGCTGAAACGCCACGCCGGCCAGCGCGTCGCCCGGGAAATCCCCCTCCGGGGTGATGTCTACAACAATGCCGCTGTTGGCATTACGCTCGCTACGGTGGTGCTCACTCATGCCGTTGGTCACCACCCCGCCGAGCTCCGAAGCGGCAGCGACCACCGTGCCGCCCGGGCACATGCAGAAGCTGTAGACCGATCGACCCTCGAGCCCCGGGCCCCGGCAGTGGTGCGACAGACGGTAGTCCGCCGCCCCGAGCAGCGGATGGCCCGCGTTCTTGCCGAAGCGACAGGCGTCGATCAGCTTCTGCGGATGCTCGATACGCACGCCAATCGAGAACGGCTTCGGCTCGAGGTAAACCCCGCAGTCCCGCAGCATCTCGAACGTGTCGCGCGCACTGTGTCCGACGGCGAGCACCACCTGATCGGCGCGAATCTCCTCGCCGTCGCGAAGCCGCAGCCCGCGGATGGTTTGGCTGGGGCCACCTTCTGTGGTGCCGTCTTCTATAAGGAGGCGATCGACCCGTGTGCGGAAGCGGATCTCGCCTCCCAGCGATTCGATCTTGGCTCGCAGCTTCTCGAGGATCTTGACGAGCCTGAGGGTGCCGATGTGGGGTCGCGAGTCGTAGAGAATCTCGGGCCGCGCTCCCGCCTCCACGAGCTCGGTCAAGACCTTGCGACCGAGGTGGCGGGGATCGCGGATCTGGCTGTAGAGCTTGCCGTCGGAGAACGTCCCGGCGCCGCCTTCGCCGAACTGCACGTTCGACTCCGGGTCGAGCTCCCTGCCTCTCCAGAAGCCGAACGTATCAGCCGTCCGCTCGCGAGCCTTCTTGCCGCGCTCGAGAATCAGCGGCCGCAATCCCATCTCCGCCAGGAGCAGGCCGGCGAAGATGCCGCACGGGCCCATGCCGACGACCACCGGCCGCAAGGCTTTGTCGCTTGCCGCGGCGGGCGCAATCGCCGGGCCGTGGTAGGTCATGTCGGGCGTCGGCCTCACGTTGTTGTCCGTCGCCAAACGCTCGAGCACGCGTGCTTCGAGCGCGGTCTCGACATCAACGGAGTAGACGAGCTTGACCGCGCTCCGACGTCGAGCGTCATAGCTGCGCTTGAAGACGGTACAGGCAGCGATCTCGGACCGATCGACCCCGAGCCGCGCGGCCACAGCCTTCAGGAGAGCCTGCTCGTCGTGATCGAGGGCAAGCTCGAGTGAGGTGACACGAAGCATGACGCGGCTCGTCCGCCGGCTCTCATCGCACGGTCGACTGCCACGCGAAGCACGCCGGGAGGGTGGGCGCAGAGCGTACCGGTTCTAGTCGGAGAGCGCGGGCCTCGGCGCGCTGGCGTTCACCGATGAGGCGCGGCTGACCGGCTCACGCACCGGAGTCTCGGACGTATTTCCCACCCATGATCTTGGCAAGAAGGCCGTCGCGTTCCTGCTGCAGCGTCCAGCGATAACCCTCGAGGGCGAACTCCCACGTTTCGACGTAGCGGCCGCCCTGTTCGCCGTGACTGAGCAGGTCGTGAACGACGGTTTGGTCGCGCACTCTCGAGTGGTATTCGAACAGCGTCACCGGCATGTCGGTGGCAACAACGATGCCGCGAACCCCTTCACCGGCCGGGTCGGCGTACCAGAGGCCTTCGGAGACGAGCTTCCATTCGCCCGCGATCATGAAGTATCCGCGCGAGCGGATCGCGGTTTGGCCGACACCCCACTCGAGCACGTGTCGTGAGTCAGCGGCCTTCCATTCGCCGACAACCAGCTCGGCGAAAGCAGCGAGCTCGCCATTGGCCGGTGGTGCCGCCACCACGGGCGAAGCCGGCAACGTGAGTCCGAGTAATAGTAGCCATGAAAAAAATCGAGCGAAGGATCGCATGCGGGATCTCCCTTCCTCTTTTTCTGTTCGGTTCCGTTTGGCGCGCCCACCCGGACACGTCCGATAGCGCGATCGTAGGTCGCCTGACCTCGCCCCCATTGAACGAATGTGACCGCCCGATGCGCCCTGTTCGTCAGCGAATTTGTTCGGGAACGAAGTTCGCGGCCTCGCCGGGGTCGAGGTTGCGGCCCCACGCCACTTGCCTACGGCGCACGTACTCGCCCGGCGTCATGCCCGTGAACACACGGAATTCGCGGATCGCGTGCGGTTGGTCGGCATACCCCGCCCCGGCGGCCTCGTAGGGCCAGCGAATCGGCTTGCGCGCGTCGAGCTCGTCGATCAGGCGTCGCATGCGCGCGATGCGCTGCAGCACTTTCGGCGCCAGCCCCGCGCGGGCGCGCACCTGGCCGATGAAGTACCGCCGACTGACCTCCATCTCCTCCTGAACCTCTGCCACGGTCGTCGGCTCGCCGCTGATTAACCGATCGATCGCGGCAAGCCAATCGTTGCTTCGGTGCGCCGGCTGAATACCTTCGACCAGCCAATCGACGACGGCCGCGACACCAAGCGCTGGCGTCGTAGCTTCGAGCTGAGCCAGCAGTTTCTCCGGCGGCGCCAGCGTCGTGTCGATCTGGGACAGCGGCAGGATCCGGTTGGCGAGCATTGCGGCCGAACCCTTCACAAACCCGGAGATTCCGCCCGCACGCATCGATACGCCGTATACGAAGGTCTCCGCTGTCGGCTCGTTGATGATGGGTCGCTCGTGTGGGCCGCTCAGCCACGCGCCGCGAATCTCGCGGATCTGGCGCTGTGCCGCTCCGGCCACCGGCTCCAGTCTTGCTTCAAGCGGGCCTCGACAATCGACCAGGCCGTGGCGTCGAACTGGCGGTTGCGCCGCGATCTGGAGCGTCGCCACCGTGCCAGGTCATCGGCAGTACTGGGCCGATACCAGCCATCGCTGCTGGCGGCACACTAATCTAACTCAGATAGTCGCGAAATTCTTCGTATTCTGTCGACAGCGGCGTGAAGCGCTCGGGCTTGTCCAGGCATTCGGCCAGCACGGCCGGCGTCTCGATCGCGTGGCCGATCGTGGGCTCGACGATCTCTTTGAACTTGGCTGGATGGGCGGTGGCCAGGAAGACGCCGCAGCCGTCGGGCAGTATCTCACCGACCGTGCGCAGGCCAAGGTAACCCACAGCCGAATGTGGATCCAGCACGTAGCCTGAAGCGTGGTAGATCTGTTGCATCGTCCTTTGCACCTCGTCGTCCGTATGGTGGCTGCCGACGAGGTCTCGGCGGAGGGCGGCGATGTCGTCGCCGTAGAGATACCGAATACGGCTGAGGTTGCTGGGATCGCCGACGTCCATCGCATTGGAGATTGTCGATACGGATGGACGTGGGTCGACGGTCCCGGTTTCCAGATAGCGCGGCACCGTGTCGTTGACGTTCGTCGCGGCGACGAAGCGTGCGACGGGTAGCCCGAGTCGCTTTGCCATCAGGCCGGCGGTGAGGTTGCCGAAGTTACCGCTCGGGGTGCTGATCACGGCCGCGCCGTGATTGTGAGGCAGCTGCGACATGGCACAAAAATAGTAGAAGATCTGGGGCAGGAGTCGGCCGACGTTGATCGAGTTTGCGGACGCCAGAGGACGAACGCGGCGTAGATCCGTGTCTGCGAACGCCTGCTTCACGAGCCGCTGGCAATCATCGAACGACCCGTCAATTGCCAGGCTCGAGACGTTGCCGTTCAGGGTGGTGAAGAGCTTCTTCTGGGCCTCGCTGACCTGCCTCTCCGGGAATAGAACCTCCACCCGGAAGCCGTCGAGTCCGTGGAATGCGTGCGCCACTGCGGCACCCGTGTCGCCGGAAGTGGCGACCAGAATGGTGAGCTCTTCGTCCTGCGCTTTGCGAAAATGGAGCATGAGCTGCGCCATGAAGCGCGCCCCGACATCCTTGAAGGCGAGTGTAGGTCCCCAGAAGAGCTCGAGGCAGTGGATGCCCTCCTCTATCCTGACGAGGGGCACAGGGAAAGTGAGGCTGGTCTCGACGATTTGTCTCAAGGCCCCCGCCTCCAGATCGTCTCCCAACAGGTGGCTGGCCAGCCGGCCGGCGATCTCCTCCCGGCTCGCTTCGAGAAGTGTCTCGACGGCCTCAGGCGCCAGCGGCTCCAGCCGTGCCGGCACGTACAGCCCGCCGTCGGGTGCCAATCCGCTGCCTAGCGCGTCGCGCAGCGACACTTCGGGCGAGGCGCCCCGGGTGCTCAGGAAACGCATGGTACGGGCGGCAGCTCGGAGTCGGCGAGAACGTGAGCACCGCGGGTGCCGACTGCGGTCGCGTAGTGCTCCGATTCGATGCCGACCTTGCGCTGGAAAGTCTCGTGCATCGCCAGCGCGGCTGCTGTAGCTCCCGCCCGGTCGCGACAGAGCGCGAAGATGGCGGGCCCGGAACCAGACAGGCTGCAGCCGAGCGCGCCCGCCTCCAGCGCCGCAGCTTTGACAGCAGCGAAACCAGGCACGATCGGCGCTCGGACAGGCTCTGCCACGACGTCGACCAGGCAACGCTCGAGCAGTTCCCAGTCGGCCCGATAGAGTGCGGCTATGAGGCCGGCTATGTTCGCCCACTGGGTTACGGCCTGTTGCAGCGGCAGGGTGTCGCCCAGCAGTATCCTCGCCTCGTGAGTGCGCACCTCGATCCGTGGTCGCAGAAGCCCGCACGAGAGCTCACCTGGAACGGGCAGCTCAATGATGTCGGGCGGCACCGCGCTGCGCACGAGGACCAGGGAGCCGTAAAGGCTGGGAGCGACGTTGTCAGCATGAACCGATCCGGATGCCGCGCGCTCGCCTTCGATGGCGCAAAGGAGAAGCTCGTCGGAGCTGAGCTCGCCCTGGAGCGCGGCATCGGCGGCGACCGCGCCGGCGACCGAGCTCGCAGCGCTGCTTCCCAGGCCGCTCGAGAGGGGCATGTGCTTGTCGATCTCGAGAACGAGCCCGCGGTCTTTGACTCCGAGTCGGTCGAGCACCGCCTGAGCCGCGATCGAGGCCGTGTTCAGCTGCGGATCTCGCGGTAGTCGTCCGCGGGCGCCGCGAATCTCGGCGATGACGATGCCGGGCTCCTCCGTGGTCTCGGCTCGGACGATGTCGCCGAGAGACTCGATGCCGAAGCCGAGGATGTCGAACCCGCAGGTGACATTCGAGACCGAGGCAGGTGCGAAGGCTCTTGCGGCGGTCATTCTCGGCCCTCGGCGACGGCGCGAAGGAGATCGGAATAGACGCCGGCGGCAGTGAGCGCGCGCCCGGCGCCGGGTCCGCTGACGACCAGTGGCTGATCGGCGTACCGATCCGTTGTGAAGGCGAAGAGGTTGTCGGTGCCCTCAACCTGAGCGCAGGGGTGAGAGGGCTCGAGAGCCGCCAGCCCGACGCGGCCGGAACCGTTCTCCCAGCGTGCGAGATAGGTCAGCACCTTGCCCTCGCTTACGGCGCTCGCGACCTGTCGGGCGAAAGGCTCATCGAGCTCAGGCAGGTGGCTCCAGAAGTCCTCGGTCGTCATGTCCGACCACTCTTCGTCGAGCAGCGACTCGATCTCGAGGTCGGCCAGATCGAGCTCGGCCCCTGTCAGGCGGACAAGAATGAGGAGTTTGCGGGCCACGTCCATCCCGTTCAGGTCTTCGCGCGGATCGGGCTCGGTATAGCCGAGCGAGTGAGCTTCGCGCACGACATCGCTAAACTTGTGGCCGGTGCGTAGGCCGGTCATGAGAGTTCCCAGCGTACCCGAAAAGAGGCCCTCTACTTTGTGCAGCTGATCCCCGGTCGCCAACTGATCCTGGACCGTGCGGATGACCGGCAGCCCCGCGCCGACGGTGGCTTCAAAGAAGAGGTTGCCGCCTGAGGCCGCTGCTGCTGTGATCTGCCGCCAGCTCTCCTGAGCGCCCGCAAACGGCTTCTTGTTGGCCGCGACGATGTCGACGCCGGCAGCGAGCAAGAGCGGGTAGATCGAGCCGAGGGTGTCGCTGGCGGTGCAGTCGATCAGGATTCGGTGGCCGGGCGCCGACGTGATGAAGTCGAGGCAGCGCGAGAGATCAGTCGCTTCTCCAGTGCCTGCGGCGATGCGGTCGAGGGTCCATGCAGCGTTGTCCTCGCGCCCGAGATCGAGGCTCATCCGGCGACTGTTGAGGAGTCCGGAGAGACTCCAGCCCGCAGGTGGTCTAGTCCTACGGAGCTGGTCGAGGAGCTCCGAGCCGACGCCGCCGACGCCGGCCAAGAAGAGGTGAGTCCGAGGCTTGGCGAAGAACGCCGAGTGCAGGGTCTGGAGGACTCGGGCCTCGTCCGCAGCAGCGACTGCAAAGGAGATGTTGAGCTCTGAAGAGCCCTGCGCGATGGCGCGCACGTTGATCTCTTCGCGGCCGAGAGCCTCAAAGAGTGTCCCCGAGATTCCAGGGCGGTGGTTCATTCCGGCTCCGACCACCGCCACGATGGAGAGGTCTTCGTCAACGACCACATCCTTGATGAGGCCGATCTCGCGCTCGCGCTCGAACTCGTTGTGGATCACGTCGCGCGCCAACGTTGCCATGCCCGGCTCTACGGCGAGACAGATCGAGTGCTCGCTCGAGGCCTGGGTGATCAGAAGGGTGTTGACCTGACCATCGGCCAGGGCCGTGAAGAGCCGTCGGGCCGCTCCTGCGATCGTGGCCATGCCGTCGCCCTCGAGCCGTATGAGAGCGATATGGGACATGGCCGAGATGCCGCGGATCGGGTTCTCCCCAGGCTGGGCCGACTCTTCGATGCGGGTGCCAGGGAAGCTGGGATTGAGAGTGTTCTTGATCAGCAGCGGCACCGATCGCGAGCGCGCTGGATGCACGGCCGGCGAATAGACGACCTTCGCTCCAAAGTGGGATAGCTCGAGCAGCTCGTCGTAGCTCAGCGCCTCCTGGGAGAAAGCCTCCGGTACCTTGCGCGGATCGCAGCTGAGGACGCCGTCGACGTCGGTCCAGATCTCTATGCGCTCCGCGTAGAGCGCTGCGCCTACCAGCGACGCGGTGTAGTCCGAGCCGCCGTATCCCAACGTTGCGGTTTCGCCTTGCTCCGTCTGGGCAAGGAACCCTGTCACCACTTGTAGAGGGAGCGTCTGAGAGAAGTGCTCGACGATTCGGTCGTAGGTCGTCTCGAAGTTGACCCGGGCTGCTCCGAACCTGCGGTCGGCAATGATGAACTGGCGCGCGTC
Organism: Acidobacteriota bacterium; assembly: GCA_963666215.2. Taxonomy (GTDB): domain Bacteria; phylum Acidobacteriota; class UBA890; order UBA890; family WLXD01. The sequence continues at coordinate 176,456 of CAXWPL010000003.1, forward strand.
ACAGGCCTCGGTCTCGATGCCGCTCTCAGACAGCGCCCCCGCTACCAGGGCCGAGGACAGCAGCTCTCCCATGCTCAGCACTTTGTCGAGTGTGCGCGGGCTGCACTCGCGCACCAGACAGATTCCTTCCAGAACGATCTCGAGCTCCGCGAACCGGCTCCGGATCACCTGCTCGAGAGTGGCTCGAGCATCTCCGCTAGTGAGCGCGGCAGCTATCTGCAAGTGGCGTTCGGCCATCGCGTTGCAGCGCTCGGGAAACACTCTGTCGCCGCGAGAGCAGTCGGAAGCGGCGTTTCCGAGCTCGTCGGTAATGCCGCCGAGCGCCGAGACGACGACACAGATCTTCGACTCGAGGCAGGCGGCCGCAACGAGCTCGGTGACGATGCCGATACGCTCGGCGTCGCGCACGGAGGTTCCGCCGAACTTCATGACTCTCATGGCAGCAACTACTTGGGGCGGCGACTCGAAGAGCGGCGACTCGAAGGGACAGTCCGGCTGGCTCGGTTCTCAGCGACTCGCGGAAGCCTGGAGGGGCGAAAATTGTACCAGCGAGAAGAAGCCAGGACAGCAGAATCAGACCATCGGCACTGCTAGAGTCGGCCTCTTGCGAAGCGCCAGGACTGGACTTCCATTCACGCTGATGAGCGGCTCGTTGCGGACTTTCCGAAAGAGGGAGAGTTCAGCTTGGCCCTTGCCTACGGCAACACCTATCGCGTCGGCATGTGGAGCCTCTCGCTGCCGCGGGTCTACGAACTCGTGCGCGCACAACCGGGTTGGATGTGTGAGAGGTTCTTCTCCGATGGTGAGGAGGTGCCAGGCTCCGTTGAGCGAGGCACACCGTTGGAGGTTTTCGGCTGCATCGGCTGCATCGGCTTCGAGGTCTCTTTCGAGGACGACTACGTAAACCTTCTCCGCATACGGGTGCGAGCCCGCATCCCGGGCCGGCGCGATCGCGTGATGCCTTCAGTCGAGCATGTCACGGCACTATACGCGAACAACCGATGCGATGCCTCTCACCAACCTGCGCGGCAACGAGAACCCCAGATGGCGTCGCGCCGTCGCCCGCCTGGGGCCTGGTCGATCGTCGAGGCGCGCTTGAAGCAAGATTGGAGCCCGGAGCAGATCGCCGGCAGGCTCTCGCTGAGTGGCGTCCTCTCGATCAGCCACGAGACCATCTACCGCCACATCTGGGAGAATCGTCGAAGCGGTGGGCTTCTCTACAACCACCTCCGAGGGTCGCGAAAAGCGCGCTCCACGGGCACTCGAGCTCGCGGCCGACAGCATTGCTCAGGCGACATTGATTCGCGACTCGGCCTACCGGCGTCTCGTTGAGTCCGGCGGGCCGATGACGTCGAGCGGGCGCACTCGGCGCGTGTTCACGGTGTGGTGCAGCACCCTCGATCGTCTTGAGCGTCACCTGCGGCTGGTGGGGATGAAACGTGAGCCGAGGCCGACGAGGACGAACATCAGCTCGCGTAGCGCGCAGAAGGGACATCTGATGCCATGAGCGGCGCGCAGTCCCAGCGTGCGGGACCGACCTTGACCATCGTGGACGCGCTACGGGACCACAAGCTGTTCGGCGGAGATCCTCGCCGACCTGAACGCCCTCGCCGACACCCTCACCGCGATGCCCCGCAGCAACGGGGAGCTCTCCGTGAGTGGCTTTGCCGGCCGCCTCCATGAGCTCGGCGGTGGGCTCGATGGTTGCGTCGTGGCCACACGGGCCGGCAGCAACCGCGCGAGCGGGGCTACCCTGAGGCCGTGTGCAACTTCCACATCTGGCCGAACCGCGAAGCGGGGCTCGCCGAGATCCGACGGGTGCTGAAGCCCGGCGGCACGTTGCTCCTGGCGGTGCGTACCGCGCCGAGGAGACCGGGCAAGTACCCCCCCCCGGCCTCGACGAAGACGCGATCAGACGCGCCGTCGCAGAGGTCGAGGCCGCACGGTTCGATGACTTGCGGCTCGAGAGGCGCGATACGGGGCGTCAGGTCGTCTGCATCATCGGTCGAAAGACCGGCGGGGAGGTTGACACCGACAGGCTGCCGCGCACGGTGAACGCCTAGGTCCGCGGGCGATAGCTTCGTGCGGAAATGGACAGAGCCGCACGCTCAGATTCCAGCGTGATCACTCCAGAAGACCAGCTTGATCGTTCGAGCTCTTCCCGGTTTCTAGGCATCGGCCTCATCGCCGCCGGCTTGGCGGCTTGCCAGTCAGCAGAGCCTTCCCCAGAGCCGTCCGATCTGCCTGCCGGCCACCTACTTCACCGTGAGCCTGGAATCAGGACGCTATGCCTGGGTCTCGGAAGGTTATGCCAGCGGGGGATCGTGACGAAATTCACCGTCGAGTATCCCTTGTCGCATTGGCGTAAGATCGACGGGCCCGGGAGCAAGCGACACAGCTCCACCGCGGAACGGGATCGAACGGAATCCAACTCTCGAGAGAGGTCGACATCATGAAGATCATCAGCGCCGACGAAGTCCATGCCGCGCTCGGCTATCCAGCTCTAGTTGATGCGTTGCAGGACACCTTCGCCAAGGAGTTCAATCAGCCGCCGCGCCAGGTCTTCATGCTCGACGACAACCCCGACAACACCGACGCCTTTGCGTTGCTGCCGGCTTGGAACGACAAGATCATCGCCGTCAAGGCGTTCACCTACTACCCGAGCAACTCGCCGCCGCACGATCTTCTGTACTCCAAGGTCATGATCTTTGACCGGCCGCACGGCGAGCCGCTGGCGCTGGTCGACGGCACCACATGCACCTTCTGGCGCACGGGCGGGGTTTCGGGCCTGGCAACGCGTCTGCTGAGTCGCGAAGACTCTTCCACGATGTTGCTCCTCGGCACCGGCAACCTGTCCACCTACATGATCCGCGCCAACGCCTCGGTGCGCCCGCTCCAGAAGATCATGGTGTGGGGAAATCCCGATGGGCTGCCGCCGGTGGCCGACGCCCAAGCAGTGATCGATCAGGTATCCGCCGAGCTACCGAACGTCGAATTTTCGGTCACTTCCGACCTCGAGGCTGCATGCGGCGAAGCCGACATCATCGTCAGCGCCACCGCGTCGCCCGACATCCTAGTGCGCGGCGCCTGGCTCAAGGCGGGCACGCATCTCGACTTCATCGGCAATCACCACGCCGACAAGCGGGAGTGCGACACCGAGGTCATCACGCGAGGCAAGGTCTACGCCGACAGCTACGTCAACGCTTTCAAGGAGGCCGGCGAGATCCTCGTACCCATCGAGGAGGGCGTCTTCACGAAAGACGACGTCGTGGGCGAGCTCTCCGAAATGTGCTCGGGCAAGGTGCCGCTACGAACCAACGACCAGGAGATCACCGTGTTCAAGGCGATCGGCCAGGCGGTGACGGACCTTGTAGCAGCGAGCCTCGCCTACTCGGCGTCCGAGTGAGAGTGCGCGACTAGGCCGCTAGGCCGGTACCAGCTCTTTCGGACGAGTCGCCACACAGTTGCGGACGATTCCTAGCACGCGCTCGCGTTCCTCTCCCACCAGCGACAGGCGTGGCGGACGCGTCCGCTCGTGCCCGAAGCCGAGCTCCTGCACGGTGAGCTTGATGTACTGCACCAGCTTCGGGTGCGAATCGAACACGAGCATGGGCATGTACCAGCGGTAGATCTCCAGGGCTCGGGCGTAATCACCCGAGGTAGCCGCGTCCCAGAGCATGCGATTCTCGCGAGGGAACGCGTCGACAAGGCCGGAAATCCAGCCCGTACAACCGAGCATGATGCTCTCGAGCGCCACGTCGTCAAGACCAGCAAAAATCGGGAAGCGGTCGCCGAGCGTGTTGAAGAGCTCGGTGACCCTGCGGACATCGCCGGAGGCTTCCTTGATGCAGACGATGTTGTCGACGTCCATCAGCTGCTTGAACATCTGGGGCGTGATGTCCACCCGGTACACGGGCGGATTGTTGTAGCACATGATCGGCAGCGTAGTTGATGTCGCCACGGTGCGGTAATGAGCGATGGTCTCGCGGGCATCGGCGTTGTAGACCATCGCCGGCAGCAGCATGATGCCGTCGATGCCGGCGTCCTTGCCGGCGGCCACGGTGTTACAGGCGCCCTGCGTGGTGTACTCGGCCACGCCGCTGAGCACGGGCACATGGCCACCGGCCACTTCCACAGCGGCGCGCAGCACCTCCACCTTTTCGTCCAGGCTGAGGGACGTGTTCTCTCCAATAGTCCCGAGCATCACGAGCCCATGGATGCCGTCGTCCAGCAGCACCTGGATGTGGCGCTTGGTGGCCTCGATGTCCAAGGAAAGGTCTTCCTTGAACTGCGTCGGCACTGCAGGGAAGACACCGCCCCAATCGACTTCTAACGGCATAGTGACCTCTTTCGCGATCCTGGTAGGCTTCAGATCTTGAAGCGTATTCGGTACCGTGCGACCCAACAAGCTGCCCGCTCTCGCCTCCCTTTTATGATCACAGGACCGCTCCCATGGCCAAGCCGGTTCGCATCGCCCTCTTGGGCAACTCGCACGCGGAATCCGTGCAGCTTCCGGCACTTGCGCACATCGGCGGCAACCAGGTCGTCGGGATCGCCGGCCACAACGCCGACAAGGCGGCGGCCACTGCGCACAGTTGGGGAATCGAGCGCTCCACCGGCGACTGGCGCGAGCTCCTGGATCTCGATCCCGATCTGATCATCGTCGCCACGCCGGTCGACCTGCACTACGAGATGGTCCGCGCGGCGCTTTCGACGAACGCGGCGGTACTTTGCGAAAAGCCCTTTACGCTGAACGTCGAACAAGCAGAAGAGCTCACGTCGGGCGCAAAGGGGCGCTTGGCGCTCATCAACTACCAGATGCGCTGGAACCCGAATCGCCGCAAGATGCGTGCTCTGTGTGGCGACGGATTCGTTGGAGAGGTGCTCCACGTCCGCGCCGACCTGCTGCGCGACACCGCTAATTTCAGGGAGCGACCCTATGGCTGGTGGTCCCAGGCTTCGCGCGGCGGCGGCGTGCTCGGAGCCACTGGCACACATCTCGTCGACAACATTCAGTGGATGTTCGGCCCGATTCAAGCCGTGAGCGCGCGCTTGGAGACCTTCGTGGCGCAGCGATTCGACGCTCAGGGGCTCGAGCACAAGGTGACGTCCGACGATTTCGCCGAGTTGTCGCTCCGTCTCGAGAGCGGCGCCCTCGTCACGTTGACCGTCAGCCTGGCGCTCCGCGGCGTGGCGCGCTGGTTGGTCGAGATTGCCGGCACCGAGGGTGCGCTTCGTTTGGACCGCGAACAGCACCTGACGGGCGCGCCTCACGGAACCGCGATGACGGCGATCGACAGCGGAATGCCTTGGATCCCTCCCGAGGAGTACGGAGTCGTGGGTCGCGGCCCGTTCGCGGCGCTCGAGGTCGCGCACCTGGCGGCGATCGTCGAGGCGGTGTCGCGCGGAGAAACGGAGCTCGAGGAAGCGGCGACGTTTGCCGACGGCTTGGCCAACGTGCGCGTCCTCGAGGCCGCACGCGCGTCCTCGGCCGATGGCGGAGGGTGGGTCGCTTGTAGCTAGGGGGTCGCTGAGGTCGCCCGGGGGGCCCTGTGAAGGGGCATGGTGGAACCGAACCCTACGTGTAGGCCCTGTTCCGGGCAGATACCCGTTAGGATGCGGCCATGCTCCGCAACGCCTCCCCTCGCCACTGGCTGGCACACCTGTCACTCGCCTGCGTTGTGCTGGCTGGGATCCCGACAGCGATCGGCGCCCTTGTAGCCAATGCAAGGCAAGAGCGAGAAGGCGTTCTGATCGAGCACATCGCTCACGCCGCGTTCCGCATCACGTCGGCAAGCGGATCCTCCGTCCTGGTCGACCCGTACGCCTCGCGCACATGGATCGGCTACGACTTTCCGGCCGGTCCAGTCGACGACGACGCGGTGCTCATCACGCATCCGCACTACGACCATGATGCGGGGATCTACCGCGGGATGGATCCTCCGTGGGACGACGCGATGCCGGTCCACCGCGAACCCGGCTACTACGAGGTGGGCGACATTCGTGTGCTGGGCGTACAGGGCAAGCACGCCGACCCCTACGGCACGGAGTTCGGCCAGATCAACACGATCTGGCGCATCGAGGTCGATGGCGTAGCGATCGTACATGTGGGCGACAACGGCCCCATCGACGACGCCATCGCGACGCAGCTCGGAGAGGTCGATCTGCTGCTGCTGCCGATCGACGATCAGTTCCACATCCTCAGCCAGTTCGAGATCGAGGACGTTCTGCGGCGCCTGGATCCGAGCCTGTTGATCTCAATGCACTACCGCGAAAACGCGCTCGAGCCAGCTGCCGACGAGCCAGAAGCTCTCGGCGCGATCGAGGACTGGTTACGGCTGCATGGCTCGCCGACTCCGGTTCGACGCGCAAATGGCCACGCGGTGCGCCTGACGGCCAACGATCTGCCTGGCGAGCGCGAGATCTTGGTGTTCGGGGTGTCTCCCGACGTGCCACCTCCCGCCCCGAGCTTGATCGTCCGCAACGTCACGGTGATCGATCCGGCTACCGGCGAGCGGCCGGGCATGAGTGTGGCGATCGCCGGCGACACGATCGTTCAGGTAGCCGACGACGAGATCCCCTCCGACACTACGACCGTGGTTGTGGATGGCACGGGAAAGTACCTGCTGCCAGGGCTGTGGGACGCCCACGTGCACTTCGCCTACGACCCCGAGATCGCGCCGGCGATGTTCAACCTGTTCCTGGCGAACGGCATCACCAGCGTGCGCGATACCGGCGGTCAGCTCGAAACGGTGCTGCCGTGGCGCGATCACGCGCGCTCCGGCGAGTTGCCGGCGCCACGGGTGTTCGTCGCCGGCCCGCTGATTGACGGCGACCCGCGGGTGTATGACGGCCGCGCCGGCCGACCCGACCTCGGAACTCCTATCGGCTCGCCCGCCGACGCCCGACAGAAGGTCGACGAGCTCGTTGCCGCGGGTGTCGATCTCATCAAGGCCTACGAGCTTCTCTCGCCCGCAACCTTCGACGCCGTGGTGACTCGCGCCGCAGAGCTCGGGCGCCCCGTCACCGGGCACGCGCCGCTGAGCATGGACGCCAGCGACGCCTCCGTGGGCATGAGCAGCATGGAGCATCTCCGCAACCTCGAGCTGGCCTGCTCGAGCGAGGCCAGCGCCATGCTGGCCGAGAGGCGCGACCTGATGGCGGCCGGTTGGGAGAGCGGCGGCAGCCTCCGCGGCTCGATCCATGCGGCGCGGAGGCCACGAGCGGTCGACACCCAGGACGAAGCTCGCTGCAACCGGCTCGTCGCGACCCTGAAGGCCAACGGCACCTAGCAGGTGCCCACGCTGACGATCGTGATGCCGCGCGTGACTCGCCTGCACGCGCGACCCGAATGGCGTGCCAACTTCAGCTACTTGCCCGAGCCGGTTCGCGTCCGCTGGCTGCAGCGCGCCGAGGCGCTGACCAGCAGCACGCCCGACGCCGCGGCAATCGCCCACGCCGACTGGGCGCGTGCAATGGTGCTGCGACTCAGCCGGGCGAACGTTCCGATCATGGCGGGCACCGATACGCCGATCTCGCTTCTGACTCCGGGCTTCAGCCTCCACGAGGAGCTCGCACTCCTGGTGGAGGCGGGGCTCACGCCGCTGCAGGCTATCGAAGCCGCGACTTTGACGCCGGCGCGGTTCTTCGGCCTCGAGAACATCATGGGGACGATCGCCGCCGGCAAGCAAGCCGACCTCGTCCTGCTCACGGCAAACCCGCTCGACAACATCCGCGCCACCGCGAGCATCGATGCCGTGGTGCGCGCCGGCCACCTCTTCGACCGCGCCACGCTCGACGAGCTGCTGCGAGCCGCTCCCGAATCCGATGGACGAGCGCACTAGGGCCGCCCCATAGCGATCCTCGAGATCACCCTTCGGCCCCCCTCCCCCACGTATCCAGGAGCGGGCTGAAGACCGGACGCGCTACTGGCTTCCTACGTCGCGTTGCCGACCTACTGGGTTGGCGGCCTCCTGTTACGATTTTCGAATGATCAACAGCGTACTGACCCGTTTCTTCGGGACGCACAACGACCGTGAGCTCAAGCGCATGAGCGATCGGTACGTCGGGCCAATCGGCGAGCTCGAGGGCTCTCTCCAAGAACTCGACGACGACACGCTACGCGCCAAGACAGCCGAGTTTCGCCAGCGCCTCGACAACGGCGCGGACCTCGACGACCTGATCGTCGAGGCGTTCGCGGTGGTCAGAGAATCGTCGGTGCGGGTGCTCGGCCTGCGCCCCTACGACGTGCAACTCCTGGGCGGCATCGTGTTGCATCGGGGCCAGATCGCCGAGATGACCACAGGAGAGGGCAAAACTCTCGTTGCCACGCTGCCGGCTTATCTCAACGCACTGGCAGGCAAAGGCGTGCACATCGTCACCGTCAACGACTATCTGGCGGCCCGTGACCGCGACTGGATGGCTCCGGTCTTCGAAGCGCTCGGCCTCACCGTGGGCGCCATTCAGAACAGCCTCGACGATCGCGAGCGACGCGAAGCCTACGCTTGCGACATCACCTACAGCACCAACAACGAGCTCGGCTTCGACTACCTGCGCGACAACATGAAGTTTCGCCTCGAAGACATGGCGCAGCGCGGCTTCCACTACGCCATCGTCGACGAGGTCGACTCGATTCTGATCGACGAGGCGCGCACGCCGCTGATCATCTCGGGTCCCGCCGAGCAGTCCACTGATCTCTACGGCCGTATCAATCGGGTCATCCCGCGCCTCAAGAACGGCGAGGACTTCGAGCTCGACGAAAAGCATCGGACGGCGGCCTTGACCGATGAGGGTGTAGCGCACGTCGAAAAGCTGCTCGGCGTCGAAAACCTCTACGAAGTTGCCAACATGGACCTGGTGCATCACGTCCAGCAGGCGCTCAAAGCCCACACGCTCTACAAGGTCGACAAGGACTACCTGATCAAGGACAACCAGGTCGTGATCGTCGACGAGTTCACCGGGCGCATGATGGCCGGGCGACGCTGGAGCGACGGCTTGCACCAGGCGGTAGAAGCCAAGGAGGGCGTCCGGATCGAGCGCGAGAACCAGACGCTGGCGACCGTCACGTTCCAGAACTACTTCCGCATGTACGACAAGCTCGCGGGCATGACCGGCACCGCCATGACCGAAGCGACCGAGTTCGGCAAGATCTACGCGCTCGGAGTCATGGAAATTCCGACCAACCGCGAGCTCAGGCGCGACGAGGGACCGGACGTCATCTTCCGTACGCTGCCTGAAAAATGGGACGCGGTTGTCGACGAGATCAAGGCGCGCAACGAGCTCGGCCAACCGGTGCTTGTGGGCACGGCCTCGATCGAGAGCTCAGAGCATCTCTCCAAAAAGCTCGAGCGTAAGGGCGTCGACCACGTGGTGCTCAACGCCAAGCATCACGAGCACGAGGCCGAGATCGTCTCCAAAGCGGGCCAGCATGGCGCCGTCACCATCGCCACCAACATGGCCGGTCGCGGCACCGACATCGTTCTCGGCGAAGGCGTAGTCGACCTCGGCGGGCTGCACGTGCTCGGCACCGAAAGACACGAGGCGCGCCGCATCGACAACCAGCTCCGCGGTCGTACCGGCCGTCAGGGCGATCCCGGCTCGTCGCAGTTCTTCCTGTCGCTCGAAGACGAGCTCATGCGCGTCTTCGGCATGGACAAGCTGCAGGGCCTGATGAAGCGCCTCGGAATGGAGGAGGGCGTGCCGATTGAGGATCGGCTCGTCAGCCGTGCCATCGAGCGTGCGCAGAAGCAGGTTGAAGGTCGGAACTTCGAGATTCGCAAGCATCTGCTCGAGTACGACGATGTGATGGAGAAGCAGCGCCAGGCGATCTTCCGCAGGCGCCGCGACTGCTTGACGCGCCCCGAAGCCGCGGGCGAGTACATCATGGGCGCCTCCGAGGAAATCCTCGACTGGGCATTAGAGAACCATTGCCCACGCGAAGACGATCCGCTCGACTGGTCAATCAAAGAGCTCAACGTCCAGCTCGCCGACTTTTTCGGACTCGATCCCGAAAACATGCCTGTGGACTTCGAGAAAGACTCGCTGGCGGAGATTCGTGACGGCCTGTGGTCCGCGATCCAGGCCGACTACGCCAACAAAGGCGAGCGTCTCGACGAGAACATGCCGGAGTTCGAAAAGTGGGTCTGCCTGCAGGTCGTCGATGCGCGTTGGAAGGACCATCTCTACGCGCTCGATCGCCTGAAAGAGGGCATCGGCCTGCGCGGGTACGGCCAGCGCAACCCGCTGGTGGAGTACAAGCGCGAGTCGTTCGACATGTTCCAGGCGCTGACGGATCGCTGCCAATCGGAGAGCGTGCGCTACGCGTTCCGTATGGAACCCATGAGCGCCGAGCAACAACAGCAGGAGCTCGCTCGCCGTAGGGCTGCGGCGGCGCAGGCCGAAGAGCAGGTGGCCGCGGCCACACGCACCACCGTGGCCAAGCCGATCGTCAAGAAGAAGACCGACGTCGGTCGCAACGACCCGTGCCCGTGCGGCAGCGGCAAGAAATACAAGAAGTGCCACGGCTTCTGATCGAGGTCACACAGCCCGGCCCCCGGAGTCCCTGCGTCAACTCTCGTCACCGAAGGTGTGACACAGGTTCAGCTAGCCAACTTCCCCGCCCTGGTGCACCCTGTGCCGACACGGCGTCCGGTCGCCGAAACGACACCGGGCCCGGCCCGTGGATGCCCTCCGTCACCTCGTTACCCAGTGCCGATTCCCGCTGTCGGCGCACCGACGATCTTCTCCATGAAACAGCACGACATCCCGCTCGCGCTCACATTCGATGACGTCCAGCTGATCCCCGCGCGCTCGAGCGTTTTGCCGTCGCAGGCAGACACCTCGACCCTGGTGACGCGAAACATTCGCCTGCAGCTACCCATCGTCTCGGCGGCCATGGACACGGTCACCGAAGCACCCATGGCGATCGCTATGGCGCAGAACGGCGGCATTGGGATCCTTCATCGAAATCTGGACATCGACCGGCAGGCCGAAGAGGTCGACAAGGTGAAACGCTCCGAGAGCGGCATGATTGTCGACCCGATCACGATCGGCCCCAAGCGCCCCATCCACGAGGCGCTGGCCGTCATGGCCAAGTACAAGATCTCGGGCGTACCCGTTACCGACGGCGACGGCCGCGTGGTGGGTATCCTCACCAACCGCGACGTGCGCTTCGAGAAGAACCTCGACCGGCTCACCGAGGAGCTGATGACGAAGGACAACCTCGTAACGGTTGCTCCCGGCATCACGCTCGACGAGGCGGTGCAGATCCTCCACGAGCATCGCATCGAGAAGCTTCTGGTGACCGAAAACGACGGCATGCTCAAGGGCCTGATCACCGTCAAGGACATCCAGAAAAAGATCAAGTACCCGAACGCCAGCAAGGACGAGAGCGGTCGGCTTCGAGTCGGGGCAGCCGTGAGCGTCGGCCCCGTCGCGCTCGAGCGCGCCGACGCCCTCGTTGACGCCGGTGTCGACGTCATTGTGGTCGACACGGCCCACGGCCATAGCGAAGGGGTCATGTCGACGGTCAAGAAATTCAAGGAGAAGCACCCCGAAGTCGATGTGATCGCCGGCAACATCGCCACCGGCGATGCGGCGCGCGACCTGATCGAGATCGGAGCCGACGCCGTGAAGGTGGGCATGGGCCCATCGGCAATCTGCACAACCCGCGTGGTAGCTGGCGCCGGCGTACCTCAAGTAGCGGCGATCTCCAGATGCGCCGAAGCGGCAGCGGGCTCCGGGGTGCCGGTGATCGCCGACGGCGGCATCAAATTCTCTGGCGATGTCGCCAAGGCAATCGCCGCGGGAGCCGACCTGGTGATGCTGGGTTCGGTGTTGGCCGGCACCGAGGAAGCTCCCGGCGACATCGAGCTCTACCAGGGCCGCGCCTTCAAGGCCTACCGCGGCATGGGCTCGGTGGGGGCCATGAAGGCCGGCAGCCGCGACCGCTACTTCCAGGCCGACGTCGACGAGGCCAAGCTCGTCCCCGAGGGCATCGAGGGTCGTGTGCCGTTCAAGGGGCCGGTGGCCAACACACTGCACCAGCTCGTGGGCGGGCTGCGTGCCGGAATGGGCTACTGCGGCTGCGCCACCATCGCCGAGATGAAGGCCAATGCCCGATTCCTCCGAATCACCGCGGCCGGTTTACGCGAGGCGCATGTGCACGACGTGCAGATCACGAAGGAAGCGCCGAACTACCAGGCTGAGAGCAAAGGCTAGGTCGGCCGGCGATCCTCCGCTGAGCAACAACCGTCGAGTCTCCCTCCGGCGAGACCGCCGTCAGGTGCGCCAGGCCTCGTCAATCGTGAGGATGCGTGCCTCTTCGTCGTCCGGGTGGTAGTCGACCTCGACCATGATCGAGCTGCCGAGGTCCCATCCCGCCTCTTCGAGCCGCTCCCCCCACTCCACCGCGACCACGACGTCGCTGGCGTAGAGATCCTCCAGGCCGAGGTCCGTGAGGTCGGCCACCGCCACACGGAAGAGGTCGACGTGGTACAGGGTCATGCGCCCGGGGTGTTCGTTGATGAGCGCATAGGACGGACTGCTGATGGCCTTGGGGTCGATACCGAGGCCGGAGGCGAAACCGCGCACGAACTGGGTCTTGCCGGCGCCGAGCGGCCCGAACAGCAGCAGCACCTCGCCGCCGCGCATGCGACGACCGAGAGACTCGCCGATCTGTTCTGTTTCTTCGACCGACTTCGAGAGGTAGTCGCGAGTGCGATTCATGAGGCCTGCTCACGCAGCCAAGCGAGTGCGTTGGGGAGCTCGTCGATCAGATCTTGTGCCACCAGCGCTGTTTCGCCTACTCGCGCAGCCGCGAGGTCGCCGCATCGGCCGTGGAGAAACGCTCCAGCTCGGGCGGCATCGGCCGGTTCGATTCCTTGAACGATCATCGCCGCGAGCATGCCGGTCAAGACGTCTCCTGAGCCGCCGGTTGCCATGCCGGGGTTGCCGGTGGGGTTGAGAGTTGGCGATTCGGCGGCTTCGGCTTCCGCTTCGGGTGTGGCCACCAGCGTGCCCGAGCCCTTGAGCAGCACGATCGCAGCGGAGAGCTCGGCGGCACGGCGCACGGCGCCCACACGATCGGCCTGGATCTCGGCAGCTGAAACCCCGAGCAATCGGCCCAGCTCGCCCGGATGTGGCGTCAGCAACAGAGGCGCGGACGGCTGGCGGGAGTGCCGTAGATCGCAAATTCGATGCAACGAGCCTGCGAAGATGTTGAGAGCGTCGGCGTCGAGTACCACGGGCTTGGCGACGTGCTCGATCAATGCGCACACCAGCGCTCCCACGTCGGGGGACGACCCGAGGCCCGGTCCAACGGCAACAACATCCGCGCGCGCGGCGAGCTGCAGGAGCTGATCGAACGCGGGGTGCTGGTCGCTTGCCGCGACGGAGGCTTCGGGGGTGATCTCGCCAGCGGATCCTCGGGCTCGAGCGCCTCGGCTGCCTGAACTGTCGGAACGGGCGGTGAAGGCCGCCGCTACGGCCAGTGGGACGACGAGCGCCTCCACCAGTTGCGAGGCCACCGCAGCGTGAACCTGCTCGTCACATGCGACAGTCACCAAACCGGCCCCGGTTCTGAGGGCCGCGCGTCCGGCAAGCACGGCGGCGCCCGCCATGCCAACGGAGCCAGCCACAATCAGCACGCGGCCGTAGTCGCCCTTGTGACCAACGCTAGCGCGGGACGCAATGAGATTGGTGGCCAATGCCGCGGCGTCGGCGGGGGTCATCAGCCGCAGGATGGCGGGCGCGGCCTCGAGCAGCTGCCGCGGAATGCCGATGTCGACGACGACTACCTCGCCGCACTGATCGGCCGCTGGCGAAACGACGTGACACACCTTCGGCGCGGCAAACGTCACCGTCACATCGGCATCAACAACTGGGCCGGGAAGATGCCCGCTGTCGGCCAAAAGCCCGCTTGGCAGGTCCACCGAGATCACCAACACACCCGCCGCATGTGCGGCGTTGATCGAGCCCGATCCGCAGTCGGCGCTGGAGCCGATTCCATGGATCGCCTCAGCAATCGCCCCGCGCGCCGGGCCCGTTGCTCCTGTGCCCAGCAACGCATCCACGATGCAGTCGTGCCCCGACAAATCGGGCAGGCGGGACGAATCGCCCCCGGGCTCACTCGCCTGAGCCTCGACGATGTGCACGCCCATGCCGGCGGCGATGCGAAGATTGAGCGCGGCATCTCCACGAAGCTCGTCGGCGCCGGCAAACAGATACACCACAACGTCGGAGCCGAGGTTGTGAAGGTGGCGCGCCACCACCAGCCCGTCGCCACCGTTGTTGCCCTTGCCACACAGCACCGCGACCGAGGCGGGTAGATCGCCGTCGAAGTGCTCGGCGATCGAATCGAGCACATGCACGCCGGCGTTCTCCATCAGGAGGGCACCGGGAATGCTGTATTCTTCGATCGCCGCAGCATCGCAGCGCTGCATCTGCTGCGCGCTCAGCACCTTGATCATCACCGGATTATAAGGCCATGCCCCTGCGTTGTTTGCGCTTTTCGAGCGCCGGCGAGTCCCACGGCCCCATGCTGATCGGCCTCCTCGACGGCCTCCCCGCGGGCCTGCCACTCGACCTGGCGGCGATCGATGCGGAGCTGGCGCGCCGCATGAAGGGCTACGGTCGCGGCAAGCGCATGAAGATCGAGGCCGACGCGGCCCGCATTGTAGGTGGCGTGCGGCTGGGCGAGACGCTCGGAAGCCCGGTAGCGTGGCTCATCGAGAACCGCGATTGGCCCAACTGGCAGGAGGTGATGTCCGCCGGCACGATCGGTTCGGGTGGTGTGGCCGAAAGCGGCAATTCGATGTCCGCCGACGAGCAGATCGACAGGCGGCGTATCAGTCGTCCGCGGCCGGGGCACGCCGACCTTGCCGGCGGTCTCAAGTACGATCGCGGCGACCTGCGCGACATTCTCGAGCGCGCCAGCGCCCGCGAGACCGCCTCGAGGGTGGCGGCAGGAGCCATTTGTCGGCAGCTGCTCGAGAAGTTTGGCGTGGCGATCACCAGCCACGTCCGTCGCATCGGATCGGCGGCACTCGACGACGATCGCACGCTCAGCTTCGAGGACATCACGGCCGCCGTCGACGCGTCGCTGGTGCGTTGTGCCGACTCGCAGCTCGAAACCGCGATGATCGCGGCCATCGACGTCGCAACCAACACCTTGGAGACGCTCGGAGGCACGTTCGAGGTGGTGGCGCGAGGATTGTTGCCCGGGCTCGGAAGCCACGTGCAGTGGGATCGCAAGCTCGAGGGACGCATCGCTCAGGCAATGCTGTCGATTCCGGCTCAGAAGGGCGTTGAAATTGGACGCGCCCGGTGGGCGGCGGCACGCCCCGGATCCGAGGTCCACGACGAGATCCACGTGGACGAAGCAACGCCCGGCGGCTTCCGCCGCTCGAGTAACACCGCCGGCGGGATTGAGGGCGGTATCAGCAACGGCGAGGAGTTGCGCGTGACCGTCGACATGAAACCCCTGTCGACGCTGCGTAAGCCCCTCGCTTCGGTCGACATCGACACGCGCGAGCCCATCGAAGCGGTCGTTCAGCGGTCCGACACTTGCGCGGTCCCGGCCGCGGCGCTCGTCGGCGAGGCCATGCTGGCCCTCACGCTCGCCGACGCCTACGTCGAGAAATTCGGCGGCGACAGCCTGCGCGAGATGCAGCGCAACGTCGACGGCTATCGCACCCAGCTGCAGGGATACCCTCCGCAAGCTCGATAGGCGATCGGGATGCGGAGGATGGGGGTGCGTTTCAGACACGCGGAGGCGAGCCGGGGGGCATCTAGGCCGACTGACGCTTGACGCGTGGCCGCGACATCCAGGAGCTTGCGTGGGCAATCGCCAACGAGCTGGCGACGACCGATCCGCCGATCCGCGAGAGCCGCTTCGATGCCCCTCGCCCCCCTCCGACATCCGCATGACAACACCGATGACTCAGGTCCCAGGAATGAGCTCGTGAACGACCCTTCTAGAGCTCGCACCTAGGCGAGCGCGTCGCGTAGGAAGCGAGCGGTGTGAGACCCGGCAAGCTCCGAGATCTCCTCGGGGGTCCCCTCGCCTACGAGCAAGCCTCCCTCGTCACCTCCCTCGGGGCCGAGATCGACGATCCAGTCCGCAGCCTTGATCAGATCGAGATTGTGCTCGATGACAATCACCGAAGCCCCGGCGTCGACCAGGCGATTGAGGGCGAACAGCAGCTTGGCGATATCGTCGAAGTGCAGGCCGGTCGTGGGCTCGTCGAGCAGGTAAAGCACTCCCTTTTCGGAGCGCCGCGGCCCACTCAGCAGATGCGCCGCCAGCTTCACCCGCTGTGCCTCACCGCCCGAGAGGGTGCTCGATGGCTGCCCGAGGTGCAGGTAGCCGAGGCCGACGTCCTCGAGCACCTTGAGTCGCTCAGCGGCCTTCGGGATTCCTGTCAGCAGCCTACGACCCTCGGCAACGGTCAGTTGTAGAACATCTTGGATGCTCTTGCCGTGGAGCCGGATGTCGAGGATCTCGCGCCGATAGCGCGCCCCGCCGCAGGCTTCACACGGCAGGCGTACGTCGGGCAGAAACTGCATCTCCACGGTGACCTCGCCCGCCCCGTCGCAGGCGTCGCAACGTCCGCCAGCGACGTTGAACGAGAAATGACCGGCGGTGTAGCCGCGGGCGCGCGCCTCGCGCGTGGCGGCGAAGGCCTTCCTGATGGCGTCAAACGCCTTGACGTAGGTCACCGGGTTCGACCGTGGGCTGCGACCAATCGGCGACTGGTCAACCAGGACAACCTCGCGAATCAGGCTGGCTCCCTTGATGTGGTCGTGCCGGCCGACGCGCCCCTTCCACTCGCCCAGTCGCTGACGTAGACCGGCGTAGAGCACATCATGAACGAGCGTGCTCTTGCCCGAACCGGAGACCCCGGTCACACAGCAGAGCACGCCCAGAGGCAGGCTGACGGTGAGTCCTTGGAGGTTGTGCTCCTGAGCGCCGGCGATCGTCAAATGTCCGCGCGCGGCTCGACGAAGCGCCGGAACGGGTACTCGTTTGCGGCCGTCGAGATAGGCGGCGGTGACCGAGCCACTTCCCTTCGCCGTCAGCTCACCGGGTGGGCCCGAGAACATCAGACGCCCGCCAAGCGTCCCGGCGCCGGGACCCAAGTCGATCAGATGGTCGGCCGACTCGATCATGTGGCGGTCGTGCTCGACCACGATCACGCTGTTTCCCTGGTCACGTAGCCGCGACAGGATGCGGATCAACCGATCGGTATCACGCGGATGCAGGCCGATGCTCGGCTCGTCGAGCACATACATCGAGCCCACGAGCGACGTTCCCAAGCAGGTCGCCAGGCTGATGCGCTGCGCCTCGCCACCGGAAAGCGTGCCGGTGAGGCGATCCAGCGTCAGGTACTCGAGCCCGACGTCGGCCAGGTACCTCAGGCGTGAGCTGATCTCGATCAGCACCCGGTCGACGATCATCTCGAGGTGAACCGGCAGCTGGAGCTCGTCGAAAAACGCCCGCACTTGGGCGACGCTCATGCGGTCGACATCCGGCAACGCCAGCCCGCCGAGCTTCACTGCGCGCGCTTCCTCGCGCAGCCGACTACCGTCGCAGGCACGGCACTCCACGTAGCCCCGGTACCGAGCAAGCAACACTCGCAGATGCAGGCGGTGTTGCTTAGCGCGGATGGCGGCGAAGAACCCGTCGACCCCGCCAAACCGCTTGCCTCCTTGCAGGATCATGTCGCGTTGCGCCTGCGTCAGATCGAGCCAGGCGACGTCCATCGGGATGTGATTGTCAGCGCAGAAGTTTTTCTGCGCCGACCGCCAGCGTCCGCGGCTCTTCTTCGTCCACGGCTCGACTGCCCCTTCTTCCAGTGTCAGGTGTTTGTTGGGGATCACCTTGTCGAGGTCAATCTCGATGAGATTGCCAAAGCCCTTGCAGTCGGGGCAGGCACCGTAGGGATTGTTGAACGAGAACAGCCGTGGCTCCGGCAGCAGGAAGTCGCGCTCGCACTGGGCGCAGCGGAAGCGACGGTCGTAGGCCAGTGTCGTCCCCTCCGGCGGCACGTTGTCGGGGTCGGCGTCCACAAGAACATGAACGCGAACAGCGCCCTCCCCGATCGAGAAGGCAGTCTCCAGCGAGTCGACGAGGCGCTCACGCGCCTCATCGCCTTCTCGCACTCGCAGTCGATCGACCATCACGTCGACGGCCGGGGAAAGACCTCGAAGCGAACTGGCCAGATCGGGAATTTGGCGCGGCTCTATGTCGATGAGCTCGCCATCCCGAACCAATCGTCGAAAGCCTTGCTTGAGAAGCTCCTTGAGCTCTTCAACCCGCGCCTGGGCGGTCGTGGCCCAGCACCGTGGGGCGGCAACGAGAACTCGTCGCGCAGCCCAGTCGCGGAGCAGCTCGTCGGCGACCTCGCCTGGGGTGTCACTCCGCACCGGGCGATCGCACGACGGACAGATTGTCGTTCCGGCACGCGCAAACAAGAGCCGCAGGTAGTCCTGCAGCTCGGTCGCCGTGCCTACGGTCGAGCGCGAGTTGCGCGGCGGTACCCGTTGTTGAATCGCGATTGCCGGTGCGATACCGGTTACCTCGTCGACCTCGGGCTTGTCCATGCGCTCCAGGAACTGTCGGGCGTACGCGGACAACGATTCAACATACCGGCGCTGCCCTTCGGCGTAGAGCGTGTCGAAGGCAAGACTCGACTTTCCCGAGCCCGAAACCCCGGTGACCACGACAAGTCTCGACGATGGAATATCCACATCGAGATCGCGCAGGTTGTGCACCCGCGCGCCACGGACGCGAATCGGATCGGCGGCCGCCAGCGCCGCCCGACTCACCGAGGTGAGCACGCCAGCCGAGATCTCGCCCGCCGAGCGGCGGGCCGCGGAATCGTCGGAGTCATCAGAGCCCGCGGAGCCTGCGACAAGATCCATCGGCGAACTCCGGGCAGCGAGTGTGAACAGCGAAACAGGTCGCCCCACGCTTCGGCGGCGAACCCGCGATGTTAGCAGCCCCTGCTCTCGTGCCGTGGCCGAACCGGCTACGATGTCGACTCCCCAGGAGCTTGACGGAGCTGTGATGAATCGACGGATTCTTGTTGTCTGCTACGGCAATCTTTGCCGTAGTCCGATGGCCGAAGGCCTGCTGCGCGATCGACTCCCAGCACCCGACTGGGAAATCATCTCGGCGGGCACCCATGCGGTTGATGGTCGGCCACCCTCGCCGCTCGGCGTCGTGGTACTCGAACGCGAATGTGGCATCAACATCGGCGACCAGAGGTCGTCCTCGTTGCTCGTCGGTGAGATCGCGACCGCAGAACACATCTTGACCATGTCGGTACAGCAGGCACGCATTGTGGCGGCATTTGCAGCCTCTGCCGCCGACCGCATCCGACTGCTGGGCGCATTCGACGTGGCCTCGGAGCCGCAAACCGGAAGCGCCGATCCGGGTGGCACGGTTGCAGCCATGCACGAGATCGTCGACCCGATGGGTGGCAGCGCCGAGGAGTACAGACTGTGCGTCAGGCGACTGGAACGGGCTGTTGACAACTTCGCCTCCTGGGTTCGGGCGGGCGCCGACCCGGGAGCGGGCCCGTTGCCCACGAGTAGCCTCCTGCCTAGGGCCCGCTAGATCGCCCGAGGAGTTCTGAGTTGTGGATCCACCGGACGCCACGACTGGCGCCGCCACCGCGCGGGCCAGCGCGATCTTGTAGCGGAATTCTCGGATCGCGCGCCCATCTAATCTGAGTATCGATGAACGCTAACGACTCGCCGCGCAGCGACGAGCATTACTTCGAACGCATCGAACGGCAGTTCGGCGTGCGTCGAGGCGGTCCGTTGCTGCTGTCGCCACGCGATTGGCAGCTCGTCAGCCAGTGGCGCGAAATCGGCATTCCGCTCGACGTCGTGCTGCTCGGCATCAACCGTGCGTTCGACGCTGTCGAGGCGTTCTACACACCTGGGCCGCCGCAGCAGCGGGTCAACTCGCTGAGCTACTGCCGTCAACAAATCGAGACCGCATGGGAGGCGCACCGGGAGCAGCAGGCCGCCGAGACCCTACGCGATGCTCCGGAGACAGCAGTGACCCGGTCGGCGCACGAGCAGCATCTGCACGACGCCGCGGACGCCTGCCGCAGAGCGGCAATGCGCGCGGTGCTAACGGAACCGGGACGCCAGCTGTTGACCGACACTGCAAACGCACTCGTCAGCCTAGCCGCGCCGAGCGCACAGTGCGCCCAACCGTCGAGCTCCACGACCTCCGGCCCACCCGGCGCCGACCCCGGGCAGGCCGCACAGTCGGAGCCCCAGGCAGCGCTCGCGACCAGGACATCGACCGTAACGACAACCGCGTCCATCGAAGAGCTCGACAGGCGTGCCCGTGAGCTGCACACCCGCCTCCTCGACGGCCTCCGAGTCGAGCCCGAGCTCGACGGTCAATCTGCCGAAGAGATCTGGCGAGCTCTCCGTCTCCCACCACTCAGCCCCTGGTCGGTTTAGCGGCGATCGAGCCCCGGCATCGAAATCCCGACGGCCTCGGGGTTCGGCACGGACGCGGGTCACCGACGATGCTCGAGCGCTCGCACTTATCGCGCTGTGGATCGCCGCGTGCTGGCACGTCTCGGCAGCAGCGCGACCGGCTGAGCTGACGACGCGTCTAGAAACCCTCCCCGCAGGCCTCGACGGCCCCTGGAAGGTCCGCGGGCGGCTCCTTACCGACGCGGTGGCGGCCAGCAGTGGCGCCACCTTCGACCTCGCGATCGGTGCAGTTCGCAACGATCACGAGTGGCGACGCTGGCAAGCGCAGGCGCGCGTGCAGCTGAGTGGGTCGTTACCCGAACCCGCGCCCTGGGGTCGTGGCGACGAGATCGAAACCTGGCTACGGTTGCGCCTCGATCGCCCTCCTGCCAATCCTGGCAGCTCCGCTCCGGATCGGCTCCGAGCTCAGTCGATCGATCTCCGAGGCCGACTCAAGAGCGCGCGGCAGGTGGTGGTTCTGGCAGACGCCGGGCCCTTCGAGCACACGCTACGGCGTTTACGCTCCGGGCTTCGCACAACTGCCGAAGACCTGTTCGGCAGCCATTCCGGGTGGGTGCGCGCACTCCTGCTGGGTGAGCGCAGCGATCTTTGACAGCGGGTTGGTGGAGGCGCTCGCGCGAAGCGGGTTGATTCACCTGTTGGCTATCTCCGGACTGCACGTGGGCCTGCTGCTAGCACTGGCGCGCGGGTTGCTGTGCTTGACGGGAGCCTCGCCAGGCACCTGCCGCGTGGCCGAGATCGCCCTGCTCATACTCTTGGTCGAGCTCGTCGCCGCGCGCCCGCCGGTGCTACGAGCGGCGACGATGGGCCTCATCCATGTCGGCTCGGCGAGCCTCGGTCGCCGTTCGCCTCTACTCGGCTCGCTGGCCGTCGCAGTGCTGCTGCTGACGCTGCCCGACCCGTACGTCGTGCGCGATCTCGGTTTTCAGCTCAGTCTGGCTGCCGTCACCGGCATCCTGCTCATCGTGCCTCGTCTCATGGCGACTCTCGGACCGACGACGCCACGATGGCTCGCGCTGCCAGCGGCGCTCGCCGTAACCACGCTGGCGGCTCAGCTGTCAGTCGCCCCGCTGCTGGCGGCCACCAGTCATCGGATCTCGGTCGCCGCACTGGTCCTCAACTTGGCCGCGGTACCCACGATGACAGTGGCGATGTCGACCTGTGTCGCAGCCGTGCTGTTTCACGGCATGGGCCTCAGCTCGCTCGCCGGAGCGTTCGCGACGGCCACAACGACTCTTTTCGAGCTACTGGCGACGCTGGCAGGAACAGCCGAGAGTTGGAGTTGGAGCAGCGTTCCAATCGAACGAGTCACGGCACCGGTTGTCGGGCTGTATTACGTCGGACTGCTCGCCTCGCTGCTCGACGTTCGGGGTAGTGTGCGCCGGCTGGGATTGGCTGCGTGCGCGACGGCATTGGCGGTGATGATATGGCCGATTTCCACACAGGCGATGACGGGGACGACCCGGCTGTGGACGCTCGACGTCGGCCAGGGCGACGCCCTGGCCGTACAGCGCGGCCACTCGGCAATCCTGATCGACGCGGGCGGCTACCCCGGCCTGCAGTACGACACGGGAGCGAACATCGTCGCGCCGGCCCTACGAGCCGTCGGGATTCGACGCCTTGAAGCGATCGCCACCAGCCACCCCCACCTCGATCATGCGGCGGGGCTGCCTGCGATCATGCGAGAGATGCCAACCGGTTGCTTGTGGCTCGGGCCGGCGCCTGGCCTGCCCTCGATCGTCGGTACCCTTCTATTCACTGCCGGCGAGCGGCGCATCCCGGCGCTGTGCCCCAGGCTGGGCGCGGACTTCGAAGCCATCGGCTGCCGCTGGAGGCTCGTCGGCCCTCAGGACGAACAGGCATTCGCGACGGCCACCTCTAGCACCGCGCTCAACGATGCGTCGCTGGTATTCGAGCTCAATTGCGGCGGCCACACATTGATCCTTGCCGGCGACGCTGGTGTGAAAGCCGAAGCTCAGTGGGAGCTGCAAGCGTCGAGCGCTCGGCCGGGAGCCATCCTCAAGGTCGGGCATCACGGAAGCCGCAGCAGTACGGGAACCGCTGTGCTCGATCGCCTTTCGCCCGGGTACGCCATCGTCTCCGTCGGTGCACGCAACCCCTTCGGGCTCCCGAGCCCCGAAGTTCTGAAGCGCCTCCGCGATCGCGGCATCGCCGTCTATCGCACCGACCGCAACGGGGCGCTATCACTCACCTTCGGGGAGCGCATTCGGATCCAGGGCGAGCGTTGGAGCTCTGGCCGCGGCTCCTGATGGGCCGCTCGCTCACCGAGCGTCCGATGCGCTAGTCGGACGACCCGGCCCCCGCAGTGTCGAAACAGGCGCGACAGCGCGCCTCGTACACATCCGCCGCACCCACCACGACGCGCGCTGTGCTGTCGGTCAAGCGCTGCGAGAAGTTCGCGGGCTCACCGCAGACCATGCAGATCGCCAGCGTCTTGGTGATGTACTCGGCTACCGCGAGGAGTGTCGGCATGGGCTCGAACGGTCGGCCCAGATAGTCCTTGTCGAGCCCGGCCACGATCACACGACGTCCTTCGTCGGCCAGCCGCTGGCACACATCAACAAGGCCCGTGTCGAAGAAGTTGGCCTCGTCGATTCCGACGACCTGGGTATCGTCACGAACGAGGTCGTAGATCTGGGACGAGCTGTCGACCAACACGCTGGGCAGTTTCTGTTGGTTGTGGGACACGATGTGGTCGGTGTCGTAGCGGTTGTCGATCCGCGCGTTGAAGATCTGTACTTGCTGCTTGGCGATCTCGGCGCGTCGCAGCCTGCGAATGAGCTCTTCGCTCTTGCCCGAGAACATGCTGCCGCAGATCACCTCGATGCTTCCCCTACTGGAACGACTCGACCGCCGGGGCTCGAGTTGGGCCATCCCCATGACCTCCGTCAACAATTGCTGGTGTTGGAATGCCCGATTCGGAACGCTACCGGGCCTCCGCTCCGCGCCAGCACAGAACGGCCTGAGCTGAGCCAGGCCCGACGCGAGTCGCGAACAGTACTATCCTGGCGGCTCGACGCGCTGACACACGGGTGAATCCACGAAGGGTCGCCTCACCGGATCCATGGTCGCTGCTTCCGAAACCCTCGAAGAACGCACGCCTCTCGAAATCGCGATCGACGCTGTCGACCGGGCGCGCCGCGGAATCGGGTGGATTCTCCTGGCGTTGGTCGTGGGAACGGCACTCTGCTGGACCTTCGCCGACCGTGTGTTCGCCTGGCTCGCCCTTCCCCTGACGGATGAGCTGACGAGCCGCGGCGAGGACGAGCGCCTCGTCTTCACCCACCTTACCGACACGTTCGTGCTGTACTTTACGGTGTCGATATCAGGTGGGTTCCTGGCAGCGCTGCCGGTGATTGTTGTGCGGCTGGTGCGCGAGTTGGCGCCGCGGTTGGGCGCCGCCCGCCTGCTGCTGGGACTCGCTGTCTCGATCGCCGCGATTGCCCTGTTCGTCCTCGGCGTGATGTTTGGGCACCTCGTCCTGCTGCCGTTCGCCGTGGCCTACCTGCTCGATGTCGGCGAGCAGTTTCAGCAGGCGATTACGGTGCGTGAGTACCTGCGCTTCGGGCTGCGTCTACTTCTGGCGCTGGGCGCGGCCGCTGAGTTGCCGCTGGTCGCCGCCTGTGCGGCGCGGATCGGCCTTGTCCGCGCGCGCACGTTGTGGCGTTGGTTCCCGTACTCCGTATTGGCGTCGTTCATCTTGGGAGCGTGGCTCACGCCGCCGGACGGACTCAGCCAGTTGCTCGTGGCAGTGCCGCTGATCGTGCTCTACCTGATTGGGGTCCTGGTGGCGGCGATCGCGCAGCCGCGCCGATCGGACACTTCGTAGTCCGAGAGTGCCCCCGCAGCGTTGCGCGTTTCGTCCAAGAAGCGCGATGGAGATCGTCCAGGCAGCCGCTGGCGGGTGCAAAGTCGCGAATGGCCCGGCTTCTTCTAGTCTTTCGCCGTCTCCCAGGCGCGCTCGAGCTGTTCCCGATCGCGTCCAGACTCCCCGCTCTCCACCGCAGCCTCCACGGCGCGAAACCGGCGCTCGAAGCGAGCGTTGGCGCGCCGCAGCGCTGCCTCGGCCGGCAGGCCCAGGTGACGTGCCAGGCTGCTGACCGTGAGCAGCAAGTCGCCGAGCTCCTGCTCCACTCGATCTCTCAACTCGGCCGACTCCGCCGACTCGGAGCAGTCTCGCTCGTCGAGCATCGCGCTCTCGAGCTCCGCGGTCTCTTCGCGCACCTTCTCGAGCACCTCGAGCGGGTCCGACCGATCGAAGCCAATGCGCGATGCCCGCGCGCCAAGCTTGTCGGCCCGCATGAGCCCCGGCATACCCACGCCAACACCGTCGAGCACCGAAGGAGTTTTCGAGGACGAGGCCTCGGATGTCTCGGCCGGCGCCCGCTCGGCCCGCTTGATTGCCTCCCATTTGTCGAGGACGGCCGCGGAGTCGAGCACGCCCGATGACGCGTCTTCCCCGAATACGTGTGGGTGACGGCGCACGAGCTTGTCGACGATGGCATCGGCAACGTCGTTGATCTCGAATGCTCCCTCCTCGGCGCTCACCTGTGCCAAGAAGACCACCTGCAACAGCAAATCGCCGAGCTCATCACACAACGCTGCGCTATCGCGCGCGTCGATCGCGTCGACGACTTCGTAGGCCTCCTCGAGGACATACCGACGCAACGAGAGCGTGTTCTGCTCGCGATCCCACGGGCAGCCGTTGGGGCCACGGAGCCTGCGCATCAGCCGCACGAGTCGAACGAACGCATCGCCCTCCGACCTAATTTCGGAGGATTCGGTAGACTCAGAGGACACGACTGCACCCGGATCGTCCCGATTCGCTCATGGGTCGGCAGTCTACCTGCCGGCGGTGCGGGTAGAATGCTCCGCGACCTTTCGAGAACGTCCCTCTCACTGGACGAGCCACACCATGAGCAACAACGATCGCTCCGACGAAGGCGCCGATTCGCCTCCCGTGATCAAGGTCACTGACCGCCGCCTGTTCGATAGGTCGGGCAACCTGCGCACCGACGAGGAGACCCCTGAGTCGTCGAAGTCGCCGGAGTCGAGCGCGCCTCGGCCATCTGCCAGCGAAGTGCGTCCCGGTGCGGACGCGGACGCGGACGTGGAGGCGGATCGCGAGCCGAGTGCGCCGGACCACTCTTCGGACCACTCTGAGGACACTCTGGTGTACGAGGCTCTCCCGGATGGTTCTTCCCCTCCAGCGCCTCCGAAGCACGACGAAGCCGCGCTTCCCGACCCCGAGTCCGATGATTCGCAATCGGTCCCGGACGACCGGGATCACTCAGGTGCCCCGATCAGTCCGGCCGACGAAGCGCCACCATCGGGGGCGCCGTCGCCGAGCACCTTGCCGCGCGACCTGGCAGGTTTCGTTGAGAGCCAGTACTTCGAAGCGCTCCTCTACCTCGGTGCCATCGAGCACCCAAGCGGCGGCGGGCCGATGGAGGACATCCAGATGGCGCAGTACAAGATCGACATCCTCGAGATGCTGCACAAGAAAACCGAGGGCAACCGCGAGCCTGAGGAATCAAAGCTCTTCGAAGACGCGCTGTACCAACTCCGGATGCTCTTCCTGGAAAAGAGCAAGGTGGCGCGCCTCTAGGACCACAGCCCCGCGAAGCCTCGGACGCGTCCTCGGCTGCCGCCCCGTCATCGACAGCCGCGCTCCTGGCACCCAAGCAGCGGGCTGCGGCCGGGTATCCCGGGCCTGAACGGTTCCGCTTTGGTGCGGATCAATTGGACTTGAGTTGATCCGACTCATATTTTATCATTGTCAATAACTCATAGACATCAAATCCACTCCTCTCCCGGCCCATCAAGTGAATCTGCGGGCTAGGCGCCAGAGTGGAACTCCAGGAGTCAGCACCCCATGTCCAAGATCATCGGCATCGACCTCGGCACCACCAACTCCGTTGTCGCCGTCATGGAAGGCGGCGAGCCCACCGTAATTGCCAACTCTGAAGGGGCACGAACAACCCCGTCCGTGGTCGCCTTCACCGACAAGGGCGAGCGCCTCGTAGGCCAGGTGGCCAAGCGCCAGGCGGTCACGAATCCGGAGAACACGATCTTCTCGATCAAGCGATTCATGGGCCGCCGGTACTCCGAGGTCTCTGAAGAGCTCACCATGATCCCCTTCTCCGTCGAGCAGGACGGCGACGATCTACGGGTGCTGTCGCGCGGCGAGAAGTACTCACCGCCGGAAATCTCGGCGATGGTGCTGCAGAAACTCAAGCAAGCGGCCGAGGACTATCTCGGCTCTACCGTCGATCGCGCCGTGATCACGGTTCCGGCGTACTACAACGACAGCCAGCGTCAGGCCACGAAAGACGCCGGCCGCATCGCCGGCCTGACGGTCGACCGCATCATCAACGAGCCCACCGCCGCGGCGCTCGCCTACGGCCTCGACAAGAAGACCGACGAGAAGATCGCGGTCTACGACTTCGGCGGCGGGACCTTCGACGTCTCGATCCTCGAGGTCGGTGACGGCGTGGTGGAGGTCAAGGCAACCAACGGCGACACCCACCTCGGCGGCGACAACTTCGATCAGCGGATCATCGATTGGATCATCGAAGAGTTCAAGAAAGACCAAGGCATCGATCTGTCGGGCGACCGCATGGCGTTGCAGCGCCTCAAGGAGGGCGCCGAGAAGGCCAAGATCGAACTCTCCAGCGTTGTCGAGAGCGAGATCAACCTGCCCTTCATCACCGCCGACCAGAGCGGCCCGAGGCACCTCAGCCTCAAGCTGACGCGGGCCAAGTTCGAGAGCCTGATCGCCGATCTGCTGGCGCGCGCGGTCAAGCCATGCGAGCAGGCGATCGCCGATTCCGGCCTCGAGGCCAGCGAGATCGACGAGGTCGTGCTGGTGGGTGGCTCCACACGCATCCCGGCGGTGCAGGCGCAGGTCGAGCGAATCTTCGGCAAGACGCCGCACAAGGGCGTGAACCCCGACGAAGTCGTGGCGCTCGGCGCCGCGATCCAGGCGGGCGTGCTGAGCGGTGAGGTCAGCGATCTCCTGCTCCTGGACGTCACGCCGCTGTCGCTCGGCATCGAAACCCTCGGTGGTGTCACAACCGTTCTGATTGAGCGCAACACGACGATCCCGACCCGCAAGAGCGAGACCTTCACCACCGCCGCCGACAACCAGCCGTCGGTTGAGGTTCACGTGTTGCAGGGCGAGCGCGAGATGGCCAAAGACAACCGCACGCTCGGCCGCTTCCATCTCGAAGGAATCCCCTCCGCGCCTCGGGGTGTGCCCCAGGTTGAGGTGACGTTCGACATCGATGCCAACGGCATCCTGAACGTTGGCGCCAAGGACCTGGGAACGGGTAAGGAACAGAAGATCACCGTTACTTCCTCGAGCGGAATCTCGGACGACGACATCGAGAAGATGGTCTCCGAGGCCGAAGTGCACGCCGGCGAAGACAAGGAACGACGCGAGAAGATCGAGGCACGCAACCAGCTCGACAGCCTGATCTACCAAACCGAGAAGACACTGAGCGAGAATCGCGACAAGCTCGACGAGAGCGCGGCGAGCAGCGTCGACGAAGCCCTGGCCGCGGCCAAGGCGACGATCGAGGAGAGCGAGCCCAGCCTCGATGCGATCAAGTCGGCAACCGAAGAGCTGCAGAAAACGTCACACGAGATTGCTCAGGCCATGTACCAGCAAGCGACATCAGCTGACGCTACTGAAGCCGACAGTGCCGACGACGACTCGGCCGAGGATGTCATCGAGGCCGAGGTCGTCGAGGACGAGGTCGAGAACAACAGCAGCTCCTGAGTGAGGTAACTCGATGCTGGCGCACGACCACTACGCGGCGCTCGGTGTGGCTCCCGGCGCCAACGCCGACGAGATCGACACCGCGTATCGGCACCTGTGCCGCCGTTACCACCCCGATGTGAACCCCGGCGACGCGCAGGCTGCCGCAGTCTTTGACCGCGTGCAGCGCGCGTACCGGGTGCTCAACGATCCGGCCGAGCGAGCCGCCTACGACCATCGCGGCGCGGCCGGCAAGGACGTATCGGGCGGTGGGCTATCGGAGGCACCGGGGCTGAGTGTGCGGCTGCTGGCCGACCACACGGCAGGCGGGTCGTATGCCGAACTCTTCCGCTGGCTCCAGCAGCAGGCTCGGCGCGCCCGCCCGGCAGAAGGAGAGGAACTGCACGTAGACGTGATCGTTCCGCTCGAAGCCGCCGAAACCGGCAAGCGCGTAGCGATCGCGACACATCGCCGCTTGCCGTGCCAAGGTTGCCACGGTCGCGGGCGAGTGCGAATGCAACACAAGCAGGTGTGCGGCAACTGCGAAGGCACCGGCGAGGAAAACTTTGCTAAAGGCGCGCTATCTGTAACGGCTAGCTGCTCGCTGTGTGGCGGCCACGGCGTGGAATCAGGTCTCGCATGTGATCACTGCGGTGGCCGCGGCACCCGGAGCGAGCCTCAAACGGTGCTGGTCCGTGTTCCGGCGGGCGTGATCGACGGTCAGCTCCTCCGCGTCCCGGGTGGCGGTCATTTTGGCGAGCGCGGCGGCAAGGCCGGCGACCTCGTGGCCCGCTGCACCGTGAGCACGATGCCCGGGTTCGAGCGCGATGCCGCAAGCCGCGGCTTTCTCAGGACGGTCAGCACCACAACGCAGATCGGCCTGGAAACCGCGCTGCTGGGCGGGCGGGTCGCCGTGCGCTCGATCGATGGCGACACCATCTCCCTCCGAATACCACCCGGCACGCAGAACGGACAGGTGTTCCGCCTCCGAGGCCGTGGCCTCGAACTGCTGGATGGGCATCGAGGCGATATGCTCGTCCGCGTCGACCTCCGGCTGCCACGCATCGTCGACGAGGAGTCCAAGGATCTGATCCGCCAATTCGCACGCCGCAACCCGAGCACCTCCGAGACCGCCGCACGATGAGCCAACGTCATGCCCGCCCCGCACGCTGCCCTGTCGAAGCCTCACGGCGAGCGAGCTGGCTGCGATGAGCACGGCGCAAGGATCCGCGGACGCAAACCGACCGACCCAAGGCACGTACATGATCAGTGCCGTGGCTGAGCTCTACGACATCCATCCGCAGACACTGAGGATGTACGAGCGCGAGGGCCTGCTACAGCCGTCGCGCTCGCGCGGAAACACACGCCTCTACTCAGACGAGGACTTGCAGCGTCTCGAGGTCATTCTTTCGCTCACCCGCGATCTGGGGGTGAACCTGGCCGGAGTTGAGGTCATCTTGAACATGCGCAGGAACATGGCGCGGCTGCAAGCTGAGGTCGGCGATTTGATGCGTTTCGTTCGCGATGATCTCCTCGACGGCCGCGATCAGCTACGCGGCCGATTCGACCGTGCCTTGGTGCGCACGTCGCCGGGAACCCTGGTTCCAGTGGTCGTGCAGGTTCGACGCGTTCAACGTGTTCAGGCTTCTCGAAGAGCCCCGCAGGTCCGGAAAGCACCGCCGGTGCCGGCCGTTTCCGAGGACGATCGTGGCCGAACAAGCGACTCGTAACCCCGAGACGTCCGCCCCGTGCCCACGCTGCAGCGGCAGCGGCTGGGCGCCGGTCGACGGACAGGGACAGCCGGTCAATCGCGTCGAGCCCTGCGAATGCAGGCAGCAAGAACGCAGAAAGCGTCTGATGGAGGCCGCTGGACTCCCCAGGCGCTACATGGATTGCACCCTCGAGAGCTTCGAGATCGACGTCCCCTCGCCCAATGAATCGCTGGCCGGCGCTCGACTGATCGCCCAGCGCTTCGTGGAGAGCTACACGGAATCGCGTACTGGGTTGATCTTCATCGGCCCGCCAGGTGTCGGTAAGACCCACCTGGCAACCGCGGTGCTACGAGCGCTGATCGATACCCACGACGTACGCGGCGTGTTCGTTGACTATCGAGACCTGTTCCTCGACTTGCAGGACACGTTCAGACGCGACTCCGACGTCAGCACAGGACAGGTGCTCGAGCGGCTGCTCAGCGCCGAAGTGTTGCTGATCGACGATCTCGGCTCGCGCCGCCACTCAGCCTGGGCTCAAGACGCAATCTCCGACGTCCTCGACGATCGCTACAAAGACGAGCGCACCACACTCATCACCACGAACTTTCCCAACACCACTCAACCGTCGACCGACAGCACGCCGCGTGGCCGCTTGAGCGGTGGCGACCGGCCGAAAACCAAAGACCCTGTCGTGACGCTGGCCGAAAGGGTCGGCCCACGTCTCAGCAGCCGGCTCTTTCAGATGTGCCGGCCAGTCTTCATGAAGGCGCCCGATTTCCGCCCAATCGCGGCACACGGCTAACAGCCGTCGGAGCGAACGACCGACTAACCCAGGTCGCCCCAGCAGTGCTGCAAAATCGATAGCGCCACCACACCAACGCTGTCGGCGCGCAGAATGCGGGGCCCCAGACTGACGCGCTGGG
This sequence comes from Acidobacteriota bacterium, assembly GCA_963666215.2. Classification (GTDB taxonomy): domain Bacteria; phylum Acidobacteriota; class UBA890; order UBA890; family WLXD01. The sequence continues at coordinate 207,400 of CAXWPL010000003.1, forward strand.
TTTGACGCTCTTGGGCACGCTCGAGATCCTCCGGCGACCAGCCGCCCTCGGGCCCGACAATCAACGTCGCCGCCAGCGGTGCCTCGCCCTCGAGGACCTCGCGCAAGGGAGAAGAGCCAGAGTCGGGATGCAGCAAGAGCCGCGGCCGCGGTAACCGCTCCCATGGCAGGTTGGCCCATTCAACCGGCTCGAGGACGTCGGGGACCATCAGGCGGCCGCACTGCTTGGCGGCGGTCTCGGCAATGCGGCGCCAGCGCTCGAGGCGCTGCTCCGACGAGCTCTCCTCGTCCATCGAGCTGCCGCGTGACGTCAACAAGGGCGCAATGCGTGCAACACCGAGCTCGGTGGCTAGCCGAACGACCGTGTCGAAGCGACGTGCCCGACGAGGCACCGCCTGCAACAGCGCAACACTGAGGCGAGCATCGGAAACTGGCTCCTGCTCGCCACTGACTCTGCGCGCGTCGACGGCCGCGCCTCCGGCTCGACTGAGCCGTGCCAACCGCGCCTTCACTTCGCTACCGGCGCCGTCGAAGAGGTGCACCGTATCGCCGGGACGTAACCGCAGCACGAGCATGTGCCGCGCTTCACGCGGCGTGATCGGGATCGGCTCCTTGTCGAGAGCTCCAGGGACTACGCGGAAGCGCTGCCGCGGGGGCGTTCGCCGGGCACCACGCTTCACCACGCCGTACACGCGCTAGCCGAGGGCATCGCGCAACCGGTCCCACCACGACGGAGTTTCGTCATCGTACGAAGCATCCGGAAGGAGCTCTGCGAGCTCCTCGAGGATCTCCTGTTCGCGCTCACCCAGTCGGCGCGGCACCGCGACTTGAACAGCCACCCTCAAGTCTCCGCGGCGGCCGCCGTTGACGCTCGGCATGCCACGTCCGGCGACATCGACAATGGTCCCGGGCTGCGCGCCGCGAGGAATCGTCACGCGCGCGGGCTCACCATCGAGCGTCACCACCTCCACGTCGCCTCCGAGAGCCATGGTCGGAAAGCTCACCGGCACCTGCGTGAAGAGGTCTCTGTCGCGGCGCACGAATCGGGCGTGGTCTCGGACACCAATCAAAACGGACAGATCGCCCGCCGGCCCACCGCGCCGGCCCGCCTCACCTTCGCCGCGCAGTAGGAGTCGCATGCCGCTATCTACTCCTGGCGGCACTTTGATCTTGAGCTTGGCGCGCTCACCCACGCGGCCTACGCCACCGCAGCGCTCGCACGGATCACTAACCACACTCCCCTCGCCGTCGCATGCCCGGCAGGCCACGGCAATCGTGAGGAAGCCGTGTCGCTGATGCACCTGCCCGCTGCCGCCGCACTGCGTGCAGCCCGTCGGCGCCGCGGCGCTCGCCGAACCGGTGGCGTTGCATTCGGCGCAGGCTCGCTTGCGCGGGATCTTGATCTCGATCTCGTCACCGCGAACGGCCTGCTCGAGGTCAATGTCGAGCCGATACTGCAAGCTCGAGCCGGCCTGCGGGCCTCCGCGCGTCCGCCGTCCCCTGCCGCCGACGTCGAACCCGAAAAACCCGCCGAGAATGTCGGAGAAGTCGGCAAACAGATCACCCTCGAAATTGGGGCGAACACCGCGAACACCGTCGGCTCCGAATCGGTCGTAGCGGCTACGCCGCTCCGGGTCGGCGAGCACCGAGTAGGCTTCCGCCGCTTCCTTGAAGTTGTCCTCGGCCTCGCTGTCGCCTGGATTACGGTCGGGGTGATAACGCAGCGCCGCGGCGCGGTACGCCTTCTTGATCTCGGCCGCCTCGGCGTCACGCCCGACCCCGAGGATCTCGTAGTAGTCGCGGTTCGCCACGTCAGTCCTCGTCGCTCAGCGACGACTCCGGATCCGCCAGTACCTCGAAACGCGTCGAGCCCGTACCACTGTCGCCGGGCTCGCGGGGCTCGGCAGCAGGCGCCTTGGCGACCACGACCCGGGCCGGCCGCAGCAGCTGGCCGTCGAGCCGGTAGCCCGCCTGGAGAACGTCCACGATCCGACCGTCGGACTGCGGATCATCGGTGCCGACGGTCTCGATCGCCTCGTGCAGATGCGGATCGAAGATCGAACCGAGCGCGTCGAGGCGCTCCACACCGACACGACGAAGTGCCTCGTGAAGATTGTGCAGCGCCAGATCCAACCCCTCGCGATAGGCGTCGAAGCTGCTCTCCTCCGCCGCGGGTGACAGCGCGCGGGCGAAATCGTCGATCGCCGGCAGAAGCTCGCGAAGCATCGCCGCACGGCTCGTCTGCCGCACCTGCTCGCGGTCGCGGGCAACACGTCGACGGAAATTGATCAATTCGGCCTGCGAGCGCTGCAGCTGGTCGCGCAGCACAGCGATCTGCCCCGTATCTTCAGCGAGGTCGACGCCGGCACTGTCGGATGAGTCGAGCATGTCGGTCTCGTTGATCTCGACCGGCTCTGACGATACTGAGCGACGATCGGCCGATCTCGGGTCGAAGTCGCCGTCAGGGTCGTCGGGCGATTTCGAAGTTCCGTTTTTGCGATCCTCGGTCATCGAAAACTCACGCGGTCACTGATGGTGCTGCGCCGACGCTGGCCCTCAGGTCAGCTCCGCAGACGGCCGAAGAGCACCGAAGTAGCGTTGGCCATCGAGCGCACCAGGCCGATTGTTTCGGCGTAGGCGAGCCGTGTTGGGCCAAGCACGGCGAGTGAGCCCAGCGGCCTGTCCCCGGCGCGGTAACTGGCGGAGATGAGCGCGCAGCCGCCGAGCTCTTCGGGCAACAATCCGCCACCGATCAAGACACGCGGCTCCGCCTCGCCGACGCTTCTGGACAACACGCGCGACAACTGGGTGCGCTCCTCGATCACCTCGAGAACGGCGCGCAGCTCGTGTCGTCGTTCGAGCCCGGGCTGGTCAGCAAGCTGCGCGGTGCCGTGGACGATCACGTCATAGCCGCCGGGCTCGGCGGCGATCGCGCGAGCGCCGAGCTCGATCGCGTGCCGCTGAATCTCGTCAACACCGTCGCCGTCGTCGTGACGGTCAAGATGGTCAAGACGTTCGCTGGCCTCGATATGCAGCTCGCGCAATCGCCGTGCGACCTCGCTGAGGCTACGCCCGGCGAACCGATTCACCAGATACGAAGAGGCTCGGTCGAGCAACTCCTGGCTCATGGGCTCGATCATCTGGAAGATCTGGTCGCTCACCCGACCGCTGCGCGACACCACGATCACGAGCACGCGCTTGCGCTCCAGCGCTACGAAGTCGACGTGCTGAAAAACGGTATCGGCAAAAGCGGGAACAAGAACCACGCCGACGAGGTGCGAGAGCTCAGCCAGTAGATTGCACGTGCGTTGCAACAGCTCGGTAACGTCGATCGGTGTGGTTTGCAGGCGCTCACACAGACTGTTCTCGTCGACACCTTGGAAGCGACCTTCCGCGAGCAGATAGCGCACGTAGCGATCATAGCCACGCCGCGTGGGCTGACGGCCCGCTGAGGTGTGCGGCTGTTCGAGATAGCCAAGGCGCTCCAGCTCGGCCATGACATTGCGTACCGTAGCCGGACTGACGCGCTCGGCCAGGTCGCGACTCGCCGCCGTCGAACCCACCGGCTCACCCGTGAGGATGTAGCGCTCGACAATTGCATCGAGCACGGCCGCGGCGCGATCCGTCAGCTTTGCCTCGCTTGTCACCGTTGCCGCCTCCACCTAGAAAAGGAGTGCACTGTTGCGGTGTTGTCCACACACCAGTGCCATCACCCACAAAAGCCTGGGAACGCCGTTGGAATGGAGCCCGCCCACGATTCCACGCGTCGTTAGCACTCCACGCCACAGAGTGCTAATGCACATGGAACCATCCGCCGTGCCTTCGGTCAAGACGATGTGCTCGCGGGCCTGAATTGTCACCTGAATTGTGCCATGAACTCTCCACAGGCCAGCTGTTACAATCGCCCACAGCCGCTACCGGCCCGGTTTCAAGGCCAAGCGCTGCTTCTCCTCCGCTGCCGTCAGATCGACGCAGGGGCCTCCCGGACCGGATGATCGAACACGCGCTGCACGCCTCCCGTCGCTATCTGCTGCCCGCACTGCGCTTCCGGCCGCTGTGGATGGCTCTCGGCGGCAGCACGGCGCTCGGGCTTGTTACCGGCTGGCTGATCGCCTACACGCCCGAAGCCGAGATCGTCGACGCGCTGCGCGACTATCACCCGAGTGTCATCACGCGGATCCACGACGATCGAGAACTGCCGTTCGCCGAGTGGTCCCTCGAGCGCCGCGAGCTGTTCGGCTTCGAAGATATCCCGGAGGTGATGGTCAACGCGGTGATCTCGATCGAGGACTCTCGCTTCTTCAGTCATGTCGGGATCGATCCCTGGGCGGTTTTCCGCTCGGCTCTCGCCGACCTGCGATGTGGGTATTTTTGCGAGGGGTTTTCGACCATCACGATGCAGATCCCGCGCAACCTCGACCTTCGCCTCGGCGGCGACACCTGGCTGCCCAAGAACAAGACCCTCGAGCGCAAGGTGCGCGAGGCGATCTACGCCATCCAGATCGAGCGGCACTACCCGAAAGAACAGATCTTCGCGTTCTACGCCAACCAGATCTACATGGGGTACAACACGTACGGGTTCCAGGCCGCGGCGAGGTACTACTTCGGCAAAACGATCGCTGAGGTCGACCTGCCGGAGGCGGCCATGCTCGCCGGCATCATTCAGCGTCCAGCCGACTACAACCCCCATCTGCATCCCGAGGCGGCACTGCACCGACGCAACACCGTGCTCGACCGCATGCACGCCGAAGGCTACGTCAGCGACGACGAGCTCGCGGAGGCGAAGGCCACTCCGATCAACCTCGGCGAAGCCAGTCCCGATCGCGACATCGCCGCGTACTTCAAGGAAGAGATCCGCAAGCAGCTCATCCAGCTGTACGGCACCAACGGGATCTACCGCTCGGGACTCGAGGTCTACACCACGCTCGACCGCGAGCTGCAGATCGCAGCAGAGACCTCCCTGGATTGGGGCCTCAGAGAGATCGACAAGCGCCAGGGTTGGCGCGGCGACCAGCGCAACTTGCGCTCGGAGGGGCTCGATCCGGAGACCTTCAGTGACCCGCGCTGGAGATTCGCCTTGAGCGCCGGAGACATCGTCCCCGCGGTTGTGATGCAGGTTTCAACGGCGGCCGCCCGTCTGCGTATCGACGAGGAGATCATCGAGCTCGCCATCGAGGACGCCGGGTGGACCCGAGCTCAGTCGATGAGCAGCTTGCTGCGTATCGGCGACGTGATCAGCGTCCTGCTGAGCTCAGTGCCGGGCGACGTTTTGGAGGAAACCGGGGAGGCAGCGACCACCTACGCTGTGTCGCTCGACCAGGAGCCCCAGGCTCAGGGCGGGATTCTGGTCATCGAGAATCGAACCGGCGAGGTCAAGGCCCTGGTTGGCGGGCGTGATTTCGACGAGAGCAAGTTCAACCGTGCTACGCAAGCCGTGCGCCAAACAGGCTCGATCTTCAAGCCCTTCGTTTTCACCGCGTCCTTGCTGCAGGGTCTGACGGCCGGACACGTGCTGGTGGACCAGCCAACGACGTTCCGCGACCCCACGACACGAGAGCCATACGCACCCCGCAACTTCGGCAACGAGTACGTCGGCGCGACGACATCCGCAGAGGCGCTGTCGAAATCGCGCAACGTCTTCACGCTAAAGCTGCAGGAGACGGTGGGCGTCAACAATGTCATCGCAACGGCGCACGCATTCGGGATTAGCGCCCCCCTGCGTCCCTACCTTGCGCTCGGCCTCGGAGTCATCGACGTCTCTCTGTGGGAAATCGCCCGCGCTTACAGCGTCTTCCCGAACCAAGGCGTGTTGATCCGGCCGCATCTGTTGCGTCGCGTCTTGGCGCGCGATGGGCGCGAGCTGCTGCGCGAACAGCCGGAAGCCAGCGACGTGCTGGACGCCGACGTGGCCTATGTGGTGGCCAGGATGATGGTAGCCGGTGTCGAGCGCGGTACGGGAGCGGCCGCGCGCGGCATGGCCCGCGAGCTTCAGCTTCCGCTCGGAGGCAAATCCGGCACCACCGACGACTACACCGACGCATGGTACGTGGGCTTCTCTCCGTACCATACGGTGGCGGTTTGGGTGGGGCACGACGAGAAGGTCACGCTGGGGAACCTCGAGACCGGCTCGCGGGCGGCGCTGCCGATCTGGATGCGAGTCATGAGGTCGGCTGAACGCGATGCGCGGCCGACCCGGTTCACCCGACCCGGCAACGTTGTGCTGCGCACGATCGACCCCTACACAGGCCTGCTGCACGGCCCCTACTGCCAGGAGCGGCTCGAAGTGGGATACCTGGAAGGTACCGCGCCAACGCGCACCTGCGGCCAAACCGAACACGCCATCCTCGGGCTGCCGCACTATCAACAGGACTACTTCATCCGCGACGGTCGGATCGAGGGCGGCGGCAGATACTGAGACCGTCTACAGGATTCTAGTCGGCCGCAAATCGCAGATAGCCGTCGATGAACATGCCGAGGTCGCCGTCGAGCACGGAGTCGACGTTGCCCTTCTCGACCGACGTGCGATGGTCCTTGACCAGCTGATACGGATGCAGCACGTACGAGCGAATCTGCGAGCCAAAGCCGATGTCCATCTTGCCCTTGTGGAGCGATTGGATGTGCTCGAGTCGCTTACGACGCTCGAGCTCGTAGAGGCGGGCCCGTAGCACCCCCATCGCCTTCGTACGATTTCGGTGCTGTGAGCGTTCGGCCTGGCATTGCACAACGATATTGGTCGGCAGATGCGTGATACGGACGGCCGAATCGGTGACATTGACATGCTGGCCTCCAGCCCCGCTCGAGCGGTAGGTGTCGACGCGGAGGTCCTTGTCCTCGATTTCGATCTCGATGTCGTCGTCGATCTCGGGCGACACCGACACCGACGCAAACGAGGTATGTCGACGGCGAGCGGCGTCGTACGGCGAGATCCGTACCAGTCGATGGACGCCGGCCTCGCCCTTCAGGTAGCCGAAGGCAAACGGTCCATCGATGCGAACGGTCGCGCTCTTGATGCCTGCTTCCTCGCCCGGAGTTTCGTCGATCACCTCGACGCGGTAATCGCCCGCCTCGGCCCAGCGCTGATACATCCGCAGCAACATCGCCGCCCAGTCCTGCGATTCGGTGCCGCCGGCGCCCGGGTGGATGTCCACCAACGCGACACGGCCGTCGTCGGGATCCGAAAGGAGCATGCGCGTCTCGAAGGCGTCGATTTCGGCGCCCAGCGCCTTGACCGCCTCGACGCCCTCGACGTCGGCACCCTCATCGCCTTCGGCGGCGAGCTCCAGCATCGCCTCGGCGTCGTCGAAGAGAGAATCCAGACGCTCGGCGAGCGCCAGGCGGACCTCGAGGCCGGTGCGCTCACGCATGAGGTCGGTGTCGCCGCCGTCGTCCCAGAAGCCGGGAGCCGCCATGCGCCGCTCGATCTCGGCTAGGCGCTCGCTGCAGCCGCTCGGGTCAAAGATGACCTCCCAGGGCCTGATAGCGGGATCGCAGATCCTCGAGTGCCCTTCGCGCGTCTTCGATCATCGATTCCTCTGTGATTGGACTCGCCCACCGGCCCGTGCGAGCGTGCGAGTCGGCGGCTCAGGATAGCTCGAAAGCTCGGTCACCATGCGCGAGATTGTCCGGCCAGGGTTTGGCAGCACTGCCGCCTGCCCACTACCGGGCCCGCGGCCGGAAACTCCTCGTGGTCAGCGCCGCCAGCCAAGGGCTCAACAAGAGCCAGGCGACCCACAGCGAGCAGAGAATCGCGGCGACGTCTCCGAAGCGCACGTACAGAGTTCGATCAGAGCGCGGTGCGATCGTGCCGCTGACAATCGTCTGCTCTCCCAACTCGCTGCGCGACACGATTCGTCCCCAGGGATCGATGACGGCGGAAATCCCTGTATTAGCGGCTCGGACGAGGTAGCGCCGGGTCTCGATGGCACGCAGGCGGGCCATGGCGAAGTGCTGGTACGGCCCGCTGCTGGTGCCGTACCACGCGTCGTTCGTGATCGTCGCCAGAACTTCGCCGCCGGTACGCACTCGTTGGCGCACGAGCGCGGGGAAGACGATCTCGTAGCAGATCGCCATGCCGATTCCGATGCCGCCGGCAGCCGCGATCCGGAGCGCGGGTTGGGCCGGCGCTCCGGGACGCATCTCCCCCACGGCCTGGACGAGCGGCCCCAGGTCGGGGAGCCAGCGGCGCAGCGGCAGGTACTCGCCGAACGGAACCAATCGCTCCTTCTCGTAGCGATCGCCGATGCGCCCCGCGCCCGCGACAACAGCCACCGTATCTTCAGGTGCGGAGTCGTCGGCCTCGATCACCAGCGCGGCATTCGCCACGCCCGACACCTCTTCCTGGTCCCCGGCCTGTTGCGCCGGCTCCAACCGGGTGTGCACGTAGATCGTGCCCACAACCAGCGCTGTGTCGTACGTCGCCGCAATGTCGCCCAGCCGCGCCAGGGTGACCGGATCGCGATCCAGCCCGTAAGGATCTGGCCAGGAGCTCTCGGGCCAGACCACCAGATCGGCACCGGCTGCGGCCGCCCTCTGGCTCATCTGTAGGTGGCGATCGACGAGCTCCTGGCGCGCGCCAGCGTCCCACTTGAGCTCTTGCGGCACGTTGCCCTGTACCAGTCCCACGTCGAGCGTGGCGGACGATCCGCCCGCGGCGAGTGAAGTCGTCAGTCGCTGCTGGTCGGTGTCTCCAGCCCACAGGAGCTCGATCGCGCCGTACGCCCCAAACAAACACACCGGGAGCCCGGCGACCACGATCGCCATAACAACGGCGGGACGGGCGCGGTCCCTGAACACGACCGCAACCGCTGCGTTCACGACGACGATCAAGAAGGAAAGCAGATAAACGCCACCAATCGACGCCGCTTGAGCCAGCGCTGGCAACTCCGCTGCGGCGTAGCCGAGCAGGTTCCACGGGAAGCCGGTGAAGAGCGAGCTCTGTGCATACTCCAGCCCGACCCAGCAACAACCAACGGCGAGAGGCCACCACGGCGAGGGTGCGGCGAAGCGCGTCACCAACGCCGCAAACAGGCCCACGTAGGCCGCCAGGTACGCCACGAGCGCGGCCGCGGCGAGAAGAGCCACCGGCAGCGACAAGCCCCCGAAACGAGTCATCGCCCCGACCACCCAGTACAGAGTGGCGGCACGATAGACAGCACCGAATGCCACGCCACGCCACCAGGCAGTGCGCGAATCAACCCCTTCTACAGCCAGCAGGAGCGGCACGAGAGCGATCCACGCGAGCCCATGCACGCCCACTTTCGGAAAGGCGGCGGCAAGAGCCACGGCGCCCAAGAGCAACGCCGCCCAGGCGTACCGGGACGGAGGCGGCGAATGCAGCGTGGCCGATCCCCCCAACCCTGGATCGTCTCCCGCCCGTCGAAAGAGCAACGCAGTGCGCGAGAGGCTAACTATCCGTTACCCAGGTCGAGTAGCGGCGAGCCTTCAGCGCCTCCTCGATGGCCGTCGCATCGGCCTTGGAGGGATAGCGACCCACCCGCACGCGGTAGGTCGCCCGACCGCTGACGGCGGCGGTGATCACGAAGGCGGGGAATCCCGCCTCGGCGAGGGCGGTTTGCAAGTCGTCGGCCTCCGAGCGCGTCGGTGTCGACTTCACCTGTACGACCCAGCCACGACCAGCGGGGATCTCGAGATCGGCTCGCGGTAACCCGGCCGGCAACTCAGCAACCGTCGGGCGGGCCTGCGTAGATCTGACGGGCGTGGAGGTCTGCGGCGGCGAGGAAACAGGCTCCGCCACAGCTTCGGCCGGCTCTCCGGCATCGGAGTCGGCGGTCGTGTCGGCGGCCGGTGCTTGCGGGCCCATCGGCTCTGAGGAGGCGCCGTCCGAGGAGTCGTCGATAGGATCCTTGACGCGCTCGAAGAACTCGAGGTCCGGATCGACGGCCGTGCCTTCCGGCATCGAGGCCGAGCCGAAGCTCTCCACCAACCCGCCGCTATCCAGCGGTGGTGGCGCCTGTCCACGTCCCACCATCACGCCCAGCATGAAAACGGACACGCCAAGCCCGACTGCGATCAGAAAGGCGACGATCAGGCTGCCGTTGCTGAGCTGGATCTCGTAGAAACTCTGTCCTGCGGAGTTCTTCATAGTCCCACCCTTGCCCAGGCCGAAAGAACCGGTGTCTCGGTCGAACGAGCCCCCCAAGCCGTTCGCCCCGCGTCGACAACTTTAGCCCATCTGCGGCCGTTTCTCTTGCGACGGCGATTAATCCACGGCCCCCCGGCCCCTACCCCGTCAGCCCTCGTTCTTGTCTTCGCGACGCCCCAAGAAGCTCGAAATGAGATCCATCGGCAGGGGAAAGACAATTGTCGAGCTGCGCTCGGAAGCCACCTCGGTGAGCGTTTGGAAGTAACGCAGCTGAACCGCCACCGGTTCGGCGGCGAGAACGGTTGCCGCCGCGTGCAGCTGTTCGGCGGCTTGAGCCTCGCCCTGAGCGTGGATGATCTTGGCGCGCTTCTCCCGCTCCGCCTCGGCCTGCCGGGCGATGGCGCGCACCATGTCCTGAGGCAGGTCAACGTGCTTGACCTCGACCATCGAGACCTTGATGCCCCAGGGATCGGTGTGGGCGTCGAGAATCGATTGCAGGTCAGCGTTGAGTCGATCGCGCTCCGACAGCAAGGAATCGAGCTCGACCTGACCGAGGACGGCACGCATCGTGGTTTGAGCGAGCTGGCTGGTGGCGTAGGCGAAGTTCTCGATCTCGACGATCGCCTTCGTCGGATCCATCACTCGGAAATAGACAACAGCGTTCACCTTCACCGAGACGTTGTCTCGCGTAATGACATCCTGCGGTGGCACGTCGAGCACGACCGTGCGCATCGACACGCGCTCCATCTTGTCGATCGGCCACCACACGAAGATGATCCCGGGGCCCTTGGTTTCCGGCAGCAACCGCCCGAGGCGAAAGATGACGCCGCGCTCGTACTCCTTGAGGATGGTAACGACGCTGGCCAAGTAGAAGACCAGGATGAGAACGACCATGACGAATGGCGATAGAGCCAGCATGTCGACTACTCCTGACGGTCAGTGGACGAACGGAAGTCGATTGGGCGACCTGGGAAGAGAGCTCTCTGTTTCAATCTGGCGTCGAGTCTTGTGACACGCGCACCTCGACCACCATGCCCTCGGAAACAGCCAGCACCTCCACAGTGTCGCCGGCTCGAACCGAAGAATCCGACCGCGCTCGCCAAAGCTCGCCGTGCACGAACACGCTGCCGCGCTCGCCGGGGCCGAACGCGGTGCGCGCTTCGCCGAGCTCGTGCACGAGGCCCGCAGTGCCCGTCCGCACCTGCCCGCGGTGAGCGCCGACTACCAGCCACAGCAGAAATCCCGCCAGGCCAGCGACGACGATTGCGACAGGGAGAACGAACCCCAAGCCCAGCCGCATCTCTGGAATGGGCCCGGGTACCAGCATCAACGATCCGAGCACGAACGACACCAGCCCAGCCACAGTCAGCAGTCCGTACGAAGTGACCTTGATCTCGATCACGAAGAAAACCAGCGCCAGGAGAATCAACGCGAGGCCGGCAAAGCTGATCGGCAGGACCTGGAAGGCGAGCAGAGCCAGCACGAGGCTGATCGCCCCGAGCACACCCGGCAACACCGCCCCGGGGGTCGAGAGCTCGAAGTAGATGCCTCCGAGCCCGATCAGCATCAGCATGTAGGCCACCCGCGGGTTGGCCAGGATCGCCAGGATGCGCTGTCGCAAGCTGAGCTCGAGCTCGATCCTCTCGGAGCTCGCGAGGTTCAGTGTCACTTCACCTTCGCGGCGCTGCAGCACCCAACCGTCAAGCGCCGAAAGGAGGTCCCCTATGTCGTCAACGACGAGATCCGCCAGGCCCGACTCGAGCGCCTCGCTGGCACGGAAGGAGCGCCCATCCGCAACAGCCTCGGCGGCGAGATCGGCCGGCCGGCCGTGCTGCTCGGCAAGGCTGCGCATGTATGCCTCAGCGTCCTGCATGAGCTTGTTGGCCATCGTCTCGTCAACCGTGCCGCCGCCAATCGGCACCGGACTGGCGGCACCCATGTTCGTACCCGGTGCCATCGCTACGACGTCGGCAGCCATCGCCATGAAGAAGCCGGCCGACGCGGCACGCGCACCAGAAGGTCCGACGAATAGACAAATCGGTACTCGACTGCCGAGCATCGCCTGGACGATCGTTCGCATCGAGCTGTCGAGGCCGCCCGGCGTGTTGAGCCGCAGAATCAGCAGCTCGGCGTTGCGGCGCTCGGCGTCGGCCACGGCGTCGACGATGAATTCGGCGCTAATCGGATGGATGACTTCGGCAAGCGTCGCCACGACGACCGCGCCCGCCCCCGCTCCGGATCCCTGAGCCTGGAGGCCGGCCGGAGCTACAAGCAGCACGAGCGCCACCGGCAGGCCGACCGGCACAAACACCCGCCCGAGGAGATGGAGAGGCGATCTTCCCGTTCCGGCACACGCGGCTGTAATGCTCATGCGCCCATTGTGCACCCCAGCGGCCGAGAATTGTGTGCCGGTCGATGCTTGGGGCGGATCAAGAAAGCGAATCAAACAACGCGACGCAATCCTCGTGGCGACTCTCGCCGCCCTCGCTCACGGCAAATGTTGCCGTGCGGCCGTTCACTTCGCCGTACATCGAGGCGCCAGCGTACTCACCTGCCTTGTTGAGGCAATAGAACCGCAGGTTGAAGTTCGGCTGACCGAGACGTCGAACGAGGCGAGGCGCGACCGTCTTGTGGGCGACGCGCTCGAGAGCCGCGATCGCGGCGTCCTTCGGGTGGTAGCCCTGCCGCATCAACTCGACGACCAGAAACGAGCAGCAGTCCACCAGGTTCGCCTCGCCGCGTCCAGTCGAGCCGCAGGCGCCAATGTCGTTGTCGACGTACAGACCGGCACCGATGATCGGCGAGTCGCCCACTCGTCCCGGGATCTTGAACGACAGACCGCTGGTGGTCGTGACGCCGGAGATGTTGCCATCGGCATCGACGATGTTGCAGTTGATCGTGCCGTAGTCACGCACGAAGGGCTCAAATCCGGCGCCCGCAACCTCGTGCTCCTGCTCGGGCGCCAACCAGTCGTCGGTGTCGGAGACGTTCTCTTTCCAGCGCAGCCAGATCTCGCGAGCGCGCTCGGTCAGTAGGTTCTCGGGCCCGTACCCATGGGCATTCGCGAAGCGCGACGCACCCTCGCCCACCAGCAATACATGATCGGTCCTGTAGGCAACCAGCTGGGCGATGTTGGAGGGTGTCTTGACGCCTTCGATCGCCGCTACAGCTCCGGAGCGACGACTCGGACCGTGCATGCAGGAGGAATCGAGTTGCACGACCCCTTCCTCGTTGGGCAGGCCGCCGAAGCCGACGCTCGTGTCGTTGGGATCGCGCTCGACGATATTGACGCCGGCATTGACCTGGTCGACCGCCAGCTTGACGGCCTCGAGACCGTTACTGCTGGAGACTGCGACAGGGCGAGCACCCTGCCTGCGGTTAGCGCGCGAGCCGTGTGATGGCAGCGATTCCCCTCGCCCGGCCGTGGTCGTCACCTCGCCGTTGGCGCCTGCTTCGGAGACCGCGCCGAGCGTCCCGAGGCCGGCGGCGAGTCCTGTTCTCACAACGTCGCGGCGATTCCAATCCCGTGCCATCGGCCATCTCCCGGTATCGCCCGGGCCACCCCGGACGTCATCCTCACCTCGCCTTCGAGCGGCGTTCAGTCGTCGTCTGTCGTTCGGCCATAGCGGTCCTCGATGCGAACCACGTCGTCGAGGTGCGGCGTGGAAACCTCGAACACATCGCAGGTCGTCAGCGCCCGCATGCGATGAACGGTGCCCGGCCGGATGTGCTTCGCCTGTCCCTCTTCGAGGATCAGGGTCCGCAAACCTTCGCCTTCATCAACCTGAAGCTCGAGCCGACCCTGCTGGCAAAAGAGCGTCTCCTCCTTCACCTCGTGGTACTGCAGGCTGAGCTGCTCGCCCTCCTCAATGTGCAGAATCTTGCCGACGTAGGCGTCGGCCTCTGCCCAAATCAGCTCATGGCCCCAAGGCTTGTCTATTTTGCGCATGCTCTCCTCGCGGATTCCCGGTCTTGGGCTGCCTATCCTACAGCCGTGAGCTCGACGACGCGTGTAGGCCCCGAGTCCGATGTCCGCTGGCCGAGATCGGCGCTTCGGGAAGTCGGCTGGCCGACTAAGCATTCGATTCGCGAAGATCACTCCCGGCGACCACCAGGCCGTCGGGAAAATGTGCCATCAGCTCCGCGAGGGCAAATTCCTGGACCTCTCGGCCCGACGTCAGCAACATCGCCTGCTGCAAGATCCGCTCTGCCTCGGACAAGGGCACGCTCCGGATAACGTTCTTGATGACAGGGATCGCTCGCGGAGCCATGCTCAGCTCTTCGAAGCGATAGCCCATGTACACCATCGCCACGAGCGGGTCGGAGGCCGCTTCGCCGCACAGGCTCAGTGGAATCGACCGACGCGCGGCCGCGTCGACCACCTCCCGCAGCAGTCGCAACACCGCCGGGTGCAGAGGCTCGTACAGATGGGCCACCGAGTCGTCGCGACGATCAACAGCGAGCAGGAACTGGATCAGGTCGTTGCTGCCGATCGACAAGAATTCGGCCTCGTCGGCCAATTGGTCGACAATCATCGCCGCGGCGGGGACCTCGATCATGGCACCCAGAGGTGTGCGCTCGGCAACCGCGTGTCCCTGCCCGCGCGCGGCCTCTCGCGCCTCGTCCATCATCGCGCGGACCTCGCGCAATTCTTCGACGCCGGTGACGAAAGGCAGCAGCACACGCAGCTCGCCGTGAGCACCGGCACGGACCAGACCCCGCAGCTGCACCGCGAACGTCTCGCGATCGCGGAGCGAACGGCGGACCCCGCGGAGTCCGAGAAGACTACTGGCGTCGTGTAGCGTTGGATCTTCGGGAGCTTCTTTTTCGCCTCCGAAGTCAAGTGTGCGGACGGTCACCGGGTGGGGGCTCATCGCCTCGAGGAGCTCGCGATACTCGCTGTAGTAGTCCTCTTCGTCCGGCGCGGAGCCTGGCTGTTGTAGGTGTAGAAATTCCGATCGATACAGTCCGATACCGGTGGCGCCATGCTCGCGCGCCACGTGCGCCTCCACGGGTGCCTCGATATTCGCGTACAACCGGACCGGGTGGCCGTCGGGGGTTCGCGCCGGCAGATGGCTGGTGCGCCGGAGCACCTCTTCTCGATCGGAGTGCGCAGCTTGCTTGTCTCGGTACTCAGCGAGAGTCGTCACCGATGGCCGCACAATGACGCGCCCCTCGTTGCCATCGATGACCACGCAGTCGCCGTCCTCGATCTGCTCGGCGGCGTCATGCAAGCCCACGACGGCCGGAATGTTGAGTGACCGCGCCATGATCGCGGTATGGCTCGTACGACTCCCGGAGTCGGTGGCGAAGCCCAGCACCCGTTCACGGTCCAACATGGCTGTATCGGAGGGCGCCAGGTCGGAAGCGATCAGCACCACCTCGATGGTCAGCGAGTCGAGGCGAAACGGCGCCTCGCCTGCCAGGCTGCGCAGAAGCCTATCGGTGAGGTCGTCGACGTCGTTGGATCGCTGCCTGATGTAGGAATCGGAGATCTGCCCGAAGCGCTCGGCGAGTCGCGCACCGGTTTCCTTGACGGCCCACTCGGCGTTGTGACCTTGATCACGGATGTGGGCGCGAATCGGATCGACAAAACTGCTGTCGTCGAGCATCAGCCGCTGCGCGTCGATGATCTGTGCGGCGCTGGCACCGAGCTCGCGGTCGGCCGTCTCCTCGATGCGAGCCAAATCCCCTCGTACGCGTCCCAAGGCCTCTTCGAGACGCTCCAGCTCGGAGGCGACGCGGCCGGGCTTGAGGTCCAAGCGCGGTACCGGGCTCAGCTGCCGCTCGAGCAAGAGAGCCGGGCCAATGGCGACACCGGGAGACACTCCGATCCCCTTCAGGATGACGGAGCCGGCGTCGGTTGACACGGGCCTAGTCCTCACCGAAGCGGTCGGACACGAGCGCGGCCACCGCCGCGGCGGCTGCCTCTTCATCCGAGCCGTCGGCCTCGAGAATCAGCTGACTGCCCCTCGGGGCGGCGAGCAGCAACACACCGATGATGCTCTTGCCGTTGACCTTGATGGCGTCTTTGGCGATCGTGATCTCGCTGGCGAAACAGCTGGCGCACTTGACAAACTTGGCGGCGGCTCGCGCGTGTAGACCCAATTTGTTGAGAATGACGAGCTCTTTACGGATCATCGAATCATCGGATTTTCGCTGGGCGCTGGGCTAGATCGGCTGCTGCGACGTGAGAATCTCGCTGGCGATGTACACGCTGCGTTGCCCACGCTCGCGAAGCTGCTGCGCCACCTCGAGAAGCGGCTGCTCGCTGTTCTGCAGGCTCGTCAGTTTTACGAGCATGGGCAAGTTGACCCCGGTAATGATTTCTACGCGGTCGGCTTCGAGGAACGTCAGGCTGACGTTGGTCGGCGTGCCACCGAACATGTCGGTGAAGATCAAAACCCGGCGGTCAGCGTTGACCTCGCCCATCGCCGCCTCGATCTGGCTGCGAGCGTCGGTCACCGGATCGTCCCAATCGATCGACACCGCACGAATGTTCTCGGTGGAGCCCACGATGCGCTCGATGGCCGCTAGTAACTCGTCCGCGAGCCCACCATGCGTGACGATCACGGCGCCTATCATGCGTTGAGCTTGTTCATGAACACTGCGAGTGCTTGGTACAAATTCGCGCCACGAGTGACGTTGGGGCCATGGTGCGGAGACGGATTGATACTACTCCTACTCGAGATCTCCTTCGTCGAGGTCGTAGTCCCCTTCCATGAAACGCGGATCGTCCTTCGCTTCGGCGAGTCGTCGAGTGAGGTCTTCGGCGGCGCTGAAGCCCTTGAGCCGTAACAACAGGTTGCGCGCCGTCACCTCCACCAGGTCAGAGAGGCTGCGTCCCGACGCCACCGGCAGGCGCACACGCGGCAGCTCCATGCCGAGAATCTCGTGCGTCTCCACGTCGAGCCCGAGCCGATCGTAGTCGTGATCGGTACGCCAATGCTCAAACTCGATTACCAGTTCGACGCGTTTGCGGTGGCGCGTGGCCGCGACGCCGAAAAGGTGCGCGATATTGATGATTCCGAGCCCACGCACCTCCATGTGGTGTCGTATCACCTCGGGGCCGCGACCGACGAGGATCTTGCCAGCGCGCCGGCGAATCTCCACGACGTCGTCCGAGACCATTCGATGTCCGCGCACCACCAAATCGAGAGCGCACTCGCTCTTGCCGATTCCCGACGGGCCCACCAGCAGCACACCTACCCCGAAGACGTCCATCAAGACGCCGTGGACGATGGTGCGAGGTGCCAGGTGCGCATCGAGAAAAACGTTGAGCCTGTCGATGAATGTCGACGACAGCAGCGGACTGCGCAACAGCGGAATGCCGCGCCCGCTGCACAGCTCGGCTAAACCGTCGGGAATCTCGAGGCCCTTGGTGACCGCGATGCACGCGAGAGGGCACGAGCACAACACCGCGAGGCGTTCCACGCGATCGGTTTCGCTCAAGGTTGCGAGATAGCTCAGCTCGGAGGCCCCGAGAACCTGCACACGTCCTGGCTGCACGAAATCGACGTATCCGGTCATCGCCAAGCCCGGCTTCTGCACGCGGGCGACGGTGATCTGGTTATCGAGCCCGGCCTCGCCGGCCAGCAGCTTGACCTCCAGATACTGGGCGCCAGATTCGAGAAGGGTGCGTACGGCAACCTTCTGTTCCAGCGCCGATAGCGGCGAACTACTCACTGGCGAGACCCACACGGCATGGTGTGCAACGCTCGGTCTAGGAACGCCCGGGCCCGGTATCGTCTGAGGCCGCTGCGACCTCCCCAGGCGGCTCCATCTTCGTGCGGTCATCAGCCATCGTCTGTATCCGCCGTCGACGACCCCGCGATGGCGTCGGTCACCTCGCCCGCGCCAGCGGCACCGCGACCCCGATCAACCAATTTGTCGTGGGCGCGTCGTGCCTGGGTCTCAACGCGGTCCAGAACTCGACGCAGCGCGTCTGCCAGATCACGCGAGTCATCGCGTGCTGCGAACACCCCGAGACGATTGCGCAGCACCACCTCGACCTCGCGCAGCGCGCTGCCCGCCGCGCCTTCGTGGGTCACCACAACGCGTGCCCCCGAGTCGCCGTGCGAGTAGCGATCCAGCTTGCCCAGGTGGCGCTCGGCTCGTTCACGCAGATGGTTAGGGGTTTTCGTTCCTCGCTCGATCCACTCGACGTTCATACCGGCCTCGCTGCTTGGCGACGATCGATTTTCCGCGACAGGGCGAGAGATCGCCCCGCTCAGCCTCAAACTCAGAGAATCGCTCGCCGCGCTTTGGAAGCTGGGATGGACAACTCTTCGCGATACTTGGCAACAGTCCTGCGCGCGATACTCAGCCCGTCGATCTTCAGTCGAGCGGCTACCGCGGCGTCGGACAGCGGCTTGTGTGCGTTTTCTCCTCCGATGAGCTTGCGGATCCTCTCCTTCACCGACCGCGACGACACGTCATTGCCGCTGGAATGGCCCAATCCGCTGTGAAAGAAGTACTTCATCTCGTAGATGCCCTGCGCGGTGTGCATGTACTTCCCGTTTACCACACGCGACACCGTCGACTCGTGCATCTCGATGTCGTCCGCCACGTCGCGGAGCACCATCGGTCGCAGCGCTCCAACTCCGTTCGCAAGGAAGTCCTGCTGATGCGCAACGATGCTCTCGGCCACCTTGCGAATGGTGCGCTGTCGCTGGCCGTACGACTTGATCAGCCACAGAGCCGAGCGCAGCTTCTCCTGTAGGTAGGCTGATGTCTCCTTGGGCAGGCTGTCGCCGGCGCTCAGCATCTCGTGATAGAGCCGCGACACGCGGAGCTTGGGCAACCCGTCGTCGTTCACCACGATGCGATAGACGTCGCCGTCCCGGCGGACATACACGTCGGGGATGATGTAGCGCGGTATTTCGTCAGAGTAGGCCTGGCCGGGGCGCGGATTGAGCGTCTTGATGAGCTCCACGGCTGCCGCCACCGATTCGATATCGGCGTCGAGCTGACGCGCCATCTCGCGAAACCGGTGCGCCGTCAAGTGGGCGAAGCCGTCGCGCACGACGGCGGTCGCCAGATCGTGCTCGAGGTCCAAGCGTTGCAGCTGCAAAAGGAGACAGTCCTGGAGATCGACGGCTCCAACACCCGGTGGATCGAGCTCCCGGACCAACTCCATGGCTCCCTCGACCTCGTCAATGTCCCAGTCGTCCATCGCAGCCAACTCCGCTGCGCCGATACGCAGGTAGCCGTTCGGGTCGAGGTTCCCGACGATCGCCTGGCAAATCTCGAGGCGCAGAGCACTGACCTCGGTCATCTCGATCTGCCAAAGCAGGTGGTCCGAGAGCGAAGGCGTTGCCGTTAGTGTGTTCTCGAAAGGTGGTGCCTCGAACTGCTCGCGCATGTTCGGCGAGGTCGGCTGATAGTCGAAGTACTGCTCGAAGAACGAATCAACATCGAGATTGTCGACGACGGCCTCGTCCGCATCGGTCTGCGGCTCGGCTTCCGACTCGGCATTGGCGTCCCCCTCGAGATCGGAGGGCGACTCATTGCGATCCTCGAGAACCGGGTTCTCCACCATCTCCTGCTGCAGCGTCTGCTCGAGCTCGAGCCTGTTCAGCTGCAGAAGGCGAATCGCCATCTGCAACGCTGGCGTCATCACCAAGCGCTGCTGCAGTCGAGGAGTCAGTCTTAATTGGAGTGCCATGGTCGAACTCAGTTGAGGCTAAACGATTCGCCGAGGTAGATCTTTCGCACCTGCGGGTCACGCTCGAGTTCCTGCGGCCGGCCCGAACGGAAGATCTTGCCAGCGGTGATGATGTACGCGCGATCGGTGATCCTCAGGGTCTCGCGAACGTTGTGATCGGTCACGAGAACACCGATGCCGCGCCCGCGCAACTCGCCTACCAGGCCCTGAATGTCGGCGATTGCAATCGGGTCGATGCCGGTAAACGGCTCGTCAAGCAGAACGAATGAGGGGTTGGTGGTCAACGCCCGAGCGATCTCGACTCGACGGCGCTCGCCGCCGGAGAGCGTGTAGCCGCGCTGTCGCGCGACGTGGCCGAGTCCTAGATCGTCAAGGAGCTCCTCGCAGCGCCGCAACCGTTCGTCGCGCGATATCGGCAACCCCTCGAGAATCGCCAAGAGGTTCTCCTCTACCGTGAGCCGTCGGAATATCGACGGCTCCTGAGGCAGGTAGGAAATGCCGAACCGCCGTGCGCGTACGAACATCGGCTCGCGGGTGAGGTCGGCGCCGCCGAGCGAGATGCGCCCCTCGTCCGGCCGGGTGAGTCCCACCACCATGTAGAAGGTGGTCGTCTTGCCAGCACCGTTCGGTCCCAGCAACCCGACGACCTCTCCCTCTGCGATCTGCAAGCTCACGCCGTCGACTACGCGCCGGCCACGGTAGGCCTTTACCACGCCGGAAACCTCCAGGGTGAGCGCCCGACGGCCGTCCTGGCGCACGCGCCCCAGTTCCTGATCGCCCATGCGCTCTGCTGCTGGCGGCGTCATCGTTATCTGGCCCCGTTCCTGCATGTGCGGCTATCGTAGCGATCCGCCAACATCGCCGTCAAACACTTCTTGCACCAGGACACCCGACGTTTCTCCTTCTTTGTCAATCACTTACGGCGCCCTGAGATACCGTCGGCGAGATTGATTCGACGGTATTCATGATTCTGAGACAGAGCGCACAATCAGCCATCGGAGTTGTCGCGAACTGACAGATCGAGGAAGAACCAAGCGTCGGACAGCACGATAGTGCAGCAGCGGTCGGCTGGCGCCAAGACGACTTTTTAGTGCTTTTTACTAGCCATCGATAACCAATAGAATGCTTCACATCTCATCTAGTTCCGGCGAGGGGCCCTCACTGGGGCCCGTGGACAGGTGCTATGAAGCTCGGACAGATTCTGGTTCGGAAGCATGTCATCGACCGTGCTCAGCTGCGCGCCGCATTGAGGCGGCAGCGCGAGCTGCAGATGCCGCTGGCGGAGATTCTGCTAGACATGGGGATCGTCTCCAAGGCAGAGCTGATGGCGGCGTTGAGGACCCCGCCGAACGCGTCGGTCGATTCCCTCACGCTCGATCGAATCAGCCCGGCGACCCTCAGCATGCTTCCCCGCGAGGTCGCCGAGGAGTTGCGCTGCATCCCGGTGCTGGCGAACCCGGAAGCCATGATCGTGGCCATGGTCGACCCTTTCGATCGAGAGGCGATTCGCAAGATCGAAGAGCTCACTGGCCGACAAGTAATCCCCGCGATCGTCCGAGAGACAGAGCTGCAACGGGCATTCGAGCGCAAGCTGGGTTCACACATCGATCACGCGGGCCCCATCACCGACGTCGCCTGATCTGGCTGCGAGAACTATAGCCATGGCCGCAGAGAAACAACCCATCGAGCTACTGCGCCGACGCGACGCGGCAACGCTTTCGTTCCTCAGGCGACTCACTTTCGCGATCAAGGCGTTACAGATGTACCCGCTGGGCTCCGAGGTCGCGAGAAACGGCCTCGAGAAGTGCCGCGAGGCGCTCGCGGACGCGCTGAGCACCGGCCCACTCGAGCTGCTGATTTTGCCCAAGGCCGTGCGTTGGAGAGGACTGAACGACGACACCCTCGCCAATCAGTTCGAACAACTCGGTAGCCATCTGCACGCTCGCGGAGTCGCAAGGCTGCGGCTGTTGCCAGAAGCCGAGGAATCGGCGCTCGCCACGCTGACACGCCTACTGGCGACACGCGCAGACGAGACTGCGCTGCGCGATGCGGTCGAGAAGCTTCCCACGGGCGCACTCGATGGTTTCGAAGTTCATTTCATCGAGCTCGGCAACGTCTTCGACAACGATTCCGGCGGCCCCTGCGCTGCCGACCGTTTGTGGGAGAACATCGTCACCGGATTCTCAGGTGCCGCCGGTGGCCCACCCGGCTCCGCGCCGGCCTGGATGGCCGGGCTCGGCAACGAGCTCGAGATTGATGCCGCGCAGACCACCGGTACAACGTCGACCGACGGCGGCGATGGCAACGGACCCGGCGGTTACCCGGGTACGGGTGTCCCGGGCGGAGGCGACGCGCGCCCCGGCAATCGCTGGCAGCAGATCGCTGGCGATCCCGAGTCGATGCGAACGTTCTTTGAATGGATCACCGATCGCGACGCCTTGAAGGGGTCGGTTGCGGGCTACTCGCGTGCCGACCTCGTTAGCCTGAGCCTCGAGAAGCTCGGCGGCGCCGCGGTGTCCAACGGACCGCAGACGTTCAACGAACTCTCGAACATGGCGCGCGACATGTTCGAAAGACTCGATCCCGAGGCATGGATCGAGATTCTCGCCGACCCACTGGCCGTTGAGATCGACCCCGAGCAAGCCTCCACGGCGCTCAGCACTGAGGAAGGCGAGATGTCGGCGGAGATGGCAAATGCCTCCACGAAACTGCTAGGTGCGATCCATGCGTCGACGATCGATGTGTCGCAGAGCGCTGCGAGCTCGTTGAGCGACGCGCAGGTCAAAGAGCTCATCCTGTACAGCCTGCGCAACCGCGAGCGGGCGACGCCTAGGCTCTACAGGCTCTTCAATCGCCTGCTCAGCTCACGCCCCACACGAGGCGAGATCAGCCGGGAGGTGATGGACACGTTCCTCGGCGGATCCGAAGCCACCAACGTGGAGGGCCTGCTCGAGAGCTGGCCCATGATCTCGGACGCGCTACTGGGCGAGGACGTCTCTCCCTACATCACACGCAACTACAGCAGCACGCTCGATCAAGCCGTCCGCTCCGGCGCGCCCAGAGCCTACTGGGACCTGGACAAGACTACGCCTCGGCTGCGCGAGCTCGAGTCCCAATTCCTGTGGCGTCGACGCATCCTCGTGACCCGCGGTCTGTTCGAGCGAGAAACTGAGGACAGCGGCTACGCGCTGCTGATCGGTTCTCTGGTCGAGGAATTCGGCAGTCTGATCGAACACGCCGAGTTCGCTCTCCTGGAAGATGTTCTCAGCACCATCGTGTGCCACGCCGAGCGGGACTCGCGACCCAAGGCCCAGCAGCAACTGGCAGCGGACGCGCTGCAACGCCTACGCGAGCGCGAGGCTCTGCAAGCTCTGGTCGAGGCATTGTCCACCGGTCCGGACGAGTGCTTCCACCTACTGTGGCGCATCTTCGAGCACCTTGGCGAATGCGTCATGCCGGTGCTCATCGAATCGCTTGGTCACAATCCGTCTTCTACCGCCCGCCAGCGCCTTCGCCGAATTGTGACCCACTCACCGCGAAGCTTCTTGGACGAGGTTGGCCGTCATCTTGATGGTGATGATGTCAATTCCACCCGTTCGCTGATTTGGCTTATCGGCGAGGTACGACTCCCTGAGTGCGCCGAGTTGCTCACCGGCGCCATCAATAACCCCGATCCAGGCTTGCGCTGCGAAGCCTTGAACGCGCTCGCAAAAATCGGTGGCACCAGGGCGGAACACGCCCTGGTGCGCGCGGTTTCGGACAGTTCTCTCGAGGTCCACGTGGCGGCCTTGCGCGCGCTTGCCGAGACCTTCGCGATGCGCTCCGCCGCTGACCTGCTCAAGCACCTCGAGGCACCCGACTGGCGGGGCCAAAACACCCGAGTGCTTGT
This sequence comes from Acidobacteriota bacterium, assembly GCA_963666215.2. Classification (GTDB taxonomy): domain Bacteria; phylum Acidobacteriota; class UBA890; order UBA890; family WLXD01. Next base: position 231,057 of record CAXWPL010000003.1, read on the forward strand.
TGCCGTGCTCGAAGCGATTGCCAGCATGGGAGATCCCTCGGTGGCCGCCGCTCTGCGACCGCTGACGCGCGCGCCGTGGCTCTTCCGACGACGCCGGTTGCCCGTGATGGAGGCTGCTCGGCGGGCGCTGGCCGCTTGCCAGGAACCCCGACCCAAGACGACTGGATCGACCACGCCGGGGCCCGAGGCCCTACCCCCTGAACCTCCTGACAAACGCTTCCATCTCAGTGTGCGGCGGCACATGAACGAACCGAACAACAACGAGCGAGCGGCGGCATGAGCTCAACCGCAGCCCTGAGCGTGCCCATGCAGAGCCGCGAACAACTGCAGCAGTTCGCCTACTTCGCGCTGGGCGCCCAGCAGTGCGACTCGCTTTACCCCGCGGAGCACCCGCGCACGCGGCGATCCATCCGCAACCTCTATCTCCATACCGCGGAGATACTGCGCGAGACGCATGAGATCCGCATCGCGCTTGCCGACGGCGAGCTCATCTACGATCGGCACGCGATGCCGGCCAACAATGACCTGTTGAAGGGCTTCGCCAAGCTGCTGAGTACGGCCGGAGTCTCACGACTCGTGATTATGCGCGGCGTGCGGCAATGGGAAATCGAGGGATTCATCCGCCACATCAACTCGGATCCGAACGAGATCATGCGGGTGGAGGATCTTCAGAGCGCGCTCGCCTGCGACGGCATCGAGCACATCGAAGTCGGCCATCTGGCGTTGGGCGGCACCGAGCGTGGCGGTAGTGGTTTCGGCGGCGGTGGCGTCGGCACCGGCGACGCGCTTCCGTCGGCTTGGGAGGTCTACTCCGCAGGGCTCGAGGCGTCGCGCTGGATTCGCAGTGCCGCGCGAGAGGGATTGAGCCGAGATCACGTACACGCGGCGCGCAAGTTCGCCGCTAGCCTGGTCGAGGTCGCCAGCCACCAGACCGCTGCCCTACTCATGCTCCACTCGCTCAAGGTCCACGATCAGTACTCGTATACGCACTCGGTGAACGTTGCGATGCTCAGCCTGGCGATCGCTCAGGGCCTCGAGTTGCCGCCCGCAACGCTGCGAGAGATTGCTTTGGCCGCGCTGCTCCACGACATCGGCAAGGAACTGGTTCCTCCCAAAGTGCTCAACAAACCGGGCAAGCTGACCGAAGAGGAATGGGAAGTCATGCAGCGCCACAGCCCCGACGGGGCCAAGCTACTCCTGGCCGCTCCGGATCTCGGCGACCTGGCGATGGTCGTGGCCTACGAGCATCAGATCGCCTACGAGGTCGATAACCCCGACCGCGGCAAGTGGCCCCTGCACTTCGTTTCCGAAATCGTCTGTATCGCCGACGTCTACGACGCGCTGCGCTCGCACCGCCCCTACCGCCGTGCGCTTTCGCCCGAAGATTCGATGCGGATCATGGAGGAGGAAGCCGAACAGAAGTTCGACACGGCGCTGTTCGAAGGCTTCCGGCGCATGTTCGGATACTGGCCTCCGGGCACGTGTGTCGAGCTGAACAACGGCGCTATCGCGGTCTCGTCACACGCCAATCCGGACGACCCGGCGAGACCACGTATTCTCGTGGTCCGCGATCCAAAGGGTAACGAGCTGGAGAGACCAGTCCCACTCGAACTGGTCGATCTCGACGATGAGTACGCCGGATTCCAGATCAAGAAGACGGTGGACGGCGACGAGATCGGCGTCGAGCCGCTGGATTACTTGTAAGAGCTTCGTCCGCGAGCGCGGCCCGCGGGGCGACCCCGCCGAGCTCGGCCCATGTTTGGCGAGCGCAGCGCAGCGGGGTGCTGGCTGACATCCCGGGCTCAGCGGCCGCTCGCTGCAGGCCCACAGAGCGCGCCACGAGCTACTGGATCGACGTGATGTCGGGCCGTCGAACGACGTTGGTCACCGTGCGGCCGTTCTCGGTGGCGGCTACCTCAACAGAATCGTCGCGCCAGTGGACCGTCAGCGCCTCGACGCTGGTGTACTCAACACCGCCGTACTCGAGGCGCGCGGGCGTACGCGAGCTGCCGAACAGCTCGAGGCGCTCCAGCTGGGGCGAGTAGATGAGACGTTCGGCCTCGGCACGCGCGTTGGGCTCGATGAAGCGCACATCGCCTTCGGCCTCGATCACATTCCATCCGCCGGCGTCGCCGAGCGCCACGGTAATGCGGTCGCTCTCTACGCGGCGATCACCATCGGTAAACTGCGCGTCGCCGGCCACCCTGAGCTCAGGTGGATCACCCTCGACGAGCAGGCTATCGGCGCGCAGAGTAATCCAACCCTGGGACTCAGGCGCCTCTGAGCTGGCCTCGTCCGAGGAGGATGCCCCGCTGGCGCCGGAGGCCACCAAGAGCTCGACGTCCCCTGTCGCGTGCAGCTGCTGCGGGCCGCCGTCGAGTCCGGTCAGCAAGAGCGCTTCGCTGACCAGCGACTGCTCACCCCAGACGATCTGTGATCCATCGTCCAGCCGCAGCGAGTGCGCCCCCAACTCGAGGCTCGGCGCTCGCAGGTCGACGCGCGCGACGCTCATTGGATCCGGATCGTCCTCGTCGCCGACGCTTCCGCCTGCACCGAAGATCGCCTGCAGAGCGCCGAGCTGCGCCGGTATGATCGCTGCCCGTACACCCCCGCTGGCGGAAACCTCGCCGGATCCCGCCAGCGAGATCTGCGGTGCCTGCACGTCGAGGTCGTCGTCACTCACGCTAGGAGCAGGCTCGCCACCCAGAATCCAGCCTCCTGTGGCCGCATCGTAGTCGGCCTCGCTTGCCGTGAGGAGTCGCGCACCCTCCGTGAAGCTCACACTCTCCGACCATTTGCCCGTTACCAGCCGACCCTCCAGCCATCGCAACTCCAGGCTCTCGCCGCGGAAGCGCCGCTTTTGACCATCCTCCGCAATCAACTCGGCAACAATCTTGCCGCTCGCCTCGAGACTGCGGATCCCCTCGTCGCCAGCAACGAGTGTCAAGCGAGCCGCCTCCAGGGAGGGCAATGCGCCATCCGGATCGCGACCACGCCACTTCGCCCCGCCGGCGGCTTTGACGCGCTGCGAGTCGCCGTCGGGAACTAGCTGAAGCGTTCGAGCTGTGAGCTTGCCGCGGCCGGCGAACGCCAGCGAGGCGGACTCCGAAGCCTCGGAGCTGGCTTCAATCGACGACACCGTCGCGGCGGCGTCGAAGGAAAGGCGCACGTTGTCGCCCTGGAGCGTGTGCGAGCCACCTCGATCCTCCTCCTCGCCGTCGTCGGTAGGATCCTGCGAGCGGCCGTCCACGCCGCTAGCAGCATCCGCGAATTCGCTCGACGGCTCCTCCACACGAGCGGCCTTGGCATTCGGAAACCAGCGCAGACGCGCACCGGCGCTTGCCCGCACATCGCGGAGAGAGCGACCGCCTGCGCCAAGCTCCAGCGTCAGCTGATCGCCGGTCAGCCAGCCCTGTAAGAAATCGAGCCGCGAGTCTCCTTCCAGAAGCACCGTGTCGCCGCCCGGCACCATCAAGAGCCGTTCCGCTGAACCACGCAGATTCGCCGGTAACGACGACTCGGCCACCGCCGGATCGGAGCGGATGACGAGATCCCCCCAGAGTCTCAACTGACGTGCCACGAGCTGAGTGTCGGCACCTTCGTCCTGGCCGCTGGTAGCGAGCTCGAGGCAATCCGACTTCACTTCGAGTCCGGCAAACCACAAGGTGTTCCGGCGACAATTGCTCACGACCCCCGTAGCACGATCCCAATCCACGCGACGCGTGCGGAACTCGACCCCCCCGGGCAGCGTGGCGTGAACGTTGTCGCTGATCTGGATTTCCTCGAAGGCGCCCACGTCGCCGCTGGTCTGCATTCGATCGCCGCGCACGACGACGGGCTCGCCGTCGCCCTCGGCGTCGCTGATTCTCAGCTCCACAGCGGCCCATTCCTGCCAGCCGTCCGTGAAGTCGAGCTGTTCCTCAGCCTTAATGGTGAACCGCTCGCGGTCGTTCGCGACCTGCGTCACCGAAAGCGAACGGGTGACCGCCGAAACCGGGCTCGGCCGGTTGCTCTCGGGAGTCTCGAGAACCCGCCGCGGTGCCGCGGTCTCGATGGGCTCCTCCTCGCCGGCCGCAACCTGGCCTCCTGGAGGACTCCACTGCGTGTAAACCGCCAACCCGACCGTCGCGGCAACCGCGACGAAACCGAGCCGGAACGCGCTCCGTGCTCGCATCGCTTCAGCCTAGGCTCTGGGCGCCCGACTCAGCCGCGCACCGGTCGGTGGCGATCGAACTCCTCACGGTAGTACTGGCGGTGCAGGATTTCCCACTCATCACCGCCCTCGGGAATATCACGCTTCTGCGAAGAGATCTTCTGGCGCACGCGACGCTCGATGAACTCGTCGCGCCGCAGCTCCTCTTGCAAGATCTGCACGATCACCAGACGTACATTGTTCGGCTCGCGGCGCAACTGCACCCCAGGGTCTTCGAGCAGCCCGTCGATTACGAGCCGCGAAAGGTGATTAACCTTGTCACGTGAGAGTCGCACGGCTACAGAATCATGTTGCGCTCACGCGCGAGCTTGGCCTTGATGACCTTGAACATCTCGTGGTGTTCGACGTCGGCGCGGCGGATTTGTTCGGTGTGTTCCTGCATGATCTCGCGGACTTCGTCGTTGAGCTTGTCCTCGACGCGGAGCTCATCGGCGATGATCTGGTGCACGCGAGTCTCGGTGTCGAGGGAATCGGAAACCGAGATCAGCCCGACCTTACAAATGTCGTGTACGATCCGGAAGGCGATGACCTCGATCTGGTCTTGCGTCAGGCGCATCGCTTCCCTCGACGACCGTAGGCTGCAGAACTCCCCCGCTTACCAGCGAAGTTCGTGCCCACAATCCTAGCACGCAGTCCACTGCCTCCTTTGTTGCACGCCCCCCGGCGACAAACACTGCCCGGCTAACGAATCTCGAGCTCCGTTTCGCGGACTCCGAGATCGCCTCCGGCGGTCAGTCGCAGCGTGAACGCACCCACCGCGTCCTCCGGAAAAACCGCCCGCACGATAAGGGGTCCGGCGACTGTGGAACCCCAGAGCGAGCTGTCCACTTGCAGTGCGATGACCTCGTGTAACGGGTTGATGAGCTCCACCGCAACAGATTCTGGATCGGGAGCGCCTCCGGGGCCCCAGGCGACGACAACGATCTCCTGGCCCGCTTCGAACTTCGCACTTGGCGGCGTCAATACCGCAACCTCGCCGCCCTCGTGCAAGCGGACGACTACGCTACCGACAATGGCCGGACCGAGCCCCGCCACCTCGGCAACATCTACCGAGCCCTGCCAGCTGCGCATCTTGCCGGAGAGCGGCTCGAACAGGCGCAAACTCGCGTCATAGGTGCCCGACGGAGCCGAGATCGCCACTGCCGTGTGCAAATCGCTCGTCGCCAGCTCTTGAAGCTCCTCTTCAGTCAGAGCAAGCAGCAGCTCTCGCGTGTCGGTCGCCCGCTGTCCAGCGGCGTTCACGAGCTCGGTCTCGAGCTGCAACTTGGCGACGAAAGCGCCGTCGATGGGCTCGAAAACCAGGTCACGCAGCCGCATCTGGATGGGCAACGTGATCGCGCCGCCGGATCCTTCGACTCCCCAGCCGTCGAGCGGAACGCTCAGCGGCTCCTCGGAAGTCACGATCTCGGTTACCGCCGTCGCCGACAACGCCGAGGGAGTCGCGCCGGCGCTGGCGTCGAACTCGGTGACCGGATCGAGCACCCACGCCTCGTTGGTGTACTCCATCGCGCGCCGCAGGTTCACTGGATACGCACCGGGGCCCAGCATCGTCGGGTCGCAGACCTCGTACTGGCCGGGGCGAGGTTCGATGAAGTAAACGTTGAACTCGCCGTACCGCGCACGGAAGCTGATGTTGTTCGTGAAGTAGACCCACGCCACCCCCGACGGCGAGCTGCAGCGACCGAAGTTCCTGAGCGACTGTGAGCGCATACTGCTCGGTCGGCCCAGGATTACCCAGACGCGCCCGCGATCGGACTTCCAACCGCGAGGGAAACCGGCAAACCGACGATTGACGTCGGCGACTCGCTGATAGAACTCGGTGAGGAACGGGTTCTGCTCGTCGCGTGGGTCATCGTCACGACGATCCCAAAACCAGCGGATGAACGCGATGCGCTCCTCATCGGTCTCGAGCTTTTCCCAGATGTCCCTCTCCTCCTTGAGGATGATGTACTCGACCGGACCGCTGAGCCACTTGCGCAGCTCGACATCCTCCTCGAAACGCCTGATCGAGGCTTGCACCGTCTCGGGGAACTCTTCCTGGGCCGCGGCGGTGCGCATACCGAACGGGAAACCCAGCGCCAGCGCCACTAAGCACGCCGAAAGACCGACCCGGCGTTCAGGGCTCGTCATCCATGGACTCATGTCGTTGCTCCTTGCTCACCTGCCAACGCTGAGAAGCCCGCTGGCCTCTGGCGCGGATCGCCACCATTAGCTACCGCGCTGCGGCGGGCCCATCATCGTGATTCCGGTGATTCTCTTGGACTCTCTACTGGGTTTCTTCGCATCGGGGCGTCAGAGGACACCTCAGGCGCTCGGATGCATTCTAGCAGCGGCGAAAAACCCACAGGCCGAGGAGCGTCCCGGCGGCGTACTCGCGCTCGCGCCGGGCACCGTCCCGCTTGCCGCCAGCCGGACAGGGTGTTACTAGGCGCGTTATGGTTGCCGAGCGTTACGACCTTCCCGGTCCGGAAATCGAACCCCAAGCGATCGCGCTGCTCCAGCGCTTCGTCGCCGTCGCGAGCGTCTCGGCGCGTGGGGAGCTCCTCGAGGAAGGTGCACGAGCCGCGGCGGAGATCGCGGCCGCGTGCGGGTTCGAAACCGAAACCTGGCGTGGCGAGGGCGCACCGGTGGTGTTCGCAAGCGTGTCGGTGCCGAACGCCACCCGCACCGTGCTGTTCTACGGCCATTACGACGTTCAACCACCGGAGCCGCTCGAGCTGTGGAGCTCGCCGCCCTTCGAGGCGACGCTGCGCGACGGGGCGCTCTACGGCCGCGGGACTGCCGACAACAAGGGGCAACTGCTGGCCCATCTGCTCGCGGTCGGCTGGCTTCGCGATCGTGGCGAGCTTTGCGTCAACGTCAAGGTCCTCATCGAGGGCGAGGAGGAAATCGGTAGCCCGACGATCTCCGCCATAGCCGACAAGCACCGCGACCAACTCCAGGCCGACCTGGCGATCACCGCGGATGGCCCCGTGCACGACGATGGGCGACCTGTCGTCATTTTTGGAGTCCGGGGCCTGCTCTACGTGGAGATCGAGACTCGAGGAGCCAACCGCGACCTCCACTCGGGCAACCGTGGCGGGCTCGCCCCCTCGCCGGCTTGGAACCTGGTGAATCTGCTGAGTGAGCTGCGTGAGCCTGGCGGCACCGTTCGGGTCCCAGGTTTCTACGACTGCGTGCGCCCACCGACGGACGACGAGCTCGCCATGATGGCTGCGTTACCGCTCGATCGCGCAGGCCTGTTGAAGGATCTTGGTGTGGAGCGGTTTCCTCGAGCTGAGCTCCATCCTTGGGAAACGCTGATGTTCGAGCCCACCTTCAATATTTGCGGGCTCTACAGCGGCTATGCCGGGCCAGGCGCCAAGACAGTCATCCCCCACCGCGCCGCCTGCAAGATCGACATGCGACTCGTTCCCGACCAGGACCCCGACGAGATCTGGGAATTGCTGTGCGCCCGTGTCGAGAAGATCGATCCAAGCGCCCGACTGCGTCGCCTGGCGTCGGTCGCTCCCTCGTCAACACCTCCGAACACCCCGCTGGCGAGCCTCGTCGTCGCGTCGGTTCGCGCGGCGACCAACCAGGAACCCTGGATGCGGCCACGCTTGGGAGGCACGACCCCCGACACCGTTTTCACTCGCGTTCTGGGGCTACCAAGCCTGTCGGTGCCCTACGCGTCGCCCGACATGAACAATCACGCTCCCAACGAGAAGATGACGCTCGAAGCGCTGAGGCGCGGAATCCGCTGCTCGGCGGCAATCTGTCGCGAGCTAGGCTTCTCTCGCTCGTGAATCGTTACGCTTGACGCTGCAGCTGATTGCGGTCGACTAGTTGCCGCAAAATGGCGTGATGTCGGGCTGAAAAGAAGACCCGAGGCTCCCTCCTTGCACCGCAACAAGCGTTGCGGCCGCACAGGCCCCCTGCCTCAGACCTGACAGCGGCGACCCTTCGGTGGCGCCCATCGAGAGCAAGCTGCGAAACGCCTGATGTAGCCCCCGCACACCACTCAACACCGAGGCCAATCGGCGATCGTCGCGCGCCTCGAACAGCGCAACCTGGCCCTGCGAAGGCGTTCCATCGGCGTACACCCATCCCGACGGCGTGCCGCCGCCAGCGGGTATCGCCCACCAGGCATGGGCCGCCTGCCGCGACTCGGCGCCGGAGCCGAGTCGACTCGCGACCTCTCCCTCACCCCTCTCCCCCTCAACGGCTGGGATGAACGCCGGCCGCTCTGCACCCCCCGTAGGCATGACAGCTGGCCCGACAATCGTGGCTCCCGCGTCGAGTTGCCCCTGCGCCGCGCTACGCGCCGTGACGGGCCACCCAACGAAGGAACTGCCGTCGGCACTCCCGTCGTCGGCGCCCCACTCGCGCCACCGGGTTCGCCCGTTGACGGCCGCCCGCAAGGTGGTGTCGAATGCCGTGACCGGCACCTCAGAGGCCAGGCGGTTCAAGATCTGACTCAGCACCGCCAACCGCACCAGGCCGTAGCCCGCATGGACGGCCGAGGCCATGCCGCTGTCGCGATCTACCACCACGTCGTCGACCAGCCAGACTTGGGCTCGCCCGAGGGTTTCGCTCTGCGGCGGTCTCCACGCGACGCCCGCAAGCGCCGTGCCACGCCGCGCCAAGCCCGCAACCTGCCGCAGTTCCCTCAGGGCCGCCAGCGCCAGCAAGGCCAGTACCTCTGGCCCCGACCGATCGAAGTCGCCAGCGGCGCGCAAGGCGGCGAGATGCAGCCCGAGGCCCGGGTGCGGCCCCGCGACTCCGCTGGTTGTCTGTGAGCCCGTCGTCATCGAGTCGCTGGCTGCGGCCGGACCCGCCCCCTCCGTAAGGCCGTCACGATCGCGGGAGCTGTAGTCCTCCAGAATACGGCCCTCGACCACCGCGAGGCGATTCAGGCTCTCGTACAAACCGGCGAGCCGGTCGGCGAGGACGGGCCGATGGCTGTCGCCCACACCCAACACCACAACCGCGCTGGAACGGGTGCCTGGTGGCAGTGTGAGAGTCAGTGCGGTCGAACCCCCGTTGACGTTCCTCACCTCCACTCGCAGCTCAATGAGCGCGGGCTCTGCACCGGCGTTGCCGGGAGAAGCGAGTATGCGGTCCGTCGAATCCTGATCCGGATCGCCTGCCACCGCTTGCGACCGTGACGGCGTGTCTGTGCTCGAGGCGCCCGACGGGGCCGGAGGAACGGCTGAGCCTTGTGAGCTCTCTCGAGCGCTTCGAGGGATTTCCACAACCTCGTCGCCGACGGTCAGCGTCAACGCGACAGAGTCGGCGTATTCGGGCAACGCCTCGACCAGCTGTTCTTGGCTCAAATCGAGGTCGTCCAAGGTCTCGTCGTCTGCCGTTCGCCTGGAAGCGGCGCGACTGGCCCGCGCCGCTTGCGCCGCCTCCAGCACCCCCTCTGACCCGGGCACGAAGCTCAGGCGCACACCACCGCGGACAGCCGCGGCGACGCTGGTCTCGATGCGAGCCAGCGTACGATTCTCCGCCATCACCGTCGCCGTGAGCCGTGCGGCACCACCGGGCTCTATACGCTCAGCCGCGCCTGCCGATCCGGTCGCTTGCCGAGCTGGCCGCGATGTCGGCCCGCCACCTTCCTCGGTAGTCATGTCGTACGACGGATCAATATCTACCCAACTGCCACGTCGGCGAACCTGCACCCAGTAGTGGTCGGAAGTCATCTCCACCCAACGAACCCAGGGATCACCGGGTGAGTAGCTTGCCGGCGGGCTTCCGCCCACCAACCGGGCGGCGCTGGCCCAATCGAGGCGACCCGACACAACTCGTGCCTCCTGGCCGCGCAGCCGATAGAGCTCGCTGAGCAGTAGCGCGCGATCGAGCGAATTTCCACTGCCGGCCAGGAGCGTACCCGCCGCGCCGTAGCGGCTTCCGAAGTACGGCTCGAAGTCGATCGCCGCACGCACGTATCGCAGCGGCGCGTCCTGCCCGGGCCCAAGAGCTGCGCCAGCCGCGGCGAGCGAAAACCGCTCGGTACTCGAAGCGGGGACCGCGACACCCCGGAGCACCGTGTCGACGTCGACGCGCTCGAAGAAGGAGCGCATGACGATTTGAAGCTCGTCCGACCAGTCGACCGTAGGCTCTTGACGACCGCGAGCAACGCCAGACTGCTGGCTCGATGCAGAGGGAACCTGGCCGAAGATAAGGGCCACAGCGAGCACGGGCAACGCGGCTCGAGCGTGCCGGGACACAGCCAAAGTCAACATGCGCAGCACATTAGAGGCGGTCCGGAGGGGTGTCAAACCACGGCGCGAGTCCCTCGCAACGCACGCCAAAGGCGCCCGTGACGCAAACAGGCCGGCGGCAAAGCACCTCCCCTCGCGTGGAGGGCCTCGAGGCGTTCACGACAGTGGTCGCTGGTAGACTCTGGCATCGTCGCACCAGTTTCTCAGTGTCCCGGGGCGCACCCCGCCATCGGCGGATATCGAAGCGGAACCGGAATCGCGGAAGGTGATCGTTTGTGTTCAAGACCGTGATCAGGACCGCCGCGACAAACACCCGCGGATCTTTCGGCGCCTGGGCCGCTCTCTCGGCGGCGGTCATCGTGAGCTGCGCGGCACCGCCCGCGCAGGGTCCGGACCTGATTCTCACCGAGGGACAAATCTACGTCGACGGCAGCCGCAGTTCGCGAGTCGAGGCCATCGCGATCTCCGGCTCGACCATCGTCGCAACCGGCTCCACCGAGCAGATCCGTGCCCTCGCCGCCGACACCACGCAGGAGATGCTGCTCGAGGATGCCGCGGTGTTGCCCGGCTTCTACGATGCGTGGCTCGATCTCGAGGCGCTGGGGCGCTGGGGCGAAGGCCTAAACCTATCGACAAGCTCCACTCTGCGCGAGGTACAGACACGGCTGCGAGCGAGCAGCGCCGGACGCGGCGACAACCCGAGCGCATGGATTGTGGGCTGGGGTTGGGACGAGACACGCTGGGCTCAATCACGGCTGCCCACTGCGGCTGATCTCGACGCCGTAGAGCAACAACGGCCGGTGCTGTTGTACCGCCGGTCCGGCCGAGTTGGCTGGCTCAACAGCGCGGCGCTGCGACAGGCGGGGCTGGCCGACGACACTGCTGACACTGGAGATTCCGACGGAGGCCTACCTCTCGGATTGGTTGGCAACGAGAAGCTCGCTGCTGTAGAGAGCCGTCTTCCCGCAATCGACGACTCCGTACGCCGAGGCTGGATCATCGCGGGGCTGCAGGTTGCTGCCGCGGCCGGCCTGACTCACGTGGCGACCGCACCGGTAGGCCCACAAGTAGCAGCGCTGTACGCCGCGATCGATCGCGAAGACGAGCTGCCACTTCGCGTCGACCTGCGCCGCGAGATACGCAGCAAGGGCGGCACCGTACGTCCAGCAACGCCTCCTCTGGCCAGTCTGAGGCTACGCAACGGTGGACTGGGTGTTGTCCTCGACGGTCCCTTTTCACCTCCACTCGCGGCCCTCGAGAGACCCTACGCGAACGCAACCGGGAGCGGCCGGCTGCTCGTGCAACGCGAGGAGGTGGCAGCGATCTGCGCGGCGCTCGCAGACGGCACTTCAATCGCCTTCGTCGCCCACGGCGACCTGGCAGTGGAAACGGCGCTGGCCTGCGATGTCGACTCGGGTCGCCGCCTCATTGTGGGGGCCGATCTGCTACCGGCGACGCTTCTTCAAGCGCCGGGGATTCAAGCCTTCGAGCCGCGCATCGCGGTGGTACCCCACCGTCTGGCGCACGATCTCTACTGGCTGCAGGCTCGAATCGGGGACGAACGCGCCAAGTACGCCCACGCGTATGCGCGACTCGGCGAGCGCAACGGTCTGGCCGCGCTCGCCTCGATTGCGCCCGACTACCCGGTAGCGCCGATGGCCGCTCTGCATGTCACCCTTACGCGTCAGGACAACGACGGCTATCCACTCGACGGTTGGCATCCGGAGCAACGACTGTCTTTGCAGCACGCCCTCACGGCTGCCATCGCTGCCGGTCACGAGGGGCGAAGCGGCGTGCTCGAGCCCGGCGCGCCGGCCGACCTCGTTGTGTGGTCGGAGGACCCTTACCTTGGCGACCTCGGCTCACTTCTACGAGCCCGCGCGCTGCTGACCATGGTGGCAGGAAGAGTCGTCTACTCGCGCCCGCTGGTGGAGGCCAACTTCGACGCGATTCGCCGATAGCGCCCCTTCCACGTCATAGCAGCGGCACGCCAAGACGGCGGCCGAACGGTTGTTTGGTGCTGCGCAAGCCACGACTGAGACCTGTGTCCGTGGTTAGCTATGCGGTAGCTTCTGCAAACCTTGACAAGCGCTGGCGCCTTCCATAGCGTCAGCCCGTCCGCGGCGGTGGCGGTGCTCCCATACGCCTACCCACAGCCGCCCCTAGGAACGTCTCGTGCGAAGACCGCGATCCGGCGGCGTGCGTGCCGACTACCGACGCGTCGCCGCGAGCTTGCTGACACTGCCGGCGGCGCTTCTCGCGGTGGCGTGCGCCTCGGGCGACAGTCCGGAAATCGTCGCGATCGAGTTTCTGCGAGCCACGCGTACCGCAGAGTCTGATCGGGCAATCGACAAGATCGATTTGGAGGAGCTCTCGACTCGAGTCAGTGATTTGATCTTCGTGGTCCAAGAGGGCATCGATTCCGACAAGTTCATGCGCGATTCGATTGAGACGCTCGTGTGGGGATTGTTCCAGGAAACCCCCCGCCAAGAGTTCGTTTACGACGCCGTGCCGGGAGACAACGACGGTGAGCGCGCGACATCGATCATCACCATGACCTCGGCCGACGGAACCAGTCGCACCTCCACCGTTCACCTGCGATTCACCACGCGTGGTTGGAAAGTATCCGGCAAGAGTCTCGATGACCTTGTCAACTATGTCGTACAGCGTCTGGAGGAGCGCTATTGAGCTCTCCTCTCGCCTCCCCCCGCCGGCCGCACGGAATCCCGAGCCTCTGCGCGCCGGCCGCCAGGCAAGGAGCATCGCCATGATTCGACGCACACTCGCCACCCTCCTTTTGGTCGCCACAGCCGCCTGCGGTTCGGCAACCGATGCCGCTGTTAACGAAGTGATTGAACAGGTGCGGCTCGGCGACCCTCTCGCCCAGCGTAACTATGCTGAGAACAAGGAGTTGCTGGAGTCGGCCGAGGCGGTGCCGCGTTGGGTCGACGCGCTGGCTACTCACGAGAGCCCCGCGGTGCAGAAGTGGGCCGCCCAAATGCTGGGCAACATCAAGGATCCAACAACAATCGCCGCGCTGACATCCGCACTGGGATCCTCGCGCGAGGTGCGTGATGCCGCCGCGGCGGCAATCGGCGGGTTCTCCGAGGAGGAGGCCATCGATGCCTACATCGCCGCCGTCGAATCCGACGACCGCGACGCACAGACCACCGCGCTGTCGCTCATCAGCCGCCTACCGCTGCCGGCGGCGGTACCGGCAGTCGCCGGTTTGGCGCGTGCCGGCGGGCTTGTTGGCAAGCAGGCCATCAACACGCTCGGCGACATCGGCGACGCCACCGCGGCCGAGCAACTCGCTCAGATTGCACTCGACGGCGCCCTGGAAGGCGACGTCCGCGCCGCCGCGCTGCAGACCCTCGGTCGCATCGAAGGCGACGCCGCCAGCGGACAGCTCGACAGCCTCGTCGAATCGCTCGACGCCGCCAGCGATGAAGCGTCGGCGGAGCTACTCGAAACCGCCCGCGGGCTCCAGGGCTCCCGCTAGCCACGAATCTGTGCGGGGAGTGGGACGATGACAGACGGCATCAACCCAATCGACCTCGAGTCGGTCCTCGAAGACCAGGCGCAGGTTGCTCCTGGGGACGATTTCGTTGCCGGAGCGGTGCTGCCCGATCCGCAACGGATGCGCGACGAGGCCGCAGCCGACCCTGAGGCCTTCTGGGCTCGGATCGCCGGCGAGCTCGACTGGTTCGAGCCGTGGACCGAAGTGCTCGACTGGCAACCACCGCACGCCTTCTGGTTCGCGGGCGGCCGCTGCAACATCGCCCACAACGCTCTCGATCGCCATCTCGACACCTGGCGCAGGCACAAGGTCGCCGTCATTTGGGAGGGCGAGAATGGCGATCGGCAGCTGTTCACCTACGCAGAGCTGGCCCGCGAGGTCAATCGTCTCGCCAACGCGCTGCGCTGCCGCGGAATCGGCAAGGGCGACTGCGTCACGATCTACATGCCGATCTGCCCCCAGCAGGCCATCGCGATGCTTGCAAGCGCCAAGATCGGAGCCTTCCACAGCGTCGTCTTCGGCGGCTTCTCGGCCGACGGTTTGCGCGACCGCATCATCGATGCCGAATCGAAGGTGCTGATCACCGCCGACGGCGGCTACTACCGCGGCGGCGTCGTGCCCCTCAAAGAGGCCGCCGACGCTGCCGTCGATCAGTGTCCGACGATCGAGCACGTTATCGTTTATGAGCGTTGCCGCATCGATGTTCCGATGCGTGAGGGCCGCGACATCACGTGGTCGGCAGCGGTCGAGGACGCGAGCCCCGATGCCGCCACAGAGGTGATGAGCGCCAACGACCCGTTGTTCGTGCTCTACACCTCGGGCACAACGGGGCAGCCGAAAGGCATCCTGCATCACCATGGCGGGTACATGGTGGGCACCTACATCACCAGCAAGTGGGTCTTCGACCTGCGCGACACTGATCTGTACTGGTGCACCGCGGACGCCGGCTGGGTAACCGGGCATTCCTACATTGTCTACGGCCCACTGATCAACGGCGCCACGATCTTCATGACGGAAGGCGCGCCCGATCACCCCGATCCAGGCCGTTGGTGGCGCCTCGTCGAGCGTTACGGGATCAACATCCTCTACACCGCTCCCACCGCCGTACGGATGTTCATGCGGCTCGGCGAGGAGTGGCCCGGCAAGTACGACCTCTCCAGCCTACGGCTGCTCGGCAGCGTGGGCGAACCCATCAACCCAGAGGCCTGGCGCTGGTACCACCGTGTGATCGGCGGTGGAAACTGCCCGATCGTCGACACCTGGTGGCAAACCGAGACCGGCTCGATTCTCATCACCGCACTGCCGGCCGAACCCCAGAAGCCCGGCTCAGCCGGCCTCCCCTTCCCTGGCATCGACGTCGACGTCGTCGACAAGGAAGGCAACCCGCGAGGCCCCGGCCAGGGAGGCTACCTGGTCGTCCGCAAGCCGTGGCCCTCGATGCTGCACACGGTCTACAAGAACCCCGAACGTTTCCGAGAAACCTACTGGGAAATCGTCCCGGGCATGTACGCCGCCGGCGACGCCGCCGTACGAGACGCCGATGGTTACATCCGAATCCTCGGCCGCATGGACGACGTTCTCAACGTCGCCGGCCACCGGCTCGGCACCATGGAAATTGAGAGTGCGCTGGTCGCCCACGCCGCTGTCGCCGAGGCGGCCGTCATCGGCATGCCCGACGAGATCAAGTTCGAGGTCCCGAAGGCCTTCGTTATTGTCCAGCAGGGAATCGAAGGCTCCGACGAGCTCGCCGACGAGCTTCGCGCACACGTAGCCCAGCAGATCGGCAAGCTCGCCCGTCCCCAGGAGATCGTCTTTGTTCCAACGCTTCCGAAAACGCGGAGCGGCAAGATCATGCGGCGGTTGTTGAAGGCGCAGGAGCGTGGGGAGTCGCTTGGGGATACGTCGACGTTGGAGCCCAGTAGCGTTCCGACGGAGTAGGGGTGTCGGAGGTGGAGTCTGCTGGTACTGAGGGTGCGAGCACTCGGGCGCGGGGGCGACGCCCGCTCACCCCTCCGTCGATCTTCGAAACACACAGCACCCACTCGCCGCAGGCTCAACCAAAAAAAAGCCGTCGCCCGGCCCTTCTGCGGACCCGACAACGGCTTAGTGGACCGTGGGGGGCTCGAACCCCCGACCTCCGGCATGCGAGGCCGGCGCTCTCCCAACTGAGCTAACGGCCCGGATCCCGCTCGCGCATCGCCTCGAGCGGACCTAACAGTTTACCCCTATTCTTCGCCGCCCTTGCCGTCTTCGGCGTCGGAGTTATCATCCGCGCCGGCTGCCTCGTCGGCCTCGTCGTCGGCCGCAGCGGAGTCGTCTGCCGTCGGCTCAGCTTCAGGGGCCGGGGCCGCCGCAGCCGCCGCAGGACGCGAGCCGCCGCGCTTCTTGCGCTTTTTCTTCGACGGCTTCATCTCCGCTTCGACGAGCTCGATAATGGCCATCTCAGCGGCGTCGCCCGAACGGCTCCCGAGCTTGTAGGTACGGGTGTAGCCACCCGGCCGTTCCGCATACCGTGGAGCAACGTCATCGAACAACTTGCGAACCACGTCGCCATCGCGGATCACGCGCGCTGCGTGGCGTCGGGCATGGAGTGTTTCGCGCTTGCCAAGCGTGATCATGCGCTCCGCGAGCGAGCGTACCGCTCGCGCCTTGGGTGCAGTCGTCGTGATGCGCTCGTGCCGCAGCAGGTCAGTGACCATGTTACGGAGCATCGCTTTGCGATGCGCCGCGGTGCGGCCCAGCTTGACGACGCTTTTGCGATGTCGCATTGGGCTGGCCTTTCGTCTTGACCTGCTAGTCGAAGGGTCTAGGAATTCGGTCTAGAGATCTCGTGGAGAGTCGGTACGCCTTAGCCTGCGTCGGGCGCTGGCGGTAGATCCGAAAGATCCATGTCCAGCGTCAGGCCCATCTCGGCCATGACCTCTTTGATCTCCTGCAGCGACTTCTTGCCGAAGTTCTTCGTCTTCAGCATCTCGGCCTCGCTGCGCTGAACAAGATCTCGGATGGTCCGGATGTCGGCGTTCTTGAGGCAGTTGTACGACCGCACCGACAGTTCCAGTTCGTCAACCGAACGGTTGATGTTGGCGTAGAAAGCGGTGAGATCCTGATCGGGTTCTTCGTGACGCTGCTCGGGCTCCTCTTCGATGTCGACGAAGATGGCCAGATGGTCGCGCATGAGCTTCGCGGCCAGCGCCATGGCACGATCGGGCGTCACGGTGCCGTTGGTGGCGACCTCGATCATGAGCTGCTCGTACTCGGTCGAGCGACCCAGCCTGGCGCGATCGACCTTGTAGTTGACGCGACGGACAGGCGAATGCACGGAGTCGATCGGAATCCAGCCGATATCCATATCGGGATCCGCGTTGCGATCCGCGGCGACGTAGCCACGTCCCTGTGCAAGCCGCATCTGCATGTCGATCGACCCGCCGGCGGCGAGCGTGCAAATGTGGGTCTCCGGGGCCACGCAGCTGAAATCCGGATCCTCGAGAATGTCGCCCGCTGTGATCTGACCCGGGCCCTCGGCCTTGAGAATCAACGTCTTGGGCTTATCGACGTTGAGACGGAAAGCGATCGCCTTCAAGTTGAGGATCAAATCGGTCGTGTCTTCGACAACGCCCGGCAGCGAGCTGAACTCGTGCAGCACGCCGTCGATCTTGAGCGCGGTGATGGCCGCCCCCTCCACGGAGGAGAGCAACACACGCCGCATCGCGTGTCCGACGGTAACCGCGAAACCCCGTTCGAAGGGTTGAGCGGTGAACTTGCCATAGCGATCCGTGAGCGTCTCCAGCTCAACGTCGAGACGCTTCGGTCGCTGAAACCCGGTCCACAACATTTCGGCTGACCTCCTAGCCACCCCTGTGCAACCCAAACGGCGCACGGGGAGGTCGCCCGGTCGAGAGTTTTCGTGACTTCGGTGATCGGGTGGTGAGTCGTCTACTTGGAGTACAGCTCAACGATGAGCTGCTCCTGGATATTCGCGTCGATGTCTTCGCGCATGGGCAGCCGCGCTACGACTCCAGAAAACTTGTCGTAGTCGACGTCCAACCAACCGACGGTCGTGCCCACACGGCCACCCTCGGCGGCGAGTTGGATGTCGCTGTTGTTGCGGATGTTCTCACGCACAGTGATCACCTCACCCTGGCGTACCTGATACGAGGGGATGTTCACCTTGGAATTGTTGATGCGGATGTGGCCGTGCTTGACGAGCTGGCGCGCGTGCGACCTGGAGAGCGCGAAGCCCATCCTGAAGGCCACGTTGTCCAAGCGTCGCTCGAGCGAGATCAGGAGAGCCTCACCCGTGATTCCACGCTGCTGCGCCGCGGTCGCGAAGTAGCGACGAAACTGACGTTCCAGGACACCGTACACGCGCTTGACCTTCTGTTTTTCGCGCAGCTGCGAGGAGTAGTCGGACGGACGACGTCGTCGGCGACGGCCGTGCTCGCCCGGTGGGAAATTGCGCCGCTCGATGGCGCACTTGTCGGAAGTGCAACGCGCGCCCTTGAGAAAGAGCTTCACGCCCTCCCTGCGGCACAGCTTGCAAACCGGTCCGGTGTAACGCGCCACTTCGGAATCCTCCTCGAACGATGTCTTGGCTACTGGGTCTACTCAGATATCCGCAGATGTCAAACGCGGCGCTTCTTCGGCGCGCGGCAACCGTTGTGCGGAATCGGCGTAACGTCCCGGATCGAAGTCACGGTAATGCCCGTGGACTGTAGGGCACGTATCGCCGACTCCCGTCCGGCGCCTGGACCCTTGATTCGGATCTCTACCTTCTGCATGCCATGCTCTCGCGCCTTGGTCCCCGCATCCTGCGCGGCGATTTGCGCCGCGAACGGCGTGCCCTTGCGCGAGCCCTTGAAACCCTTGCCGCCCGAGCTCGACCACGCGATCGCATTGCCGTCGCGATCCGTGATCGTCACGATAGTGTTGTTGAACGTCGCGCGGATGTGGGCCACCCCGCTCGGGATGTTCTTCTTGACTTTCTTCTTGCCAGCTTTCTTCTTGACCATCTGACTTCCTGGCTGAGTTCCTGGCTAAGTGCGTGGCAGCTCTTCTAGCTATTGCACCTGCTCAGGCGCTCTGTACCCACGGCGCCACGACACGGAAGCTACCGCTGTCGACGAGCCTAGCGACCGATCTTCTTCTTCTTGATAGCCATGCCGCGCGGCCCCTTGCAGGTGCGGGCGTTCGTTTTCGTGCGCTGTCCGCGTAGCGGCAGGTTGCGCCGATGTCGCATCCCACGATACGAGCCGATCTCGATCAGGCGCTTGATGTTCATCTGCACCTGCTTGCGGAGATCGCCCTCCACTCCACCCTGGCGGTCGATCACCTGGCGGATACGGCTCACCTCTTGCTCGGTCAGATCGCGTACGCGAGTACCGTCGTCGACCTTGGCCGTTGCCAAGATCGAACGCGACCGAGTACGGCCGATGCCGTAGATCCCGGTCAACGCGATGTCAATCCGCTTTTCAAGACGCAGATCTACGCCAGTGATGCGCGCCATTCAGAAACTCCTACTCGGAAACCGGAATCGTGCGAAATTGTTGCTTGCCGCGACCGTCGGGGCTCTCTTGCTCTCTGAAGTCGCTCAAAGTGCGAGCCAGGACGAGAGGAGGGCAATAGACCCGCTAGGAAGACCTCGAGAACTCTACCGCTACCCCTGCCGTTGCTTGTGCTTCGGGTTCTCGCAGATCACGAAGACTTTGCCTGACCGGCGAATCACTTTGCACTTGTCGCACATGCGACGGACGGACGCACGAACTTTCACGATGCTTCACCTAATGGTATTCGCGGCGGACCACGGATTGTACCAGGAATCCAGCGCAGCGACAGTCGCCTAACCGCTGGTTTTTACTTGTATCGATAAACAATTCGGCCACGGTCAAGATCGTACGGCGACAGCTCAACCAGCACCTCGTCTCCCGGCAAGATGCGGATGAAGTACTTCCTCATCTTGCCCGAGATGTGCGCTAGCACCTTGTGCCCGTTCTCGAGCTCGGCCCGGAACATCGCGTTGGGTAGCGTCTCAACGACCTTGGCCCGAACCTGCAGAGCCTGTTCTTTCTCCATCTATTCAGCTGCCTCCCCCGGCCGCGCGAACGGCTGCGGATGCCGCGATCTCCCTCGCGCTGAGCACCCAGGGGCCACTCGCGGTGATCGCAACGCTGTGCTCGAAGTGGGCCGACGGTCGGCGGTCGGCGGTAACGGCCGTCCAGCCGTCGCTCAGCACCTCGACCTCTGGCCGACCCAAGTTAACCATCGGCTCGATAGCCAAAACCATGCCTTCGTGAAGCCGCGGACCCACACCGGCGGCGCCGTAGTTGGCAATCTGCGGATCCTCGTGAAGCGCCGCCCCGATGCCATGGCCGACGAAATCACGCACCACCGAAAACCCGCGCGGTTCCACATGCGCTTGCACTGCGTGCGAGATGTGGCCAATCCGGTTGCCGATCACACACTGATCGATCGCGCGGTAAAGGGATTGTTCCGTGGCCTCGAGTAACCGGGCCACTTCGGGCTCGATGGGAGGCACGGGCCAGGTTACGGCCGAGTCGCCGTAGAACCCCTCGAGCAGAACACCGAGGTCAATGCTGACCACGTCGCCGGGAGCCAACCGCCGGTCGCTCGACGGAAGCCCGTGGACAACCTCTTCGTTGAGCGATACGCAGAGCGTCGCCGGATATCCGCGGTAGCCCTTGAAAGCCGGCAGCGCGTGCATCTCACGCACCCGAGCTTCGGCGTAGGCGTCGAGCTCAGCGGTCGTTACGCCCGGACGCACACGCTCGGCGAGCTCCGTGTGAACTGTGGCCACCACCTGGTTGGCGGCGTGCATGATGTCGATCTCGGCCGGCGACTTGCACACGATCATGCGCGCACGGCCTCCGCCAGAACCGCGTCGAGCCGAGCGTAAACGCTGTCGATCGATCCTGTGCCCTCGACCTCGCGCAGAATCTCTCGCTCACGGTAGTACTCGATCAGCGGCGCCGTTTGGCGGTGATAGACCGCCAGGCGCTCGCGAGCCACTTCCGCGTCGTCGTCTGCACGATCGGAACCCACAACTTGGCTGCGATGGCTGATCCTCGACATCAGCTCATCCTCCGGGACGTCGAGATAGAGCACCAGGTCGACGCCGCTATCGCCGATACGTGCGGCGAGCTCCTCAAACCTGTGGGCCTGGGGTAGCGTCCGCGGGTAGCCATCCATGATCGCACCGGGAGCGCTGTCGGACTGCGCCAACCGGTCCTCGACCACCTCGGCCATCGTGCCGTCGTCCACCAACGCTCCAGATCTCATGATCTCGTCCACTCGCTTCCCCAGCGGCGTGCCAGCGGTGACCGCTGCACGCAGCATGTCCCCCGTCGAGATCTTCGGCAACCCGTACTTGGCCGCCAGGCGGGCCGCCTGCGTACCCTTGCCGGCTCCCGGCGCTCCCAAGAATACGATCAGCATCCCGCGGTTCCGAAGCGCTTCTTCACACGAACCGACGTGACTTGGCGCGACCGCCCTTGATGAAGCCCTCATAGTGGCGCATCACGAGCTGACTCTCGATCTGCCGCACCGTGTCCATCGCCACGCCAACCAAAATCAGCAGGGACGTGCCGCCGAAGAAGAACGTCACCCCGAGGCCTTCCGTTACCCAGAGGGGCAACCATGTATCGATGACGGGGCCAACAATTGGAATCGGCTCCACCTTGAAGCCCGAAATCAAGAACTGCGGCAGGATTGCCACCGACGCCAGATACACCGAGCCCACCAGGGTCAGGCGCGTCAGGACGTCGTCGATGTACGTCGCCGTGCGATGGCCCGGCCGGATGCCCGGTATGAAGCCGCCGTACTTGCGCATGTTGTCGGCCACATCTTGCGGGTTGAAGATGATCGCGGTGTAGAAGTAGCAGAAGAAGATGATTCCGCCGATGTAGATCAGGTTGTACAGCGGCATCCCCATCCCCAGCTGCGCGCTAACCGCGTCTGCCCACGGATGGTCGATGAACTGCGTGATCGTCTGCGGAAACATGATGATCGACGACGCGAAGATCACCGGAATGACGCCGCCGGTGTTGATTCGGATCGGCAGGTGAGTGCTCTGACCGCCATAGAGCTTGCGCCCCACAACGCGCTTGGCGTACTGCACCGGTATTCGCCGTTGCGCACTCTCCATCAACACCACGAAGGCCGTCACCGCCACCATCACGATGACGAGCACCGCGAGGGTGAGGATGTTCATGCTGCCCGCCGCGAGCTGCTGATACGTCTGGATCAGCGCGATCGGCAGATTCACCGCGATGCCGCCGAAGATGATCAGTGAGATACCGTTGCCGATTCCTCGCTCGGTGATCTGCTCGCCCAACCACATCAGGAACGCGGTCCCGGTCGTGAGCGTGAGAATCGTCATCAAGCGAAAGCCCCAGCCGGGCGAGTCGACGAACGGGATTCCAGACGGACTGCTGTTGCTCTCGAGAAAGATGCTGATCGCCGTGCCCTGGATCATCGATAGCAGAATCGTGCCGTAGCGCGTGTAGGTGGTGATCTTCTTGCGCCCGAGGTCGCCCTCCTTCTGTAGGCGCTCGAGATAGGGCACCACGACGGTGAGCAGCTGCAGAATGATCGACGACGAGATGTACGGCATGATGCCGAGCGCGAAGATCGTCATCTGCGAGAGCGCGCCCCCGGAGAACAGATTGACGAACCCGAAGAACGTCCCCTGCAGCGATTCGAACAGCTCGAGCACTGCCGAGCTGTTGACGCCCGGCGTCGGGATATTGGCCCCCACGCGGAAAACCGAGAGCAACCCGAACGTGTACAAAATGCGATTGCGCAGCTCCGGAATGGCGAACATGTTCCGGAGGCCGTCAATCATTGAACGACCTCAGCAACCCCACCCGACGCCTCGATCTTGCTGACTGCGGAGCTCGTGAAGCGGTGCACTTTGATCGTCAGCGCGACACCGAGCTCTCCGCGGCCCATCACCACAATCTTGTCGAAGCCGCCCTTGATGATGCCGGCCTCGCGGAGCGCGTCGGCGTCGACCACACTGCCTGCCTTGAAGGCGGCCAAACGGTCAAGGTTGACCTCGGCCCACTCGAGCCGGAACGGATTCTTGAAGCCACGCTTGGGGATGCGGCGAACGAGCGGCATCTGACCGCCCTCGAAGCCGACCTTGCGGCTGTAGCCTGAGCGGGACTTGGCACCGTTCTCGCCTCGGCCGCTGGTCTTGCCATGGCCGGAGGCGCGACCGCGCCCTACCCGCTTGCGACTGCGTCGGCTTCCCTCTTTGGGCCGTGCGTCGTGAACCTTCACCTGACTAACCCTCCGAGACCTTCACGAGATGTGCAACAACGTTGATGGCGCCCCGGGTTCTCGGGTTGTCATCGCGCTCGACTTGATGCCCGATGCGCCGCAGCCCGAGTCCGAGCAGGGCTTCACGCTGTTTGCGCGGCCGCCCGATGGTGCTCCGCACCTGTTGGATTGTCAGTTTCTTGGTCTTTGCCACTGTCGTGTTTCCTAGCTACGCGACTCAGTACGGTTGCGCGCGATTACGCCTACCGCCAGGTCCGAGAGGCCGCCGTCAGGTGCTCCAGCGGCACACCGCGAACGCGCGCCACGCGCACCGGATCCTTGAGCTGCAACAAAGCGTCGAATGTTGCCTTGAGCATGTTGTGCGGGTTGCGTGAGCCGATGCACTTGGTGAGCACGTCGTGGATGCCCGCAAGCTCGACAACAGCACGCACGGCCGCGCCGGCGATGACACCGGTACCCGGCGAAGCTGGCTTCAAAAGCACCCTACCTGCGCCGTAACGCCCCATCGCTTCGTGAGGAATCGTGCCACCCACCAGCGGCACACGTATCAGCCCCTTTTGCGCCTCCTGATGCCCCTTGCGGATGG
Organism: Acidobacteriota bacterium; assembly: GCA_963666215.2. Taxonomy (GTDB): domain Bacteria; phylum Acidobacteriota; class UBA890; order UBA890; family WLXD01. The sequence goes on from CAXWPL010000003.1 coordinate 254,882, forward strand.
CCAGCTGCACTTCACGCGCCTTGCCCAGCCCATAACCAACGTGGCCGTGGCGATCGCCGACGACAACGATAGCGTTGAAGCTGAGGTTCTTGCCGCCCTTGACAACTTTGGTCACGCGATTGATCACCACCACGGTGTCCTGGAGCTCGTGCTCCAGGCTTCCCGCGTCGACGCGCTCGATACGCTGATCGAAGCCCATTCCGTTTAGTCCCTGTAGAGAATCAGAACGACAACCCCGCCTCGCGGGCTGCGTCTGCCACCGCGCGAACGCGGCCGTGATAAGCGTAGCCACCGCGGTCAAAGACTACGGCAAGAAGGCCGGCCGCCTTGGCGCGCTCAGCCAACAGCTTGCCTGCCGCGCTGGCCGCGGCCACGGTTGTGCCGCGGGCGAAACCAAGATCCCGGAAAGCCGTTTCCTGTGTCGACACTGAAGCCAACGTGCGGCCGGACTCGTCGTCGACGAGCTGCAGACACAAGTGCTGGCTCGAGCGGAAAACGGACAACCGGGGTCGGTCCGCGCGTCCTGCCAACTTGCGTCGCACGCGGCGGCGAACCGCCTGTCGTCGCTCTTCCTTCTTCTTTCGTCGATTGACCTTCATGTTGCCCTATCCAGTTTCGGTTCGTGAGGCGTCGTCGGCTGGCCAACGGCCAGAGCGGATCCGCGTTAAGTAGCAGCGGCCGCCTTGCCCACCTTGGTGCGCACCAGCTCGCCGGAGTATCGAATGCCCTTGCCCTTGTAGGCGTCCGGCGGGCGAAAGCGCCGAATGCGCGCGGCAATCTCTCCAACCCACTGCTTGTCTATGCCCTCGACGCGGATCTTCGTGGGCTCTGGAGCGTCAATCGAAACTCCCTCGGGGACGGCGAATTCCACCGCGTGCGAGAAGCCGAGCTGCATGGTCAGCGTCTTGCCGGTCGTGGCGGCGCGATAGCCGATCCCATGAATCTCCAGGTCGATGACAAACCCTTCGGATACTCCATGAACGGCGTTCGCAGCGAGCGAACGCGCCAAGCCATGGAACGCGCGCGTCTGCTTGCTCTCGTCGGCGCGCTTGGCAACCAGGCTCGTGTCTTCCTGCTCGAAGCTGATCCCTGGCGGAACCGCAGAGGACATCTCGCCCTTGCCGCCCTTGATCACCAGCTTGTCCGACTGGATGTCTACACTGACACCCGGCGGCAGCTCTATGGGTTTCTTACCTATTCGTGACATCGCTACCAGACCCTACACAGAACCTCGCCGCCCACTCCGTGTTCGCGGCACTGGCGATCGGTAAGCAGACCTCGCGAGGTGGACACAATCGCCACGCCGAGGCCATTGAGCACGGTGGGAACGTCCGCCTTGCCGCAGTACACCCTGCGGCCAGGCTTGCTGACCCGCTCGATACCCGTGATCACGGGTCGGCGGCCAGGTAAATACTTCAAGTCCACGCTGATCGTGCCTTGAGGCCCCGTCGGATCGGACGCCGTAGCGTTGACGTAGCCCTCCTCGCGGAGAATTCGGGCGATCTCCCGCTTCGTGTTCGAGGCCGGAATTTGCACGGAATCGTGCTTGGCCATCATCGCGTTGCGGATACGCGTGAGCATGTCGGCAATCGGGTCCGTCATCATGGCTGGATACCTACCAACTCGCCTTGCGCACTCCCGGAATCTCCCCCGCAAGCGAACGCATGCGGAAGCAAATCCGGCAGAGCTGGAACTTTCTCATGTAGGCGCGCGACCGACCGCAGCACCGACACCTGTTGACGGCGCGCGAGCTGAACTTCGGCTTGCGCTTCGACTTTACGATCCAAGCAGTGGTCGCCAAGGCAGTCTTCCTTTGTTCTGTTCTCTAGCGATCGTCGCGACGGAAGGGCATTCCCATGCCCGCGAGTAGCGACCTCGCCTCCTCATCCGAAACGGCGGAGGTGCAAATCGTTACGTTCATGCCCCGTACACGATCGACCTTGGTGTAATCGATCTCGGTAAAGATGAGCTGATCCTTGAGCCCGACGGTGTAGTTGCCGCGCCCATCGAACGACCGCCGCGGCACCCCACGGAAATCCCGCACACGCGGAAGCGTGATCGTGATCAGGCGATCGAAAAATTCGTACATCAGTGGGCCGCGCAAGGTTACCGATACTCCGATCGGCATCCCTTCACGTAGTTTGAACGAAGCGATTGACTTGCGCGCGCGCCTCACCGCCGGCTTCTGCCCGGTGATTGCGGCGAGCTCCTCCATCGCCTTGTCGAGTTCCTTGATGTCCTGGGTCGCCGAACCCACTCCCATGTTGACGCTGATCTTCACGAGCCGCGGCACGGCCATCGGGTTGCCGTAGTCGTGCTCCTTCATGAGCTTCGGAAGGAGCTCGTCGTCGAAGAACTTCTTGAGTCGTGGAGCCATCAGTTCTTAGTTCTTATCAATGATGCCGCCTTGGCGGCTAACTCTGACCTTGGAGCCGTCTTCGAGACGCTTCCAACCCACCCGGGTAGGAGCGTTGGTCTCGGGGCAGACAACTGCGACATTCGACACATGCAGCGGCGCTTCGCTCTCGATAACGCCACCCTTGATCTTCTTGCTCGGATTGGCCTTCACCGCTCGGCGCGCCAGATTGACCCCCTCGACGAGCACCTGCTGTTTGCGGCGATCGACCTGCAGGACACGACCACTCTTGCCACGGTCACGCCCGGCGATGATGTACACCGTGTCTTCCTTGCGAACCTTGGACGCGCGCGACACTACAGCACCTCCGGGGCAAGGGAGACGATCTTCATGAAGCGACGCTCTCTCAGCTCGCGCCCAACCGGGCCGAAGACACGGGTCCCGATCGGATCGCCATTATCCGAGATCAACACGGCGGCGTTATTGTCGAAGCGGATGTACGACCCATCCTTGCGGCCGGTCTCCTTGCGCGTACGAACGACCACGGCACGGACAACCGTGCCTTTCTTAACCGTGCCATGCGGCGTGGCCTCCTTCACCGACGCCGAGATGATGTCGCCGAGGCCGGCCACCCTCGACACGCTCGAGCCGCCGATGCGCTGGATGCACGCGATCTTGCGCGCGCCGGAGTTGTCGGCAACGTCGAGAATCGTCTGCATCTGAATCATGGCGAATTCTCCGAAGAGCTATCCCGCTCACGCGAGCTGACCCTCAGCGTCACTAGCTTCACGACCCTGGCGCTTTCTGAAGGATCTCGGTCACCCGCCAGAGCTTGCGCGCCGAAAGCGGGCGGCTCTCGATGAGTCGCACTCGATCGCCTACTCGGCATTCGTTGCGCTCATCGTGAGCCATGAACTTGGTACGAGTACGTACGACCTTGGTGTACAGCGGATGACGCGAGTTTCGCTCGACCGTAACGACGACCGACTTGTCCATCGAGTCGCTCGAGACCACGCCAACTTCTTGTCGGCGTCCGCCACGCGAATCCGCCTTGGCTCCCTGCTCGACCATTATGACTGCGCCTCTTGCGCCTGATCATGACCACTGGAATGTTTGGCCGCCGCGCGGCCGATCTCACGCTCGCGCCTAATCGTGAGCACGCGGGCGATCTCGCGCCGCACCTTACTCAGGGTCGCGGCGCTCTCCACCTGTCCCGTTGTCTTCTGAAATCGCAGCTTGAAGGCCTGCTCGCGCAGGTCGCGGAGCCGGTTGTCCAGCTCCCCCTCCGCCATGCCACGCAGCTCTTCGGCTAGCACGTCAGCTCCTCCAGCCTGCGCTTAACGAACTTCGTGGGAATCGGCAACTTGGCGGAGGCACGCTTCATCGCCTCGCGGGCGACTGCTTCCTCTACCCCCTCGATTTCGTACATGATGCGGCCAGGCCTCACCACTGCCACCCAGAACTCGGGCGCGCCTTTTCCCTTACCCATCCTCACCTCTGCCGGCTTCTTGGTGACAGGCTTGTCGGGAAAGATACGAATCCAAATCTTGCCACCACGCTTCACGTGCCGCGTCATCGCGACACGAGCCGCCTCGATCTGTCGGGCGGTGATCCAGGCCGCTGACTGCGCCTGAAGACCAAACTCGCCGAACGCAACCGTACCCCCACGCAGCGCCTTGCCGCGGCGACGGCCGCGATGGTGCTTGCGGTATTTGACCTTCTTCGGCATCAACATCGGCGTACCCTAATCTCGCAAATCTCGTGCTGTGTCTTGATCCGTCGTGCCCTTGCTGCCGGGCTGGTAGCTCGCGACTTCAGAGACCTGCTGTCCGCGCCATCCCCGGACTCAGAATCTCGCCTCGATAAACCCACACCTTCACACCAATCCGGCCATATGTCGTGGCGGCCTCGGCGAACCCGTAGTCGATGTCGGCGCGCAGTGTGTGCAGCGGCAGCTTGCCGCTCAGATACCACTCGGCACGCGAAATCTCGAGGCCACCCAATCGACCGGCACAGCGGATCTTGACACCTTCGGCGCCAAAGCGTTCTGCGTTCTCAACGGCCTTGCGCATCGCCCGTCGGAAGGCGATCCGGCGCTCGAGCTGAGTGGCCACATTTTCGGCAACCAGCTGCGCGTCGGTCTCGGGCCTATGCACTTCCTGGATGTTGATGAAGACCTCGCGGCCGGTCTGCTGCTCGATCTTGCTCTTGAGGCGATCAACCTCAGTACCCTTGCGACCGATCACGATTCCCGGACGAGCTGTGTGGATCTCGATCTTGAGCTTGTTCGCAGCACGCTCGATCTCCACCTTGGAGATGCCAGCATGACGCAGTCGATCGTGCAGCATCGTGCGCAGCTCGATGTCCTCGTGCAACAGGTTGGCGTAGTCCTTCCCGGCGAACCAGCGCGAGCGCCAGTCCTTTGTATAGCCGAGGCGGAAGCCGAGCGGATGTACCTTCTGGCCCACGCTAGCTCTCTTTCTCGCCCAGCTTCACGGTAATGTGGCTGGTCCGCTTGATGATCGGGAAAGCCCGGCCCATTGGCTGGGGTCGAATCCGTGGCGGCAGTGACGGACCCGGATCGACGAAGATCTCCGCAACATACAGCTCATCGACGTCGACATCTGGACGCCGATCCTCGGCGTTCGCGATTGCCGCGCGTAGCACCTTCTCGAGCGCAGCTGAGGCCCTGCGCTTGGAGAGTTGCAACCGCCCGAGCGCGTCTTGCACGTTGACGCCGCGGATCGTATTGGCGACGAGTCGGTACTTCGTCGGCGATCCCCGCTGGTAACGCGCCCGTGCAACCGCAACCGGGTCGAACTCGGTGCTAGCCATAGTCTGGTGAGTCTCGTTGGTTCTCGTTAATTCTCATGTCTCGGTGAATGGCGCCCGGTTGAGGCCCTGCTCTACCGGAAGCCGGTCTTACGGTCTGACCTGCCACCCGCGTGCGACCGGAACGTGCGCGTGGGGGCGAACTCGCCCAGCTTGTGGCCAACCATGTTCTCGGTGATGTACACGGGGATGAACCGCTTGCCGTTGTGAACGGCCAGCGTGTGTCCCACCATTTCCGGAACGATAGTCGAGCGCCGCGACCATGTCTTGATCACGTTGCGGTCGCCCGCGGCGTTCATCGCGTCGACCTTCTTGCGCAGCGAGGGCTCGACGTACGGCCCCTTCTTCAGCGACCTGGTCATCTTCTATTTTCTCCTGCGTCCCTGGTCGCGCCGCCGCACGATCCACTTGCCAGTTCTGCGGTTGCGGCGTGTCTTGGCGCCCTTCGTGGGCTTACCCCACGGTGTACATGGATGGCGCCCACCGGAGGCCTTGCCCTCGCCACCTCCCATCGGGTGGTCCACTGGGTTCATCGCCACGCCGCGAGTATGCGGACGGCGACCGAGCCAGCGACGCCGGCCCGCCTTGCCATACGACTGGTTCGAATGCTCGCTGTTGCCCACCGCACCGATCACCGCGCGGCAGTCGAGGTGGATCAGCCGTACCTCGTGCGACGGCAACCGAATTTGGGCGTAACGGCCCTCCTTGGCTGCGACCGTCGCCTGCGTCCCTGCGCTGCGAGCAATCTGCGCGCCCTTGCCCGGCTTCATTTCGATACAGGAAACAGTCGTGCCGAGCGGGATGGCGCGCAGCGGTAGAGCGTTGCCGGGGCGGATGTCGGCGTTGACGCCCGACATCAGCGTGTCCCCCACTTCCACTCCAGCCTGAGCGACGATGTAGCGCTTCTCGCCATCAACATAGTGCAGCAGCGCGATGCGCGCCGAGCGGTTGGGGTCGTACTCGATCGTAGCCACCTTCGCCGGCACACCATCCTTGTCGCGGCGGAAGTCGATCTCACGATAGCGACGTCGATGGCCGCCGCCACGGTGACGGATCGTGATTTGCCCCTTGTGGTTACGCCCCGAGATGCGACGCTTGCCCGAGGTGAGCTTCTTGTTGGGCTTGCTCGCTGTCAGCTCGGCGAAGTCGGGGCCCTTGCGGAACCGCGATCCCGGCGATGTCGGCTTGAGCTGTCTCATGGCCATCGGCTTACACCCCTTCGAAGTACTCGACCATCTTTTGGCCTTCGGCAACGCGGACGTATGCCTTCTTCCATCCGGCCCGGTGCCCGACATGCCGCCCGAGCCTCTTGGGCTTGGCGCGCACGTTCATGACCCGAACGTTGTCCACGCGCACCTTAAAGATCGATTCCACAGCCCGCCTCACGTCGACCGCGGTGGCCCGCCGGTCCACCTCGAAGCAAAGGGTGCGCTGCCCTTCCTTCATGACCGTCGCCTTTTCGGTGATGACCGGGCGTCGAATAACGTCGTGCGCGTTCATCGAAGCGCCTCGCTGATACGGGCGATGCCCGCCTGACTGGTCAGCAGGTTGTCGTGCAGCAGCAGATCGTAGGCTGAGAGTCCGTAGCCACTCACGACGGAGGTGTTCGGCAGGTTGCGCGCGGCGAGCGCAAGCTGGTTGTTGGCCTCGGGTACGTAGATCAAGGTCTTCCCCTCGAGCCCGAGAGACTTCAAAAGCTCGACGACGCGACGTGTTCTCGGCTCGTCGATGCCAATCTCGTCGACCACACAGATATTGCCCTCGCTGTACAAGCTCGAGAGCGCCATCTGCAGCGCGAGCCTCATCTTGCGTCGCGGCATCTTCTGCGCGTAGCTGCGCGGCTGCGGCCCGAACGTCACGCCACCCTTTCGCAAGAGCGGGCTACGTCGATCGCCCTGCCGAGCCCTACCCGTGCCCTTCTGGCGGAACGGCTTCTTCTTGGTGCCATGGACCTCGGCACGTGTCCGTGTAGAGTGCGTTCCCTGCCGACTGGACGCACGAACATACACAACAGCTTCGTGCAGCACGCTCAGCTTGATCCGCCGCTCGAAGGCTCCCGCCTCCACGGCGACGGAGCCGACGACCTTGTTGTCGCGATCGCGAACGTCGAGAGTCGACATCGCTCAGGCCCTCTTGGTTATGTGGGTCTTGATCATCACAGTCTTGATCTTCATGGTGACCGGCTCAGCCGGCCTGCTTGATGAGCACATAACCGTTGCGCGCACCGGGCACCGAGCCCTTGACCAGCAGGAGATGGTTGTCGGCGTCGACCTTTACGACGCTTACGCGGCGCTCGGTAACACGCTTGTTGCCCATCTGTCCGGGCATCTTCTTGCCCTTGAACACCTTCGCCGGCCAGGCAGCTTGCCCGATCGATCCTGGCGAACGATGGAACATCGAGCCGTGCGTCGCCTTGCCGCCGCGAAAGCCGTAGCGGCGCATCACGCCCTGAAATCCCTTGCCCTTCGAAGTCGCGACGATGTCCACCTTGTCGATGCCCTCGAAGAGCTCGACGGTCAGGCGGTCGCCTAACTCTGGATCGTTGGCCCCGTCGGCGAGCCGCAACTCGCGAATCACGCGCACAGCCGGTGAACCTGCCTTGGCGAGATGGCCGCGCTCCGGCTTCGAAATGCGATGCGGGCTGAGCCCTTCTTCCAAGTAGCCGATCTGCACGGCACGATAACCATCGCGCTTCTCGTCGCGCACTTGCAGCACGACGCACGGCCCGGCGCGGAGCACCGTGACAGGCACCTGCCGCCCCGACTCGTCGAAGAGGCGTGTCATCCCGACCTTCTGTCCAATGAGACCGTTCACGATGCTCGCCCGCTAGTGTTCCGGCCCGAAGGCCTTGATCTCAACGTCCACGCCGGCCGGCAAGTCGAGCTTCATCAGCGCGTCTACCGTCTGTGGAGTGGCCTGCAGGATATCGACGATGCGCTTGTGGGTACGGATCTCGAACTGCTCACGCGACTTCTTGTCGACGTGCGGAGATCGCAGAACCGTGTAAATCGAGCGCGCCGTCGGCAGCGGGATAGGACCAGCCACTTCCGCTCCCGTGCGCTCGGCGGTCTCGACGATCTCGTGCGCGGACTGGTCGAGCACCCGGTGATCGTAGGCCTTGAGTCGAATGCGGATTTTTTGGTCCATCCGTAGCTACCTCAGCTCTACAGCAAGAGCCGCCTGCGTGGTTCGTTATCGATCCGTTAGTCGCGTAGTCGCGGCTTACTCTTGGATGTCTGTAATCGTTCCAGCGCCTACCGTCCGGCCGCCCTCGCGGATCGCGAACCGCAAACCCTTCTCCATCGCGATCGGCGTAATCAGCTCGCCTTTCAACGACACGTTGTCTCCCGGCATCACCATCTCTACCCCTTCGGGCAGCTCGATGTTCCCCGTCACGTCCGTCGTCCTGAAGTAGAACTGCGGCCGATATCCCTTGAAGAAAGGCGTGTGCCGGCCACCCTCCTCCTTTGTCAAGATGTACACCTCCGCCGAGAACTTCGTGTGCGGGTTGATCGATCCCGGCTTCGCCAGCACCTGCCCGCGCTCCACGTCGTCTCGGTCTGTACCGCGCAGCAACACTCCTACGTTGTCGCCCGCTTGGCCCTCGTCCAGGATCTTCCGGAACATCTCCACACCCGTCACCACCTTCTTCTGCGTGTCCCGGATACCCACGATCTCGATCTCGTCGCCGGTATTCACAATCCCGCGCTCGATCCGCCCCGTTACCACCGTCCCGCGCCCCGAGATCGTGAACACATCCTCGATCGGCATCAGGTACGGCTGATCCAGTGCTCTCTCCGGCTGCGGGATGTAGGTGTCGAGCTGGCCCACCAGCTCCAGGATCGGCGCACATGCGTCGCCTTCTCCGTCTGCCTCTACCGCCTTCAGCGCCGAGCCATGCACGATCGGAATGTCGTCGCCAGGGAACTCGTAGCTGCTCAGCAGCTCTCTGACCTCCAGCTCCACCAGCTCCAGCAGCTCCTCGTCGTCCACCATGTCGACTTTGTTCAGGAACACCACCATCGCCGGCACACCCACCTGCCGAGCCAGCAAGATGTGCTCGCGCGTCTGCGGCATCGGACCATCAGCTGCCGACACCACCAGGATCGCGCCGTCCATCTGCGCTGCTCCCGTGATCATGTTCTTGATGTAGTCCGCGTGCCCCGGACAGTCCACGTGCGCGTAGTGCCGTGTTTCCGACTCGTACTCCACGTGCGCGATCGCGATCGTGATCCCCCGCTCGCGCTCCTCCGGTGCCTTGTCGATCTCCTCGAACGGCGTGTACTCCGCTTGTCCCAGCTTCGACAGCGTCAACGTGATCGCCTGCGTGAGCGTCGTCTTGCCGTGATCCACGTGTCCAATCGTTCCCACGTTCACGTGCGGCTTGTTGCGCTCGAATAGCCATCAGGCTGTCCTCCGACGCGATTCAGACCGGCGTAGCCGACGTAGATCGAGTACCAACGGGTGGACGCGCAAAGGTTGCCCGCCCTGTGATCAAAAATGGGAACAGATGGAGCCCACGACCGGGATTGAACCGGTGACCTCTTCCTTACCAAGGAAGCGCTCTACCACTGAGCCACGTGGGCCCGTATTTCCTGCCTTCAGATGTTGGTACAGCGTCCGGTCGAGTCCCGCGTGCGGGGCGCGCAAGTACCGCATCTCGCCGTGGAGAGAGCGGGAAACGGGACTCGAACCCGCAACCCCCAGCTTGGAAGGCTGGTGCTCTACCAAATTGAGCTATTCCCGCCTCGCAACTGGAGTGAACGCTTTTGAGCCCCCGTGCAAGGGACCGTATCTTAGCACCGGGTCCGATGGCCGCCAAGTCGGTCGAACGGGGTTTTCTGACCCTTCACGCGGCGCCCCCAGCCGGCATCGGCCAAGGGCTTTCGACGGCCCCCGGTGCTGACGGCGGGCTGACCGCGGTTGGAGGCCGGCTCCGGAATCGGAGCTCCGGGTCGTGCCGCGATGCAGACCGCGCTTATATCTATATAAGGAGTGGGGAGTGGAGGATTCGAACCTCCGTAGGCATAAGCCGGCAGATTTACAGTCTGCTCCCATTGACCACTCGGGCAACTCCCCCCCAACACGAAAAGTGCGACGACCCGTCGCGGCACTGCGATGCTCGACCCAACCCCGGCCTCCGCGCCCTCGACAAGGCCTCTGTCAACAGGAGCTGGCGAGAGGACTCGAACCTCCGACCTGCTGATTACAAATCAGCTGCTCTGCCAACTGAGCTACGCCAGCTGCGTATCCTGAGCTCCCAGCATTCGGAACTATAGCAGGGTGTTTTGCCGCGCTCAGCCACCCTTCGCCAGGCGCCGTGACCGCTGTCGGACGACCTCGTAAGCGACGGCTGCAAAGGCGGCGTTGACGTTGAGAGAAGCCACTCTTCCGGCCATCGGAAGGTGTACCCGCAGGTCGCACCGCTCCGCGACCAACCGTCGCAATCCCCTCCCCTCGGCACCCGCTACGAGCGCTACCGGCACGCTCAAATCCACCTCGTGCCAGGATTGTGAGCTCGTCGGCTCGAGACCGACCACCCAGTAGCCCAACTTCTTCAGTGTCTCCAGAAGCCGGTTGAGATTGCCCACGCGGTGAATGCGCAGGTGCTCCGTCGCTCCGGCGGACGCTCGCACCACCGCCGGCGTCACCGGCGATGCCCGACGTAGGGGCAGGCAAAGAGCCGTCACCCCCGCCGCCTCCGCCGTTCGGCAGATCGCACCGAGATTTTGAGGATCCTGAACCTGGTCGAGAACAACGACGAACTGATCCTCATCGGCACCTGGTAGCGTCGCTTCGTCGAGGTAGGGATAGGGGCCGCAACGCAACGCGGCACGGGCGTCTTCCACACCCGCGAGCCGCAGCTGCTCGACCGACCGCTTTAGAATCGGCACTCCCGCCGTTCCGGCGACCGCTTCCAAGTGGGGGTGTGCGGGGCCGCCGTCGGCGCGAAGCCACAACTCGTCGAGCCGGCGGCGCCGCGCGCGAAGGGCCTCACCGACCGAGTGGCTCCCGGTCAGCCACTCGCTACCGTGCCGGCGCTCAGCCACGATCCTGTAGGATGCGCTCGATGCGCTCGCCAACGCCTGCGATGCCAACGCCCGACTCGGTTGCAGAACCGCGCTCGATCAACGGTACCAGCCGAGCCAGCTCTGGACCATCCGACTCCAGCGTGAGAGCGAGGCGCAACGGATGAAAGAGCTCACGCCCACGCGCTCCGCTCTCGCGCCCCGCGGCCTTGGCGGCGGCGCGAAACCGATCGCCCTCCGAAAGTGCCTCACGGGCGCTGATCGCCGCGAAGGCGCGCAGTGTCGTCGGCGCGGTGGATGACTCGGAAATCTCCTGGCGCGCGGCCTCCAAGGCGGCGCTGGTGGAAGCCGATGACGACGTCGGCAGATGCCGTAGCAACAAGGGCTGCAGCGCGCCGGCCACCTCGCTCAACCAGCGGACACGGGGTCTGACCAGGTCGACCGCCTCGCGCCACCACGCTGGGGCTTGCTCCGGCGTCTCTCCAGCCTGGAGCAAGAAACCTCGCGCGCGATCGAGCAGCTCTTCGGGCGTCAGTCGCGCCAGATGCTGCTGGTTGAGCCAAGCGAGCTTGTCATCGTCGAAGATCGCGTTCGATGTCGCCAGCGCACGTGCGTCGAACACGTCGACGAGCTCGGCGCGCGTCAGCACCTCCTGCTCTCCGGGCACCTCCCACCCCAGAAGCGCCAGATAGTTCAAGAGAGCCTCTGGCAGCACTCCGCGAGCGCGCATCTCCGCGACACTTGCTGCGCCGTGGCGCTTCGACAGGCGCCGGCGATCGGGGCCTAGCAGCAGTGGAAGATGCAAGAAGAGCGGTGGCTCCCACCCGTAGGCGCGGTAGAGCGAGAGCTGTCGCGCGGTGTTGGTGAGATGATCCTGGCCCCTCACGACGCTGTCGATCGACATGTCATGGTCGTCGACCACAACGGCGAACTGATAAGTCGGTCGGCCGTCGCGGCGGACAATCACGAAGTCGCCGATCTCGTCGGCCGCAACCTCGAGCTCGCCGCGCAGCTCGTCGTGCATGCGGAAGTCGCCTGCGAGGTCGGCGGCGCGGAAGCGATACCGATACGCGGCGGGCTCGCCCGCGGCCACCCGCGAGCCGGCCGCGGCCGCGGGCAACGAACCACAGTCCGCCATGCAGCCGGGCGAGCTGGCCTCCACCACCGGGACGACCACGCCATGATCGGTGATGTCCTGTGTGTCGCCTTGCGCTGGAGTCTCGCCGCTCGAGCGCTGAGGCGGCTCGCAAAAACACGGGTATGCAGATTCTCTCCCGATCAGCTCGCGCAGCGCGGCGGAGTACCGCTCGGCGCGCTGCGACTGCAGGTACGGCCCGTGCTCGCCGCCAACGTCCGGTCCTTCGTCCCAATCGAGACCGAGCCAGCGCAGGTCATCGAGCAACCGATCGGTGGCCCCTTCAACATTGCGATCGAGGTCGGTGTCCTCGATGCGCAACACCAGCGCGCCTCCGCGGCGCCGGGCCTCGAGCCAATTCACGATCGCCGTGCGCGCGTTGCCGACGTGCAGCGACCCGGTGGGGCTCGGCGCAAAACGCAGCCGCGGCGCGTCGACCATCAAGCGGTCGCGGCGCGCTCGCGCCACGAACAGCCGGCCGTATATAGATAGCCGCTCAGGAACAGAAGCAGGAACGGCAGCGACACCCACATGTGCAGACCAACAGCGGTGGCGCTCGCCACGGCAAAGTAGGCCGCCAGCCCGGCTTCGACCCACGAGAGCCAGCCGCGTCCGCCTCGACGCGTGCGGTAACTCCGTCGCAAGCGCAGCTTGTTGTCTTCCGCGGAGGCGATCGCCAGCTTCGGCGTGCGAACGAACTCGCCGGTAGCGCGCCGGCATCCGTCGAGCACCGCGAGCGTGTTGTTGAGCGAAATCCCGATGCCGAGCGCCATCAGCGCCGGCAGTCGCAGCAACGCGGCCGTGAGCGGACGGCCAATCTCGTGCTGCGCCGCCAGGTAGAAGACGCCCACCGCCCCCGTGCCGAAGATCAGGATCGGCAGATCGATCATGAGCGCCCCGCGGGCACCGCCCGATAGCCGCAGCAGCATCGCTGGGAAAACGATCAGCGACAAGGCCACCATCAACGGATAGACAACATTGGCCGTCATGTGAAAGGTCCCCTCGACCTTGACGCGCAGCGGTACGCTCGATCGCCAAAGCCGCCCCAGCAGCTTGCGCGCAGTCTGCACCGCTCCCTTCGTCCATCGATGCTGCTGGCTCTTGAAGGCGGCGATGGTGGTCGGCAGCTCGGCCGGCGCCACCGGCGTGTCGACATAACGAAACCGCCAGCCGGCGAGCTGGGCCCGATACGAGAGATCGAGATCCTCGGTCAGCGTGTCGTGCTGCCAACCGCCGGCCTCGTCGATCGCCTGGCGCCGCCAAACACCGGCGGTGCCGTTGAAGTTGAAAAACCGACCCGAACGGTTGCGCGCCGCCTGCTCGATGACGAAGTGGGCGTCGAGCAGCATCGCCTGCAGCCGTGTCAGCAGCGAGTGGTCGCGGTTGAGGTGGCCCCAGCGCACCTGCACCAAGCCGACGTCTGAGTCGTCGAAGTGACCCAGCGTTCGACGAAGGAAATCGGCCGGCGGCACGAAGTCGGCGTCGAAGATACAAATCAGCTCACCGCTAGCATGTTGCAGCCCGGCCGCCAACGCCCCGGCCTTGAAGCCCGCCCGATCGCGACGATGGTGGTGCTCGATCCGATAGCCCTTCTCGCGAAGCTCACGCACGCGGCGCGCCACAAGGTTCCGAGTGCCGTCGGTCGAGTCGTCGAGCACCTGGATGTCGAGGCGATCGCGAGGGTAGTCGAGCGCGGCTATCGCCGCCAGCAGGCGTTCGACAACATAGAGTTCGTTGAAGATGGGCAGCTGCACCGTCACAACCGGCCACAGCGCCGCGCGCGCCTCGTCCGCGTTCACGTCTTCTGCGTTCACGTCTTCTGAGAATCCCGTTGGCTCGAACGTTCCCGCGTCCAGCGACGACTCGCTGCCACGATTCCGCCAGTACAGCCATACGAGGTGCAGCCGGTGCAGCCCGAAGATCGACAGCAACCCGAGAACGCCGAAGTAGACGACCAGAACCAGGGTCTCGATCTGCCGGCCGGCGACGCCGAACGTGTCGATAAGATCGGCCAGTCCGATCACCTACAGCCACCAGGGTTGTCGCCGGTGGACCCGCCGCCGGGCCTTGTCGCAGGCGTCGTCATCTCCGGATGTGGGCTCCTCGCCTGCTGCTCGGCGTTGCTATTCATAGGTGATCTACGCGCGCGCCCTCAGGCAGCCATCCTGACGCTGATGACGGCCGGCATCTGCTACATGGTGGGATCGTGGGGCCTGGCTCGAGCCTGGAGGGTCTGGAACGCTGCGAAACAGCGCAATGCGCTGCGCGGTGTGCTGCTGGTGGCAGTGGCCATGCGAATGATCCTGCTGTTTTTGCCACCCACGCTCTCCGACGATGTCTACCGCTATCGCTGGGACGGCAAAGTCCAGGCGAGCGGCAACAACCCCTATCTCGAGCCGCCAGCCGCCAGCCGGCTGGAGCCGCTGCGGGACGCCGAGTGGGAACGCATCAACTACCCGCGCATCCGATCGATCTATCCCCCGCTGGCCCAAGCGCTCTTCCATATTACCTACCGCCTGAACGGAAGTGTCGCATCGTTCCGCCTGATGAGTGTGGTGGGTGACTTCCTCGCCCTTGCCGCCGTTTGGCTCTTTCTCCAGGCCGCCTCGCTGCCCCGCTGGAGACTGGCGCTCTACGCCTGGAGCCCGCTCGCGGCAGTGGAGTTTGCGTCGAGCGGCCACTACGACGGCTGGGTCGCGGCGACGGCCACACTCGCCTTGCTGGCCGCGCTTCGAGGCCGCGAGCTGCTGAGCACTGGCTGGCTCGCCGCTGGCATGTTGCTGAAGACATGGCCCGTGGTCCTGATACCGCTGCTACTGCGGCGGCGGCCCTGGTGGCACGGACCGGCGGTAATCGCCGCGCTCGTAGTCGCCTACCTGCCGTTTGCCGACGCCGCCGATGTCACCCTGCAACCCTGGCTCGACTACACCGGGCGCTGGCGATTCAACGACGGCGTCTTCTATCTACTGCACGCCGCAATCGGCTCGCTCGCCGCAGCCAAGGCGGCCGCCGCGATGATCGGTACAGCCGTGTTCGCCTGGCTGTGGCGGCGGAACGCCGACGTGATCAGTGCGAGCTACTGGCTGCTACTTGCTTTCATCTTGCTGATGCCAACGATCCACCCCTGGTATCTGCTCTGGGCGTTGCCGCTGGCCGCAATCGCCGCCGACCGTGGCTGGGTGTTGCTGTGTACTCTTGCGCCGCTGTCCTACTGGATCCTCGTAGGAGCGGCCGCCGACAGCAACGTTTGGGTCGAGCCGGTGTGGCCGCGCTTCGCCGAGTACGTGCCCGCCGCGGCGGTCTGGATCTGGCAGTGCCGAACCGACGCACCGCCGACACCGCACCCACCAAGCCCCGATCGTAACCCCGGGGCCGTTTCGCGCTGAACGGCCGCCGAGACGGTCGGCCGGGCCCCGGAACTCGCCAGAACGCCGGCTCCGAACCTATTAGCGTGGTTGAGGAGCTCGTGACTTCAGGCAGCGTCCCACCCGCGTCATGCGCCCGTATGACACGGACGACCTACTTGTGGCCGTACATCTCTCGCAAGTCACGGGGAGATCTCGAAGACTACGAGGTCCTGGTCCTCGAACACTGGGCGCCCGAAGGCCTCGCCGTACAACGGAAGTAGCCTTGTGACGGCTTCGGAGGGACGCGGGTGTAGGCCCCTGTCTTGATCTCGACCGAATCCCTCTCTCAGAAGATCCCAATGAAGTATGGCGTACCGAGCTCCGCTCCTGCGCAGTGCGGACACGTCTGCCATGTAGATCATGTTCTTGAGCTTCATCCACTCAGTGTTCGGCATCCATCCGATGAGCTCGTCCGGGAACATGGTGTCCCCTGCGTTTTGCCACCCCGGGTTCTGCCCCTCCGCGTATCCGATGAGCGTCCGCTTCTTGTGGAACTGTTGGGTGTAGTAATGAAGATTGGAGTGGTTTCCCATAAACATCGGGTATTCGATGATCGAGAAATCCTCAGAGATAGCGCCTAGCGTCCGATAGAACGGCGATATCGTGCCGGCGCTCAACACCGGGGAATACGCGTAGGAGGGCCTGGCGGCCTCCCAATCAGGTGTCGCGTAAGACTGCTGGAAGGCAAAGTGATTCGTGAAGTTGTTCGGATATCGATAGATGTACGGTAGCGGCCCAGTCAAAATCAACCCGCTCAGCAGCGCGCCCACGCCGACCGTGTTCAGCAGGGTTGTCGCGGCTGGCGCTTCGACATCGAACCGCCGGCCGAAACTGGTGAGAATCCAATCTACCGCGATCGCTACCAGGAGACAGATAATCGGTAGAAGCACCAGGCAATACCGCAGCAGAACTACCGCCAAGTGAATGTCGGTAACCTTGATAAGGCTCAATATCGTGGCATAGGACATGGCAAGCGCGAGGATCATCAATGCCAGGAGTTTGTCGCGCCGCCACAGCAACACCAACCCGAGCAGAGCCAGAAACCAAAACCCGGTTGCTAGCCCGGGGTTTGCCGTGCCGCTGGCCAGCGATGCAGCCGCCAACAGAGTCTCGATAGTTGCTTGGTCTGGAATCCCCAACACGTGAGACAAGAACGAGCTCCGCAGCACCGGCAGGGCCGCCATTAACACACACAGACCGGCAGCAAACGTGCCACCAAGAAGACTCGGCCACCCGAGCACGACACCCTGCTGAAGTCGCAGTCGACCACCCGGCGCACCAACCAGCTTTGCCAGCCACACCACCGACAGCGGCACGATAATCGCAACTGCGGCGAGCAGGTGGAAATACACCGCCACGCTGCCGAGAATCACGAACCCTCCTGCCCACTTCCGGCCCCCTCGAACTGCCCATAAATAGAGGCAAGTAATGGCCAGGAACCCGAGCACAACGTAGGCGCCATACGCACGGAAGAGACGGCTGTAGTAGATCAGCGATGGCGAGATCGCCAGGAGAAACCCGAACACAACGGCGGCCCTGCCAGTGACCACCGAACGGACCGACAGCGGCATGACCACAAGGCCGAGCAGCCCCGCGGCCAGGAACGGCAACCGCAAGACCCACTCCGAATACCCGACCGTGTGCAGTACGAGCCAGGCATAGAAATTGACAGCCGGGCTGTTGGCTCCGATGTTGATGCGGATCAGCGAGCCGAAGAATGAGAGCTTGCGGGCAAACGCAACGGCGTGCCACTCGTCGTCCAGGAGAGGCTGATCCGACAGCAGATAGAGCCGCAAGCCCGCGCCCAGCGCCAGTGCCGCGACGAGGCCCCCGTAGACCAGCAGTCGTGGCTCGGGCCTTCTCGCAACGCCTGAGAGAGCGCGATCCTCACTCATCGTGACAAGATCCGAAGAGTTCGATTTGTCCCGCGCTCGGCGAGCGGCCACGCGTGGCGCACCCAGGACGAGGCCCGTTTATTGTGCCTCGCCAAAGCGCCGCAGCAAGCGTTACTGCGATTGAGAAAAGCGCCGCTGACGCCGTCGCCAACGCCGGCGAGCGGCTGCCTGCTTGACACGCCGGCGCTCTCCTGGCTTGACGTAGTACGTGTGGCGCCTAGCGTCCCGAAGGATGTTCTCGCGCTGAACGAAGCGACGAAAGCGCCGCAGCGCGTGCTCGATCGATTCGCCGTCTTCGACGCGGACGTAAGCCATTGCGGGTGCTTCCGTATTCGTATCGGTGAGGCGAGGCGGTGGCCACGCTCTTGCCTGGGAAGACTTGAACCACGCCTCACACAGCGCTGTCCAGCCTGGCGCGCGGACGCAACTGGGGCGTCCGCCAAGCAGCCGAAATATAGCGCGGGCGTATGGGAGCGTCAAACTCGAAAGGTCTTGGCATGCGCGGCAAGGCGCTCGCCGGCGGGCATCTCCAGTGGGGCAACCTGCCGACCATGACGCGCCTCGACCCGTGCAATAATCCGCCCCTCTCTCCCCTTTGAGCAAACCGCAAGCGGCCGCGCTGTCCCTCCTCCGGCGCGTCCGCCACCGTGGAGATGCCATTCGTGTCGGCGACCGTACTCGTTGTGGGAAGCGGCGGCCGCGAGCACGCGCTGTGTTGGCTGCTCGATCGCAGCCCGAGCGTCGGCCGACTGCTGTGTGCACCGGGCAGCCACGGCATTGCGGCCCAGGCTGAGTGCCACAGCGTGCCAGCCGACGACATCGAGGGCATCATTCGGCTCGCGGCGAAGCAGTCCGTCGACCTGGTCGTCGTTGGCCCCGAGGCACCACTCGCTGCCGGCCTCAGCGACCGACTCATGGGCGAAGGGGTGCTGTGCTTCGGCCCCACGGCCGCCGCGGCTCGCCTCGAAAGCTCGAAGGGCTTCGCCAAGTCATTCATGCAGCGCCACGCGATCCCCACGGCCAGATTCGAAGCATTCAGCGACCCCGAAGCCGCGAGCGCTCTGGCGAGCGCGAGCCCGTGGGGCTATCCCGTGGTGGTCAAGGCCGACGGCCTCGCGGGCGGCAAGGGCGTGTTGATTTGCGCGTCCGCCGAGGAGGCCTTGGCCGCTGTGCGAAAGACCATGGTCGGGGGAGCCTACGGAGCCGCCGGAGCGTCCGTGGTGATCGAAGAGTTCCTGACCGGAATCGAGGTCACGGTGATGGCGCTTGCGGACGGCGCGTGTGCGCTACCGCTGTTGCCATCGCAGGATCACAAGCAAGCCTTCGATGGTGATCGTGGACCCAACACCGGCGGCATGGGGGCGTTTGCCCCGGCGGACGCGGTGATCGAGTCCCACACTCTCGCCTATGTTCACACGCAGATCCTACAGCGCACCGTGGATGGCATGGCTGCCGAGGGGACGCCGTTCCGTGGCGTTCTCTACGCCGGCGTCATGTTGACCGACGATGGGCCTCGAGTCCTGGAATACAACTGCCGCTTCGGCGACCCCGAAACGCAGGTCGTTCTGCCGCTGCTGCGTGAGGACGCGGCTGAGCTGTTCGCTGCAGTGGCAGCGGGCAGCGCCGCGAGCGGGCTGCCGGCCGAGCTCAGCTGGTCGAGCCGAAGCGCGGCCTGCATCATCTTGGCCGCGGGGGGGTATCCCGGCGCGGCTCGCGACGGAGACGCGATCACAGGGCTAACCGAAGCCGGAGGAGCGAGCGGCGCAAACGGCAAGGAGAGCAGCGACGAGACCGCAGGAGACGTGATCGTTTTCCACGCCGGCACACACCGAGGACCCCACGGCTGGGCCACCGCGGGCGGGCGCGTTCTAGGGGTCACCGCCCTAGGCGACAACCTTGCCGCGGCGCTCGACGCGGCGTACAACGCCGTTGGCACCATCCGTTTCGAACACATGCACTACCGCGGCGACATCGGCCGCCGGCCCGGCGCCGATTTTTCCTAGGTTCGTCACAGCCCCCCCGACCCACGACTCTACTGACACCAAACAAGGAGCCACCGCGCCATGAGCAGCGCCCGTGTCGCCGTCCTGATGGGCAGCGTTTCCGACTACGACATCATGGCCAACACGGTGCGCACGCTGCGCACGTTCGGCGTCGAGTGCGAGGTCAGAGTGCTGTCGGCACATCGCAGCCCCCACGCGGTGGCCGACTTCGTCAGCGGCGCCGCCGATCGCGGAATCCGTGTGGTGATCGCCGGCGCTGGCGGCGCCGCGCATCTCGCCGGGGTGGCGGCAGCGCACACCCGGCTGCCAGTGATCGGCGTGCCTCTGGTGGCCTCCCCCCTGGGTGGCCTCGATGCTCTGCTGGCGACCGTCCAGATGCCTGGAGGTGTTCCGGTGGCGACCGTGGGCATTGGCAAGGCCGGCGCCGTCAACGCCGCGCAACTGGCCGCGCGGCTACTGGCGCTCGACGACGCGGAGCTCGCCGATCGCGTGGAGGCCGATCGGGCCGCGCAGATCGAGCGGGTCGACGCTATGAACGACAAGCTGCGCGAGCGCCTCATCGAGGACGGGCTGGCCTGAGTCGACCCGGAACGCAGGATCGCCAGGTCCCCAGAAGTGAGCCGCGCCGCAGAATCACGCGGGGTCGGGCGCTGTAGCCTCGTTCGTGGAATCGAGGTGCTCGGCGTGCAGCTGGCCGCAGGCGGCCCCGATGTCGGCTCCGCGGCTGTAGCGCACCAGCGCGTCGAGACCCGTGGCTGCCGCCGCCGAGCGGAAAGCCTCGATGCGGCGGGGAGACGGCCGGCGGAACGGCATCGAAGCAATCGGGTTCCAGGGAATCAAATTGACCTTCACAGGCAGGCCGCCGAGCAAACGGGCCAGCCGTTTCGCGTGCTCCGGCTCGTCGGTGACCTCTGCCAACAGAACGTACTCAATCGTCACGCGCTCGCGGCGACGCCATCGAACGGCTCGTAGTGCCCCGAGCAAGTCGTCAATCGGGTACTTTCGATTGACCGGCATGAGGCGATCACGAACCTCGTCGTCGACCGAGTTGAGCGACACCGCCAAGCGCGGCCGCAGTGGCCCCAGCTCGGCGAGCTTGGCGATTGCCGGCACGATGCCGACGGTCGAAACCGTGAGGCGCCGCCACGACAGCCCCGGACCTGCCTCGTCCTGAAGCGCGACCACCGCGTCGGTGACCGCCGGCAGGTTGTCGAGCGGCTCCCCCTGCCCCATGAAGACAATATTGGGGTGTTTGGCTGGACCGTCGCCGTGGGTCGCCGACAGGCGCAGCACCTGCCCGACGATCTCCGCCGCGCTCAGCGACCGGATCAGCCCGAGCCGAGCCGTCTGGCAGAACTCACAGCCGAACCGACAGCCCACCTGTGACGAGATGCAGTACGTCACCCTCTTCTCGTAAGGCATGCGTACCGACTCCACCAGGTCACCGCCGCGGAGCCGAAGCAGATGGCGGGTGGTTCCGTCGACCGAGTCGTAGCGGCTGTCGAGCTCCGGCGGTGCCACGACCAGGCGTGAGGCAAGAGTGGTCCGCGCGGCGGCCGGCAGGTTGGTCATGGCACCGAGCTCGAAGACGCGCCGATGAAAAACCCAGCGAGCCAGCTGCTCGCCGCGGTACGGCGCCACGCCGAGCTCGCCGACTTGATCGCGCCAACTCGACGCCGGGAGCCCGAGCAGCTCGATTCGACCGACCGTGTCGGTAGAATCGTTCGGCTCAGTCGGGTCGACCGGGCCGATCGATTCGGCCAACGGAGCGATCTCAGGCGCTGGATCGGGCGCCGGCCCCCGACCGGGCTCTTCCAGCGAACCGCCGTCGACTGCTTTCGAGCTCGTCACTTCCCGATCAGCTCCCCGGCCTGCAAACTGAATCGCCTTTGCCATGTTCATAGGTCGCATGCGTCTCGGGCCGAGCGGAGGCCGCTATAATCGGCCAACTCGCGCCCGCCGCGTCTCGGCTCGACGCTAGGAAGCCGTCTACCACGCCCTCACGGGCCACTCGCGTTCAGCCTTGCGGGACACCGCAGATTAACGCCTTCGCCGCTAGCCGTGTACGCCGTATATACCGTTCTCTACACACTCGCGCTTTGTGCGCTGCTGCCCCGCGTCTTGTGGGACCGACTTCGAGGTGGCCGCTACGCCACCGCTCTGGCCGAACGCCTCGGACGCGTGCCAGAGCAGCTACAACACATGCCGCCAGGTGGCATTTGGATCCATGCCGTCTCGGTTGGAGAGGTCCGCGCGGCGTGCGGTTTGGTGCCTCATCTCAAGGAGTTATGGCCGGACAAGCCACTGGTGATCTCAACTGTCACGCCTACCGGTCAGGCCCTCGCTCGCCGCAGCCAGGCCGACGCCGCGTTCTATCTACCACTCGACCTGCCGCGGTCGCTGCGGCCCTACTTCGAACACCTACGCCCCAGTGCGCTGCTACTCGTCGAAACCGAGATATGGCCCAACCTGCTACGCGGGTGCCGCCAGTACGGTGTATCCGCGGCGATCGTGAACGGACGACTTTCGCAACGCTCCCACGGTCGCTATCGATGGCTGGCGTGGCTCTGGCCCGGCCTCCTAGGCGAGATCGCCGTAGTGTGCGCCCGCACAGCCGACGATGCACGGCGATTCCGACGGCTCCGAATACCCTCGGATCGGGTGTTCGTATCAGGCGATCTCAAGGCGGACGCTTCGATGCAGCCGGCACCTGGCGTTGCGTCCGGCATGCTGGCCACGGAGCTGGAGATCGAGGCCGACGAACCGGGGCTCGTTGTTGCCGGCTGCACGATGGAGGGTGAGGATGAGCAGGTACTCGACGCCTTCGCTCGGTTGCGACGTTCCCACCCGCGGGCCCGGCTATTGATCGCGCCCCGTCACCCGGAACGTTTCGATCGTGTCGCGGCGCTGATCGCCGACGCCGGATGGTGCTGCCAAAGGCGAACCGACCCACCCGCAGAGCAGGCCGCCCACGACGCCGAGGACACACCCACCGCAGACGTCATTCTCTTGGATACGATCGGCGAGCTGCCAAGCGCTTATGCGGCTGGCCGCGCCTGCTTCGTCGGCGGCAGTCTGGTGGCTAGTGGCGGGCACAACCCGCTCGAGCCCGCCGCGCATGCCAGACCGGTAATCTTTGGCCCACATATGGACAACTTCGCAGAGCGCGCCGCGGCTCTTCTGGTGGCGGGGGGAGCGCGCCAGGTATCGAATGCAGTCGAGCTGGCCGCCACCTGGCGGGAGTTACTCGACGACAACGCTCTCGGGCGCCGCATCGGCGATGCAGCGCAGGCCGTTCTGCAAGCCGACGGGTCGGCCGGTGCGCGAACGGCGCGGATTCTGCGCGATCGACTGCCCCCGTGTCCGGCCCCCAGACGAGCCTGATGAACCCGACGACAGTGATGACCACCATGGCCGCCACCACGCCGGCCGCTATCGCAGGAGGCCTGTGGGGCCTCCTGCTCCGCGCTCGGGCCCGAGGCTACGCGCGTGGCTGGCTCGCTCGAGAGCGGCTCAGCCGGCCGGTCATCGGTATCGGAGCTCTGTCGATGGGAGGTACGGGCAAGACCCCCTGTACGCAGGCACTCGCCAAGATGCTCACCGATCGTGGGGTGAGCGTTGCGATTCTCAGCCGCGGCTATGGGCGCGACGGCAAGCTCCCGCTGGTCGTCAGCGACGGTCGGCAGCCCGCGCCCGCGGTCGACATTCGTCGCTCCGGCGACGAGCCCGGTTGGCTGGCGCACGTGCTACCCAACGTGGCAGTGGCCGTTGCGCGTCGCCGGGTCGACGCCGCCGGGGTGCTTGAAAAAGCGTCAGAAGGCACGTTGCAGCGACCGCCGCCAAGAGCCCCGGACCGACCCGCAGCGTTTCTGCTCGACGACGGGTTCCAGCATCTGAGACTGGAGCGCGACGTCGACCTGCTGGTGGTCGATGCCGACGCGCCCTATTGGAAAGACCAACTGCCGCCGGGCGGCCGCTTGCGCGAGCCTCACAGCGCCGCCGAGCGGGCGCATGCGGTGCTGCTGGTCGGGCGCAGCCTCGAAGCAGCGCAGGCAGAGCTCCGAGTCCGTCTGCCCGGCCGTCCTGTTTTCGTGCTCCAATCCAGGCCGCCCGCCGCCTGGTCACTCAGCGACTTCCACAAGCCGGCCGCCGACCGACCGCCGGCGGCCGCGGTGCCGACGTCTGACGGCACAGAGTGCGGGCCGAGCACTCCCGGGCAGGGTCCTACCTTCGCCTTCGCCGGAATCGCCAACCCGCAGCGCTTCTGGCGCTCGTTGCGCGCCGCCGGTGTCGAGCTCGTGGGCCGGCGAGCTTTCGCCGACCATCATTGGTACCGCGCCGACGACCTCGTGACTCTGCAGCGGGAGGCAGTGACCTGCGGCGCTGTGCAGCTGGTAACCACCGAGAAAGACGCGATGCGGCTCGCGCCGCTGCCGCCGCCGGAGCTGCTGACATGGGTCTGGCGTCATCGACTGCGCCCAACCGACCCCGCGGCTCTTGGCGACTGGCTACTCGAGCACATCGATCTCGCCGCGCACGGGGTAGCATCGTGAGCCTCGCGTCTCTACTCGTTGGTGCGCTGGCCTGGCAGCCGCCGCGCTGGAGCCTGGGCCGTGCGGCGGCGCGAGGACGGCGGCTCGGAGCCGTGATCCACCTGCTCGATCGCCGCCACCGCTCCGTCGCGGAGAAGAACCTCGAGCGAGCCTTCCCGAACCGTTCCGCTGCCTGGCACCGTGACACCGCGCGCGCCGCTTTCGAACAGATGGGGCGAACGATCACGGAGCTGCTCTGGAGCCCGGCGCTGAAATCCGTTCCGCTGGAGTCGGCCGTCTCACACAGCGGCCTGGAGCATCTCGAAGGCGCGCTGCGCAACAACCGGGGAGCTCTGATCGTGAGCGCCCATTTCGGCAACTGGGAGCTGATGGCGCTGGCGCTCGGTCGACTGGGCGTACCGCTCACCGCGATCGCCAGGCCTCTCGACGACGCCGCACTCGAGGCCCGCCTGCACGCACTACGAACCGCGACAGGAAACGAGGTTCTCGGCAAGCGAGACGGCGTCCACAGTGCGCTGCGGGCGCTCCGCAAAGGCCGCGCCGTCGTGGTGCTCAACGACCAGAACACGCTGCGTCAACAGGCCGTCTTCGTCCCCTTCTTCGGTCGCCTCGCGGCCACGACGCCACTCGTTGCCGCCCTTCATCTGCGCACCGGTGCGCCGATCGTCCCCGCCTTCATGATCCCCGAATCGGACAGCTATCGGCTTCACATCGAACCTCCTCTTGACGGAATCGAGCCCCCGACTGGCGACCAACCGGCGGCCGCGGAGCAACCCGCCGACGCCGATTCGAGTTGCCCCCCTTGTCCGGGTGACGACGATCGACGGCGCCTCACGGCGGCCATTACCTCCCGCATCGAGAAACACGTGCGGACCCACCCGCAGGCGTGGATGTGGATGCACGATCGCTGGCGTACGCGGCCCCTGGAGGCCTCCCCCCTTCCGGATATCGGATCTTGACGCGTCCACCGATCACGATCGAGCCACGCCACTGGATCGTCCGTACGCCAACCTGGATCGGCGACACGGTCATGGCGGTAGGCACCATTCGCGCCTTGATGCAGTCGGGCGCGGAGTCCGTCGTACTCTGGGGTCCGCCGCGCACGGGCTCGTTACTGCGCACCCTGGGGATCGGCAACGACCTGCTCCCCTACGCGCGCCGCAGCGGCCTCGGTGGGCTCGCCGACGTCTGGAGCGGCCGCAAAGCGCTCGCCGCCCAAATTGCATCGACCGCGCACAACCATGAAGTTGGCGTGTTGCTGATGCCCAACGCGTTCGAGCCCGCGCTGATCGCATGGGCTGCCGCTGCCGGCCGGCGCGTTGGTTATGCCACCGAGATGCGAGGTGGGCTGCTCACCGACCCGATCGCCGTCCCACCCGTCTCGCAGCCGCTGCACGACGCCGACCGCTATGCGGCATTGCTGGGCCCGCTGGGCGTCGCGCCACCGGGCGCCAACGACTACCGTCTGCAGCCGCCAGAACATCTCCTCAACGCCGCCGCTCAGCGGCTGAGCTCGGCACCGAACCCGATCGCCCTCATTCCGGGATCGGCGAACGATCCGAGGCGGCGCTGGCCGATCGATCGATTCGCACAACTCGCCGATCTGCTGGCGCAGCGCGACGGCTCAACACCGGTGCTCCTTGGCAGTCCAGCCGAGGTCGCACTGACGCGGGCCGTTGCCGAGCGCGCAACCGCCACATGCCTCGACCTCGCCGGCACCGATCTACACGAGCTGACCGCGCTGCTGGCGAGCTGCTTGGCCGTTGTCAGCAACGACACCGGCCCGGCGCATCTGGCGGCAGCGCTTGGTCGCCCCACGGTGGTGCTGTATGGCCCCACCGACGTGCGGCGTACCGGCGTTCGGGGCCCGGCGACGCGCCGGCTCGTGGCGCGGTCGGGGTCGGTCCTCGAGCACGACGTCGACAGCGTTGTCGACGCCCTGCTGAGCGCTACTCGCGAACCAGAGTCGGAGAGTACCGAGGTGCCGCCGCCGAGTTGACGCTCGCCATATGGCGCGGTTAACGTGGCGCGGCCTCTTGCCCTCCCGCTGCCGTTGGCGGCTCTGCGAGCCCCTCGTTCGGACTCATGGCCCCTCCACACCCACTCGCGTGGCCACACGCACGCGCCACTCCCGGCACCTGCGCCAGTCCGTCGCAGGACGCCCCATGAGAGCACCCCGACCGTGATGAAACGACTTCTCGGGCGATGGCGGTCATGGGCAGCCCACCATCGAGTGCACGTTGGCATCCTGTTCGCGATCCTGTACGTAGCCCTCAGCGCTACGTCGCCCGAGCGCCTACCGTACGGGGCCGCACTCGTGATCGCCGGCGAAACCATCCGGGTGTGGGCCTGTGGGCATCTGGAGCGCAACAAGGTGATCGCGCGGCGTGGGCCGTACGCCCTCGTGCGCCATCCACTCTACGTGGGCAGCCTGCTCATCGGCACGGGACTCGCGTTCCTCACCCTGCACGTCACGTGGTGGCTGCCGGCGTTCGTGGCCCTGTACGTGGGCTTCTACATGCCGGCGATGCACATCGAGGAGCTGCGCTTGCAGTCGTTGTTCGGCGCCGAGTACCACGAGTACATGGCAGACGTCCCACGGCTCTTGCCCCGCATGAGCGCCATCGGCTCGTCAACCTCGAACGGCCGTCGCTTCGAATGGTCACGCGCCGTCGGCAACCGCGAGATGCGAACCATCGCGGTGATGGCGGCTCTGCTACTGGTGCAACTCGCCAAGCTCTGGCAAGTGACGGCTAGCGGCTAGCAGAACCCGGGACACCCGTCGTCGGCCTCACCACCAGTCGCCGCCAACCCCACCCGTCCCCGGCGTCACCCGCACCCGATTGACGACCTGCTCCACGCCGGCCACGCGACCACCCAACCGGAGTGCGGTTCTGACCACCTCGAGCGACGGCGCCGTCCCCGTCAGCACGAGCACGCCGTCCTCGAACGTCACAACAATCTCCGCCCCGGCGAGATCTTCCTCATCCGCGAGCGACTCCTCAACCTCGATAACGACGGCCTGCGGCTCGCGCACTGGCCTCTGACGCGGTCCAGAGGCGCAGCCGGCACCCATCGTCAACAACAACATGGCCAAGGCCCCGACGGCCAACAGAGGCTGCATCTGACTTTTACTGTCTTTTAATATCAATATGATGCTGCAGAAGCATTTTAGACGCGTTATTTGATCTTTGAGCATGATTCGATGTCACCTATACTTCCGCTGGACACCCAACGACGGCGGTCCGAGAGGGGTGAGAACTTGTCGAACAGACAGAGTGGATCGGCGACGCCGAGCAGCGCCGCGCCCAAAGAGTTCGTGGAGCGCAGCATCTTCCTGCCGCGGCGCCTCAACATGCGACTCGACGAGCTCTGCGATCGCTCCGGAAAAGAACCAAGCGAGCTCATCATCGATGCGATCCGCCTCCTGATGTCGGGAGGTGTGCCGACCGCAGCAGCCTCGATCGGCAGACAGCCCAACCATCACCATCAGGCCGTGGCGCTGTGCGATGTCGAGGAGCGCCCGCGGCGGCATCGTGTGCGGAATGCGCACGGTGTTGAATCCCGCCGCTGCCATCTGGGCGAAATCCCGATCAACCTGGTCGAGATCGTGATACTCGCGACCGTCTTCGTCGGGTTCGAACGCCCCGTACGAGACGCCCTTGACGTAGAACTTTTTCGCGCCAATCGCCAAGAATTTCCCGGCGATGCGGGGCCGCTGCGCCGGGGTCGCTTTGCTAGCAGCAGCGACCCTGAGGCGGTTCTGGAGTCAGCTGAGCCCATTAGACCGGCACCGACTAGACGCATGCTCACCACTGTTCGGAGACCCTTGTAGGCGCAAGGCCAGCTACTGCGATATGGCCACAATCAAAAAGAAAAATCGACACGCTCATGGACGCTGTGCGGCCGTCTGAGAAGCGCCGACCGGCTAGCGCCGACGCGTCGAAACCGAGGTCCCAGCCGATTCCGCCAGGCCAGCCGAACTGTATCGGAACACAGCGGCCCCGAATCCCGTAACGGAAGGAGCACCTCACTTCTCGAACTCAGGACTTCCCATGGACGCTCTGATTCACGATCTCCGGTTCGCCGCCCGCCAGCTTTGGAAAGACAAGCCGTTTCTTGCTACGGCTGGATTGACGCTGGCGCTGTGCATTGGCGCGAACGCGACCATCTTCAGTGTCGTGAACTCGGTGCTACTCAAGCCGCTGGACGTGCCGGAGCCCGAGCGCCTCGTGCGCATGTACAACGCGTATCCCGCGGCGATGGCCAACCCGGGCTCCGGCAGGCTGCGCGGTAGCAACGGGGTGCCGGACTACTACGACCGGCGGGCGCTCAGCGACATGTTCGCGGAGTTAGCTGTGTACAGCGCCACCGGCTTCAGCCTCGAGATCGAGGGCACGCCACAACGCGTCACCGGCCAGGAGGTGTCGCCGTCGTTCTTCCCGCTGCTGGGCGCATCGGCGGCCGTCGGTCGCACGTTCACCGAGGACGAGGGCGAGATCGGCAACAACAAGGTCGTGGTTCTCAGCCATGGGCTCTGGCGGGAGCTCTACGGCGGCGATCCCTCGGTGGTCGGTAACACAATGCGTATCGACGCCGAACCGTTCGTCATCGTCGGGGTGATGCCGCAGGACTTCGTCTTCATCAACCCCGACGTGCGGCTATGGGCGGCCGCGGCCTTCACGCCTCAACAGCGGCAGCAGTATCACAGCAACAGCTGGCAGATGATCGCGCGGTTGCAGCCCGACGCGACGATCGAGCGCGCCCAGGAGCAGATCGACGCTCTGAACGCCGCCAACATGGACAAGATGCCGAGCCTCAAGCCGCTGCTGATCGATGCGGGCTTCCATACGCCGCTCTACTTCTTGCAGGAGGATCTGACGTTCGATATCAGCGGCACGCTGTACCTGCTCTGGGGCGGCGTCGGGTTCGTGCTGTTGATCGGAGCCGTCAACGTTGCCAACCTGGTGCTCGTTCGCTCCACGGCGCGCACCCGAGAGCTTGCCACCCGCTTCGCGCTGGGAGCACGGCGCGGCCGCGTGGCGCGGCAGCTGCTCACCGAGATCATCGTGCTGACGCTGGTCGGCGGCGCCGCCGGATTGGGCGTTGGATGGCTCGGGCTGCAGGCGCTGACCTCGCTGGGCATCGATCAGCTGCCGCGCTCCGGCGAGATTGGTCTCGACATGACGGCGGTGGCGTTCACGATGGGACTGGCGCTGCTCATCGGTTGTGTCGTGGCTCTGATTCCGGCGGCCACGCTGCTGCGTCTGGATCTCAGCTCGGTGTTCCGCGAGGAGGGCCGTAGCGGTACGGCCGGGCGCGGCGTGCGTACCCTGCGCAAGGGCATGGTTGTAGCGCAGGTGGCGTTCGCGTTGATGTTGCTGGTTGGCGCCGGCCTGCTGATGGCGAGCTTTCGTGAGGTGCTCAACGTCGATCCAGGCTTCGAGCCGCGCGGCGTGCTCACCGGCAGCCTGACACTCACCGCCGCCACTTACCCCGAAGACGGCGACCTCGTTACGTTCACCCGCACGCTCATCGAGCGCGTCAGCGCGCTCCCGGGGGTGGATGCCGTTGCGGCAACCACCCAGATCCCCTTCGGCAACAGCTCCAACGACAGTGTGATCTTCGCCGAGGGTTATGTCCCGGAACCTGGAGAGGCCGTGGTCTCGCCGTTGCAGAACGTCGTCACGCCGGGCTACTTCGAGGCGATGGGTATCGAGGTGCTGCGCGGGCGTAGCTTCGACTCGCGCGACACCGCCGACGGGCAGCCGGTGATCGTTGTCGACGAGCAACTGGCGGACCGCTTCTGGCCTGATGGCAGCGCCCTGGGCTCGCGCATGTGGATGCCGACCAGCGTCGAGGACGTCACCAACAGCGACAACGCCACCTTCCTCGAGGTTGTCGGTGTGGTAGCGCGGATCCGCACCCGAGGTCTCGATGCGGGCCCGTCGAACACCGGCGCCTACTACTTCGCGTACGAGCAGAGCGCGCGCCGCTCACTTGACGTCGTCTTCACCACCAGCGGCGAGCCGCGGGCACTCATCGCATCGGTGCGTCAGGCCATCGCGGAGATCGACCGGGACCTGCCGCTTTTCGACGTGCGCACGATGCAGGAACGTATCGACGCCTCGCTCGTCAATCGCCGCACCCCGATGCTGTTGACTGCCGGGTTCAGCGTGGTCGCTCTGCTGCTGGCTGCGGTCGGCATCTACGGTGTGTTGGCGTATCTGGTGCAGCTGCGAACACGGGAGATCGGCATTCGCGTTGCCCTGGGCAGCGCCGCCCCGGCCATCTTCAAGACCGTGCTCGGTGAAGGTGCGCTGATCGTGGCTGCCGGGCTGCTACTGGGCGCGGGCGGAACCGTGCTCCTGGGACGGTTCATCGAGACCCAACTCTACGGCGTCTCGACGATGGATCCGGCGGTGCTCGGCCTCGTCGCCACACTGCTAGCGGTGGTGGCAATGGTGGCCTGCCTCGTCCCGGCCCGACGCGCCACCCGTATCGATCCGGTCGCGGCGCTGGCTCAAGACTGAACGACGACGGCACGGTGAGGAAACTCACCGGGCCGGCACGGGCGTTGCTCGAGGTGGTTGCGGAGCAGCCTCAGGTCGCCGCCGAGGCGCTTTTCTAGGCGCGCCTCGCCGGACCTCAGAGTTGCCCGACAGCGGGGATGTTCGCCTCGATCACGCGTCGGTTGAGCTCCCCGAGGTCCTCCTGAACCAGCGTCTCGAGGCCGCCGAGCTGCTCCTCGAGCTCGTTGGCCAGGCGCTCGAGCCAGTTGGCCTGGGACTGCGTGGGGGCAGCGGAGGCTCGCCCCACGGCCGATGCCAGAGAGCGTAGCTTCTCGTGGATCTCGGGGCCGGCAGTGTAGGGTCCGGTCGGCCCACTGTCGGCGCCTGGAGGTCGCTGGTTGGTGATCCGAGATCTGATCTCCTCGAAGCGCGTGGCGAGGTCGTGGGCGGCGCTCGCGAGATCGCCCCCCACGTCGGCGTCAGCCTCGTCGGAGTCGTCGTCGGAGGCGGACTCGGAATCGTTGTCGTCGCCAAGCCGATCGCCGAGTGACCGCAGTTGCCCCACGACGTCGTCGATGAGCTCGATCCCCTTCTGTGATCGGGCGCGCAGCTCAACCAGTCGCAGCAGCGCGTCGCGCTGTGCGACGAGATCCTGTACCGAGACCTCCACGCGCGGGTCCATGCGCACCTCGAGCTCGGTCGCCGACTCCTTCCCTGCCGCCTTCAACACCACCCGATAGGTCCCTGGAATCACCAGCGGTGGCGGCGATCCTGATCCCGGGAAGGGAGCTGTTGCTGCTGGCGCCTCTTCCGACTGGTGCCGCAGGTTCCACACCACGCGGTTGATCCCCCCTTCGGCCGGCGCCTCGAGGGTACGAACAACCTCGCCGTCGGCCGACTCGATGGTGATCGCGATCGCGGACTCAGCGTTGGCGTCGCCATCGGCGGACTCCTCGGAGGGAGTCTCTTCAGAGGCCGCGTCTTCGGAGGAAGCGGATGCGTCGGCTTCGGCCTCGAGATCCAAGCCAGGAGGCACGAAGTAAGAGATCACGGCGCCGTAGGGCGGGTTGGCGCCGACGAAGACCTTGTCTCCCAGGTCAACGCGCAGCTCGCGTGTGTAGGGTTGAAATCGCGTCGCCGTGCGAAGTCCGAACAGGTGCACCTCGTCGCTCTCGGCCTCCGCTTCAGCGAAATGCTGCAGCGGCGTGATGTCGTCGAGAATGAGGATCGAGCGCCCGTGTGTGCCAATGATCAGGTCGTTGTCGCGCGGGTGGATCAGGATGTCGCGTACCGCCACCGGCGGGAGCCCGAGACGCAGCGAGGTCCATGCCCGAGCCTCCGAGTCCCCGCTATCGAGACCATCGAGACCATCGGGGCCCCACGACACGAAGATTCCCAGCTCTGTACCAACGAACAACAGGTCGGGATTGCGCGGATCCTCTCGCACGACGTGCACGTAGCCCGGATCGGGAAGGCCGGAGCCGATGTCGGTCCAGCTCTCGCCGAAGTCGGTGGTCATGAACAGATACGGCGCGAAATCGTCGAGCCGATGCCTGTCGAAGGCAACGTAGGCCGTGCCCGCGTCGCGCCGCGACGCCTCGATGCGCGAAACCCACGACGCCGGCGGCATTGGCATGTTGCCGATGAGGTTGGTCCAAGTGGTTCCACCATCGCGCGTGAGCTGCACGTTGCCGTCGTCGGTACCGACCCAGATCACCCCCGCCTGCATTGGCGACTCGGCGATCGTGTAGATCGTGGTGTGGTACTCGGCCGTGGTGTTGTCGGCCGTGATGGGTCCGCCGGACGAGACCTGTTTCTCTTCGTCGTTGGTGGTGAGGTCGGGGCTGATCTCCTCCCACGAATCGCCGCCGTCGTCGGTGCGGAACAGGACGTTGCTTCCCAAGTAAACGGTTTTCGGACTGTGCGGCGAGATCAGGATCGGCGAGTTCCAGTTGAAGCGGTACGGGTGCTCGCCAACGGCGCCGCCCGAAAACGGATACGGGGAAATCGACCGTTGCTCGTTGGTGCTCAGGTCAACCCGCAGGATGCGGCCCCCCTGGGAACCGGCATAAACGATGTTGTGGTCGCTGGGGTCGGGCTGTATGTAAGTGCCGTCGCCGTACTGCACGTGGTACCAGTCGGCTTCGAGGATGCCCGTGCTGGTCATCGTGTTGCTCGGCCCGCACCAGGCGTCGTTGTCCTGGAAGCCAGCGCAAACAAAGTACGGGTCCCGCATGTCGGCGCCGATCTGGTAGACCTGCTGCAGCGGCAGGTTGTTGACCACCTCCCAGGTCTCACCACCGTTGTACGAGTAGGCAATGCCGCCGTCGTTGCCGTCGACCACCATCATCGGGTCGTCGGGGTTGATCCAGAACGACTGGTGATCGCCGTGGTGCGTTCGCCCGATGCGCCGCCAATTGCGGCCGCCGTCGGTGGACAGGTTGAGTCGTCCTCCCACCATATAGAGGCGATTCTCGTTCGACGGGTCGATGCGGAAGTCGGCGTAGTAGAAGGGCCGCGAGGCAATGGCGCGGTCGTCGCTCACGAGCACCCACGAGTCGCCCCCATCGCTGCTGCGCCACAGCGCTCCGTCGGTCGACTCGATCATCGCGTAAACGACGTCGTTGTCAGATACGGAGACGGCGACGCCGATACGGCCGAGGACGCCGGTCGGCAGCCCGTTGTCGAGCTCGGGGCTGGTGAGCTCGGTCCAGCTGTCGCCGCCGTCGCGGCTCATGTAGAGGCCGCTGCCCGGGCCGCCGGAGCGGAAATGCCATGGCTGGCGCAGGAAGTCCCACATGCCGGCATAAAGAATGCGCGGATTGGTAGCGTCGATCGCCAGGTCGGACACGCCGGTGGTGGGGTCGACGTAGAGGACCTTCTCCCAGGTTTCGCCACCGTCGCGGCTGCGGTACACGCCGCGGTCCTCATGGGCTCCCCAGGCGTGTCCCATGGCGCC
Source organism: Acidobacteriota bacterium (assembly GCA_963666215.2). GTDB lineage: Bacteria > Acidobacteriota > UBA890 > UBA890 > WLXD01. The sequence goes on from CAXWPL010000003.1 coordinate 288,563, forward strand.
GACGTAGACGTGATCGGGGTTGTCGGGATGCACACGAATGCGCGCGATGCGCTCGGTCGTCTCCAGTCCGACGTGAGTCCACGTATCCCCACCATCGTTTGAGCGATACACGCCGTCGCCGAACGAAGTGGAGTTGCGCGGGTTGTGCTCGCCCGTGCCGATGTAGACGACATTGGGGTCGGAGGGCGCTACCGCCACAGCACCGAGCGACAGCGTGCCGCCGTCGTCGAAGATTGACTTCCAGGTGATGCCCCGGTCCATGGTGCGCCACAGCCCGCCCGACGCGGTCGCCATGTAGAGCACATTCGGACGCCCTTGCACTCCGGCCAGATCGACCGTGCGGCCGCCCATGAAGGCCGGGCCAATCGATCGCCAGGTGAGGCCGTCCAACAGATCTTCGACGGTCGCGGCATCCTCCTGCGGAGGAGCACCCGCGTGACCAACGGCCGGGACCAGGGCCTGGCCGATGAGCATGGCCAGCAGCAGGGCAGAAGACGGTGCACGCATGGACCCGACGCCTCCGTGGTTTTTCAGCAGGTCAGCAGAGAGGCGGCAGATTACCGCGTGGCGCCTGTAGAGACAGGAAGCCTCGATGGCATCACGGGCCGGGCTGCCGCAAACGACCGCGGTCAAACGGAGTCGCGATGCCGAGCGGCCGACTCGCGTCTTCCGTGCTAGTCGTCCGTGGCGTCGTCGCTTGTAAGAATGCCGTAGGCCGGCAAGCCGACGGCGCCGAGCCGCTTCATGACCTCGCGCGCCGGCGACGCGTTCAAATCCTCAGCGCGGAACTTCACCTTGACGTAGCCGTCGAGCGCGGCCTTGACGTCGGGATGCTGCAACGTCGTCTTGTCCATCGTCAGGCAGTTCTTGCACCACGTCGCCCAAACGTCAACGAGCACCGGCTTCCCCTCGGTCTCGGCTTCGCGCAGCGCGGCGGCGAGTGACGTATGCCAACCCTCCTCAGCGAGCTCGGCCACCGAACCCAACACTTCGTCGGCATCCACCCAGCGCTGCGCAACGAGGCCGTACCCGATCCATGCGTAGTACACGGCGGTGAAGAGAATGAAAACGCCGAAGGCGTGCTTGACGTGCACCATCCAGGCGCCGGGCTTGGGCAGTGCCGACAGGCCGGCACCGGCAATCGGCCACGGCAGCGCCATGCCAACGCCGAGAACGAAGGGCAGCGCCAGGGCGACGGGTGTGCCCGTGGCGTAGAGGTTGGACGCGAACACGATCACTTGGATCACCACCGGGGCCACGCAGGCGCCGGCCAGCAGCGCTGCCACGCCCCCCATTCCGAAAGCGAGGGCAAACGAGCCCTTGCCTGCGTCGCCCTGCAGGGTGAGCTTCGACTGCAGTCGCGAGAAGTCGATGTTGAGCACGTCGAACATTGCCAGCGCCAGCACCACGAACAGGGCGGCGATGCCGAGATTGAACCAGGCTGTTCCGTTGATGGTGCCGAACGTTCCGGCCGTGAGAATGACGACCACACCCAGCACGCCATAAACCGCAGCCATCGCGAGTCCGTAAGCACCGCCGAGCGCGAAGCCGCGAGCGCGAGAACCGGCCTGGGACCCGGCCCCGATGATCGCCAGATTGATCGGAACCATCGGCAGCACACAGGGGGTGAGATTGAGGGCCAGGCCGCCGATCAGAATCAGTCCGAGGATGGCGAGCGGACCACGGCCGTCGAACCAGCCGCGCTGCCCGGTCCCCGACTCGGCGGCGTCGATGAACTCGAGGAACGGCTCTTCGCCCATATAGCCGCCGGCCGTAGCGGCAACGGTGAAGCGCTCCAGGGTCTCGAGCACCGAGTTGTCGTCGGCCGGGTTGACGTCGGCGACGGGCACATCGGCGGCGGTTTTCGGAACCGCGACGGCCGGTGCGTCACCGAAAGCCAGTCCGGCAAAGAGCTCGGCGTGCAGCGCCGGCGCTGCGGGCTCACCCGCACCGAGGACGTCGATGGTGAAGTTGACGGGCTCACTGGTTGGGGCGTAGCAGGCGAAGTCGTCGCAGGCTTGGTAGCTGAAGGTGCCGCCAACCTCGTAGGTCCCCGCGGCCAGGTCGGATGCGAGCGCCATCTCGGCCCCCACCACGAACTGCGTACCGAACACCACGAGCTCGATTCCAGCCTGCATGAGCGTGCCGGGCTCGGGATACGCCAGGCTCTCCACGGTGATGCCGGCCGGCGGCTCCAGCTGCCAAACCGTCGGAATCAGGAATCGATCGGCCGGCGCATCCGAGTTGACGTGGTAACCCTCCTGGAGGGTCACCTGAAGAGCCGCTCGCAGAGTGCTGCCGGCGGGCGCCGCGACACGCTCGACGACCGGCTCGAGCCAGATCTCGGTCGGACCGCGCTGTGCGAGGGCGCTGCCGCTGGCCAGCAGACCCAGGATAAGCGCCGGCAGTGCGAAGGCCAGCAGGAGGCGAGTTCTCATCCCGAGATGGTAGCCGCCCTGGCCACCGCTCGCAGCACTCAACCGCGCAAACATGTCGTCTGGCCGACCGCTACCGATCAAGCAGTTGCCTCATGCGGCCAGATGAGTAGGCTGAGCTCCACCGATCGACCGAATTCGGATTGCCTTCTCCAACGACGCTGTCTCGGAAGCCGCTATGTCTCTGATCGCTGAGCGCGACGCTGTGACCAAGATCTGGACGCTCGCAGCCCTTGTCGTGGCCTCGGCCCCGGCGATGCCGGCCGTGATCTCCTCACCGGTCGACTCGGCGTAGCTTCGCATCGTGCGTATCGTCGCTCTACAGAATTGCGCTGTTGAGGGTCTCGGCTCGTACGAAGCCGAGCTCCGCGCGCGCTCTGCGCGCGCTGGCAGCTTCACCCTGGTGCACACGTATCAAGAGCACTCTCAACTCAGCGCCGTGCTACCCGAGATGGACACTGTTGATGTCCTCGTCGTAGGAGGCACACCGATCTCCGCGTACGAGGCCGACGCCCATCCGTTTCTCCGCGAAGAAGTCGTCTACATCGAGGAAGCGCTAGCCGCGGGTATCCGCTGCCTTGGCATCTGCTGCGGTGCGCAGTTGATCGCCCAGATCCTCGGCGCGACTGTGCGGCGCAACCCGGTCATGGAGATCGGCGGCTACGAGGTGTCACTCACCGCCGCCGGCGAGCGCTCTCCCTTGCTCCGAGATTTCCCCGGCCGCTTCCCCGTCTTCCACTGGCACGGCGATACATTCGACATTCCAGAAGGCGCTCAACACCTCGTGGAGGGGGATCTGTGCCGTAACCAGATGTTTCGCCTCGGCAACGCGGTCGGCGTCCAGTTTCATCTGGAAACGTCGGCCGACGAAGCAGCGATCTGGGCCGCTGCGTACCCCCAAGAGCTGGAGTGCGTGGCCAAGACACCCGAGCAGGTCGTCGGTGAATGCGGGCAGCGCGAGGCGCGAAGGAGAACGCTCGCCGCCCGTCTCGTGTCGAACTTCCTCGACGACCCGGCGCGGTAACGCGAAGGGCCGTTGACCTGCGTCGGTTTCGAACTCAGGATCAAATTTTCGAGTCACAGATTTGCTTCACGTATTTAAGACACGCACCCCTAGATACTCCCGCGGCGCTCGAGGAGGCTCGACATGAGTGGGGCCAAGAACGGCGGCAATCTGTTCGAGGAGATCCAGCTGCGCGAGTGGCGCTCGCGCCGCCAGCTCCACTCGGCCACCCACGGGAAATGTCATGCTAGGGCCACGGCCAGGCGCCGCGACTCCCGATGACCGATGACAACGCCGCGCGGGCGGCCCACGACGACGATCCCTTCTGCCAACGGAGCAACCGGCTTGTTCAAACGCCAAACCTCGGGTTCGATCGTCTGTCCTGGCTGCGGACGGCTGGTTGGAGTGCAAGACGAGCGCTGCTTCAACTGCGGCCGCGTCCGACCGGGTCTGTGGGGCTTCGCGCCCCTGATCAACAAGGCGATCGGCGAAGTCGTCTTCGTCGACGTGGTGCTCTACGGCTGCGCCGCGATGTTCGTGCTCACCCTGCTGAGCGAGCCCTCGGCGATCGGCGGCGGCGGCCTCTTTTCGATGCTGTCACCCGGTCAGCGGCCGCTGTTTCTGTTCGGCGCCAGCGGCGCCTTGCCGGTGTTCACCTTCGGCCGCTGGTGGACCGTGCTCAGCGCCTCCTGGCTACACGGCGGGCTGCTCCACATCGGCATGAACATGATGTGGATGCGGCAGCTGCTGCCGGCCGTGGAGCAGTTCTACGGCACGGGCCGGCTGATCATCATCTACACGGTGTCGGGAGCCGCCGGTTTCACCCTCACAACGCTGTTCGGCGCCATCAACCTACCGTGGCCGTTAACCGGCGCGGGCTTTACGGTTGGAGCGTCGGCGCCGCTGTTCGGGCTCTTCGGTGCGCTCGTCGTCTACAGCCAGAGCTCAGGCCAGAGTCAGCTCGGCCGCCAGGTCTGGCAATGGGTGATCATGTTCACCTTCATCGGCCTGCTGATACCGATCGTTGACAACTGGGCCCACCTCGGCGGCTTCGCCGGCGGCTACGCGGCCTCGAAGGTGCTCGATCCACTCAAAACCGAGTCGCCGCGGCATCTTCTGGTCGCCGGCGCCTGCCTGGCGTTGACGTTGCTGTCGCTCATCGCCTCGGTGCTTCACGGCATCCCGCTGTTCACGGGCTAGCTCAGCTCGGCCACCAATGCTGCCACTGTGTCGCTTCGAGCTCGAGACTACCGGTGGGAGCTTGGTGCTCCCCGATTGCAAGACGGAGCTGCCTCCGACGCCGGACGATCTGGTGGCCTTCGCAGAGCGTCGCGCGGGACGGACCTGGCCCTGAGAAACTCTAGAGACCGCGGAGCGCTATCGCGATGGGCGTGCGTGCGGCGCGGATGGCGGGAAAGAGGCCACCGATGAGGCCGATCGTCGTGGCGACAACGGTGCCCTGGATCAACAACGCCGGCGTAACGTCGAAGGCGAAGGCCACCGCGGAGAAGCTCTGCAAGTTGAGCGTGGCGGCGCGGTAGCCGTCGAAGACGACCCACGCGAGAGTGGCGCCGATCGCGCCGCCGACGATCGCCAGCAGCAGCGACTCGGCGAGCACGGAGAATATGACCGGGCTCGACTTGAATCCGAGAGCCCGCAGCGTGGCGATTTCGCGAGTGCGCGCCGATACCGACGTGTACATCGTGTTGAGCGCGCCGAAGACCGCCCCCACGGCCATCAAGGAGGCGATGAGATAGCCGAGGCCGGTGATCAGGTTGGTGAGCAGGGTCGATTGGCCCGAATAGTAGTCGGACTGCCGCGAAACGCTCAGGTTGACGCGTGGGTCGCTCGATAGATCGTCCTGGAAACTCTGGAACGCCTCGGCCGACTCGAGCTTGGTGAGCACGGTCTGGAACGAATCGCCGCGCCTGTACATCGACTGCAGCAGGCGCGCGTCGCCCCAGATCTCCGATTCCTCGATGCCGCCGTCAACGGAGAAGATCCCGACCACGCGCCACGGCTGCTGCGCCACTTCGAGGGTACCGCCGAGCTCGAGGCCTTCGTACTCCACGGTGGCGCCGCGCCCGACGATGACCTCGGCCCTACCCCACTCGAAGCTCCGGCCCTCGACAATCTCGAAGTCGTCGCGCACGCGGAAGGCAGCCTCCTCCACACCGCGCATCGGCACATTAGCGTCGGTGCCGGTGGAACGCTTCGGCAGATTGAGAATCAGGAAGAGCTCAGCCGACGATACGGCTCCGTCGGCATCGCGCAGCACTCCCGCGGTCTCTCCAACGATGCGGGTCGCCTCGCGCGAGAGACCGCTCACGAGCTCGCTGGTGGACCCGCTGCGGAGCGAGATCGCCCGATCGTCCGACCCCGAGTTGGTCATCGCCGCGCCGAAGCCCGCGGCGATCGACAGAACCCCAACGAACACGGCCACTACGCCGGCAATGCCGAACATCGCGGCCACACTCGACCCCCACCGCTGGGGCAGCGATCGCACACTGAAGCTGGTAACGGCAACAACTTGCGAAATCCACCGTCCAAACGATCCCATAGCGCCCGACTCCTTCTATTGAGCTATTTGCGTCGCAACGCGTCTGCCACGCGCACGTGCCAGGCCTGCATCGCTGGCAGCAGGCCGGCGGCCACGCCCAACGCCACCGTGAGCATGACGCCGATGATCAGGTCCCGTGTCGGGAAGAAGAACAGCGGCAGCGCACCGCCTGTGGGATCACCTTGTGAGGTCAGGTACCAGGAAACGCCGAGGCCGGCGAGTCCGCCGGTGACGGCCAGCAGGCAGGACTCGCTGAGCACCATTGCCAGCACCTGGCGATGGGTGTATCCCACGGCCTTGAGCACACCGATCTCGTTGAGGCGCTCGCGCACGGCCTGCGACATCGTGTTGCCGGCGACGAGCAGAATCGTGAAGAACACCGCGGTGAGCACCGCCAGGGTAATCGTGCCGATATTGGCCAACTGGTTGGCGAAGCCCTACACGAACGCGCCCTCGGTCTCGGCCTTGGTCTCGGCAGGCGAGTTCGCGAAGGCGTTGTCGATTGCGCTGGCCACTTCGGCGGCTCGACCCGGGTCGGCCACCTGGACGATGTACCAGCCCACCTGCCCGCGAGCTCCTTCGACACGAGCCTCGTCGAAGTAGTCGTAGCGGAACAGAAACTGCGTGTCGTCGACGCCCTTCTCCGCTCCGTCGTAGATGCCGACGATGTCGAACTCCCACGTGCGGCCGCCGTCGCGCTTGCTCCAGATCGTGGCCTGCAGGGGCACGCGATCGCCGATCTCGAAGCCATACCGATCGGCGATGCCGCGACCCACCATGGCACCGGTGCGAGTTTCGCGCCAGGCCTGCATCTGGTCGTCGGGCAGCAGGAACTCGGGATACATCGCCAGATACTCGTCGGGGTTCACGGGGAATTGCCCGAAGAAGTTGCTCGGCCGCTGGTAAACACCACCGAACCATGTGAGGTGGGTAGCGTCGGCCACGCCGTCGAGCTGCTCGATCCGTGCCTCGTAGCTCTCGGGCAGCATCTGGATAATCGACACCTTGTGACGAACGACCAGCCGATCGGCACCTGCGACCTCGACACCGAACGACAGTGCCTGCTTGACCGACGCCATGTAGCCGTACAGAACGAACGCGATGAAGATCGACAGGAACGTCAGCGTGGTGCGGATCTTCTTGCGCTTGAGGTTGCTCCAGACGAGGTGGAAATGCTTCATCAGTCGGGCTCCTCGGTGGACAGCCGGCCGTCGACCATGTGGAGGACGCGGGTGGCGCGCTCGGCGGCCTCGGGATCGTGCGTCACCATCACGATCGTCTTGCCGTGCTCGCGGCTCAGGGTGTCGAGCAACTCGAGAATCTCGCCACCCGATTTACGATCGAGGTCGCCTGTGGGCTCGTCGCACAACAACAGCGACGGGTCTGTGGCGATCGCGCGGGCGATGCCAACGCGCTGCTGCTCACCGCCCGAGAGTTGGCGAGGGTAGTGCTTGGAGCGACCCGACAGCCCTACGATGTTGAGTGCGGTCTCCACCTGCTGGCGTCGCTCGGCTTTCTTGAGCGGAGTCAGCAGCAGTGGCAGCTCCACGTTGCGTGCGGCCGTCAGCACCGGCAGCAGATTGTAAAACTGGAAGATGAAGCCAACGTGGCGGGCACGCCAGCTGGCGAGCTTGCGATCGGACAGCCGGTCGATGGCGTCGCCGCCCACGGTCAGGCTGCCGCTGTCGGGACGGTCGAGGCCGCCGATCAGGTTGAGCAGCGTGCTCTTGCCCGAGCCCGACGGCCCCATGAGCGCGAGAAACTCACCGCTGGGGACATCGAGCATCAGATCGTTGAGAACGTGGATCTTCTCCGCACCGCGAGAGAAGCTCTTCGTCACGCCTCGAACCTGAACGAGCGTGTCGGCGCTCGACGACTGCTGTGCTGCTTCGCTCATTCGTCTGCCTCGCGAACCGTGGTTCCGGGCTCGAGCCCAGGGGGACCTTCAATCACAACAACCTCGCCCGGCTCGAGACCAGCCAGCACCGCGATCTCGGTGCCGGAGATGTCGCCGGTACGAACTGCCCGACGCTCAACGACGCCGTCTCGCACCACCAGGACGATCGCCTGGCCGCCGTCATCACGCACGGCAGCCTGGGCGACGAGGATCACGCGCTGGGAGGCTCGATCCTGAGCCGCGTCGGCCTCCGCAATCTCAGCTCCGCGAAAAGCCACCTTCACTCCCATGTCGGGCAGGACACGCGGGTCGAGCTCCTCGAACCCGATGCGCACCTTGACTGTGGCCCGCTGGCGGTCGGCGGTGGGGACAATCGCGATCACGCTCGCCGGGATGCGCCAATCGGGGTAGGCGTCGAGAACCGCTTCGACGCCCTGGCCGGCCTGCACACGGTTGCAGCTCCGAACGGCGCATCCCCACAAACCCTGCCAGCGTGCCGCGGGTGAACTCGTCGTACCAGCCACCCTGATGAAGCACCGGAACACCGACGTCAGCCCAGCGACCGGCGACGCTGAGCGCGTCCCAGTAGCTGTCGCGGTCGGCGTGCTCGGCCCAGTCTCGGTACGTGTCGAGATCCCGCCCGATGGCGGTATCGGCCTCGATCACCGGCAGGTGGGACAGTCCTTCCTGCCAGTCGTTGGCAAACAGGCTCTGGTTGGTGCGCGCGTCGACCATCGTGGTCCACGGCAACCGCCCCGCGAGGTTGAAGGCGCCGCCCGTATGGGCCGGGCTGTCGTAGTAGTCAACCGGCGAGACCATGACATTCATCGCCTGCAGCGCCGGCGGCGACTCGGCCGCGGCCAGCCATTGGTCGAATCCCAGGTACGAGCCACCCGTCGTGACCACGCGACCGTCCGACCACGGCTGCTCCGCCGACCAGGCGATCACCTCGGCGCCGTCGTCGCCCTCGGTCAGGTACGAATAGAACTCGCCCTGGGAGTCGTACCGCCCTCGCGAGTCGACGGTGACGTACACATAGCCATGCCCCGCGTAGTACTCGCCGCTGCCGAAGTCGGTGCTGTTGTCGTACGGCGTGCGGGCCACCACTACGGGGTGGCGGCCATCGTCGGCCGGACGGTAAACGTCGGCCGACAGACGAGTGCCGTCGGAGAGAACGATACCGACGTCGAATTCGCGGGCGATCGCGGGCGCCACCCGGCCAGCGGCAAAGGACAGGATCAACGCGGCAAACAAGCACAGCGGACGTCTCAAAGCGGCCTCCTGGTTGGGCTTGTGAGCGTAGCCGATCCCCGACCGAGTTGGTGGAACGGCAAGAACTTGGCAGACTGGCGGCGTTCATCGCCAGTGGGCAGCGCTATCTGGCGTCCCCAGCCCGACTCGCCCGATCGACACGCACTTGGATCGTCGCTCCTTCTATGGAGGTTCGCCTTGTCCCTCACGCTCCGCACCTGCCTCATGGTCACCCGCGCCACATCGGCCGCGGCTGTCATCCTCGCCCTTCTCGTCGCGCCCGCGGCACACGCTCAGCCGCCCGAAGGCAGGGGGCAAGGCAGCGACTCGGGCGCACTGCCGTCGATCGCCGACAAGGTCGACGGGCTCGAGAAGCTCGACGGCTTCTTCCCGCTGTACTGGGACGCCGAGATGGGGCAGCTCTGGATGGAGGTCCCGAGCGCGGATAGCGAGGCGATCTATGTCAGCAGCCTGTCCGCGGGCATCGGCTCGAACGATATCGGGCTCGACCGCGGCCAGCTCGGACGAACGCACGCCGTGCGGTTCGACCGTGTTGGGCGCAAGCTGTTGATGGCACAGCCGAACCTGACGTACCGGGCAATCTCGGATAACCCCAACGAGCGCCGGGCGGTGAAAGAGGCCTTCGCCCAGTCGATTCTTTGGGGCTTCACCGTGGCCGCCGAAACCGACGGACGCATGCTGGTAGACATGACCAGCTTCCTGATGCGAGACGCGCACGGCGTGTCGGCCCGACTACGACCAGCGCAGTACCGTCTGGACGCCTCGCGTAGCGCCATGTTCATGGAGCGCACCAAGGCTTTCCCGAAGAACACCGAGATGGACGTCACGTTGACATTCACCGTCGCTGCCAACCTGCCGAACAACACCAGGCCCGGCGGCTTCGGCGGCAACCAGAGCGGACCAGGCGGCGGCTTCGGGCGTGGCTCGTTGGGAGCGGTCACGCCCGACACGAGTGCGGTGACCGTGCGCCAGCACCATTCCTTCATCGAGCTCCCCGACCCTGATGCCGCCGGCGGCTTCGAGCCCCGCGCCTACGATCCGCGCTCGGGCTTCGGCTCGATGTCGTACCAGGACTATGCGGTGCCGCTAGGAACGTCGTTGACCCGTCGCTCGGTACGCCGCCACCGCCTCAACAAGGCTGACCCGAGCGCGGCGGTCAGCGACCCCATCGAGCCGATCATCTACTACCTCGACCGCGGAACTCCTGAGCCGATCGCATCGGCCCTGATGGACGGCGCGGGTTGGTGGAACCAGGCGTTCGAGGCGGCGGGCTACCGCAACGCCTTCCAGGTGAAGATGATGCCGGAGGGCGCCGACAACCTCGACGTGCGCTACAACGTTATCCAGTGGGTGCACCGCTCGACGCGTGGCTGGAGCTACGGCAGCTCCATCACCGACCCGCGCACCGGTGAAATCCTCAAGGGCCACGTGACCCTGGGCTCTCTGAGGGTCCGGCAGGACTACATGATCGCCGAAGGCCTGCTCGCGCCGTACGCGAACGGCACCGAAACGCCGCCTGAGCTGGCGGCCTGGGCGCTTGCGCGGCTGCGACAGCTGTCGGCCCACGAGGTGGGCCACACGATCGGCCTGGGGCACAACTACTACGCCAGCAGCGAAGGCCGCATCTCGGTCATGGACTATCCACACCCACTCATCGATGTCGACGACGAGGGCAACTTCGACTTCTCCGAGGTCTACGACGACAAGATCGGCGAGTGGGACAAGGTCACGATCAACTACGGCTACCGTGACTTTCCTCCGGGCGCCGACGAATCGGAGGAGCTGCGGGCGATCCTTGATGAGGCCTGGGAGCGCGACATCATCTACATGACCAACCAGGACATGTCGGCGCAGCCGCGCGTACACCAATGGGCCAACGGCAACGATCCCGTCGCCGAGCTCGACCGCATGATGCGGGTGCGCCGCGCGGCCCTCGATCGTTTCGACGAACGCGTCATCAAGCTCGGTCAGCCGCTCGCGGAGCTCGAAGAGGTTCTGGTTCCGCTTTACCTGCACCACCGCTACCAGGTCCAGGCGACAGCGTCGGCCATCGGTGGCTCCAACTATCACTACGCGTTGCGAGGTGACGGTCACGGGGCGCCCGCGCCGCCGGTCACGGCTGCCGAGCAAGAAGGAGCCCTCGACTCGCTGCTGGCCACACTGCAACCCTCGGAGCTGGCGTTGCCGCGTTCTGTTCTGGCGCTCATCGCGCCGCGGCCGACCGGCTACCCACGACACCGCGAGCTGTTCCCGCGCTACACCGGACTGACGTTTGACTCCATCACACCGGCCGTGGTCGCCGCCCAGCACGTGGCCTCGCAAATCTTCAATCCGGCGCGCGCCGCGCGGCTGGTGCAGCAGCACAGCCTGGATGAGTCGTTGCCGGGCCTCGACCACGTGCTCGACAAGACGCTGACCACTGTCTTCGCGTTCCCGACGGCCGACGGCTACGAGGCCGAGGTTGCCCGCGCGGTGCAACGCACCTTCGTCGAGCAGCTGATGACGCTGACCGCCAACGCTTCGATGCCGCAGGTGCGCGCAATCGCCACGTCGCGACTCGCCGTCATGGCCGAACACCTGAGTGGCCGCGGCGACATGCTGCACACAGAGATGACCGGCGGCAACGACTCCGGCCAGGAAGTCACGGCACCCTCGCCCGCCGACGCCCATCTTGCCCTCTTGGCGAGCGACATAGGGCGCTTCCTACATCGTCCAGCCGCGGCGTACAGCGCTCCCAGAGCCCCGCAACCACCGCCGGGGGCGCCCATCGGCCAGGCCGCTCCGCAATGGATCGATCCGACCATGGCCAGCGGTGACAGCCTTCCACCCACAGGGTCGCTTCTTAACCGGTTACTACAAGAAGACCCGATCTGCCTGTGGGAGGAGCAGTAGCCGATCCGATCGAGCTCACCAGTCTCTTTCGAGTCGCGCGGAAGCCACGCTGGCGAAGCGCGCGTTACAGCTAGGCTCGTCAAGATCCCTGCAGCACTCGGGCTACTACGGCAGTGGAACGAGCGCACATCTTCTCGACACCGTACTCAGCACTCGCGCGATCCCGATCGGCAGCGCCGATCCGGATCCTTTCATCTGGGCGCTGTACCAACTCCACGATGCGGTTGGCGAAGGCATCGAGATCGTCCAGCGGAACGAGGTCCATTTCAGCCCGATCCCCAAGCACCTCGCGCACTCCCTCATTGTTAGCGACCACGCATGCCAAACCGGACAGCATAGCTTCGAGAACTGCGTTCGGACATCCTTCGGTGCGCGCACAGTGCGCGTACAAGTCAACCGACGACAACAGTCCAGTAATGTCCTCTACGTGCCCGGCAAATCGCACGTCATGTCGCAAGTCGAGCGAATCGCGCAAGGCCTCCAGACTTCGTCTGACGCCTTGGTCAACGCCGGCGATAACCAATAACGGCGGCGCTCCGGGGCTAGCGCTCACGACTCGCCTCCAACCGTGCAGAAGTGACACGTGGTCCTTCTTGCGGTTGAGACGAGCGGCCATACATGCAACAAACCGGTCGCCAACAGCGAGCCGTTGCCGCCACTGCTCGCGACCCTCGCGCGCCGGTGCCAAGGCGATGCCGTTCGCTATGACCTCGATGCACGAAGCGGGAACCGAGAGGTCCTGTTCGACGAAGCGCGCACCGCCCTGACTGTTGGCAATGAAGTGACGGACCCGACGCGCCGCGAACCGCTGCTGGCGCCGGGAGAAGCCTACAGAGTGCCCCACCCCGGTGTCTCGCTGACCCCAAATGCATCTTCCGTTGGCCAAGAAACCGGCCAACGCGCCGCACAGAACATTGCCGGGCATTGCGTAGGGCATCAGCAAATCGAAGCGCTCCCGGTGTAGAGCCCGCCAGAACCGCGCGGCCTGCCGATACGGCCGCGACCCTCCGGCAATCCATTTGACCGGCCGATACCACGGCGACCGTCCGACAATCCATTTGACCGGCTGGACCCGCCACGGCACGCCGCCACGCTCGCATTCGCCTGCCAAACCCTCGCCGCGGGCGAGGCCCCAGAACTCCGGACGCGCGTCGTGCCGGTCCAGCAAATACCGCGCCAGCAGCAATGCCTGCCGCTCCGCACCCGCCATTCCGAGCACAGGGACCACGAAGGCTATGCGGCTGCCGGCGATCACCGTGTCGACAGACTGCGACCCTCGTGCTCCAGGATTTTTCAAGACGCCTCTCCGAGCTGCCGGAGCCATTCGTTGAGCCGGGACGAGTTGCGCGGTCGAGGCGAGGTCGGCGACGCTCTCTGGAGCCTCCGCAAGCGGCTGCGGCTCGGCACGGCTCTGCCACCGCCAGATCTGAGTAGCACCGACCGCCAGCGCAAGGATGGCCAAGATTCCGGCGATTGAGGCCGGCAGTCGCCACCGCATTCTGTCTCGACCGAGCATGCCGAGGCTCGTCTCCACCTCCAAGAGACCCCTTCGGATATCCATCGGCCGGCGTCGTCGTTCTTTCGCGAGACACTGTGTGAGGAAGCTACGCAGGGGCGGCGGCGTCCTGTCGGGCAGCCTTTTCCAATCGGGCTCGCGCTCGAGTATGGCCGCGAACGTATCCGCTACGGTCGCGTATCCGAAGGCCCTGCGCCCCGCCAACATCTCGTACATCAAGCAGCCGAACGACCAAACGTCAGTGCCCGCACCCAGTGGCTGTCCGCGGATCTGTTCGGGACTCATGTAGGCCGGCGTCCCGATGAGCGTCCCCTTTTGGGTGAGCCGCGTCTCCGTAGGCTGACCGGCGTCTTCGGGCGGCGTTGCACCGGTCTGCATGGCACGGGCGATGCCGAAATCCAGCAGTTTCACGTCACCGGTCGATGAGACCATGACATTCGAGGGCTTGACGTCCCGATGAATGATCCCCCTGTCGTGAGCTGCCTCGAGCGCCCCGGCGATTTGCAGACACATCTCGAGTGCTCTGTTGAGCCCGAGCCGACGCCCTTTGAGATACTCGGCGAGGGTTTCGCCCCCGACCAGCTCGAGAGCGAGCACGCAGGTGCCGTCGAGCTCCTCGAGGCCGAACAGAGTCGCGATGTTGGGGTGGCTCAACGCCGCCAGGATCTTCGCCTCACGGCGAAAGCGCGCCAACAGCTCATGGTCCGTTGCCACCTCGGCTGGCAACACCTTGAGCGCGACCTCACGGTCCAAGCGGATGTCGCGGGCCCGATACACCCGCCCCATACCGCCCTCGCCGAGTAGGCCAAGGACCTCATAGGACCCGAATCTACGCGGGATCTCCAATCTGCGCTCCGGCCATGCGGGAGACTACGGCACCCCGGCAGGAATCTAGCCACGCCGACGGACCGAAAACAACCGAGCGATCCCAGTCACGGCGTGAAGCTCGCGGGAGCCGAGCCTCGCCGCAGCGCCGATGTTGGTGGCCTGAGCCCGCCCAGCAGCGGCTACTGCATGTAGTTGCCGCCGTTCGCCAGAAACGTGGCGCCGGTGGTGAACTCGGCGCCGATGATGCACTCGAGCATCCAGGTAACGTCTTCGATCTCGCCGAGTCTGGCCATCGGCATCGTGCCGACCTCCTTGGCGAGCTCCTCGGGATTGTCGAGGTCGTAGCGCTCCATCACCTCGCGGGTCTTGACGTGGTTAGGCAACAGACAGTTCACCCGGATGCGCGGTGCGAGCTCCTGAGCGATGCACTTGGTGAAGGCAAAGATGCCTCCCTTGGCGCTGCAGAAGTTGGCGCCGTTCTTGCGGCCAACCTGCCCACACGACGCGCCCAGGTTGATGATGCAGCCGGGCCTATCGGTGTTGTGGAAAACGAACTCCTGGCTGCACACGAAGGTTCCGCGCAGGTGAGCTGCGATGACCGCGTCGAAGTTGTCGTCGGTGAGCTCGGTAAACGGCGCGTCGCGATTGATGCCAGCAAAGTTGATGAGCACGTCGACCCGCCCAAAGGCGTCGATGGCATCGTCGAACATCTGTCGCACCTGCTCGCGGTTGGCGACGTCGGCCTTGCATTTGATCACGCGATCTTCGCCCACCTCCGCCACAACCTCGGGGTAGCGGGCCTCGATCTCACTATCGATGATGTAGCCCATCACAACGCGGTAGCCCTTCTTGGCGAAGTGCATCGCAGAGGCCGCGCCGAGACCGCTCGAGGCCCCGGTGATCACCATCACGTCGTCTTTGTTCATCAGTAGTCTTCCAATCCTCGAGATCTTGATTCGCGAGATTCGCGGGAGTCCTAGTCGTCGTCCACGACTCCGCCCCAGATATCGCCGACCCTGTACCCGTTCGGGAACGGATCCTGTGGATCGACAACGTACTGGGCGAAGCCCGTAATCCAGGCGGTGCCGGCCAGAGTGGGTACCACGGCGTCCACATCACCGAGCTTCGTCTCACGCACCAGGCGGCCGTGGAACGTCGTGCCGAGCACGCCCTCGTGGATGAAGTCCTCGCCAATTGCCAGTTCGCCGCGGCCCCAAAGTGCCGCCATCTTGGCGCAGGTTCCGGTGCCGCAGGGCGACCGATCGAGAACCGCCGTCCAGGTGTTCGGGTCGTTCCAATCGAGCTTTCCGGTCGAGACAACGACGGTGTTCCTGCGGTGCGCGCCAGGCGTCGTTGGCGGCGCCGAGAGCTGCCCGATCGTGATGCCGCGGATCTCGGGATTCCCCGGGTGAACCGGCTCTTCGAGCTGCTCCTGCGCCGCCGCCTTGATCATCTCGCCGACGCGCGCCAGCTCCTTGGCCTCGTGGGCCGCGCAGGTCAGTCCCATCTGGTCGGCGTCGGCGATGACGTAGAACATGCCGCCGTAAGCGACGTCGACGGTGACCTTGCCGATCTGCGCAACGTCGAGCTCGACACCCGTGTACACCGGGAACGCCGGCACGTTCTCGAACTCGACGCGCGTCACCTTGCCGCCCGAGACGTCGGCGCGGACCGGGATCGGTCCCGCCGGCGACTCGAGCAGCAGCTCGGTGACGGGCTCTTTCGCTTCGACCATCCCGGTCTCGATCAAGACGGTGGCCACGGCGATGGTGTTGGTTCCCGACATCCCCGGATACTCGACCTGCTCCATGATCACGTAGCCCGCGTCGGCGTCGGGAATCGTGGGCGGCAGGATGAGGTTGCAGTTCGCAGCGGGGTAGCCGCGCGGCTCGCGCAGCATACGCTTGCGCAGGTCGTCGGCCTGCGTTTCCAAATAGCGCATCTTCTCGAACATTGTGGCGCCCGGAACGTCAAGAACGCCCCCGACGATCACCCTGCCAGGCTCGCCGCACGCGTGCGTGTCGACAGCCTGGATCATGTTGGAGATACGCATAGCTATCCTCCTTCGGCGGGCGGCGGGCAGCCCGGAACGTGCATCTTCATCCAGCCCGAGGTGTTGTGAAAATCGGCGACAACACTGCCGGGCGGAACGAGCTCATCACAGGCGGCACGCAGATCGTCGGAGAGCGTCATCTCGAGCACCGGTAGCAGCGGCTCGAGGTGCGCCATCGTTCGCGGGCCAATCAGCGGCGCGGTCACACCCGGCTGATCTTTGCACCAGAGAATGGCGAGCTGTGCCGGGTGCAAGCCCGCGTCGGCGGCCAACTTGCTGAACGCCTTGCCTATCTCGACGCCGCCTGGCGTAACGCGGTCGGCGTAGAAACCGCCCCGCAGGTTGGCGCGCGACTCCTCGGGGAAGACCTCGGCGTTGTCGTAGCGGCCAGCGAGCACCCCCATCGCCATCGGCGCCCAGGTGATCAGCCCGACACCCCAGCGCTGACACATCGGAATCAGCTCGTTCTCGATACGCCGATCGAGCAGGTTGTACGGCGGCTGCTCCGAAACGTAGCGCACGTAACCTTTGAGCTCGCTCCAGTGGAGGGCCTCCATGAGGAGCCACGCGGGATGCGTTGAACAGCCGATGTAGCGGACCTTTCCCTGGCGCACCAGATCGTCGAGCGCCCGGATCGTCTCGTCGAGCGGGACGTCAAACGACGGTCGATGCACCTGATACAAGTCGATGTAGTCGGTCTGTAGCCGCTTCAGCGAGCCCTCGCAGGCGCGGATGATGTTGAGGCGCGAGTGCCCCCAGTCGTTGGGGCCGACCTCCATCGAGTGGTCCTCGAGCTTCATGCCCACCTGACGGCGGCCATGATCGACCTTGGTGCCGATGAGCATCTGATGGCGACGCCCGTTGGCCTTCAGCGCCCGGCCAATAATGCGCTCGCCCTCACCGTCGGCGTACACGTCGCCGGTATCGAGGAAGTTGATCCCGGCGTCCATGGCGCGTTCGAGGATCTCGACACTTTCCTTTTCGGGAGTCGGATCGGCGAAGTTGTCGGTGCCCAGACACAGCGGTGAAACCTTGGCTCCAGTCCTTCCGAGCACGCGGTACTCGATCACAAGCACTCCTGGTTGTTGCTTTTCGTTGGCGACAGATTGGTCATTTGTGCCACCTGCGTCCGTTGTTGATTCCGTCGGCGTATGGGAACTCGCCGTCGCGCATGGCGGCGTGGTAGGCGAAGCTGGCCAGCACCACGGCCCCTTGCATCAGGTCTTCGGCAACCAGGCGGTCGTAGACGTCCATGTTGCTATGGAACGACACGTTGAAGAACTCGAGGTCGTCCTGAATGAACTGGAAAGCGGGAAGCCCGACCTTGAGGAACGACAAGTGGTCGGTGCCGCCGGTGTTGCCCGGCACGATCCACGACATGCCCAGGTCGTCCAGAGGCTTCATCCAGGCCTCGAAGATCGGCCGCGCCTCGTCGTTGCCCTGGAGATAGATGCCGCGAAAGCGACCGTACCAGTCGACGTTGAAGTAGACGTACAGATTGTCGTGCTCCGGTAGGCGCGGCGCGGTAGCAGCGTCACCCGTATCGGGGTCGCCGAAATGAGCGCGGACGTAGCCGCGCGACCCATGGTGGCCCACCTCCTCGGCGCCCCACAGAGCTGCCCGAATCGTGCGACGAGGCTTCACACCGGCGGCCGCGAGAATTCGCATCGCCTCCATGACGATGGCGCTTCCCGCAACGTTGTCGGTGGCACCCGTGCCAGCGGCGTGGCTGTCGAAGTGGCCGCCGATCATCACCACCTCGTTGGCCAGATCGGAGCCCGGCAGCTCGGCGATCACGTTGTTATCGATGGGATGGTCGTCGTGGAGCTCGTTGTGTATCTCAACCTCCATCTCGACGTCGATGCCGGCGCTGAGCACACGAAGCATGCGGTTGTAGTGCTCGGCTGCGACGACGAGCCGCGGCATCGAGAGTGGCCCACTCAGCGGCAACAGCCCTTCGCCAGTGACGACAACCAACCCCTTGTCCATCGGGCCCACGTTGGACTGCCCCGGCGAAATCAGAATGGCTGCACGCTCCTGATCGAAGAACGCGGCGAGTCTCGCGTCGCTGAGCGGCTGTCGGATCGCGGCGCTCGGGCCGCCGCCGGCGGAGCCACCGCGCGTTTCGTCGTCATCGGGCGGCCGGCTCTCCAACCGCGCCATCTCGGTGAGCTCCTCGTCGGAGAGCCGCACGGCATGCGCAACGAAGTTCGGCTCGAGGTGGCGTTCGGACATGGTCAGGACGATCTTGCCGTCGAGCTGGCCGCGATAGGGTTCGAGGTCGGCCTCGTCGAGGAGCAAGGTCGTGTCGATCCACACGACCTTGCCGGAGACCTTGCGGCGCCATGTGTAGAACGTCTGCTCGCTGACGCCCAGCTTGCGGCACACCTCCTTGATCGGTGTGCCGGCCTCTGCCTGCCGCAGCGCGTAGGCGATCTGCTCGTCTGTGTACCTCTTGCGCTTCATCTGTCCTCCTGCTTGGAGGACGACGGTACACCGATTTCCTAAAGATCAACCTGGCCCCGTTTTCGGGGTTTGGGTCAGCTCTCATCACCGCCCTTCGTAGAACACACCGGGCGAAGGAACCTCGCGTCGGGGGCACCCTAGGAGGAGATCATCGAAAGGACACACCTATGATCGACCGCGATCGTCTGACCCTGCATGAGGAGATCCTGCTCCTCGCGCTACGCGACGAAGAGGGCACCATCGCCTCGGGGACGAACTACTCATACGCCCTCGGCGGGGCGATTCTTGCGGAGCTGATACTCCGCGAGCGTATCGCCGTCGAGGACTCGGGCCGGAAGAAGCTCGCCGTCGTTAGCGACGCCACGCCGCTCGGCGCGCCGTTATTGGACGAGTGCCTGGAGAAGATAGCGGCGGCGAGCAAGCCGAAGGCCCTCGACGCTTGGATCACCAAGTTCGCCGGCCTCAAGCAACTGAAACATCGTGTTGCCCAGCGACTGGTCGATCGTGACGTGCTGCGCGAAGACGAGGGCCGCGTGCTGCTCGTGTTCAGCCGCAAGATCTATCCGGAGTCGGATCCGCGCCCGGAGCGCGAGCTGACGGAGCGGCTGCGGCGGGCCATGTTCGGCTATGACACCGAGGTCGACCCACGCACCGTGGTCCTCCTGTCGCTGGCCAACAGTGCCGGGCTACTGCGGCAGGCCTTCGACCGCAAGGAGCTGAAGCGGTGCAAGGCTCGCATCGAGCAGGTCGTCAACGGCGAGGCCACCGGTCAGGCAGCCAAGCAGGCCATCGAGGCCATGCAAGCGGCTGTCGTCGTGACCGCGATCATTCCCGCGGTGATCACGACCTGAGAGGGCTAGCGGAACAGGGGCAACGGTCCTCCATGAGAACGGCGGGTGAGGATCTGTGGGACCGTTCTGGATCAGACTTCCCTTCGTGGGGACTACTCGTCGACGCCTGGCCGGATCCGGCCAGCCCGATCCCGGCGCCTCCTCTTAGGTCAGGTCGAGGAGAGCCACGTGCCGAGAGTCCCGCTGCTGCTGTCGCCGAACGCGCTGTTTTCGCCTGTCGCCCACGTGGCGCGATGAGCCGCGTTCATGAACCGGTACCGCCGCGCTGGCATGACAGCATGCGACTACGCCGCTCGTGTCTCTTTCGATGGCAATCGGAACGAGCTCTTACGAACGCCGAGGCGTGCTCGTGTGCGCGCGACCTGATCTCTTCGCACGGAGTAGGTGAGTGGGACTACGTGGTCGTGCAGCTTGATTCCGGCGCCTGCGACTGGGAGTTCCGATTCAAGCCACACCGGGCCCGGCGCGCTCCCACGCGAATCGACGTCTGGCGCAGCTGATCAACGGCCCGCAGCCGCGGCGCTTTGCTCGATGGCTCGGCCGCCCGAAGGCCGATGTGCGAGAGGGCCGTGGAGCCTGGCCGGGTCCGAGTATGTTCATCTACTGTGGCGGGCGCCCCCTGATGTGGCAGGCGCCCCCTGAGGTCGGCGGTGGATGTTTCAGCAGCCTTCCATCAGATTGCCAAGGTCTTCCGGCACAAACCGGCCGATGATCTCCGCCAGCACCGAATCGCGCTCCAACAATTCCGCGCGGGTACCCGACGGCGGCCCCGAGTCGCCGAGCTCGACGTCGACCCATGGGCCCGGTAGCGACTCGTTGAGGTCGAACCAGGCGTTGATGCTGTGCGTGAGGTACTCATCGTCGCCGAATGAATCGTAGGGGCCGATGCCCAGAGACTCGGTGCGCGGGGCGTCGAACTCGCCGCGCTGGCGGCGGTGTAGGCGGAGTAGATCTCGTCCTCGACGCCCGGATCGGTCGTCGGCCAGCCGAGGTTCTGCATGTTGTGGACGAACTCGTGCAGCAGGAAGTTGGCGCGATAATCGGTGTTGCCGGGGTAGCAGACGCCGCGGATCGAGACGAGGGTGGTCGGAGCGCCGGGCATCTGGCCGAGACCCCATTGGCCATCGGCGCCAGGCCCCAAGACAGCAAGAGCACGCCAACTCGGCAAATCATCTGTGCGACTCCAATTCGGACACGTCTGCGTGGAGACCAGCACCCATCATCGAGCAGAGTCGACCCATATTCGCTTTCTCCGGTCGCAAGGTTCGTCCTCTGGCTATTTCTTCGCCGTCCGACCGACGGTACAGTCGCCGAGTGGCCGTCGACCCCGCTCGACACGGCCACTATACCGATCGGCCTGATCCGCTCAACCAGAGAACACCACCTCGGGCGGAGATCGCTCGCAGAGGTCATTCGGGGCAAGCCGGCACCCAAGGCACCACCGCGAGGACCGCAGATCGAGATGAGAACATCGAAGATGGTCGCGCTCGGGTCGAGCGTCGTGGCACTCGCCGCCGCGATCGCTGCGGGCGCACCGCCGAGCGGCGCGGCTGGCGACTGGACTCCCGCAAGGGAACAGAACCTGCGCCCGAACCAAGGCGTGGTGGCCGCTACGAACGGAGCGATGCGTTTTGTCGACGTCACCTCGGCGGCGGGTCTCTCCTATCGGCACGGCTACTCCGGCCAGTTGGAGACCGCGGAGGAAATCTTCAACGGGATGGCTGCCGGCGACTACGACGGTGACGGCTGGGTTGATTTGTTATGGCTGCGCGGCGAGGCGGGTGCACCGATGCTCTTCCGCAACCGGCGAAACGGGACGTTCGCCGACGCCTCGAAGCTGGTGGGCTCACTCGCTGGTATGACCGGCGCGGCGGGACCGGGCATGGCCGATTTCACCGGCGACGGCCTGCTCGACCTGCTAGTCGCTGGACTGCGGCCCGAGCCGTTCGCGGCGTTCCAGGGCACGCGCGGCGGCGGTTTTATGGACGTGACCACGCACGCGGGTCTCACCTCCAGCAAGAATACGTTTTCTTCCGCATTCGGAGACTACGACCGCGACGGCGATCTCGACCTCGCGTTGGCACACTGGGACTCCGAGTGTCGAACCGGCTGCGACGGCGATCACCTGTGGACCAACGACGGCACCGGCAGCTTCCGCAACCTGCCGCGGGGCGTTCGCGGCTACGACTTCGACTTCACCTTCACGCCCAACTTCGCCGACATCAACAGTGCCGGGTGGCCCGACCTGCTGATGGCGTCCGACTTTGGTCTGAGCCGCGTGTTCCTCAACGAAGGCGGCCGCTTCCGCGACGTCACCGACCGCGAGGGCATTACCGACCGCAACGGTATGGGCGCGAGCGTTGGCGACTACGACAACGACGGTGATCTCGACTGGTTCGTCACCGCGATCGCGGGACAGGGCATCGACGGCAACCGCCTCTATCGCAACCGAGGCGACGGTGTGTTCGACGATGTCACCGACCATGCACGAGTGCGCGACGGCGGCTGGGGTTGGGGGGCGTGCTTTGCCGACTTCAACAACGACGGCCACCTCGACATCTTCCACGTCAACGGCTGGCGCGAGCGCCACGACGCGTCGCGGCTGTTCATGGGTCAGGGCGACGGGCGCTTCCGCGAGCGCGCCAAGCGCTTCGGCGTCGCCGACCGGCGATCCGGTCGCGGCGTCATCTGCTTCGACTACGACCGCGACGGCGACATCGACCTGTTCGTCGGCAACCACGGCGCTCGCCCAACGCTATACCGCAACGATGGCGGCAACGCCGCCGGCTTCCTCAACGTTCGGCTGGTGAGCCCCGGACCGAACGTCTTCGGCGTTGGCGCCCGCATCTATGTGGTTACCGATGCCCGCACCCAGATGCGCGAGCTGCGCGCCGGCAGCAACTTCGCCTCACAAGACCCCACCGAGGCTCATTTCGGCCTCGGCGACGAACCTCGAGTCCGCGAGCTCCGCGTCGTATGGCCCGACGGCTCCACTCAGATTCGCCGCGGCGTGCCCGCCAACCGTATGGTCACGATGCGTCGTCGGGCCAACCCGGCTCAGTAGCCCTACTCGGCCGGCTCCAGCCGATAGATGGGAGTGAGATCCTCCCCTTCTTCGCCATCGATGGCTACGTAGATGTAGCCGTCCGGCCCCTGCCGGATGTCGCGGACGCGACCCATCCGCTGCACCAGGGTCTCCGCGTTCATGATCTCGCTGCCTTCCTCGCCCAGGGTGAGGCGAGTCACTGACTCGCCCGAGAGCCCGCCGTTGAAGAGGCTGCCGCGCCAGTCGGGAAACTTGTCGCCGGTGTAGAGCATCATCCCCGACACGCCTACCGACGGCACCCAGACATACAGCGGTTCTTCCATGCCCGTGCGACGCGTCCCACCGTGGATCGCCGAGCCGCTACCGTAGTCCACGCCGAAGCCGATCACAGGCCAGCCGTAGTTCGACCCAGGCTGCGAGATGTTGACCTCGTCGCCGCCCTCCGGTCCGTGCTCGTTGGCCCAAATGTCGCCGGTCTCCGGGTGGATGACGAGGCCCTGGGGATTGCGATGGCCGTAGCTCCAGATCTCCGGGCGCGCTCCCTCCTGACCCACGAACGGGTTATCGGCAGGCACACGGCCGTCGTCGTGAAGTCGGTTGATCGTGCCGTGGTTGTTCGACACGTCTTGGGCCGGGTGAGCCTCCAAGTCGCCGCGCGGCGGCACCTGACGATCGCCAACCGAGAAGAACATGTACCCGTTGCCGTCGAAGGCAATACGAGAGCCGTAGTGCCCCCGACCGCGGGTATCCGCCTCGAAGAGCTCTTCGACTCCCGTGAGCTCATCATTCTCGAAACGCCCGCGGATAATCGCCGTGGTTGACCCTTCGTCGCCAGGCAGAGGCTTTGAATAGCTCAGATAGAGCAGACGATTCGACTCGAAATCGGGGTGCGGGACGACGTCGAGCAATCCTCCCTGCCCTCGATAGAAAACCTCAGGCACTCCGGGCACCGAGGCCTCGAGTAAGCTGCCGGCGCGCACGATGCGGAGGCGCCCGGGCTGCTCGGTGAGCAGCATGTCGCCGTCAGGCAAGAAGGCGATCGACCACGGGTGTTCGAGACCGTCGGCCACGGTCACAACGCTATAGTCGTGATAGGCGGATCGCTGAACGGGCCGTGGACCGGAAGTCTGGCCGGTCTCGGCCGGCAAACAGCCGCCGATGGCGAGCGCAACTAACGCCGTGATGAGTGTGAGTGCCGGGCGAATGCGTATCATATCGATTTCCTCTGACCAGCAAGGCCGGTCCACAGCGGATACCGACCGATCGGCGCAAGCGTAACGAGATTCGTCCTTCCGAGAACCACCTGGAGCCACACTCACGTCGGTGGTGCACGCCCTAGCCTACCTCTGTGGAGCGTGTGGTACCGTCCACGCACGCGTGGCGCGTCCCGCACTGGTATCCTCGCCGCCGAGGTCGGGAGGTTGAGTTGGCTCAGGTGATCCTCGACGCCCGAAGACGACGGAGAATGACCTCATGCAGAGATCCCGCCGCGCTCCCTTGAACGCCATCCAGGCAGCGGCCGCCAGCCCTGATCTGGACCGGCTGCCATGAAGAGATCTTCGTCGTCGAGAGTTCTCCTCGGCACGCTGGCGATGTTGATCATCGGTGGTATTGGCACCAGCCTGTTGTGCCTATAAACTCACACGGCCGCGGCGCGCCTGGCCGTCCACGCCGACCTACATCGTCGACCAGAGCGGCCACGCCAACATCCTCGACAGCGACGGCGGCGTTTCTAGCGCTATCTTCGCGATCACCCGCAACGTGGCCTGGAACGGCGCTGGCACCGGCACCGTCGTCAACGCGGTAGCCGGCGATGTCGACGACTGGCGACTCGGCGACGGCGTCCCGATGCTCAGCTTCGACGATCCTGATGGGGTCTGCACGGGCAACTGTCTGTCGGCGACCTTCACCAGCTACGTTAGCGGCGAAAAATCCCTTCACACCGCGGACGCCGACAGCATCATCAATCCGAACCTCCCTTGGACATCGAAGGCCGCGCCTGGTGGCTGCGATGGACGGTTCTTCATCGAGGGCGTGCTCGTGCAGGAGGTGGGCCACGGTCTCGGCCTCAACCACAGCAAACGTAGAAACGCCACGATGTTTGCGTCGGTCTCGAAGTGCAACAACCGCTCGGCAAGCACCCACGCGGACGACGAGGCGGGCATCCTCAACCTCTACGGCGGGCGCGACGGTGGCACCTGCGCGCTTCTCCCCAGGGGAGCGGCGTGTACGCAGAACAACCAGTGCTGCACCGGCCGCTGCCGTGGCGAGCACAACAAATCGTGCGGCTAGGCGCTGGTGAGCTTGTGTCGGCCACGGTCGGGCGATTGCTCCCTCAGGGCGATCCTCGCCGCCCGCTGACGACGGAGGACCGAGTTATGCGCCAGATCCGCGTGGCCCTGGTCACAGGTGCAGTCCTGGTAGCGATACCGGGAAACGCGTCGACCTTCGTCGCACTGCCGGAGACTGAGCTGGTAGGTGGCTCGGAATCGATTATCCAAGGCAGGGTCGTCGGTCAGACGAGCTTCTGGAACGAGAGCGGGCGACTCATCGTGACCGAAGCGGTTGTCCGAGTGCGCGAAACAATCGTTGGCGAATCGCCGAAGCGCGTGACCGTGCGTACTGTCGGCGGGCGCGTGGGCGACTACACCGTGGAGGCACCAGGCTTTCCCCGCTTCGAGCCGCGCGAGCGGGTGATCCTGTTCCTCGAGGCCGGCCCGAGCGGTACACGCCAGGTCCGGGGCTACCAGCAGGGCCATTTCGAGGTGGTCGAGCGCCTCGACGGCGTGCGCCTGGCCGTGCCACGGATCGAGGAGGGTACTCGGTTGGTGACGCGCTCGGGGCAGCTCCTGCCGCAGCCGCGAAGCATGCCCTTGAGCGAGTTCAAGCAGTCGATCCGTCGCATCGCCCGCGATACCGACGCGCGCGAGCGCTAACAGCGCCCGGCTCGGCGCCTACTGCTCCCAGGGACGCCCGTTGATCGCCGGGTGGTCGTTCCTCGGGATCTTCTCGTCGCGCATCGCCGCGTGGTAAGCGAACGTCGCCAGGATGGCGGCGTTCCCCATCAGGTCCTCCGCGACGAGCCGGTCGTAGACGTCCATGTTCGAGTGCCACGTCTTGGTGAAGTACTCGAGGTCGTCCTGCAGGAACTTGAAGCCGGGCAGCCCGACCTCGTTGAAGGACACGCTGTCGGTTCCCCCTGTTTGCACCGGGATCGTGTGCGCCAGCCCGAGCTCGTGGAACGGCTTCATCCACTCGCTGAAGATCGCCGCCGCGGCGGCATTGCCCCCGGTGAAGATGCCGCGGAAACGACCGTACCAGTCGGTGTTGAAGTACACCGAGAAGTTCTCGTAGTCGGGCAGCCGCTCGCCGCTCTCGCGATCGGCGAAGTGGTTCTTGACGTAGCCACGGGAGCCCAGCAGACCGGCCTCTTCGGATCCCCAGAGCACGCCACGGATGGTGCGGCGCGGACGGGCATCGATAGCGTGCAGAATGCGCATCACCTCCATCACCACCGCGCTGCCGGCACCGTTGTCGGTAGCGCCGGTGCCCGCCGACTCGGCGTCGAAGTGGCCACCGATCATGACGATCTCGTGCGCCAGGTCGGAACCGGGAATCTCCGCGACAACGTTGTAGTCCTGCAGGTCGGTCTCGTCGTACCGCACCCGGACCTCGAGCTCGATCTCGACGTCGAGGCCCCTCTCGAGAACCCGGACAACCCGGTTGTAGTGCTCAGGCGCCACGATCACGTGCGGCATCGGCTTGGACTCATCGGGAGCGAGCGGCTCGCCGCCCACCACGCGGACGGTGCCCTGGTCGACTGCGCCGATCTCGGTCCCCAGGCCGGGAGAGGCCAGAGCTGCGGCGCCCGCTGCATCGAGCAGCTCGGCGATTCGCTCGGTTGGCAACGGCCTCGGGGAGGGATCGTCCTCGGCTCTGCGCGGCCGGTCGGGCTCGCGGCGTGGCATCCTCGCCGCATCTGAGCGAGGTCGAGCGAAGAAACGCGACCAGTCGTCGAGCTGGGCGCTCGTGAAGCGCTCGGCTGCAGGAAGAAAGTCGGGAACGAGCCGACGCTCGGGATCGATGAATACGACCCTCCCTTCACCTGGTCGAGGTAGGGAGAGAGGTCGGAGTCGGCGAAGATCTGCTGGCCATCAATGAAGACGGCCGTCGTCTCGATACGCCCCTCGGTAGCACGCGACCACGGCACTGGGTAGGCGATCATCGTCATGTACTGCGGCTCGAGCATGTGCATCGAGGTGTACTCGTTCTGCCACCCCACACCGGCGTTACCGTACGCCTCGATCGCCGTGGCGACGCCGAATCCTTCGAGCCTGTCCCGAGCCCACTCGATAGCTTCGTTGTAGGCGGGCGAGTTCGAGAACCGCGGTCCGTAGACGTCGGCGATGATGCCGGCCATGTCCATCACCTGAGAGCGGCCGAAGGCCTCCTGCTTGATCCTGGCAACGACCTCGTAGTCGACCGGTTCCTGGACCGCGGCAAAGCTGCTGGCGGTCAACGAGCAGGTACACAGCCAAACTAGCAGGCCTCGTGGATGACGCATCTGTCTCCTCGCTTGATGCCGATACGGCGGGTAGGACGAGCGCAAGGATACGCCGCCTGCCACCCGATTTGGCCAACCACGTCAGCGGCGGCCTATCGTCCAAGTCCGATTGGACTTTACAATACAAAGTTCTCTTCGAGAGTATTGCGTGAATCTCGCACCCCCGACCCGAGGCTCCCCCCGATGTCCACAACCCCTCCGGCGCCATCGAAGGCACGGATCGAAGCGCTGAAAGACGATCCGGTTGCCCTCGAGAGGCTCTACAGACAGGCACTGCGGAGCGACCACGAGGCCACGTTCCACCAGGCGATCTCGGAGTGCTTGGCAGACTCGCCAGCAAACCTTCTGCTCACCGCGTGGGCGTGCCGACTCGAATCGGATGCAGCACCCGATCCGCCCGGCGTGGTTGCATCGATCAGCGGCGCCGACGGCGACGTTCGTCGACACTGGATCGCCGCGCTACTCACCGCCGTCGGCTGCGGCGCGCTCTTCACCTTGCTCACGGGCAACGGTCCGCCGGTGCCAATTCCCGGAGAGGCGAGCTCGCTGTTCTGGATCGGCTGGGGGCCGCTGACAGCGGTGGCGATCGTTGTGTTCGTCGCCGCCATCGCGCCCGAGCGCGAGCGACTGCAACGGTGCGGCGCCGCGGTTGCCGTAGCGGTTGGTGTCGGCCTTGCGTGCGCCCTCACGGTGTGGGGCACAACCGACCAGCCGGCGATCCTCGTGGCCGTGCATCTCCCCTTCGTTGCGTGGTCGATCGTCGGCGCCACGGTTGTGGTCATTGAGCTAGGCAAAGCTGACCGACCAGCGGCCAACCACTTCTACGCCTTCATCATGAAATCGATGGAGGCGATCGTCGCCGCGGGGATCTTCCTCGGCGCCGGCCTCGTCTTCAGCGGCCTCACCGTGGGGATCTTCGCTGCGCTGGGAGTGCAGCTGCCGGAGAACGTCCTCCGTCTGGCAGCGGCGTTCGGCATCGGCGTCATCCCTGTCGTCGCCGTCGCCAGCGTCTACGACCCGACTCTTCCGCCGACCCGGCAGAGCATGTCGACCGGCTTGACCCGCATCCTCAGGATCATGACGTGGCTGCTCATGCCGCTGGCGCTCGGCGTACTCAGCCTCTACGTGTTCTGGTTCATCCCCACCAACTTCTGGCGGCCGTTCCTCGAGCGCGATGTGCTGATCGTCTACAACGCCACGATCATTGCCATCCTGATGCTCTTGGCGGCCGCGGTCTCGGGCGCGTCCGATGACCAGCAGCCCACCGACGATCGAGTGCTTCGCCGAGCCACCTTGTCGCTCGTGAGTCTGACGATGCTGCTCAATCTTTATGCCCTCGCGGCGGTGGCATACCGCACGATCGAGGGCGGCCTGACGCCGAACCGCCACACCGTGCTGGGCTGGAACGCGGTGACGTTGCTGATGTTCGGCTACACGCTTGTGACTTCGTGGCGCGCTGAGCACGTCGAATGGTCAGGTGTGTTCCGGACGTCGCTGGCGCGAGCACTCGTGCTCGCCATCGTCTGGGCGCTGTGGGTCGTGTTGGGAATTCCGCTGCTCTCGACGAGCTAGCGCGGTCGCCGGATCAGCGGGTCACCGGATCAACAGAATCCGCTCGTTGCGCGGATACAGCAGCTCGACGCCCTGCGCGGTGACGATTGCGTTGTCCTCGAAATTGATTCGCAGGCGGCGATTGCCGTACGAGGGCATCGCCGTGTGGATGATGAACTCGAACGAGAAGATGTGGTTGGGCTGAATCGTCAGATGAGCGCGCCCCGTGCGGAACGGAGCGATCGACGCGCCGACCACCTTCTGGCTATTACCGGTGTTACCGACCACGTGGCAATCGATCGAGATGCCGGTAACGTCGGGCTGGTCGAACTCATCGACGATACGGCGGTCGGCGGCCCCGTAGTTGGTGAACGGCGTGTACACGAACCCGGCCTCCTCGAGCGCCGCAACCATGGCCTCGAGCGTCTCGCCGGCAGTGCGCCCAGCCTTGATATTACGCCGCATGATCTCTCGGGCCCGTTGTCCCTCATCGAAGGCATGCTGGATGTCCGGGGGAATCGAGGTCTCACCTTCTCGGAGTAGGTAGGCGTTGCGCTTCATATCCGTCCCGAAGTTCAGATACTCCACACCCATGTCGAACGACAGCAGATCACCCGGCTGGAAGGCGTACTGATCAGAGCGATACTCGTCGTTCTTAGCGGTATGAGAGAAGATCACGCCCGGCCTGCTGAGGCCGAACGACGAACGTAGGCCCCGCTCGAGCAGGCGGTCCTGTACCCACCAGGCGACATCTTCCCCAGTGGTGACGCGCGGGGTGATGACCTCGCGTGAGAGCGCGCGCTCGAGGATCCGGCGGGTCATCTCCCCGGCGTTCGCGAAGGCGGTGATCTCGCTCTGCACGCGTCGAACGCGGAAGTCGGTGATGAGGTTCTCGCTCGAGACGAGTCGTTGCGCGTACGTCTCCCCCAGCGTCTCGACCAGCAGCTGGTATCCGGTATGCGAAAGCCCATCGGCAGCGGCCAGCCACGACGACGTGTTGATGGCAATGCGCCGCGGGTCGCGCGCCTGCACGAACTCTCGCAGGTCGGTCGGATCCTGAGTCTCGTACCAGTAGTTCCAGTCGTCACCGCCGAAGATGTCGTAGGAGTCGCTGTTGCTCAACCAGCCTCCGAAGACCGCGCGCTCGATCCTGTCGCCGCCTCGATCGGTGAACACGAAGTAGCCGCCGTCGCCACCCAGGTCGACCTCCAGCGAGTCGGGGTTGCCGTGACGGATGACGTGAATCCACATGTCGATGCCGTTGTCGCGCATCGCGCCCGGCAACACGATGTCGAACTTCTCGCGCCGAATCAGGTCCAGAAGCTCTGTCCGCGCCCGGGCCTCCTGGGCACCTACAGGTGCCGCCCAACCGCGGGACGCGGAGAGGACGGCGGCGAGGCAGCATATTGTCAATAGAATCCTGAACCTGTGCATGCTTGTTGCTCCGTTGCTGAGAGGCGTTGGTTTCACTCCGATCGAGTGCTCGGCACCGAACGGGCTTCGTGCCGATCGGCATCGCAGGTTGCGACCTGGTGGTCGCGAGCCTGGCGCATTCACGCTCGGTTTTCTAGAGTCGTCGGCCATCAACGAGGAGATGACGCCATGGACGTTCCGCAGGACGATGTCGAACGCATCTCGAACCTGATCTACAGCGCCGACAGCCCGGTGGGAATCGACGCCAAGAAGACGCACGTGCTGATTCTGCACAAACTCGAGGGAATCGAGCGACGCCTCACCGCTCTCGAGGCCCGGCTGGCGCAGCCGACGCACGACTCGCAACGAGAACAGGAAGGTTGAGATGAAGGCCGCCCCACTGGTCGTCGCACTGGCGATGCTTCTCCCCGCTTCCGCGCCGGGCTCGACCCAGGAACCCGTTCATTGGGATGTCGTCCAGCAGATCATGGAGGAAGCCTTCGAGCGCTCCGAAGTCATGGAGAACGCCAGCTGGCTCACCGACGTGTCGGGCCGCGCAACTCGAAGTCGAGCGGCTACGTGGCCGCGGCCGAATGGGCGCGGAAACGTCTCGAGGACTACGGTCTTTCCAATGCCCACCTCGAGCCGTTCGAGTTCGGGCGCGGCTGGGAGAACCTCTACACGTCGTTCCATATGGTCGGGCCGACATACATGCCGATCATCGGGTATCCGGCTGCGTGGTCGGCAGCAACCGACGGCAAGATCCGCGCCCAGGTCGTGCATCTAGACCTCGAACAGATCACCTCGGCCGCCGACCTCGAGCCCCACCGCGATCGCATCCGCGACAAGATCGTCTTGATCCAGCCTGAGCAGAACCTGTCGTTCCAGCACGACCCGTTGCCGACGGGGTACAGCAAGGCCGAGCTCGACGAGATGGCCCGCATACCGATCGGACCCACCGAGGAGCGGCGGCGGCGGCCTGCGCGCGACGGACTGGCGCCCGACGACGTCATCGACCTCGTCTTTGAAGCCGGCGCGTTGGCGGTGGCGCGCACCGATAGCACGCATGCCTACGGCACCGTCGACGGAGCCGTCAACGGGTACGCGATGCGGCGAGCGATGTGGAGGTTGGATGCGGGCCCACCGATCCGCGAATGGATCCTGGCTGCAGAGCACTACAACCGTATGGTGCGCATCCTGGCGAAGGGAATCCCGGTGGAGATGGAAGTGGAGATCAGAGTCGCCTTCGCCGGTGATGAGACGCACGACGGCACCGACTTCAACGTCATCGCCGAGATCCCCGGCACCGACCTCGCCGACGAGCTCGTGCTGCTCGGAGGCCACCTGCAGTCGGAGCCCATCGGCACCGGCGCCACCGACGACGCCGCCGGTGTGGTGATCTCGATGGAGGCCGTGCGCATCTTCCAGGCGCTGGGCATCAAGCCGCGCCGGACCATTCGCATCGGTCTGTGGGGCGGCCACGAGATGGGCCTGTTCGGCAACCGCAGCCACGTCGCGGCGAACTTCGCCGACCTCGAGAATCGCGAGTACAGAGCCGACTACGACAAGCTGTCGGCCTACTACAACGTCGACAACGGCGCCCGCTGGATCAAGGGTGTTTCGGTGCTAGGAAGCGGGCCGGTCCACGCGATCTTCTCGGAATGGATCAAGCCGTTGCAGAGCCTGGGTATGAGCCACCTGTTCGCCGACGATATGGCGCACGAAGCGTACGAGGAGGTTGGCCTGCCGGGCTACTATTTCCGCCAGGACCGCACCGACGACCGCCGATACCACTCCAACATGGACGTCTACGATCGCTTGGTGCCGGAAGATCTGATGGCCAACGCGGTGATCCTGGCGACGTTCGTTTACCACACCGCGATGCGTGACGAGATGTTGCCGCGCGTTGCTGCGCGCCCCTGGATCCCGTGATCTGCCCCTACGAGAAATCGGCCTGATCCATGTGGCACGAGAAGGTGGTCTGGATCACCGGCGCGTCGTCGGGCATTGGCGAGGCGGTGGCGCGCGAGCTCGACCGGCGCGGGGCTCGATTGGTTCTGTCGGCTCGGTGTGTAGAGCGCCAGCAGGCGCTGCGACGAGAGTGTACCGAGCCCGAACGGCACGCGGTGGTGCCGCTCGACCTATCCGATAGCGCGTCGATCATGACCGCCGTACAGACAACCCTCGAGCATGCGGGTCGTGTCGACGTGATGGTCCACAACGCCGGCATCAGCCAGCGGTCGCTGGTGATCGAGACCGATCTCGAGGTCGACCGTCGCCTGCTCGAGGTCAACTTCTTCGGCACCGTGGCGCTCACCAAGGCGCTGCTGCCATCGATGCTCGAGGCCGGTGGCGGCCGTTTCGTCGTGGTCAGCAGCCTGGTGGGCAAGTTCGGGAGCCCGCTGCGCTCGGCCTACGCGGCCTCGAAGCACGCGCTCCACGGCTTCTTCGACTCGCTGCGAGCGGAGCTCTGGGACAAGGGCGTTCGCGTGACCCTGGTGTGCCCGGGGTTCATCAATCCCGACGTGTCGCGCCACGCGCTCACGGGCGACGGCTCGCCCCAGGGCACGATGGATCGGGGCCAGCTCACGGGCTATGCCGCCGGACGTTGCGCGGAGAAGATCGTGCGCGCCATCGAACGCGACCGCGAGGAGGTGTTGATCGGCGGCAAGGAACGGTACGGCGTCTACATCAAGCGGTTCCTGCCTGGCCTGTTCAGCCGCCTGATCCGGCGGGTGCGGGTCACCTAGTAGCCTCGCATGGGGCCTCGCTCGCGACGCGCAGCCCACGAGCAAGCAGGCCGCAGGCGAATTCGTGCGCCTGCTCGCCGACGCCTACTGGCCGGCGTCGGGTGCTGCCGCCAGATCCAGGACCACGTCGAGGTTGAAGCGCACGAAACGGTGGAGCTCGTCGACGAGGATGCGCTCCTGATCGCTATGGGCGCCGTAGCCCAGCGGGCCATCTTCGAGGTCGACTGCCGGGCCGATGCCGTAGCACTGGATGCCGCGATTTCGCAGGTACGCCATGTCGGTAGCGCCCGTCTGCATCATCGGCAGTGTCACGGTGTCGTAGTGCTTCGTGATGTTCGCCTCGAGGACCTCGAAGGCTTCCGTGTCGAGCCGGGCCTCTCCAGGCGGACGTGTATTGCGCTCGCCGAGGGAGACCTCCACTGACGGATCGTCGACAACTTCGCGGATGCGGTCGAGGAACTCGGGGATGCTCTCATCGGGCAGCGCACGCAGATCAACTGAACCTCTGGCCTCGGACGGGATGACGTTGATGCGATAGCCGGCGTCGACGATCGTCGGCGACAGCGACGAACGCAACATCGACGCGTGTCGCGGCTCGTTCTCCAGGAAGTACTCGTCGGCCTCGTGAATCGTGGCGGGATCGAGCACCTTCTGGTAGATGGCGGCTTTGGCCGGGGGTGAGATCGCGGCAAGACGCCCGAAGTATGCGTTGGTGGTCTCGTTGAGGCGGACTGGCGAGCGCCAATCGGCGATCTTCGCTACCGCTTTGGCGAGATGCACCACGGCATTGGTCTTGAGCGGCACCGAGCCGTGCCCGGCCACACCCGTGGCCACCAGCTCCACTCGATACGGGATCTTTTCAGCCGTCTCGATGGACGCGTAGGCCACTTCGCCACCCACGCGCGTCACGCTGCCGGCTTCGGCCAGGTAGTACTCGGCCTCGATGACATCGAGGTGTTCGTTGACCATGAACTCGATGCCGTACTGAACGTTACCCTCTTCGCCCGACTCCGCCAGGAAGATCACGTCGCGATCCAGCGGGATGTCACGGCGCTTGAGCTCGAGCATCACCATGAGCGCGGCAACGACGTTGTCCTTGTCGTCGACGGTGCCACGGCCGTAAACGTAGCCGTCCGCCACCGTGCCGCTGAACGGCGGGTAGGTCCACTTGTCGGGGTCGACGTTGACAGTGTCGGTGTGACCCATGATGAGCAGAGGCGGCTTGGCGCCAGAGCCGGCCAGCCGAGCGACAACGTTGGGTCGATTCTCGTCGTTCCAGTACATCTCCACCGCAATGCCTTCGGCTTCGAGGACCTCGCGCAGGTACTCGGCGGCGGGTCGTTCGACTCCGGGAGGGTCTCCCGTGTCGAATCGCAGTAGAGCCTGGAAATGGCGCAGCGTCTCGGCTTCGAGCGCGGCGCGCGCAGAATCGTCCGTCTGGCCAAAGACGAACGTGGGGCACAGGAGAAGCAGGCTAGCAACCGTGAGTTTTTTCATGCCGCGAGCCTATCAATCATGACGCTCACGTGTGGCGGCGAGGCCCAGCGCCTCCAGCTGGCGCCAGCGACGTTCAAGCTGCAGCGGCCTAGTTGTGAGTTCTAGGTAGGTTGTTCACGAACTCACCCCTGAGAGCCGAGCGATCGGCGGTGTCATGCCGATGCCGGCGTGGGGACGGTGACGATT
The DNA here is from genome assembly GCA_963666215.2 of Acidobacteriota bacterium. Classification (GTDB taxonomy): domain Bacteria; phylum Acidobacteriota; class UBA890; order UBA890; family WLXD01. The sequence goes on from CAXWPL010000003.1 coordinate 323,343, forward strand.
GTAGTGGTTGAGCCAGGGCCGTAGAGCTCGAGTACGTCGAGCTGAGGTCTGGTAGCAGGTGCCGTAGGCCCACTGCTCCTTGAGTGTGCGGATGAAGCGTTCGGCTTTGCCGTTGGTTCTGGGGGTGTAGGGCCGGGTGTAAATGTGCCGGATCTCGAGTTGATGGCATAGGCGATTGAAGCGCTTCGAGACGTAGCCAGGCCCGTTGTCTGTCATCACTCGGCGCACCGCTACTCCCATCGAAGCGAAGTGCTCGACGGCTCGCTGCAGGAACGCTGTGCAGGTGTGTTGGTCTTCGGCGGGCAGCACTTCGACGTACGCCACCCGAGAGTGATCGTCGATAGCGACGTGGGCGTTCTCCCAGCCGACGCCGTAGGCCCGCTTGGAGCGGTCGCCGTGGATGCGGTGTCCAGGTCGCCGGATACGGGCCAGTTTCTTCGTATCCAGGTGCAGTAGGTCACCGGGGTGCTCGTACTCGTAGCGAACGATCTCGGGCTTGGGCTCGAGCGCATCAAGCTTGGCGAGTCCGAGCCGCTTCAGCCACGCCGAGACGGTCGAGCGCGGCACAGCCAACCTTCGGCTGATCTGCCAGGCCGTCAGTCGCCGCCGACGTAGCTTGTCGATCTGCCTCACAACTCCAGCGCTTGTTGCGTGCGGACAGCACGTCGGCCGGCTTGATCGATCGAGCAGCCCGGCCTCACCTTCTCGCTCGTATCTATCCAGCCACTTGTAAACCGTTCGAGCCGACACGCCGAGCGCCGCCGCCGTTTCCGTCACGGGCTCCGCCCGCTCCCGGACTCGGCGGACCATCTCTCGGCGTATATACGGCGTCGTGCGGGCGTTACCATGCAGCTGCATCGGGCGCTCCTTCTGAGGTCGTGGAGTCTTTTGAACAACCCCATTGATCTCAGAAGTGAGCCCCGATGTGAACAACCTACTTAGAAAACACAACTAGCCCTCGGCTGTCCGCGCGAGCAGTTTGCGGGCGATTCGGTCGATTCGGGCGAGGATTCAGCCGCAGACGGAGCGAATTGTCAACTTTCGCTCGACTGGCGCGCCGGCGGCGCAGCGGCTTCGGAGCGACCTGGAGCTTGCGACCCCGACCGGCGTGGTTGGAAGGACACTCTCCGTCGGGACAAGAAGCTGGCTGTAAGGACCCCTACCGGTTGTACTGAGGTACCGGTCCCCTCAGCCTCTGCCAAACGCGATCACACGCTTCGCAGTGAGCCGAGCTCAGAGCCGGCGTGTGGAGCGCCAGCAGGTTCTGCTCGAGCTGATCGAGCCGCGACGCTCCCAAGATGATGCAGTGAGCCTGTTGTCGCTGCAGCAGCCACGCGAAGGCGAGCTGAATGGGTGTGATGCCCCCAGCGTGGGCGATCTCCTCGAGCTCCGCGACGGCATCGAAGTAGCTATCGTGCCAGTACCGGCCGAGGTACAGCTCGTTGCCGTCGAAGCGGGTGCCTGGCAGCGGCGCGGCGTCCTTACTGTGCTTGCCGGTCAGCAGGCCGCCCGCCAGTGGGTTGTAGACCATGTTGCTGACGCCGACCCTCGCGGTGAAGGCCAGGTACTCCTGCTCGATTCCACGCGCCACTAGATTGTACATGGGCTGTGAGATCCACGGCTTGGCGTAGCCTCTCTGGCCGCAGATCGAGTGCATCTCGAGGATTTGCCAGGCGCTGTAGTTCGACGTGGCGAGGTAGCGGATCTTGCCAGCCTCGCGAAGCTCCTCCATGGTCTCCAGCGTCTCTTCGATCGGCGTCTCGTGATCGGGCTGATGGAGGTAGTAGATGTCCAAGTAGTCGGTGTTGAGCCTTCTGAGAGAGTCGTCAAGGGCCCGGCGAATGGCCGCCCGCGAGAGGCCGGCGTACTCGACGGGATCTCCCATCGCACCCCACACCTTGCTGGCCAGGACGATGTCCTTGCGCTTGGTGCCCAGGACGCTCCCGAGGATCTCTTCCGATTTTCCCTGGTTGTAGGCGTTGGCGGTGTCGAAGAAGTTGATCCCTTCATCCAGGCAGCGGTCGACAATCCTCGCGGCTTCGCTCCGATCGCTCTGCGATCCGAACGTCATCGTTCCTAAGCAAGCGCGCGAAACCTCGAGATCGGTATGGGCGAGCTGCCTCTTCTGCACCGCGATGCGCTCCTTTGGTTGTTGGCCGTCCGCGAGTATAGTGCGCCGCCCGAAGACCTCGCTCGATGGGGGCGGTCACCGACACGGGTCGGCCGGGCGAGCCGCGACGACTTCGGCAACACCCGCTCACGTGTCTTGAGAATTTATTGACATCTTCTTGAAGCGGACCGTGGTGGCCCGCTACCACAGCCTCTCGATCTCATCCGTGAGCCCCGTCATTTCCCAGCGGATGAGCGACATCGGCATCAGCCCCGCATCCAAGAACGCGTCCATGAAGCTACCCATCCTGAAGCTGTCGCCGAGCTGGTGGGCTCGATCGGCGAGCAGCTTGTTGAACTGCACCTTGCCGATCGAATAGGCGAGCTCCACTCCGGGCGCCCACATCGTGTCCCTGGCGCCGTCGTGGTCCCACAGGGCGAAGGTGTCTCTGGCGGCCCAGCCGTAGGGGGTCGCCTGGACTCCGAAGCGGACCGAGGCGGCATAGTCGAGCTCGTTGGCGTGGAAGCTCAGGTCGGCCAGCGCGCGCACCGCACGGTAGAGGCAACGAGGTAGACGACCTCTCGTGCCCGGGGTCGGTCGTCGAGGATGCCGGCGTGCATCAGCATCTCTTCGAGCCCGCAGCCGAGCCCCTCGTTGCGGGCGTAAGTCATCTCGTAGAGCCGCTGGCTGGCTCGTATCGGAGACAGATGGTCCTTCGATCGCACGCGATCGAGGGCGTGCCCGGTGGCGCCGTAGTGGATGGCGCGTTGCAACGGGTTGCGCAGGATCATGTGGTCGAACAGATCCAGCGGCTCTTCTGGCGTCGCCGAATCCGTCAACCAGACCGGCGACGGCGTTTCCAAGACTGGCCGCGTCAGGTTGTCGGGAAGAGTCATGAGCTGCCCCTCTCGGACGAAGCGGAAGAGGTACTCCTCCGCTTCGTTCCATTGCCGGATCCACGCGGCCTCGCTTGGGGCAGCCTCGAGCTTCGGCAGGTCGCGGTTGCGAAGCTCCTCCAGCTTCAGCGCGGCAACCACGCGGCCGTACTCGCTGTGCGCGATCGCCCGAGCCTCCTGCCAGGTGTACGGAAGCAGCCACACGTTCTTCAGCCACCAGTCGTAGTTCTCGACTCCAACGCCTGTCGGCGCCGTCATCGCGTCGAGGTTGTCCTCGATCCAGGCTCGGTAGTCGCCCACCGCGGTCGCGGCCGTCACGACGTCGGCGGCCAGATGCGGATGATGCTCGCGAACCAGCGCCAACGACTCGCGCAGCAGCAGCCCGCCCTTCTCCATCGAGCGGATCCCGAGCAGCGCCGCGTCGCGCTTCGCCTCTGTGAGCACGATGTTGCCCCTGGCCTGCGCGAGGATCCCCGGCAGCGCCCGGAGCTTCTGGCCGTAGGCCTCGAGCTCCTCCTCGCCCAACGGCACCTCGGGCGGCGCCGCGACTCCGTAGAAGGGCATGCTGGTCGAGCTCGCCGAGCCCCAGTAGAAGTCGGGGCTGGTCGCCCATGGCCTCAGCACCCGATGGTAGAAGTCCAGGCCGTTCATCTCGGCGCGCACCAGGTGATAGTCGACCTGCTGCGAGATTGGCCACTCGTCGATAACGAAGGTGGCCAGACGGCGTTGGTGTTGGCGCTATCCGCGATACTGGCGGTCCATGGCCGCGGCGGTGTAGTCGGGCACTCCGTCGTTGACCGTCGGCTCACGGAGCTCGCGAAAACTCTCGAACAGAACCACGAGGTCGTCATAGCCGCTGGCGGCCTGGCTCACACGGGCGGCGGCCGCCGAGGCTGCAGGGATGAGCCCCGCCGCGCCAGCGAGAGCGAGCACTGGCAGCACGACCGCGGCTGCCGTCGAAAACCGTGCTGTGCTCATCAGTCGCCTTCTGTCGGCGCGCGAGATCGCTGGCAAGCGGATCGGCTGGCCGAACCCGATGTGTTCGGCCTCAGACGCGATCCGGGCGGGCTACCACAGCTTGTCCACCTCGTCGGTGAGCCCCGTGAGCTCCCAGTGGACGAGCGCAAACGGGATGAGCCCGGCATCCAGGATCTCGTCGATCAGGTCGGGCATGTTGAAGTCGTCGCCGAGCTGGTGGGCACGCTCGGCGACGATCTTCTCGAACTGGGATCTCCCCACGGGGTAAGCCACTTGATACCCGGGAGCGCGGACGGCGTCGCGCTTGTGGTTCCACATCGAGCTGCTGTCGGCAATCGCCCAGCCGCGCGGCGTGTTGTCGGCCTCGAACTGGTTCCAACCGGCGTAGTCGACCTGGTTGGCGATGAACTTCAGCTCGCCCATCGCGCGTGCGGCCTCGTAGGTGAACTCGAGGACCTGGAGCTCGCGCGCCCGGCGGCCCGGGCTCTCGTCGTACACGCCCGCATACATGAGCATCTCCTCGATGCCGCCGCCGAACCCCTCCCATCGGGGGTGGGTCGACTCGTAGAGACGCCGTGCCGAACGTATCGGCGACAGATGGTCCATCGGCCGGACGGAATCGAGCCCGTGGCCGATGTCCTCGTGGATGATGTTCATCTTGGGGTTGCGCGCGATCAGATTCGTGAAGAACGGCATCGGCCGGCCGATCCAGCTCGTTGACGCCGGTATCCGGACGTCGCCGAGCGTCTCGTAGCCGTCGGCCAGGCTGTCGAAGCCGCGTTCCCGAAGGAACCGCAACAACTCGTCCTCGGCGTCGGTATACGCCTGCAGGTACTCCATCGGATCTGTCATGGGAACCAGCGGCGGCAGGTCGAGGTTGCCGTTTTCCTCGAGTCTCAACGTCGCCATGTTGCGGTCCCACTCGCGGCGCGCCAGCGCCCAGGCCTCGTCCCAGGTGTAGGGCATCAACCAGACGTTCTTCGCCCACCAGTTGAAGTTCTCGACTCCAACGCCCGTCGGCGCGGTCATCAAGTGCAGGTTGTCCTTGATCCAGTCTCGATAGTCCTGCACCGCCGCGAACGCCGCTTCGGCGTCGGCGACCAGCTCCGGGTGATGCTCCTGAAAGCGCGGTACCAACTCTCCCACCAGCATGCCCTCGCGCTCCATCGACCGGATGCCCAGGAGAGCCATGTCGCGCTTGGCCTCGGCCAGGACGATGTTGGCTTTACCCTGTGCAAGGATCTTCGGCAAGGCACGCAACCTCACGCGGTAGGCGTCGATCTGTTCGGCGTCCAAGGGCAGGTCCGGGCGTGCCGACAGCCAGAAGTAGAAGCCGGGCTCGACCTTGGAGCTCGAGAAGCCGTAGAACGGTGAGCCCTTGGAGCTCGGCGAGCCCTAGTAGAAGTCGGGGCTGGTCGACCACGGCTTCATCACCCGGTGATAGAACTCGAGGCCGTTCATCTCGGCCCTGGCCAGGTGATAGTCGACCTGTTGCGGAATTGGCCACGCGCTGATGTCGAACGCCGCGAGACGACGCTGGTACTCGCCGAGCTCCCGATACTGCCGTGCCATGGCTGCTGGCGTGTAGTCCGGCACTCCGTCGGTGACCACTGGCTCGTGAAATACCCGGAATCTCTGGAAGAGCGCGACCAGGTCTTCGAAGCTACCGCCACGCTGGATCGCGGCCGAGGCCTCGGTCTCGGCGGCCGCCACCAGCGGCATTGCCTCGTGAGGCGAAGCCCCTGCCATGGACAGCATCATCATCAAACCGCTTGCGGCAACGGATCTCACGTACACGACGGGCCTCCTCACGGTGATTGGACGCGCGATCACTATACCGCCGCTACAACGCAATCTCGCGGCTCGGTCGCAGTCTGCTGGCCGTCGAACGCATGTGCGAATGGGCGGCACCCTACGTCGAACGCTAGCGGCCCGAATCGCGCCACGTTCGGGTTGGGGTATCGCCCCACTGTTCGAGCCGAGAAGCGGAGCGTCGAAGCTGTGAGTCGACCTAGCGAGCCCCCGGACCCGCGGGCCGTCGGTGACGCCCCCGCGCGGCGATGGACGCTCGACTCGAGCGGACAAATCTCGACTTGTGTGCGGTAGCCCATAAGATGGCGTGGTGTCGCCACTCGAACCAGAACCTCACTCGGGTACCGAGATGTCGAACCGTTGCCACACCACCGGCGTCGGGCTGCTGGCTCTGGTCGCCGCTCTGGCGCTGGCGGGCAGCGCCCAGGGCCAAGACCCGGGCCAGGCCGCGAGAATCGTCTTCCGCTCGGAGCGCGACGGCAACAGCGAAATCTACGTGATCGACGCCGATGGCTCCGATCTGAACAACCTCACGAGGCATCGCGGACGGGACGCCTGGCCCTCCTCGTCGCATGACGGCTCGCGCATCGCCTTCGTGTCGGATCGCGGCGGCGGCGCCGAGCTGTGGGTAATGGCACGCGACGGATCAGCCCCTCGCCAGCTGACCTCTTTGACGGTCCGTGACGGCTTCGTCGCCTGGTCGCCCGACGACACCCGCATCGTGTTGGTGGCCGAGGGAGACGGCAATCGGGAGCTGTACTCGGTTCGAGCCGACGGTTCGGGCCTGCAGCGCCTGACGTCGCATCCGGCAGCGGACGAGCGGCCTTCTTGGTCGCCCGACGGCAAGTGGATCGCCCTTCAGTCCGAGCGCCACGGCAACTCCGAGATCTATGTCATGAGCGCCGATGGCTCCGGCAAGCGCCGCCTCTCGCACACGTCAGCGAGCGAGGCGGTCCCGTCCTTTTCGCCCGACGGTCGTCGGATCCTGTTCGAGTCGGACCGCGACGGCAACCTCGATATCTGGATCACCGACGCCGGCCGGTGGGAACCGCGGCGCCTGACCGACCGGCTCGCCCCCGACGGCTACCCGAAGTGGTCGCCCGACGGCACGCAGGTCATCCACGACACCGACTTCGGCCTCCACGGCGACGGACGCTACAAGCTTTTTCTCGTGAGCCTCGACGGCGCCGACCCCGTGCGGCTGACCGACAACGAGGCCGACGATGGCTATGTCTCCTGGTCACCGGACGGCGACCGGCTGGCGTTCATGTCGGACCGCGATGGCAATAGCGAGATCTACACGATGCGCCTCGACGGCAGCGACCCGCGGCGGCTGACTCACCACGAGGCGGTTGATAGCGAGCCTTCCTTCTCGCCGCCGTCCCCGCAGCAGCCGGCGGCCCGATCCGCTGCGTTGGTGTCGGTGGCAGAGCTGCTCGCCGAAGCGAGTGATGCGGCGCGGCGGGCGGCGATCGTTTTTCACTCCGAGCGCGACGGCAATCGCGAGATCTACGTCATGGGCGCCGACGGTAGCGCGCAGACGCGCCTGACCTATCATCCAGCCACCGACGGCTCGCCCGTCTGGTCGCCCGACGGTTCCAGCACGCTGCACGCCCCTCGCATCATCTGAGGTAGGAACATGACCCGGAAGCTCAACCGCCATAGTGCACGGATCACCCAGCCGGCTTCACAAGGGGCGTCGCAGGCGATGCTCTACGGAACCGGCCTCAGCGCCGCCGACATGGATCGGCCGCAGGTCGGCATCGCCAGCGTTTGGTACGAAGGCAACACCTGCAACATGCATCTGCTCGAGCTCGCCGAGGAGGTCAAGAACGGGGTTGGCAAGGCAGGGCTTATCGGGCTTCGGTTCAACACCATCGGCGTTAGCGACGGCATCTCGATGGGCACCGACGGGATGAGCTACTCGCTGCAATCACGTGACTTGATCGCCGACTCGGTCGAAACGGTGATGGCGGCGCAGTGGTATGACGCCAACATCTCGATTCCAGGCTGCGACAAGAACATGCCCGGCGTCGTGATGGCGATGGGCCGCCTCGACCGACCGTCGCTGATGGTTTACGGAGGCACCATTCAGCCCGGCATCGATCCGCAGACCGGTGAGGCAATCGACGTAGCCTCGGCGTTCCAGAGCTATGGCCAGCTGGTCGGCGGTGAGATCGACGACGAGCGCCGGCGCGGCATCGTGGCGGCCGCCTGCCCCGGAGCCGGAGCCTGCGGTGGCATGTACACCGCCAACACCATGGCGAGCGCAATCGAGGCTCTCGGCATGACGCTGTCGTACAGCGCCTCGACGCCGGCCACCGATCCTGCCAAGCGCGCCGAGTGCCGCGCCGCGGGCACCGCGATCCGTCGCCTGCTCGAGCTCGATCTCAAACCGAGCGACATCATGACGCGGGCGGCATTCGAGAACGCCATGGTGGTCGTGACCGTGCTCGGCGGCTCAACCAACGCCGTGCTCCATCTGATCGCCATGGCGCGGTCGGTCAGCATCGACCTCACGCTCGACGACTTCCAGTCGGTGAGCGATAGGATCCCCTACCTCGCCGACCTGAAGCCTTCGGGGCGCTACGTCATGGCAGATCTTCATCGTGTGGGCGGAACTCCCGGCGTGATGAAATATTTGCTCGCCAACGGCCTGCTCGACGGTAGCTGCATGACGGTCTCGGGCACGACGCTGGCCGAAGTTCTCGCTCCTTTGCCAGAGCTCGACGCCGACCAGGACGTGATTCATCGCCTCGAGAGTCCAATCAAGGCCACCGGCCATCTGCAGATGCTACGTGGGAACCTGGCCCCCGAAGGGGCGGTGGCCAAGATCACCGGCAAGGAGGGCCTGCGCTTCGACGGGCCGGCGCGTGTCTACGACTCCGAAGAGGCGATGCTCGCTGCGGTCGAGCGTCATGAGATCAACAAGCGCGACGTCGTGGTGATCCGCTACGAGGGCCCCAAGGGCGGCCCGGGGATGCCCGAGATGCTGACGCCCACGTCGGCGCTCGTGGGCGCCGGGCTGGCCAGTGACGTGGCGTTGATCACCGACGGCCGCTTCTCCGGTGCGTCCCACGGCTTCATCATCGGGCACGTCGTCCCCGAGGCTCAAGACGGCGGACCGATCGCGTTGCTGCGCGACGGTGATCGCATCAACATCGACGCCGAGGCGCGCACCATCGACGTCGACATCGAGCCGGCGGAGCTGCAGCGTCGCCGCGACGCCTGGTCGCCACCGCCGCTCAAGGCCGAGCGCGGCACGCTGTTCAAGTACATCCGATCGGTCCAGAGCGCCACACGAGGCTGCGTCACCGACGAGTGAAGCCGACGCTCGACGGTCGTTCGGGAGCCGGAGGAAGCAGGTCGAGCGAGGAAGAAGGGCTTGACACGGATTTCCACGACTCGTTAACCTACCGATCGGTCGGTAACCCATGCGCTGGCCGCCTCGAATTTCGATCTTGACGACCGAGCTGCGGCCTTCGGCAACTCCGAGGGGGCAGCTTTTGTTCCATCGCACTAGCGGAGCACAGCGAAATGGCACGGATCTACTACGACGACGATGCTGATCTGAGCGTCCTGGCAGGCAAGCGCGTTGCCGTCCTCGGCTACGGCAGTCAGGGACACGCCCATGCCCTCAACCTGCAGGACAGCGGTATCGAGGTTCGGGTGGGGCTACCGGAGTCGAGTCGGAGTCGTGCCCGCGCCCTCGCCCACGGCGTCACGGTTGACACACCGGCCGCAGCCACCGAGTGGGCCGACATTGTTATGGTCCTCGCCCCCGACACCACGCAGCCGGAGCTTTATCGCGACGAGATCGCTCCAGGATTGCGCGTCGGCGACACGCTGATGTTCGCGCACGGCTTCAACATCCGCTACGGAACCATCGAGGCTCCCGAGGGTGTCGACGTTTCGATGATCGCCCCCAAGGCGCCCGGCCACCGGGTGCGCGAGATCTTCCGCGAAGGGCAGGGTACACCCGCCCTGCTCGCCATCCACGCCGACGCCACCGGTAACGCCAGGGAGACGGCGTTGGCCTACGCCAAGGCGATCGGCTGCACGCGCGCCGGGGTTATCGAAACGACCTTCTCGGAGGAAACCGAGACCGATCTGTTCGGCGAACAGGCCGTGCTCTGTGGCGGCGTTTCGGCGCTGGTGCAGGCGGGCTTCGACACGCTGGTCGACGCGGGCTACCAGCCCGAGATCGCCTATTTCGAGTGCCTCCACGAGCTCAAGCTGATCGTCGACCTGATGTACCAGGGCGGCATCACCTACATGCGTCACTCGGTTTCGGACACTGCCGAGCACGGCGATTACACCGGTGGACCCCGCATTGTCACCCAGGAAACGCGCCAGGAGATGGCGCGAATGCTCCAGGAGATCCAAGAGGGCGTTTACGCCGACAAGTGGGTTTCGGAGCACAAGGCCGGGCGTCCCTGGTTCAACGAGCAGCGTCGCAGCGGCCGGGCGCACCCCATCGAAGAGGTCGGCGAGCGTTTGCGCTCGATGATGCCTTTCCTCGATGCGGTTCGTGTTACCTCCGACGGCGACTCCGACGAGGTCGAGAGCTCCGTCCCCGAGCTGACCGCGACGGTCTGAGCACTCCGATGCCCACTACGAGCGCGATAGCAAACGAGCCTGAGATGTCGCCCGGGGTCCGCGACCCCGGCACCGCAACACGGACAGGCGGCGAAGCCGTCGTCCGTTGCCTCGAACGCGAGGGAGTGGAGTACGTCTTCGGACTCAACGGCGGCGCCGCGCTGCCCATCTTCGACGCTCTCGTCGACTCGGATATCGAGCTCGTTCATGTGCGACACGAGCAGGGCGCCATGCACATGGCCGACGGCTACGCACGTGCCACCGGGCGGCCGGGAGTGGTACTGGTGACCTCGGGCCCAGGAGCCACGAATACGGTTACCGGCCTGCTGACGGCGCAAATGGACTCGATTCCGCTCGTGGTGCTCACCGGCCAAACCATCACCTCGATGCTCGGCAAGGACGCCTTCCAGGAGGCCGACGTCACCGGCATCACCTACCCCGTGGTGAAGTACAGCTACCTGGTCAAGGACGCGGCCGACATCCCACACGTGATGCGCGAGGCGTTCCACCTGGCGACGACGGGTCGCCCCGGCCCGGTGCTGATCGACCTTCCAAAGAACGTGACCGCCGGGCCCTGCTCGGCGCCGTTCGTCGACGAGGTCGAGCTGCCCGGCTATGAGGTGCCGAGCCGGCCCGATCCCGCGGCGCTGGCGCGCGCCGCGACGCTGCTCAACCGCAGCCGCCGCGCGCTGCTGCTGGTGGGTCACGGTGCGGTGCTGTCGGATGCCGGCGCCGCGATCTACGAGCTCGCCGAGAGGCGGGGGGCCTGCATCGTCAACACGCTGCTCGGTAAGGGAGCAGTCGCCGAGGACTTGCCACTGCATCTCGGGATGCTCGGGATGCATGGCACGGCCTACGCCAACAAGGCAGTGGCCAACTGCGACCTCATCATGGCGATTGGCTCGCGCTGGGACGATCGCATTACCGGCAAGCTCAGCGAGTTCTGTGCCGATGCCGTCAAGATCCATGTCGACATCGATGTCGCGGAGTTCGGCAAGGTGCTGCAGCCCGATGTCTGCCTGGCCGGCGATGCGCGCCGCGTTGTCGAGGAGCTTCTGCCCCTCGTGAGCACGAACGACAGCGACGAGTGGCTCGAGGAGACCATGGTATGGCGAGCCGAGTACCCGCTCGCTTACCCACGCGACGGGCGTCTGAGGGCGCAGCACATACTCGACCGTCTCGACCAGCTCGGCGGTCGCGACTCGATTCTGACCACCGACGTCGGGCAGCACCAAATGTGGGCGGCGCAGTTCTGCCGTACGACTCGCCGGCGGCACTGGCTCTCGAGCGGCGGCGCCGGGACGATGGGTTTCGGCTTCCCCGCCGCCATCGGCGCGCAGCTCGGATGTCCTGACAAGCCGGTGTGGGCAATCGTCGGCGACGGCGGATTTCAGATGACCCTCGCCGAGTTGGCCACGGCGGCTCTCCAACGAGTGCCCGTAAAAATCCTGATCATCAACAACGGCTGTCTGGGGATGATCCGTCAGTGGCAGGACCTGTTCTTCAACAACCGACGCAGCGGCGCCGACCTCGCCGGCAATCCCGACTTCGTCAAGCTGGCCGAGGCCTACGGCATCAAGGCGTGGCGACTCGATGATCCCGAAGACGTGGATCGAGTGCTGCTGCAGGCGCACGCCTATAACGATGGCCCATGCGTGATCGAGGCCCAGGTGGTGAAGGACGACAACGTCTTCCCGATGATTCCAGCCGGCGCCGCCGTGCACGAGATGATCACCGAACCGCCCGCCGGCCCCCTCGCCAAGCCAACTGGATCGACCTGACGCGCGGGACCGGCCGAGGAGCGCCATGGCGCTCCTCAAACCCGCTCACTGCCGGAACCAGATCACCAGAACGACCAGCAGAAAGACCTTCGAGACAGACCATGAGTCAGACCGTGAGCGTCGCAGCTGTGGACGCCGTACCCGAGATCGACGCCTCCGGCGGGGACGTGCAGCAGGTAACGCGACGAAGTGCCGCCAGGCGCGTCCACACGATCTCGATCCTGGTGCGCGATCGGCCCGGCGTGCTGGTTCGGGTGGCGCTGGTCTTCGCGCGCCGCGGCTACAACATCGAGGGCATGGTGGTCAGCCCGGGCATCGACCAGGGTGAGCTGTCGCGCATGACCATCTCGTGCAGCGGCGACGACGCTACGCTCGAGCAGATCCGCAAGCAGCTCGCCAAGCTCGTCGATGTCGTCCACGCCATCGATCACACCGGTGAGGACGTTCTGGAGACGGAGATCGCCCTGATCAAGATCCGCTGCCCGCTCGAGGAGCGCACGGGCATCCTGCAGATCGCCGACCAATACCGCGCCAAGGTCGTCGACTACGATGCCAGCGCGCTCGTTCTCCGTGTCTACGGCAGCCCCGCCAAGCTCAACGCCGTGATCGGTCTGCTCGAGGGGTACGCGGTGGTCGAGTTGGTGCGCTCCGGCAAGTTGCTGATGGCGCGCGGCCTGCACACGACCTGAGCTCCAGAAGGTCGACCACGGGGCGTGCCGGTGGTCGGGGCCAGCGACGAGCTGTGGGCTGTCTGAGCAAACTTGCGTGAAATCGGCAGTTCGTCACGCGTGGCGGACTCGGCGGACTCGGCGGTTTCCGTTGCCTAGTCTCGCTGGCGGGACTATCGTGGGCCGAGTCGGAGCCGCGGGGCCGCGCCGTTGCCACCGCCCGAAACCGCATCGGAGGAGCGGGCATGAGGAACCTTCACTGCCGCCTCATTGCGCTCGGGATGGTGGCCTTTCTTTCGGCGCCCGGCGTTCAGGCGGGTGCGAGCGTGCAGCAGATCGACGCGGCTATCTACAGCGAGCTTCGCTACCGCCATATCGGCCCTGAGGGCAACCGTGTCATCGCAGTCGCGGGCCTGCCCGGCAATCCCGACGTCATCTATGTAGGCGCCGCCTCGGGCGGAATCTGGAAAAGCACCGACGCGGGTCTCAACTGGGAGCCCGTGTTCGACGACGTCGACGTCGCCTCGGTGGGCTCACTAGCCATCGCGCCGTCCGACCCCAACGTCGTCTGGGCGGGCACCGGCGAGACCAACATCCGCAGCATGATCTCGATCGGCAACGGCATCTACAAATCGACCGATGCCGGGCGGACCTGGCAGCACATGGGGCTCGAGAAGACCGGCCGCATCGGACGATTGGCGATCCATCCGACGAACCCCGACATCGTCTACGCGGCGGCAATGGGCACGTCGTACGGGCCGCAGGAGGAGCGTGGCGTCTTCCGCACGGTTGACGGTGGCGCGAGCTGGGGACGCGTCCTGTTCGTCGGCGACGATACGGGTGCCTCCGACGTCGTCATGGACCCGAGCAACCCGCGCAACCTGGTGGCGGGGATGTGGCCGCTCGACATCAAGACGTGGCAGCGCAACAGCGGCGGGCCGAACGGAGGCGTGTTCGTCTCGAGAGACGGCGGCGACACCTGGCAGAAGGCCACACGAGGCCTGCCCGAGCCGCCGACCGGAAAGATCGCGCTGGCCTACGCGCCGAGCACTCCGCAGCGGATCTATGCGCTGATCGAGACCGACCAGCACGAGTTTGCCGGCGTGCTGTGGAGGTCCGACAACGGCGGTGATAGCTGGAATCTGATCAGCCGAGACCAGCAATACAGCACGCGGCCGCACTACTACAGCCGGTTGATCGTGGCGCCCGACAACGACAACGAGGTCTACTTCCTCGCCACGCGGCTCACACGCACTCTCGACGGCGGCGAGACCGGGACGATCTTGCAGAACGCTGGCGGCGACCACCACGACATGTGGATCGATCCGCTCGATCCCGATCGCATCCTGATTGCCAACGACGGCGGCATCCAGATCAGCACCAACCGGACTCGGTCCTGGTTCAGGCCCGACCTGCCAGTCGCGCAGATGTACCACGTCGCAGTGGACGATCAGATTCCGTACTTCGTCTACGGCAACCGCCAGGATGGCCCCACTCGGCGCGGCCCGAGCACGAGTCGGGCGGGCGGCAACTGGCACTCGGTGGGCGGCGGTGAGGCCGGCTGGGCGATCCCCGACCCATTCGACAACAACATCGTCTGGTCCTCCAACGAGCAGGGCGTGCTGACTCGGTACGACCTGCGCAGCGGCCACGTGACGAACGTGCAGGTGTGGCCCGAGACGCCGGTCGGCAAGTCGCCACGCGATATCAAGTACCGCTGGGTGTGGAGCTATCCGGTGCTGGTCTCCAAGCACCGCTCGGGAACGCTGTACGTGGGCAGTCAGTACGTTCACAAAACGACCGGCGGCGGCCAAACGTGGAGCGTGATCAGCCCCGATCTGACCACCGACGACGAGACCAAGCAGGTCAACTCGGGCGGCCTCACCTACGACAATGTCGGCGTCGACTACGGGACAACGTTGTACGCCCTTGCCGAATCCCCACTCGACCAGAACGTCCTTTGGGCGGGGAGCAACGACGGACTGGTGCACGTCAGCCGCGATGGCGGACAGAGTTGGACCAACGTCACTGACGGGCTCGAAGGACTGCCGCCCTGGGGAACGATGAGCAACATCGAAGCGTCGCGCTACGACGTCGGCGCCGCCTACCTGACAGTGGACCTCCATCAGGTCGATGATCGTGACCCGTATGTCTACCGCACCAAGGACTTCGGAGGGTCGTGGACGCGGATCACCAGCGGCATTCCGCCGAGCATGCTGAGCTATGCCCACGTCGTCCGCGAAGATCCCGTGCGTCGCGGCATGCTCTATGTGGGAACCGAGAACGGCGTCTATCTGAGCCTCGACGACGGCGACTCGTGGCTGCAGCTGCGCAACAACCTGCCGCCGGCGCCAGTCCACTGGCTGACGGTCCAGGAACGCTATGGCGACCTCGTTCTCGGCACCTACGGGCGCGGCTTCTGGATCATGGACGACCTGTCGCCGCTACGGCAGCTGAGCACCGAGGTGATCGCGAGCGAGGCTCATCTGTTCCAGCCACGTGCGAGCTACCGACTGCAGCGCCGAAATCTTCCCGGCGAGCCGCAGCGGCGGCGGCCGCAGGGGTACACCGAGGATCCACCGTACGGGGCGCCGATCAACTACTACCTGCGTGACGGCGTTGATGGCGACGTCAGCCTGACGATCCGCGACGCTGGCGGCGAGGTCGTCAAGCAGTTCTCGGGGCCGTCGGAAGCGGGGATCAACCGAGCGACCTGGGATCTACGACACGAGGAATCGCCGCCCATCAAGCTACGGACGCCGCCGCTGGGCCACCCGGGCCTTGCCTACGGGCCCGAGAGCATCCGCTACAACACCGAGGGCTGGCGCGAGCTCGATGTCGAGGGCAGCGGGGCCAACGGGCCGATCGTGCCGCCCGGCACCTACACCGTTGAGTTAAGTCTCGGCGAAGGCGCGTCGTCAACAACGCTCGCGACGACCGTCGAAGTCCTCAAGGACCCGACGTCGGCGGCGACCGAGGAGGATATCGCCGAGCAGATCGACCTGGCGCTGCGAATCCGCGACCAGGTCACCGTGCTCACGCGCATGGGGAACGACATCGAGTGGGTCCGCAAGCAGATCGACGACCTCGAAGAGCTCGTTGACGGCTCGGCGGATGCACCCGTCATCAAGGAAGCCGCCGCCGAGCTCGACCAGAAGCTGATCGATCTGGAGCAGCAATTCTACATCCTGCAGACGACGGGGGCGTCGGAGAACCTGCTGCGGTATCCCGCGGGCCTGTTCTCTCATCTCAAGATGCTCGGCCGCTACGTGACGACGGGAGACGCGCGACCCACGCGGTCGAAGTACGAGGTCTTCGACGAGCTCTCGGGTCGTTTGAAGGAGCATGAGGCGGTTTTCGAGAGCTTGATGTCGACGGAGCTCGACAACTTCAACACACTGGTTCGCGGCCGCGGCTTGGCGGGCATTTCACGGCCGCCAACCGAGTAGGGCCGAGCGCCCGTGAACGACACCATTCGTGCGAGGCAGACCGTGACCCAGATTTTCGATCTCGACCAGATCAACTCGGTGCTCGACTCAATCGACATCGTCGGCTCGATGGAGGAAGGCTTCGCGGCCTACTCGCGCGGCGAAGTGGTCGTTCCACCCGTCGGCGAGATGATCTTCGAGGAGCCACCCGGCGAAGCCCACATCAAGTACGGCTTCATCGAGAAAGACGAGCACTTCGTCATCAAGATCGCCAGCGGCTCGTACGAGAACTACAAGCTCGGCCTGCCGACGAACTCCGGGCTGATGCTGCTGTTCAGCCAGAAAACCGGCCAGTTGCTGGCGATCCTCCTCGACGAAGGACAGCTCACCGGTGCCCGTACCGCCGCCGCCGGAGCGGTTGCCGCCAAGCACCTGGCGCCGTCGGTGGTGAATCGCATCGGCGTGATCGGGGCCGGCGACCAGGGCCGGCGCCAGCTCCGCCAGCTCGGCGGCATCGTTGACTGCCGCGACGTCATGGTTTGGGGCCTGAGCGCGGAGGAAGTCGCCTCCTACAAGCGCGACATCGAACCGCACGACTACCGCGTCGAGACGACCCTCGACGCGGCGCAGATCGGCCGCAGCTGCAACCTGATCGTCACGGTGACGCCGTCGCAGCAGCCTCTGCTGCAGGCAGCCGACATCCAGCCGGGCACGCACATCACGACACCGCCGAGAAGCAGGAGCTCGACGCGGCGATCCTCGGTGCTGCCGACGTGGTGGTGGCCGACAGCCTCGAGCAATCGCGCTCGCGCGGTGAGATCTACAGAGCCACGGAGGCGGGTGCGCTCGATCGCGCCAGCGTTGTCGAGCTCGGCACCCTGATCGCTCGACCCGAGCTGGGGCGCTCGAACGACCGGCAGCTGACCGTGGCCGACCTGACGGGGGTGGCCATCCAGGATATCCAGATCACCAAAGCAGTCTACGCTGCTCTCAACCAGCAGTAACGGTAGCGACTCACCCTCGGCTTTGCTCGAGCCGGCCTCGTATCGCCGCGAGAGCGTTCGGCTCTTCGACGGCATGCGCATGGCTGCTGGTCACGCTCGCGTGTTCGGGTCGAAGCTCGACTCCACCAGACACGCTCACCGAGAGCGCTCCAGACGCAACGTCCATTTCTGTCGTGGACAGAGTCTCCGCACACGCGATCTCGGTGCGAGCCAACGAATTGGGCTACAAACAGGCGGACCTCGGAGACGGTCACGTGCTCGTTCACATTCCGGCGGGCACCTCCGCGATGGGGTCGGAGCGCGGGCTCGACGACGAGCGGCCGGTGCACGATGTCGAGCTCGACGACTATTGGATCGGCGTCTATCCGGTGACAGTCGGGCAGCTCGCGGCGTCTGTCGACGACACCGGTTACGAAACCGACGCCGAGCGCGGCCAAGGGTCGTGGCAGTGGACGGGCGAGGTGCCTGGGCCCGACGACGAGGGCGACCCATGGCGCCCGATGCAGGACGGAGCCTGGAACAACATCTACTTCGACCAAGGCGACGATCATCCTGTCGGCAGCGTCAGCTGGAACGACGCGCAGGCCTTCTGTGCCTGGCTCTCGGCAAGGCTCGAGCTGCCCGTCGTACTCCCCACCGAAGCGCAGTGGGAAAAGGCCGCCCACGGCGTGGACGGCCGCATTTATCCCTGGGGTAAAGAGCCTCCTTCGGAGCGTGAGATCCAAGCCAATCTCGCTGACCGCAGCTTCGTCTCCAAATACGGCCCGAACACGCGCCGTCCCGACGACTCGATCGATGACGGCTTCGTGGAGACGTCACCGGTCGACGCCTTCCCCTCCGGCCGGTCACCCTACGGCGTGTACGACCTGGCGGGGAACCTCGGCGAGTGGGTGTACGACATCCACGACCGGGACTACTACGAGGGCTCCCCGGCACGGAACCCGACAGGTCCCGAGCGCCCGGCGGGCGTGCCGGACGGCGACATCGACCGCGTCAACCGCGGTGGCTCCTGGATCGACTGGGCCGGTGTCGACAGCAGCGGCGTCGTGCGGCCCGAGGGCGGCCACAGCATCCGCGCCGCGGCGCGCACCGGAGACGAGCAGAACTCGAGCGACGACCACATGGGTCTCCGGGTGGCGATCGACGGCCTCAGGGAAGCCGAGGCGGGACCGGTGGTCTCGGCCTCGATCTTCGCCGCACCTTCGGCGGCCTCGCAGAAACCCGACCTCAGCGGTGTCGAGATCCTCACGCAGCACGTCGCCGGCAACGTCTACATGCTCGAAGCAACGGGCGATGTGGCCGGCAACATCGGCGTCTCGGTGGGTCCCGACGGCATCCTGATCGTCGACGACCAGTGGGCCGAGCTCGCCGACCAGGTGGCCGCGGCGCTCGCTGCGCTTCCCGTGTCCGAATCACCAGCGGAACGGCCAAACCGGGGACTGCGGTTCATCGTCAACACGCATCACCACGACGATCACTCCGACGGCAACGCTGCCCTCAGCCACGGCCACGGGGTCCATGCGACCGAGACGGCGCCAGAAGCCGACGAGGCCGATCAGGCCGAGCGGGCAGTCGCGTTGATCCCGATCATCGCGCACGACAACGCCCGCCCGCGCATGCTCCACAAGGCACCCGAACACTGGCCGGTGATCACCTTCAACGCCCGCCTGTCGCTGTACTTCAACGGCGAGGAGATCCGCGCGCTGGCGATGCCCGGCGGCCACACAGACAACGACGTCGTGGTGTTCTTCACCGGCTCCAACGTCGTCCACCTCGGCGACCTGCTCGATTCGGGTATCTCGAGCTTCCCCGTGACCGACCTCGATGCCGGCGGCAGCGCCCTGCGCATCCTGAGCAACATCGAGACGCTGCTACCGCTCATCCCGGACGACGCCAAGCTCATCGCCGGACACGGCCCGCTCGCCGACAAGGCCGAGCTCCACCGCCTGCGCGACAAGCTCGACGAGACGATCACGACCGTTCGTGACGCGCGCGACAAGGGCACCAGCCTCGAGGAGATCCAGGAAGCCGGCCTACCGGCGAAGTACGACGACTGGGGCTACGGCTACATGTCGGCTGAGGGTTGGATCGAGATGATCTATCGCAGCCTCGGGGCGGGCGACGCCTGAGACACCCGCGAGGCACCATTGGCCCGGATGCGCATGGCAGCCTGCCGTGAGACGACCGCGAGCAATCGCCGGAGAAGGACTTCATCGTCTTGTCGCCGATGACAGTCTCGCCCCGCTCCTGGAGAGCCTCACCGAACACCGCTCCGGCTGCCCCCGCCTTCTTCCAGACGGCCGTCCCGGATGTGAAGAAGGAACACGTACCATGCGATCACGCTCATCGCTAGCATCTCGCCCCCGTCCTCCAACACGCCCACCAAGCTGACGATTACTTCTCTATGTCCCACGACCACACCTCGTGCTCTTCATCGGCATGTCGTCGCGCGGCTGGGGGAGCCTCGGCCCCGATCCCTACGGCCTCCAACGCCTGGTTTGGACTGGCCAGATGCCCTTCGAGGTGCACGAGATGCGGGCTCGGTCCGACGGCTTCGAGCTGACGTTCACCCAGCCTGTCGACGCCGCCACGGCCGCCGACCCCGCGTCGTACTTCATGGAGAGCTACACCTACAAGCTCAGCGAAGAGTACGGCGGCCCCGAGGACGACAAGCTGCAGCTGCGGATCACCAGCGCCGAAGTGGCCGACGACGGTATGAGCGTTCGCCTTTCCATTGATCCGCTCCGCGCCGGCTACGTGCACGAGCTGCACCTCACCGGTGTTCGCGACGAAAGCGGCTCGGCGCTGCTGCACGACAAGGCCTACTACACCCTGGTCGAGCTCCCGGCGCGTTAGTGCCTGGAAGTCTTCTAGGCGCTGAAGATCCGCGACGGAGAATCAGTCGAGCCGGCGCGGGACCACGACGAGGAGTCAGTCGAGCGGGGGCGCGCGGCCCAGGAGACCACCGCGAGCACTTTGCCGAAGCCCGCGCTCACGATAGCCTCTGCGGCTCTACCGTCCTCCGAATCGGCGCCGTCGGTCTCCACCACGCAGCACCAGCCGGTTGCCGCCGGCAAAGGTACCGGCCCTCACAATGACCTTTCAGATAGCCACGCTCTTCGCTCTGCTGGTGGTGATGGTCTATCTGTTTCTGACGGAAAAGCTGCCCGTTGACCTGACGGCGTTCCTCGGGCTGATTGTCCTCATCTTTGCGGGCTACGTGACGCCGTCGGAGGCCTTCCAGGGGTTCTCGTCGCCGGCGGTCATCACCATGCTGTCGGTGTTCATTCTCGGGGCAGCGCTGCTCGAGACGGGCGTGGCCGACATCATCGGCGGCGGCATTCACCGCGTCGTTGGCAGCAGCGAGATCGGGCTGATCGTCACCCTGATGCTGGTGGCCGGCGTCCTGTCGGCGTTCATGAATAACATCGCTGCAACCGCCGTTCTGATGCCCGCTGTGTCGACGCTGGGCCCGCGGGCTGGGGTGTCTCCGTCGCGGCTCTTCATGCCGCTGGCGTTCGGGGCAATTCTCGGCGGCACCATGACGCTCGTAGGTACGCCGCCGAACATCCTGGCGGCACAGATACTCAGCGATCGTGGGCTCGAGCCGTTTCAGCTCTTCGATTTCGCGCCCGTCGGCGCGGCGATCATGCTGGTGGGCACTCTCTTCATGCTGACAGTGGGCCGCAGGCTCTTGCCGGCCGGCGAAGCGCGAGGACCGTCGACGACCAGCGCGACCGACCTGTGCCAGGTCTACCAGCTCGAGGATCGACTCTTCTCGCTGCGGCTTCCCGAGCACTCGTCGCTCAACGGCAGGACGCTCGCGGAGACCCGCCTCGGGAACACGCTGGGAGTGAAGGTGGTGTCGATTCAGCGCGGCAGCCAGCACCTGGCGCCAGCCGCCGACACTCGCCTCGAGGGCGGCGACATGCTCGTTGTCGACGGCGAGCCGGAACGCGTCAAGGGGTTCCTCGAGATGGAGAGCCTCGAGGTCGAGGCGATGCCGGTGGATCTCCTGCCTTCCGTGTCGCCGGGCGCCGGCGGCATCCGTGTGTCGGTCGAGGCCGGAGGCACGGTGGCGGGGCAGACCCTCCGTGACCTGTCTTTCCGAGCACGCTTTGGGGTGGTGGTGTTGGCGATCCGCCACCGCGACCAGATGTTCATGGATCACCTGGCCGAGCAGACGCTGCGGATCGGCGACGAAGTGCTGGCTATTGGAAGGCGTGAGGACCTGGAGCGATTCTCCGAGGAGCCGGGGTTCTCGGTTTCGGCCATCGGCCTCTCTGCGATCGAAGACCTGCAGGAACGCCTGCACGTCATCCAAGTGCCCGAAGGATCGCAGCTGGCGGGCGTGACGATCGCCGCCAGCCGCCTCGGTGAGCTCGCCGGAATCACGGTGGGCGGCGTGATTCGCGATCGGCAGACGCGGCTGGCGATCACGCCCGACGATCCGATCCTCGCCGGCGACCGCCTGCTCTTGGTGGCTGATCGCAGGGCCATCGACAGTCTCGCCGCCGCGGGAGAGGTCGAGCTCGGCCCGGCGGGCGGCCAGGAGCTGCTCGAGACCGAAGAGATAGCGATGGTCGAGGCCGCGGTGGCCCCCCGATCGGCGGCAGAGGGTCGCAGCATGGAGGAGCTCGATTTTCAGCGCCGCTACGGGCTGCTCGCGCTGGCGCTGTGGCGAGGCGGTCGCCCGGTCCACGCCGACCTGGCTCATGTGCCCCTACGCTTCGGCGACGCGTTGCTGCTGCGCGGACCACGCGACAAGATGAAACGCCTCGCCTCCGAGGCCGACTTCGTCGTCCTTTCGCAGGCGGCCCAGGCGGTGCGTCGCAAGCGCAAGGCGCCGTTCGCGCTGGGTGGCCTGGTTCTGATGATCGCGCTGGTGGCGACCGGCACGCAGCCCATCCACGTGGCAGCGTTCACCGCGGCAAGCCTGGTGATCCTGGCCGGCGCCTTGACCATGCAGGAGACCTACAAGGTCATCGAATGGCGGGCGATCTTCCTGGTGGCGGCAGTGCTGCCCGTGGGCTTCGCCATGGAACGCACCGGTGCCGCCAGATTCCTGGCCGACAGCGTGACTGCCACCGCCGGCCCGCTCGGCCCGTACGCCGTGCTCGCCGCCCTCGTGGTGCTCGCCAGCGTCCTCAGCCAGGGCCTCGACGGCGCGCCGGCTGTCGTGCTGCTGGCCCCGGTGGTGCTCGAGATGGCCGAGCGTCTACAGCTCAGCCCGTACCCGCTCATGATGGGAGTCAGCCTGGCGGCGTCGGCGGCCTTCATGACGCCGTTCAGCCACAAGGCCAACCTTCTCGTCATGGGTGCAGGAGGCTATCGCTCCTCCGACTACTTGAAGGTCGGCACGCCCCTGACGGTGATCCTGCTCATTCTGCTCGTTGTACTCGTACCGGTCTTCTTTCCGTTCTAGCAAACGCATCGGGCCTCGACGCTGAACACCGTAAATCTCCAGGGCTCCGTATGACAGTGGCTCGGGGCCCAGTTGGCCGCCTCGAGCATCCGGGTCACCAGATCGAGATCGATCGGGTCGGAAGAAAGACCGGCAAGGCCGACGCTCCAGCGGGTGCGAATCGCGTTGAAGATCCGCTCTGGATTACGGTCACTCGGTTCCACTTCGCGTGCACCTCGTCAGGAATTCGTCGCGGATGTCTGAGGCCGAAGGACTCGCGCTGCCGCTGGTGAGTCGACGTCCCGCGCCTTATCCTACGGCCACATTGGAATCCCGCACCAGAAAGGAACCCCCGATGCTCGCAGCGCTTCGCCTCGTTACCCGGAAACACCGCGGCTCGTACACCCTCCCCCACCATTCCGCCACGACGATTGCAGCGGCAACGCTGGTCATCTCGCTCCTGGCTTCGCCGAGCGTATTCGCCACGAGCCCACAAAGAGGCCAGATGTCGACCGATGCTGTGTATCAGGTGCCCGGGCCGGAGCTCACTGCGCTGGTCGACGCGCCCACCACGCCGGCCGTCGCCGTGAGTCCCGACCACGAGCACCTGCTCTTGATGGAAGTCCCCGGCTTGAACTCGATTGCCGACCTGGCGCAGCCGGAGCTGCGTATCGCCGGGCTTCGGATCAGTCCCCGCACCAACGGCCCGAGCAGAGCGCGCTACTTCGTTGGCATGACGATCAAGAGGCTGGCAGACGGCGCCGAATCGATCATCAACGGCCTACCTGAGTCGCCGCGAATCGGCAACGTGGCCTGGTCGCCCGACGGCGCGCGTCTGGCCTTTACGATCACTCGCGACCAGGGCATCGAGCTTTGGACCGCCGACGTCGCCACCGCCACCGCGCAGCGCCTGACCGGCGCTCGTGTGAACGCAGCCTACGGACGCGCCTTCAGCTGGAAGAACGACAGTCGCACGCTGGTGACCCGCCTCGTGCCGAGCGAGCGCGGCGCGATGCCACAGGCGTCGATGGTGCCAACCGGCCCGGTGATCCAGCAAACCACGGGTAAAAACGCCGCCGCCCGGACCTATCAGGACCTGCTCAAGAACGCCGACGATGAGGCCCTCTTCGAGCACTTCATGACGTCGCAGGCAGCGCTCGTTACCGTCGACGGCCACGTCACGGAGATCGGTCCCGAGGCGCTGATCGCCAGCGCCGTGCCCTCCCCTGATGGGCTCTTTCTGCTCGTCACACGCATCGAGCGGCCCTTCTCGTACATCGTGCCGGTGTCTCGTTTCCCGAGACGCATCGACGTGTGGGACAACGACGGCGTTGGCGTGAAATCGATCGCCGCGCTACCGCTGCAAGAAGAGCTGCCGCTGGGCTTCGACTCGGTGGCCACCGGACACCGCTCGGTCGGTTGGCGCACGGGCACCGACGCAACCCTGTACTGGGTGGAAGCACAGGACGGTGGCGACGGAAGGGCACCCGCCGAGGTGCGCGACCGTATGTTCACGCTCGCGGCACCTTTCGAGGGTGAGCCTACGGCGGTCGCCGACCTCGGCCTTCGTTTTGCCGGCGTTCGATGGAGCGGGGGGGAAAGCGGAAGCGACGGCAACCTCGCTCTGGTGAGCACACGCTGGCGGCGCTCGCGGCAAACACGAACCTGGGTCGTTCGGCCCGACTCGCCCGGCTCTGCGCCGACGCTTCTTTGGGACCGCTCGCAGGAAGATCGTTACGGCGACCCCGGACGGCCGATCAATCAATCGGGCGCGCTCGGCAGCGTGTTGAAGGTGGCCGACGACGGCTCGCTCTTCCTGCTCGGGCAGGGCGCTTCTCCCGCAGGCAACCGGCCGTTCATCGACCGGCTCGATTTGAACACTCAGGAAACAACGCGGCTGTGGCGGTCGGAGGCCCCGTACTACGAGAGCACCGTCGCGCTGCTCGACGAAACGGGCAACCGCGTGCTGACGCGGCGCGAATCGGTTGAGGAGCCTCCGAACTACTTCGTGCGCGATCTGACGAGCGGAAACCTGCAACAGATCACGGAGTTCACCCACCCGACGCCGCAGCTGGCGAACGTTTCCAAGGAGCTCACCCGTTACGAGCGCGCCGACGGCGTCAAGCTCACCGGCGTGCTCTACCTGCCGTCCGGCCACGAAGAGGGCGACGGTCCCCTACCCGTTCTGATGTGGGCCTACCCACGTGAGTACAAAGACGCCTCCCTGGCCGGCCAGCTCACCGATTCGCCGTACCGCTTCGTGCGCGTGAGCACCGGCGGCGCGCTGCCCATGCTGACGCAGGGCTGGGCCGTGTTCGACAACCCCTCGTTGCCGATCATTGGCGAGGGCGACGAGGAGCCCAACGACAGCTACGTCGATCAGCTGGTGGCGGGCGCTCGCGCCGCGATCGATGTTCTGGTTGAGCGCGGCATCGCCGACCCCGAGCGCGTTGCGATTGGTGGTCACTCCTACGGCGCCTTCATGACCGCGAATCTGTTGGCGCACTCCGACCTGTTCCGTGCCGGCATCGCACGTTCGGGCGCCTACAACCGCACGCTCACACCGTTCGGCTTCCAGTCGGAGGAACGCACCTTCTGGCAGGCGCCCGAGATCTACTTCGCCATGTCGCCGTTCATGCATGCCGACAAGGTCAACGAGCCGATCCTGATGATCCACGGCGAGGCCGACGACAACTCCGGCACCTTCCCACTGCAGAGCCGGCGCTTCTACTCCGCGCTCAAGGGCCACGGCGCCCTGGCCCGTCTGGTGATGCTGCCGCACGAGAGCCACGGCTACCGCGCGCGCGAATCGATCCTGCACATGCTGTGGGAGCAGAGCGAGTTCTTGAAGCGCAGCGTGGAGTTTGCCCCCGGGCGCAACGAGATGACCGGCGATGGCCAAGAGCGCTGAGTCAAGATCTGACGTCATGCGAGCGCGAGCTCGTGAAGGAGCCACTGTGAGATTCCGAATTCTGGTCGTCGCGCTGCTCGTACTACTCGCCACACCGGTGTCATACGCGCAGAACGTAGCGCACACCGCGAAGGCGCGAGCCGAGATCCTCCACCTGATCCGCAGGGAGAAGCTCGACCTCATCCTGCCGATCGCGATGCGCGAGAACGGCATCGACATGTGGATTCACGTCATCCGCGCCGGCAATCCCGACCCCATGTCGGTGCACTTCGGTGGCGCCAGCGGCTACCTGATCTTCACCGACCGCGGCGGCGACCGGATTGAGCGCGCGGTGCTCGGAGGTGGCGGCCATCCAGAACTGTTCGACATCTTCGGCTCCGACGACCTGGCGCGGGCCGTGGAGGGCTACAACCGCGGCAGTGTCGACGAGTCGGTGTACGACGAGATCCGCGATTTCGTCGGCGATCGCGACCCCGCCACGATCGCGGTCAACACCTCGGAGTGGCTGACGATCTCAGACGGCATCTCGCACTCCGACTACATGAAACTGGAGAGCATCCTCGAGCGCGCGCTCTCCAGGGAGGTCATCACACCGGGTGTGACCACGCTCGATGACGTCGGGTGGTGGGTACGCGAGGAGATGTTTAAGCAGGGCCTCTCGAGTGGGCCGAGCCTCGGCGTCAGCATCCCGCGGATCCTCTACTCGGCGGTCTCCGAGGCCATCGATCCTCCTGATGTCCGCTGGTGGATCCACCACGGCAGCTACGTCATCCAGCGCGGCGATTTCATGACCTTCGACATCGGCGTGCGTTACCTCGACTACTTCGTCACCGACTACAAGCGCAACGCCTACGTCATGCGCGAGGGTGAGGTCTCTGTACCCGAGCCCATCCAACTGGCCTACGACCGCGCGATCGGCGCGCAGCCGATCATCCGCAAGCAGATCAAGGTCGGGCAGACGGCGAAGGAAACGCTCGACAAGATCGTTGCGGCGCTCGAGACGGCCGGCTACATCTACACACCGTTCATCGACATCGGCACCCAAGACTACGAGATGGTCCAGGAGGCGATGATCGGCGCCGGCACAGAGCGCTCCGGCTTCTCGATCGACCTCCACAGCCAGGGCAACAACGGCGGCAGCCTGGTCACGGTCGGCCCGTCGGTAGCGCCGTTCCGCTCCGATCGCAACGACATCGTCATCAAGGAGAACCACATCTTCTCGTTCGAGTACATGGTTCACACCAACCTCCCGGACCGGCCAAACTTCCCGGCCTCGCTCAACATCGAGGGCAACCACGTCGTCACGAGTCAGGGCGTGGAGTTCCTGTATCCGCCGAACGAGCGCATTCTGATCATCCGTTGAGGTTGGCTGCCAAGAGCATGCTCGCGTCGCCCCAGGTGACGCTGCAGCCACTATGTTGGAGCCCGACTGCATGAGAGTCCGCACGAGTTGCCGTGTCGCCACCACGCCTCGACCAGCACCAACGCTCGCACGAGCCGCTGTCACATGCGCGCTGATTGCCGCAACTGCTGGAATCGCGCCTACTGCGGCCGCGGCCTCACAGCAACCGGCTAGTCCGCTCGCCGTGGAGATTTTCCGCGAGCTCATCGAGATCCGTTCGAGCGAGAACTACCCGGAAAACACGCGCCGACTCCTTGAGGGTGTGGTGCAACGGCTCAAAGCGGCAGGCTTCGCCGACAACGAGATCGAGCTAATTGAAGCGGGCCGTCTCAATCTCGTCGTGCGCTACCGAGGGACCGGTAGTCGCAAGCCCCTGCTCGCCATGGCGCACGTCGATGTGGTCGACGCCGACCCTGACTCGTGGCGGGCCGATCCGTTCACCTTCGTCGAGGCCGACGGCTACTACTGGGGCCGCGGTACCACCGACAACAAGGCCGGCGCGGCGAGCCTCATCGCCAACTTCATCCGCCTGCGCCAGGAGGGATACGAGCCCGACCGCGACCTGATCATGGTGCTCACCGGCAACGAAGAGACCACCATGGACGGCATCGCGCACCTGGCCGCCGAGCGCCTCGACCTGATCGGCGCCGAGCTGGCATTCAACACCGATTCCGGCGGTGGGGTGCTCGACCCGAACGGCGAGCCGTCCACCTTCATGGTTCAGATGGCCGAGAAGCGCTATCAGACGTTCGAGTTGATGACGTCGAACGCAGGGGGCCACAGCTCGTTGCCGCGCCCCGACAACGCCATCTACGAGCTCGCCCAGGCACTTGTCCGACTGCAGCGGTACGGCTTCCAGACGGACGTCAGCGATATTGCCCGAGAGGGCTTCCGGGTGGCGGGAGAACGCACGCCCGGCGAGGAGGGGGAGCTTCTTCGCGAGGCCGGCAGGGAGAACGCCGATCCCGAAGCCCTACGGCGGCTGGCGGCGAGCGACCCGTGGGCCAACTCGACCATGAGAACCACCTGTGTCGCAACCATGCTGGAGTCGGGCGTGGCCGAGAACGCCCTGCCGCGCGCCGCCAAAGCAACCGTGAACTGCCGCATCGTCCCGGGTGTGGAGCCGACGCGTGTGCTCGCGACCCTTCGCGAAGTGATCGCCGACGACAGCGTCGAAGTCAGCATGGTCGCCGGCGGCGGCGACGCAGCCAGTCCACCTTCTCCCCTGCGTGCCGACGTCGTCGAGCCCATCCGCGAGCTCATCGAAGAGCTCTGGCCTGGCACGGCCGTGGCCCCTGAGCAATCGACCTACGCCACCGACGGCCTCTGGGTTCGCAACGCTGGCATCCCGGTTTACGGTGTGTCGGGCCTGTTCAGCGAGCCCGACGACGTCCGCGCCCACGGCCTCGACGAGCGTGTCGGCGTCGAATCGTTCCACGACTCGGTCGAGTTCTGGTATCGGCTACTCAAGCGCTTCAGCAGCTGACCGCCCGCGTGGACGGTGGGGGCGTGGTGGCGACCTGTTGTATCGCTGGGGCAATCCACAGGTCTACGGACGAGGCGACGAAGAAGATCAGCAACTCGGCTATCAACACGACCCGCGCTGGATCCCCGCGGGCCATCCGGGCGCCGGCAACCTGCTGATCTTCAGCAACCGCAATGGCGACGACGACAACACCTACTCCGCCGTAGTCGAGATCGCACCGCCCACCGACGCCGACGGGCGCTACGTCGTTCCGGAGAGCGAAGCCTTCGGTCCAGCGGAACCGGCCTGGCGTTACACCGCCCCTGAGCCAACCGATTTCTTCGCGCCGTTCATCTCGGGCGCGCAAAGGCTCGCGAACGGCAACACGCTGATCAACTCGGGGCCGCAGGGTCGCTTCTTCGAGGTGACTCCCGGGGGAAAGATCGTCTGGGAGTATCGCGACCCCTACTCGGGGCAGGTGCGCATGGCCGACGGGTCCACACCGCATCCGGTAGCTGACTTCACCCACGCTGTCTTCCGCGCCACCAAGATCACGCCCGATCACCCTGCGTTACAGGCCAGACAGCTTGGTCCGCTCGACCCACAGCCCCCGATCCCGGAATCGACGGCGCCCCCCGAACCCGCAGAGGAAGACGTAAGCGAAGAAGAGGACGTATCTGAAGAATGAGCGATCTCACCGCGCTGCTGGTACTTGTTGGCGCGGCGATCGCCCTGCTCTACGGCATCGGCCGCGCGCTGAAGAAACGGGAGGAGCGCTGGGAGAGCGACGACTGGCGGCGGAAGACGCCCACCATCAAGGTCGGCAACGCTCTGCTCGAGATCCAGTCTCTTGTCGATCCGGGGGCCCGCGCGGCACTCGAAGAAAGGCAGCGCGAGCGCAAGGAAGAAGAGGGCGAAGGCGACCCGCCAACCGCGGGCGACAGCGCGGTCTGAATCAGCGGTCGGCCGCTAGCCGATGCCCATGCGACCGACGACAACCGTGATGTTGTCGGTGCCGCCGTTCGCGATTGCTGAAACATGCTCGCCCAGCACCTCAACCGCGGTGCGGCTGGCGAGCTGACCCCCGTCGGAGCCTTTCACGCCATCCGCCACGACGAACAGCAGGGCGTGCGAATCCTCGAGTCCCGGAAGTCCACTCACGTCGAGGCTGGTATAGAGAGGCTCGGCGGACTTGTGGAGCTGCACGATCAAGAACGCGTCTTCGTTCGAGTCCCGTCTCTTGCCTTCGTCAGTAATCCCGAAGAGATCGTGCTCCACCTTGTCTTCAGTCATCGCTCTGGCTCAACGTTGCGGTGGCAAGCCGGTGAAAGGCTTCCTCAACGTGATCCCCGGTTTTGGCGCTGGTCAGAAAAAAGGGCAACCTCGCCGACTCCAGGCGACTGTAGGCGTCGCTGCCCAGCTGCCAGTCGCTCTCGAGGTCGCTCTTGTTGAGCGCAACAATCGACGGCACGTCGCCGACCGCTTCGACCACACGATCTCGCAACTCGAAGGCGCCGTCGAGCGTGTCGGGACGCGTGCCGTCGACCACATAGAGAATCGCGGCCGCGCCGCGGAGATAACTGACTCGCAGATCGCCACCGTTGCCCCGGCCCTCGAGGTCCCAGAGCAACAGGTTGACGTCGGTGCCACCGAGATCGACCGGCTTACGATCGATTTTCACCCCAACGGTGGATAGATATCTCTCTGAGAAAATCGAGTCGACGAACTGTCGCACCAGGCTGGTCTTGCCTGTGGCGTGAAACCCAACCATGCAGATTTTCTTCTGGATCAAGGCTCCGCTTCCTCGGCGGCGAGCGTGAGGATGAACGATACGCTGCGATTCAGCGCTCCCGGCTCTGCACCGGCGGGCGCAGTGAGCGGCTCGGGTGGTCACCCGGCTCCGACGGTCAGATGCGGCCCAAAGCGGACAGCAGCGAGTTTCCCTGCCATCCCTCGAGTGCCCACGGCTACCCGTAGAACACTGCCAGCCAAACAGTTTCCTCGTCGGGGTCGGTCCATTCAATCCGGTGCCGCACGCGCGCCGGGATGTCGACATGGTCGCCTGGCCCGAGATCGAGGCACTCGGCGTCGCCCTCGAAGCGCAGCCGCGCTCGCCCGGACAGCAGCGTTACCCACTCCGCCTCGGCCTGGTCGTACCAGAAGTCGGGGGGAGAACAATGGCCGCGAGAGACAATGCGCTCGATGCGGACGTGCTCTCGCTCCAACAGCGACTCGACGATCTCCTCGCCTTTCCCGTTCACCATCGACGCATTGTGCCGCCGGATGCACGCTCGCTCAATCGGCACGCCGCAGACCTCCGAAAAGCAACCGGCAGCCAGCGTGATCGAACCGCATCGCTCGGGTAGAATGCGGCTGGATCCCATCGGGATTCCGCCTGACGGCACCGAACTGGCCTGAGCCCTGAGTGCTGCCGCGATCCGATCTTGGATGTCGCCGGCCGGCCGACAACCGCGCGTTCTCCGCGCGCGCGCCCGCTCGGCTTCGTCCTCCGCAAGAGAGAGCGACAATGAGCAATCGATGGGCAGACTTCGGCAAGGTCGCCGTCCGCCAGATGGCCAACGTGAAGCCAGGCGAGACCTTCCTCGTGCTTGCCGACACCGCCACCGACAGAGACTTGGCGGCGGCCTCGCAGCAGGCCGGAATCGACGTGGGCGCACGTGCCGCGCTGTTGACCATCCCGTCTATGGACACCAGCGACGCCAGCGATCTTGATCCGGCGACGATTGCCGCGATCGCCACGGCCGACGTGATTCTGGGCCTGTGCGCCTCGACGTTCGTCGAGAAGGAGTCGACGATGAGGGCTCTCGAAGGCAAGCTGCGCATCACGTCGACCAATATCGAGGGGATGGAGGACTTCGTGACCGAGGGCATCCGCGACGTCGACTACCCACTCATGATCGAGATCGGCAACAAGATCGGCGAGCTGTGGATGAAGACCGAGCTGTGCCGCGTGACCTCGCCTTTTGGCACCGACATCAGCTTCGATATGCGCGATCGGCCCATCGACGTCGGCCACGGCATCGTGAAGAACCCGGGCGAGGCCGACTACTTCCCTGGCGTCTCGGTTGCGAACGCTCCCATCGAGTCGACGATTCAGGGGACGATCGTCGTCGATGGCAACGTCCCGCCGGGGCGCTTGGTCGAAGAACCGGTGACGCTACGGGTTAAGGACGGGATCATCGTGGCCTTCGAGGGTGGCGCCGACGCCGATGCCGTGCGCGAGTTCTTCGAGGCCAGCGGCGACCCCATCGCCACGCATATCTGCCACTTCACGCTCGGGCTCAATCCGCGTGCGCGCACCTCGGGCAGCATCCACCAGGACGAGCACGTGCTCGGTGCCATCACCTTCGGCTTCGGCGCGCAGAACGCCATCTTCGGTGGCAACGTCCCGCCCTGTGGCGTGCACTGCGATGTGGTGTTGACGACGGGCAAGATCGAGATCGACGGCAAGGTGATGCTCGACAACAACGTGCTCAGCGAAGAGATGGGACTCGGCGGGATCGCTTGATCGGAGCTGGTTGGATTCGAGCCAGCGCGAGTCGGGGTCGTGACGTGAACGGCCCCGGCGGCTGATGTCGTCGGTCTCGGAGCTGCTGCGATCGTTCCGCCACCCCGGCTTCGGGCTGGTGTGGTCGTCGATCTGTCTGAACGGCTGGTCGTCACACGTTTCCACCATCGCGATCAGCTGGCTGGCGCTCGAGTTCACCGGCTCGCCGGTGGGTGTGGGGATTGCCCTGGCTACAAGGGTTCTCCCCAGGCTCTTCCTGGCGATCCCGTTCGGCAGCCTGTCGGATCGTCGTGACCGCCGGGTCTTGCTACAGGCAACCAACACGATCGGCGCCGGCATGGCGGCCTTGGCCGCCATCGCCAGCCTCCAAGGCTGGTTCGGCTTCGGGAGCGTGATCCTGGTGGCGACGTTTGTCGGGGTGTTCGACGTTGCCGAAACGACGCTTGCCAAGTCGTTCGTCTACGACGTCGTCGGACCCGACGACGCCGTGAACGGTATGGCTCTCGAGCAGCTCGCCAACAAGCTGTTCGGCGTCATCGGAGGGGTCACAACCGGCATTGTGATGTCGCTCTGGGGCGGCGTCGGCGCCTTCGTGATGATGTCGATCGCCTACGGCTGCAGCGCCTTCCTGTTGATGCTGATGCCGCGCGTAGCTCCCACCGCCGGCTCGTTTCGCGAAGTGGCTTCGTTGGCCGACGGGGAAGCCGACGACGAGCAGCCAGCGATCTGGGAATCGATGCTGCAGCTCCTGCAAACACCGTCCGTGCTCGTGTTCGCTGTCATCGCGCTTGCCGGCGAAGTGTTCGCCTACTCGCACGAGGCGCTCGCCCCCTCCTTTGCGCGCGACATCCTCAACGTCGGCGAGCGTGGTCTCGGCCCAGCTGGCTGAACAGTATCCAATCGACAACGAGGGCCGCAGGCTGACGCTGGTGCCCACGCTGCAGGCGCGGGTGAATCCGAACGTGCGCGACGGCTTCGTGCAGGCAATCGGGCTCATGGTCGTCATCGTTGGCTTGGTACTGCTCATTGCCTG
Source organism: Acidobacteriota bacterium (assembly GCA_963666215.2). Classification (GTDB taxonomy): domain Bacteria; phylum Acidobacteriota; class UBA890; order UBA890; family WLXD01. The sequence continues at coordinate 356,363 of CAXWPL010000003.1, forward strand.
TGCCAACGTCGCCAACTTGCTGCTGTCGAAGGCAACCGGGCGCCGCCAGGAAGTGGCGATGAAGCTGGCGCTCGGGGCGCGCAGCGGCCGCCTGCTACGGCAGTTGCTGACCGAGAGTGTGCTGCTGGCGCTCGTCGGCGCGGCGGTCGGGCTGCTTGTTGCCCAGTGGACAACAGGGCTCTTGATCAGAGCGATTCCACCAACGCCGTTCCCCATCGCGTTCTCCTTCGATCTCAACGGCTCGGTGCTAATGGCGACGCTCGGCATTGCCGTCGGCACCGGGCTGATCTTCGGCTTGGCGCCGGCGCTGCAGGCGTCGCGCGCCGACGTTGCGTCGGTGCTCAAGAACGAGTCGGCAGCGTCCATGGGAGTCGACCGCCGTTTTGGCCTGCGCAACCTCCTGGTTATCGGGCAGGTCGCGATCTCGCTGATACTGCTCGTTGGCGCCGGACTGTTTATCCGCAGCATGCGCTCCGCACAGGCGATCGATCCAAGGTTCGTGATCGACGGCGGCCTGGTGGTGACAATGAACCTCGATCTCGAGGGGTACACGCCGGAGAACGGCCGTGCGTTCCTGCGCGAGCTCACCGAGCGGGTGGGAGCCACGCCTGGGGTGGAATCGGCAGCCGTCGCTCAGTCGCTCCCCCTGAGCCTGTTCGGAGCCGGTCTGTCGCGGACAGTCTTCATCGAGGGAGCACCAGCAGCCAACGAAGAAGATGGTGTTCTGGTTGGCGTCAACAGCGTCGGCCTCGGGTTCTTCCGAACGATTGGCATTCCGATCGTCCAGGGCCGTACCTTCGACGTCACCGACAACGTCGACAGCGCGCGCGCGGCGATCGTCAATGAAGTCATGGCGGAGACGTTCTGGCGCGGAGAAAATCCGGTCGGCCGCCGCTTCATGTACCACGGCCAGCTCGACCGCCCGCTCACCGTGGTGGGAGTCGCCGCCTACGCCAAGGTGGGCACGCTTGGAGAAGACCCGACGCCTCTCATCTACATGCCGCTGGAACAAGAGTACAGCGGCGGCATCTTCCTGCAGGCGCGAGTCGAAGGTGAGCCTCTGGCGCGCGCCGACGACGTCCGGCGCTCTATCCGCGAGCTCGATCCGGAGATGCCGGTGTTCGGCATCACCACGCTGCGCGATCAGCTCGACGCCTCGCTCTTCCCCTCCCGCGTGGGCGCCGGCATGCTGGGCGTATTCGGCCTGCTCGGTCTGACCCTCGCGGCGATCGGCCTGTACGGCGTGATGAACTATTCGGTGGCACGACGAACCCGCGAGATCGGCATTCGCATGGCGCTCGGCGCCAATCCCGCCGGCGTCCTGTCGCTCGTGCTCCGACAGGCCCTTCTTCTGGTGGGCGTGGGTTTGCTGGTCGGCGTAGTCCTGGCAGCGCTGATGGGCCGTCAGATGGCCAGCTTGCTCTACGGTGTCAGTGGCACCGATTTGCTCGCGTTCGGAGGGACTTCTCTGGTACTTCTGCTTGTGGCCGCTGTAGCCAGCCTGGTTCCGGCACTGCGCGCGACCCGCGTCGATCCGGTACGGGCGCTGAAATTCGAGTAGCCGCTGCAGGGACTTGTTCCAAACTGCGAGCACTGGCGACCGCAGCGCGTGGAGGTTCCTCTTTCGTGATCGAGCAGGGTGTCATGAACGACCCCGGCGCCGCACCGTTGCCGTTCTCCAAACGGTTACACAAGCGACGGCTGTTGTGGTGGGGACGCCCTCGCACCTGGCGGCGGCTTGGCGACTTCACAGGGCCCCTGAGGGGGCTGCCGCTACGTTTCACGTCGCACAGCCGAGACACGCCTGACGAGATCTGGCGGCGTGGTCCGCACTGGCAGAGAAGACTGAACAACAAGTGGAACTCGCGCGAGTTCGCACAACTACACGGCTGCCAGGTGGCGCGGCTGTACTGGCACGGTCGACGGCTCTCGAAGCTACCGCAGCCACTCCCCGAGCACTTCGTAGTCCGACTCGCGTGGGGCGAAGCCAAGAAACAGGTCTACATTTTCTGGGGCGAGCGGGAGATTCTGCGCGACGTCGTCGTCGAGCGAACGCGATTGCGCCGGTTCCTACGGCAAGCATTCGGACACTTCTCGCCTGACCTGATCCTCGTGGAGGAATTCCTTCGTCACGAAAGCGGGCGACTCGAGAGACCCGTGGAAGTCAGGTGCTACATGTTCGGCAGCACGGTCGCGGCGATCCAATGTCTGGGGCGTGAAGAAGGCGTTGAGACTCGCTTCTACGGGTTGCCTTGGAAAGCTTTCGAGTCGCCGCTGGTGCGGATCGACCATCCGCGGCGGCAGTTCAGCCCTCCAGCCTGCCTCGATGAGCTCCTCGCCAGTTCCCGACGCATGGGTGCCGAATACCAGACGTTTGTCAGGATCGACTACTACGTTACCGATCACGGCTGTGTGTTCGGCGAGTTCTCCACCGTCCCTGGACGTGGCAACATCTTCACTCCCTGCGGCAACGAGTACTTCGGCAGGGTTTGGGAAGAAACTATCCCGGACGAGATCTGAGCGCTGAGCACGATCTCGTCGTCCCTCGAGGCGAACACTGAAGCCACAGGAGATCCCGGGGTCGGCACTCGAGCGATGTTGCGATGAACGAGGAATCTGACCACCGAGCTTCTTTCTCCGACAGGCTCGAGAAGCGACGGCGCCTGTGGTGGGGACGCCCTCGCACCTGGCGGCGGCTTGGCGACTTCACCGGGCCGATCGGGCGGCTCCCGATGCGCTTGGTGCTGCACAATCGCCACACCCCAGACAATGTGTGGCGGCGAGGCAAATACTGGCAGCGCAAGCTCAACAACAAGTGGAACTCGCGCGAGTTTGCACTGCGCCACGGGTGTCGTGTGCCGGAGCTGTATTGGCACGGTCGACGCGTGCGAGACCTGCCGCTCCACGCCATGCCCGAACAGTTCGTCGTACGGCGAACGTGGGGCAGCGCACAGAGAGCTGTGTGCGTTTTCGCGGGCGGGCGTGAGCTACTCCGAAACATCGAGCTGCCGCTCTCCCGCGTGCACGATTATCTTGCCGACGAGCTCGGCACGTTCTCGTTCGATCTGATTCTCGCCGAGGAGTTCGTCGGGATCGAGTCGGGACGGTTCAGCCTGCCCTGGGAATACAAGTGCTACATGTTCGGTGAGCACATCGCTGCGATCGCGCTCTTGCGCCGCTCGGCCGAGAACCCGAAGAAATACTCATGCGATCACTACACGCCGTCCTGGGACCCTATCGAAGAGGACTTCTTGACCGTCGAGCGCAGTAACCTGGTGGAGTCACCGGCGTGCCTCGATGAAATGATCGCGAGCAGCAGGAGGCTCAGCGCCTCCTACGGCTGCCCTGTGAGGATCGACTTCTACGCCACTGACAGCGGCTGCCTTTTCAGCGAGTTCTCTACGGTTCCGGCATTGGACCCCTACATTACGCCCTTCGCCGACGAGCTACTCGGCCGAGCCTGGCAAGAGAGATTCCCCGGCGAGGTCTGAGCCATCGGCGAGTAGAGCCTTCGGACCAGGCTCTAGCCGCCACTCGACGCCCAGCGGTCGGCCAGCGAGAGCCCGCTCATCGTCGGCGTGAACAGCGCCTGGCGGCGCCGGCGGTCGCCCGCGCATACAATTCCGGCGCAAAGCTGACGGTCGGCGCAGAACTCGGCGCAGCCGGCGAGAGCGCACACCGCTCGACCGGCGTGAAGGGACGGCACAAAGGCATGAAAATCGAAACGTTCGAGCTCGAACGAATCCAGTCACTGTGGGAAAACCTCGTCGAGATCAACCTGACCGAGAGCGGTATTCATCCGTACAGGCTCGACGAGATTCTCAGCACCGATGAGATCGCCGAGCTCGGTCGCATGCGGATTGGCTACGGGCAGACCAACGGCTCGATCGAGCTGCGCGAGGCGATCGCGGCGCTCTATCGCGACGCCGATCTCGACAACGTTCTCGTGACCACGGGCTCCGCTGAAGCCAACTTCGTCGCCATGTGGAACCTGCTCGAGGCGGGCGACGAGCTCGTTCTGATGCTGCCCAACTATCTTCAGATCCAGGGCATTGCCAAGTCGTTCGGCGTCGAGGTCAAGCCGTTCCGTCTGCGCGAAGAGCTCGATTGGGCGCCGGACCTCGATGAGCTCCGCGCAGCTGTCTCGCCACGCACCAAGGTCATTGTGCTGTGCAATCCGAACAACCCCACCGGATCACTCCTCAGCGCGGCGTCGATGCGGGAGATCACCTCTCTGGCCACCGAGAACGACGCATGGATCTACGTCGACGAGGTCTACCGCGGCGCCGAGCTCAACCTGCCGCCCGAGGAGTCTTCGCCGAGCTTCTGGGATTTCGCCAGCCACCACGACAAGGTAATCGTCACGGGTGGTCTGTCGAAGGCCTATGCCCTGCCCGGTTTGCGCGTTGGCTGGCTGGTGGGCCCACACGGAACCATCGCCGACATGTGGGCGCGGCGCGACTACACCACCATCGCCACCAACATCATCAGCAACCGCGTCGGAGCTCGCGTGCTACAGGCCGACAAGCGACCGGTCATCTTCGAGCGCAACCGCGCCATGCTGCGGCAAAACCTGGTGACGACGCAAGCCTGGGTTGAAAGCCACGGTGGACTCCTTCATTTCGTTCCGCCCAAGGCCGGCGGCATGGCGTTCATTCGCTACAATTTCGACATCAACTCCACGGACCTCAGCCTGCGGCTCCGCGAGAGCAAGGGGACCTTTGTCATCGCCGGCGACTGCTTCGGGATGGACGGGTACCTGCGCATTGGTATGGGCGGCGAGCCGGACCAGCTGGTAGAGGGCCTCCAGCGAGTCGACGAGGTCATCGCCGACCTCGCGCGCTAGCGATCGCGCCAGCCGCGCCAGCCGCGCTAGCCGCACGATCCGGGCCGTTATCTCACACGCGACGGCTCGCCGCGGCGTTGTTGGGATCCAGGGGTCGACGGGGCTAACGGATTTGCTCGATCTCGTCGGCGAGTCCCGTCATTTCCCAACCACCGGCACCGCGCGCAGCTTGTTACCGGCATCGGCCACGCCGTCGGCACTGAGCGTGAGCGGCAGCTCACTGATTCGCAGCCTGCCTTGGCGCGTCGGGCCGGCTCCCGCCTGGGTTTGCAGATAGAAGCCCGGATCGCGGGACCAGGGCCGCATGACGCGGTGGTAAAAGTCGAGGCCGTTCATCTCAGCACGCACGAGCAGCAAGTCGGCCTGCTGCTCGACCGGCCATGTGGAGGCGCTCGACGCCCCTTCGATGGCCGCGAGGCGTTGCTGCAACGCCCCCAGGTGTCCATGCTGCGCGGCCATGGCTGCCGCGGAATAGTCCGGCGTGCCGTCGGGTGCGACCACTTCCTGCAGCTCGCGGAACTCAGTGAAGACACCGAGCAGATCTTCGTAGGTTGTCGCCTCGGCCCCTGCCGTATCGCGGCCGCTCCTTGCCGGGTCGCCTTCACCTGATTCAGCGCATGCCAAGACGCCAAGCAGCAGAGGCACTACACAGGCCAACGGCAACACCGGCGACAGGCGGATCCTGGCTCTCATGGCCTTGCTCTCCGATTTGCGGGCACGAAAAAGCGGAGGGGGATTCGCCTCCCCCCTCCGCCAGATCGATACCAGCTGGTGACCTACCTAGAAGATGATCCGGAACCCGAGACGGATGTTCCGCGGGAAGCGGAGCCGCCTGATTCTCTCGAAGTCGAGCTCGCCGCTGAACGGATCGTCTTCCCTGACCACGCGCGTTGGAGTGGCCGCGTTGAACAGGTTGAAGACATCGATGCCGGCGGCGATGCTGAAATCGTTGACCCGGAAGATCTTCTCGGCGCGCAAATCAACGTTGCTCTGGTTGGGCAACCGTCGCGAACCACGCGGCTCGCCGAAGACCGTGATGCTACGACCGTTCGAACGCACGCCGCGGAAGTTCACCTCACGCGTGTAGACCTGACCCGACTGGAACCAGTAGAAGAACCCGGCGTCGATGTCGAGCGGCAGTCTGAACGAGCCGATCACCTTGATGTTGTGGGGATGATCGTCCTCGAGAGGCCCGAAGGCGTTAATGTGCTGGTTCGGGTTCGTCCACAGGTTCGATGGTCCGAGTGCCGAGCCACGACCGTTCTCGAATGCGGTGTCGTCGGTGCCCTCCGTCTTGCTGTAGAAGTACGAGCCGGTGAGCTGCCAGTTGTTCGAGAAGCGCTTCTCGACCGTCAGGCCAACACCCCAGTACTTGCGCGACTGCTCGAATGTGTCGAACGGAAAGCCCAAGTTGAGGTTGCTCGGGGTGGTGATCAGGATCTCTGACTCGTTGGCATTGAGCTGATCGAAGAAGTTGTACGTCGTACCGGTGACCGGATCCGTCGCCTCCACCCTTCCGAACACGCCGTTCGTCAGGATCTTGTCGAGGAACCCCTCGTTTCGACGCACGATCCCGGTGAGCTCGACCGACACGTCGTCGGCCACCTGATGCTCGACGGCGACACTGAACTCGCGGAAGTACGGCATCTCGATGTCGGGATCGATCGGGTCGCCAGGCAATCTGAACTCGGTCTCGACGATCTCGAAGTCCCCGATGTCAGGATTCCACTCCGAGAACTGGAAGAGCCGCTCACCAGGCGCCAGGTACATGCTGGTGATCAGCTGTGAGTAGTACTTGCCGTAGTGCACCTTGAAGGCCGTCGTGCCATCACCGGTGATGTCGTAGGTCAGACCGAACCGTGGGGCCAAGCCCATCTTGGGCTCGAACAGGCAGCCGTGGTCGACGGTGAGCGCCGGGAAGCCGGTGACGGCGTCCTGGACCGACTGGCCACACCCCTGCCACCAATTGATGCGCACACCCGGATTGATCGTCACGCGATTGCCGGCGAACGTCCAGGCGTTCTGCAAGAAGCCGGAAACCTGGCGGTTCTCAGGCTGGTCGTCCTGCGCCGGGGTCTCGTAGCGATACAGCGGCTCGCCGCCGTAGTCCACGTAGTAGGCACCCATGATGTAGCCGGTGAACGTGCGCGTCGGCGACACGTCAACCTGAACGCCAGTCTTGAAGTCGTGCGACCCGTTCAGGAACTCATCGGCGTAGTGGCTCAGAGCCACGTTGACCTGATAGCGGTTCCTGGTGCGGTCGAAGAAGAAGCCCGGGCTCTCCGATAGGACTCCCGTGACCAGGTCGAAATGCCCTGCCGGCAGAAGATTGCTCGGGTCGGTGTCGGGGTGGATGTCTTTGGCGCCCGGGCCATCGGCGCGGTCGGCGTCGACGAACGCGGAGTGCACCTCAACCAGCGTCGTGTCGGAGAACACCTTCAGGTAATCGAGCATGAAGATGCGCCACAACCCGTACGGCGCCAGCGTGGCTTCCGGGGTGATGAATGCATCGGCCGGATCGAGAGCGTCTTCCTTCTCCCACGAGATCTGGCCCGTCACGCGATCGGTCGTCGACGCCTGCCAGGTGAGCTTGGCGAGGAGCTGATTGCGGTGGGCAAAGCCTTTCGTGCCGCCAGAAAGCTCGGTGGCGAAGTTCCGCACACTTCGCCGGAACGAGCCGTAGCCCCACAGCTTGTCCTTGGCGAGCGGGCCACCCACGTCGAGATGCCACTGGTGCTCGTTGTCGAGGTCGCGCCTGAACTCGGGGTCGTCAGAGTTCTGCGTGGTGAAGCTGTCGAGACGGAAGAAAATGTTTCCCTGACCGTGGAGCTCGTTGCTGCCCGACTTGGTGACCAGGTTCATCACCAGGCCGTTGTAGCCGCCGACCTCGGCCGGAGCGCCGATGCCGCCGAAGTTGACCTCGGCGACGTTGTCGAAGTCCATCTGGAGCTCGACTTCACCACCCTCGGAGCTGTTGACATTCACGCCGTCGAAGGAGAACTGAGCGCCATTCTTGGTGCCGCCGAACTGGGATCCGCCGCGGCCGGTGACGCCGCCCGCTCTATCCGAGCTCCCGACGGTGGCGCCAGGGGCCATCCCCAGCAGGTCTGTGGCACCAGCGTTCGTGCGCGCCGACGGCAGACCCTGGAAGTAGTCCGCGGCCATGGTGGTCTGTACCGCAGACGAGCCCTTGACGTCAATGAGCGGTGCCTCGCCCATGACGGTAACGGTCTCTTGAACGCCGAGCCGCATCTGGAAGTTGGCGGCCATCCTCGAGCCGATGGACACCCGAATGCCCCCGAGGGCCTGCGAGATGAACCCGTTAAGCGAGGCCTCGACGCTGTAGCTGCCGAGCGGCGTAGCCGGGAAGCGGTACCTGCCATCGGCACCGGTGACCGCAGTGCGAGTGTCGCCAATCAAGGCTGGCGAGGCGAGAGTTATCGTCACTCCAGGAAGAGCGACGCCGTCGACGTCGGTCACGGTGCCCTCGATCGTGCCGTACCGGCCCGTAGCCTGCCCGTAGCCTGCCCGTAGGCGGCGAACGGGAGTGCGGCTACGAGAACGAGAGCGAGCATCGAAAAAGCTCGTGCTCAGGTTGTTCGCATATCAGTTCCTCTCCTTTGAGGGTGCGACCATGACATGTGCGGTTCCATCTCTATTGGGGATGTTGGCCCAGGGTGCGTCCAGTACTTCCCGGTACGTCGTCGAGCGGTTGATTTCCAGAATCTCGAGCGCGCTGTCGAAATCACCCTCTTCAATGGCATCGAGGATTTCACTGTGCTCACGGATTGAGTCTTCCCACTCCGCGATGTTCGAGAAGGCCCAGATTTCGAGGCGATTCACCAGGCTGCGCATCTCGTCGAGCATCCGCCGCAGCCGTCGATTGCTGCTTCCCGCCGAGAGCAGGTGGTGGAAGTGATTGTTGCACTCGATGCCAGCGGGCATGTCGGCGCTTTCGAACGCCTGCGAGTAGCGCGCGTTGGCGTCGCGCAGCTCCATCAGCGCGGCGGCATCGAGATGCGGTAGCGATTCCTTGCCGGCAAGAACCTCGAGAGCGCACAAGATCGGGTAGAACTCCACCAAATCGGCGACGGAGTCCTCGGGAACTCTGAACCCACGATGCGGAATGCGTTCGAGGAAACCCTCCGTCGCGAGTCTCCCGAGAGCCTCGCGAACCGGGGTGCGGCTCACGCTGAGCTTGTCGCTGACATCCTGCTCTCGAATGAACTCACCGGCGTCGACTTCGCGCGACAGTATGCGGTCTCGCAGCACCGTGTACACCTGGTCGGTGAGGGTTGAGCTCGTTACCGAAGGCCAGCTTCCACTCATGTTGGGCATTTCATACTGTATTCTGCATACAAAAGCAATGGCTGGCCTCCAATCAGCGCGTACTGGGCGATCATGGGCAGACGCGGCTCGGGGGGCAAAAGTGGGGCAAAGCTTGGCTATGAGGGCGTGGGCGAACAGGCCGTGGGTCCGTTTTGCTGGGCTTCTTTCGCTAGCTGCAGTCGCGGCCGTGGTCTCGCTGCTGTGGCTCGGCGAAGGCAACAGCGACTTCGTTTCACTGCGTGGTGATACGCGCCTCAACGTACTGGTCATCACCATCGATACGCTGCGGGCCGACCGGCTCCCGGCGTACGGCTTCACCGGTGTGCAGACACCCACGATGAACGCTCTGGCGTCTCGGGGCGTCCTGTTTCGTCGCGCCTCCTCCACCACGCCGCTGACCTTGCCGGCGCACACGACGATCTTCTCGGGCACCTATCCACCACACCACGGCGTGCGCGACAACGGCGGCTTCATCGTCCCGGAAAGCCTCACGACGCTGGCCGAGCTGCTGCACGATCGCGACTACGCCACCGCCGGTTTTGTCGCCGCCTACGTGCTCGACGCGCGATGGGGTCTCGACCAGGGCTTCGATACGTACGTCGACGATTTCGACGTGGGAGGCGAGCGCATCATTGCGATGGGCGGTGTTCAGCGGCCCGCCAACGAAGTCGTCGACAGCGCCCTCGAATGGCTCGACACCGAGGCCACAGGCAACGCGCCGTTCTTCTTGTGGACCCATCTGTACGATCCGCACGCTCCATACGAGCCGCCCGAGCCGTACCGTTCGCTCTACCCGGGGCAGCCGTACCTGGGCGAGATCGCCTTCACCGATTCACAGATCGACCGACTGCTCGACGGCCTTCGCGCCCGCGGCGATCTGAACAACACGATTGTCGTGCTGGCCGCCGATCATGGCGAGAGCCTGGGCGAGCACGGCGAGACCCAGCACGGCTTCTTCATCTACGAGGAGGCGACACACGTGCCGCTGATCTTCTCGGTTCCGTACGCCCAGCTCCATGGCATCGAGAGAAGCGAAGTGGTTTCGCTGGCCGACATCATGCCGACGGTGCTCGAGATGATCGGGGTCGAAGCTCCTGCCGAGATCCAGGGCAAGAGCCTCCTTCCCCTGTTTGCCAGAGACGGAGCCCAAGCCGGTGGCGTACCCGAGCCGCGCTATGTCTACTCCGAGAGCTACTACGCGCGCTACCACTTCGGCTGGAGCGAGCTCGCGGCGATTCAGGACGGGCGCCACAAGCTCATCATCTCGCCGGAACCGGAGCTCTACGACCTCGTGGTCGATCCGGACGAGGCCAACAACCTGCTGGATGGCAGCGCCAGCAACGCGCTGTACGCCCGTATGAGTGCCGACGCCGATCGCCTGATTGCCGAGCTCGGAGTCGGCGCAGCGGGCGCGGCTCCGAGCCAGCTCGACGGCGACACACGCGCGAAGCTGGCGAGCCTCGGTTATCTGGGCAGCTTCCAGGCCGACGACGACGGTACCGAGCTCGAGAGCCCGCGGGCGAAGATCGGTATTTACAACCGCTCGATCGAAGCTCGACAGCTCATGCAGCGTGAGCGCTACGACGAAGCCGAGGCGCTTCTACACGAGATCATCAACGAGGATCCGCGGGTGATCGACGCGTACACGAGCCTGGGTGAGCTGTACACCCAGCAGCAGAGCTACGAGCAGGCTGCCGCCGCCTCCCGCGCTGCCATCGCGCTGAAGCCGACCGATCCCTACGCGCACACCTTTCTGGCGGAGTCAGAGATCGCCCTCGGGCGCCTCGACGACGCGGAGCGGACGGCGCTGGGGGCACTCGAGTTCATCGAAGACGCGCCGCAGATCTACCACCTGCTCGGTGAGATCAAGATGCGCCAGCAGAACTACCCGCGCTCAGTCGAGTACTTCAACCAATGCCTGTCGCTCAACCCTGACTCGTCTCCCGCGTTCGCCGGACTCGCCGCCGTCAAGCTGCTAATGGGCGATCCGGCCAGCGCCGAGCAGCACGCCCGGCGCGCGCTCGACATCAACGCCACCGCCCCCGGAGTCCACTTCACACTGGCGCAGGCGCTGGCGCGGAATGGTCGGCCCGAGGAAGCGATGGTGGAGTATCAACGCCAGCTCGAGGACAAACCCCAGCACATCGGCGCTCTCTTCAACCTGGCGATGTACCACCGCGAGAACGAGCGGGAGAGTGAAGAGGAGCAGTATCTGGCGCGCGTTCTGGAAGTCGATTCCGAGCACGCTCTCGCCAACCTCTTCATGGCGCGCATCCTCATGCGCCGGGGCCAGGAGCTCGGGCGAGCGCTGCAGATGGTCAAGGCAGCTGTCGCCCAGTCACTCGAGCGTCGCGATCTGACGCTGGGCCACTTCCTCCTGGCCGACTTGTACAACCGCCTGGGGCAGCCCGAGCTTTCGCTCGAGCACGCTCGACGAGCGGAGGCGCTGCGACGCTGACAGCGAGTGGTGCCCGTGCGGCGGCCTGGCGAACCAGGCGTGCGGCGCGCGCGTGACCCCGTCGGCGAAACACCGGCGCTATTGCGCGGCGACCGCCCGCCGCGCAATCACACCCCGCCGCTCGTCGACCACGAGCCAGCCGCCGCTGCCGATCTGGACGGCATCGAGCACGGTGGAGCTGCCGCTGGGCCAGCGGATCTCGACGCGATCGGCGCGACCACCTGGCAAAAACACCGACAACCGTGGATCGTTGCTGCCCAGGTAACCGTCGCTGTGGCGCAGCTCGAACAACTGCTTGGTGTCGCCTGCTTCGACGATCACCTGTGCCCCGTAGGCGTCGCGGCTGCCGTCGCGCGCGACCAAACTGAGGCGCAACGCGGGCCACACCATCTCGCCGTCGTTGACCAGCAGGTCGGGCGAGTCGTTGAGGTTGGTGACGATCAAATCGACGTCACCGTCGTTGTCGTAGTCGGCGAGGGCGGCGCTCCGCGACACGGCAGCAAGGTCGAGCCCGTTCGCGGCTCTGTCGACCCGTTCGACGTCGGCAACACCCCCCTCTCCCGCGACCTCGCCCGGCTCGACCCACTCGACGAAAGCCGCCGTACCCGACTCCGCCAGCTGATTGAGGAACAGCAAATTGCGCTGCCGGTAGGTGTCGAGCTCGACGGGGTCCACGCCAGGCTGGAAGGGCGACTCCATCGAAGACGCGGCGCCGAGGTTGGCAGCATCGAGCCGGTCGACTTGAGGATAGATGTGGCCGTTGGCAACGAAGATGTCCTGATCGCCGTCGCCATCAATGTCGACAAACAACGTGCTCCAGCCCATGTACGGGATGGTTGCCGCGCCGATTCCGAGCGGCTCGCTGACGTCTTCGAAGCTACAGCCCCCGACGTTGCGATAGAGCGTGTTGTGATCGTGCTGGAAGTTCGACACCACCAGGTCGAAGTCCATGTCGCCATCGAAGTCGGCGGCAGAGACACCCATCCCTGCCTGCGCAACCCCGCCCCCACTGAGGCCCGCACCACTCAAGAAAGACCAGTCGTCAAGCACGACATCGGCGTCGTAGCGGTACAACAGATTGATCGTGGAGTCGCTGGCAACATAGATGTCGGGCCGGTGGTCGCCATCGCAATCAGACGCCAACAGCGCGAACCCGAAGGTCTCCTCGGGATCCACATCCGCCCCCGGCCAGCGCTCAAAGCTGCCATCACCTCGATTGCGGTACAGAATATCGCGCTCGCCGCGAAGTCCGCGCGGACCACAGAACACCTCGATCCCGCCGAGGTAGTGGCACGGCCCCAGCGCCTCCGGATCCTTCAGGTTGGAGCCTTCGACATCGACATAGTTGACCAGGTAGAGATCGAGGTTGCCGTCGGAGTCCCAGTCGGTGAAGACGGCGCTGGCACCCCAGCCCGGGTCTTCGACGCCTGCCGGCCAGGGCACGAACGTGCCGTCGCCGTTGTTGCGGTAGAGCCGATTCTCGCCAATCGCGGTGACGTACAAATCGACGAACCCGTCGTTGTCGACGTCGGCTGCCGCAACACCGTTGCCCCAGGCACGATCGGCGGCGCCGGCGACGCTGGCGACGTTCGTGAAACGTCCGCGGTGGTTCCTCTGGAGCCGATGCCCGCCCGGATGTAGCCCCTGGGAGCTGTCTGCAAGCGCCGCCGCCGTCGCCTCTACCGGCTCGTTGGCTGGCCCTTCGATCCCGTTCACGAGGAACAGGTCAACCCAACCGTCGCGGTCATAGTCGAGCCAGGCCGCACCAGAGCCGCCCATCTCGGTGATCAGACGCTTGTCCGGGCCGCCATAAACGTTGACGAACTCGATTCCCACCGCCACGGTAGCCGCGCGCAGACGGACGGGCCGCCGCGTGGACTGTGCGTCGGCGGCCGGCGACACACACGCCACAGCCAACGTCAACGCACCGTGGACAACGACGCGCCGCGACCAGGAGAAGGAGGCAAGCATGCGAGGGTATTCTTCTCGAAACCGATTTCATGAACTGGGCTTGCAGAGAGATCGAACCCCGATCTTATAAGGAGGCTGTTTGGTAGCGACGGTCCGGATCGGCGTGGTCGGCTGGGGCGACATCGCCCGCGACCACGCATCGCACTTCGCGGCTGCCGGCGCCGAGCTCGCCGGTGTTGTCTCGCGTCGGGACGCCCACCACCTGAGGGTGGGCGCTGACGTCGCGGTCTACCGTCGACTCGCCGACATGCTGCCGCACGTCGACGCCATCACCGTCGCCGTCCCGAACCATCTACATGGGCCCTGCTGCCTCGAGGCCGTGCGCGCCGGCAAGCCGGTGCTGGTCGAGAAACCGATCGCCATCGACGTCGCTCAGCTCGACGAGCTCGAATCAGCATTCGAGTCGCTGCGAGCGCCGGTGCACGTAGGCTACAGGCTGCGCTGGAACCCCAGCATGATCGAGCTTCGCGAGCGCATCCGCGCGGCCGGCAACGTGCGGCGTATCCGCTGCGTCTATCGACTCGGCATCGATCAGCTCGCCGACGGCAAAGACTGGACCCGACGGCTCGAGACCACGGGGGGTGCTTTCTTCGCGCTCGGTGTTCACACGCTGGACTTGGCACGCTGGCTCGCCGACGCGGGAAACTCGGCGCTGGCCGACCTCAGCGCGACCGCCCGTCATCGCGATGACACCGCCGACTTCCCGCTCGACGTGCGGCTCTCAGGACGGCTGCCGAACGGAATCGAAATCACCGCCGGTACCGACTTACGCGGCGATGCCGATTCGACCATCGAGCTCGAAGTCGACGGCGGCAACAAGGACAGCCCGATCTCGATCTATCCCAATCCCACGCTGGCACAACCCGTGCCCTCTGATGAGCCGGTGGAATATGCTGGCCTCATCTCGAACTTCGTCGCAGCCACGCGCAACCAGAGCGTGAACCTGGAAGACGTGAAGGCCACCGTGCAGACGCATCGCGAGCTGCTGGCCGCCCGCGAGCTCGCCGATTCTACCGAGCCCGCTCAGCGGGCAGCGACATGCACATGACCCGGACGATCTCGATCGCCGTTTGTTGCCTCATGGGTGCCCTGGGAGGCCCACCACCGGGCTACGGGCTGGCGGCGCCCACCACCGCGACCCAGCAGGTGGCCGGACTGCCGGACGCGCGCCGGGCACTCGCCGAGGGTCGGGTCGAAGAAGCCACCGCTTCGCTGCGCCGGCTCGCCGACGAGCACCCGAGCTCGGCGCTGGTTGCGCTGTGGCTCGGCCACACGCTTCGGCGAGGCGGCGCCCGTCCGGGCGCCTCTCGTGAGTACCTGCGCGCGTTGGAGATCCGCCCCGACACCACCGGCGCGCTCATCGCGCTCGGCGATCTGCAGCAGGACGCCAGCGATCTCGCCGGCGCGCTGGGCTACTACGAACACGCCGTCGAGCTCGCGCCCGAGCTGCCGGTCGTACACCGCAAGGCCGCCGCCGTGGAGGTTCGCCGCGAGAATCACGGCCCCGCGGCGCGCCACCTGGAACGCTACGTGGAACTGCTACCGAACGACGGTGAGGCACTTACGGTCCTCGGCATCGAGCGCTACCTCAACGAAGAGCTGGATGCGGCGCTCGAGTCGCTGGAGCGCGCGCTCGCGATCGACCCCGACAACGCGCAGGCCCACTTCGGCGTCGGACTCGTGCTCGCCGACCGGCCCGCGGAGCACGTACGCTCTCTCGAGCATCTGCGCCGCGCCGCAGCGGCCGACCCCGACAACCCCACAGCGCACTACCTGATAGGACGCGTGCTCGCAGCCCAGGGCGAGCTCGACCCGGCCCTGGCGGCTCTGCAACGCGCCCTCGAGCTGGCGCCCGAGCTGCCCGACGCTCACTACAGAATCGCGCTGGTGTACGCCCGATTGGGAGATCGCGAAGCGGGCCGCCGGCACCAGGATCTATTCAACGAGCTGGAGCAGCAGCAGGATGCAGCGGCAGAGCGTGACCGCCGCGTTGGCCTGCTGCAGCAAGCGCTCTCTCTGGCCGCCGCCGAGGCGGATATGCAAGCGGTGCGCGACGCGGCCGCAGCGCTCATCGCTGCCGACCCCGACGACCCCGACGTGCTGGCGGTGCTGGCGCGCGTAGCGCTCGCCGAAGGCGACATCGAAGGTGGCCTGCGCGCCACCACACGAGCGCTCGAAGCCCAGCCCGACCACTGGGAAGTGCTGTACCTCCACGGCCTTCTGCAGCACAGCTCGGGTCGATCGGCGGAGGCTCGGGCGAATCTGGAGCGCTCGCGCCAGATCAGCCCGCTCTACGCCCCAACACACGCCGCTCTCGGCAATGTGCTCATGCACATCGGTCAACCGAGAGACGCGCTACCCGCCTACGAGACGGCGGTCCGGCTCGCGCCCGACAACGCGGCCTACCATCTGAACCTCGCCACCGCGTACGGCCGACTCGGCATGGCCGAGCAGGAGGCGGCCGCGATGGCCACGCACAAGCGCCTGCTCCGCGAGCCTCGCTCGAGCGAACCGCGCTGATCGCGCTGTCGCCTCTCTCTCGCCGGCGCACCTCGTCGGCGCACTCCCGCCGGCGTAGGCCGCCGACCTCGCATGTAACGAGCGCCGCCGTCAGCTCGTCGCGGCTTAGCTCGCTGGCTGCTGCTGGCTGGCGCAATGCATGCCGCCACCGTAGTAGTTGATCCCCAGCGTATGGAGCTGGACGATCTCGCGGTCGGGGAACAGCTCAGCGAAGATCTCGCGTGCCCGCTCGTCCTTCTGCCTTTGCGACTCGGGCATACCCTCCTGCCAGTATTTCGGGATCAGCACGAGCCCGTTGGTGACCAGGTAGTTGAGGTAGCTGGCGGCAGCCACCTGGTACATCGTATCGCCCGGCTTCAGGCCAGCGGCGTCGAACTCGCTCTTGCCGCGCTCGTAGCGCTCCTCGGTCAGCGTGTATTCGCGCCGCAACGGATCGACCTCGGGTAACGCGATACGAATGATCTCGAAGAGGTTGCCATCTTGGTCGGTCTGCTGCCGCAGCGCGAGCAGGTTGTTCTCCAGCACGTCGTAGTTGAGCTCGTTGACCGGGTTGTCGTGGCGTTCCGCCTCCGGCACTTCGGCAAGCAAGATCGTCGACGAACCCACAAAGCGGGCGTACTCATCGAGATGACCATTGGCTCCACCGCCCGTGTAGTTGGCCGCAATCGGGCCAGGAAGCCAGAGGTCCTCGACAAGCGGCTCGGGCACCCAGACGATCTTGCGCTGCCCCATGACTCGCAGATATTCGGTTTCGATCTCCTCGAGCGAGTGATCCGGGTTGCGCTGCAGAGTGGTCCAGCGGGTCACCATCAAGGTGCCGCGGCCGTTGACCGTCATGCCGCCACCCTCCCGGTCGAGATCACCTCGAGGCCGAGCATGTCGGCGACGTAGCGGTCGGTGTCACCGGTCAAGCGCCGACGGCGGGCACGCTCCGAATCTTCATCATCGTCGGTCTGGCTCGCCCGGCCGTAGCTCGTCCAGCGGAAGTCGACGACCTTCGTGTCTCCGGCGCTGTTGCGCACGAACAGCGGGCCAGGGTCGCGCATCCAGAAGTAGGGCAACTCGTGGACGTGGAGCGAGACGCGACTGCCCCAGGCGCCTTCGGCGCGTAGACGCTCCTCGGCCTCGACCGCTGCATCCTCGGACTCCACGAAGACCTCCACATCAACATGGTCGCGGAGCACACGCACCATCTCGACGGTCATCGCGTTCATCGTTACCTTGCGCTCCGAGCTCCTGCCGCCGAGCCCCTCCCCTACCCAGGCCACCCAAACCGCATCGTGAGGCTCCCACTCCGCTGGAAAGCTATAGTGCTCGGGATCGACGACAGCCTCGGGCTCGGCGGGCGGGATTCCTTCAGAGGAGCCCGCCGGGGCGGCGCAGCCGACCGAAGCCGTCGCGGTGAGAACCACAACCGCCAGGCCAACCGCCATCGATCGCCGACTCGCGCCCATTGCCGTCTCCATCGCCCGAGCACATCCAGAACCGCCCCAGCGCCTCAGCCCATCGGACATCTTGTATCCCCTCGTCAAGTCTCCAGGTCGTGCTTCAACTACATCGGCCGCACACTACACAAGATCCCCAATCACTCCAACGGGGGCCTCCCGCGCGCCGGGCTCGGCCAATCGATCGTGGCGACTCGCAAGGCCGGCGAGGCCCGCGGACGGCCTCGCGGCCACAGACTAGAAGCGGGGCTCTCGCGTGAAGAGATAGCCGGCGCCGCGCACGGTGTGAAAGTGTTGCGGCCGATGCGGATCCGTCTCGAAGCGGCGCCGCAGTCTCAGGACGAAGTTGTCGATCGTGCGATCGGTGGGATAGAAGCCCGCACCCCACACGCGGTCCAGGATCTCGTTCCGCGACACCACCTCGCCCTCACGGTCGGTCAGGAGTCGCAAGATCGCGGCTTCCTTGCTGGTGAGAAAGTGCTTGGCGCCGTCGGGACCGCGGCCGACGTAGCGCACCAAATCGACCTCGCTTTCGCCAAACGTCAGCGGCGGTGGCGGATCGGAGTCAGACGGTCGGCTGCGCCGCAGAATCGCCGCCACGCGCAAGAGCAGCTCCTCGAGTCGGAAGGGCTTCGGCAGGTAGTCATCGCCACCCGCGGCAAGTCCCCGGATGCGATCGTCGGGATCGCTCCGGGCGGTCAGAAAAAGAACCGGCACCTCGTTGCCCGCCTGCCGCAATCTCTCGCACACCGAGAAGCCGTCGAGCCCCGGAAGCATGACGTCGAGGACGATGAGATCGAAGCGCTCGCCGGCACGCGCCAGTGCATCGATACCGTCGTGCTCCACCGCCACCGCATAGCCTTCAGCCTCGAGGTTGCTGCGGATCTCATCCGCTAGGCCGGGCTGATCCTCGACGACGAGCAGCCGGCTGGCAACGCTCTCGCCTGCGGACCGACTCACGACGGTGGTGCCGCGAGCGGCCAACGAACCTCGAACGTGGCACCGTGTCCGTGACCCGGTGACGTTGCCGTGATGCCACCATCGGACAGAACGACAACTTCCCGAGCGATGTGCAAGCCCAGGCCAGCACCGCTGCCGCCGCGGCGCAGCTCGTCCCCGGGTCGGTAGAACTTCTCGAACAGCAGATCGACATCGTCGGGATCGAAGCCGCAGCCGTTGTCGCGAACGACAACAGAGACGTCGTGCGCGCCGCGTGTCGCGTCAACCGACAAGCGGGGCTGCTCGGTCTCCAGCAGGGCCTCCAGCGCGTTGTCGAGCAGGTTGCGCATGACAGCTCGCAGCGCTTCGTCGTCGGCCATGACCCAGAGGTCGCCAGGAAGGTCGACGGAGAGATCGACTCCGGCCTCGCCGCAGTTGTCCTCCAGGTTGCGCATGACCGGTGCCAGAGCCTCCTGGAGGTGGAGCGCGGCCGGACGCAGAACGAAGCGTCCCTCGCCTAGACGGACCGTGTCGAGCAGGTTGCTGATCATCGACTCGAGCCGCAACAGGTTGCGCACGATCCGCGACGTCTTGACGCCGCGTTCTTCGGGGGCAAGGTCGTGTCGTTGTAGGCCCTCGGCCGCGAGCAGCGCCGTTGCCAATGGGCTCTTGAGCTCGTGGCTGGCCGCTGCCAAGAAGTTCTCTTGTCGCCGTCGCAGCACGGCATCCTGTTGGACCGCCCGCGCCACGACACTCACCGCGCCGAGCAGGACGAGCAGAAAGAAGCCCCCCTCCCAGCCGTATTGGTTCAATCGGTGCCAACGCTCATCTGCCTGTGCGGTGTCGCGCTGTGGATCAACAATCACGCGGCGACCGTCAACTCGAATCGCCGGCAGCACCCTCTCGACCGCCGAGGGTGTCTCTCCGAGCTCGAGAAGCCGCTCGGCGGCTCTCACCTGTTCCTGGTCCGAGCGGTCTGCGCGCTCCTCCACCAGGGCGATGAACCGCCACTGATCGAGCATCCACCAGGCTACCTGTGCCGCGCTGATGATCAGCAGCACACCGAGCCCGATGCTCAGAAAGCGAGTCGTACGGCGTTTTGTCGGCAAGGAGGACCTCGAACAGTTGGCCAGAGCAAGCTCTCAACGATCGCCACGATTCTAGCGGCGTCGCCTGCTCCGGCCTCGCTGCCCGCCGCCTTCTAGAAGCGCACCGTGGTACCCAAGCGAATATCGCGCCCAATGCCCGGCGTCCCGAAGCGCGCATTCTCGTAGCTGCGATCGGCCAGGTTACTGATCGCCAGGTGCAGCTCCAACGGCTGCCCGGCGACCCCAGTGGCCCAGGTTGCCTGGAAATCGTGGAGCACGTAACCCGCCGTCGCCTCGACGCCCGTCGGCACGCGATCACGATCGCCGTAGATGCGGGTGAACCAATTGGCGCGCAGGCCGAGCTCCGGCCGGCGCCACTCGGCTCCGAGAACGAGCTTGTCGTTGGGAATCTGCAGCAACGGCTCTCCAGTGGCGTTGTCCTCGCCACGAGTCCGCGAGAACGATCCCCGCAGAACGATGTCGCGCTGCGGACTCAGGTCAACGGAGGCTTCGAATCCCGTCATCTGGGCGTCGAGGCGATTGGTCGCCTGCCACAGCTGGATCTGAGTGCCTCCGGTCACAGGAAACTCCGAAGTGAATACCGGCAGCAGCTCGATGAAGTTCTCGACGTCCGCACGCCACAGCGAGGCACGCGCCGAAACGCGCCCACGACGGAACCTCAGGCCGCCGTCGAAGTTACGGCTGGTTTCGGCGACAAGATCCTCGTTGGGCAGAAACAGCGCCAGAAAAAAAACGTCTTGCGTCAAGGGAAAGGCGAAGTGGGTGCCCGTCAGGAAGAGCTCCTGGAAGAAGGGCGCACGGAACCCACCGCCGTAGCTGGCCGAGGCGAAGAGACCCTCACTGAGCTGGTAACTCGCCCCCAACTTGGGCGAAAGGCGATCGACCTTCTGGGAGCTGAGCTCGACAAGGTCCGGCTTGCTGTTCCAGCGGTCGTAGCGCAGGCCAGGAACCACCGACAGTCGTCCGTCGAACAGCGACAGCTCGTCTTGCACGAAGGTGCCGAGCTGCGTGCGGCTGCCCGACGGGAAGAATGCGTGGGCATCGCCGTTGCGAACGGCGTCCTGGCGCTCCTGCACGAGCTCGAAGCCGTAGGTGACGGCGTGCGAGCCGCCCACGAGCGCCGTGTTGCGCGCATCGATGCCCCAGGTGCGGTAGCCGATGTCGTCAACGCGACCGTCGGCGATCCGGGACTCGTCGATCTTGGTCTCGTTGACGTAGACGGTGGCGTTGAGGCTGTTGTCCCACCAGTTCTCCCCTGTGCGGGTGTAGCGCGCGTTGACGCCCGCCGAGCGAGTGGCGCGGTCGATCAACTCGGCAGCGCCGACATCCATCAACGCGAGGTTCGTTGACGATCTGCCTTTCTGGCGAAAGTAGTTGCCCGAAAGGCGCAGCAGGCCGGAGCTACCGAGCGGCGTGTGCAGGCGGGCGTTGAAGTCGTTGATGTCCTCCTCGGCCTGTTCCAGATTGGACTGGACGCCGGCAATCTGAATCGAGCCGTCGTTGCGCCTGCCGGTGTAGGAGGCCATCCAGCTGAGGCCCGAGTCGGACCTACCGTAGAGACGAGGAGCGACGGTCCACTCGCCGTAGGCCGACGAGTAGGTCGAGCGCACCTGAGCGCCCAGGGTCTGGCGCGGATCGAGCAGGTCGCCCGGCGCGCGGGTGGTGATCGAGATGACGCCACCGATCGCCCCCGAGCCATACAGCGCTGAGGCCGGACCCTTGACGATCTCCACCTTCTCGATGTCATCGGTGTCGAAGAAATACGTGCCCCGGTGACCCGAGTTGAACTGCGCCACACGAGCTCCGTCGCGGAGCGTGAGGATTCGCTGGTCGTCGAAGCCACGGATGTTGGGCGTTTGCCCGAGGCGTCGAGGCGACTCGCTCATCTCGACACCCGGCTCATAGCGCAGCACGTCATCGAGCCCACGCGCCTGCGTGCGGTCGAGATCATCGCGATCAATCACCGTCACCTCGCCAGGCACCCCGAGCGTGTCGCGCTCCGTGTGCGTTGCCGCCACCGTGATGCGCTTGGAGTAGGGCGCCAGCTGCAGCTCCACGTCGAGGTTCAACGAAGATCCAGAGGAGATCTCCACGGCCTGAGCCCAACGCCGGAAGCTGTCGACATCGACCACCACGAGGTACGTGCCTGGACCGACCTGTTCGAAGCGAGCCAGGCCCTCCTGGTTGGTCGTACGTGAGATCACCTCGTCTCCCAATCTCAGCGAGACGGGTATCGATGGCGCCAACCGACCGTTGGGTGAGTAGACGGTCACCTCGACGATGGCTGACTGTTGCGCCTGCGCGACGGGAGCCACCGACGCCACCAGCATCACAGCGCCCACGACGGTCGCGGCTGTTCTGACCGCGGGTCGGGCCGGCGACGGCGACCGTCGTCGAACGTTGAGCCAGTAACCGGTCCAGATCAGGAGGATTCCGATGATTTCCATGACGTACAAGACCTCCGTGCGCCCCATGCGACTGGCCGCACCGCCGATGCCCGGCAGAATTGCGCCGGATGCGATGAACACGTTGCCGACGAACCGATCGCGGGCAACAACAGCACCGCTGCCGTCCCCCCGGGACGCGCGGTAGAAACGCCAAGCGGAGTAGATGGCTCCGCCGATCAGAAAGATCACGGCGTAGGTGTTGATGAAGGGGCTGAACGCCCGTACCCATTGCCAGGCGAACGCGCGTCCACTCGGCAGGTGGGGGTCCACCACCGCCATGTTGATGGGGCTGGCGATCACGCACGCGGCGGCGACTGTGACCACCGACACCAGAGCGATCGTCAGGCGCCGCGCTACCCGCGGTCGAAGCAGCAGCCAGACCGTTCCCTGCGCCAGCGGCGCACCCCCGAGGAGAGCCCCGACCACGTACCAGAACTTGAACATCACCGGGCTCCAGCCGAAGAGCGTGAACCAGCTCTCCGCAAAGGTCCCGAGCCCGTAGACGAGAATGCCAGCGCTCCACCAGAGCAGGTGGTTACCGCCACCCCGGTACAGGTAGCGGCGATACACCACGACGGCAAACACGAACGAGATCACGGTCGTGGCGATCGGTAGGTAGTGAACAGCGGTGGGTTGCATCGAGAGCTCCCTAGAACGGCGTCGTACGACGACTTCGGTTCTTTACGAGCTCTGATTGAACCAACGCGGCGGGGCCGCTATGTCATCCCTACGTCACGAGATCGGAATCTCGATCAACGCCGTCTTTCGCCGCCTCGCTGGCGTCGGTAGCGATCGTCAGCTGCGCCTCGGTGGGAGCATCGAACTCCAGCCTGATCGAGTCGCGCTGCAGCAGGAAACGGGTCCACAGCCCTAGGATCGTGCCGAAGGGAACAAACAGGCACAGGAGAACCACGGCGATACGGCAGAACCGATAACGCTGGCGACGCTGGATGAAGAAGCTGGCGCGCAGAATCGTCACCGACCACCAGATCACGAGTATCGCGAAAATCGTCGTCAGCGAAGTCGCGACCAGATCGATGAGCGCCACCAGCAGGCTCTCGGAGCCGAGAGTGCTCAGCGCGCCCAGCATCGGGCCGCACATCAGCAGGCCCATGAAGATGAAGAAGGCCCCGATCACCCGCATGACAAAGACCATGTTGCGCAGGTGACCGTGCAGACTGCTCGGTCGCAGGTTCATATGAAGAGCTCCTTGGCGGTCGAGGAGACTAGACTGGCGCTTCCCGAAACCATCGAGCAACTGGCGATCTGTCCGTGCAACGAAACACCCTTAACCGGAAGCTAGCCGCTGCGGCAACCGTCGGCAACGCTCTCGCCCTCCTCGCCACGGCTTGTATACCCAGCGCCGACCCGGGCTCCCCGGCCGACCATTGGCCCGGATTCCTCGGGCCCACGGGGATCGCGGTAGGCCATCATCCGGACCTGCCGGAATCCTGGTCGGCGTCGCAGAACATCGAGTGGAGCGCGGAGATCCCGGGCAGGGGCTGGTCCTCGCCGGTCGTCTGGGGCGATCGAGTCTTCCTGACCGCCGAGACCAGCGAGCAGACGCTGAAGGAGCCGGGGTTCGGTGTGGACTTCGGCAACGAGTACATCGCCGAGCTCCTCGCCGAGGGGCGCAGCGAGGCCGAAGCCTCCGATATGGCCGACGCCCGCCGGCACGCTGTCGCTGCTGATGGCCGATCTCGACGGCGACCATCGCCTCGACGCTGTCCACGGGCAGGGCGAGAATCCCGCGGCTATCGAGGAGAAGATCTTCCTCGGCAGCGGGCTGGATCCCGATACAGCGCCGCCTGTCGTGGCGCGAGTCGAGGCCGAGCTGAAGCCGGTCGATGGGCGCCAGGCGCTCCGGATCCGAGCCCGTGTCCATGATCGTAAGAGCCCGACGATGCCCCACGACTGGCAATCGGTGACCCTGCGCTGGGCTCAGGAGGGCAGCGAGGAGGAGATCCCGATGACCTGGTATGGCGAATACCTGTGGTTCGCCGAGATCCGTTCCGAAAACCTTTCCGGGATCACCTACCGTGTCTGCGCCATCGACGCGGCCGGCAACCAGTCGTGCTCGAGCCCCCACTCCGCGGAAGGGACATAGCACAGCTCACCTGGCCCATACCGCCCGCACCGAGGGGCTCGAGCAGACGGTAGGGCCCGAGGGTTTCGCGATGCATGGGCGTTAGCTCTGGGTTCTTTGCGAGAAGAACAGCGTTTCGGTGACGCGAATGTCGTCCGCAGGACGCTCGGCGCTGACGCTCTCGAGCGTCTCACCGGTTTGCGGATCTTCGAAGAGGATCGTCCAGCTGCCGGGATGCGGGTTGAAGACACACTCAGGGAAGACGATGTGGTGGTGCCAGTGTCGGTCGTGAGCACTGAGCTCCGCAGCCCGTCGCATCATCGCAATGACATTCGGTGAACAGATCTCGAGCTCGAGATCCTCATCCGTTGAGGGATTCGTCGATCGGTCCGCCGGCCGGTGCCGTGACGCGAGCGGATCCACGCCGTGCACCAGAGTCGCCAGCCGGCGCCCCACCTCCATCATCGGCTCGTCGGAATAGACGACGTAGACCTCGCCGCGATCGGACGCCTCGACGACAAGCGCACACTGCGGACGGTCGTTGAGCCTGCAGTCGGTCGACAGCACATGGTTGTGCCAACGCTCACCGCTTGCCGCCAGCTCGTCACCGAGCTCGAGCAGCCGATCCACACTCACCTCGATCACGTCAAAGTCGCTGAGGGTCTTCACAAAGAGCACTCCTGGCGATTCTTCATAGAGAGCGGTCCACGCAATCGAGCCTCCCGAGTACGCGATAGCCCATCAGCCGCTGGTTGCGAGTTACTACATGAATTGTCCACCGTTGACGCTGAAGCACGCTCTGGTGCTGAATTTGGCGCCCACGACACCGTCAACCATCCGCAGCAGGTCATCGAGCTCGCCAAGCCGGTTCATCGGGATACGGCCGAGCTCGACCTCCAGGCCCGATTCGGACTCCAAGTTGTACCGCTCCATGACCTCGCGCGTCTTGATCGACCCGGGAATCACGCAATTGACGCGAATGCGCGGCGCCAGCTCGAGCGCCATGCATTTGGTGAGCGCCAGGATGCCGCCCTTGGCACTGCAGAAGTTGGCGCCGTTCTCGCGACCTTCGATGCCGCAGGGAGCGGCAAAGTTGATGATCAGGCCTTCGTTGTCGGGACTATGGAAGACAAACTCCTGCGAGCAAACGAAATGGCCGCGCAAGTGGGAGGCGATAACGCTGTCCCAGTGCTCGTCGGTGAGCTCGAGGAACGGAGCGTCGCGGTTCCTACCGGCGGAGTTGATGAGCATGTCGACGCGGCCGAATTTCTCGATGACCGCATCGAACATCGCCCGCACCTGATTGCGATCGGCGACATCAGCCTTGCACTTGATGACCGCCGAAGATCCCGCCGGAGCGACCGCGAGCAGCTCACTCTCAGCACGCTCGCCGCGGGACTCGGAAATGTAATTGACGCACACACCGAGACCCTTGCCGGCGAAGTGCGCGGCGAGCGCGGCGCCCAGACCGCTGGAGCCGCCGGTGATGACCACCACCTTCTCGTTGAATGTGTCGGACACGTGCTGGCTCCTCGCGTCTGCGCGCTCACTTTTCCCAGGACGGGTCAAGCGGAGAGCCTCGAAGGGGTAGCATGCCCGGCGATACCTCTCAAGCAATCAACGCTGGGTGCCTGTATTTTGGGCGGTTCCTGGCGGTACACATGCGTTTGGTAGAGAAGAAGTAGTGCTAGTTCCCGCGCTCGTCGGCGATTGGTGGCAGGTTGCAGGCATTCCCAACTTGGGGGCCTTCAACAGCAACGGACAGCAGACCGCTGCGTTCGGCCTGTGGCAGGCGGCCGACGGCACCTGGCAGCTTTGGGGCTGTATCCGCAAGACGAACGTCGGGGGCCAGTCCCGGCTGTTCTACCGCTGGGAGGGCGCCAAGATCACCGATACCGAGTGGGAGCCGAACGGTATCGCCATGGTCGCGGAACCCGACTACGGCGAGGCGCCGGGCGGACTGCAAGCGCCTCACGCATCGCGGATCGGCGACGAGTATCTGATGGTCTACGGCGACTGGGAGAGCGTCTGCCTGGCACGGAGCGACGACGGCAAAAGCTTCGAACGCCGAGTCGTGACCTCCGAGAATCCGGAAAATGCGGCTAACCCGGGGAACACCGGCAAGACCGGGATGTTCAACGAGGGACTCGGAAACGCCACTCGCGACCCCATGATCACCAAGATCGGCGATCTATACCACGTGTACTACACAGCCAGCCCGGGCGGCGTGGGCTCGGTGTACTGCCGGACGTCGCCCGACCTGCGAGCCTGGAGTGAATCCGTGATCGTCTCGGCCGGGGGCAGCGCCGGCAGCGACTGGAGCGACGGCGAGGAACCCTACGTTCTCTTTCACGACGAGGAAGCGGCCTTCTACCTCTTCCGCACGCACACACAGCCCGACACCGAACACATGCTCACGTCGGTCTACCGGTCGACCGATCCGCTCGACTTCGGAGTCGACCACGACGAGAAGCTGGTAACGACTCTGCCGGCCGAGGCGTCGTGGATCGTCCGCGAGGACAACAACTACTACATCGGCTCGGTGCTGCCGAACCTACAGGGGTACCGCATCGCGCGGCTCGAGTGGGTCCTTCGATGATGACGACCGTGGGCTGAGCCGAGCGCCACTCCTGGAGCATAGCGGCGACGACTCAGCGAATGATGTGGAACTCGGTCTGCCTGTTGAGGTACTCGAAACCGTCCTCCGTAAACGCGACAATCTGGCCGTGGCCGAGCTCGAGACCCTGGTCGCCCCATCCCGGGATGTGCACGTCGATGTGGGGCTCGAAGGCGTAGAGCGTGTTGGTGTGCAGCTCGTGGTCGTTGGTGACGATCGAGGTCGGAGCATAGCCAGGCCCGGAAGTCATGCCAACGACGGCTGTCTTGGTCGACAGCATCCAGCCGTCGCGGAGGAAGCGGTAGAAGTACTTCGGCGGCGGGTGGAAGTCATTGGTCGCGCCGACGACGTTTGCGGGGAAGGTCAGCGCCTCCGACGCCGCAACGATCTCCTTGCCGGTGCGCCCTACATTGAACTCCGCCGCGAAGCGGTCCTCGATGTGGTTGGCCAGATGGAGGGCCGCCCTGAGCTCTGCGGGCACCTCGGTTTCCCCCGTGCGCAGCACGTAGGCGTACTGATGTGTGTCGGTAACAAGCCCGAACATGAAGATGTCGGTGTCGACGCGGAGAACGTCGCCGCGTCGGATCACGACGTCGATGTCGTTGCGCGTCCGCGCTCCAGTGACGTGCTCCAGCGGGTCGTCGTACTTGGCGATGTCGGCGAGACTGCGCTGGATCGAGATGCTGGGGTGGTTCTCGTGCTCGATGCCGAGATCGGCGGTGCGCTGGCGAAACCACCAGTTGAGGTCGTCGGTCGTCGTGACGTTGGGAAGTATCACCTGGTTCGAGTAGGCCTCGGCGATGAGGTCATCGGCGATGCCTACCATGTGGCGATAGATATCGATCATGTGAGGGCCGACGGTCTCGTACCATCGCACACCGAGCGTCCAAGAATCGACGGTCCTGGACGCGTGCTCGCCCAAGGCCGCCACCATCGGCTCGTTCCGAAAACCGCTGATTGCGATACGTTGCGGGTCGCGCGCCGCAACCAGCTCGCTGATGTGGGCGTAGTCGCGCGCGTCGACGTATTCGATCGCGGTGCCGGTGTCGTGGAACATCAGGAAGACCGGCCGCGCATCGCCGTGCTCGCTGTCGAAGATCATGCCGCGCGAGTCGGCTGGAACCAGCGACGAGAAGATCGGCCCCTCGTTGTTGTAGTACTTGTCGGCTTCGTCGTCGCGGACGATCCACATATCGACGCCCTGCTCGCGCATGACCATCGGCAGCACATGCTCCTTGCGCCACTGCCAGAAGCCCTCGGTAATCCGGACGCGATCGCGCAGCGGCAGGATATTCTTGACATAGTCACCAACGCCGATCTTGCCGTGCTGAGCCGCGGCGCGCTCGGATGGCGCAAGTGCGCTGAACATCATCAGACAGAACGCGATGACCAAGATCGATTGCCGTCGCATGGTTGTTTCCTCTTTGTCGAGCTGTCGAGCATGTCGACGCAAGTGGTCCCGGCTCCGCCTCGAAGCTCCTTGGCCTGACTCTTTCTAGCTAGTCGTCGTCGGGGCGGGCGCCAAGCGTGATCGACCGTGAATCTCGCCCGGCCTGGGGGGCTTTCGCGGCGACGGTGACGCTAATCGGCCCGTCACCCGTTCGCCGGATGCGCCATTCGACCACTTTCGTGGACTCATCGGCCCCGGCGCCCCAGCGCCAGATGTAGGAATGACGCCCGAGGATGTGCCCGGCATTGAGCAGGCTGCGCGAGCCCACGACCTCGGCACCTTCGAGCTGCAGCTCGGCCAGAATCGGGACGTCGCGCCGAATTTCGAGCGCCTTGCGACTGACGTAGGTGGCCAAGTACCCGGTGTTCTGCAGGGTCGCCACCACGCGGTACTCATCGTCGCCAACGGGCTCTGTCTGAAGATCAGCAACGCTCAACATGGGCGACAGGTCGGCGAGATAAACCAGGAACTTGTAGTGCAAATCGCCCTCGACCCTCATGCGCTCATCGAGCGCCGGCGGCATGCCACGTAGGCCGCCGATCTCCACCTGCCCGAGCGTCGGATCCTCGCTGGCCTCCCACGGAATCCAGAACTGGCCGTTCTTCTCCTCGTCGTTCCAGCGCAGGATCTCGAGCATCGTCACGTAGCGGTCGCCGTCATAGTCCTTGCCGACCGCCATGCCCTCGGGCATCAGCGAGTGAATGCCACGACCGATGTAAGCCCAGTCGACCTCGCAGCCATGCTGGATGTCGGTGTACGCCCCGGCCGCGATCTCCTGGCTGTAGTAGTTGTTCTCGATGATGTTGCCGCCGCCGAGCGCCGACCAGACGGCGCCAATGCGGTTGTAGAACTCGTTGTCCTCGGGGTCCATCCAATCGTACGGATGGTGCATGCCGGGCCGGGCGGTGTAGTTCCTCGCCGTCTGGTCGGCGTGCATGTTGTATTGGAAGAAGATGTTCTGGTGCGCGGCGATGAACTTGGCTGCGGCTCGCGTCTCGGGTAACGAGAACGGGAACGCGCCGCCGCCCGGCTCGTCGGGCCGCCACTCGGCGCTCCAGTCACGATTGAAGTCGGACGGCGGCGGGTCAAAGCCGACGTTGCGCTCGAAGCCATCAACCGTCAGGTTGAAGTCGTCGCGCCGATGCAGCGGAGACGAGCCCTCGGTATAGATCGAGTAGCGGTTCTCCGGTGGCGCCAGGTAATCGATCTGCGGCGGGTCCTCGCCGGTTGGCATCCAGCGCGCCTGCGGACCGACGGTCGTGGCGCCCACGACCTGCGGACCCGAGGAGCGGAAGAACTTGGTCTCGTCGTAAACCGTCGGGACGTAGTTCCAGCGCCCCTCGTCGCGCGCCCGCAGTCGCAGCATCAGGCGATCGTCCTTGGGGCTCGCGTACCACATGCCCTCTGGATCCTTGACCCGCATGCTGGTAACGAAGCCGTCGCCGTTGAGGTCGCTGCCCAAGTGCTGTGAGGGCTGGTGGCCAGGCCAAGCTGGGTGACGCGTGAGCGAGCGCTCGCCGCCGTCGGCGTCGAACATCGGGACAATGTAGAAGACCCTGCTGTCGAGGATCCGTGTCACCACCTCGTCGCGGCCGTACGTGGCGAGCAGCCGCTCGATCATGTACATCGCGCGCACCCGGCCGTTTGACTCGTGGGCGTGCAGGTTGCCATCGATCCACAGCCCGGGCTTGTTGTCCCCCGGACCGGTCTCCGTGTTGGTGACCTCCATCAGCCACAGGTCGCGCCCGGCTGCCGTCTTGCCGATGCTGTGCAACGTGGCGATGTTCGGATGCTCTGCCGCCAGCTCCTGGAGCCTCGCGGTGACCTCGGCGTAGAGCGGATAGGGCCAACGCCCGAAGTCGTAGTCGATGTCGATCAGGTTCTCGGCGATCGCGTCGAGGGCCCCTTGGCCGCTTGCTGCGGGCGCGATGGCCGACAGGCTGACCATGGCGATCAGGCAAGCCACCAGAAACGAAATACGTAGCAGCGGATCACGCATCAGTTGTCTGATCATCTCTGTGCTCTCAAGGTGAGTGTTTCCTGGTCGCTGCCGGCCTTGTGGGCCGAGGCGCGCACGCGCACGGTCACCGGCCCGGGGCCGGTGGGGCGCACCCTCCATTCGACCGTCTTGGAAGGAACCTCCTCACCGCCGTCTGCCCATTGCCGGATGTGGGCAAGCTTGCCGAGCAAGTGCCCGATCTCCTGACTCGAGGCGCCTGAAACCAGCTCGCCTCCTTCGATCTGGATCTCGACCACAACCGGGAACTCGCGACGGCGGATGTTCAGAGCCGCGCCAGGGCCGGCCTGGGTGGTGGCGCCGCCGATCTCGAGTGCCCTGCGAGTGACGTAGGTCGAAATCCACCCGTCGTTGCGGACCGTGGCAAGCACCCGATGCGTCCCCTGCGACGCCGGCTCCGAAGTCACCTCCACGAGGCTCACCTCCGGAGCCAGGCCAGCCACGTACATCAGGAACTCGAAGCTCTTGTCGGTGCGGTCGCTCATCAGGCTCCCGATCGCCGGAGGGAACTGCCCCTGCGACGAAACGTGCGGGCCACCGATCTCGATCGAGCCGAGCACAGGGTGCTCGTAGGGTTGCCAGGGTTGGGCATAACGGCCACCCATCTCCTCCTGGTGCCAGCGCTCGAGCTCATCCGGCAACACTTCACCATTGCCGTCGTAGTCGATGCCACTGCCGCCCAGCTCACCGCCGAAGCCGAAGATGCCCTGGTGCAGATACGCCCAATCGGGCGGCAGGCCGCCGATCGTCGCCCCCGTCCCATCGGGCGTGTAGTAGTCGTCCAGTGTGAAGTCGCCGGGGCTGATCACCGACCAGGCCGCTGCCAGTCGCACATGCCAGTCGTTGTCCTCGTGGTGCATCGCCTGGTAGGGTGCGTTGCTGAGCCCGCGGATCATGAACTCGCGGCCGACGTTGGCCGAGTGGACGTCGTAGAAGAAGTAGATGTTGCGACGATCGGTGACCGCCTTGGCGACCGCGTAGAACTCGGGCAGCGAAAAGGGATAGTCGCCTGCTCCCGGATCGGCGGCGTTCCACTCCTCGGCCCACTGGCGGTTGTAGTCGGGCTGCTCGCGCCGGCCCGTCCAGTGGCGCTCGCGGTCCTTCATCTCCCAGCGAGCCGGGTTGTTCGGGCGCGGTCGCCACACGTAGCCCATGCTGTCCTCGTGCTGATTCTATTCTCTTGATTATTTATTTGGATATTATGCTCGTGTTAGCTTGTTAAGCTGCAGAATGCCCCGGCCGCCGGGCCGGGCTCGCATCGACCGACGGAGGAGACGAAATGATCGCCAGGCTGCTACCTCGGAACGAGAACATCGCCGATCGATTGTTCCGCGGGTACCTCGGAGCGACGCTGCTGAGCACCGTCTGGATTGGGCCTCAGACCGCCTGGGGCTGGATCGGCCTGATCCCGCTCGTCACCGGCCTAATCGGCAGCTGTCCCGCTTACACGATATTTGGGGTCAGCACATGCGCGGACTGGCGCCGCCGCGACACCTAGGGCGGTGTGCGTGTCGACGTCTACGCGATCATGAGTCGGCCAAGTCGCCCTGATTGAGTGAGGACGTTATTGCAGGTAGCCCAAGGCTCGTAACTCGCGGAGCATCTCCGGGGAGTTTTCGATAACAACGTCCATCGCGGCGCCCTCTTCGATATAGCGCGCGAGTCGCGCCAAGAGGTTGTCACGCATCTCGGCGGCGCGCTCGGGATGTTGGGCGATCACGTCGGTGCTCTCGTGTGGATCCGAGCGCAGGTCGTAGAGCACGTCGGCATCCTGAGTGTGGTGCAGGTACTTCCACTCGGGCGTCTGAAGGGCGAAGCGCTTGCCCTCGCCCCATTGGTTCGGGCGCTCTTTGAAGGTGCGCTGCGAAAAAGCCTCGCCGCGCTGGGCGGCGAGCAGGTCGATGCCCTCGAACTGCGCCAGAGCGGCTCGATCGAGTGGCAGATCGATCGCGGCAGCGATCGTCGGCAGCACGTCGATACCTGAGGCCAGCCCGCTGTAGCGTCGCGGTTCGATTCCGGCTGACTCCGGAAACTTGACGATCAGAGGCACGGTGAGCTGCTCGTTGAAGATCTCTCCGTGGCCGATGATGCCGTGCTGTCCGAGTCCCTCGCCGTGGTCACCCGCCACCACGATGACAGCGCGGTCGTACCAGCCCGTGTCCCGCAAGCCTTGAAAGAGGCGGGCAAGTTGATCGTCGACGTACTTGAGCTCGGCGTCGTAGTTGACGTTTTCCTTGAGCGTCGGCTCTTCGATCGAGTTCGCGATGCCGAGCTCGTTCAAGAAGGCCACCAGATCGTCGTCGGCCCTGAAGTGACGACGGTAGCCCGGCGGCGGCTTGCGCGGCTCGTGCGGATCGAAGTAGTGAACCCACAGAAAACTCGGATCGGTGGCTTCCTCGCCGAGCCACCGCAGCACCAGATCGGTGGTGTCGCCGCCCGGCCGCTGGCCCTTCTCAGGCTCATCGAAAACCTCGAAGCCAGCATCCATCCCGGTGCGTGCCTTGACCGGCGAGGCGGAAACGAAACCGGCGGTGCCGTAGCCGAGATCGCTGAGCATCTGGGCCAGGAAACGCACGTCGGGTCCCAGAGCATTGATACGAGTGCCGTTGGCCACGACTCCGGTCTGCAGCGGATACATCCCGGTGAACAACGAGACGTGTGCCGGCAGCGTAGTCGCCATCACGCTGATGGCGCGCTCGAACACGATCGCTTCCTCGGCGAACGCGTCGAGCGCTGGCGTGGTATCACGGAAGTAACCGTAGGTGCCGAGGCGATCGGCGCGCGTGGTGTCGAGCGTGATGAACACGATCGGCGGAGCGGTGGCCATCCATTCGGCGCGGCCGTCGCCGCGCATGCGCGAGCAGCCGACCGCCGTTACGGCGGCGAGGAAGAGGGCCACCATCAGAAGAGCGACGGGTGGCCGCTCCGAATGGCTTTCGTGAGTGTCGTGCAAGTCCGGCCTTCCGAGCTTTCTCAGGGGGGTGGGGGCAAGTGCGCGGCATCGGCGACCCGACGCGCAGCCAGCAGGTTAGCATTCGGAGGCTTCAGATGTCCTGGATGTTTCTTTAGAGTGGCGCGGGCGTCAAACACCTACGGTTGCTGGCGTCACGTCGATTCCGCCAAGCTCACGAGGTTTTCGTTGCGTCGTCTGCGCCGCCATGCTTCTTTCGGGTCGCTCCCCACGCTCAGCTTTGTGCTCGTGAGTCTCGCCGGCCTCGCGACAGGGATCATGGCGGGCTGCGCTCCCACCGACCCCGACCCGTACGGGCTCGAACAGCCGAACCTCCTCGTGGTCCTCACCGACGACCAGCGCTGGGACACCCTCTGGGCGATGCCGTTCGTCACCGAGCGTATGGTCGCCAACGGCACCAACTTCGTTAACGCCATCGTCACTACGCCCGAATGCTGCCCGTTTCGCGGCAGCTACATGTCGGGCGGGTACTACGCTCGCGACACCGGAGTGCTGACCAACCATCTGCCCAACGGCGGCATGTTGCAGTTCGACGACACCAACTCGCTGGCCGTGCAACTGCAGCGCGCCGGCTACCGCACGGGCTTCATCGGCAAGTACTTCAACAACTACGAGACCAGCTCGAGGATTCTCTTGAAGCGGCGGCAGCTGGTTGCCGAGGGAGATACCGGATCCGCCTACATCCCCCCGGGATTCGATCTTTTTCTCGCAACGAGCACGCAGCAACGCATCGGTGACGCCGCCTGGACCGACTACCTCGTGGCGCGTGGCTCGAGCACTGCCGATGCCTCGACGATCGGCGACAGCTTCCGCACCACGCAGTACGTCACCGACTATCACACCGACCAGGCGCTCGACTTTCTCGATTGTTTTGGGCAGCAGCCTTTCTACCTGCGCGTCGCCACCCACGCGCCGCACCTTCCCGCGATCCCGGCGGAAGAGGACCTGGACGATTTCACCGATTTCGTCTACCGCGGCCGCGCCTTCGGCGAGGACGACCTGCGCGACAAGCCGGTGTGGATGCGAAACCGCGGCACCGACGACACGTTCCGCGATCGCTGGGGCGATCGGCTCGAGGTGCCACGTCGGCAGCTGCGCACGCTTCTCGCCGTCGACCGTGGCGTCGAGGCCCTCGTGACCAAGCTCGAGGAGCTCGGTGTGCTCGACAACACGATCGTCGTATTCGCCTCCGACAACGGCATGCTGTGGGGCGAGCATCGTGCTTTTGGCAAGAATCAACCGTACGAGGAGTCGATTCGTGTACCGCTGGTGATCCTCTACCCAGGCGGCCGCCGAGTGGATGTGGAGGAGCTCGTGGCGGTGAATCTCGACCTGCCAGCAACACTGCTCGACTACGCTGGCATCAGCACCCCCAACAGTGCCGGCGGTGTGCCGCGGCCGGAGAACCAGACCCCCAAGTCCTACGGCGGAGAAGGACTCAGTCTTCGTGGACTGATTGCGCAGCGCGAGCAACCGCAGACATGGAGTCGTGAGCTGCTCATCGAGCGCTACGGCGACCCCGTGTGGGCCGGCCTCCGGCGGATAGAGCTGCAGAACGGCCGCGTTGTCGCCAACTGGAAGTACGTCGAGTCGGCGGGCCACCACGTCGAATACTACGACTTGATCGCCGATCCCTACGAAGAGTTCAGCAAGCATGAGGATCCGGATCTGGCCACCGATCTCGCCGCCCTGCATGAGCGCCTCGGCGAAGCTCGAGGGATCTCGCTGCGTCGCCCCAAGCTCCCTGACGCTCGCGTGGGGAGCGTCTACCTTGCCGACTTCGATCTCAGCGGGGGCGTGGCGCCACTGACCTGGCGAATCCGCGGCGAGCTGCCACCCGGCCTCGAGTTCGATGAGGACAAGGCATTCGTCCAGGGAACGCCCACGCGCGCCGGGAGCTACCCGCTTGTCGTGCGCGTTTCCGACTCGTCGACGCGCCGATACACAGGCGTTCCCCGCGAGTACGTCCGCGAGTACCAGATCGATGTGTCGGGTCGCTAGAGCGCCCGACAAAGCCGACGGAGCCTGTGCACCCATGGACCGACTGAACTTCAAGCTGACAATCGCCGCGCCCTCGATCGTCCTACTCGTGGTCCTGGGGGCCACCATGGGACCGGCCCAGAGCCAGGAGGCGACCTGGTACCCCGACCCTTCCGATTACGATCCTGCGATCCCGACGCTCGAGCAGGTCGTCGGACATGCCCCAGGTGATCGCATCACATCGCCCGAAGAGGTCGGTCGTTACCTGCAGGCGCTCGCCCAGGCAACGCCGCGCGTCCAGGTGTACGAGTACGCCCGCACCTGGGAGGATCGACCGCTGTGGTACGCGGTGGTGGCGTCGGAAGAGAACATGAGCCGGATCGAAGAGATCCGATCTGACAATGTTGCGCTCGCCGACCCCAATGCCACGTCAGAGGCAGAAGCGGATGCAATCATCGCCTCGAATCCGGTGGTCACGTGGCTTGCGTACGGCGTGCACGGCAACGAGATCTCGAGTACCGACGCCGCGCTGCTGACGATCTATCACCTCGTCGCCGCTCGCGCCGACAGCCTGGCATCCAGCGTTCTCGCGAGCTCGGTGGTGGTCGTCGACCCCATGCAGAACCCCGACGGTCGCAACCGATTCGTCAACCACTACCGGCAGGCTGTGGGACGCTGGCCGAATGCATCGAGCGCTTCGGTGGAACAGAACGAAGCCTGGCCGGGCGGCCGCACGAACCACTACCTGTTCGACCTGAATCGCGACTGGTTCGCCCAAACGCAGCCCGAGTCGCGCGGCAAGGTGGCGGCGTTCATGCACTGGCGCCCGCAGGTCTATGTCGACCTACACGAGATGGGCGGCAACTCGAGTTATTACTTCCCGCCACAGGCCGCACCCCTCAACCCACACATGGCGGCCGACACCCACAAGTGGACGCAGGTCATCAGCGACAACAACGCGCGCTGGTTCGATCGCCTGGGCTTCGACTACTTCAACAACGAGGTGTTCGACTCCTTCTACCCCGGGTACGGCGCCAGCTGGCCAACCTACCAGGGCGCGATAGGCATGACCTACGAGCAGGCATCGTCGCGTGGCCTGCTCTACCAGCGCAACGATGACACTGTGCTCGCCTACCGTGAGACGGTCCGCCACCACTTCATCGCCTCGCTGTCGACCGCCGAGGCAACGGCGAACAACCGCGCGGAGATCCTGCGCGACTTCTACGACTTCGGCCGCGAGGCAATCGATGAGGGCGCTGCCGACGAAATGCGCGAGGTCATCATCGATCCCGCACGCGACCCTGGCCGCGCCGCCAAGCTGGTGCAGCTACTGATGACGCAGGGGGTGGAGGTGTCGCGCTCCGCGGCCTCGTTCAGCAACGTCGTGGTCGGCTACCACGGTGGCGATCCGGCGCCGCGCGACTTCCCCGCTGGCACCTACCGCATTTCTCTCGCCCAGCCGGCGAAGCGGCTGGTGAAGGTTTTACTGGCCCCAGAAACGCCCATGGACGAGGAGTTCATGGCTGAGCAGCGTCGACGCTACGCGCGCCGTCTCGGCGACCAGATTTACGACATCAGCGGCTGGTCGCTGCCGCTGCTGTTCGACCTCGACGCCTACATCGCCTCGGAGCCCTCGAGCAACGCCGACACGCTTGCGGCCGACCGACTGGCACCGGCCGACGACGCCTCGAGCACCGACCTCGCAGCGGGCGGCGTTCACGGCGACACCGCCAGCGTGGCCTACCTGCTCCCCTGGGGAACGCAGTCGACCCTGCGCGCACTGGCGATGATGCATCGGCACGACATCCGCGTGCACAGCGCCGACGACGAGTTCGCCATCGGCGGGCGTGACTACCCGGCGGGCTCGCTGATCGTCAAGGTCGCCGGCAACCCCGACGACCTGCACGAACAGTTGGTTCGCATCGCGAGCCACTCGGGTGCCGACATCTACCCGGCCAACAGCTCGCGCGTGACCTCGGGCGTCAACTTCGGCTCCGGTCGCGTGCGCTACCTACCCAAGCCGCGTGTTGCGCTCGCCTACGACGTGCCCACGAGCGCCTATTCCGCAGGCTGGGCGCGCTACCTGCTCGAGGCCG
Source organism: Acidobacteriota bacterium (assembly GCA_963666215.2). Classification (GTDB taxonomy): domain Bacteria; phylum Acidobacteriota; class UBA890; order UBA890; family WLXD01. The sequence goes on from CAXWPL010000003.1 coordinate 393,644, forward strand.
CCTACGAAGTGCCCGTGACGATCGTTCGTACTTCCCAGCTCGCGGGGCTGGCGGCGCGCGAGCTCGAGAAGTTCAACGTGATCATCCTCCCGGACGCCGGGGGCTTCTCCGGAGGTGGTGGCGGAGGCTACGGAAGCTCGTTTGGTGAGACATCACTCGACAGGCTCAAAGCCTGGCTCCGTGCTGGCGGCACGCTGGTCACGATCGGCGGCGCCACCCGATGGGCCACCGACGAAGAGGTCGGCCTACTGGCCACCAAGCGTCGCCGGAAGACCAACGACCTGGAGAACGAGGACGCCGTTGGCCAAGCAGACTCCGAGCGACCCGCCGACCCAGGACTACCAGACGGTGTCTACGCCGAGGAAGAAGAGCCCACGGCGTTACCTGGCGCCGTGCTGCGCGCCCAGGTCGACGGAGAGCACTGGCTCGGCTTCGGGTACAGCGACCGCGTGAACCTGATCGCACAGTCACGCAACTTCTACGATCCATTGACGCTCGACGAGGGCCTCAATGTCGCAACTTACCTACCAGCCGAGGAGCTGCTCGTCTCCGGAGTCGCGTGGGAGCCGGAGCTCGAGCTCATCGCCGGAACGCCCTTCCTGATGGTGCAAAGCCACGGCCAAGGCAACGTTGTGGCCTTCACCGAGGACCCCAACTTCCGCGCCTACTTCGACGGGCTCAACCTGCTGTTCCTCAACGGCGTCCTCCTGGGCCCGGGCCACTAAAGGCCGACATGCGTGGGCCGCTTCGCACGGTGTGGCCGATTCTGCTGGTCGTGTTCCCGCTCCCGCTCCCGCTCCAAGCCTTGTTGCCCGCGTCGGCCGCGGGCAACGCCTCGCGACCGGTGCCGACGGCCGCGCTGCCCCACGCCAGCTCGCAAGGCGCAACGTGTGCCGACCCCGCGCTCGCCGCTCTGACTCCGCCCGAGGTTCCGTCGGAGGAGCCGCCTATCCTCCCCTACGAGAAGATCAACCCGGCCGGATCCAGGCTCTACCTGGGCATCGGCCGCCTCCACCCGACCGGGGGTGGCGGCTGGGATTGGTATCGCCAAGCACGAATCCCGCTCTTCGCAGCCCCAGGCGAGGAGCCGCTCCTGTGGATCCTCGACGGCTGGCTGCTCGTTGGTCGTCGTCCGAGCGGCACGTTCAGCACGGTGCAACCTCTTGAAACGGCCGGCATGGTGGAGACCGAATACGAGGTCCCCTCGTTCATCGTGCTCGAGTCGCGTAACGACGGCTGGATTCGTCTGCGCTGGGCACCCGACAGTGCCGGCGTCGCGTGGACCCACAGCTGCCTGCTCAGCCTCGGGCGGCAGCCGCTTGTTGTGCAGACGTGGGCCGAGCTGTTCGAAAGCTTCGAAGACTCTCCGATGTACTTCCGCTCCGAAGTTCGACATTCGCTGCGCACCGGCGCCTCGATCGACAGCGCCCGCATCGGCTGGGTGCCGGCAAGCCCCAACGACTACCACTTGGAGCCGCTGGAGATACGTGGCGACTGGATGCGGGTTGAGCTCGTGGAGCCTTCCGACTACTGCGCCGGCCCCGATGCGCCAGCATCAACCCGGCGCGAAGGCTGGGTGAAGTGGCGCGACGACGAGATCGGACCCTGGGTCTGGTACTACACGCGCGGCTGCTGAGACCTATCATCCGCAAGACTCGCGCCCCGTAGGCTTCGCCAGGCAACACCACCGCGTTCGAGACACCATGAAACACGTCCGCAATTTCTGCATCATCGCGCATATCGACCACGGCAAGTCGACCCTCGCCGATCGGTTGATCCAGGCGTGTGGTGGCGTGTCGGATCGCGACTTCCACGACCAGCTGCTCGACTCGATGGACATCGAGCAGGAGCGTGGAATCACCATCAAGAGCAACACGATCACGCTGTCGTACAAGGCCGCCGACGGTGTCGAGTACGAGCTCAACCTCATCGACACGCCCGGTCACGTGGACTTTTCGCACGAGGTGCGCCGCTCGTTGATGTCGTGCGAAGGCGCCCTGCTGCTCATTGACGCCTCGCAGGGTGTCGAAGCCCAAACGGTGGCGAACCTCTACCTGGCGCTCGAGTACGACCTCGAGGTCGTTCCGGTCATCAACAAGATCGATCTTCCGTCGGCCGACCCAGAGAGAGTTCGCGAGCAGATCGATGCCGATCTCGGGCTCGATCCATTCGAAGTCGTGCTGGCGTCGGCCAAGACGGGCGACGGCCTCGACGATGTGCTCGAGGCGATCGTCAGCAAGCTACCAGCGCCCAAGGGCAATCCCGACCCGGAGGCACCTCTGCAGGCGCTGATTTTCGATGCCGAATACGACGCCTATCGCGGCGTCATTCTTCTCGTGCGCATTTTCCAGGGGCGTCTGCGCAGCGGCGAAGCGATCAAGCTCATGCACACCGATGCCGACTACCAAATTGAAGAGCTCGGCAAGTTGCGACTGAAGCGCGTGCCCGACAAAGAACTGCTCGCTGGCGACGTCGGCTACCTGATTGCGGGCGTGAAGTCGGTGAGCGACATCGATGTGGGCGACACGATTACACACGTCAACGCGCCTGCCGCCGAACCGCTCCCCGGGTACGTGCCCGCCAAGCCAGTGGTTTTCTCGTCGATGTACCCGATGTCATCGGACAAGTACATCGAGCTCGGCAAGGCGCTCGACAAGCTCAAGCTCAACGACGCCTCTCTGACGTTCCAGAAAGACTCGTCGAGCGCTTTGGGGTTCGGGTATCGCTGCGGCTTTCTGGGGATGCTGCACTTGGATGTAGTGCAAGAGCGCCTCGGGCGTGAGTACGACTTGTCGCTGCTGCTCACGGCGCCGTCGGTGCAGTACCGCGTGACCACCACCGATGGTGTGCCGCGCGTACTCGAGAATCCGATCGAGTTCCCCGATCCCGCAACCATCGAGTCTGTCGAGGAGCCCTACATCAAGGCCTCCGTTCTCATGCCCGACCGCTACCTGGGGGTGGTCATGGAACTGCTACTCGACAAGCGCGCCAGCGCAACGAAGTTCAGCTACCTGGCGGTGGGTCGGGTGGAACTGACCTGCGACGTACCGCTGGCAGAGGTGCTGTTCGACTTCTACGACCGGCTGAAAACAATCACTCAAGGCTACGGCTCGTTCGACTACGAAGTTATCGACGACCGCCCCACCGACGTTGTCAAAGTCGACATCCTGGTCAACGGCGAGCGTGTCGACGCGCTGGCGATGTTGGTGCACCGCGAAAAGGCCCGCGCTCGCGCGCTGCAGGCCTGCGAACAGCTGCACAAGCACATCCCTCGACAGAACATCAAGATCGCCATCCAGGGCGCCATCGGCCGCGACATCATCGCCCGCAAGACACTCTCGCCGTACCGCAAGGACGTCATCGCCAAGTGCTACGGCGGCGACATCACCCGCAAGCGCAAGCTGCTCGAAAAGCAGAAGGCGGGCAAGAAACGCATGCGATCGTTCGGATCGGTGGAGATCCCGCAGGAGGCTTTCCTCGCGGTGCTCCGAACCGACACCGAGTAGCTGGCTGCGCTACCCAACAGAGCCTCGCCCATGATCGGCACGACCGTTTCCCACTTCAAGATCACCGCCAAGCTGGGTGAGGGCGGGATGGGAGAGGTATTTCGAGCCGAGGACACGAAGCTCGGCCGCGAGGTGGCCCTCAAGGTGTTGCCAACCGAGGTGGCCAGCGATCCGGAGCGGCTGAAGCGGTTCAGTCGCGAGGCCAAGTCGGTCGCGGCGCTCAACCATCCGAACATCGTGACCATCTATGCGGTCGAAGATGCCGTCGGTGTCCCCTACCTCGTCATGGAGCTCGTCGAAGGCAAGAGCCTCGATCGGCTAATGCCGCCTTCCGGCTTCGACCTCGCTTCCTTCTTTCCGATCGCGATTCAACTCGCCGACGCGCTGGCCGCAGCTCACGACCAGGGCATCGTCCACCGTGACATCAAGCCGGCCAATGTCATGGTCACCGAATCGGGCCGGGTCAAGATCCTCGACTTCGGTCTGGCCAAGCTGGCAAAGGCCGCGACTGACAACGCCGAGACCGAGCTCACGCGGGACGGCATGATCCTTGGGACAGCGCCGTACATGTCTCCGGAGCAGGCGCAGGGCGACACGGTGGATCCGCGCAGCGACATCTTCTCGCTCGGGATCGTGCTCTACGAGATGGCGACCGGTCAGCGGCCGTTTCAAGGCGACAACGCGATTGCCGTCATCTCCGCGATCCTGCGCGACGCGCCACCTCGGGTAACTGAGGTGCGGGCCGAGCTTCCTCGACACCTCGGGCGAATCATCACCCGCTGCCTCGAAAAAACCCCGGCTGAACGCTACCAGGCCGCTCGCGAGCTTCATCTGGAGCTTCGACGACTGTACGAGGAAACACAGGCCCCGAGCCTCTCGACGCCTGTCTCGACCGTACGGCTGCCCGCGCAACCAACACTCTTCATCGGGCGCGCGAAGGAGGTAGCGGCGGTGAAACAGTTGTTGCGGCGCGATGACGTTCGGCTGGTAACGCTGACAGGGCCTGGCGGGACGGGGAAGACGCGCTTGAGTCTGCAGGTCGCCACCGCTCTCCGCGACGAGTACGAGCATGGAGCCTATTTCGTCGATCTGGCGGCGGTCACCGATCCCGAGCGCGTGCCATCGGCAATTGCGACCGCTTTGGAGGTCACCGAGGTCGCCGGCCAAGCGATGGGAGACACGCTCGGGCACCACCTCCAAGACAAGCAGGCGCTGCTTGTGCTCGACAACTACGAACAGATCGTCGAATCGGCTCCTGTGGTGGGTGATCTGCTGGCGGCGGCACCCGGCGTCAAGGTCATGGCCACTAGCCGTGAGTCGCTGCGCCTGAGTGGCGAGCAGAACTACGCCGTGCCACCACTGGGTCTGCCCGACCTGCAGCGTACCGAGCCGATTGCCGAAACCTCGCGGTACGAGTCGGTCGCCCTGTTCATTCAGCGCGCGAAGGCCGTGCGGCCTGATTTCGAGATCGACGAAGAGAACGCCGTCGAGGTCGCCAAGATCTGCGTGCGGCTGGATGGCCTGCCACTGGCAATCGAAATGGCGGCGGCTCGTGTGGCGATCTTCTCGACGGCGCAGCTGCTTGAACGTCTCGAACACCGGCTCAACACGATGAGCAGTCGGCTACGCGATCTCCCTCTTCGCCAACGCACACTGCGCGGCACGATCGACTGGTCCCATGACCTTCTGGATGAAGACGAGAAGACGCTTTTCAGGCGGTTGGCTGTCTTCACGGGTGGGCGGGCACTCGAAGCGGCAGAAGCGGTGTGCGGAGGTGGTGCCGGCGGGGCCGAGCACCTGGCGCCCCTGCAGATCGATGTGGCGGAAGGGCTCGAGTCACTGGTTCACAAGAGTCTGTTGCGGCGAATACCAGGACCCGGTGGCGAGCCTCGCTTCGTCATGTTGGAAACGATTCACGAGTATGCGCGCGAGCGTCTGGACGAGCACGACGAAGGCGAGCGGTTGCGTGGTCTACACGCACAGTATTTCGCCGCGCTGGCTGAAGAAGCCGAACCCGTTGTCGACACCGGCGAGTTCGCCACTTGGAAGCCGCGCTTTGTCGCCGAAGCCAACAACATCTCATCGGCGCTCGCCTGGTCGTTGACGAGTCGCGATATCGCGCCGGGAATCAGATTGTTGACGGCTATCAGCTTCTACTGGTTCCGCACCGGAAGTCATGCGCCCTTTCAAGAGTGGGTGAATCGAGCACTGGAGCGGATAGACGACGTGCCCGTGGCGCTACGATCCAAGTTCTTGCTGACAGCGGGGCTGAGCGCTGCCTCAGAGGGTACGATGGCACGATCACGCGGGTTCGCGCAGGAAGCGCTTGCGATTGCCCTGGAGGAGGGGAACAAGCAGCAAACTGCGCGCGCGTACCTTTCTCTGATGATGACGGCAGTGGGAATGCGCGATTCAGACTTGTATGAGCAATCCAAGCTATGGCTGGACGAAGCCTTGGTGATCGGCGACGAATTGCAGGATCGCAATATGAAAGCCAAGGGTCTGAACGCGATGGGTGAGATCGCCCGTTCAAACGATGACTACGTGACAGCCAAGCGCATCGATCGGATCGAAAATCCAGGCCGCAGACGTCGCCCAGTACGAGCGTGGTCGGGCCGCTGTAAGAGCGCTCATGGAGGCTGCGGAGTTCGACAGGTTGCGGGCGGAAGGGCGGGAGATGTCGCTTGATGACGCAGTGGCCTACGTGCTCGCCGACGACACCGAGGAGCGAGCGACTCGGACGGGTGGTATTCCGGATCGAGGTCCTGGCTAGTTCGCGGCTCGATCGAAGGCGGTGCGCGCGGCGGAGACTCGCCGCGACTAAAGATGGGCATGGGATTCCGCGGCGTCCAGCCGGGCTCAGCCCAGCTCCCGACGAGCCGCCGCGAACACGTCGGCGAGCATGGGACGCGTGAGCTTGCCTGTGAAGGTGTTCTGCTGGCTCGGGTGATACGAGGTGATCAAGGTCAAGCTCGACGGGCCGGCCGCGGCGATCGGATCGTCGCGGATCACCGAGACGTGGCGACCATGGCCGAACTTCGGCTTCGGCACCGGCACTCTGAAACGGCGATCACGTAGCACGCGCAGCGTGTGGTCGTAGGCGAACTGGCCCAGAACGACGATCACGCGGAGCCGATCGTCGCCACCGAGCAGGTCGAGCTCGCGCTCCAGAAACGGGCGACAATTGTCGCGCTCACCCGGGGTTGGCTTGTTGGCCGGCGGGGCGCAGCGCGCCGCCGCCGTGATGAAGCAATCGGTGAGCTCGAGCCCGTCGTCAACCGAGTTGGACGCCGACTGGTTGGCGAAGCCGGCCTCGTGCAGTGCCCTGAACAGCCAGTCTCCGGAACGATCGCCGGTGAACATGCGCCCGGTGCGATTCGCTCCGTGTGCGGCGGGGGCAAGACCCACAATCAGCAACCGCGCGCGACGGTCGCCCAGCCCTGGGACTGGCTTACCCCAGTAGGTCTCGTCCGCGAAGGCAGCTCGTTTGACGCGGGCCATCGTCTCGCGATGCTCGACGAGCCGCGGACACCGCCGGCACGCCGTGACGTCGGCGTCGAGCGCGTTCCAGCGCGAGGCGGCGTTGACGCTTGTGCGCTCGCTCAACCGCACGTGGGCTCGTATCCGTGGGGAATCGTCAGCTCGTCGAGATCTCGAACCGAAACGTACGGCACAAAGCCTTGCGCCAGTGCGCGGGCGACGAAGTCGGCGATCTTGGCGGCGTCGGTCAAGTAGTCGATTGCCAGGACGGGTAGGCCCGCGGCAACGAACTCGCCGAGCAGCTCCACGGTCTCGAGCTGTGGGTCGAGCTTGTTGTTCTCGCTCTTGTTGCCGAAGTAGAAGGTGTCTTCAGCGCCGATCACGTCGATCTGCTTGAAGTACTTGCGACGCTGCTTCGCGGCTTCCTTCACGGGATCGGAGGCATCGGGATACGACCAGTCCGCGATGATCGCCGAGCCGTTCTGAGGAATCGTCAGGAGGAATCGTCAGAAAGAACGGCACGTTCCGTTTCTTGCGCGCGTACTTGGAGAGCTTCTTGACGAGCTTGACCATGTCGGCGGCTGCTTGGCGACGCTCGTCGTTGCCACCGTTCTCCGACGACCCCCAGAACTCGAAGGCGTCGATGATGTCGAGATAGACGCCATCGAAGCCAGCACCGATGATGCGGTCGAGGTAGCTCTTGCCGGCCCCCGACTTGACGCCGAACAGGATCTTGCGCCAGGCCTTGTGCCAGAAACGAACCTTGTAGTTGTCGGGGAAGTCGGGATTGAAGCCACCGAGCCAGGCCGGCGCCACCGCCGTCGGCAGACCGGCGGCGGCGATCCAAGCGTCGTCCCAGTAGTAGCGATACGTCTCTGCCTCGCCGATGCTCAGGTAAGCGAGAACCACTCTGCGGCCGCACGGCCCGTCCTGCTTGAGGGATTCAATCTGCGCCGCTGGCCACTCCGAGTCGCCATCGCCATAGCGCGCGTAGTCGATGACCACCAGATCGAAGCGCGACGCACCGATGACGCCCAGGTCGGCGCCGTAGCCCTGCAACTGGTAGGCATAGTCGTCGATATCGATCGGAAAGTGATCGCCAACACCGCGAACAGGCACGCCGACGACGCCAGGCGAACTGCTCAGCCACGCGAGCGGGAGCAGAGCCATACTTGCCACCAACGCCGATCTGCGTCTGGGCCTCGAGCCCCTCCGGTCACCGGACTCAGCGGCCAGACTCCGATGACGCCGACAGCGCCACCTCGACGCCGCGGCGCTGTGACCGAGGCGGAGGCGTCTCAAGTCGTTCGCGTGCGGCGACCGTGCCAGATGTACCAGCAGCCGATCGAACGGTACGGGCGCCAGGGCTCGGCAATCTGTGATACGCGGTCTGCCGATGGGCGATCTCGGAGATCGTAGAACTGCTGGATGCCGTCCTGAATGCCGAGATCGTCGGCCACCAGAACATCGAGACGTCCGAGCCGGAAGAGCAGGAACACTTCCGCGGTCCAGCGCCCGATACCGAGAACCTGCGTGAGCTCGGCGATGACCTGGCTGTCGGTCATCGCCTTCAGGCGGCGGAGCCGGACAACGCCATCGTCGACCTTCGCAGCGAGGTCCTTCAGGTACCGAAGCTTCCGAGACGACAAGCCGGCGGCGCGCAGATCGTCGTCTGCTGTGGCTCGGAGTCTCGCCGCGGACGGCGCCCGACCTCCGTACAGGGCCAGGAACTTCCTGCGAATCGACGCCGCTGCTGCCACCGAGATCTGCTGCGAGATGACCGCGTAGATCAAAGCGGCGAGCGCGGGATGGTACGGAGTCTCGTCGATCCGACAGCGACCGACTTCGGCCATCACGTCACCCATGACCGGGTCGACGCGTCGCAGGTGGCGCTCGGCTGCCCTCAGCTCGCGTGGGTCGAAGATCCTCGGCATCGGGGCAGCGTAACGACTTGTCGGGCTGGACGCGAGGTTCTAACGTGCGGCCATCTGCCAACCACGAGGCGTTGCGGCGTCCTCGATAGGGCACGACACCGTCTGGCGGGGCCGACTCACCTCGATCCGTCTCATTCCGAGCAACGCTCTACCTGGGAGCCCATGGAACAGCTCACGCAATTGATCGACACCGAACGCTGGCTGGAAGTGTTTCAGACGTTTGTGCTACCGCGACTCATTCAGACCGGGCTGCAGATCCTCGGCGCCACCGTGGCTCTGTACGCCTTCCGGTGGCTCAGTGGAAAGATCCATACGCACCTCGCAAGCCGTACAAGAACTCTCGTCGACGACATCTTGTCGCACGCGGTGCGCGGCTGCGGTCAGATATCGATTGGCTTCTGGGCAGCGATGCGAATCGCGCAGATCTGGGATCTCGGCGGACTGGCCGACACCCTCGTGGCAGTGTGGATCGTTGTTTTCTCCTTCCCGGTGAGCAAGTTCGCCACCGACCTGCTGGAGATCGCCGAAGCCGGAATCGTCGGCCACACGGGCAGCAAGCTCGACGACACGGCGCTGCCGTGGGTCAACCGGCTGGCGCGAATCGCGATCATCGGCGGCGGTGTCATGATGGCGATGAACTGGCTCGGGGTGAGCATCACGCCGCTGCTTGCCGGAGCCAGCGTGGCGGGATTGGCCTTTTCGTTCGCCGCCAAAGACACGCTGTCGAACCTGATCGCCGGGATCCTGCTCATCATCGACCGACCGTTCCAGGTGGGCGATCGCATCGAGCTGTGGGGAGGCCTGCCGTCGCAACAGGCAACCTGGGGCGACGTCAAGGAAATTGGGCTGCGCGCAACAGTCATCGAAACACCCGACAAGCTGACCGTGATCATCCCGAACAGCGCGATCATGCAGCGCGACATTGTCAACTACACCGCATCGGGCCCTCTGATGCGCCTGCGCATCCCGATCGGGGTCGCCTACGATGCCGATATCGACCTCGCGAAGCGTCTGGCGGTGCAGGTGGCCGAGGGAACCGAGGGCGTACTCGAGAGCCCGAAGCCGGTGGCGATCGTGCGCAGCTTCGGCGACTCGGCCGTCGATCTGCAGCTGCGAGTGTGGCTGAGTGACGCCCGCAAGCGTCGTGACATCGGCGACGTGATTACGGATCGCCTGAAGACTATCTTCGACGAGAATGGGGTCGAGATCCCCTACCCCAAGCGCGATCTCTACATCAAATCCATGCCGCAGGAGCTCGGCGCCGCGACCGGCGTGGGACCCGCTGCCACGCCCCGAATCGACCACACCGCCGAGAGCTCTAGCGAGGAGTCCGAAGCATGAGCACGGGCATCGTGAAATCACGCGACGCGATCGATCTCCACGAGGTAGCCGCGGGCACGGCGACGCAGATGCACACGCTGCTCGGTCCCGACGACGGCGCCCCGAACTTCGCGCTCCGCCGCTTCGTGATGGGCGAAGGCGGCGGCATGCCGCGGCACACCAACGCGGTCGAGCACGAGCAGTACGTGCTGTGCGGTCGCGCGCGCATCAGCATCGGCGACGCGGTCCACGAGGTGAAGGCCAACGACGTGGTCTACATCCCGGCCGGCGCGCCGCATCACTACGAGGTGCTCGAGGCGCCATTCGAGTTCCTCTGCATGGTGCCCAACAAGCCGGACCGCATCGAGCTCGAATAGAGGACCCTCCCCGCATCCGATCTGGCGCTGCCTGCCGCGCCTGCGTAGGCTGTCGAAACCGCCCGCGGCCGACGCCACCAACTTCTTGGCGGCGCCATCGCAGACTGGAACCGGAGGCTCTCGTCATGTCCAGGACCGCTCTAAGAGCACAGGCCCTTGGCCTTCTCGTCCTCACGCCCGTATTCGTCGTCGTGGCCGGGTGCAGCGCTACGATTGAGTCGGGAAATGGGCCTTCGGGCGACGCCAACCAGACAGGGCTTCCTGGCGGTTCGGACTGGCGCATTGTCGAGCTGACCCACGAGCTCAGCCCCGACTCCATCTACTGGCCAAACGGCTCGGCGTTCGAATTCGAACGCGAAGTGTGGGGCCACGACGAGGCCGGCGACTGGTACGCGATGGCGCGTTACGCGACGCCGGAACACCTTGGAACGCATCTCGACGCGCCAGTTCACTTCGCTGAAAACGGCTGGACAACCGCGGAGATCCCGCTCGAACGCCTGATCGGGCCGGCGGTGGTCATCGACATCTCGGCGCGGGCCGCCGAGAACGCCGACGCCGCGCTGCAGCCAGACGACGTCGACGCCTGGGAGGCGCGCAACGGCAAGATACCCGACGGCGCGATCGTGCTCGTGCGCTCGCGCTGGTCGGAGCGCTGGCCGGATTGGAACACCTACTACGGCAGTGACGATCCGTTCGACACGACTTCGCTGCACTTCCCCGGCGTTTCTCCCGAGGCCGCCCAGGCGTTGGTGAGCCGTCGCGTCGCCGGAGTGGGTGTGGACACCACCAGCGTCGACCCCGGCAACGACACGGCCTTCCGCGCCCACCGTCTGCTCGGCCCGGCCAACATCTTCAATCTCGAGAACCTGACGAATTTGAGCGAGCTGCCCGAATCGGGAGCGATGGTGTTCGCGCTACCCATCAAGATCGCCGGCGGCAGCGGCGGCCAGGCCCGCGTGGTCGCCCTAGTCCGCTAATCCGCTAATCCGCTAATCCGCTAGTCCGTTAGCTCGCCAGGTGGCGTCGCGAGCTCGACCTCCGGCCGAACGCCAGCGCTGCTGTCAGACGCGCGACTCCGTCTCCGGCGACCAAGCCGCCCACCCGTGCTAGTAGCTCGTAAAGATGCGGCGCAGCTCGGCCGGATCGTCGGTGTGGGCGAGCGCCACCATCAGCAGGATGCGCGCCTTTTGCGGCGTCAGGTCGTCGGCCGCGACCGAGTTGCCACGACCGCCGCGAACACGCCCCGAACCGGTGCGGCTACTACGAACAACAATCACGCCTTGCTCCGCCACTTCGTCCGCAGCCTCTGACTGCGCGCGAGTGGTGGCGCCGCCGCCGGACCCAGCGATGATGACGCCGCGGGCACCGGCCGCCGCGAAGGCACGGATATCGGTGCCGTCGGCGCCGTTGTAGGTGTACGAGATGTCGACGCGCGGTAGCTCTTCGGCGCTGAGCCCCGACACGTCAAACTCACTGTCGGCGGTATGCCGTTTCTCCAGGCGCCGATAAAAAACCGGGCCGTCTGGATCGACCGTTCCGAGCGCCCCCCACACGCGCGACTGGAACGTCTGTACTCGCAGAGCGTTCGTCTTGGTGGCGTCACGCGCCGCGTTGATCTCCTGGTTGAGCACCACCAGAGCGCCGCGGCCACGCGCCCGCTCGTCGGCCGCCACTTGGATCGCATTCATGAGATTCAGCGGTCCATCGGCCGACACGGCCGTGGCCGGGCGCATCGCCCCGACGATGACAACCGGCTTGTCGCTGCGCACCGTCAAGTTGAGAAAGTACGCGGTCTCCTCGAGCGCGTCGGTGCCATGCGTAACCACAACGCCGTCGACCGTGTGGCCGTCAACGCCTTCCGTAAAGAGAACGTTGATCCGCTGCGCCAGCGCCAGCCAGTCGGAGGGCAACAGCGACGTGGAGCTCACGTTGCTGTACTGCTCGGCGCTGACGTTGGCGATCTCGTCGATATCTGGAACCACCGCGAGGAGCTCCTCCACGGGAATCGCTCCGGACCGGTAGCCCGAGAGCTGCCCGGGCCCCGCCGCCCGACCGGCAATGGTGCCGCCAGTTGCAACCACGCGTACGTATCGGAGCGCCTCTTGCGGCACCGCGACTTGGGCCTGCGAGTTCGCGAAGGCGGGCACAACCGCCAAGCCCGCGACCAGCAACAACCCCGATGCTTGCCTGGCGCCGATTCCGCGTCGTCGGTGCTGGTTGGTTCGATTCATGTCGTTCCTCGCTCGTGTCGAGTCAATGCCATGGGGAGTAGAGCGCAAGGCGCCCGCGAGCCGCGCAAAACCCGACGCAGGCTACTACGCGTAGCTACCTGAACTCGCGCACACCGGTGTCGCTTCCCATGAGCACGAGGTCGGCACGGCGCTGCGCGAAGATGCCGCAAGTCACGACGCCCGGCATCGCTTCGATCTCGAGCTCGATCGTCAGCGGGTCGACAATGCGAAGCCCGTGTACGTCGAAGATGACGTTGCCGTACTCGGTAATGAGGCCTTGACGCAGCTTGGGATCGCCGCCGAGGTCACGGAGCTGGCGAGCCACCGACGCGTGGGCCATCGGGATCACTTCCACCGGTAGCGGGAAGCCGCCGAGCACGTCGACGCGCTTGCTGTCGTCGACGATGCAGATGAAGGTCTGCGCTGCGGTGGCGACGATCTTCTCGCCGGTCAGCGCCGCCCCGCCGCCCTTGGTGAGCGCCAGCCCAGGCTCGAACTCGTCGGCCCCGTCCACATAGATCGCCAGCTGCGGAACGTCGTTGAGATCGAGAACCGCGAAGCCGCCATCGAGCAGCAGCGCTGTGGTCCTTTGCGAGCTCGACACCGCCGCGGGGAGCGATCGCCGGCCGCTGTCGACCTCCGCCGCGAGCAGCTCGATGAGGTGATTCACCGTCGAGCCGGTGCCAAAACCCACCACGGGCTCCTCGCCGAGATACTCGATTGCCGCTGCCGCAGCGGCACGTTTGGCTGTGTCACTACTCATCAGAAAGACCTCTGAAGAAACGCCTCAAGTTGCCGCTCCAGCTAGCGGCGTAACAACGATCTGCTGCAGACGGCGGATGCGATCTTCGGTGGGTGGATGCGTTGCGAGCAACCCGCGCGCCCGCTTCTCGAACTTCTTGATGGGCTGCACAACATAGAGGTGTGCCGTGGCTCGGTTAGCCGCCTCGAGCACCTCGTCGTCGGCGTCGAGCCGGCGTAGCGCCGAGATCATCGCCTCCGGGTTCCGCGTCAGCTCCACGGCGCCAGCGTCGGCAAGATACTCGCGCTGCCGGGACACCGCTAGTTGCAGCACCCGCGCCACCAGCGGAGCCAAGATCGACAGCACGATCGCCAGCACGAACAACACCAGAGCCATCCCGCCGCCGCCACCTTTCGAGTCGCGCCGGCCGCCGCCTGCGCCGCTCCAGGATCTGAAACGAAGCGTCCGCCAGAAGAAGTCGGTGACCAGCGCGACGATCCCCACAAGCGTCGCCAGCAGCATCATCAGCCGGATGTCGAAGTGGCGGACGTGCGACATCTCGTGCGCCATCACCGCCTGCAATTCGTCGCGCGACAGCTTCTGGCGTAGCCCCCAGGTAATGGCCACAGCCGCGTGCTCCGGATCGCGCCCGGTAGCGAACGCATTCATCGCCGTGTCGCGAATCAAATAGACCGGCGGCACGGGCACGCCGGCACCAATCGCGAGCTCCTCGACAACGTTGTAGAGCTGCGGGTCGTCGTTCTTGGCGATGCGCTCGGCGCCACTCATCCGAAGTATCGCTGGTCCTCCGCCGTAGTAGCTCCAAACCGCCACCACGCCCGCCACGCCCATGGCGAACAATCCCACCGGCGCCGCGGCCGCGGGTTCGCCGCCGACGAGCGCCGCGCTCAGAAGGCCAACCAGGACACCCGTGAAGGCGATGAAGCCGACCACCAAGAGCACGCTGTTGCGCTTGTTGCGCGCAATCAGATCGTGGTAGGTGGCGTCACTGTCGTGGCCCATGATGCCATCCTACGCCACAAACGAAGAGCGCCGAACATGGTCGCAACGTCCGAGGGCGACGGCTAGAACTCGACTTTCGGAGCTGCGCGCTCGGCGTCGAGCTCAACTTCGAAGAACTCGCGACCGGCGAAGCCAAAGGTGCCGCCGACGAGGTTGTTCGGGAAGGTTTCGAGCCCCGTGTTGTACTGCCGCACGGTGTCGTTGTAGTGCTGGCGGGCGAAGGCAATCTTGTTTTCGGTCGACGAGAGCTCTTCCTGCAGCTGCGCGAAGTTGGTGTTGGCTTTGAGGTCGGGATAGGCCTCGGAGAGGGCAAACAGCTTGCCGAGCGCTCCCGTGATGAGGTTCTCAGCCCGCGCCTGATCGCCCACGCTGCTGGCGTCGATGCCCACCTGACGAGCCTGGATCACGGCCTCGAGGGTCTCGCGCTCGTGGCTGGCGTAGCCCTTGACGGTTTCGACGAGGTTCGGGATCAGGTCGTAACGGCGTTTGAGCTGGACGTCGATCCCCGCCCATGCATCTTCGCAGCGCACCTTGAGGCGAACGAGTCGGTTATAGATGCCGATCAACCAAACGCCCACGACAACAAGCAGTCCACCGAGCCCGAGCAATGCGGTCATCACGTCCTCTACGGGTAACCGATGCGGCGGTCTGCCAAAGCGGCGCACCGCTGCGACGCCCCACTCTTTTTCGGGGCGGCCGCGCCTAGGTTATCAGCGCCGTGACACTGCGTTGGCGCCACTCAGGCCGTAGGACCTTTGGCATATGCGCATAAACGATGCGTCGCACGCGCGGCGTTGGACGTATAATGTTCGGGCTTTTCGAGCGGTGGGTGAGCTGCCCGCCCAGCCCCCGGAAACGGTTGCCGATCGCGACAGGTTCTCGAAACGACCATCAAGGATCTCGACAAGGTTCCGCAGGTTTCGAACCGTCTTTCACCGATCTTCGGGGGCACCCCTATATGGTGGCCGCGCCCGAAGTCCCGAGCTGCGCGCTCCTGACCCCGACACGATCGGGCGGGAGAGTGGAGAGTCGAGGCATTGGGTAGCAACGGCAAGATCCAAGACATCGCCTGGCGTACCGGTGGTCCGCAGGGCAGTGGTATCGACACAGCTGCACTGATCTTCTCGCGCTCGTGCGGACTCGCTGGCCTGGAGCTATTCGGCCGCCGCGAGTACTACTCCAACATCATGGGGCGGCACAGCTACTACGACGTGCGCGCCTCCGACGCCGTTCAGACATCGCATCGTGACGTCGTCGACATGCTCACCACCTTCGAGGCCGAGACGCTGTTGCGTCATTACACAGCTGTCTGCCCGGGTGGGGCAATCGTGTACCCGAACACCGAGGCCGACGTTCCTCTGTCGATCGCGACCTTCCTGGACGAGCGCTTTACGGCCGACATCGCGGCCGAGCTCGAAAGCCAAGGCCTGCCGCCCACGACCGCCGGGGCCATCGAGTCGGCGCGGGCGCGCGGAGTGCTGTGCTACGAGATCAACTTCGATGAGATCATCAACGATCTCGCCGAAACGCTCGGCGTGCCGTACAAGATCGCCGCGAGAGCCCGCAACACGCTCGCCGTGGCGGTCTCGACGGCGATCCTCGAGTTCCGCCGCGACATCGTGAAGCTGGCGTTGGAGAAACAGTGGCCGGGCCGCCAAAAGATCATCGACATGAACGTCGAGGCGGTTGAGCAGGCCTACAACTACACGCGCGAGAAGCTCGACCTCTCGGGATTCATCTTCCGGCTCGACGCCAGCGAGAGCACCGACAAGCGCATCATGGTCAACGGCAACCAGGCGGTGGCGCTAGGCAAGCTGGCCGGCGGCTTGACGATGCAGAGCTACTACCCGATCAGCCCGGCCACCGACGAGAGCACGTACCTCGAGGCGCACGCCGAGTTCCCGACACGCGACGGCGGCGAGGGCTACGTTCTGGTCGTACAAACCGAGGACGAGATCTCGGCCATCACGATGGCGGCCGGGGCGGCGCTCACCGGCGCCCGCAGCTCCACCGCCACTTCCGGTCCCGGCTTCGCGCTCATGACCGAGGGCATCGGCTGGGCCGGGATCAACGAGGTGCCTCTGGTGGTCACGCTTTGGCAGCGTGGTGGCCCGTCGACTGGCATGCCGACGCGCAACGACCAAGGCGACCTCCTTTTTGCCTGCAACGCCGGTCACGGCGACTTCCCCAAGATCGTCATCTCCTCGGGCGACGTGATCGAGGCGTTCTACGACGCCGCACAAGCGTTCAACTACGCCGACCGCTACCAGACGGTTGTCGTCCACATCCTCGACAAGGCGCTCTCGAGCCAGTCGCGAACGATCCCGCCGTACGACCTCGACCAGGTCAAGATCGAGCGCGGCGAGATCGCCGAGCCACGCGGCCTGACCGATGGAAAACCCAACGGCGAAGGGGCCTTCCATCGCTTCGCGTTCACCGAGTCGGGGATCTCTCCACGGACGCTTCTCGGCCAGCCGGGCAACGCACACTGGATGACCGGTGGTGAGCACACCCCTCAGGGTCGTGTCACCGAAGACCCGATCATCCGCGAGAAGATGATGGAAAAGCGTGCCCGCAAGATGGAGCTGGCGGCCGCCGAGATTCCCGTCGACGAGAAGTTCAAGGTCTTCGGCGACCGCGAAGCTGACCTGACGATCCTCACCTGGGGGTCGAACAAGGGCGCCGTTCTCGAGGTGCTCGACAAGCTCGAGGCGCAAGACGCGTCCGCGCGGCTAGTGCAAGTTCGGCTGATGGTCCCGTTCCCCATGGAACTGGTCGCCGTTCTCGAAAGTGCCAAGCCCCTGGTGATCGTCGAGTCGAACTTCTCCGGACAGTTCGCTCAGCTCCTGAGGCAACAAACGGGGATCACGCCGGACCATCAAATCGTCAAGTACAACGGCCGACCGATCTCCGGCGAGGAGCTTCTCCGCGCGATCAACGAAATTCGCGAAGGCGGCGCCGACAGCCGCATCGTCCTCCGCAACCCCTACCAGTAGCCGACTGGGACCGAGCACAATGACGACCGCAACGGAAACTCCCAAACTCAAGGCCAAGGACTTCCAGGTTCCGCACCCCAACGACTGGTGTCCCGGCTGCGGCGACTTTGGCATCATCAATGCCATCCAGCAGACGTTCGCCAGGATGGGCCTCGACCCGTCGAGCGTCGTCATGGTGGGCGGCATCGGTTGCTCGGGGAAGGCGCCGTACTATGTCGGCTCCTACGGCGTCCATACGCTGCATGGCCGTCCGCTGCCCTTCGCGACCGGCATCAAGCTCGCCAACCCCGAGCTCACGGTGATCGCCGCCGGCGGCGACGGCGATGGCCTCGGCATCGGCGCCGGCCATTTCGTCAACGCGGGGCGGCGCAACGTCGACATGACGTACGTGCTGTTCAACAACGCTGTCTACGGCCTCACCAAGGGCCAGGCGGCGCCGACACTGCCGATGGGCCTGCAGACCAAGAGCCTCGCCGAGCCCAACATCCAGATGGAGATCAACCCGCTCATGCTGGCGTTCGCGTCGGGCTTCACATGGATCGGTCGCGGCTACAGCTACAACATCAAAGAGCTCGTGGGGTTGATGCAGCGAGC
Source organism: Acidobacteriota bacterium (assembly GCA_963666215.2). Classification (GTDB taxonomy): domain Bacteria; phylum Acidobacteriota; class UBA890; order UBA890; family WLXD01. The sequence goes on from CAXWPL010000003.1 coordinate 411,847, forward strand.
CATCGAACATCCAGGTCTGGCGTATCTGGATGTCTTGCAGCCCTGCCCGACGTACAACAACATCCACACCAAGGAGTGGTTCGCGGGCAAGGATCTCGAGGAAGTACGGCCACGCGTGCGGCCGCTGCCCGAAGATTACGACGGCATCATCGAGCAAGGCGCCAGCGAAGAAGACGTTTTCGCGAAGATGAATGACTTCATCGCGATGGCGCACGAGTGGGGGGACTACATCCCCACCGGGGTCTACCTCGAAAACCGTTCGGTCTCGAAGTTCGAGGACCGCATCAGCAACCGCATGCCGAGCTACGCGGATGCGTCGCCGGCGGGGCGTCCGATCGCAGACGCCGACGGGATCACGCGGACGGAGCTGGCGAGGATCTTCGAGGAGCTGGCGATTAACTAGTCGGGGGTGCGGGCGGTGCGGCGAGAGGCGCCCCTCGTAGCGGGGCCCGCACTTGTGCTGCGCCCTTCGTCCGCTAGGCGACAGCTCGGCACCCGTCAACGGCAGCGACACTGAAGTTGAAGCGCGCCCCGCCTAGAGGGGTGCCTCTCGCCCCAGGCCCGTCCCAACAGACTCTCGCCCTCGCCAAACACCCGAGGCGCCGCGCTATCATCGCGAGCCAGAGGTCGCGTTCCCTGTCCGCTCGACGATTCCCGGAGGCCGCTGATGAAGCGCTTGTTCTGTTTGGTTCTGATGGTGTCTCTGCTCCCCGCTTGCAACACGGGATCACCCAGCAACGGCTCCAACGGGGTGTTCAGCGTCGCGCTCGGCGACGTGGTCTCGGAGCTGCGCAGCGTGATCCAAAGCGGCAAGGTCCGGTCGCTCGGCCCGTGGAAGCGCACGTTCGAGGAGCTCACCAGTGGTACGTACTTGGTCGGCGTCGCGATCATCGGGGTGAAGGCGGATGGTACGCCCAGGAAGGCCGTCAACCAGATCCGGCTCAACGCGAACGGAAAGCGCAGCATCGGTCGTTACCAGGCCGACATCGGCGCCGCGGTCGCGTGCGTGAACGTGTCGATTCCGCCTGCCGGCAAGGACCTCAATGTGACCGTGGTGGCACTCGGCGGGCCCAATCTCCCGCCCGGTACTTTCTTCGGGCACGTGGCGACGGCTGCCAGTGTTACCGGCTTGGGAGTCACCCCGAACGATTGCAAGAACGTCCTCGGCGCCACACTTGCAACCGGTGTCGAGAGGATGTTGCGGTCCGAATAGCCGCGTCGGCAGCACCCATCGCGACACCCGCGGAGCGGAGGGTGACTCGACAAGCGCACGAGCACCACTGCGCACTCGATGCCGCGTGGCACGGTGGAGTCACCCGATCAACGCTCCGAGGACGACTCGAGCTCAATCGATTGAACGTCCAGCGATGCGGTGTGCGTGCCCTGAGCCCACGACTCCTCGTGGAACGGAAACAACACGCCGGAAACGTCGCGGAAATCGGAGTAGTCGGTGGCGAACTGCAGCTGCATCTCGCCGGCCGAGACGAGCGATTCGGTACGTACGATGCGATGCGTCTCGGGCTCGATCGAGATCCGTAGCGAGACGCCCGCGGGCGACACCAGGCCGACCACGATGCGCTCGGGCTCTCTCGAGAGAACCTCGACGGAGTCGCGAGCCCCCGCCAACAACCACGGCAAGTTGGCGCGCATCGCCTGTCCGATCATCGACGTCAGCATCGGTCCTTCGGCCGCGCGTAGGTCTTCCTCCGAAGAGCCGCGCCAACCCTCCCCTGCAACCAGCCGCCGGATCTCTGCGCGATCGGGGTAGCTGATGCGCACCTCGAGCGTATCGGCTCCAGACGACACCCTCACAACCGTCGCGTCCTCACCTCTGCTGGTGCGCATGGTCGCGTCATAGCGATACCCGGCAATAGCGCGCAGCCGCTGGACGCCTCCATACGCGCCGAGCACAGCGTCAACAACCTGGCCGGCCTCCTGCGCCCCCACGGACACACTCGAGGCGCTCGCTACGACAGCCGCGAGAACGATCCCCGCCCGTATCCGCACGCACACCTCCGACGTCAAGAAGTTCTGGGAGCACTGCCGCGATTCTAGCCCGCCCCCCGCGCTCCACCGAGCACTCGATCGAAACGTGCAATCGGACTCGCAACGGATCCGAGCCAGCTACTGCAGATACCCCAACGCTCGCAACTGCTCGAGAAGCTCGCTGCTCGGGGCCGGCCGCGCACCCGCGGGGTCGAGACGCGCAGCGGCGAGCCGATCGGTCCAATCGGCCAGCAGACGCGAAAGCGCGGTAACGCGTTCGTTGGCCGTACCCAGTTCGTCGAACAGATCGCGCAGCTCACGAGGGTCAGAAGCGAGGTTGTGCATGCGATAGCTCTCCGCGCGGCGATCGTGAACGAGCTTCCAGTCGTCCCATCGGATCGCTGCGAGGTTGCGACCATCGAGAGCCAACTCAGCCAGCAGGGCCCGCGCAGGGGGCGGCGCGCTTCCGTCGCCGGCTCCGAAGACCTCACTGAGGTCTTCGCCGTTACCGAAGTCGACCGCCACTTTCGCCAACGACAGCAGCGTGGAGCCAACGTCGACAAGGGAAGCCGGACGGGTCACATCCCCCCGCGCCGGTACCACTCCGGGACCCCACACCACGAGCGGGACGCGCAGCTCTTCCTCGAAGAGCGTGCGGCCGTGGCCGAAGCGATCGTGCTCGGCGAACTGCTCGCCGTGGTCGGAGGTGACGACAACGATCGTGTTGTCCAGGGCGCCGCGCGCGCAGCGCCTCCAGGAAGCGCGCCAACTCGCGGTCTGCGTACGCCAGCTCACCGCGGTAAAGAGTGCGCAGGTCGGCGATCGTGCGCTCGTCGGCACCTTCGCCGTCGAGTCCGCCGAGCACCTCGGGCGTTGCAGCGCCGGCGGGACGTTCGCCCGGCAGTAGCCACTCCGAAGGGTCGTATGGGGCATGCGGCTCTACCGTATGGACGTACATCAGGAACGGTCGCGACCGATCCAGGCGCGACAGAGCGCCGAGGGCGAGCTCGTGAACCTGTTCGGCCCGGGCGGGGTGCGAGGAGGCGATCTCGCCGGCATCCTGGTTGTCGTCATCGCCTTCAGGACGGGCGCGATCGTACACCTCGAATCCCTGATCGAAGCCCCAATGGGCGGCGATGTTGGGGTTCGACACCACAGCCGCAGTGGCGTATCCGGCGGCGCGAAAACGCTCGGCGAGAGTCCATGCCGCTTCCGGCAGTACGTCGTCGCGCCCCTGTACTCCGTGGACGCTCGAGTAGAGCCCCGTCAGCAATGAGGCCATGGCCGCGCGGGTCCAAGTGGCCGCGGTCCAGGTGGTTGTAAACCGCACACCTTCCGCCGCCATACGCCGGAGCTGAACAGTGGCCGGAGCATCCTCGGGTCGATCGAGGACGTCGTTGCGCAGAGCGTCGATGACGTACAGCAGCACATTCGGGGCGCGTACGGGGGCCACGATGTGCCAGCTCGCTGGATCGCCGCCTCCGGCGTCGGATTGCCCCTCGACCTCGATCGCCAGCTCGCGCCAGCGGATTCTCGGCCGCGGACCCATCTGTACCGACACCGACAGCAGGAGCTCGCGGCCCGCCCAGGCGCCCAGATCTACGCGCTCGCGCAGCTCGGCGGTCAACTCGCGGTCGAGCAGCTGCTGTGCCCCCCCGTTCTCGTCGTGCGCCCAGACCGCCAGCCGTGATCCGGCGTCGCGGCCGCGCAGGCGCGCCTCGAGGTCGAGTACGAGCGCAGCGGAGTCAGGTGGTAGCCGCAGGGCCACATCCACGCGAGACCGGGTGGATTCGGCCTCTGTGTCTTTGCTGGCTCCCGTCACAGCGAGCAAATCGAGCCGCCGGGGATCGTTTGACTGATCGAACCAGGGGCTCGAGCAGGCGGTCGCCACGAGAACCAGCAGCACCAGCACAAGACGAGCTCCGCTCGGCTCGGGCGTCGCTCTGTCACGGCTCACTGGATGTAGCCCAACGCGCGCAGGCGGCGGGTTTCCTCGGGCGTCAGCCGGATCTCAGCCGGCTGGCGAACGCTCTGCCGGCTGCGATCGAGCTCGGCCGCCCACTCGTCTGCAAGATCGCGAAATGTCGCCACGTCGTCAGGTCGATCGGCGCTGACGTCGAGGCGTTCGAGCGGGTCGTTGGTCAGATCGAAAAGACTGAAACCGCTGCCGTCGGTGACGAACTTGAGACCGTCGCGCACGAAAGCTCGCGCCGAGCCCAGCTGGCTCATGGCCAGTCGGGACTCGGACTCAGCGCCTTCCCATACACGGGCCAGATCAGAGCCCTGGTAGTGCGACGGCGGCTCGATGCCCGCGATACGCAGCAGAGTTGGGGCCACGTCGACGTTGCGCACGGTGCTTTCGATGCGCCGTGCGGCTGGCACGCCCGGCCCCGCCACGATCAACGGTGTGTGGATGAGCTCGTTGTACAGCGTGTGCGCGTGTGTTGCCACGGAACCGTGCTCGCCGAATTCCTCGCCATGATCCGAGACGACGGCGATGCCGGTCGACTCCATCATCCCCGAGGCCCGCAGTCGCTCGAACACATCCCCGAGAAACGCATCGAGGAACGCCAGCTCCGCGTCATACATGGCACGCAGGTGCTGCACGTCGCGCTCGCCAATCGACACGCTGCCGCCGTTGATCGCCATGATCTGGTCGCGTCGGATCTCGTCACCGAGCGGGCCGTCGTAGCCGTCGTCGAAGCGCTCCAGGTACTCGGGCACCGGCCGGTACGGCAGGTGGAGGTCGTAGAAGTGCAAGAGCAGGAACCACGGACGATCGCCGTTGGCGTCGAGCCATCCTCCGACTGCTTCGAGGTTACGTTCGGCACGCCGCTGGTTGCGGTGCGGTGTAAGCCTCTCGTAGGTATCGAAGCCTCGCCGATAGCTCTCTCCCTCGAGCTGGGTGAACCCTCCGGTGGCATACCCCGCGTCGCGCAGGATCTCCGCGAGAGTCGGGACCGTGTCGTCCAGCACATGTCCGTGCTCCCACACGCCGTGAACCGCCGGGTAGAGCGAGGTGAGAATCGAAGTCTGCGACGGCGCCGTGTAGGGCGCCTGTGCATAGTTCTGAGTGAAGAAAACTCCTCCGGCGGCGAGCGCGTCGAGGTTTGGCGTGGTGGGCCGGTCGTATCCGTAAACCCCAACGTGGTCGGCGCGCAGCGTGTCGATCGAGATCAACACCAGGTTCGGCCGCGGCACCGAAGAAGAGCCCTCCGGCCCCGGGCGAGCGCAAGCTGTCAGGGCCAAGTGCACCCCGAGGAGCACGGCGATCGCGGCCGTCGAGCTCCGCGCGGCGGGCGCGGCGAGCTTCAATGGATCCGACTGTGCGGGCGCTCGCATGCAGCGTATCGAGATGACCATCGCTCCACCTTGCTGCGGTTCGACGCCCGACCAGATTGGCGGCGCGTGCTGGGAAACTAGGAGCAGCGAACAGCAGAACCAGTCGTGAATCAACTCGCCCGGCGTCGAAGCCAGAACAGAGGCGAGAGCGCGCTCATGTGGGGCTGTCGGGCTGCGAGCGTCCTACCGGCCAGCGCGAGCCTTCGACCTCCGTCCCGGAGCAGAAAGTCGAACACTGAGAAACGAAGAAGCGAACGATGACTTGCAGATCAACCCGCCGATCGCCGCATCACACCGGTGGCGTCGCAAAACCGACGGCGCAAGGCGTGGGGCGAGCGGCGTCACTCGTAGCGGGGCCCGCACTTGTACGACGCATGTCGTCCCCCCGGCGACAGCTCGGCACCAGTCGGCCGAAGCGACGCCAAGCGTGGAGGCGCGCCCCGCCTAGAGGGATGCCGCTCGCCCCACGCCCGGCCCCCCCCAATTGCGACCCCGTCGTGTCGCTCTCTCTACCTAGCGACCCCGCGAGGCCGCCACGTCAGGCTGCTGACGCAGCCACTGGTAAACCTGACCGAACCGGAGCCGGATCGCGGCGTTCTTCGCGGGTGTTTGCGGGCAGCAGTAGCTGAACTTGCTGAAGGGCACGCCAGGGGCCGACTCGGGCCCCATGGTCCAACGCCACGTCTCTTCGGCCATCGCCAAGTAGGCAGCCCGACGCGTGGGGGACGTGGAGAGCAGCGCGCCGTAGGCGTAGCCGTCGGTGAGAACCTGGTTGATGGCGTCGAGCACGCGGAACAGCGCCTGCTCGGCGGCGGGATCGGGTCGCTTCACGTGACGACGGGCAAACGCGTAACGACCGAGCGCTTCGCTGACGTAGCCGTTCTGCCAGGGCGCGGGGGGATGTCCCACCGTCCGTTGAACTAAGGCGACGGTGAAGTGGTTGGGGATTGTTACGCAGTACGGCGCTCCTGCTCAAGGGGAACGTCGACGGCGGTGTTGAGTACGGCATCGAGCTTGGCGATGTCGCGGTAGCCACGAACCCTCCGGAACTTGCTCTCGGCCTCGATGAGTGCAGTAACCGCCCATCGAACGATCATGCTCCCGGAGCGCCACCGCTTTACGTTGCGGCTGACGTGTTTGATCGTCCCGTTCAGGTTCTCGATCGTATTCGTTGAACGTAACGTCCGAAGCAGCGGCCCCTGAACTCGGAGCCGAGTGACGGTGAGCGTCTCTTGCATTCCTTCTCTGAGCGAGGCCGCTGCACCGGGGTGATCGGTCTCCAGCTCCTTGACCACGGCGTCGAGCTGCTTGGTCGCTGCCGTGGCCGTCTCCGCCTTCCACGCCTTGCGGATCTTGGCTGCGAACCAGGGCCGGATATGCCCTGGCAGATGCTCCAATACATTCTTGATCTTGTGGACACGGCAGCGCTGGATCAGGGCCCACTCGCCGAACGTGTCGCGCACTGCTTTACGGAGGCCCTTGGAGCCATCGATTACCACCAACCGCGCCCGTTCGACGGGCATGCCGCGCTCGATCAACTGCCGCAGCAGCGACCGGCACACGTGGGAGCTCTCCGTGGTGCCCTCTACGACACCCAGCACATGCTTGACGCCGTCCGCGTCGATGCCCATGGCGATCACCAACAAGTGCTTGCCCATGTGCGTGCCGTCGATCACCAGCACCGGCAGGTCCACTTCATTGAGCGGTTGGGCCAGGTACTGCTGCACCTGCTTGGCTGTACGCGCTACGAACCGCCGCGACACACTCGAGCGACTCGTTCCCGACGAAGCTCGCCCGTCGTCGAGCCGCTCTAACGAGCGCTCGTACTTGCGCGTCGTGACGCCGCACAGGATCTGCTCTACGGCGCGCTCTTCGAGCGGATCTGTTGCCTTGAACCTCTCCCAGTGCGGCAGCGGCAGCTCTTGGCCATCGACGCTCCGAGCCCGCGGCTTGCGTACCTTGACCCGCCGGCCGCCCATCACCAGCGAGCCCTCGTCGTAGCCGTGTCGGTACGCCCGCCGCTGCTGTGACCGCGCGTAGCGCTCTCCGCAGAGCTCCGCCCGGTCTTCTTCCAGCAGCGAACCCAACACCCCGAAGCCCGCGTCCATGACCAGCGCTCGTAGATCCGATCGCGCCGCTACCACTGCCTCCAGGAGCGGGTTCTCTTGGCGCTCCGCTTTCCTACTTGTCTCTGTTCTGCGACTCTTGCTTATGACGGTGATCCTCCATGCCAGTGGATTGACCCCGACACACTATCGAGGTCGGATCACCGTCACCCTTTTTCAACGGAGCCTGTGACATCCCCTGGCGCGGCGTTCCCCTTGTCACGCTCGCCACGGTCCCCTTCCCAGTCGAGCGCGGCGCACGGGTAGCGCGCCCCAGACAGGTTCTGCTCGCTGATGATCTCGGCTTTGAGGAGCTTCTTGGCCAGCGTCAAGTACTTGGCCTTGCCAGTGACCTCCCAGAGTTCCGTGAGAGCCAGCGCTGGCCAGGCCTGCGACCGCGTTTGGCTGTTGAAGTCGAGCTCGCCATTGCCCGCGATCATCGCGTCGAGCCAAAGGGCGGTCTCCTCGGCGGCATCCAGCATCGCGCGGTCGCCGGTGAGCACATACCAGGCGAGCAACCCGCGCACCCAATAGTGGCTCGGCAGGGGCTCATTCGAGTGGTCGGTGTCGCTGTTGTCGTGCTGGCGGACGCCGTGGGAGTAAACGCCGGCATCCTTGCCGGAGTGGTAGATGTCGATATCGACGAGATGACGCAGTATCGACTCCGCGGCGTCGAGGAAGGCACGGTCGGGCTTGGCCTGCCGCAGGTACTGGACCAGTAGTGACCAGCCGAAGTCGAACTCGTTGTTGCCGAAGTGACGATCGTCCTTGTTGCCGGCGCGATAGCTGTCGCCCCAGTCGCGCCAGCCATAGATGTCGTCCGCTAGACGCTCGCCCCAGAGGTCCTTGCCGCGGGGTCCGTTGACCACGCGATCGCCGATCTCGGTGAGCCGCTTCGTCGAGGAGTCTCCCGATTGCGCCGCCGCGATCGGCCCCAGGGCCAGGGTCTCCGCGACCCACTCCGGTTCAACGGTTCCGTGCAGTGGCTCTGCGAACGCCGCGAAAGAAGGAGACTGACCTTGATGCGCTCCGCGATGGAAATCGAACAGAATCTCGTGAGTCTTCTGACGCCCGCCTTCGAGCCGGTGCGGTTGTCGCGAGCCGGCAGGCCACAGGTCGATCGACACCGTTCCGTCGCCGGCGACCCGGAGACCCTTGGGGAAGTTCTGCCAGAAGTGCCGCATCCCGAACGCTACGCCCCAGGCAGTCGTGCTCAGATCCGCCCAGCCACTCGCTTGCAGCCCGCGACCCGGCGCACCGTCTACGCGAAAGCCGCGGAAGCTCACGCCGCGGTCGCCGTCGTTGCTCTCGCCCCATTTCGGGCCGCCGCTGCTGTCCTGAAACACGCCAACGCTGGCCGCCGCCGGCAACGGCCCCGAATACAGCCTGTTGCCCGTCGCGGCTCCGCCCTTGTTCGGATACTCGACTCCGGCGGGAGTCTCTCCGCCGAGCGTGAACCTCGTCGTCGCGCCGCCGGTCATCACCGGAAGCACCAGACTCAATCGCTCGAACTCGTGCTAGAGGCGCGAGCCACCCTGGTTGTGCTCGGTGGTCAGGAACCGCTCGGGGTTCCTCACGCTGTAGAAGACGCGCACCCAGGACTTGCCGCGATAGACGTGAATCCGTGCCGTGAACTCCAGATAGGGCAGCGGCATCCGCCCGTTCGATAGCTGCCGACCATTGTCGGTATTCGACGTGTGCCGACCGTCGACTCGAATCACCCCGTGCAGCGGCCCGTTCTGCTCGATCGTCACCTTCACAGACCCGTCGGCACTCGAACGGAAAACCGTGCCGTCGAGGCGCTCGATCTCCACGCCACCCGTATGTCCCGAGGCCACCCTCAGGGTCTCGGGCTCGCCATTGCCGTCGACGTCGAGCTGAACATTCTCCAGCAGACGAAACCCACTCGCGCCCACGCGGAAGCTCAGTGCACCCGTGTTAGCCAGAACAGCCGCGCCGGCGCGTCTCAGTAGATCCCGTCCGCCCTGCTTGGAAGCGCCTGCCCGCGCCCGGAGCTCGAGATTCAGCGTCTTCCGTGCAGCGACGTCGGCCTGGAAATCAACCTGAACCCACTTGATCGCCCGCGCCTTCTTGTTCAGAGCGCCTCCCCAGCGCGACAGCACCGTCAGCTGAGCATCAACGCGGTCACCCTGGCTGTTGAACAACCGCAGGTCGTCGACGCGCTTGGTGCCGTCCAGAAAGGGCAAAGGGACACCCATGGTGACCGGATCGGACGACCGCTTTACGCCAGCCGGCTCGGTCAGACGCAGAGCGATCGGCGGCAAAACAGCGATTGCGGCAACAGCGCTCGCTCGTATTGCGGGCCCCGCGTCGGTACGCACCATCGGCGCCGAAGCCACGGCAAAAAGGGCAACCAGCAGGACGGCGCGGATAGCGGGACTCTCGAGGGTGGGCATCGTTCAACGATCCCATGCAGAACATCCGGAGCGAAGCTGCTTCTCAGCGCTCTCCCGGTCGCGCCGCTACCCGTGCGGGTGCCCCCGTACTATAGACGCTCCGCCGGAGCCCCCGCACGGCCACGTGATCGCCCGTGCGGACGCTCAGATCGCCCGGGTCTGCTACCCCCGCTCCACCTGGACCCGTGCATCGTTGAAGCAGGCCCCGTCTCCGATGTCGGTGTAGCTGCTCGGCGTCAGCGAGTTCGACGACGTCCCTGTGAGCGTGTTGTGACTCCACATTCCCTTCGGATGCATCACAACGCCCGGCCGCACGTTCTCGGTGACGTCGACATAGCAGCGCATCTCGCCGAGGTCGTTGAAGACGCGCACCACGTCGCCATCCTCGAGCGACCGGGCAAGGGCGTCGACCGGATTGATTTGCAGCGGCACCTGACGCTTGCGCAGCTGGCCGAATGTTGAGCTGACCGTGTGCCGCGTAGCTGGAGAGATCAGCGCCAGCGGGTACTCCTCGGTACCCGGATCGTCCCGATACCCGTAGAGCCCGTTGGCCGCCGCGGCGTCGAGATCGGCGGGAACGAGATGCACCTTCTCGTCGTCCGTGAGCGGCACGACGTCCTTGAACTGAATGGGCGCATAGCCCGACGTCGGGTAGGCGATGAGATCGCGGTCGAGCTTGCCCGCGAGCCCGTTGCTCGCAGCACCGCCGTTACTCGAAAGGATGGCCTCAACCATCTCCGCGGCGGTCCCCGGGTCCCCCTCTCGTGCCAGCCCCATTCGTTGGCAGAGCTCGTGGAAAACGTCGGTGTTCGACCTTGCCTCCCCGGCAGCCGTAGCAACGGGTCCGCTGTGCTGAAGGACCATTGCACCGTATCCACTGCTGAGCTCCGAGTGCTCCACAAAGCAGGTTGCGGGCAACAGTATGTCGGCGTATCGCGCGGTGTCGGTGTGCACCTGGTCGAAGACGACCGTGAACAGATCCTCGCGCTGCAGGCCGGCGATGACGCGCTGCTGGTCGGGCATTGTGGCAACGGGGTTGCAGTTGTAGACGAACAGCGCGTTGACACGCGGCGAGCTCTCCTCGAGCAGCACCTGACCGAGGCGATTCATGTTGATCGTGCGCGCCGCGGTCGGCGGTTCCGCCGCCGCTTTCTCCGCTCGGAGGTCGAAAGCTCGAGAGTTGCTCATGGTGTAGCCGCCGCCGCGTACGCCGAACTTCCCTGCCACCGCCGGCAACGCGAGCACCGAGGCCACTGCCGAGCAGCCGTTGCGATTGCGTTCGAGCCCCCAGCCGCAGCGGATGATTGCGGGCTGAGCGTCGGCGTACAGACGCGCTAGGTTCTCGATCTGTTCTGGCCGCAGGCCGGCAACGTCGGCGGCACGTTCGGTCGGCCAGCGGGCCGCACGTTCCCTGAGCTCGACTACACCCGTGGCATGAGCCGCGAGAAACTCCAAATCGGCGCGCTCGTTGCGGAATAGCCAATCGATCATCGACAGGGCCACCGGCAAATCGGTTCCCGGCCATGGTGCGATGTGGATGTTGGCGGTGCGCGCCAAACGATTCCGTCGCGGATCGACAACGACCACCTTTGCGCCCACGTCCTGCGCGCGACGCAACCAGGGCAGAGCATGGATACCCGTGGCGCCCGGGTTGCAGCCCCACACGATAATCAGCTCGGCGTCCGGGTAGTCAGCGAAGGCAACACCCGGCATTTTGCCGTACAGGCCGCCGGCCGCCAGGCCGGAGGGCACGGCGCAGACCGTGCGCGCCAGATTCGATGCGCCCAGCCGACGGAAGAAGCGCACATCGGACGTGTCTTGCGTCAGGAGTCCGTTGGAACCGCCATAGTAGAAGGGCAGGATCGACTCAGAACCGTGCTCGTCGGCGACGGCAACCAGCGATCGCGCGATCCGATCCAGAGCCTCGTCCCAACTGACGCGTTCGAACGCGTCCCGACTCGCGTCGCCTTTGGGAGCACCCGATCTGCGAACTGCCGGGTAGAGCAGGCGATCCTCGCCGTAGAGGTGCTCCGGAAGCCGTCGCACCTTGCCGCAGATGTAGCCCTCGGTAAGCGGGTTGATCTCCGTGCCATCGACAGCAACGACGCGGTCGTCGACGACCTCTACCCGAAGGCTGCAGGCATCGGGACAGTCGAGCGGACAGTGGCTGGCGTGTTCCATCGACGCTCCTACTGGCGACGCTGAGCCGCGTGATCTCTGGGCCACCCAGTTCAAGGATGCCCGCACCAGATGTACGAATGGCCGTCTCAGACTATTATGTCGGCGACGTTGCGGGCGAGTTCCCAGAGCACGCTCGCCGCTTTCAGTCGAGTGATCGAAAGCAACGACACCGGCGCCTGGGGGCGGACGCCGGGTTTTGGGGTGCGTCCGTTTCTACGAGACGACGGGGTGGAATCATGCCGGCCTTCAGCTTCCTGCACTGTGCCGACGTCCACCTTGGTGCGCCTGTACGCGGCCTGGGACCCGTGCCGGACGCCATCCGCGAGCGCCTTCGCAACGCCCCCGCAGCGGCGTTCGAGCGCATCATCGACGTTGCGATCGATCGCTGCGTAGCCGCCGTTTTCGTTGCAGGCGACCTGTTCGACGGCACCGAGCGCAATCTCTACGCCCAGTCGCAACTGCGCGACCAGCTCGTGCGCCTCCACACTGCCGACATCCCGTCGTTCATTGCCGGAGGCAACCACGACCCGCTCGGCAGCTTTCGCTCCAGCATCAACCTGCCCGAGTCGACACACCTGTTCGGCGAGCGCGTCGAGCGCCACATCGTGCGCCATGACGGCAAGGTTGTAGCGCACGTCTATGGCGTTTCTTACCCGGCCTCGGCAGTGCACCGCAACCTCGCGGCCGAGTTCCCCGATGCTCCGGTTGGCCCGTTCAATATCGCTGTGTTGCACGCAAATATCGGCCACGAGCCCGGGGGTGGACCGTACTCGCCGTGCACCGTCGCACAGCTCGAGAAAAGCGGGTTCGATTATTGGGCGCTGGGGCATGTCCACGCACGAGAAACCATCCGTGCGGCCAGGCCCACGATTCACTATCCCGGCAACCCGCAGGCGCTGCACACAAAGGAAACTGGCGCCCGTGGCGCCACCTTGGTTTCGGTTTCGGAGGCCGGCACCGTTGAACTGACGCCGGTCTGGACCGACGTCGCTCGCTGGCATCGCATACCGACGGCAATCGACGATGTCGAATCGATCGACGAGCTACAGGGCTCGTTCGCCGAGATCGCGGGGGCGCTGAGGGGGCTGAACCCGAACCGGATCCACCTCATTCGGTGGCGTCTCGAAGGCTACGGCCCACTGCATGCGGAGCTGTCACGACCGGGGGCGATCGACCAGCTCTGCGAAACATTGCGGGCTCAGCAAGGGCAACCGTCGGAGGGCAGCCCCGTGTGGCTCGAGCGCCTCGAGCTGGCGACATCGCCGGTGCCCGACATCAAGCACATGCTCGAGCAGCAGGATTATCTCGGCGATATGCTGCGGCTGGGCGAGACACTGCGCGGTCGGGCTCCGTCAGGAGGCATGGGAACGGCCCGATCCGCGGCGGCCGCGGCAACGGCAACCACGGACAGCGGCGGGGCTGAATCGCCGGAGACTCCCCCACGGGCTTCCCTGGTGCGTTCGGTTGGCGCCGAGCTCGGCGAGCTCCTCGACCACGCGCGACTCCATCGTGCACTCGGCGAAGACCCTTGGAGCTCGCTGGACTGGGATCACTTGATCAGCCGCTCCCAAGCACTGGTGGTCGAGCGGTTGGCCCCGCACGAGCTCCACTCGACCGCCGAGCCAACGCACCACGCCCTCGATCTGAAACCGGCGACCGCCGAAGCTGGCCCCGGCAACTCAGCGCACGACGAGCGGGCGCCGCTCGCCGAGGTGCCCGAGCAATGATCTTCAAGCGAATCCACGTCGACGGCTTCGGCATTTGGCGCGACCTGACGCTCGACAATCTGAGTCCTGGGCTGAACGTCCTGGCGGCCCCGAACGAGGGCGGCAAGTCCACCCTCATGGCGTTCATCAGGGCGCTGCTGTTCGGTTTCAAGCGCCGCGGCCACGCGTGTCGCTATGAGCCGCTCCGAGGCGGTACTCACGGCGGCTACATCGAGCTCAGTAACGAGGGCGCGCATTATCGCGTCGAGCGCCGAGAGGGCGTGACCTCGCGAGGAGACGTGAGCGTAGTAGCGGCCGACGGCAAGGAGCTGCCGGCGACGAAGCTCGACAGCCTGCTGCACGGCACAACAGAGACCTTGTACGAGCACGTGTTCGCCTTCGGCCTCGACGAGCTGCAGGCGCTCGACACGCTGCAGGCCGAAGATGTCGCGGGCCATATATACAGCGCCGGCATGAGCGGTGGCACGGTCAATCCAGTGGCTTTCCACGCCAAGTTGCGCGCCGAGATGGCCGCGATCTATCGCCCCAGGGGCAAGCGTCAGCCGGTCTGCCGCCTATTGAACGAGATCGAGGCCGACGGAGAGAGCATCGAGATGCTCTCGCAGCGGCCGGAGGAGCACGCCGAGCTTCATCGTCGCCGCCTGGCGCTGGAGCGTCGGCTCGAACAGCACGACCAGCGTCTCGAGCAGAGACGCGCCCGATACGACGAAGCCCGTCGCGACCGACGCGCCTGGAGTCACTACAGCGTGCTCCTTCGAGCGGAAACCGGACTGGAGACGCTCGGCATCCCGGCCACCGCGCTCGCCGAAGCCGGGCGAAGCTCTCGCACAGCGGTCGCCACCGCCACGGTCACACCGGCTTCGTTGCCAGCAAGAGCCACCGCGCAGGCCCCTGCCCCGACGGCCTCGTCGACAGCAGTGGCGACAGCCCTCGCAACCGACGGGTCGGCGGTGGCCCCGGATGGGCGCACCCTGGCTGGCGAGCTGATGTCGAGCGCCCAACGACGGCTGCTGTCCGAATCGAACCGCATCCGTGGATTGGCGGCGAGCGGCGAGCGACTGGGCGAACTGCACGCCACGGCGGTTGCCCGACGCGAACACGCCCGCGCTCTGCGGAAGGGGCTATTCGGTGAGCTCGAGGGCTTCGGCGAGGGCTGGTCGCTGGAACGCGCGCGCCGCATCCGCACCGACGTCACGGCTCGTGACGAGATTCGCGCGCAGGCCGATGCTCGGGCCCGCGCGACCGTCGAGATCGACGGTAGCCGCGAGCGTGCCGAGGAGTCACACTCGATCTACGCCGCCATGGTCCAGAACGCCGAGCAGATCTCTCGCGGCAGCATGCTCGCCTCCTGGATGCTCATCGGCGCCGGGGTCGTATTGAGCGCGGTGCTGGTGCCCGAGCAGGCTCGTCTCGCGAGCACCGCGAGTGTCTCGGTCGTCGGCTTGGTGATTGGAGCCGTCATCACCTGGCTGCACTTCCGTGGCCTGGTGCGAGGCCGCACCGAGCGACAGGTCGCTTCGCAGCGCGAGGCCGAGCACTGGCAGCGCCACGAAGACGCGAAGATCCACGAGGAGCGCCTCGAGGCCGACTGGCAGCGCTGGCTCGCGGCCGAGGCGCTGCCCCACGACCTGACCTTCGGCGGGGCACTCGATCTGCTGGCGCGCGTATGCGCCCTGCAGGCCAAAGATGGCAGAGCCGACGCCGCGGAAGACTCGGTCAACGCGGCGCTCGCCGAGCTGCAGCAATCGTGCATGAACGTGCTCACCCTGCTCAACGATCTCGGCAGGTCGCACCTGGAGCTCACCTACAACCCCCTCAAGATGGTCGACCCGCTGCTGAGCACCATCGAAGCCTTGCATGCGGAGTTCGACAGCGCCGAGGACTACCGCGAGCGCATCCGCAAAGGACTCGACGAGCACTCTCAGGCGATCGCGGCCTTGCGCGCGCTCGCCGGCGACGACGGGGCCGAGGCGCTGCGTGCGCGCCTCGAGGCTACCGATCCCGACAGCCGCGAACGAGCGGTTGGTGCCGCCAAGGGAGAGCTCGATTCGGCTCGAGCCGACCGCGACGCGGTGAACGAGAGTCTCGGGGCGTTGCGCGAGCAAATTCGCGGCCTCGAAAACGACGCAGAGTTGACGACTCATCTCCAGCGGCGAGAAGCGCGACGTTCGACGCTAACCAGCCAGGTCGAAGAGTGGGCGGTGCGGGCCCTCGCCGTGTCGTTGTACGAGCAGGCGAAGAACACCTACGAATCGGAGCGCCAACCGGAAGTGTTGCGGTTCGCCAGCGACTATCTGGAGACCATGACCGACCGCCGCTACTTGCGCGTGATCGCACCCTTGGGAGAAGACCGGCTCGAGATCGAGCGCGCCGTGAGCGGTGAAAGACTGTGTCCGGCCGATCTTTCGCGTGGCACCCGCGAGCAGCTCTACCTGGCCCTGCGGCTGGCACTCGCCAAGGTGTACGGCGCACGTGCAGTGGCCCTGCCACTCGTCGCCGACGACATCCTGGTGAACTTCGACGACGACCGCGCACGATCCACCACGCGACTCCTGGCCGACTACGCCGCCGACGGCCATCAGATCTTGGCCTTCACCTGCCATCGGCACCTGATCTCGACTTTCGAGCGCAATGCGCCGGGCGCCAGCATCCGTTTGCTTCCGGCTCACGCGTAGCAGGGCTGGGTTTGCTGTAAGGCCGGGCTGAGGGATTCGGGGCGCTCGGAACGCCTCTCGGCGAACGAAAGTACTCCCGCACACTTGTCAGGTGTTGGCCTGATGGTGTAGGTCTGTGGCCGCCGGCATGGAATTTGTTGACGGTGAACGCCGTCACGCCCTCGCAGGGCCAGTAACTCGGCCCGTTCGGAGCTACTGAATGAGTAAACGCAAACCGGGCGCCGAGCCTCGCCCAGAGGTCTCTCGGCGATCGTTCATCAAGGGTGTCGGGGCCGGTGGCATCGGAACCACGCTCCTGGCGTCACAAGCGTTGGCAGCCGAGCAAACCGTCGACCCCAACCTCGGGCGCGTCGATGGTCCTGGAGCGGTCCCTGTCACGCTCAACGTCAACGGTGAGACCATCGAGATGAACGTCGAGCCGCGCGAAACGCTGCTCGACGCGCTGCGCCAGGGAAAGACGCCGGACAACGAGTATGTCGATTTGACCGGCAACAAGCGTGTTTGTGATCGCGCCACGTGTGGTGCCTGCTCGATGCTGCTCGACGGCGAGATGATCTACGGCTGCTCAGTGCTCGCCGTCGAAGCGCAGGGAGCGGCAATCACGACCATCGAAGGCCTTGGCACGCCGGAGAGCTTGAGCTCGGTTCAAGAGGCCTTCATAGAGCACGACGCCACCATGTGCGGCTTCTGTACGCCCGGGATGGTGATCGCGGTTACCACGCTCCTGCAGAACAACTCGAGCCCGCCACACGAGCAAATTCAGAAGGCTCTCGACGGCAACATCTGCCGCTGCGGGACCTATGCAAAGATCTTCCAGGCTACCGACGCGGTTGCTGCGAAGATGCGCGGGGCGCGGACATGAGCCGAGCGAACGAGGGGACGGGCACGGTGCCACGTAGCGATCGCTACGCCGGCAAGGTCGAACCGACCGGTGCCGCGGCAACAATCACCGAACGAGCCCGCACATGGGCCCAGGAAGCCGGCGAACCACGGCAGTGGTCTTGGCCCGAGGAACGCCGCCTGATCGGGACCCGTATCCAGCGGATCGACGGCTCCGTAAAGGTGACGGGCGCGGCGCGCTACAGCTACGACATCAACCGACCGGAGATGTGCTACGGGAAGATGGTGCGCTCTCCGTACGCCCAGCGTGGCCTCTCTTCCAGTCAGGCCACTCGCCGAGAACTTTTCGCTGCGCGCCGATGCCGCGGCGCTCGAAGCGCTGCCCGACGCCATCGCCGCGGTGCTCGACGGCGACGCCCTGACGCTGGTCGACGGCGACGAAGATGTTCTGACCGTGAGGCTGATTAGCCAACTGCCGCCCTCTACCGGGGAGTCGGCGCGCGGCTTTCTGCGCTATCCGATGATCGAGATCGGCTCGCTGCTCGGCGTCATGCAGGTCCATCGTGAGCACGACGACTACCGCGGCCAGAGCGTGCCGCCCGGGCTGTACGGCGTCCGCTATCTGCAACAGTCACTCGACGGGGCGCACGCGGGCATGACGTTCTTTCGCGACTTCGCCGCCCTCGTGCCGCTGGACGATTCAACCATCGCGGAGCCCATCAGCCAGGACGACGGCCTCGACGCCGCACTGGAGCTGAACACGCACGCATTCGTGTGGGGGCTATGGCCGGCGAGCGACGTGAGCGCCACTGAGCTGCCAGCGTTAGGGCGGGTCGATGACCTGTGGGTGCTGCGAGTCGATCTCCCGCAATCCGGTGAAGCCCCTCTCGCTTTCGGCCTGGTTGTCGTCGGCGGTGAGGCCCCCGAAGGATACTAGGGCCACTCGCGGCTTCTCTCGGGTGCCCTCAGCGGCTCCCCGAAGGTCGTCAGGTCGGGCGGCAGGCCCCACCGGCCGCAGCTACCGCCTCTCGAGTCGCGAGCGGAGAGCAGCGAGCCTAGGCGAGGCGCGGGCAAGCGAACATGTGTTTGCTGTGTCGCATCTCAGACCGCATCCTATGGACTCTATTGACCCTGCGGATTCGACCCATCGATCTGGTGATCGTTCGGGTTGGCGCGCCGGCACGCGCGGCCTCCCCTCGCCGAGCTGCCCGTCACGAGGCGAATACTCGATGACACTCGATCTCGAGCGCATCGACGCGATCTTCTTCGATCTCGACGACACGCTCATCGATACCTCGGGCGTGCTCGTTGATCCGGCGCTTCGGGTTACCGCCCGCCGACTGCTCGACGCCGGAATGCCCGGAGCAATCGCAGAGGTCGAACAGTTCCTTCTCCGCCAGGCGCAGGCCGGACGCGGACTCGACTACTTTCGCAACGCCGCCGTGCACTTCGGCGCATCCGATATGGACGTCGATCGTCTGGCGGAGATCGGGCGTCGGACCTTCCTCACTGTCGAGGTCCCGGCCATTCGCACGCTTCCCGGCGTCGCACAGCTGCTCGACACACTCGAAGGCAGGTGCCGGCTGTTTCTTGTCACCGCCGGCGATCCGGCAACGCAGCGAGCCAAGATCGCGCAGCTCGATATTGGCTCGCGATTCGACGAGATGCGCTTTGTCTCCTCGCTCGAAGGCGAGGACAAGGACGCCGCGTTCGTCGATCTGATGCAAGGGCACGACCTGGAAGCGGAACGGTGCGTGTGCGTCGGCGACCGGTTGGTGGGTGAGATCCGCAGCGGCAACCATCTCGGCATGAAAACGGTCTGGCTGCGCCGCGGCGAGTTCAGCCGCATGGCGCCAGCAACACCCATGGACACTCCTGATTTCACCATCAGCGATCCGCGCGAGCTCGGCACACTTCTCGGGCTCGCGAGCACGCCGGCTCGTCGGGTCGCCGCTACCGAGGCAACTTCGTGGAGCGAATAAGCCGTCGGACTGCAGATCGCATCGAAGCGCTTACGAGGCCGTTCGAGATCGGCGGACATGGGCTCGTATTCTGTCCCTGTCGAGTGCTGCCGGAGACTGTGCTCGCCCTCAAAACGGTCATGCACGAGATTGCGCGGCTCTGGGGAGAGACGCTCGGCGGGGACGTGCTGAGCGCCCTGCTCGGCACCCGTGAAGGAGCAGACTTCTTCCAAGGAACGGTGCGCCTGGTGCAGGTGCAGGCGGGGCGGCCCGACATGGCGGGGGTGTGGTTCGCCGTGCCACCCGACTACCCACGGCGAGTGAAGGTGCAGCTGATCGACATGTTCGAGCCCTACGAGTTTCCCCTGGATCGAAGAAGACCCCGCGCCGCACGACGGGCTAGGCCCGGCCCCGGAGATCATGGATTGAAGCCAAGCATTCGCAGTTCACGCCGCACGAAGATCGTGTGCACGATCGGCCCGGCCACGGAGTCGCGCGAGAGCCTCGAGAGTCTCGTAACCGCCGGCATGGACGTCGCACGTCTGAATTTCTCGCACGGAAGCCCGGCCTGGCACCGGGAACGGGTGGAGCTGCTGCGCCAGATCAGCCAGGAGCACGGGCGCCCCATCGGCATTCTCCAGGACCTGCCAGGGCCCAAGCTCCGGGTTGGTGAGATCGCCTCGCCGGACGGCGAGCCCGTGGAACTGCGCACCGGATCGACGTTCCGAATACATATGGGTGACAGGGTCGGCAACGCGCTCGAGGCGTCGGTCGATTACCTCGAGCTCGCCAGTCAGGTCAGGCCGGGAGACCGGATCGTCCTTGGCGACGGCGATGCCGAGCTGGAAGTCCGCCATTCCGACCCCGAGCTCATTACCTGCGAAGTCATCGCCGGGGGCCCTCTTTCGAGCCGTAAGGGGCTGACGCTTCCGATGCGCCCACTCGACTTCCCCGGTCTGACCGATGAGGACCGCGCTGCCCTCGAGATCGGTCTCGAGATCGGTGTTGATTTCATCGCGCTGTCGTTCGTGCGCAGCCGCGAGGACATCCGCGCCGCGCGTGACGCGATCCTGGCCTGTGGCGGTTCCGTGCCGCTGATCGCCAAGATCGAGCGTCCGGAGGCCGTGGAACAGCTCGAGGCAATTCTCGAGGAGTCCGACGGGTTGCTGGTGGCGCGCGGCGACCTCGCCGTCGCGATGCCACTCGAGATGATCCCGCAGGTGCAAAAACGGATCATCCGACTGGCCAACGCCGCCGGCAAGCCGGTGATCACGGCACGCAGATG